>CABJAV010000170.1 GCA_902363675.1 Lachnospiraceae bacterium | reverse complement strand
TGGTTTACATAGAAATGAAAATGCATGAACTTCGTTAATGACCTGCATACAATATTCTTCATAACTCGTAATATACACTAATTTCACATCTGGAAATTTTTCTTTCAATTTTCTCCCCAGTTTAATACCATTCAGTTCTTCCATCGAAATATCTAAAATTCCGATATCAATACGACTGATATTTTCAAGCATTTGATTTGCAGACATAAATTTCTCTATATGATAAGCAATCTTTTGACTTGTAAAAATCTTATGCAGCATATTCACTGCACACTCAAGATCTGCTATATCGTCATCACAAACAGCAATTTCCAGCATATTA
>CABJAV010000169.1 GCA_902363675.1 Lachnospiraceae bacterium | reverse complement strand
GACAATGCATAATATTCCTCCGCTGTAATCTCCGACGCATCCTTTCCAACGGTCTTTTCGATCTCATCCCAGTTTATGGTTGTATTTCCAGTACTGTCCGTTGGCATAAACCGGGTAAAATAACAGTTTTGCATACGCATACGCCAGGAATCACGCACACTTGTATCATAATTTCCATTCTTGTATGCTTTTTTCATATATTCAAGGCCTTCGCGCGCAATACTCCGCATACTTCCTACCGTAGTAAATAATTTTGCTGTCGCATTATCGATTGCATCATACTTTTCTTCTTTTTTCTTCCATGCCTCATATAGTAGCCCCTGC
>CABJAV010000168.1 GCA_902363675.1 Lachnospiraceae bacterium | reverse complement strand
CTGCTACACAAAAAACGGCGATTTGACCGACCATAAAGAAGCAGATTTGACGCTTTTGCCGCTATACAGACAGCCACCCCATGTGGTACAATCAAGGTACGGAATAGTGGGGCTGGCTGTCGGAAACGGAGGATTTTATGTTAAGACAGACCAACCAACAACCAATTACCGCCCTTTACCCAAGACTTTCCCATGAGGACGAGCTGCAAGGCGAGAGCAATTCCATTTCCAATCAGAAGCGTATCCTTGAAACCTATGCAAAGCAGAACGGCTTTTCCAATCTGCGCTGGTACACGGACGACGGTTATTCTGGTGCGAACTTTCAAAGACCCGGTTT
>CABJAV010000167.1 GCA_902363675.1 Lachnospiraceae bacterium | reverse complement strand
TAATAGTGGGGTAAAGTATAATCCAGAGGATATTGTTGCAATAACAAAGACTGCGGATGGAAAATTAGTGTGGTTAGAAAATGGAACAGATACTGCGGGATTAAATCACATTATTACTGAGCATGCTGACGATTTTCTAAATAAAGGAATAACGCAAGAGCAAATTCCTGATTATGTAATGAATGCACTAGAGAATGGAAAAATCGTTGGATATCAGGGAAGAGGTACTGGAAGACCTATATATGAATTTACTTATAACGGAGAAATTCATAAAGTTGCTATTACAGTAGGTAATAATGGATTTATAGTTGGTGCTAATCCAAAGTAGAGAGGAATGTG
>CABJAV010000166.1 GCA_902363675.1 Lachnospiraceae bacterium | reverse complement strand
CTTTAATCCAAGTCCGGTATCTCCATCCTCAAGCAATGGTGCAATGGGAACCTTTGAAAAAACAAAAGCATTTCCAATTGGAATAACCGCCCAAATAATGGCTAATATTTTCCAGTTATCTATACCGACTACATAAAAGAACACGGTTGATATGAGTACAACTCCGGCGTGTCCCCAGCAATAAAAAGAATGCAACAGGCTCATTGCTTTTTCCTTATTGTCGGATGGGCAAGCCTCAACAACTGGACTGACTAGGACTTCCAAAAGTCCACCACCTACCGCATAGATCATTACAGCAATCAAAATTCCAATAAAGGAAACTGGTAAAATCTCTGGTAAAACTGTAAGAAG
>CABJAV010000165.1 GCA_902363675.1 Lachnospiraceae bacterium | reverse complement strand
AGATATCCGTTTGCAACAGATGCTTTAATTTCATCTTTGCTGAATCCTGGAAGATCAACTACCAATTCATAGCCGTCTTTCTTCTCCTTGATATCGGTCTTCATGATTCTGCTGGCTTTCTTGCCATAAAGCTTCTTCTCTGTATTGTTAATCTCTTTGTCCATATCATAGAATGGAAAACTATCAAACCAGTCATCAAATAAATTCTCTCCAAAAATACTAGGCATTAACATAAGTCATCTCTCCTTTTCTTTCTACGTCCACACTCTGTGGGCATCTCATGCTTGTTTACCTTGTTTCTTTGGAACCGGGATGTTTCAGAAACCTTCGAGCCTTTCGTTCTCTTTTGGTT
>CABJAV010000164.1 GCA_902363675.1 Lachnospiraceae bacterium | reverse complement strand
GTGCGCTTATGCGGTATTAGCAGTCGTTTCCAACTGTTATCCCCCTGTATGAGGCAGGTTACCCACGCGTTACTCACCCGTCCGCCACTCAGTCACAAAATCTTCATCTCCGAAGAAAATCAAATAGAGTGCTTCGTTCGACTTGCATGTGTTAAGCACGCCGCCAGCGTTCATCCTGAGCCAGGATCAAACTCTCATGTTAAAAAGTTTTGTCCTGCCAGAATTAAATCTGGCTTTTAATCAGAAACAATGTCCTGATTTACTGTTTTAAGGTTGCTTCTTTTATAGAAGCGTTCTTGAATGATACAACATTTTTATTAAGTAAAAAATGTCGCTTGGTAACGATTCGTTTCAC
>CABJAV010000163.1 GCA_902363675.1 Lachnospiraceae bacterium | reverse complement strand
GGAAGTTACATGGAACCACTCCATACGCCTGGCGTACCGCCGATTTCATCTGGACAGAATATGCCAGGTTCTTCCATTGCGCCAGCCATGCGGGATGTGTATCATCAGAGCGCAGCCCGGTCTTCCGATGGGGAGAGTTCCGGTACGGAAAGTCTTTCATCATCTGTAAACCCGAAACAGCCTTCTGCTGGGGATGTCACGACATCCGCGCACAGTTACAAAAATCCGGCAGCGCATTCAGGTGGAAGTTACATGGAACCACTCCATACGCCTGGCGTACCGCCGATTTCATCTGGACAGAATATGCCAGGTTCTTCCATTGCGCCAGCCATGCGGGATGTGTATCATCAGAGCGCAG
>CABJAV010000162.1 GCA_902363675.1 Lachnospiraceae bacterium | reverse complement strand
ATAGTTATGGATGGGGATGCGAAAGAACTCCGGCTGAGCGGGAAAAGGAAAGAGAATTTTACGGAATTTACTTCAATGAATACCATACGCAAAAGAATGCCCAAAGCTCAGAATTGAAAGAACTGCCGAACTATTTGGAAGAGAAAACGTCTTTTGATAGGAAAGCGTAAGGATATAGGTAAGATAACAGGTTTAATATGGGAGGTGACTTTAATGAAAGATTTTTCACCATAGTTCTAATGAATCTTCTGCATCTACCCATATCTGCATTGTTTCATCAAGATATAATTTTGCATATTCAAGCGGTTTATCAATGGCAAGTGCGTTCAATGCACAGTCTGATCCGGGTGTGGTTTTTAAATCCTTTTCGG
>CABJAV010000161.1 GCA_902363675.1 Lachnospiraceae bacterium | reverse complement strand
AAAGAATGGAGCAGACAGGAACAGATTCAATATACAGCCGACTATATCAAAAAAACATTTGTGGATAAGGGAATGTGTGCTGATTGGAGTATCCACGACAAAGGGGATGGCAATCCTCATGTCCATCTGCTTCTGACAATGCGCCCTTTTAACCCGGATCATTCTTGGGGGAAGAAAGAAGTCAAAGATTGGGATTTTGTCAGAGATAAAAGCGGAAATATCGTGATTGATGAATCCCATCCGAACTGGTGGCAGGATAAGAAAAACCCTGACCGTCATGGAATCCGTATCCCTGTATTAGATGAAAACGGAATCCAGAAGATTGGTGCAAGAAACCGCCTGCAATGGAAACGGGTACTGACCGATGCTACGGGATGGAACAATCCAAAAAA
>CABJAV010000160.1 GCA_902363675.1 Lachnospiraceae bacterium | reverse complement strand
TTTTCCTTATTGTCGGATGGGCAAGCCTCAACAACTGGACTGACTAGGACTTCCAAAAGTCCACCACCTACCGCATAGATCATTACAGCAATCAAAATTCCAATAAAGGAAACTGGTAAAATCTCTGGTAAAACTGTAAGAAGAAATAATCCTGCCGCTGCTAGAACATGAGCTATAATCATTGATATTCGATATCCTATTTTATCAACAAATCTGATAGAAAGAAAATCAACCAGTAGTTGTATCCCAAAATTAAAAGTCACTAACAATGTAATTTTGGAAATTGGAATATGATAGCATTTCTGAAAAAACAAAAAAAGCAGTGGTGTAAAATTATTAACGATAGCTTGTACAATATAACCTACAAAACAGGCTGTAATTGTCTTATTATATTGGCTTTTCATTTT
>CABJAV010000159.1 GCA_902363675.1 Lachnospiraceae bacterium | reverse complement strand
TTGCTTTTTCCTTATTGTCGGATGGGCAAGCCTCAACAACTGGACTGACTAGGACTTCCAAAAGTCCACCACCTACCGCATAGATCATTACAGCAATCAAAATTCCAATAAAGGAAACTGGTAAAATCTCTGGTAAAACTGTAAGAAGGAATAATCCTGCCGCTGCTAGAACATGAGCTATAATCATTGATATCCGATATCCTATTTTATCAACAAATCTGACAGAAAGAAGATCAACCAGTAGTTGTATCCCAAAATTAAAAGTCACTAACAATGTAATTTTGGAAATTGGAATATGATAGCATTTCTGAAAAAACAAAAAAAGCAGTGGTGTAAAATTATTAACGATAGCTTGTACAATATAACCTACAAAACAGGCTGTAATTGTCTTATTATATTGGCTTTTCATTTT
>CABJAV010000158.1 GCA_902363675.1 Lachnospiraceae bacterium | reverse complement strand
ATTCAGATGGGACAACACTTTTATTAAAGGAAATTATGGAATCCGCCGATCCTGTTCCAGATACAATTTTGCAATCGGGTCTTAGATGGGATGTATCAGGGACCTTTAGAGGTTCAACAGGTACTTGGGAATTAGTAGTAGACACGAGTACAAATACCGTAGTTCACTTTAATTTTGTTGCACAATAGTAGATAGAGGAAAAAGAGATGAAATTTGAAATAGTTAGAGGTAGTAAAATAGGAAACGCAAAGGAAAGATACTTTATAAAGGAAAGATCTTTTGATTGTAATCCATCCGTAAATGTAGATATAAATATAGCCATGGCATACTTGAATTTAGGCGTAGATTCTGAAGATATGTGTGTCAAATGTCTTTGGGGATTTAGTCCTCGAGAAAGTTGGAAAGAAGCTAATTTATTT
>CABJAV010000157.1 GCA_902363675.1 Lachnospiraceae bacterium | reverse complement strand
TGACATGGCGGTATCCAGAGTACATCGAGACACGAGAAACCTTGATGGAACAAGCGGGGACCACCCCGTAAGCCTAAATACTACTTAGTGACCGATAGCGCATAGTACTGTGAAGGAAAGGTGAAAAGGACCCCGGGAGGGGAGTGAAAGAGAACCTGAAACCCTGTGTTTACAAGCTGTGGAAGATCTTTATATGATCAACCGCGTACTTTTTGTAGAACGGTCCGGCGAGTTACGCGTACTGGCAAGGTTAAGGACTTCAGGTCTGGAGCCGAAGCGAAAGCAAGTTTTAACAGGGCGTTAAGTCAGTACGAGTAGACCCGAAACCGGGTGATCTATCCATGTCCAGGATGAAGATGCCGTAAAAGGCATTGGAGGTCCGAAGCCACATCCGTTGAAAAGGGTGGGCATGAGGTGTGGA
>CABJAV010000156.1 GCA_902363675.1 Lachnospiraceae bacterium | reverse complement strand
ACAGACGAAAATCAGCAATGGCAGGAATTGGCACAGAAATTAAACAGCGAGAACCGGCTATTGCAGAAACAGAACAGCGAATTACTGAACTTGAACAGCAATTAGAGAAAGGAAGGTCGATTGATGAACGAATTAAGAAACTCAAAGAGCGACGATCAACTGGAAGAGTTGCTTCTGCTGACAGAGCAGATGCAGGAAGAACTCGACCAGAAAGACAGGACTATCCGGGAACTGAAAATGCAGCTCGACGAATCGCTGACCTTGAACGAGAGGTTAAACAGCGAGAACAGAGCAGGGAACATTCAAGCCTTAAAGAACGACTTGAGGAAAACAAAAGAATTATTGCAGAGCGAGAAAGAGAAAACGCACGCTGCCGAAATCATGACAGAGGAATGTCAAGATAAGCTAAGGCAGGCAGAACAG
>CABJAV010000155.1 GCA_902363675.1 Lachnospiraceae bacterium | reverse complement strand
AATATTATAAATGAAGCAGCATTACGTGCTGTCCGTAGTGGAAGGACCGTTGTAAATGAATCTGATCTCGAAGAAAGTATAGAAGTGGTTATTGCAGGATATCAGAAGAAGAATGCGGTTCTTTCAGATCAGGAGAAGAAGGTTGTTGCATATCATGAGATAGGACACGCTCTGGTAGCTGCATTGCAGAGTCATTCAGCACCGGTCCAGAAGATTACGATCATCCCACGTACCTCAGGTGCACTCGGCTACACTATGCAGGTTGAGCAGGGTGATAAATATCTGATGACGAAAAAAGAACTTGAGAATAAGATTGCTACATTTACAGGCGGACGTGCGGCAGAGGAGATCGTATTTGGTGAGATCACGACCGGAGCCTCCAATGATATCGAACAGGCAACAAAAATTGCAAGAGCGATGATCAC
>CABJAV010000154.1 GCA_902363675.1 Lachnospiraceae bacterium | reverse complement strand
GATTATTATCCTATAAAATTGAAGAGTATGAAGATTAATCAAGAAAATTTATAAGAGATGTATTTTATAGTAAGAAAATAGGGGAGTGTGTAAATATTTAAAAAGAAATATTTTTAAATACAAGGAAAATTACACACAATGAAACGAGACTTAAAATTAAATATGAGCCATTTGGATGCAATTTCCCGAAAGGTTCAAAGTTACATAGACGCGATGGAAGCTGTGGGACTGGTGGCAAGAAAATTTATGAGAACAAAGTGATTCCGTTTGAAAACACAGATGATTCATATAAAAGTAAGATGTCGGCCTACTACAGTGAATGGAGCTCAATAGGAGACAAGTTCAGTGATGCAGGAAACGCAATCAGGGATTTTCTGGCAGGCATAGGGGATAGCCTCGTAGACACCGTTAAGGGACTTCTGACGCTTGTGGTGGATTTGGGAAT
>CABJAV010000153.1 GCA_902363675.1 Lachnospiraceae bacterium | reverse complement strand
GAAACCGCCAAAGGTTCTATCAGACCGAAGCCATGATATACCTACACGCAAGAGGATTATACCATGTGCTTCTCCTGATATGCAACCGGGAACTGTTGTTTATCGGAAAAAGAAAGGATGAAGACGATATGGCGAAATCAACAAAGACTTATGAAGAAAGAATACGTGCATTAGAGAAAAAGGAACAGGAAAGCATTGAAGCTACAAAAAAGCTCATTGCACAGCGGAAGGAACTGGAAAAGCGAAAGAAAGCAGAGGAAAGTAAAAAACGAACCCACAGGCTCTGTCAGATTGGTGGCGCAGTGGAATCGGTTCTTGGCTGTCCGATTGAGGAGGAAGATTTACCAAAGTTGATAGGCTTCTTAAAAAGGCAGGAAACAAACGGAAAGTTTTTCTCAAAGGCGATGCAGAAAGAGCCACTTACAGATATGGAGGAAGTGTAATGGCGGAGGG
>CABJAV010000152.1 GCA_902363675.1 Lachnospiraceae bacterium | reverse complement strand
CATCGACAAGATAATGCTCCGCAAGGATGCACCACGATTCTGATTGGAATTATGTCAACAGAGCTGACCAGAATCGTGTGCCAAATCTTAGCAGAGCAAGATTTGATTATAAGAGAAAGGATGAAGACGATATGGCGAAATCAACAAAGACTTATGAAGAAAGAATACGTGCATTAGAGAAAAAGGAACAGGAAAGCATCGAAGCTACCAAAAAGCTCATTGCACAGCGAAAGGAACTGGAAAAGAGAAAGAAAGCCGAGGAAAGTAAAAAACGAACCCACAGGCTCTGTCAGATTGGCGGTGCGGTGGAATCGGTTCTTGGCTGTCCGATTGAGGAGGAAGATTTACCAAAGTTGATAGGCTTCTTAAAAAGGCAGGAAACAAACGGAAAGTTTTTCTCAAAGGCGATGCAGAAAGAGCCACTTACAGATATGGAGGAAGTGTAATGGCGGAGGG
>CABJAV010000151.1 GCA_902363675.1 Lachnospiraceae bacterium | reverse complement strand
CTTTCTGTTCCAGCGTATTCTTTCTGAACCAGATTGCCGCTTGCATCTTCTACATAGAAGCGGTAGTACCATTTCTTTCCTTTTTTTCTTACAGATCCTTTTGCCATAATCGTGTGTCTCCTTTCGATATCAGACAATCGGAACTGATGAAATGCTTCTTGCGTGTAAGTATATCATAACTCCGGTTGTCGTTCTATACCGAATCGGAATCCTCATACAAAACTTCTGATAAAAGATTTTCAAGCCTTTGTTCTGCCATTTCCGGTTTCTTGGAATAAAGCCTTACGATATCTGCCATGTCGTTAAAGGCATTAACAGTGTGGGTGATCTCCCGGAGAAACATAATCTCGTTATATTCATCATTCGATTCAAACCCCATTACTTTTGCAATATCAGCTTCATTCGTGTTGCCCTTGTAATTCTTGCAGGCAAACTGGAATGATTCCAGAAACAGGTTATATT
>CABJAV010000150.1 GCA_902363675.1 Lachnospiraceae bacterium | reverse complement strand
TTTTACATTTCCTTTATCCCTCAGATCTCGCCCCTCGTTGGCTTCCATGAACTTTTCCAGAATGTCAGTTTTAATAAGGACTTTTCTTCCGACTTTTAATACCGGAAGCTTCTTCCATTCAACCAGCTTTCTCAAAGTGTTTCTGCCAATTCCTGTATAATCGGCTGCTTCCTCGATGGATAATGCAATCTTTCTTTCCGTCATCTTGTCACCTCCTTATGAATTGCATTATGCAATTTTTGTTGTGCTGTTAGTATAGCGGTTTTATATTGCGTTGTCAAGCGTTATGAAATTTTAAAAATAATTATTATATTGCATATTGCAATTATGTAAGGTACATGCTATAATTCATACATACCGAAAAAGGAGGCAATCAGCATGAAAGATAAAGAACTACGCAAGCTGATAGGCAGCAGGGCAAAACAGCGTCGTCTGGAATTAAATCTGACACAGCCTTATGTTGCAGAGAAGATGGGAGTTAC
>CABJAV010000149.1 GCA_902363675.1 Lachnospiraceae bacterium | reverse complement strand
GCAGTGCATTTTGTTTTTTTATCATCTGGTTTTCCTCGACCTTCCATGAACCTTTCCTTATCTGCCCGGTGAGATATTTTTCCTCAATCTTCCTTGCATCTGCACCCTCATGAATCGTAGGGACTTTCAATTTGCCCTGTCTTTCATAAGAGCGGTGGTCAATCAGATTGTCTATGGATAAATGCCGGTTACACATCTTTGCCCATTCGCTTCGCCATAACTCACAATTCTTTGGATTGTTCCAGCCGGTAGCGTCAGTCAGAACCCTTTTCCATTGTTTTCTGTTTCTTGCCCCGACTTTCTGTACTCCGTTTTCATCAAGTACCGGAATACGGATTCCATGACGGTCTGGATTTTTCTTATCCTGCCACCAGTCTGGGTGGGATTCATCAACCACGATATTTCCGTCAGTATCTCTGACAAAATCCCAGTCCTTGACTTCCTTGCTGCCCCATGAGTGGTCTGGATTGAATGGTCGCATGGTTACAAGTAAATGCACATG
>CABJAV010000148.1 GCA_902363675.1 Lachnospiraceae bacterium | reverse complement strand
TTGTAAAGACTACAAATGCGCTTGATATGATGAGGACGATGGACGGCAGTGCATACACGGAATATCAGAAGATTAGTAAAGAAAGCAGCAATGAGGACAGACAGCTTAATGCATTAAAATACCTTACAAATTGGTATGAAGGGGCAGTGAAAAAGAATCCTTCGATGGTTGATAATTACGAAAAGCAGTCGGAGGAATATGTGGAGAAAAATGTAAAAGATCAGAAGCTGGATGCAACTTTTTCAGATATAAAGACAGAGAATAAAGCGGCTTTTTTTGAAAGTCTGAAAGTGTTCCAGAATAATAATCCTAATTTTCTCTCATCTATCATAAATCGGGAGCTGGCATCTAAATTTTGGAGCATTTGATAAACGTAGATTGGAAAAGTTATAATTGCTCGGAAAATGGAAGATAACAACAATAAAGTGTAGAGTGTGCCTTTCACATAGGGACACTTGTTACAAGCAATATTGTAAATGATACAAGTGGAGATTAAGGCACAAATATGATAAAAA
>CABJAV010000147.1 GCA_902363675.1 Lachnospiraceae bacterium | reverse complement strand
AGCAACACTGGAAAAATAATTCCTGCCAAAATTCCCATCTTTAGGTTATCCCCAAAAGCTCCTGATACCATTCCAACCAATGTAGGACCTCCTGAACAACCTATATCTCCACCTAATGCCAGCAATGCAAACATGGCTGTTCCCCCTTTGGGCAAAGCTGCTGATGCCTTGCTGAAAGTTCCAGGCCACATGATTCCCACTGAAAGCCCACAGACAGCGCAGGCAATCAGATTTAATAGCGGAATCGAGAATAATGAAATCCCTAAATAGGATAAAATACATAAAAAACTACTATAAATCATAAAGTGTTCCAAATTGATACGGTCACCATACTTACCATAAAACAATCTTGATATTCCCATTAGAACCGCAAATGCCATCGGCCCTGCTAAGTCGCCGGCTGCCTTTGAAATTCCAAGACCTTTTTCTGCAAAAGCAGAGGCCCATTGACTTACTGCTTGCTCACTTGCTCCTGCACATATCATCATAATCAACAAAATCCAAAAAATTTTCATCCGAAACAA
>CABJAV010000146.1 GCA_902363675.1 Lachnospiraceae bacterium | reverse complement strand
ATCTTGGCGGCGATACGTCTCTTTCCTGTTCTGCAGATACACAGAAGGAAATTGATGAAAAAGTCGTGCAGCTCGTAAAAGCAGAGCATGAAAAAGCAAGAAAAATCCTTGCTGAAAACAGGGAAAAACTGGACGAACTGGCTATGTACCTGTATGAGAAGGAAACAATTACAGGTGACGAATTTATGAATATTTTAGATAGAAAATAATGTAGTTAATTAGATAACCAATTCCACCCAAATATGATAACCAATTTTGGAATGAATTGTATTCATTTTTACAGAAACATTCTAACGAAGAGTATATTCTCATAGGAGATTTTAATACTATCAATAATAGAAACATGGAAGAGTTTAGATAATATGAAGTGACCTCACATTTGTAGCAACGTGGATTTACCTGTATACTAGAGTTTGACAAGAACAAAGGTAACAGGGATTACCGCATACAAAAGGAGATCACTCATATGAAAAGAATACTAAAAATCGGCATGGATGTCCATACCACAAATTACACATTATGCGCAATGGAACCAATCATCGGTGAGGAT
>CABJAV010000145.1 GCA_902363675.1 Lachnospiraceae bacterium | reverse complement strand
TTTCTCTAATTGCTGTTCAAGTTCAGTAATTCGCTGTTCTGTTTCTGCAATAGCCGGTTCTCGCTGTTTAATTTCTGTGCCAATTCCTGCCATTGCTGATTTTCGTCTGTGAGTTTCTGTATCTGGTCTGTCTTTTCTTCCAGAAGCATCAACAGTTCTTCTGTATCCGGTAAGATTTGTAGCAGCTCTGACAATTCTTTCTCTAATTGCTGCAATCGTTCTTCCTGCTCCTGAAAGCACATCAGCTTCTCGTCCTTTTCCTGTATCTCCTGAAGCATCTCTGCCATGATATTCTGCTGTTCCTCTATCTGTGTAATCATTGCTTCCATCATGGGAATTACTTCTTTGCTTTCTTCTAATGTCATTCAACCACTCCCTCCACATCGACAATGCACCGGATACCTTACCAAAGGTTGCAATTACCTTTTGCAGCAGTGCATTTTGTTTTTTTATCATCTGGTTTTCCTCGACCTTCCATGAACCTTTCCTTATCTGCCCGGTGAGATATTTTTCCTCAATCTTCCTTGCATCTGCACCCTCATGAATCGTAGGGA
>CABJAV010000144.1 GCA_902363675.1 Lachnospiraceae bacterium | reverse complement strand
AAACACAACACCGAAGCCGTGGACTCCGCAAGGAGTGGTAGAGGAGCATTCTTAATACCGACGAAGCTGTACCGGTAAGGAGCAGTGGAGGGATAAGAAGAGAGAATGCCGGAATGAGTAGCGAGAGGAAGGTGAGAATCCTTCCGGCCGAATATCTAAGGTTTCCAGAGTAAAGCTGATCTGCTCTGGGTAAGTCGGGGCCTAAGGAGAGGTCGCAAGACGTATCCGATGGACAACAGGTTTAGATTCCTGTACCGCATATAAACAGAACTGTGGGGACGCATGTGGAAAGCACGAGCCGGGAATGGAAAGACCGGTACAAGCGAGGTAGGAGTGTGACAGGCAAATCCGTCATACAATCTGAAGACGTGATGTGGAGTGAAATTTCAGTAACGAAGCGTGTGAGCCATGTGCCGAGAAAAGCCGCTATTGTTTTATATGTGCCCGTACCGTAAACCGACACAGGTGGATGAGGAGAGAATCCTAAGGCCGACGGAAGAAGCATTGTTAAGGAATTCGGCAAAATGACCCCGTAACTTCGGGAGAAGGGGTGCCCACGAGAGTG
>CABJAV010000143.1 GCA_902363675.1 Lachnospiraceae bacterium | reverse complement strand
ACGAACAATGTTGCATGCAATAGAAACAGGTAAAATACAAGCTGGAGAAGCTAAATTAAGTGGTTTGCGAAAAGAATTACAAGAAATTTTTGGAATGGAAGTAGATATTTCGATAATTAAACAGGGTGGAGCATTTGATAATCCACCGTTCATTCCGTTTGAGTAGGAGGTAAATAATGTACGACGATTTATATTGTAAGGTATTTGTTGATACTGATATGGATTATGAAAAACTGTTTGCTTTACTAATAAATTTTATTAATGGTAAAAAAGAAGCAGTAAATTATATCATTACTGAGTGGTGTGATATTAGTGTTCAAAAGAATAAGGAATATAATGTCGAGCAATATTTATTGGATTCTACGGATTTTTTGTATTGGAAGTATTACTTAGATATTGAACCGCACAATATTGAGGAAAGCCAATATATAGAAAATATTGCTAATCTGCTTAGTTATTTGAGGAGATGCTGTAAGAATGTTATTATAGCATGCGATTTTGAAGATGAGGTAAATAACATGATGTAAAAATTGGAAATATATATTTTTTAAATTATGTATCCACT
>CABJAV010000142.1 GCA_902363675.1 Lachnospiraceae bacterium | reverse complement strand
TTTCATTGCTCCTCGTTATCATAGCGTTGATAACTTTTCTTTTAATTCATTAAAGAACTTTTCGGTTATTACGATGTCTTGATTAGATATTTAAATCATCTTATCATCATTCTGTATGAAGTTTTCAATGTACAACCTGCAGTCATTTATCCAACTGCTTTGACTGAATTTTTATCAGTCATCAGAAATCTCATTTTTATGAAACCTCTGATCGCTCATAAAATTTCTTTTAATCTGGCAGCCACCTACTTTCCCATGCCGTCACCAGTATAGTATCATCGGCCGCTTAAGTCTTAACCATCGTGTTCGGGATGTGGACGGGTGTTTCCCCTAAGCGCATCGCCACCAGAAATTGTATTATGTTACAATTCAAAGCAACTTATCCATTGCTTCTCATTGATAACCAAACAGTGAAAAATCTCTACTCGATTTCCTTAGAAAGGAGGTGATCCAGCCGCACCTTCCGATACGGCTACCTTGTTACGACTTCACCCCAGTTATCGAACCTGCCTTCGGCAGCTCCCTCCTTGCGGTTGGGTCACTGACTTCGGGCATTTCCAACTCCCATGGTGTGACGGGCGGTGTGTACAAGACCC
>CABJAV010000141.1 GCA_902363675.1 Lachnospiraceae bacterium | reverse complement strand
GATAACCTTTTATTTTGCGCATATTCTTCATAAGCTGTTCTTTCCGCTTGTTTTTTCTGAATCCGCTTTTTTTCCTGTTGTTTCTTTACCTGATTTTCTATTCTCTTTTTATTTTCTATTCTGCGCTCCCAAAAACTATTTTTTGACTTATCATTAAAAATCTTCCCACCATTCCCATTGTTATAACCAGCACTCCACATCTCAGCATGACATTCTTCTTTTGATGCTCCATAATATATTGTAGAAAACGCTCCTCCGCATATACCGGACCATTTATCTGGTTGTGACCAACCCACTTGCAAATCATTTAATACCCATGCTTCATACTCTGGATCATTCTTCATTGCTTCAAAACCCGCCTCTGAAATTGTAACAGATATTGACTCGCCTGCTCTTGTGGGGTGCATTGGAATTTGAGATATTTTATTGTAAATGTACTGCTTGTATTCCACCATCGTCATATCTTTAGCAGACACAGAACCTATTTTTGAATTGCCCACTATACTTCCACTAGCTTCGCTCTTTTCTCTTACACTATCCGCAAACCTTGTATCTTCCTTCTCCTGATCTTTAGCCGCATTTTTCTGCTGGTACTGATTGTAAGCCCGTGTCATATAGTTC
>CABJAV010000140.1 GCA_902363675.1 Lachnospiraceae bacterium | reverse complement strand
CGTACAGTATGGCGAAAACCTTCAGTCATTAGCTGTTGCGTTGAATACCGTAGGTGCAGTCAGCATCAAACGCACCCATGAGATCCTTTCCGGAGTATTTAACATTCCGATTGCAACAGGAACAATCAGCAGCATGGTAAAAAGATGCGCTGACAGTCTGAGTGAAACAGTAGGTAAGATCAAGAATAAAATGATCGATTCCGCACTTGGACATTTCGATGAAACAGGAACCAGAGTGGATAAAAAACTCTGGTGGGTTCATGATGCCTCAAACTGTGAATACACCTATCTTGATATCAGTCCCAAACGTGGAAATGCGGGCATGGAACAATGCGGTGTTCTCCCGGAATTCAAAGGGATTGCCATGCATGACTGCTGGGCTTCCTACTGGAATTATCCGGATATTCAGCATGCAGTCTGCTGTGCTCATCTTCTCCGTGAATTAACGGGGATTGATGAAAATCATCCTGAACAGAAGTGGGCATCTGCATTTATAGACCTTTTACTGGAAATGAAAAAGGTCAAAGACAAAGCTGTAGAGAAAGGTAAGGACTTTCTGAGCTATTATCACTATCATAAGTTCGATAAAAAGTATGATGAACTTATCGGACAGGCTCGGAA
>CABJAV010000139.1 GCA_902363675.1 Lachnospiraceae bacterium | reverse complement strand
TCTACATAAGGAATTGCTCTTTCACTATATGTGTATTTACCCGTTGATGGAACGTCTGCAAAATTAGAGCCACCCATATATCCATATCTATCCCAAGTATCGGGCAAACCATCTGTTCTGGTAATAGGTTTGATTGTGCTTTCATCAAAGCCTAGTCCTAATTTTAGTATAAATTATCGCGAAAATCACCTAAACTTTTGATTAATTTTTCACTTTTCCCATCAACAACCAAAAATCCGTGGCACATGCCACGGATGCAGGAGCTGTTGGATGTTCGAAAGTATAACCATAATAAATTTAATTAATAGTTTTCTTTAAAAAATTCATATTATCCTCAATGATATACTCATCATTCAGTTTATTCTTTAGAAGATTGATTACCAAGAGCAATTCTCTGAAAAAGTTTTCTCTCTTTTCAGCCTCTTTAAATCCAATATATTTGAATTCTTTTCCATCATCCAAATACAAACTATCATATATTTTTTGAATATTAACAAATTTAGGGTCAATATCACTATCTCCTATTAAATATGGTGGCAAATCATTCTCTATCAATTCATTATCTTCACCATAAATCCACACTGGGAAGCATCCATATTCAAATTTGATTTTTATTACTTTCAT
>CABJAV010000138.1 GCA_902363675.1 Lachnospiraceae bacterium | reverse complement strand
ATTCATGGGAATTTCGATTTCAAATGCAACGAGTTCTGCTATTACAAAATATAGTGTATCGCTGAGAAGTGGAGAACCTGATTGGTCTATGATTCCAAGTGCAGGGAAAAGCAATAAGTCACAGGCAGAGTTTGTCTCTGAGATTAAGGAACTGGCTCAGAGAGCTGCCAACACTACGAGTAAAACGGAATTAGAATCTATTCACAGGCAGAGAACAAGGTTATGTGCAGAATACATATCCGATGTATCCCCTGACAGAAAGGCATTATATCAGCAGGCTAAAAATGCGGTAAAAAGTCAAAATGGTAATCCGAAATGCAAAGGAATCGGAGAATTATCATTGCTCGATTTTCTGGAGAGGGCAGAGGGGAAAAATAACAACCTTGCGCAAAAGAAGTTTGCTCTGGCGGGAGGAGGCACACTGGAATGTCCGATTCTGACAGGCGAAGGATATGGTGCCGACATTTCTTATCAAGGAACAAAAGTGTTGACCTATCTGGGAGATAGTTATGGATGGGGATGCGAAAGAACTCCGGCTGAGCGGGAAAAGGAAAGAGAATTTTACGGAATTTACTTCAATGAATACCATACGCAAAAGAATGCCCAAAGCTCAGAATTGAAAGAACT
>CABJAV010000137.1 GCA_902363675.1 Lachnospiraceae bacterium | reverse complement strand
AAAACGTTATCTGGCTGTAATCAAGGCCTTATTGTTTAGTAATTCACAGACAAAAAGTATTTGGCAGTCACATTGAAAAGTTATCCACTTTTCGCAATAAAGCAATGATAAAACAGAAATTATATTTTCTCTGTTTTGACCAAAAATTTATGTACCCTAAACGGGGTGCTGAATAGTTACGTAGTATGTTAGAAATAATAAGTAAATTATTTGGAGAGTAGGTGAAGTAATGGAAAGGATAACACAAATTATAAATGATTGGGACCCCATTGGATTTTTCCCAATGGCTCCCAAAGATGAATACATTAATGAAATAAAAAAAATAAATGAATTTGTTTGCTCTAATTACAATCTACAAGTTCATACATTGGCACAAGAAATAAATAAAATATTCGTAGAAACATTTGGAACGGATGTTTATGATGAAGACTTGGAACAATGTACAATAATTGCAAAAAGAATACTAAAGGTAGAGGTGAAATGATGCGCTACCACAGGGGTAGCGATGGTGTGAAATGTTTTCTGTAAATTCTGATCTTCTATGATATTTGATGCGGTTTAACAGCAGATTTCTGTGGTTATGATGTTTTAGATGAATGGTATCAGTTAGCATAAAGTAAAGAGGAAAAGATGGCGTGGTGAAGTACAAAAATGG
>CABJAV010000136.1 GCA_902363675.1 Lachnospiraceae bacterium | reverse complement strand
AACAGCGAGAACCGGCTATTGCAGAAACAGAACAGCGAATTACTGAACTTGAACAGCAATTAGAGAAAGGAAGGTTGATTGATGAACGAATTAAGAAACTCAAAGAGCGACGATCAACTGGAAGAGTTGCTTCTGCTGACAGAGCAGATGCAGGAAGAACTCGACCAGAAAGACCGGACTATCAGGGAACTGAAAGTGCAGCTCGACGAATCGCTGACCTTGAACGAGAAGTTAAACAGCGAGAACAAAACAGAGAACATTCAAGCCTTAAAGAACGACTTGAGGAAAACAAAAGAATTGTTGCAGAGCGAGAAAGAGAAAACACACACCGTCCAAGCCATGATAGAGGAATGTCGAGATAAGCAGAGACAGGCAGAACAGGAACGGGATTATGCACTCTCCCATCAGAAAAAAGTAGAGATACCGGTTGAAAAGCCGGTACTCTATCAAAAGTGCGGGAATTGTAAACAGACAGCTTATCTGAAAGCTAAGGAAAAGTATGATACACAGAGAGAAAAACTGGCAGGCAGATATAAAGCAAAAACAGCTATATATGAAGCATTGATGTTTCTGCTGATATGGTATTCCGTATCAACTACTCTTTTTCAGATGATACGGTCAAAAATATTTATTTCTGATTGCGTGGTATTCTTTGATACAATCGCAACTTTCACACAGACCATTGCTGGCTGGGTTGTACTG
>CABJAV010000135.1 GCA_902363675.1 Lachnospiraceae bacterium | reverse complement strand
CAGTACAACCCAGCCAGCAATGGTCTGTGTGAAAGTTGCGATTGTATCAAAGAATACCACGCAATCAGAAATAAATATTTTTGACCGTATCATCTGAAAAAGAGTAGTTGATACGGAATACCATATCAGCAGAAACATCAATGCTTCATACATGGCTGTTTTTGTTTTATATCTGCCTGCCAGTTTTTCCCTCTGCATATCATACTTTTCCTTAGCTTTCAGATAAGCTGTCTGTTTACAATTCCCGCACTTTTGATAGAGTACCGGCTTTTCAACCGGTATCTCTACTTTTTTCTGATGGGAGAGTGCATAATCCCGTTCCTGTTCTGCCTGTCTCTGCTTATCTCGACATTCCTCTATCATGGCTTGGACGGTGTGTGTTTTCTCTTTCTCGCTCTGCAACAATTCTTTTGTTTTCCTCAAGTCGTTCTTTAAGGCTTGAATGTTCTCTGTTTTGTTCTCGCTGTTTAACTTCTCGTTCAAGGTCAGCGATTCGTCGAGCTGCACTTTCAGTTCCCTGATAATCCGGTCTTTCTGGTCGAGTTCTTCCTGCATCTGCTCTGTCAGCAGAAGCAACTCTTCCAGTTGATCGTCGCTCTTTGAGTTTCTTAATTCGTTCATCAATCAACCTTCCTTTCTCTAATTGCTGTTCAAGTTCAGTAATTCGCTGTTCTGTTTCTGCAATAGCCGGTTCTCGCTGTTTAATTTCTGTGCCAATTCCTGCCATTGCTGATTTTCGTCTGTGAGTTTCTGTATCTGGTCTGTC
>CABJAV010000134.1 GCA_902363675.1 Lachnospiraceae bacterium | reverse complement strand
GCAGAAAAGAGCAGACCAATCTGTTCCGCGAGATTGGAGAAATATTTGCATAAGAAAACCGATGGTTTTGACTACGATTAGTCTATACCATCGGTTCTTTTGTTACAAGTTTACCTCTGAACAGTAACTGTCGATGTTTTTCCGACAAGATAAACATTAGTTCCCGGTTGCATATCAGGAGAAGCACATGGTATAATCCTCTTGCGTGTAGGTATATCATGGCTTCGGTCTGATAGAACCTTTGGCGGTTTCGTAGGAAGCCGCCTTTTTAAGTTGCCACATTTCTTGTGACAGTTTTTACATTTCCTTTATCCCTCAGATCTCGCCCCTCGTTGGCTTCCATGAACTTTTCCAGAATGTCAGTTTTAATAAGGACTTTTCTTCCGACTTTTAATACCGGAAGTTTCTTCCATTCAACCAGCTTTCTCAAAGTGTTTCTGCCAATTCCTGTATAGTCGGCTGCTTCCTCGATGGATAATGCAATCTTTCTTTCCGTCATCTTGTCACCTCCTTATGAATTGCATTATGCAATTTCTGTTGTGCTGTTAGTATAGCGGTTTTATATTGTGTTGTCAAGCGTTATGAAATTTTAAAAATAATTATTATATTGCATATTGCAATTATGTGAGGTACATGCTATAATTCATACATACCGAAAAAGGAGGCAATCAGCATGAAAGATAAAGAACTACGCAAGCTGATAGGCAGCAGGGCAAAACAGCGTCGTCTGGAATTAAATCTGACACAGCCTTATGTTGCAGAGAAGATGGGAGTTAC
>CABJAV010000133.1 GCA_902363675.1 Lachnospiraceae bacterium | reverse complement strand
TCATTACAAAATAATTTTTGATCTGTTTTACCATTTAAAAACTGATTGCAGATACCACTTATCTCTTTCTTCTCATTTGTATAAAAAGCTGTCTCATCTGAGATTATTTCTGACTTGTACTTATAAGATTCTGTTTTGCTTCCAATTCCAACAACCATGTAATCTGGTGTCATTCTCTCCATGATGGAATTACGTGCTGAATCATTAAAATGAACATATTCGTCAATCATGTCTGAAAAACCAGCTTGAAATTGCTCTGGAACATACATTTCATTTACTTTCCTTAGCCCAGCTTCACTTGCACTTAACAAAAATACAGATTCATAAGAAGTTCCTCTATATCCCTCCTGAGCATTCAAAGAATCTACATCTGCTGTCATTGCATTAATCTTCTCTTTTAAATCTTTCATTTCATCTTCTGTCAAATATTCAGAAGCATTTTCGTCCAGCCATTTTTCAAAAACCTCTGACTGATTTTCCGAACAGCCTTCAAACGCACTTTGTTCTCCAGAAATGGAAGTTGCTTTCAAATCTAATTTGAATAAATTTTCACATTTATATTCTGCTGGTATCTCTCTTATTTCTCCATTAATAGATGAAAAATGCATTGTATGAAAATCCGATACCTTATTACGAGCAGTCTCAACTAACTTTCTTGCTGAATCACTGATTTTCACATCATCCTCCGAAATAATATTCTGAGGAACAGTTGTTTTCTTCTCAACCTTATTTTTTATCATCTCTGGATTATTAATATACCTATTTCCTTGAACTTTCATAGCA
>CABJAV010000132.1 GCA_902363675.1 Lachnospiraceae bacterium | reverse complement strand
GTTTTAAGGTAATCTTTGTCTTCTTCTGACAGAGTAAGATATGTTCTTCTCATAGCGTTCATCCCTTTCTTAGATAACACTATTATACCACACATTATCCTCAATATATATAGTAGCTATTTAATTTACGCTATACTAGTTCTTCTTGTATCTCCTCGGTCAAGAGCAGAAGTTCTTCCAACTGTTCGGCGTTCTTTGATTCTCTGGATTCGTTCATCTATATCACGTCCTTTCTCTATCTGCTGTTCCAGTTCAGCAATTCGGTGTTCTGTTTCAGTAATAAACTGTTTTCGCTGTTCAGCTTCTGTGCCAATTTCTGCCATTGCTGATTTTCGTTTTCCAAAAGCTCTATCTTCGTTTTCTGTTCTTCCATCTTGGAAAGCAGTTCCTCGGTATTTGGCAAAATGTTGAGCAGCTCGGATAACTCGTTGTTTAATTTTTGTAATTTCTGATTCTGTTTTTGCATAAGAGAGAGTTGAGTGTCCCGGTTCTGCATTTCCAGAATCATTTCTGCCATTAGGTTCTGCTGTTCTTCGATTTGACCAATCATGGATTCCATTAAGGGTATAATTTCCCGGCTTTCTTCTAATGTCATTTAATCGCTCCTTCCATAATGATAATGCACCCGATACTTTCCCAAAGGTGTTTAGTATCTTTTGCAATAATGTTATTCGTAAATTTATCTGCTCCTGATGTCTTCTTTTTCATGCAAGTTAAAAGAAGGTACAGAACAAAACAATCCGACATATTTTTCTCCAGATTGTTTTATCCTGTACCTTCTTGTATTATCA
>CABJAV010000131.1 GCA_902363675.1 Lachnospiraceae bacterium | reverse complement strand
GCGGGGGCGTCAAAGCTTACCAAAGAATATCAAACTCCGAATGCCATGTAGATGATGAACGGGAGTCAGACTGCACGAGATAAGTTGGGCGGTCAAAAGGGAAAGAGCCCAGACCACCGGCTAAGGTCCCAAAGTGTGTGTTAAGTGGAAAAGGATGTGGGAATTCGAAGACAACTAGGATGTTGGCTCAGAAGCAGCCATACATTCAAAGAGTGCGTAACAGCTCACTAGTCGAGAGTTCCTGCGCCGAAAATGTCCGGGGCTAAAACACAACACCGAAGCCGTGGACTCCGTAAGGAGTGGTAGAGGAGCATTCTTAATACCGACGAAGCTGTACCGGTAAGGAGCAGTGGAGGGATAAGAAGAGAGAATGCCGGAATGAGTAGCGAGAGGAAGGTGAGAATCCTTCCGGCCGAATATCTAAGGTTTCCAGAGTAAAGCTGATCTGCTCTGGGTAAGTCGGGGCCTAAGGAGAGGTCGCAAGACGTATCCGATGGACAACAGGTTTAGATTCCTGTACCGCATATAAACAGAACTGTGGGGACGCATGTGGAAAGCACGAGCCGGGAATGGAAAGACCGGTACAAGCGAGGTAGGAGTGTGACAGGCAAATCCGTCATACAATCTGAAGACGTGATGTGGAGTGAAATTTCAGTAACGAAGCGTGTGAGCCATGTACCGAGAAAAGCCGCTATTGTTTTATATGTGCCCGTACCGTAAACCGACACAGGTGGATGAGGAGAGAATCCTAAGGCCGACGGAAGAAGCATTGTTAAGGAATTCGGCAAAATGACCCCGTAACTTCGGGAGAAGGGGTGCCCACGAGAGTG
>CABJAV010000130.1 GCA_902363675.1 Lachnospiraceae bacterium | reverse complement strand
AGGGTCAATATCACTATCTCCTATTAAATATGGTGGCAAATCATTCTCTATCAATTCATTATCTTCACCATAAATCCACACTGGGAAGCATCCATATTCAAATTTGATTTTTATTACTTTCATGCACATTCCTCTCTACTTTGGATTAGCACCAACTATAAATCCATTATTACCTACTGTAATAGCAACTTTATGAATTTCTCCGTTATAAGTAAATTCATATATAGGTCTTCCAGTACCTCTTCCCTGATATCCAACGATTTTTCCATTCTCTAGTGCATTCATTACATAATCAGGAATTTGCTCTTGCGTTATTCCTTTATTTAGAAAATCGTCAGCATGCTCAGTAATAATGTGATTTAATCCCGCAGTATCTGTTCCATTTTCTAACCACACTAATTTTCCATCCGCAGTCTTTGTTATTGCAACAATATCCTCTGGATTATACTTTACCCCACTATTAACTAATTCGTCTAATAGATTAGAGTTTAAACCACTCTCAACAACCTTCCCAGCATCTTCCGCTGCACTCTCGGCCCCCTTGGCGGCTTCCTCAAGCCCTTTTCCGGCTTTCCCGGCATCTTCCGCTGCATTCCCGGCTCCCTTGGCTGCTCCCTCGGCTATGTCTGCCACATTATCGGCGGTCTTTCCGGTCTTGGCTACATTCTTGATCTTATCCAGCCCCTTGTCTGCAAGTAGTGCTGTCACAACTTCCGTTACTATGTATCCGGACGAGTACGCAACTCCCTTTTCATCTGCTGTGTCACATATTGACTGCCCGATTCCTCCAATGGTATTTACCGGATCTTTGAGCAGTGGCTCGTACTTTTGTTTTATCTTTTCTACTTCCTGATCCA
>CABJAV010000129.1 GCA_902363675.1 Lachnospiraceae bacterium | reverse complement strand
CCTTCAACAGCTTCTGGCTGATTCCTTAATTCATACCTGCTTCCATAGTAATCATTTAAACGGTCTTTCATCTCATTACAAAATAATTTTTGATCTGTTTTACCATTTAAAAACTGATTGCAGATACCACTTATCTCTTTCTTCTCATTTGCATAAAAAGCTGTCTCATCTGAGATTATTTCTGACTTGTACTTATAAGATTCTGTTTTGCTTCCAATTCCAACAACCATGTAATCTGGTGTCATTTTCTCCATGATAGAATTACGTGCCGAATCATTAAAATGAACATATTCGTCAATCATGTCTGAAAAACCTGCTTGTAATTGCTCTGGAACATACATTTCATTTACTTTTCTTAGCCCCGCTTCACTTGCACTTAACAAAAATACAGATTCATAGGAAGTTCCTCTATATCCCTCCTGAGCATTCAAAAAATCTACATCTGCTGTCATTGCATTAATCTTCTCTTTTAAATCTTTCATTTCATCTTCTGTCAAATATTCAGAAGCATTTTCGTCCAGCCATTTTCCAAAAACCTCTGACTGATTTTCCGAACAGCCTTCAAACGCACTTTGTTCTCCAGAAATGGAAGTTGCTTTCAAATCTAATTTGAATAAATTTTCACATTTATACTCTGCTGGTATCTCTCTTATTTCTCCATTAATAGATGAAAAATGCATTGTGTGAAAATCCGATACCTTATTACGAGCAGTCTCAACTAACTTTCTTGCCGAATCACTGATTTTCACATCATCCTCCGAAATAATATTCTGAGGAACAGTTGTTTTCTTCTCAACCTTATTTTTTATCATCTCTGGATTATTAATATACCTATTTCCTTGAACTTTCATAGCAACCTCC
>CABJAV010000128.1 GCA_902363675.1 Lachnospiraceae bacterium | reverse complement strand
TTGTTAGGGCAAGGCCCTGTTGAGCAAAGCTCAACTAATAAACCACTTGCTATGCGAGTGGTTGAAGACGCTTTAGCTTACAGTAAAAAACCTCCAGTGATATAGTAAATGCAGGTTCGCCAACCGCATTTAATCACAGGAGGTATCCATAATGGACAATAATAGTTTATCACATACAAAATGGAACTGTAAGTACCATATTGTATTCGCACCAAAATTTCGTAGAAAAATAATATATGGGAAGTTACGTCAGGACATAGCCAATATATTAAGTGCTTTATGTAAGCGAAAAGGTGTCAAAATAGTGGAGGCAGAAATGTGTCCGGATCATGTTCATATGTTGGTAGAAATTCCGCCAAGTATAAGTGTATCAAGTTTTGTGGGATACTTGAAAGGAAAAAGTACACTAATGATATTTGAGAGGCATGCAAATTTGAAATATAAATTTGGAAATCGTCATTTCTGGTGTAGAGGATATTATGTTGACACGGTTGGAAAGAATGCAAAGAAAATACAGGAGTATATTCAAAATCAATTAAAAGAAGATTTAGAATATGATCAAATGACGTTAAAAGAGTATATAGACCCGTTTACGGGTGAGCCAGTAAAAGCTAACCATTAAATTGAGCCCAAGGGGCTCGGTAAGTAAATGTATTGCGGCTGGCGGCCGATTCAACGAGTCTTTAGACTCAAACGCCGGAAACGAGCCCTTATAGGGCGTGAGCAAACCACCGGCTCAGCCGGTGGTTCTGATTGTTAGGGCAAGGCCCTGTTGAGCAAAGCTCAACTAATAAACCACTTGCTATGCGAGTGGTTGAAGACGCTTTAGCTTACAGTAAAAAACCTCCAGTGATATAGTAAATGCAGGTTCGCCA
>CABJAV010000127.1 GCA_902363675.1 Lachnospiraceae bacterium | reverse complement strand
TCCTCCTCTAATAAATGTGATTATATCGTAAACTTTATATCTAGTCATTGTATAAAATCATATATTTATGGTACAATATAACAAATTTTATTATTTATGAGGAAATATAGCATGGAGACTTTTAAGATAACTACAGATGAAACACTACGAGAAACCATCCAGCATGGCAACAATCGTTATCCATTTGCATACTATCCTGATAATATTTGGAAATTTGACTTCCATCGCATTGACTGGCATTGGCATCATGAATTAGAATTTCTTTATACTGCTGAAGGTACTGCGCTCTGCCTTATAGGTACAAGTAAAATAGAACTACATAAAGGTTGCGGCATATTTATCAATAGCGGTGTCCTGCATCGTTTTGAAGCACAAAGCAGTACATTTGCACCTAATATTGTTTTTTCGCCAACCCTATTAGCACCCGAAAACAGCCTCATTTACGAAAAATATATTCTTCCTGTGATAAGCTCGTCTGTTCCATATCAAGTTTTCAGTCCATCCAACACATTTGGAAAACAGGTNGACTGGACTTCTGATTCTAACAGTATTCATCGATTAAATCACAAACAAGCAAGATTACAAGCTATGATGCAGTATATTCATGATCACTACATGGAAGAGATTACATTGGAGACGATTGCGGCATCGGCATCTATCAGCAAAAGTGGAGCTTTACACATTTTTCAAACTGGCATCCACTGTTCTCCGGTAGCATATCTAATTCAATACAGACTAGCACAGGCTGCTGAACAACTTTATATCACTCAAAAATCGGTTTCTTCCATTGCAGAAGAAACCGGATTTACAAGTTCCGGCTATTTCTGCCGGAAGTTTAGACAATATTATCATATGAGTCCAAATGAATACAGAAAGAAGAAAACAGAG
>CABJAV010000126.1 GCA_902363675.1 Lachnospiraceae bacterium | reverse complement strand
AAGAAGCTGCTTTAGAAAAATTTAAAATCACATTTCAGAAACAACGGTTATGGAATGAGGTATTGAAGATTGAAAAAAGTGCAGATGCCCAACTTGGCAGGTCATTTGAATTTGCCCTCCCAAAAGAATGGAGCAGACAGGAACAGATTCAATATACAGCCGACTATATCAAAAAAACATTTGTGGATAAGGGAATGTGTGCTGATTGGAGTATCCACGACAAAGGGGATGGCAATCCTCATGTCCATCTGCTTCTGACAATGCGCCCTTTTAACCCGGATCATTCTTGGGGGAAGAAAGAAGTCAAAGATTGGGATTTTGTCAGAGATAAAAGCGGAAATATCGTGATTGATGAATCCCATCCGAACTGGTGGCAGGATAAGAAAAACCCTGACCGTCATGGAATCCGTATCCCTGTATTAGATGAAAACGGAATCCAGAAGATTGGTGCAAGAAACCGCCTGCAATGGAAACGGGTACTGACCGATGCTACGGGATGGAACAATCCAAAAAATTGTGAACTATGGCGGAGTGAGTGGGCAAAGGTGTGTAATGAACATCTTTCTTTGCATAATCAGGTCGATCACCGTTCTTATGAAAAACAGGGAAAACTCCAGATTCCTACCATCCATGAAGGAGCTGACGCAAGAAAGATTGAACAAAAGTTTTTTGCCGGGCAGGAAATAAAAGGCTCGTGGAAAGTAGCGGAAAATCAAATCATAAAACAACAAAACACGTTATTGTGTTGTTTTGCAAATTAAATGATGCTCCGGTTGTTACATTAAATGATGCTATTACTGTTTGAAATCGAATCATTTGTCAGATTATTTTCACCTGATTAAGCGGATTATATGAGTTTCAAAAATCCTCCCGTCAAACTATTTGAGGGAGGATCTGAATCAGTACTGTCCAAAGCTGC
>CABJAV010000125.1 GCA_902363675.1 Lachnospiraceae bacterium | reverse complement strand
TCCTCAAACAGCCCTATCATATCTATAATGAGCTTTTGCATGGCTTCTTTCTTTAAAACAATTCCGCCATTATCGGTACGCAAAATATAAGTATTATCTTCTATTTCAAAATATACATTATTTGCACTACGCTCACTTATTTCTTCTTCATGTTCTTCCAGAACATAAGCATATATTTTATATAAAAAGGAAATCTCCTGCATAAGAAACTTTCCAAGTGTTTTCAAATATTTTTTCTGATACTCTGCTATATCTGCAATCGCAATATATTTTTCCCACAAATCGTCCATTTTTTCTGCGTTCATTCTAATTTTACCTTTTCCTTTAAGAAAGTGCCTGCATTATTCGCAGGCACCTCTTGTTTTTATTCCCTTACTGTTCGCTTTCTAGTTTCCTGCAAGTTTCTCATCAATTTCAATGATCTTCTTCATGCACTTGTCGATGTAATCATTGAAACTCTCTACTGCTTCCGGAACTGTAGTTGTCAGAAGTGTTTTGTACTCATCCTCATAAGTTGAAGATGCTTTGTCATAAGCTGCACCCTCCCAGTAATCTGGAAGTTCATTCATAGTGTCATCAATTGTTTTTGCAGCACTATTCAATTCCTTAACTGCGGACTTGATTTTCTTCACACATCCTTCAATTCCAGTTCTTTCCACTCTTGTTGCCATAATACTATTTCTCCTTTCAAAATCAAAAATTTATATGTAAAACCATGATCATGGTATTTACCCAAAATACACTAAAGATTGTTTGGTGGGCTATCCTCCGTGCTTTCTGACATGTCCTCTGTTTCTCCTGTTAATTTTTCATATGCCGGATATACATTTTTTTCTTCATTAATATACCATCTGCTGTCACTTATTAATCTCATGATTTTTACTGCTTTTTTGGGATTATCCATAATCCAGTCTGCCGTCATAAAATTTT
>CABJAV010000124.1 GCA_902363675.1 Lachnospiraceae bacterium | reverse complement strand
TATCAACTACTCTTTTTCAGATGATACGGTCAAAAATATTTATTTCTGATTGCGTGGTATTCTTTGATACAATCGCAACTTTCACACAGACCATTGCTGGCTGGGTTGTACTGGCAGGAAAGAACGTGGCACAGATTAGTGATGGAATATCCAATCCTGTCGTTGCTGGAATTATAAACTGGCTGATAAGAATATTGATTTGCGGTGGATGTCTGGTGGGTGTGGGAATACTTTTGGCATTCATCGAAATAAAGATTGCAGGGCTATATAAGAAATACTGTTGGGATATGATTACCATAATGGTGATACTTGTAAGTATGGCAATAGCTATCTACTTTGGGGATTGGATAAAGGAAGTATTGCCAATCAATCTGCTATTTCTCTTATTATTCGTGCAACTGGTATATGTTGGAATCAGGTGGTATGTAAAGGGATGGCGGGAAAACAGAGGTTATGTTTAAAAATAAAAAAATTGTCTGAGACGCAGCGAAGTAAATAAAATGAGTAGTATTATAAGAAGTCAGCAGTGCGTGAATAAACTGCTGGCTTCTTTTTTGATAGATACAGTCACTCTCAGAGAGTGTGCAGGATAGTAAAGTAATAATATCAACATGCCGATATAGAAAATGCAGGGAAGCATTGTATTTCAAAGAGTTTGAGATACAGAGCTTCTACTAAGGCAGTGGTCATCTTGTAAAAATATGGTCTTTGTGTGCGTAATATGGTCGTTTGATGATATGGGACTAGGAGAACAGGTTATTTTATCCGATAAAGAAAGCAAAGGAGGTTACTATGAGTAATACAATTAATGTGAACTATATGACACGGGCTTACAATCAGTACCAGCAGAAAAATGCGGCTAAAGATCAGGAGAAGGAAGATACAAGGTTTGCGGATAGTGTAAGAGAAAAGAGCGAAGCTAGTGGAAGTATAGT
>CABJAV010000123.1 GCA_902363675.1 Lachnospiraceae bacterium | reverse complement strand
GTTTGGATGTACTGTCAAAATGACGGTGGATAAACAGTAAAAATCAGAAAATAACTGCCGATAACACTCAGATAAAATCCACAAATAAAACGTTATCTGGCTGTAATCAAGGCCTTATTGTTTAGTAATTCACAGACAAAAAGTATTTGACAGTCACATTGAAAAGTTATCCACTTTTCGCAATAAAGCAATGATAAAACAGAAATTATATTTTCTCTGTTTTGACCCAAAATTTATGTACCCTAAACGGGGTGCTGAATAGTTACACTTTTTTATATAATTTCTCTAATGCCTCTTCCTCATTCTCAAACGTCCATTCTGCCTTCATTCCTCTTTCATTATTTTGATAAACCTTCCATAATTTTTCATTATTATCAAAACCATATCCTATAACAAAATCTGCATCTGTAATTTGATTTAATACTATTTTCCACATGCCTATGTTATCTTTAAATGATAGCATACTAGAAATTAATTCGTTTTTATCCACACTTAATTCTCCTTTAATATTCCTATTTTTTCTAATACGTCCCCACCAAAAGGGGTAACAATTTGTCCCGCTCCACCAGTCATATCTCCCCATTCTTCTGCTTGACCTTTTATACCATAGGTCGCATCTACACTATCTCCCAATTCCTTATTGGCTTTTGATATAAACGAATCATAACTATCACATAGTTCTTCAAAATCATCCAAGTCCCACTTAGATATCCCTTCATTATGAAGCAACTCATTAAATGTATCTATATCTCCATTTTTTATTGCATCAATTTTATCAAAATACGTTACATCATTAAAAGTTCCTGTATGATAAGCCGCTTCATTTTCTACATAAGGAATTGCTCTTTCACTATATGTGTATTTACCCGTTGATGGAACGTCTGCAAAATTAGAGCCACCCATATATCCATATCTATCCCAAGTATCGGGCAAACCATCTGTTCT
>CABJAV010000122.1 GCA_902363675.1 Lachnospiraceae bacterium | reverse complement strand
TCAAGAGCTTCAATCTGCTTATCAAGAAAATTCATTCTGTCAATGAGCTGTTTTAACTGGAAAGAGAAAGCATCCTGTGCTATCTTAATACCAAAGGTATCAGCTGCAGCTTCTTTGATGGAAATGGCTTTAGCTCTGGTAAGTCGGTTGTGGCTCTTATCTTTTATGATTTTAAAGAGCTCATCTATTGGTGCATTCTCAATATTCTCAGGGGTGAGATACTTTTCCAGAATGCCCATGGATGTGCTCACCCAAAGAGAAGAAAATTGTTTTTCGTACTCTGGGAAGATTTGTTCCATAATTGTGCCGATTCGGAGCTTAATTTCAGTTCTGGAAGAAATGACAGAATCATGATAACGACATAACTGACGCATGGCAAGGATGTTTTCATCAGCCATGGAAGTAGTCCCAAACTGACCGAAACGTATCACTTCTGCAATCAAAAAAGAGTCAATTGAGTCGTTTTTGGTTTGTCGTATATACATTTTTCTCAAAGAATCAGACTGGATAGGATTGATTACATAGATAGTATATCCTTTTGCTTTTAGAAATGAATAAATGGGATACCAGTAATGACCTGTAGCTTCCATGCCAAATACACAAGGGGAATTACCGATGTTTTTAAAGATAAAGCTCATAAGAGAATCTGCACCTTTGTGTGTAGTTGCAAAGCGAAGAGAAGGGCCGATTTGTTTGCCTTCAGGTGAAACAATGGATGCTTCATGATGATTTTTGCCAATATCAATGCCTACGATGTGCATAATTGAAATCCTTTCTAATGTGAATTGTAAGTAGATAGAATCCTCACTTCAATGCGGGTTACAATCTGGTTAGATATACGAAGTACAGCACATATGCTGTCAACATCCAGCTAATACGCAAAATCCTGCAAAGCAGAGGGAGCAGTCTCAATGAACGAAGTCACAAGTGCTTCAAGAGTGGTGACGCACACCTCTATCTATTACAGGATAATTGTGAAATAGGAATAAAAGAAAAGCAATAGATAGAAAAAGACTGCTTTGATTCCTATGTGTTTAGCATACCAGAG
>CABJAV010000121.1 GCA_902363675.1 Lachnospiraceae bacterium | reverse complement strand
CAGTGCATTTTGTTTTTTTATCATCTGGTTTTCCTCGACCTTCCATGAACCTTTCCTTATCTGCCCGGTGAGATATTTTTCCTCAATCTTCCTTGCATCTGCACCCTCATGAATCGTAGGGATTTTTAATTTGCCCTGTCTTTCATAAGAGCGGTGGTCAATCAGATTGTCTATGGATAAATGCCGGTTACACATCTTTGCCCATTCGCTTCGCCATAACTCACAATTCTTTGGATTGTTCCAGCCGGTAGCGTCAGTCAGAACCCTTTTCCATTGTTTTCTGTTTCTTGCCCCGACTTTCTGTACTCCGTTTTCATCAAGTACCGGAATACGGATTCCATGACGGTCTGGATTTTTCTTATCCTGCCACCAGTCCGGGTGGGATTCATCAACCACGATATTTCCGTCAGTATCTCTGACAAAATCCCAGTCCTTGACTTCCTTGCTGCCCCATGAGTGGTCTGGATTGAATGGTCGCATGGTTACAAGTAAATGCACATGTGGGTTCCCGTCGCCCTTATCGTGTATGCTCCAGTCGGCACACATTCCCTCGTCCACGAAAGTCTTTTGAATATATTCGGTTGTATAATCAATCTGTTCCTGTCTGCTCCATTCTTTCGGCAGGGAAAATTCAAATGAGCGTCCAAGCTGTGCATCTGCATTTTTTTCTATCTTCAATACCTCATTCCATAGACGCTGTTTCTGAAATGTGATTTTAAACTTTTCCAGTGCGGCATCTTTATCATCCGCTCTTTTATAACGGATAGACTGTTGAAACCTTTTTATATTTTCTTCCGGTACATGCAGCCATTCAGGAGGTGCATTTTCGCACATCATCAGACTGGTGTAGACGACTTCCTTTTTGGAAGTATAGTAACTGATTCTGCCTGTTTCCTCATTCTTCATCACATCTCCATTAAGATATGCCGATGCGGATATGACAGATTTTCCTTTACTGCGCCCGACAATCTTTACTGTAAAGTGAAATATCGCCATGATACGATTCCCCCTTTCTGCCGTATCCGGCATTGATTTCCGACAGCATCTTCTTCTGGTTT
>CABJAV010000120.1 GCA_902363675.1 Lachnospiraceae bacterium | reverse complement strand
CAGTACTATGCGCTATCGGTCACTAAGTAGTATTTAGGCTTACGGGGTGGTCCCCGCTTGTTCCATCAAGGTTTCTCGTGTCTCGATGTACTCTGGATACCGCCATGTCAACTCTCCTTTCGCTTACGGGGCTTTCACCCTCTCCGGCAGGCTTTCCCAAAACCTTTCTGCTAGAATCGTTGAATCAATTATGCGGTCCGAACCCCGGAATGCACGCATCCCGGTTTGGCCTCTTTCCATTTCGCTCGCCGCTACTTTGGAAATCGATGTTTCTTTCTCTTCCTCCGGCTACTTAGATGTTTCAGTTCACCGGGTTCCCTTCCGTACGTTATGGATTGGCGTACGGATGACTGGAGTCCTTCCAGCCGGGTTTCCCCATTCAGACATCTGCGGATCAAAGATTATTTGCATCTCCCCGCAGCTTTTCGCAGCTTATCACGTCTTTCTTCGGCTCTTAGTGCCAAGGCATCCACCCTGCGCTCTTTTTTGCTTAATCACTGCAATTATTTGTTTACAAATGATTGCTTTGTGCACGCCGCGCGTAGCGCCTTTCATGCGTGCACATCCCGTTTCCGAGATGCTCTCTGCAAACTTTCATTGCTCCTCGTTATCATAGCGTTGATAACTTTTCTTTTAATTCATTAAAGAACTTTTCGGTTATTACGATGTCTTGATTAGATATTTAAATCATCTTATCATCATTCTGTATGAAGTTTTCAAGGTACAACTTGCAGTCATTTGTCCAACTGCTTTGACTGAATTTTTATCAGTCAGCAGAAATCTCATTTTTATGAAACCTCTGATCGCTCATAAAATTTCTTTTTAATCTGGCAGCCACCTACTTTCCCATGCCGTCACCAGCATAGTATCATCGGCCGCTTAAGTCTTAACCATCGTGTTCGGGATGTGGACGGGTGTTTCCCCTAAGCGCATCGCCACCAGAAACTGTATTAAGGAGGGACCCGTTTACGGGAGGATTCCTTAATGCCAGTGCACACCATCGCAAAGCGATTCTCATGTGTGCACTCTCGTTCCTCCGAGAGTCATTCCTTCACTTAATAACTGAACAGTGAAAAATCTCTACTCGATTTCCTTAGAAAGGAGGTGATCCAGCCGCACCTTCCGATACGGCTACCTTGTTACGACTTCACCCCAGTTATCGAACCTGCCTTCGGCAG
>CABJAV010000119.1 GCA_902363675.1 Lachnospiraceae bacterium | reverse complement strand
CTAGTATATTGGATAATAAATAACTGCTATATTAAATTGAAGATGCTTCAGCTTCGCTGATTTCATCCATTTTATATTTCCAATGGTAAACTACTGGCTCGCGGTTAACTTCTTCAAAATACTGGTAAATTCGTTCTTCCAATTCCTGTTTGGTTTTGACACGAATTCCACGCAGCATTTGTTTCGTCATCTTGCTAAAGAAACTTTCAATCATGTTTAACCAAGAACCATGCTTTGGTGTGAATACAAATTTAAACCGACCTTTTGGCATCGTATCCAAAAATCGCTGTGTTTCTTTGGATGTATGTGCTGAGTGGTTATCAAGAATGATTCTGATGGTATCCTGCAATGGATATTTTTTGTCCAGTATTTTTAAAAATTCAATAAAGTCAGAACTCTTGTGTGTTTCACTTACCAATGGGATGGCTTCTCCTGTAAGAAGATCGATACCAGCTAATAAAGAAAGTGTTCCCAGACGTTTGTATTCCGCATCCCGATATACCTCACCATTTTCTGTTGTCGGGCGTAAATCTGGTGCTGTATTGGAAATTGCCTGTATGCCTGGTTTTTCATCATATGATACCGTGATTGTCAGTTTATAATCATCTGGAACAATGAGTGTACCATTTTCATCAAACTGCATTTCAATCTGCTTGTAAACCAAGAGAACTTCATGCATTTTTGATTCAAAATCTGGATCTCGCTTCTCACAATAATACCTGATTTTGAATGGTTTGATATCCTGTTCCTTGAGGAATTTCTGAATATAAGGTTTAGTAATGGTTGTAAGTCTTGGATATCCTGCTTCTTCTGCGTGTTTCTGAATATGCTTATGAAGAGCATTTAAAGTCCAAAGTTCCTGTGCATAGCCAAGTTCTACTGGTCTCTGACAAGCAAGATTGATGATCCATGCTTTTGCATCATCTGTAATTTCAGATGGGCGTCCGGGGCGCTGAGTATCAAAAAGAGCTTTTTCAATACCGCCCTCGTAATATTTAGAAACACAAAGCCGTACGGTTGCTGAACTAATGGCAAGTTTTTCAGCGATAGCGTTGAAAGTCATGCCATCAGATTTATATAATAAAATTTTGGCACGATCTACAATTTGTGCCTGAATTGTTCTTTTTTTTGATAATGTTTTAAGGTAATCTTTGTCTTCTTCTGACAGAGTAAGATATGTTCTTCTCATAGCGTTCATCCCTTTCTTAGATAACACTATTATACCACACATTATCCTCAATATATATAGTAGCTATTTAATTTACGCTATACTAG
>CABJAV010000118.1 GCA_902363675.1 Lachnospiraceae bacterium | reverse complement strand
CCGAGAAAAGCCGCTATTGTTTTATATGTGCCCGTACCGTAAACCGACACAGGTGGATGAGGAGAGAATCCTAAGGCCGACGGAAGAAGCATTGTTAAGGAATTCGGCAAAATGACCCCGTAACTTCGGGAGAAGGGGTGCCCACGAGAGTGGGCCGCAGAGAATAGGCTCAAGCAACTGTTTAGCAAAAACACAGGTCTATGCGAAACCGAAAGGTGAAGTATATGGGCTGACGCCTGCCCGGTGCTGGAAGGTTAAGAGGAGAGGTTAGCGTAAGCGAAGCTTTGAATTTAAGCCCCAGTAAACGGCGGCCGTAACTATAACGGTCCTAAGGTAGCGAAATTCCTTGTCGGGTAAGTTCCGACCCGCACGAAAGGCGTAATGATTTGAGCACTGTCTCGACAATGCATCCGGTGAAATTGAAGTACCAGTGAAGATGCTGGTTACCCGCGCCAGGACGGAAAGACCCCATGGAGCTTTACTCCAGTTTGATACTGGGATTCGGTACTGCACGTACAGGATAGGTGGGAGACTGAGAACCATGAACGCCAGTTTGTGGGGAGTCGCTGTTGGGATACCACCCCTGTAGTACTGGGTTTCTAACCATCTGCCGTGATCCGGCAGTGGGACAATGTCAGGCGGGGAGTTTGACTGGGGCGGTCGCCTCCGAAAGGGTATCGGAGGCGCTCAAAGGTTCCCTCAGAATGGTCGGAAACCATTTGAAGAGTGCAAAGGCAGAAGGGAGCTTGACTGCGACACCGACGGGTGGAGCAGGTACGAAAGTAGGACTTAGTGATCCGGTGGTATAAAGTGGGATTGCCATCGCTCAACGGATAAAAGCTACCCTGGGGATAACAGGCTTATCACTCCCAAGAGTTCACATCGACGGAGTGGTTTGGCACCTCGATGTCGGCTCATCGCATCCTGGGGCTGTAGCAGGTCCCAAGGGTTGGGCTGTTCGCCCATTAAAGCGGTACGCGAGCTGGGTTCAGAACGTCGTGAGACAGTTCGGTCCCTATCCGGCGCGGGCGGAGGATATTTGAGAGGAGCTGTCCTTAGTACGAGAGGACCGGGATGGACGGACCACTGGTGTATCTGTTGTCGACCAACGGCATGGCAGAGTAGCCAAGTCTGGAAGGGATAAACGCTGAAGGCATCTAAGCGTGAAGCCCCCCTCAAGATGAGATATCCCTCCTTCGGGAGTAAGACCCCTTGAAGACTACAAGGTAGATAGGGCAGAGGTGGAAGTGTGGCAACACATGGAGCTGACTGTTACTAATCGGTCGAGGGCTTAATCAA
>CABJAV010000117.1 GCA_902363675.1 Lachnospiraceae bacterium | reverse complement strand
CTCCCCTCCCGGGGTCCTTTTCACCTTTCCTTCACAGTACTATGCGCTATCGGTCACTAAGTAGTATTTAGGCTTACGGGGTGGTCCCCGCTTGTTCCATCAAGGTTTCTCGTGTCTCGATGTACTCTGGATACCGCCATGTCAGTTCTCCTTTCGCTTACGGGGCTTTCACCCTCTCCGGCAGGCTTTCCCAAAACCTTTCTGCTAGAATCACTGAATCAATTATGCGGTCCGAACCCCGGAATGCACGCATCCCGGTTTGGCCTCTTTCCATTTCGCTCGCCGCTACTTTGGAAATCGATGTTTCTTTCTCTTCCTCCGGCTACTTAGATGTTTCAGTTCACCGGGTTCCCTTCCGTACGTTATGGATTGGCGTACGGATGACTGGAGTCCTTCCAGCCGGGTTTCCCCATTCAGACATCTGCGGATCAAAGATTATTTGCATCTCCCCGCAGCTTTTCGCAGCTTATCACGTCTTTCTTCGGCTCTTAGTGCCAAGGCATCCACCCTGCGCTCTTTTTTGCTTAATCATCTGTAATGCATTCGCTTGCGAATGTATTACTTACACAATTATTTGCTCGCATGCACATCCCGTTTCCGAGATGCTCTCTGCAAACTTTCATTGCTCCTCGTTATCATAGCGTTGATAACTTTTCTTTTAATTCATTAAAGAACTTTTCGGTTATTACGATGTCTTGATTAGATATTTAAATCATCTTATCATCATTCTGTATGAAGTTTTCAAGGTACAACTTGCAGTCATTTGTCCAACTGCTTTGACTGAATTTTTATCAGTCATTAGAAATTTTATCAAAAATAAAATCTCTAATCACTGGTAAAACCAGTTATCTAAACAGCACTTCCTTGCTGATGTAGGTTACTCTTGTTTTAACAAGAGCCGTTCTATTTTGAAAAGCATTGCTTGCTTATTCAAAAATTTTCTTTTAATCTGGCAGCCACCTACTTTCCCATGCCGTCACCAGCATAGTATCATCGGCCGCTTAAGTCTTAACCATCGTGTTCGGGATGTGGACGGGTGTTTCCCCTAAGCGCATCGCCACCAGAAACTGTATTAAGGAGGAACCCGTTTACGGGAGGATTCCTTAATGCCGGTGCACACCATCGCAAAGCGATTCTCATGTGTGCACTCTCGTTCCTCCGAGAGTCATTCCTTCACTTAATAACTGAACAGTGAAAAATCTCTACTCGATTTCCTTAGAAAGGAGGTGATCCAGCCGCACCTTCCGATACGGCTACCTTGTTACGACTTCACCCCAGTTATCGAACCTGCCTTCGGCAGCTCCCTCCTTGCGGTTGGGTCACTGACTTCG
>CABJAV010000116.1 GCA_902363675.1 Lachnospiraceae bacterium | reverse complement strand
TCAAGTTCCAGATCACTATTAACCTGATTAATAATATTCACTGTATCTTTCCCATGATTTGCCACAATCTCTATTTCTTCTGAATTTGCGGTATCATATTCTACAAAATTTACACTATAGCCAAAATCACTATACAATTTTGCCGATTTCACATCATCCAGTTGTTCCTTTACTATTTTCACATTTTCTTTTGTTTCTTCATAGTCCGTCGCAGTATCTATCACAAAAGATGTAACATCTCCTACTATCGGAATATATCCTATCGCTTTGCTCATTCCGGTTTTTCCGGCCTTTTTCGCATAAGATGCCAAACCTTCCGCTGCCTTGCCTATAGCTTCCCCTTTCGCCTCATCCAATACAAACTTGCCGCTTTCTTCTGCTACGGAATACCCGCCAAAGTATGTTGTCAGAATGGTTTCCGCATCTTCCTCAATTTTTATATCAGGAGAATCTGCATATATATCTGCCCGAAAGGCTCCAATCTCCCGGACTGCCTGTAACACAGTAATACGCTGGAGCATATCATTTCTCTCTTTCTCCAGCGAATTGTATGTCTTTGATATGCTGCCCTTTTTAAAATACGTTCCTTCATGCTCTATTTTTCACTTTCATCCTCGTTTGATACAGTATCCTCCGTGCTTTCTGACATGTCCTCTGTTTCTCCTGTTAATTTTTCATATGCCGGATATACATTTTTTTCTTCATTAATATACCATCTGCTGTCACTTATTAATCTCATGATTTTTACTGCTTTTTTGGGATTATCCATAATCCAGTCTGCCGTCATAAAATTTTCTTTTGAAAATCCATACTCTTTGAATAGATCTATTGCCTCCTGCTCCGTGCTATATAGTTCATTTGCTAATTCGTAACTTAATACAGTTGCAACTTTCTCGGTATCTTCTGTCGGTTCTATCGTATAATAACTATAATCCGGCCATTTGTCTTCATCCATCTCCCACGGATATACCGGAGTACTTTTCACATGATAAAGATTTACCATAATCCACATTTCATTTGCTGTTAATCTATCTTCAGTAAAATATGCAGACTGTTTCTTTCTCTGCTCGTTTTCATAATATTTCCATCCATATATGGCACCAATTACTATGCCGGTCAGAATAACTACACATGCTGCCCTTTTTAAAATCCGCTTCTTCATACTCTATTTTCCACCTCTTATCGCATCATTATATGCCTTTTGCTTATCCGGATTATCATCTATTTCATCTGTTATTTTTTGATATGTTTTATCCGGTTCCGCAAATATCTCATTCTCCGATATATCAAGTTCCAGATCACTATTAACCTGATTAATAATATTCACTGTATCTTTCCCATGATTTGCCACA
>CABJAV010000115.1 GCA_902363675.1 Lachnospiraceae bacterium | reverse complement strand
TCCTCACCGATGATTGGTTCCATTGCGCATAATGTGTAATTTGTGGTATGGACATCCATGCCGATTTTTAGTATTCTTTTCATATGAGTGATCTCCTTTTGTATGCGGTAATCCCTGTTACCTTTGTTCTTATCAAACTCTAGTATACAGGTAAATCCACGTTGCTACAAATGTGGGGTCACTTCATATTATCTAAAAAGCAGACCCTCTTTTCGAGAATTGAAATATGCCTTAGGACTAACACGTTTTCATTCAAAGAAACCAGAATATATTATGCAAGAAATATAGTCAAGAATGACTCTGTATAATTTCTGTGAAATTATAGCGCAAAGAGCTCCTTTGGGTTAATTTTTTAAGATTCGACACCTTAATTTTACCACAAATGGATGCTCTTTTTTCATTCACTTGATAATGTGGCTTTCAGCCACTTACACGGCTGTGCCGTGAATAATCCAGGCTCAAAATTATCCCATATTATATTTTTCTAAATCCTGTGCAAATGTATTGTTATCTATAAGAGCATTAACAACTTCACTCTTTTTGGATATTACTAATATTAATAAACCATCCCAAACCACAATTTCCGAAACTGCTAATGGATGTTGCAATGCTATTGGATTTTCCCAAAATCCTTTATATCCATCAGCATACGGATAATCATATTTTAATACTTCTTCAAGCTTTATTTCTTTAGAGAAAGCAGAGAATACACCCCATATCCATTGGAACTCCTCTTTAGCTAGTAAATCTAACAAACCTCTTCCTTCAATCCAACAGTATTCATTATCCAAAATTTTTACTATCTCTTCATCACTTGGATAACATTCAATATTTGTAATAAGCCAATTATAGTTGTCAACATCTCCAATAATATTGCAAATATCTTTTATAGAAATCTCATCATTTTTTATTATACAACCTTTCATAGCTGGTCTCCTTAATTTCTTTTTGGTTTTCCATTGTTATATTCCCACGTATGTTCATGTGGGACCTCTGGATGTTCTTTGGAATTTCCATGGTCACTCATATCAACATCTCTATATGCTTTACCATCAGAATCATACCATCGTCTAGTTTTTATATTTCCCCCTGCGTCTAATATGTCTACCGATGTATTCGCTTCACCATAAGGCCCTGGATTTTTATTGACTGACGTATGCTTTGAAGATGGTGTAATATCTATTTCATTTCCTAAAGTAGATTTAATAGTCTTTTTACCACTCTGGTATGCTAAACACATAGGAATCAAAGCAGTCTTTTTCTATCTATTGCTTTTCTTTTATTCCTATTTCACAATTATCCTGTAATAGATAGAGGTGTGCGTCACCACTCTTGAAGCACTTGTGACTTCGTTCATTGAGACTGCTCCCTCT
>CABJAV010000114.1 GCA_902363675.1 Lachnospiraceae bacterium | reverse complement strand
AGAGGGAGCAGTCTCAATGAACGAAGTCACAAGTGCTTCAAGAGTGGTGACGCACACCTCTATCTATTACAGGATAATTGTGAAATAGGAATAAAAGAAAAGCAATAGATAGAAAAAGACTGCTTTGATTCCTATGTGTTTAGCATACCAGAGTGGTAGATATACTGATAGTCAAATTGCAGACATAATAAATAATCTAAAAGGTGATGGCTTTAAAAATAATCCATTACGACAAGCATATGAAAATGAAGTTGCGGGTTTAAAATCCTATGGAGAAGAATTGCTTTCAAGCGGAATGTCAGAGGAACAAGTGGCTCGTACTTTGAATCAAGCTAGAAGAGATTTAGGAATAAAATATAAGAATGCAACTCCACAACCACTTAGAGACTATATCTATGAAGTTAATATGCGAAGATATGGAGATAAATTAGGACCAACATATGATTGGTTAGTAAGTGAAAGGGGGGCTACAAATATGGAGATAATCAATTCATCTTCACGACCAAATGCAAACATTGATAAATTATTATCTGGATTTGAAGAATGGCTAAGGAGACAATAGGATGATTGATGCAGTTGTTGAATTATCAAATATAGAAATACATGAGCATTGTATGTTGAATAGAATTACTGGAGAAAGAAAATATAATAATGGAAAAAAGCAAATGCCGTATTTTACAGGGCTATATTTCAAAGAGGGGACTGTTTTTTTTGCATTATATCCTACAGAGAGTGGACCAATAATGTATTATGAAGGTAAAGAATATCCGTTAAAGAAAGATTTACATATTTATTTAACCAAAACAGAAAAGTCAAGAGAGTTTCGGATTGAAGAATATAATATTTGCATTCAATATCGTACTTCTCCATATGTTGGATTTGATGTATGGTCTGATGAGAAGAATGTTGATTTGTTTTATCAGATTGAACAATCGTATAAAAATAATGAATATTATAAAAAATTTACAAAGTAAAAATTTTTATTTAATTATGTCTCCACTTAAGGACACCCACCATCTAAAAAACAAACCACAGTCTTTGAATTCGCAATAGATCTGAAGTAGAGAAAGATTCATTAAAAACAATTTAGAGACCTTAGGGCGAAATTTTCCCTCTGGGTGTATATAAGAACATTCAAAATCAAAACGGAATATTGTTCCTTTTAAAGATGCAGAACGCATTGTTTACATAGCACTTTGTGCTGTGGAGACAATGCGTTTTTTCTAGTGTGCCGAGCATGGCACTAATCTTACTGGTGAAAGTCCAGTCACGGGTATTTACCGCCAAGTGTAGTGAACCACAAGTCGGTACCAGTAATGGTATGGATGAAGGAAGTGGTGTAACAAAGTTCTTGAGCCTACGTACAGAAACTTGATA
>CABJAV010000113.1 GCA_902363675.1 Lachnospiraceae bacterium | reverse complement strand
ACGATTATGGCAAAAGGATCTGTAAGAAAAAAAGGAAAGAAATGGTACTACCGCTTCTATGTAGAAGATGCAAGCGGCAATCTGGTTCAGAAAGAATACGCTGGAACAGAAAGCAAAAGTGAAACGGAAAAACTGCTCCGTCAGGCAATGGACGATTACGAAAGCAAGAAATTCATTGCAAAGTCGGAAAATATTACAGTTGGAGAATTACTTGATATATGGGCAGAGGAAGAATTAAAGACCGGTACTCTCAGTAATGGGACAGTCCAGAATTACCTTGGTGCCATTACCAACATCAAGAAGCATCCAATTTCAGAGAGAAAGTTGAAAAATGTAACATCTGAGCATTTACAAGCCTTCTTCGATCTGCTTTCCTTTGGTGGCACTTATCCAGATGGTTCAGAAAGAAAAGGTTACAGCAAAGATTACATTCGTTCTTTCTCGGCAGTATTACAGCAGTCATTCCGGTTTGCAGTATCCCCAAAGCAATATATCACTTTCAATCCGATGCAGTATATTAAGCTGAAATACCAGACGGATGAGGTTGACCTGTTTTCTGATGATGACATGGATGGCGATATACAGCCAATTCCACGAGAGGATTATGAAAGACTGATTGAATTTCTACAGGATTACAATCCACCGGCAATACTTCCAATCCAGATAGCTTATTATGCAGGACTTCGTATCGGTGAAGCCTGTGGTCTGGCATGGCAGGATGTAAATCTTGAAGAACAGTGCCTTACAATCAGACGAAGTATCCGATATGATGGTTCAAGGCACAAGAATATCATCGGACCAACCAAACGAAAAAAGGTAAGGATTGTTGATTTTGGAGATACACTGGCAGAGATTCTTCGCAATGCCCGAAAGGAACAACTTAAAAACCGAATGCAGTACGGAGAACTTTACCACAAAAACTACTACAGAGAAGTAAAAGACAAAAACAGAGTTTACTATGAGTTCTATCATCTGGATGGAACAGAGAATGTTCCAGAAGATTATAAGGAAATATCCTTTGTCTGCTTAAGACCGGATGGAAGTTTGGAACTGCCAAGCACGTTAGGAATTGTTTGCAGGAAGATTGCTCAGAAACTGGATGGATTTGAAGGATTTCATTTTCACCAGTTGCGACACACCTACACAAGCAACCTTCTGGCAAATGGAGCAGCTCCGAAAGATGTACAGGAACTGTTAGGACACTCAGATGTCAGTACCACAATGAATGTCTACGCCCATTCCACAAGAAAAGCCAAGCGGGAATCCGCAAAGTTACTTGATAAAGTGGCAGGCAACGACTAAATAAAACTTTCCCTTATTTCCCTTACGATTATCTCATAAGGGCAAAAATAAGGGAAAATACATATCATTTCACTAATGAATGGGCTG
>CABJAV010000112.1 GCA_902363675.1 Lachnospiraceae bacterium | reverse complement strand
CCTGCCATGCCAGACCACAGGCTTCACCGATACGAAGTCCTGCATAATAAGCTATCTGGATTGGAAGTATTGCCGGTGGATTGTAATCCTGTAGAAATTCAATCAGTCTTTCATAATCCTCTCGTGGAATTGGCTGTATATCGCCATCCATGTCATCATCAGAAAACAGGTCAACCTCGTCCGTCTGGTATTTCAGCTTAATATACTGCATCGGATTGAAAGTGATATATTGCTTTGGTGATACTGCAAACCGGAATGACTGCTGTAATACTGCCGAGAAAGAACGAATGTAATCTTTGCTATAACCTTTTCTTTCTGAACCATCTGGATAAGTGCCACCAAAGGAAAGCAGATCGAAGAAGGCTTGTAAATGCTCAGATGTTACATTTTTCAACTTTCTCTCTGAAATTGGATGCTTCTTGATGTTGGTAATTGCACCGAGGTAATTCTGGACTGTCCCATTACTGAGAGTACCGGTCTTTAATTCTTCCTCTGCCCATATATCAAGTAATTCTCCAACTGTAATATTTTCCGACTTTGCAATGAATTTTTTGCTTTCGTAATCGTCCATTGCCTGACGGAGCAGTTTTTCCGTTTCACTTTTGCTTTCTGTTCCAGCGTATTCTTTCTGAACTAGATTGCCGCTTGCATCTTCTACATAGAAGCGGTAGTACCATTTCTTTCCTTTTTTTCTTACAGATCCTTTTGCCATAATCGTGTGTCTCCTTTCGATATCAGACAATCGGAACTGATGAAATGCTTCTTGCGTGTAAGTATATCATAACTCCGGTTGTCGTTCTATACCGAATCGGAATCTTCATACAAAACTTCTGATAAAAGATTTTCAAGCCTTTGTTCTGCCATTTCCGGTTTCTTGGAATAGAGCCTTACAATATCTGCCATGTCATTAAAGGCATTAACAGTATGGGTGATCTCCCGGAGAAACATAATCTCGTTATATTCATCATTCGATTCAAACCCCATTACCTTTGCAATATCCGATTCATTCGTGCTGCCCTTGTAATTCTTGCAGGCAAACTGGAATGATTCCAGAAACAGGTTATATTGCTTTAACATTAACAGCAGTAAATCTTTTGAAAAAGCATCTTCCTTTTTACTAAGGTCGAGAGGTAGCTGTTTGAGAATATCGCCCATTGCATCACGAATCTGTAATTCTTTCTTATCCGTAATATCGGTTTCGTATTCATCGGTTTCACCTCTGAGCCATTCAATAGATACATGAAGTGCTTCCGAAAGACCTTCCAGCACCATCTTTTTGGTATTGTCAATCGAACCATTCTCATAACGCAGGATTGTGGAAGCTGTAACTCCCATCTTCTCTGCAACATAAGGCTGTGTCAGATTTAATTCCAGACGACGCTGTTTTGCCCTGCTGCCTATCAGCTTGCGTA
>CABJAV010000111.1 GCA_902363675.1 Lachnospiraceae bacterium | reverse complement strand
TACACGCAAGAAGCATTTCATCAGTTCCGATTGTCTGATATCGAAAGGAGACACACGATTATGGCAAAAGGATCTGTAAGAAAAAAAGGAAAGAAATGGTACTACCGCTTCTATGTAGAAGATGCAAGCGGCAATCTAGTTCAGAAAGAATACGCTGGAACAGAAAGCAAAAGTGAAACGGAAAAACTGCTCCGTCAGGCAATGGACGATTACGAAAGCAAAAAATTCATTGCAAAGTCGGAAAATATTACAGTTGGAGAATTACTTGATATATGGGCAGAGGAAGAATTAAAGACCGGTACTCTCAGTAATGGGACAGTCCAGAATTACCTCGGTGCAATTACCAACATCAAGAAGCATCCAATTTCAGAGAGAAAGTTGAAAAATGTAACATCTGAGCATTTACAAGCCTTCTTCGATCTGCTTTCCTTTGGTGGCACTTATCCAGATGGTTCAGAAAGAAAAGGTTATAGCAAAGATTACATTCGTTCTTTCTCGGCAGTATTACAGCAGTCATTCCGGTTTGCAGTATCACCAAAGCAATATATCACTTTCAATCCGATGCAGTATATTAAGCTGAAATACCAGACGGACGAGGTTGACCTGTTTTCTGATGATGACATGGATGGCGATATACAGCCAATTCCACGAGAGGATTATGAAAGACTGATTGAATTTCTACAGGATTACAATCCACCGGCAATACTTCCAATCCAGATAGCTTATTATGCAGGACTTCGTATCGGTGAAGCCTGTGGTCTGGCATGGCAGGATGTAAATCTTGAAGAACAGTGCCTTACGATCAGACGCAGTATCCGCTATGATGGTTCAAGACATAAGAACATCATCGGACCAACCAAACGAAAAAAGGTAAGGATTGTTGATTTTGGAGATACGCTGACTGAGATTCTTCGCAATGCCCGAAAGGAACAGCTTAAAAACCGGATGCAGTACGGAGAACTTTACCACAAAAACTACTACAGAGAAGTAAAAGACAAAAACAGAGTTTACTATGAGTTCTATCATTTGGACGGAACAGAGAGTGTTCCAGAAGATTATAAGGAAATATCCTTTGTCTGCTTAAGACCGGATGGAAGTCTGGAACTGCCAAGTACGTTAGGAATTGTTTGCAGGAAGATTGCTCAGAAACTGGATGGATTTGAAGGATTTCATTTTCACCAGCTGCGACACACCTACACAAGCAACCTTCTGGCAAATGGAGCAGCACCAAAGGATGTGCAGGAACTGTTAGGACACTCAGATGTCAGTACCACAATGAATGTCTACGCTCACTCCACGAGAAAAGCCAAACGGGAATCAGCAAAGTTACTTGATAAAGTGGCAGGCAACGACTAAATAAAACTTTCCCTTATTTCCCTTACGATTATCTCATAAGGGCAAAAATAAGGGAAAATACATATCATTTCACTAATGAATGGGCTG
>CABJAV010000110.1 GCA_902363675.1 Lachnospiraceae bacterium | reverse complement strand
CATCTTCCGCTGCACTCTCGGCTCCTTTCGCAGCTCCCTCGAGTTCTTTTCCGGCTTTTGCAGCATCTTCTGCCGCATTTTCGGCTGCTTTTCCTGCTCCCTCGGCTATGTCCGCCACATTATCGGCAGTCTTTCCGGTCTTGGCTACATTCTTGATCTTATCCAGTCCCTTGTCTGCAAGTAGTGCTGTCACAACTTCCGTTACTATATATCCGGACGAGTACGCAACTCCCTTTTCATCTGCTGTGTCACATATTGACTGCCCGATTCCTCCAATGGTATTTACCGGATCTTTGAGCAGTGGCTCGTACTTTTGTTTTATCTTTTCTACTTCCTGATCCAGCACCTCTGGAACCTGTATCGGCACTATGGATTTCCACCTGACATCCACATACAGAATTCCCAAATCCACCACAAGCGTCAGAAGTCCCTTAACGGTGTCTACGAGGCTATCCCCTATGCCTGCCAGAAAATCCCTGATTGCGTTTCCTGCATCACTGAACTTGTCCCCCATTGAGCTCCATTCACTGTAGTAAGCCGACATCTTGCTTTTATATGAATCATCTGTGTTTTCGAACGGAATCCCTGCAGCTTTTCATAGTTTCTCTGTCTGCGTGCACTTTCTGCATCTTCTTCCTGTTGCTGGGCAGATTTTTTCGCTTCATTTTCTTCGTCGCTGCTAAATGGATTGGGAATAAACAGCCGCTTGTAGGTTGCCAGTGTGCTTCCGGTATCCTGCACAATCCAGTCAAAACTGGTAGCCTCTCCCTCTATCTGCTTATAATTCCACCAGATGTCGTTTCTGTCCACGCGCATCATCGCGGTTTCATTTTCCGGCGCAATATAGTCTGTCATATCAGAAATATAACTGTCAATCATCTCTTTGATGACGCCCAGCCGGTACTTCAGTATCTTTTCATTTTCCCATACATATGATTCCCACATCTTATTTTTATCAATTCTCCACATTAAACCAGCTTCGTATTCTCCAACTAATCTCAATTCTCCTTCTATCGCAGATGGAACAAATAAATTAGCTTCTTTCCAACTTTCTCGAGGACTAAATCCCCAAAGACATTTGACACACATATCTTCAGAATCTACGCCTAAATTCAAGTATGCCATGGCTATATTTATATCTACATTTACGGATGGATTACAATCAAAAGATCTATCATTTATAAAGTATCTTTCCTTTGCGTTTCCTATTTTACTACCTCTAACTATTTCAAATTTCATCTCTTTTTCCTCTATCTACTATTATGCAACAAAATTAAAGTGAACTATGGTATTTGTACTCGTGTCTACTACTAATTCCCAAGTACCTGTTGAACCTCTAAAGGTCCCTGATACATCCCATCTAAGACCCGATTGCAAAATTGTATCTGGAACAGGATCGGCGGATTCCATAATTTCCTTTAATAAAAGTGTTGTCCCATCTGAAT
>CABJAV010000108.1 GCA_902363675.1 Lachnospiraceae bacterium | reverse complement strand
CCAGAACAGATGGTTTGCCCGATACTTGGGATAGATATGGATATATGGGTGGCTCTAATTTTGCAGACGTTCCATCAACGGGTAAATACACATATAGTGAAAGAGCAATTCCTTATGTAGAGAATGAAGCAGCTTATCATACGGGAACTTTTAATAATGCAACGTATTTTGATAAAATTGATGCAATAAAAAATGGAGATATAGATGGATTGAATACAATTTTATCTAAGGAAGGAATAGCGAATGTTGATTCATCATATTTTAAAAATTTGCAAAATACATATAATGATTTTATTGAGGATACGGCAGATGCTGTAGGAAGGAATATTGATGCCACTTACGGGTTAAAAGGAACAGCAGCTTCGTGGGGAGATATGTCTGGAGGAGCAGGACAATATGTTACTCCACTTAACGGAAGTACCATGAAACGATTAGGAATTATAAATTGAGGTAGTACAGATGAATAGAAAAGAATTTTTGAAAATTAAAGAAGAATTGCAAGGTAAATTAGGAAAGTGGAAGTTGGAGATTGGCGATGAAATTTTTGCTGATTTTACAATAGGATGTTTTTATGATACATGTGAAAAGAAATGGAAAGTGTATGTTAATAATGAGCGAGGGAGACATAGAATTAGATTGATAACTGAAAACGAAGAGGAGGCTTTTGATGACTTGCTATCAATTGTAAACTTTGAGGTTGAAAATAATAGATATATTTAATTTTGCCTTCATAATAAGGAAATTCAAAACCTCATATTGAGTTTATTATGGTTATACTTTCGGACTCCCAACAACCTATAACTCTTGCACGTCTATTAATTAACCATCATGGCTGCCCAGAAGCAATTAAGAATCCATGATGTTAATTAATAGACGCTAGCGAAATTTTGCCGAGTCGGGTATACGAACGAACATTGAAAAATGACATGCTGATGTAACGCACTCTTAGTAACAAAATGTTGCGAAAGGGTGCGTTTTTCTGTGAAAGTATTATTATAAAGGGTGCGGGTATTTTATAAAAGTCAGTCTTACAAGCGGTATTTCAGACACAAAAATTGGTCTAAAAAGCGGTAATCCTATTGAAGATTTTTTCATTATAGCGGTCACTGTAAGAGATGCATTTCTGTATAATGAAATCGTTGTACTCAGACCCAAGTGCGGACAAAGTTTTTAGCCTTTTCTGGAAACCTATACAGTATCTGCATTTTTGCTAATGGAGAAATATAGTTGCTCCACGGAACTGATTTTTTTATAGGTGCTAGAAAAGCTTATTTTATCTGAATTTATGTAAGAAGCATTGAACCCTGCATTATTATTTCGATACGAGGGTTTATATTAGTTTTCTTCATATTGTGGGACGGTGTGAAATGTTTTCTGTAAATTCTGATCTTCTATGATATTTGATGCGGTTTAACAGCAGATTTCTGTGGTTATGATGTTTTAGATGAATGGTATCAGTTAGCATAAAGTAAAGAGGAAAAGATGGCGTGGTGAAGTACAAAAATGGTAATTTTGTCATGCTCGCAAAAAATTTTAAACGTTTTATACAAAAACTTGGAGACGACTATTTTTTAGATAATATGAAGTGACCCCACATTTGTAGCAACGTGGATTTACCTGTATACTAGAGTTTGATAAGAACAAAGGTAACAGGGATTACCGCATACAAAAGGAGATCACTCATATGAAAAGAATACTAAAAATCGGCATGGATGTCCATACCAC
>CABJAV010000107.1 GCA_902363675.1 Lachnospiraceae bacterium | reverse complement strand
GGGTCTTGTACACACCGCCCGTCACACCATGGGAGTTGGAAATGCCCGAAGTCAGTGACCCAACCGCAAGGAGGGAGCTGCCGAAGGCAGGTTCGATAACTGGGGTGAAGTCGTAACAAGGTAGCCGTATCGGAAGGTGCGGCTGGATCACCTCCTTTCTAAGGAAATCGAGTAGAGATTTTTCACTGTTTAGTTATCAATTGCAAAATTGATAATTTCATATTTCTAGTGTCGATGCGCTTAGGGGAAACACCCGTCCACATCCCGAACACGATGGTTAAGACTTAAGCGGCCGATGATACTATACTGGTGACGGTATGGAAAAGTAGGTGGATGCTAGATTTATGGGCTTGTAGCTCAGCCGGTTAGAGCGCACGCCTGATAAGCGTGAGGTCGGAAGTTCGAGTCTTCTCAAGCCCACTTAGCCGAAAGGCTTGGATAATTAAATAAATTACCCGAATGGGGGCGTAGCTCAGTTGGGAGAGCACCTGCCTTGCAAGCAGGGGGTCAAGAGTTCGAATCTCTCCGTCTCCATTACCGTTAACAGTTAAAATAATGGCTGACAACGGGAAACGCACATGAGAATCGCTTCGCGATGGTGCGCGTGGCAATTTAATTTCTGCGAAATTCAATTGCAAGTTGTACCTTGAAAACTTCATACAGAATGATGATAAGATGATTTAAATATCTAATCAAGACATCGTAATAACCGAAAAGTTCTTTAATGAATTAAAAGAAAAGTTATCAACGCTATGATAACGAGGAGCAATGAAAACTTGTGAAAAACATTCTGAAAACGGGATGTGTACGCGAGCAAATAATTGCAGTGATTAAGCAAAAAAGAGCGCAGGGTGGATGCCTTGGCACTAAGAGCCGAAGAAAGACGTGATAAGCTGCGAAAAGCTGCGGGGAGATGCAAATAATCTTTGATCCGCAGATGTCTGAATGGGGAAACCCGGCTGGAAGGACTCCAGTCATCCGTACGCCAATCCATAACGTACGGAAGGGAACCCGGTGAACTGAAACATCTAAGTAGCCGGAGGAAGAGAAAGAAACATCGATTTCCAAAGTAGCGGCGAGCGAAATGGGAAGAGGCCAAACCGGGATGCGTGCATTCCGGGGTTCGGACCGCATAATTGATTCAACGATTCTAGCAGAAAGGTTTTGGGAAAGCCTGCCGGAGAGGGTGAAAGCCCCGTAAGCGAAAGGAGAGTTGACATGGCGGTATCCAGAGTACATCGAGACACGAGAAACCTTGATGGAACAAGCGGGGACCACCCCGTAAGCCTAAATACTACTTAGTGACCGATAGCGCATAGTACTGTGAAGGAAAGGTGAAAAGGACCCCGGGAGGGGAGTGAAAGAGAACCTGAAACCCTGTGTTTACAAGCTGTGGAAGATCTTTATATGATCAACCGCGTACTTTTTGTAGAACGGTCCGGCGAGTTACGCGTACTGGCAAGGTTAAGGACTTCAGGTCCGGAGCCGAAGCGAAAGCAAGTTTTAACAGGGCGTTAAGTCAGTACGAGTAGACCCGAAACCGGGTGATCTATCCATGTCCAGGATGAAGATGCCGTAAAAGGCATTGGAGGTCCGAAGCCACATCCGTTGAAAAGGGTGGGCATGAGGTGTGGATAGGGGAGAAATTCCAATCGAACCCGGAGATAGCTGGTTCTCCTCGAAATAGCTTTAGGGCTAGCCTCGTTTTAGTCTTATGGAGGTAGAGCACTGAATTTC
>CABJAV010000106.1 GCA_902363675.1 Lachnospiraceae bacterium | reverse complement strand
GATACATGGAGTGCTTCCGAAAGACCTTCCAGCACCATTTTTTTCGTATTGTCAATCGAACCATTCTCATAACGCAGGATTGTAGAAGCGGTAACACCCATCTTTTCTGCGACATAAGGCTGTGTCAGATTCAATTCCAGACGGCGCTGTTTTACTCTGCTGCCTATCAGCTTGCGTAGTTCTTTATCTTTCATGCTGACTGCCTCCTTTTTCGGTATGTATGAATTATAGCATTGTTTTTCTGTAATTGCAATATGCAACTTAAAAATTATTTTTAATATTTCGTAACGCTTGACAAAAAGATATGAAAAGGATATACTTACATCACAAGAATTGCATAATGCAATTTATAAGGAGGTGATTATATGACGCAAAGAAAAATTGCATTATCCATCGAAGAAGCTGCTGACTATACGGGAATCGGCAGAAACACCTTAAGACAGCTTGTAGAATGGAAGAAACTTCCAGTATTAAAGGTTGGTCGCAAAGTCCTGATTAAAACCGATATTCTGGAAATGTTTATGGAAGCGAATGAAGGTCGTGATTTGAGGGATAGAGGAAATGTAAAAGCCGTAACAAGAACTGCGGCAAATTAAAAAGGCGGCTTCCAAAGAAACCGCCAAAGGTTCTATCAGACCGAAGCCATGATATACCTACACGCAAGAAGATTATACCATGTGCTTCTTCTGATACGCAACCGAGAACTTATGTTTGTAAAAGAAAGGGGAATGTAATCATGGCAAAATCAACAAAAAGTTATGAAGAACGAATGCTTGAAATGGAAAAGAAGGAACAGGAAAGCCTTGAAAAAGCAAAACGATATGCAGCACAGAAGAAAGAACTTCTGAAACGAAAGAAAGCCGAAGAAAGTAAAAAACGAACCCATAGGCTCTGTCAGGTTGGCGGTGCGGTGGAATCCGTTCTCGGTGCGCCTATCGAGGAAGAGGACATCCCAAAGCTGATTGGTTTTCTGAAAAAGCAGGAAGCCAATGGGAAATTTTTTTCAAAGGCAATGCAGAAAGAAACACATACCGATATGGAGGAAGTGTAATGGCGGGGGGGGGATGAGTTTTTCATTCCCTTCATTGCTTTTTCATGAAGGGCGCACTTATGGACAACCAGAGGTCGTCCCAATAAGTTTGCCACAAGTGGCAACCGGTCTTCGCTCACGCTTGCCGGGCTCGTTCCGTCGGCGGGGCTTTCAGCCAGACCTGCTCATGCCGCAGGAGGCACTCTTCGCCAGAGGGGCGCATTCCATGCAGGCTGCTATGCGCAGGGCACTCTTACGCAGAGGGCGTTCCGGCAATACTGCTTTTTCTAAAACTGAAAGCAATGTTGCCGGAAATCTATGCCGGATGTGCAGAAAGGGGGAATCCAGACATGGCGATTTTTCATTACACAATCAAAATAGTCGGACGAAGTAAAGGGAAATCTGTTATCTCCGCTTCCGCATATCTCAATGGGGATGTGATGAAAAACGAGGAAACCGGGCGAATCAGTTATTACACTTCTAAAAAAGAAGTGGTCTACACCAGTCTGATGATGTGCGAAAACGCACCTCCTGAATGGCAGATAGTACCAGAAGAAAATATAAAACGCTTTCAAAAATCTGTCCGATACAAAAGGTCAGAAGATAAAGAAGCTGCTTTAGAAAAATTTAAAATCACATTTCAGAAACAACGGTTATGGAATGAGGTATTGAAGATTGAAAAAAGTGCAGATGCCCAACTTGGCAGGTCATTTGAATTTGCCCTCCC
>CABJAV010000105.1 GCA_902363675.1 Lachnospiraceae bacterium | reverse complement strand
GTTCTTACTCAAACAGACTTATACCTGTATTCCAAAGCCTATGAAAATATTCGTATGGTGCACGATTACAGGCTAAACTTGGCAGTAAGAACCCCACAGGCTTGCCTGTGGGAGTAGTCAGAATATCGATAGGCAAAAAATGATGTGATGCTCCATGTGGACACACGAAAAATCTCCGGAGTTGGAGCTTTGGAGATTTTGGTTAATTTCCAAATTAAATGCAAAATAGGTTTGCGTTAAGTCTGATAGGCATAAAATAAAGTTTTTATACTTTACTTTATGCCTATTTCGTAATGAAAAAACAAGGAAAAGACTTATTTTACAAGTCAAAAACAGATATTTCATATTCGTGAAGATATCCACTTTCAGAGTAAATGCAAAATTATTGATTTTATTGCATTTACTCTGAAAAGACATTGGATTATACGTGAATATAATTTTATTTCATATTTGTTAAGGAATAAAAATACGAATCGAATGGAGAATGTTCCAATATGTAAAATGAAAAGATTGCCGAAACAAACGTTCTATGGTAATATGTAATTGTAATAATTAGAGTTGCAAAAAAGTTGAGTTCGTAGTATATATACGATCTCTGGAGTCTGTTTGCCGATGAATGTATATTGTAAAAATCACGGCATATGCTATAATGTAAGAAAATAATAGTTATTATAGCGTAACACTACCAGTGTTGCAGGTTAGGGACATCCCCTAGAGATTTATCAGGGGATGCAGTAATCGCTTTCCCTGTTTACATAGATAAATAATATCTGCTTTTAAGTAGGGAAAGAGAGGAACGAAAGGTAATGGGTTTAGAACAGTATGCAAAGTCAGTAAGAGAAACGGCCGATAATCTTCGGATTATAGATGATGCACTGTTTCGATTAATGGCAGAGAAAGAAGGCGTTTGCCAAGAAATTCTTCGTACATTGTTGGATATGCCAAGTCTGAATGTTGTAAAAGTAACTGCTCAATCTGTAGTTAAAAGTTTACATCGAGAAGTTACGTTAGATGCATTATGTGTCTTGGAAAATGGAGAGTATATAAATGTTGAGATGCAAAAAGGCTCAGGCAATGATGATGTCGTGAGGACGAGATTTCATGCGGCAGCACTTACATCGGCATATACTCCCAAAGGAACAGATTTTGCAGATGTTCCACAAGTAACTATTTTGTATATTACAGAATATGATGCATTGAATAATGGGCAGGCTGTTACGCATGTAAAGCGATGTATGAAAACGAAAGGTGGTTTTATTCCGGTATATGACAAAGAGGATATCTTCTTTGCGAACACCGAAATAAAGGAAGATTCTGACAAGTCAGAATTATTGCAACTATTTTTAAGAAACAAAGCATTTGATGATGCAAAGTTTCCAGAAATAAGTAAAGCAGTCAAATATTTCAAGGAGACGGAAGGAGGTCGTTCAGAAGTGTGTAAAACGGTTGAGAATTATGCAAAAATCTATGCCGAGGAAGCGGCAGCAGAAAGTCGCAGGGAAGGTCGTAAGGAAGGTGAAAACATTCTTGCAGATACTGTTGTTCGTCTGAGGCAAGGCGAAACTCCTGAGCAGCTCGCCGCAAGAGGGATTGGCCAAAGCACAATCGACCTTGCAATGACAATTAAATAGGACATCTTTGAAATTAAAAGGATCATCTCAAACCGAGGTGGTCCTTTTTCTAGTGTGCCGAGCATGGCACTAATCTTACTGGTGAAAGTCCAGTCACGGGTATTTACCGCCAAGTGTAGTGAACCACAAGTCGGTACCAGTAATGGTATGGATGAAGGAAGTGGTGTAACAAAGTTCTTGAGCCTACGTACAGAAACTTGATA
>CABJAV010000104.1 GCA_902363675.1 Lachnospiraceae bacterium | reverse complement strand
CCTGCCATGCCAGACCACAGGCTTCACCGATACGAAGTCCTGCATAATAAGCTATCTGGATTGGAAGTATTGCCGGTGGATTGTAATCCTGTAGAAATTCAATCAGTCTTTCATAATCCTCTCGTGGAATTGGCTGTATATCGCCATCCATGTCATCATCAGAAAACAGGTCAACCTCATCCGTCTGGTATTTCAGCTTAATATACTGCATCGGATTGAAAGTGATATATTGCTTTGGGGATACTGCAAACCGGAATGACTGCTGTAATACTGCCGAGAAAGAACGAATGTAATCTTTGCTGTAACCTTTTCTTTCTGAACCATCTGGATAAGTGCCACCAAAGGAAAGCAGATCGAAGAAGGCTTGTAAATGCTCAGATGTTACATTTTTCAACTTTCTCTCTGAAATTGGATGCTTCTTGATGTTGGTAATGGCACCAAGGTAATTCTGGACTGTCCCATTACTGAGAGTACCGGTCTTTAATTCTTCCTCTGCCCATATATCAAGTAATTCTCCAACTGTAATATTTTCCGACTTTGCAATGAATTTCTTGCTTTCGTAATCGTCCATTGCCTGACGGAGCAGTTTTTCCGTTTCACTTTTGCTTTCTGTTCCAGCGTATTCTTTCTGAACCAGATTGCCGCTTGCATCTTCTACATAGAAGCGGTAGTACCATTTCTTTCCTTTTTTTCTTACAGATCCTTTTGCCATAATCGTGTGTCTCCTTTCGATATCAGACAATCGGAACTGATGAAATGCTTCTTGCGTGTAGGCATCTTATGGACAAGTCCATAAGCCAATTCGCCGCTCGTCAAATCTGTAAACAGCCTGACTCGCTCGTGCTCATTGTATCATAACTCCGGTTGTCGTTCTATACCGAATCGGAATCCTCATACAAAACTTCTGATAAAAGATTTTCAAGCCTTTGTTCTGCCATTTCCGGTTTCTTGGAATAGAGCCTTACAATATCTGCCATATCATTAAAGGCATTAACGGTATGGGTGATCTCCCGGAGAAACATAATCTCGTTATATTCATCATTCGATTCAAACCCCATTACTTTTGCAATATCAGCTTCATTCGTGTTGCCCTTGTAATTCTTGCAGGCAAACTGGAATGATTCCAGAAACAGGTTATATTGCTTTAACATCAACAGCAGTAAATCTTTGGAAAAAGCATCTTCCTTTTTACTAAGGTCGAGAGGTAACTGTTTGAGAATATCGCCCATTGCATCACGAATCTGTAATTCTTTCTTATCCGTAATATCGGTTTCGTATTCATCGGTTTCCCCTCTGAGCCATTCAATAGATACATGAAGTGCTTCCGAAAGACCTTCCAGCACCATCTTTTTGGTATTGTCAATCGAACCATTCTCATAACGCAGGATTGTGGAAGCTGTAACTCCCATCTTCTCTGCAACATAAGGCTGTGTCAGATTTAATTCCAGACGACGCTGTTTTGCCCTGCTGCCTATCAGCTTGCGTAATTCTTTATCTTTCATGCTGATTGCCTCCTTTTTCGGTATGTATGAATTATAGCATGTACCTCACGTAATTGCAATATGCAATCTAATGATTAATTTTAAAATTTCATAACGCTTGACAACGCAATATAAAACCGCTATACTAACAGCACAACAAAAATTGCATAATGCAATTTAATAGGAGGTGACAAGATGACGGAAAGAAAGATTGCATTATCCATCGAGGAAGCAGCCGACTATACAGGAATTGGCAGAAATACTTTGAGAAAGCTGGTTGAATGGAAGAAGCTTCCGGTATTAAAAGTCGGAAGAAAAGTCCTTATTAAAACTGACATTCTGGAAAAGTTCATGGAAGCCAACGAGGGGCG
>CABJAV010000103.1 GCA_902363675.1 Lachnospiraceae bacterium | reverse complement strand
TATAATATGATTTGAGGGTCAAAACCACCTCGTAAAAAACGGTTTGTACCTTGAAAATTTCACATAAACGATTTTAAATTAAAAAATGGGATTTTATACGTGCTATTCCGTGTATCAAGTGCCTGTTTCCAGCCAATACTCTAGGCAATTTCCGGATTTAAGGCGCACTTTTCCAGGCTGCCTAAATATTTGAGCAGCTTACGGAAATTTAATGCCCCGATTTTAAATCCAAAGAGGTGTTTCATTCGGATCCTGCCTCTGACCGGCATAGTGTCGATATTATATTTCCGACGAAGTGTGGATGGTATTGTTTCAACACCATTCCTTACCTTTGACAGAAATTTAAACTGCCATGTCCCGGTAAAGCGCTGAGCCTTTGCCCTTTCGTGCGATCCCTTTGAAATATAAACGGCACTTGTTTTATTAGAAGTCTTTGGTCTGCACTGGTCCTTGTATGGACAGTTTTCGCATTTATTTTTAGGAAAAGAAGCCCTTACTTTTCCGGTACTTTTTACAATGGAAGAACTCTTAGGCTGATTCCCGGCAGGACACAGCAGAATCCGGGTTCCGTCTTCTGAAAACTGAAACTCTGCACAGATATCTCTGGCATCTCTTCCAAGAAGATCTGTTGTAACAAGATCAATGTTCTTATCATCAGCAAGCTGACGGTTGGCTTCACTGCTGTAAGCACCATCTGTAACCAGGGTATTACGCCCGGGTATACGTTCAACAGATTCCAGGTGTTCCTTGAGAAAATCACTGTCACTGTGTGTATTTGCATCAAACTGATAATCAGTTATGATGGACTTGCCTTCACCTACAGACTCTGTTACGTTTGCAACATAGCCTCGATGCTGTTTTCCCGCTTTTTCACGGTAAGTGGCTTCCGGATCAGAAGGGTTTTGCAGCATGGAAGAATTCATGCTGCCATCTTCTTTTGTTTTCAGGCGCAGGGCATCATCTTCTCTGACCACCTGTTCTGAAAATGCACGGACAAGAAGCTGGTATTCCGGAACATCGTCATAGCCGCCGTTACATTTCTTGATAAGACTGTCAGCATCTGACAGAATGGTCTGGAGTCTCTGGTCATAGTCCTCCTTACGCTGCCGGTAAATGACTTTATTATAATCGTCCGGATTATAGTAATGTTCCAGTCCTTCCAGCTTGTCATCTTCATTATTTTTGTGAAGATATACAACAAGATCTGAGACACAGGTATATAACAGTTCCATCCGGCTCAAACGCTTGATATTGGAAGCGACCATGAGGGAATCCATACGCTGGATCTGTCCATTTATTTTCATGATTTTTGCCATTTCACCTGAAAGCCCGGTAATGGTTTCATAGATAAGATCAATACCTGTGGCAAGTTCGTAAGTGTAACAGCGTTTACGAAAGCGGCTCAGCGTTTTATCGGAAAGAGGCTGTTCTTCAAAACTTGTTGTATGGAGTGCATACTGAAACCGGACATCAAAAGCAAGCGACTCGACCATTTCGTCATCAGTCAGATTTAAAAGTTCCTTGATAATAAGAGCTCCAGCACATACATTAACAGGTGTGTTTGGACGTGATGCTTTATCACTGTACAGACAGGCAAAAAGACTTTCATCAATCTTAGGAAATATTTTCTCTGCGAATGGTTTAGCCCATGATTTTTCAAGCATGCGTTTTTCACGGTCTGTAAGGCCGAATAAAGCATCATTTAATGTAATCTGCTGACTGTCATTTGATTTAAAAGACATAAGTGGTTTCCTCGCTTTCTTCTGCTTATATAATACCACTTATGGCTGACAAAATCCTCATTTATGTGAAGTTTTCAAGGTACAAATTTATGGTTATAAGGTATCCTTGCTGGAATACCTTTTGACCCTCAAATCATAATAT
>CABJAV010000102.1 GCA_902363675.1 Lachnospiraceae bacterium | reverse complement strand
CTAGTGTGCCGAGCATGGCACTAATCTTACTGGTGAAAGTCCAGTCACGGGTATTTACCGCCAAGTGTAGTGAACCACAAGTCGGTACCAGTAATGGTATGGATGAAGGAAGTGGTGTAACAAAGTTCTTGAGCCTACGTACAGAAACTTGATAAGGCGATTAGGTGGGTAAGGTTGCTAGACAAACCAAAGCCCAAAAGGTAAACGTAAACCGAAGTTGTAAATCAAGAGGTTGTGGAACGAAAGATTAGCGTCTTACCTCGGGAGACCCTACTCACATACTGAAAGGTATGGTCGAAAAAAGGTTTAGAGAGGGAGTCAGATGATGTCATAGTAGGCGAAAGCCGAAGGACTGAAACGATTTATAGTACGAATCGTTATGTTTAAAATAATACATGAGCCAGAAATCGAGTGGACAGGAAAAGTAGGAACGTAACCGAGGAATACTGTTTATACTTAGAGGGGTGTTATGTATGAATTTTAGGATAAGTCAGAGGAGTAACAACAATGGAATTGATTGAAGTGATCTTGTCAAAAGAAAATCTGAACAGAGCCTATAAAAAGGTAGTTGCCAATAAAGGTGCGAGTGGTGTTGATGGAGTTACTGTAGAAGAACTGGGAGATTATATAAGGAAGAACAGAGAGAAAATCGTTACATCTCTTAGAAACAGAACATATATACCGAAACCAGTCCGAAGAGTATACATTCCGAAAGACAATGGTAAGAAAAGACCATTGGGAATACCCACAGCACTTGACAGAACTATCCAGCAGGCAATAGCACAGCCTATATCTGATATTTATGAAGAGATATTCAGTGACTATAGTTATGGATTCAGAGCCGGAAGAAGTTGTCATGATGCCATTCGACAGGCATTGGAATACTTGAATGATGGGTATGAATGGGTAGTGGATATAGATATAGAACAGTTTTTTGACAAGGTAAATCACGACAAATTAATTCAGATACTAAGAGAACAAGTAAATGACAGTACCACATTAAATCTGATTCGGAAATATCTGAAAGCAGGTGTAATGGAAAACGGCTTGGAAAAAGCAACTATTACCGGCGTGCCGCAAGGAGGTCCTCTTTCAGTCGTATGTTCAAATGTCTACTTGGACAAGCTGGACAAAGAACTGGAACATAGAGGACTCCGCTTTACAAGGTATGCAGATGATGTATTAATTTTCACTAAAAGTGAAATGGCGGCTAACCGGGTGATGAACTCCATAAGTGATTGGCTGGAACGGAAACTATTTCTAAAAGTAAATGCAACAAAAACGAAAGTAGTCAGACCGATGCGAAGCAAATACCTAGGATTCACATTTCTGAAAAACGGTGGAGAGTGGAAAGTAAAACCTACCAATGAAAAGAAAAAGAAGCTTAAAAAGAAGCTGTGTGAATATCTGAAGAGAGGGAAAGCAATAGCAAGACCTCTTGTGGTTACAATCAAGCGAGTAAATGAGATTGTGCGAGGATGGATTAATTACTTTAGAATCGGGTTGATGAAGCAATTTGTGGAAGAGCTTGGACAGTGGCTAAGACACAAAATAAGAATGATAGTCATGAAGCAATGGAAGAAGCCGAAAACCATCTACAGAAACCTAAGTTATCTAAACTGGAAGAACCGAAACGGATACAGTCAGGAAGATATTCATAAAGTTGCGAATTCAAGACTTGGGTGGTATAGAAGAAGTGGAATGAACGTGGTGAATTTCATTATCAGTAAAGATTTACTTGAAAATAGGATAAAAGATGGAGCTGGTCTGCTCAATCCCTTATCCTATTACTTAGCAAAAGTTGGAATATAAGTTGTAGAGCCGTATACGAGATCCGTACGTACGGTTCAATGGGAGGGGCGAGATAATTATTCTCCCTCTACCCTATT
>CABJAV010000101.1 GCA_902363675.1 Lachnospiraceae bacterium | reverse complement strand
AGGAACGTATGAAGGTACGAATGTACAACAGTATAGTTATTATGGAGGAATTAATCAGCTTTGGGTATTTGAGCCAATAAGATCTGATAATAATAATGGTACAATTGCCAATGGGTGGTATTATATAAAGAATGTAAATGCCCAGAAATATCTTCAGGTAAAAGACAATAAAGGAGCCAATGGGCAGAATGTTGAGATAGGAACTGGAACAGGCGTAAAAGGACAGAAATGGTATGTTACAAATACAAATGATGGCTATGTGACACTTAAGAACGGACAAGGCTATATGCTTGATGTACAGAATGGAGCCAATAATGATGGAACCAATATCCAGACCTATCAAAACAATGGTGCAGATGCACAGAAATTTAAAATCACCAATCTTGGAAATTCACAGTATGGTATAGTTACAAAGGTATCATCTGATAATAAAGGGATTGATGTATATAATTATGGGATAACTGATGGAACGAATGTTTGTCAATGGTCATATACAAAGGGAACAAATCAAAGATGGATATTTGAACCTTGCAATTAAGATAAAACACAAATAGTTACATAAAATCCCTTGACATCTATCTTACATTTATGATTCTGTTTTGACACTAAAAAAGCCCGCAGACCAGGTATTTACCAGGTTTGCGGGTTTTTGTGATAACACCTCCATTATTTCACTTTTGAATGTTTGAAAATTAGTGCATATCACCTTATTGAAAAGTTATCTTCTAATTTAAACAACAATAGGAGGAAGATGGCGCTGTTGCTTCACATGAAAAAACTGAGAGTAACAGTATCGCAAATCAGAAATCACTGATTAGAGATTTTCTCAAAAACAAAAATGATATTGAGGTTGTGCAGGAGTATGTTGATGATGCTTACTGTCGTGATATTTCAATTAAGATACGTTCACATCTTGAAATTAAGAGAAAGCAGAGTGATTGTGTTGGATATTATGTTTCCCGGAATGGATGGATTTGCGGTTGGCTCTAAGATTAGGGAGACTTCAATACCCATATTTTAATTGCAAGTGTCAAGGTAGAAAAGAATGACAAATTAAAAGGTCTCAATCTTGGTGCAGATGATTACATTGAGAAACCTTATGATGGAGAGACAGTTAGACAGTGGATATTATGAAAGATATATGTTATCAAAAGGCTTCTTGATATCCGGGAAAATGTAAGAGGCACAATCAAGACCACGGATAAGGATATAGCAAAGACAGGGCTTCTTGCAAAAGGATTTCGTGAAGCGAGACAGACAGCAGCCAATTCATTCCGTACTTTTGCTGACAAGCCGGAGGTGGATTATTCTCAGAAAGAGCAGAAACATCCCATTACAAAGGCGGTGCTTGCACACCTATGAAAGCAGTGAAAAAGATGCTTGTATCAATGGAACTGCATCTGGATGCTTCGATTGATATGATGATGGCTATGATGATATATACATGGATAGCGATTATGATTATGATCGGTATGACAGGGATAGTGATTATGCCGATGGTGTGGATGACGCAATGGATGAATTTGACGAGGATTGGTAAGTATGGCAGGCAAATAGTGAAAAAAGAAGCCGCAATGATATAATATTAGACGGGATAAGGAAGCAAGATACAGAAAATATGATATAGATAAAGGAGTCAGAAATGAGAGACCAGAAATTATATGAATCAGTCGGAAAATATATAGATAAATATTACATAGACAAGCCGGATGATATTAAACTGGATAAAGAAATGAAGTCTATATTTGATAGAATCTCGGAATTTAGATAATATGAAGTGACCTCACATTTGTAGCAACGTGGATTTACCTGTATACTAGAGTTTGACAAGAACAAAGGTAACAGGGATTACCGCATACAAAAGGAGATCACTCATATGAAAAGAATACTAAAAATCGGCATGGATGTCCATACCACAAATTACACATTATGCGCAATGGAACCAATCATCGGTGAGGAT
>CABJAV010000100.1 GCA_902363675.1 Lachnospiraceae bacterium | reverse complement strand
GCATGAACCTTTAAAATTGCTTCACGGCCTGCAAGATCCGGCAGTTCAACCGGCACACGTCTGTCAAAACGTCCCGGACGTGTAAGTGCCGGATCTAACGACTCCGGACGGTTCGTTGCAGCAAGAATGATGACACCATTATTTCCTTCAAATCCGTCCATCTCTGTAAGAAGCTGGTTTAAGGTCTGCTCCCTCTCATCATTTCCGCCCATTTGTCCGTCACGCTTTTTACCAATGGCATCAATTTCATCAATAAACACGATACATGGTGCCTTTTCCTTTGCCTGTCCGAAAAGATCTCGAACTTTGGAAGCTCCCATACCGACAAACATCTCAACGAATTCTGATCCGGACATTGAGAAAAATGGTACATTTGATTCACCCGCCACTGCTTTTGCAAGCATTGTTTTGCCGGTTCCCGGAGGTCCTACAAGAAGGACACCTTTTGGCATAGACGCACCTACATCGGTATACTTCTTCGGATTGTGAAGATAATCAACGATCTCTGAAAGGTTTTCTTTCGCCTCATCTTCTCCTGCAACGTCTGAAAAACGGATTCCCTCACTGGATTGCACATAAATCTTCGCATTGCTTTTTCCCATTCCAAAAGCCATCGAATTTTTTCCTCCGGCATGCTCCATCAGTTTCTTCGCCATATAATTTCCCAGTGCGATAAAAAGGATCAATGGCAAAACCCCTGTCAGCAGGAAGCTGATGATCGGTGACATCTGCTTATCGATATCTTTTGCGAATACTGCTCCACATCCATATAGCCTGTCCGTCAGGTTCGGATCGTTCATCAGACCTGTTTTATAAATATTTTTTTGATCTTTATCTGTAAAGATGATCTGATTGTCCTTAACTTCTACTTCACCGATATTCTTCTTCTCGATCATGCTCATAAAAGTTCCATAATCCGTTTCCTTTACCTGATGCTCCATAAGGATTGGTGTGACAACCAGATTAAATACGATCAGCACTATTAACACAATCCCATAATAATATGCCAGTGGTTTTTTCGGTGTTTTAACTTCTTTCATGGTCTTTCCTCCTGTTGTTCTGCGATATGCTTTTTCCGTGCATTTTCGTATTATTTATTCTGCCATCTGACTTCGCCCTTGGACAGAAGCGGATAACAGATCAGCTGATCTGAATCCAGATTTTCCGCATGCATGTCAACCGCTGTGATCTGATGATTATCATAAGTCGTATAATAATAAATACCTTTTGCTGTATTACAACAGGACGTGTATATCGTGATCTCATATTTGCCTTCTGTCACCTCACAGCATCCACGCTGCTGATCTACGGATCCTAAGATATGGAAGAACTGGCTTACACTCTCATCCTCTTCTTCACCGGAGATCGAATTTAATTTTGTAAAGGCAACTTTCACAAATCTTGACTGGCTGGAAAGATCTCCAGGTATTCCCATTCCACCCATTCCTCTGCTATATGCATCAAGCTGTAATACTCCTGCAAAAGTACTCTCCGGCTGTTTTCTGGATACTCCGGCATAATTATTCAGTGCAAACATCTGACTCGGGAATGGTGGATTATTGGTAAGCACTCCTACCGGATTATCATATACATGCAGCCCATCCTTCATAGACTCAACAACGATACAGGCGTCTTTGTCTGCAATGATCCAGTGAAGCTGTGCTGTCGGCAGCTGTTCACTGAATGCTGTACCTGTCAGTCTCATTGCTGCCAGCTTCTCTCTCGCCTCTGCTACAGTAGCACACTGTGTAAGGATCCATGGGATGAACTCGAACTGTGCCACCTGGCTGACTTCTGTTTCATCTTCCGGCAAAGCCTCTTCATATGCCGCATTGCCGACAAAATTAAGACCTGCCATTCCAAGGCCTTTTTCATTAACAGCATCATAATAAAGCGGATAACCTTCTGCAACAAATGCCATTCCGATCAAAGCATAATGGCTTTTTATCTTCCCGGCAAACCGGAAATCAAATTCATAATTTCTTGGCGTTATCGT
>CABJAV010000099.1 GCA_902363675.1 Lachnospiraceae bacterium | reverse complement strand
TTTCTTTTATTCCTATTTCACAATTATCCTGTAATAGATAGAGGTGTGCGTCACCACTCTTGAAGCACTTGTGACTTCGTTCATTGAGACTGCTCCCTCTGCTTTGCAGGATTTTGCGTATTAGCTGGATGTTGGCAGCATATGTGCTGTACTTCGTATATCTAACCAGATTGTAACCCGCATTGAAGTGAGGATTCTATCTACTTACAATTCACATTAGAAAGAATTTCAATTATGTACATCGTAGGCATTGATATTGGCAAAAATCATCATGAAGCATCCATTGTTTCACCTGAAGGCAAACAAATCGGCCCTTCTCTTCGCTTTGCAACTACACACAAAGATGCAGATTCTCTTATGAGCTTTATCTTTAAAAACATCGGTAATTCCCCTTGTGTATTTGGCATGGAAGCTACAGGTCATTACTGGTATCCCATTTATTCATTTCTAAAAGCAAAAGGATATACTATCTATGTAATCAATCCTATCCAGTCTGATTCTTTGAGAAAAATGTATATACGACAAACCAAAAACGACTCAATTGACTCTTTTTTGATTGCAGAAGTGATACGTTTCGGTCAGTTTGGGACTACTTCCATGGCTGATGAAAACATCCTTGCCATGCGTCAGTTATGTCGTTATCGTGATTCTGTCATTTCTTCCAGAACTGAAATTAAGCTCCGAATCGGCACAATTATGGAACAAATCTTCCCAGAGTACGAAAAACAATTTTCTTCTCTTTGGATGAGCACATCCATGGGCATTCTGGAAAAGTATCTCACCCCTGAGNATATTGAGAATGCACCAATAGATGAGCTCTTTGAAATCATAAAAGATAAGAGCCACAACCGACTTACCAGAACTAAAGCCATTTCCATCAAAGAAGCTGCAGCTGATACCTTTGGTATTAAGATAGCACAGGATGCTTTCTCTTTCCAGTTAAAACAGCTCATTGACAGAATGAATTTTCTTGATAAGCAGATTGAAGCTCTTGACTGCCAGATTCTTGAGTACTACGAGAAGTTTGATTGTTATCTTCATACCATTCCCGGAATAGGCATGATTGCTGCTGCAACCATTCTTGCTGAAATCGGTGATATAAACAGATTTAAGAGTTCATCTGCCTTAGTTGCCTTTGCAGGTATTGATCCAACTGTACGACAATCCGGTGAATTTAGCAGCACTCATAATCACATGTCCAAACGGGGGTCACCTTACTTACGGCATGCCATTTTTCTCGCTGCAACTACCTGTTCTTTCCATAACAGTCCGTTGAATGCATATTACAAAAAGAAACGTGACCAAGGTAAACATCACTTAACTGCCACAGGAGCCGTGGCAAGAAAGCTTACCACCGTAATTTATGCCGTGTTACGGGATAGTAAACCTTATGAACCTAAGAAGTTCTGTTAAATGTCTGGTAGTGAGACTAGGATTTAAGCCTGCCTGTGGGGAGGCTTAGTTTGCATGTGTAAAGATTAATCAAACTCCTCTATCATAATGCTACATGGACTAAAATTTTCATCTCTTTTCCATTCACACTTACCTTTCTTAGATACTAGAACCCTAAATTCATCACTATATACTTCATCTTCATCATCCAAATAATACAGCAAGCCATAACTACCCGTGGCAATCTTAGTAATGTTCTCATACATACTAATCATCTCTTCTGTTCTTTCTGTCTTATGGTTTTCCATCACACTAAACTGAACAAAACGCGAATAATTTTTTTCTATTACTTTTAATTCATTGTATTTTAACTTCTTGATTAAATTATCAATGTCATCAAATACTTTTTTTTCATCTATTTCTGGATGTAAATCTTCATCCAAATATGTAGCTCTTATCTCTAACCACGCATAAATCGTTACCATAGTAATCCTCTTTCTTTTCTGTTATGAAGTGACTTTTGTCAAGAGTTAATTTCAAGAAATTTTTCTTAACCCCAGTCACATTTGTTTTCCTGACAGCATTGGAAAAGAGCCCTAGTTTAACAGTCCCCGGCAGTTGGCCACTCTGTTATACGTGGATTGCTTACCTACAGGCTAATGGTCCGCCATTGGGTTCTACGATCTAAAAGCGTGGA
>CABJAV010000098.1 GCA_902363675.1 Lachnospiraceae bacterium | reverse complement strand
TAATCTGCTTAGTTATTTGAGGAGATGCTGTAAGAATGTTATTATAGCATGCGATTTTGAAGATGAGGTAAATAACATGATGTAAAAATTGGAAATATATATTTTTTAAATTATGTATCCACTATAATTTTCCTGATAGCACATGCCAAAAATCCTCAGCGTAGCTAGGCAGTCGAACAATCACTTGGTAATGCGTGTATGAACGAATAAACGTGATACACAAGACAGAAGTTATACAGGAGGTGAAATGAACGAGAATTCATATTTGGACCCGGCAGCAATCAGGGAGAGTTGTGCCGGAGCAGGCAGACAATTAAAGCGTAATAACGATGGGATATTAGCAGTAGAGACAGCAGTCAGGGATTTCCTGAATAATTCAGAACTGCAGGGACAGGCATTTGACAATCTGCGAATGCAAATGGAAGATTATTTGATGATCTTGCGCACGATGCGGGCGGCCAACTGCTCTGATATTTCAGATTTTAATACATTATCCGGTTCGGTAGGGGATGAGGAACTTGACGGTGCAAAAATATTGGAGCAGCAAAGAGAGGCATTGCGCCAAAAAGAAAACTATGAGAATGCAGCAGAAGAATACAGACAACTCGCCCGGAATGAGGATACCCTTTATTTAAAATATCATTATTCCCAATGTGAGCAGCAAAATTTGGATTTGGCATTGGTGCAGGGGCTACTATATGAGGCGTGAAAGAAAAAAGAAGAAAAGTTTGATGCAATCGATAATGCGACAGCAAAATTATTTACTACGGTAGGAAGTATGCGGAGTATTGCACGTGAGGGCCTGGAGTACATGAAAAACGCATACAGGAATGGAAATTATGATACAAGTGTGCGAGATTCCTGGCGTATGCGTATGCAAAACAGTTATTTGACCCGGTTCATGCCAACGGACAGTACTGGAAATACAACCATAAACTGGGATGAGATCGAAAAGATCGTTGGAAAGGATGCGTCGGAGATTACAGCGGAGGAATATTATGCATTGTCTGTTGCGTATTTGAATCTGGACGCAGAGGATTTGACGCGTTTTCTCAGCCTGTTTATCGACAAGACCAAAGATGTAGATACCCCTTTGTACACGGAACTTTTTGGCCCGGCAGCGGGACAGTGCAACGAAGATTACTCGGAATGGAAGACCAATAATGATAAGTTAAACCAGGTATTGGCTTGTGCCGGTATTATATCCGAAGTGACATTAAAGGCAATGCAGGGTGTAGACAAGGATGAGAACCAGGATGCATATGAATTATTGGAAGACGAAAGGAATGTCATGCTCCAGCGTATTACTGTGTTACAGGCAGTCCGGGAGGTTGGAGTCTTTCGGGCAGATATATATGCAGATTCATCCATAAAAGTAAAATATACGATGGACAGTTCCTGCATAGACATGGAAAGTATTAAAAATGCGGAGACCATTCTGACAACATACTTTGGCGGGTATTCCGTAGCAGAAGAAAGCGGCAAGTTTGTATTGGATGAGACGAAAGGGGAAGCCAGAAAGCACGGATGACGCTGGGGCATGTCCCGGAGACATTGGATCAGGAAGTAGAAAAGATAAAACAAAAGTACGAACCACTGCTCAAAGATTCGGTAAATACCATTGGAGGAATCGGGCAGTCAATATGTGACACGGCCGATGAAAAGGGAGTTGCGTACTCATCCGGATATATAGTGACGGAAGTTGTGACAGCCCTACTTGCCGATAAAGGACTGGATAAACTTAAGAATGTAGCCAAGACCGGAAAGACAGCTGACAATGTGGCAGACATAGCGGAGGGAGCAGGAAAAGCAGCCGAAAATGCGGCAGAAGATGCTGCAAAAGCCGGAAAAGAACTCGAGGGAGCTGCGAAAGGAGCCGAGAGTGCAGCGGAAGATGTTGGGAAGGTTGTTGAGGGCGGTACACATACACTTCCTAATGCTGAAGACTTGAAAATGTCTCAAACTGTCCAAAATCATATGAATGATGTTATTAAAAAAGGAGCAAATGCAGGACAATTATCAAGACCATATATCGATTCAGATGGGACAACACTTTTATTAAAGGAAATTATGGAATCCGCCGATCCTGTTCCAGATACAATTTTGCAATCGGGTCTTAGATGGGATGTATCAGGGACCTTTAG
>CABJAV010000097.1 GCA_902363675.1 Lachnospiraceae bacterium | reverse complement strand
AATTTGTGGAGAGATTTCTTGAACTTTCCTTATTTTACGGGCTTTCCAGCCCCTTAAATAGTGAAATGATATGTATTTTCCCTTATTTTTGACCTTATGCGGAATCAGCAAGGGAAATAAGGGAATTTTTTATTTAGTCGTTGCCTGCCACTTTATCAAGAAGTCTGGCGGAGTTCCGCTTTGCCTTTCTTGTAGAGTGGGCGTAGACATTCATTGTGGTACTGACATCAGAGTGCCCTAACAGTTCCTGCACATCTTTTGGGGCAGCTCCGTTTGAGAGGAGGTTGCTTGTGTAGGTGTGTCGCAACTGGTGGAAATGGAAATTCTCAAATCCGTCCAGCCTTTTTGCAACTGATCGGCAGGCAATGCTGAGTGTGCTTGGCAGTTCCAGACATCCGTCCGGTCTCAGGCAGACAAAGGAGATTTCCTTGTAATCTACCGGGATTTCTTCGGTTCCGTCCAGATGATAATATTCATAATACACTCTGTTTTTGTCCTGTGCTTCCTTGTAGAAATTGCGGTGGTAAAGTTCACCATACTGCATCCGGCTTTTAAGCTGTTTTTTTCTGGCGGTTTTCAGTATTTCAGTCAGAGTATCGCCAAAATCAACAATCCTTACTTTCTTTCGCTTGGTCGGTCCGATGATGTTTTTATGTTTTGTGCCATCATAGCGGATACTTCTTTTAATGGTCAGGCATTGTTCTTCAAGATTGATGTCCTGCCATGTCAATCCGCAAACTTCACCGATACGAAGTCCCGCATAGTATGCGATCTGGATTGGCAGGATTGCAGGTGGATTCTTTACTTTGAGGTATTCTATCAGTCTCTCATAATCTTCATGGGAAATAGGCTGTATGCCTTCTTCTACCTCATCATCTGAGAATAAATCCACATCCTCTGCCTGTTTTTTCAGCTTAATATACTGCATAGGATTAAAAGTAATCAACTGTTTTGGAAATACTGCAAACCGGAAAGCCTGTTGTAATACTGCTGAAAAGGAATGGATGTAATCTTTACTGTATCCTTTTCTCACTTTTCCATCTGGAAATTCCCCACCGAATGTAAGCAGATCGAGAAATGCCTGTAAATGTTCAGCAGTAACGGTTTTTAATTTGCGTTCTGCAATCGGATGTTTCTTGATACAACGGATTGCACCAAGATAATTTTCCACTGTACCATTGCTGAGTGTTCCGACTTTCAGTTCTTCTTCCGCCCACATATCAAGAAGTTCTCCTACAGTAAGATTATCTGTCTTTGCGACAAATTTCTTGCTTTCGTAATCATCCATTGCCTGACGGAGCAGTTTTTCCGTTTCACTTTTACTTTCTGTTCCAGCGTATTCTTTCTGAACCAGATTGCCGCTTGCATCTTCTACATAGAAGCGGTAGTACCATTTCTTTCCTTTTTTTCTTACAGATCCTTTTGCCATAATCGTGTGTCTCCTTTCGATATCAGACAATCGGAACTGATGAAATGCTTCTTGCGTGTAAGTATATCATAACTCCGGTTGTCGTTCTATACCGAATCGGAATCCTCATACAAAACTTCTGATAAAAGATTTTCAAGCCTTTGTTCTGCCATTTCCGGTTTCTTGGAATAAAGCCTTACGATATCTGCCATGTCGTTAAAGGCATTAACAGTGTGGGTGATCTCCCGGAGAAACATAATCTCGTTATATTCATCATTCGATTCAAACCCCATTACTTTTGCAATATCAGCTTCATTCGTGTTGCCCTTGTAATTCTTGCAGGCAAACTGGAATGATTCCAGAAACAGGTTATATTGCTTTAACATCAACAGCAGTAAATCTTTGGAAAAAGCATCTTCCTTTTTACTAAGGTCGAGAGGTAACTGTTTGAGAATATCGCCCATTGCATCACGAATCTGTAATTCTTTCTTATCCGTAATATCGGTTTCGTATTCATCGGTTTCCCCTCTGAGCCATTCAATAGATACATGAAGTGCTTCCGAAAGACCTTCCAGCACCATCTTTTTGGTATTGTCAATCGAACCATTCTCATAACGCAGGATTGTGGAAGCGGTAACTCCCATCTTCTCTGCAACATAAGGCTGTGTCAGATTTAATTCCAGACGACGCTGTTTTGCCCTGCTGCCTATCAGCTTGCGTAGTTCTTTATCTTTCATGCTGATTGCCTCCTTTTTCGGTATGTATGAATTATAGCATGTACCT
>CABJAV010000096.1 GCA_902363675.1 Lachnospiraceae bacterium | reverse complement strand
TAGGGTCAATATCACTATCTCCTATTAAATATGGTGGCAAATCATTCTCTATCAATTCATTATCTTCACCATAAATCCACACTGGGAAGCATCCATATTCAAATTTGATTTTTATTACTTTCATACACATTCCTCTCTACTTTGGATTAGCACCAACTATAAATCCATTATTACCTACTGTAATAGCAACTTTATGAATTTCTCCGTTATAAGTAAATTCATATATAGGTCTTCCAGTACCTCTTCCCTGATATCCAACGATTTTTCCATTCTCTAGTGCATTCATTACATAATCAGGAATTTGCTCTTGCGTTATTCCTTTATTTAGAAAATCGTCAGCATGCTCAGTAATAATGTGATTTAATCCCGCAGTATCTGTTCCATTTTCTAACCACACTAATTTTCCATCCGCAGTCTTTGTTATTGCAACAATATCCTCTGGATTATACTTTACCCCACTATTAGCTAATTCGTCTAATAGATTAGAGTTTAAACCACTCTCAACAACCTTTCCGGCATCTTCCGCTGCATTCCCGGCTCCCTTGGCCGCTCCCTCGGCTATGTCTGCCACATTATCGGCGGTCTTTCCGGTCTTGGCTACATTCTTGATCTTATCCAGTCCCTTGTCTGCAAGTAGTGCTGTCACAACTTCCGTTACTATATATCCGGACGAGTACGCAACTCCCTTTTCATCTGCTGTGTCACATATTGACTGCCCGATTCCTCCAATGGTATTTACCGGATCTTTGAGCAGTGGCTCGTACTTTTGTTTTATCTTTTCTACTTCCTGATCCAGCACCTCTGGAACCTGTATCGGCACTATGGATTTCCACCTGACATCCACATACAGAATTCCCAAATCCACCACAAGCGTCAGAAGTCCCTTAACGGTGTCTACGAGGCTATCCCCTATGCCTGCCAGAAAATCCCTGATTGCGTTTCCTGCATCACTGAACTTGTCCCCCATTGAGCTCCATTCACTGTAGTAAGCCGACATCTTGCTTTTATATGAATCATCTGTGTTTTCAAACGGAATCACTTTGTTCTCATAAATTTTCTTGATTTCATCCACACGCATCATCGTGGTTTCATTTTCTCATACATTTGTCTCCTACTGGACAACGGAGTCGACACGGGTGGCACAGCCAATCTACTTATCCGTTTCGGATTAAGGATTTTCCTGTAGAACACAAGGCACGAGACAAAAGAAGATTGCCTTCATGTTGCGTGATGTTAACTCTGAAAAAGAGCTATTGCAAGTCAATTTTTCGATTTGAAAACAGATTTTTCATATAAACCACTAAAAATGAGCAGAATTGGCTTTAAGCCATAGACCAAAAACAGTAGATATGCACAAATTTACTGTTTAAGCAGGGAATGCAACTATCTCTTACCCTTGTGAGAGCCTGTGTGCGATTTTTAGACCGAAGTTGAGGAATTTACCCATGATAGACTTTTTAAGCCTTGTTGGGAAAATGTGAAAGACATGGCTTCTTAAGATACCGCCAAAATAAGCAAGGTCGAAAATAGTGCAGGTTAAAGGACTTATACCGCCACTTGGCAGCATAAGCCTAAAGCCCCAACCGGCAAAGCCGTTGGGAGGGAATCCTATATGGCATAACTTTCTCTGCTATTCGAGAATTTGTTATGCTATGGGACAACTTTATCAAGATTGACAAATACATTTGGTATACCACCATTATATTTCACAATAAAGCTTCTGTAATCCGTTGGCAAAACCAATCTCCATTTTCTCTCTTTTTCTGCTAATAATTCATCAGTTGGTATCGGTTGAATAATCGCATTATCTTGTATCGTCATTTTATATCCTCCCTATTATCGAGGAGCATCTGCCCACATTCCAGCAGTTCTTCCTTCATTATGTGTTGTTAATATCAGCAGTTTTGAAAAGAATTTGGAAATTATCACAGAAAAAAATACTCAGTTATGATTTCGAATGTTCTTATATGAAGTCATTATTAAATATACTAAGAGTGCATTACAACGGCATATTGGCTTTGCATAAATTTTATTTTTTATAGTGAACTAAGTCATATGGATAATATGGTACATCCTTTAAACTACTATCATCCAGATTTAGTATTTTTGCAATAGCACCTGCTTCAAAACTCCAATACCCATAATACACATTTTTGCTTGATTTATGACTATCATACCAAGCACATTCCCTATGTATTTCGTACCATTTTTCCTGTAAATACTCTTTCAAC
>CABJAV010000095.1 GCA_902363675.1 Lachnospiraceae bacterium | reverse complement strand
GTTACTGTTCAGAGGTAAACTTGTAACAAAAGAACCGATGGTATAGACTAATCGTAGTCAAAACCATCGGTTTTCTTATGCAAATATTTCTCCAATCTCGCGGAACAGATTGGTCTGCTCTTTTCTGCGCATCAAAACCAGCATGCTCATGCATTTACAGAGATGGTCGATGCTTGACGGACTCCGGAATGACACAGCCTGCGCCTGTTTTCTTTTATATTTTCTCAGCAGCCGTTCGGCTTCGTTATTCGTGGCAGGTACATTCTTGTTATGGAGGAAAAGAAGATGATCTTTCTTATACGTTTTCATCCTTTTGTACAGGTTGTATCCATCACGGTAGTATTTCCCAGGCGGCTCATAGTCGTATTCATCCCCAGCTATGGACAGGATTGTTTTATAACGTTCTTCAAATTCGGAGACGGTCTGCGGATCTGGCTCTTCTGATTCAGATAAACCATTCCGGTAATGGATCATTTCCTGTATCAGGGAATGCATCTGCCTGTTCCAGGTACGGTCTTTTTCGTTGTCCATGCTGTCTTTCAGATAACGCAGTACATGTGCAAGGCATTCCTGGTGGCCGGTTCCATACTTATAAAAGGTTACATCATGATCGTGGACCAGTGTCCCCTGATAGTCTTCAACGACCGTGCCCTTTATTCCATCGTGTCCCTTTTTGTCCCTGGCGAAATAGAGCACACCGCCATCCGGAACCGCACATACAAATACATACGAACTTTCCCCGTTTACACGGGCATTGGTACAGTCTGTATGCATGACAGGGGAAAGCAGCATGTCGCAGAAAATCTCTTTACGCTGGGATTCTGTTTTTTTGGCAAATGACCGGCAGAGATTATTGATCATGCCTTTTGATATGTTTATTTTTCCATCTGTCAGATCAGACAAAAACCTGCGGCTTTTATCAATTGATGTACAGCAGTCATTATTCAGCAGAAACAGGAAAGCACGTAAATTTCCTCCATAGTTAACGTCATCAATGACTCCCTGTGGAAATGGTGCATGGATCCGTTCACCTGTTTTGGAATTATAGTACACATCGGCATGATACTCGGTCACATGCACTTCTACGCTGATGTCGATTTTCTGCTTTGTAATGGTTTTCGATGTTTTCTTAAAGTCAGGGTCATGGAGTACTTCTTCGGGTGCAGGAAGATAGATTTCCCTTGTCGGGGTGAGTTTCTTTCTGCAGTGACCCCTGTGTCCTGGCTGTCCACCGGGTTTCCTTCCTGTCTTTTCGCGGCTGTTGGATATTTTTTTGCGGGCGATAGATTTTGAAGACGGGATGGATGAGTTTTCATAGTTCCGGTTAATCTGTGCCGTCAGTTTCTGTACTTTTTGTTTTTCATCATCAAGCTCTGTCTTTACTTTGTAAAGTTCCCGTCTCTGGGAAGTTACTTTTTCAAGGGCTGTGTCGCGCTGTTTTTCTGCACGGAGTGCCCTTTTTTCCATTACAGCCGCCTTTTTTAATGCTTCAGCGACCATACGGTCGCATTCTTTTTGCAGCTGTTCAAAAATCTCAAACCATTGATTCCGAATCGTAATGGCATGGCTGTGTTCTTTTGCTACAGCTGCTTCCAGTTTTGCAATTCTGCGTTCCAGGGCACGCACCTGTGTAAGGTGCTGTTTTTCCATTCGGATATATTTTTCTCCCGATTGAAAGGCTGCAAGTTCTTCCTGTGCTGCTTTGAGCCTGTATTGAAGTACTGTAATGGTTTCAAAAGAATTTCCCATCCCCATGCCGCGTCCTTTCTTTAAATGTTTGTCAGATCATCAATGATTTTTTCTAATTCTGCATTATGTTCCTCAAGGGATTTGATCAATGAGGACTGGGTTTCAATGACCCTGTGCTGCAGTCCGTTTGTATGCTCAAGACTGCCTATAAGTTCTTCATATGCTTTGAGTTTGCTTTTATCATCTACGTTCATTTGTACCTCCTTAAGTATGGGATAAGTATAGCAAAAACAGGGGCGAATGGGAAATCGGACGAATTCCGGGACCGGCAGAATGACGGTGGATAACCGGCAGAAAAATGAAAGAAGCCGGAGTGGAAATCCGTATTCCAGCCATGTAAAAGCAGGAAAACATGCAGGTACTGTTTATAATTTCAAAAGAAAAAGCAGGATTCGGAAGTCGTTAACGAGACTTCCCATCCTGCTTGAGTTTATCCACAAATATATTTTTTTAAATTTCGTCAGTTTTTACAATGGTCTGAACAGTAAC
>CABJAV010000094.1 GCA_902363675.1 Lachnospiraceae bacterium | reverse complement strand
GCAAAGTTACTTGATAAAGTGGCAGGCAACGACTAAATAAAACTTTCCCTTATTTCCCTTACGATTATCTCATAAGGGCAAAAATAAGGGAAAATACATATCATTTCACTAATGAATGGGCTGAAAAGCCTGTAAAATAGGGAAAGTTAGAAAGATATTTCAGCAAACTTGAATTTAAATTATAACGGTCTTTGCAAATACACCATATCTACCAACTGTATTCCACTCTCATAGATTGGGTGGTCATAATTATCTATAAAGAAATTTGATATGATATGCGAACGGACAAAACCACACTTTTCATAAAATGGTATTGTCAGTGGGCTATCGCCTGTTCCCACCTGCAGAATGGCATATTGCTCTCTGTAATTATTAACAATAAACTCAATTAAGGCTCTTGCATAACCTTTCCCTTGATATTCTGGAACTGTCGCAATATTCTTGATTTCAAGTATGTCATTTTCTTTATCGGTTATGACACACTCACACTTGACCCCATTATCATCAAGTACATACATCTTGCCGTTATCAAGATAACGGTCAACCATATCTTCCTGCTCATCTGCTAATAGGAGCAAATCAAGATATTGTTTTTTATTTTCTTTAACTTCAATAATTTTCATCAATTGCACCTACAAATTCCGAGTTGCGATTACATAATCTGAGAGTTGTCTGTTATTAAATACCTGCGGCAAATTCTTCTATTAAACTGTTTATCAATTCCGGTTTATCTGTATTAGAATTATGTCCAGCTCCTTCAATCCATTTCAAAGGAATTTTGCTCTTTTGGTCACCATCATAGACCAGCATCATTTCACGCATTAGATTTCTGCCATAATCAGACGTGGCAACTCCTTCCGTCCCCGATTTCAAAAGCAATTTCCACGGATAATGAGCATATACTGGTTCCATTCGCTTCAGAAGCCAGAGTTCAACCGCAGTCACATAGTTTCGTTGCAACGGTGCAGAATCAATGGAGACAAAACCTGTTAATCGGTTTGGATAGAGCTGTGCATAAGCCTGCCCAACATATCTGCCCATAGACTGCCCAACAATGACCGGTTTGGCAATTTTATCTTGATTTAAAATATCATTCAGCCATTTTGCCTTATCGAACAAATCGAAATCAAACCGAAACGGCCATAAAGCGGCGTGTGCCGGTGCATCCCATACCACAACATTATACTTCGTCCATCTCTCTAAGGACAGTGGGATGTTGTGATGAAAGTGAGAGAGATCGCTTACCTGTCAGACAATTTATCTTACTATATTTTTTGCACGATAAATTTACTGATTTAATATCTCTGCAATCGTGTTTGGTGCATATTTATTGAGTTCATGTCCTGCATTTGGAACGATGTGCAAAGTAGCTTGGGGTAGCAATTCTTTTAGCCTTTTAGAAGCCTTTAGATTGGCAGTATCCTTTTTGCCACACAAAATTGTTACTGGACAACGAATATTATTTAATTGCAAAGTAAAATCCAATGACCGCATAGAGTGAGCCAATTTTATGGTGCTGCTTTTTGATAGTCCCATACTTTCAAAAACCTTGTTTGGCATACAACGGAAGATAAGATTTTGAAAATCTATCAGTAAACTTGGAACTTTATATTGTGCGCCAATCAAAACCAGCGAATCCACTTTTTCCTCATGTCGAATAGCAAAATCAATCGCAAGAAGCGCACCTAACGAAAGACCGCAGATACGAAGCGGCTCTTTTACTTCTGAATACCGCTGTTCTAAATCACCCAAAATCTGCGAATAGGATATTTCATCTTCTGTTGAAGAAAAAAGTTCTGGGCAATCGACATCAGAAATTGATAGTTGTTGGACTACTTCTTTCCAGTCCTGCGCAGTTTGTCCCAACCCATGTAAAAAAACAGTTTTCATTAAACGCCTCCTAAGCTCAAGATAACCATCAATGCACAAACAAACTTGAATTTACTTGCTTTTCTTCTCTTTGCTGCGTCTCACTAATGCGATAAATAGTTCAATGACTCCGCCACATAGCCATATGATACCTAACGCAACATTTTCTGCCCAGAACCAAAACGGTGACATAACAATCCATGTAATCGCTAAAATAAAAATTCCCCTACTGCTCATGATTTTCCTCCTGAAACTTCGATTGAACAAAATCGCTGCGCGATGGCCTGCCAAGGCTGTGGCGCAGTTTTATTTTTATTAAAAAGCAGTGGAATTACTTTTCATAATCCGTTATTGTTAAGTTACCACACGAAACAACTGAA
>CABJAV010000093.1 GCA_902363675.1 Lachnospiraceae bacterium | reverse complement strand
TATCCTCCGTGCTTTCTGACATGTCCTCTGTTTCTCCTGTTAATTTTTCATATGCCGGATATACATTTTTTTCTTCATTAATATACCATCTGCTGTCACTTATTAATCTCATGATTTTTACTGCTTTTTTGGGATTATCCATAATCCAGTCTGCCGTCATAAAATTTTTTTTTGAAAATCCATACTCTTTGAATAGATCTATTGCCTCCTGCTCCGTACTATATAGTTCATTTGCTAATTCGTAACTTAATACGGTTGCAACTTTCTCGGTACCTTCTGTCGATTCTAGTTTGTAATAACTATAATCCGGCCATTTGTCTTCATCCATGTCCCACGGATATCCTGGAATACTTTCCACATGATAAAGATGTATCATAACCCACATTTCATAGTCTGTTAATCTATCTTCGGTAAAATATGCATTTTGTTTCTTTCTCTGCTCATTTTCATAATATTTCCATCCATATATGGCACCAATTACTATGCTGGTCAGAATAACTACACATGCTGCCCTTTTTAAAATCTGTTTCTTCATACTCTATTTTTCACTTTCTATTGCATCGTTATATGCCTTTTGCTTATCCGGATTATCATCTATTTCATCTGTTATTTTTTGATATGTTTTATCCGGTTCCGCAAATATCCCATTCTCCGATATGTCAAGTTCCAGATCACTATTAACCTGATTAATAATATTCACTGTATCTTTCCCATGATTTGCCACAATCTCTATTTCTTTTGAATCAGCAGTATCATATTCTACAAAATTTACACTATAATCAAAATCACTATATAATTGCGCTGATTTCACATCATCCAGTTGTTCCTTTACTATTTTCACATTATCTTTTGTTTCTTCATAATCAGCTGCAGTATCTATTGCAAAAAAAGCAACATCTCCTACAATCGGAATATATCCTATCGCTTTGCTCATTCCGGTTTTTCCGGCCTTTTTCGCATAAGATGCCAAACCTTCCGCTGCCTTGCCTATAGCTTCCCCTTTCGTCTCATCCAATACAAACTTGCCGCTTTCTTCTGCTACGGAATACCCGCCAAAGTATGTTGTCAGAATGGTCTCCGCATTTTTAATACTTTCCATGTCTATGCAGGAACTGTCCATCGTATATTTTACTTTTATGGATGAATCTGCCAGATTTGAAAATGTCGGTGCACTTTCTGACCCTATATTTCGATATTCTTTGAATTTTATGGTCAGAGCCTTGCTTTCCTCGTCTTCCTCAATTTTTATATCAGGAGAATCTGCATATATGTCTGCCCGAAAGACTCCAACCTCTCGGACTGCCTGTAACACAGTAATACGCTGGAGCATGACATTCCTTTCGTCTTCCAATAATTCATATGCATCCTGGTTCTCATCCTTGTCTATTCCCTGCATTGCCTTTAATGTCACTTCGGATATAATACCGGCATAAGCCAATACCTGGTTCAACTTATCATTATTAACATTCCATTCCGAGTAATCTTCGTTGCACTGTCCCGCTGCCGGACCAAAGAGCTCATTATACCAAGGCATATCTACATCTTTGGTCTTGTCGATAAACAGCTTGAGAAAACGTGTCAAATCCTCCGCGTCCAGATTCAAATACACAACGGACAATGCATAATATTCCTCCGCTGTAATCTCCGACGCATCCTTTCCAACGGTCTTTTCGATCTCATCCCAGTTTATGGTTGTATTTCCAGTACTGTCCGTTGGCATAAACCGGGTAAAATAACAGTTTTGCATACGCATACGCCAGGAATCACGCACACTTGTATCATAATTTCCATTCTTGTATGCTTTTTTCATATATTCAAGGCCTTCGCGCGCAATACTCCGCATACTTCCTACCGTAGTAAATAATTTTGCTGTCGCATTATCGATTGCATCATACTTTTCTTCTTTTTTCTTCCATGCCTCATATAGTAGCCCCTGCACCAATGCCAAATCCAAATTTTGCTGCTCCAATATTTTTGCACCGTCAAGTTCCTCATCCCCTACCGAACCGGATAATGTATTAAAATCTGAAATATCAGAGCAGTTGGCCGCCCGCATCGTGCGTAAGATCATCGAATAATCTTCCATTTGCATTCGCAGATTGTCAAATGCCTGGAATAATAATTCTATTTTAAACTATAGTTATTTTGTAAATGTTCGTCAATTGTACCTTAGTCCTACTTTTAGTATAAATTAGCACGAAAATCACCTAAACTTTTGATTAATTTTCCACTTTTCACCATCAACAATCAGAACCACCGGCTGAGCCGGTGGTTTGCTCACGCCCTATAAGGGCTCGTTTCCGGCGTTTGAGTCTAAAGACTCGTTGAATCGGCCGCCAGCCGCAATACATTTACTTACCGAGCCCCTTGGGCTC
>CABJAV010000092.1 GCA_902363675.1 Lachnospiraceae bacterium | reverse complement strand
TGGTAAAACAGATCAAAAATTATTTTGTAATGAGATGAAAGACCGTTTAAATGATTACTATGGAAGCAGGTATGAATTAAGGAATCAGCCAGAAGCTGTTGAAGGCAGAGTAAATAATATGCTGGACAAATTGCAGCATATGTTTGGCGTTTAATGTTGAAAAAGGGTTTGGAGACTAGCTATGAAGACAGTAACAGATGTAAACACAGTAAACCAGCAAATCAAAATGCCAATCCAAAATGTAAAGGGATCGGAGAATTAACCTTACTGGATTTTTTGGAACAGGCAGAGGGAAAAAATCAGAATCTTGCAGACAAGCAGATTGCACTGGCAGGAGGCGGAACATTAAAATTCACTATTTTAACATCAGGTGGTTATGGTGTTCAAATTCAGAGTCAGGGCGTGAATGTATTGTTAAATACCGGTGCCGGCTGGGGATACGAAATGACTCCGGTAGAACTTACAAAAAAAGATGAATTCTATTCCATTTACTGGAAGGAATATAATGCCGTAAAGAATGGTATGAATTCTGAATTAAAAGAACTACCGGATTATCTGGAGAAAAGACCAGTTTTTGAAGCGAAAGCCTAATGATAATAATGCAATTCAAATAAAAAGGAGTATTGATATATGCAGATTAGTTCCAACTATTCTATGAATGGTGTGCCATATGAAAACAGACGCAGACAGAATGATATTCCTCAATTTAGTACAGAACGTGCTGAACAGGAAAATGAGAGTATAAATCCATATATGGAAGATACGGATTTTAACGAAAAAGCATTTGATATGATTGGTCCGAATGCTCCGTAGGATGTAAAAGATGCATGGATGGAAGCTGCTAAGGAAGTTAATGCAAACGGCATGGGAATAAAGAAAAATGGAATGTTGAGCCATATATCGCAGATGATGGTACAAAGGCTGAATAAACAGCTTAACGGAGAGGGAGATGTGGATAACATCGACATTTTGGGAAATACAACAGAGTCTGCAATTCAGGCAACGAGTCAGGCTCTTTACGATTTAGATCACCCACGGGAATATGTTCCGAAAAGTATCGAAGTTCAGCGAGCTTGTATGAAAGAAAGAGAGTTTTATGTTGCTTTTCTGGAAAAATTAGAAAAACTAAAAGTAAAAATATAAGTATAGGTTTATTAACTGGAAACTCTTACATACACACTTGACAATATTCCTTTGAGGCGAACAATGATCCGAATGTTGCTGCAAAGGGAAGATAAAATAGCAGAAAATTGTAATGGATAAAAAAGGACACCTATAAAAATGGAGGAAACGAAAATGAGTATAGCAGGAATTAACGGTTATAATTATTCAAATTATTATACAGGAACAAAAAGAAACACTGCGAAAGCGAACGGTATGAATTCCGGTTTGTTATCAAATGTAAGCAGTACATCTTCTAATATTACATTACATATGTCGGGAACAGAAGATAGTGGAAATGCATTAACAGCAGTAGGATTTCCGGATGGCAGTAGTGCATCTGTATATAAATCAGATGCATATGATTCGGCAAACCCAGAATACAGGGTAAGATATTGGGACAAAGAAGGAAATTACACAGATACAAATGTACAGATAAATGATGTTGATCCAAGAAATGCAAGTTATTTGGAAATGCTTGCATATACAACATATAGTGATGTAGAAGGCTTTACGAAAAATGCTTTTGGAGATTTCATGAATGCGGCTGGTGGTGTGAATGGCAACATCACTTATGATTCTGACAGCATAAATGAAAAGAAAGACTATATGAGCATGATTAAAGAATTTATGCAGTTACAATATGATTCGAACAACTTATCAGGTTATCTGTCATATAAGGAATTGTATGATTACATAAATGACAGAGAGGTGATTCAATTAAATGGAAATATCGTAACTATTCAGAACCACCCTTATTCAAAGATGAAATTAGGGTGACCTGAGATCGCATTTTTGATTGCTTCGTAAGCATTGTACCCCTGCTTATGTGCCGTACCAACGTAGGACATGATTTTTAGATAATCTCTGGCACCTTCCTCAGTTCGGAAGCATCCGGATACTTTTGTTTTCACCTTTATCATCCGCAGGTCTCGTTCCGCCTGATTGTTATCAAACGGGACATTGAAGTTATGGATAAAAAGGCAGACTGAGGCCTTGTAATTTGCAAGGCGTTCTACCAGGGCAAGGATTTTTCCTTTTTTCTTCCGACCACGTTTTTTCTCTGTGGTTTCGGGAAGTGGATTTTCTTTCCGAGCCTGTCCGATAAGTTCATCATACTTTTTATCGAACTTATGATAGTGATAATAGCTCAGAAAGTCCTTACCTTTCTCTACAGCTTTGTCTTTGACCTTTTTCATTTCCAGTAAAAGGTCTATAAATGCAGATGCCCACTTCTGTTCA
>CABJAV010000091.1 GCA_902363675.1 Lachnospiraceae bacterium | reverse complement strand
CCGTTTTGTTTCCAGCATTTTGTGTATTGCCATAACTATTCGTATATGACGCATATGTTCCTATTCCTGTAACTGCCATATTAACATATCTCCTTTCATTATTCGGAGTCCTTCCAACTATGCCACCTGTTGGATTTCTCTCACCTACATCTATACTTTAAAATCTAATCCACCAAGAGTATCATCCATCTGATCTAAAATACTTGTATCAAATGCATCTCCCGGCTTCCATCCAGGATTATTTTTCTTTACCAGTGTCTCCATTCTTGAAGCATAATCTCCAGCCATTCTGCTCAATGTCCACGAAGCGGAATTTCGCTGTTCAGAAGGAATCGTATTCAAATACTGTTTGATTACATCATGTCTCTTGCTTTCTTCTGGTATATATGCACCATTGCTACTGATAAAATCCTGCTTTACAACCTTTTCTAAATCCGACTTCACCTTATCCGATACAGACACTATCTTTTTCCAATCCTTACCATTGATACAACGGTCTGCCTGTTCCTTTGATAAAAAAGGTACACCATCTTTATTATAGTAATAATTGTTATTTCTATATTGACACCCAGAATCTACGGTCGTAATCCCAGTCTGCTTGCGTGAAGAATTTTTCTGAAAGAAGAATTTGTTTATTAGCAAACTTTGCGAAAATAAATTTTTATTGTTAATATTTACATTCATATTTCACTCTCTCCTATAATACAAAATTGTAGCCACATTACATTTTTAATATGTATAATATACTTTTATTGTTTCAGTGGATGTTGAAACTGTTCCTTTTGTAACAATCCATATTTTCCACTTGCCTGACGGATCAAAACCATTAAAATCATTAATTGTTATTGTTCCACTCTTACTTACTGTTGTATAATTAACATTTCCATTGCCATCTTCTACATATAAATAAAACGAATCACTTCCTGAACTAACCCTACTATACACCTCTATTTTTAAAATCTGAGGATTTGATCCACTTACAGACCCTGATGAAACAGTTGAAATATTTGATGCTGTCCCATATACAGAATTTAATTTTGTTGTTGTCTTAGTCCAATAATTTGTAGCCCTCACTGATACAGTAGAATTTATAGTTATTGTTTCTTCTGCCGGTGCAACTTCTGCTGCCGATACAGGAGTTACAAGAAGAGCTGTGCATAATACGATTCCACTCAAAAAATAAGATATAATTTTCTTCATCGTAAATACCTCCATAATAATATTTCAAAATAATATGGCTACAATTTCTTTCATCAATTTTTAATCACCAGTTTACAACTTTATAAATGGTAGACTTGTTGATGAATCAACCGATTTAAAGCCTTTTTCACAGCATTTGTTTTTATGTGTGTTTCGACATTTTTGACGAAAGTGGCAAAAAATATCTGTCTGCGAATACCCTGGCTTAATTCAAAACGAAATTCCTGTACACTCTTTGTGCGATATTCAGAAAAAGTTTTATCCTGATACGGCAAAAGTTTCATGGCACAATAGCTGATATTGATCAGATTGATCAGCATTTCAATCCCTTTGCAGCTCCGCACCATATAGCTGCAAAAAGACCAGATTTTGTTTCGTATACCAGCTGTCACAGAGAATAATGACATGTTCCCTGCTTTGAAATTCAGGCATGACTTTACGGATCATGGTGCCAGCAAGTTCCAGTTTGGATTCTTTTTTCTTCCACATACGGTATCCAAGCGGAACGGAAAGATAAGAGATCTTATCCTGATTCCACACAGGTACGCAAAGCATGATACTTACAAAACAGTGTCCATTCAGATAGTTAGAACTGTTTTGTGCAGCATGGTCAAACAGTTTTGAAACATTTTCTCAAATATTAATCGTCAATAAATTACAATCAGGCATTATTAACATTTGTGTTTGTCATAATCATATCGAATGGCTTGAGTATTTAATTTCCATCAATGTAAACTTATCTTCTTCCAAAGCATTAATCTTTAGCCTTTAAATTTTAACACTCATCAATAACTGCGATAACTGATTTTGATTATGATGAATCATTGTATATTTTTCCTTAAATGATGTGATTGCACCATACATTTTCTCAGTTAAATTTTCTGGGATTTCGTCCTTTCCCTTTGTTTTCTGTTCCCCAATGCAATCTGACGCTAATGCAGACCTTGATGTAATTTTTGAAATTTTATTCATTTCTTCACCGATAATTCCACGGGCATGCTGATTTGTTGTCTCCATTGTCACAAAATCATCCACCGTTTTCTTATATGCTACATCTAAATTGCTTAATTCTTCATCCCGTGTAAGCTTACGAGGTCCATTTTCATCAGCTACATATATTTCTCTGGTTCCATTTTCATAGCCCTTCACAATTTCATCATATAATTCTGCGTATGCTTTAACATAATTATTTGCCTTGTCAGTAATATTTAAGGCACTTTTTCCTGT
>CABJAV010000090.1 GCA_902363675.1 Lachnospiraceae bacterium | reverse complement strand
TTTTTGCTTTCTGCATCGCTCTTACTTAGTTCCCCCATTCGTTTCCCCTTTCTCAGCAAGCTTTTCGTCCATTTCCTTTATGTTTTGTTTGATTTTATCGGCATCTTCCATATATTGTTGCATATTCGTCTCCAGCGTATCCATATTCCACTACCCCTACTGGATGAATACAAAGGCATACCAGTCGGATAATATTTCAGACGCTCGCCCTTGATAAATTTCTTATTCTTACCATCTACTTTCTTCTCTACAATTCCAGATTTAGGTGTATCTTCTTCACCTGTTTCGTCTTTATATTCCACATCGCTCAGATAAACTTTAAAATACAATGCCAAACCTTCCGTATCGTAGACTTTACGCGTATCTGTAATGCCATGCCCCCATAAATCAGCAATCACCTCGTTTACAATAAAAGGTGCTGGTACATCAAAAATAAGTAAAATATGCAAATGCCAAGAATTGTCATGATTTTTCCCCTGCGGCTCAGCTACTGTGATACGTTTAAAGGATTTCTGGCTGTCAACTATCTCTTTACTCTTGTTCAGATAGCGTTGCAATCTTCGCAGGAACATCTTCCCATCTTCGTATACTTTGGTATGGTCTGTCATAGCATTGGCATAAGTCAGTGTAAGCCACTTACAATGACTTGGCTCTGTAGCATTGCAACGGATTAAATCCATTAGCTTATTGATGCTCTTTCTAACGCTCTTTGGTGTCTGATACCGGTTAGTAGATTTCTTTCTCTCTTTGATTCCGCCTGTTTTCTTATCCATGTATTTGTCTTTGGAAATATTCTGAATCGGACAGTGATTGTTAGTTCCGGCCGTAAACTGGATTTCTCGGATATTTCCAGCTGTTTTCAATTTTACTTGACTGGTCTCGTATATTTTAAATACATCTGGACTGACTTTTTTTATGCTCATAAAAAACACACCCTTTCGCAACATTTTTCTTGTTGCTAAGAGTGCGTTTATATCAGCCTATTGGAAATTCATATCAAGTTTTTTTCTTTCGTTTACCTGAGGGCAAATTTCGCCATCAGTAATCAATTCCTCTACGGACCTGTATCATACTTGAATCACATTAATATTAATGCTTTCAGCAATCGTTAGTTCAGTAGATTTAATTATTTTTTTACTTTTGAGTCCTAAAGTATATCCATAATTAAACTAATCTTTCTAACATACTTTTTCCCATCATGTTATCACTATCAATTTCTAATATTTTACTGATTATACCTAATGCCTTTTCTTTGTCAATAACTTTAACATCATAAAACGATAGCATCCATTCTAAATATTTAACAGAATTAGGAACTAATTCTAATAATCTCTGATTATGAAAGAAAGCCATTTGATATGCTCCTTCAACATGACACAATGCATTCGTTAGCATATCAAATTCTATTTCATGAAACAAAACATTTTCATCCTTTTGATTTATATATTGAACAAACGCATAGATAATCATACTTTCTGTGTTATATGCCAATTGCACAATTATCTCCCTTTGCTCTTCACTTGACATTTTCATAAAAATTTTTTCTGCTTGTTTAAAATCAACTTTCATAATCGTATCGTATAATTTACTATACATATTTTTATCCTCCTATCTTACAAAAGCATCTGATATTCTAACGGTTCCATCTGATAATCTTTTAAAGCGAACTTCTACATCATATCCTTTTATATTCATTACTTTACAACTTGCACTACCAGATGGATATTCTGTTCCATCTTCCATAACATTACAAATAATTTCCTTAATTTTGCTCCACTCTTTTCCTTCAACCAAACAATCCCATCTATGGTCATGCCCTAACCTTGGGCTACCTTCAATAATATGATTTACTTTATTTTCTGGCAAATTATCCAATTGTTCTAAATATTTAGAGTATTTACCACTCTCAACAACCTTCCCAGCATCTTCCGCTGCACTCTCGGCCCCCTTGGCTGCTCCCTCGAGCCCTTTTCCGGCTTTCCCGGCATCTTCCGCTGCATTCCCGGCTCCCTTGACCGCTCCCTCGGCTATGTCTGCCACATTATCGGCGGTCTTTCCGGTCCTGGCTACATTCTTAAGTTTATCCAGCCCCTTATCGGCAAGTAAGGCTGTCACAACTTCCGTTACTATATATCCGGACGAGTACGCAACTCCCTTTTCATCTGCTGTGTCACATATTGACTGCCCGATTCCTCCGATGGTATTTACCGGATCTTTGAACAGCGGCTCGTACTTTTGTTTTATCTTTTCTACTTCCTGATCCAATGTCTCCGGAACATGCCCCAGCGTCATCCGTGAACACTCACTATGCACATACAGAAGTCCCAAATCCACCACTAGCGTCAGAAGACCCTTAACGGTTCCTACGAGGCTATCCCCTATGCCTGCCAGAAAATCCCTGATTGCGTTTCCTACGTCACTGAACTTGTCCCCCATTGAGCTCCATTCACTGTAGTAGGCCGACATCTTGCTTTTATATGAATCATCTGTGTTCTCAAACGGAATCACTTTGTTCTCATAAATTTTCCTGATTTCATCCACACTGTCCGATATTTTTTCTCTTATGGATGTATCAAGCTGATCCCGGAATCCCTGCAGCTTTTCATA
>CABJAV010000089.1 GCA_902363675.1 Lachnospiraceae bacterium | reverse complement strand
TCCGGTCTTTCTGGTCGAGTTCTTCCTGCATCTGCTCTGTCAGCAGAAGCAACTCTTCCAGTTGATCGTCGCTCTTTGAGTTTCTTAATTCGTTCATCAATCAACCTTCCTTTCTCTAATTGCTGTTCAAGTTCAGTAATTCGCTGTTCTGTTTCTGCAATAGCCGGTTCTCGCTGTTTAATTTCTGTGCCAATTCCTGCCATTGCTGATTTTCGTCTGTAAGCTTCTGTATCTGGTCTGTCTTTTCTTCCAGAAGTATCAACAGTTCTTCTGTATCCGGCAAGATTTGAAGCAGTTCTGATAATTCGCTCTCTAATTGCTGCAATCGTTCTTCCTTCTCCTGAAAGCACATCAGCTTCTCGTCCTTTTCCTGTATTTCCTGAAGCATCTCTGCCATGATATTCTGCTGTTCCTCTATCTGTGTAATCATTGCTTCCATCATGGGAATTACTTCTTTGCTTTCTTCTAATGTCATTCAACCACTCCTTCCATATTGACAATGCACCGGATACCTTACCAAAGGTTGTGATTACCTTTTGCAGTAGTGCATTTTGTTTTTTAATCATCTGGTTTTCCTCTACCTTCCATGAACCATTCCATATCTGTCCGGTGAGATATTTTTCCTCAATCTTTCTTGCATCCGCACCCTCATGAATCGTAGGGATTTTTAATTTGCCCTGTCTTTCATAAGAGCGGTGGTCAATCTGATTGTCTATGGATAAATGCCGGTTACACATCCCAGCCCATTCGCTTCGCCATAACTCACAATTCTTTGGATTATTCCAGCCGGTAGCATCGGTCAGAACCCGTTTCCATTGTTTTCGGTTTCTTGCCCCGACTTTCGGTACTCCGTTTTCATCAAGTACCGGAATGCGGATTCCATGCCGGTCAGGATTTTTCTTATCCTGCCACCAGTCCGGGTGGGATTCATCAACCACGATATTTCCGTCAGTATCTCTGACAAAATCCCAGTCCTTGACTTCTTTGCTGCCCCATGAATGATCCAGATTGAATGGTCGCATGGTTACAAGTAAATGCACATGTGGGTTTCCATCGCCCTTATCGTGTATGCTCCAGTCGACACACATTCCCTTATCCACGAAAGTCTTTTGAATATATTCGGTTGTATAATCAATCTGTTCCTGTCTGCTCCATTCTTTCGGCAGGGAAAATTCAAATGAGCGTCCAAGCTGTGCATCTGCATTTTTTTCTATCTTCAATACCTCATTCCATAGACGCTGTTTCTGAAATGTGATTTTAAACTTTTCCAGTGCGGCATCTTTATCATCCGCTCTTTTATAACGGATAGACTGTTGAAACCTTTTTATATTTTCTTCCGGTACATGCAGCCATTCAGGAGGTGCATTTTCGCACATCATCAGACTGGTGTAGACGACTTCCTTTTTGGAAGTATAGTAACTGATTCTGCCTGTTTCCTCATTCTTCATCACATCTCCATTAAGATATGCCGATGCGGATATGACAGATTTTCCTTTACTGCGCCCGACAATCTTTACTGTAAAGTGAAATATCGCCATGATACGATTCCCCCTTTCTGCCGTATCCGGCATTGATTTCCGACAGCATCTTCTTCTGGTTTGGCAGAAGTGAAGCTGTCGGAACGCCCTCTGCGCAAGAGTGCCCCCTGCGGCATGAGCAGGTCTGGCTGAAAGCCCCGCCGACGGAACGAGCCCGGCAAGCGTAAGCGCAGACCGGTTGCCACTTGTGGCAAACTTATAAGGACGACCTCTGGTTGTCCATAAGTGCGCCCTTCATTCAAAGGCAATGAAGGGAATGGAAAAACCACTCCCTCCGCCATTACACTTCCTCCATATCTGTAAGTGGCTCTTTCTGCATCGCCTTTGAGAAAAACTTTCCGTTTGTTTCCTGCCTTTTTAAGAAGCCTATCAACTTTGGTAAATCTTCCTCCTCAATCGGACAGCCAAGAACCGATTCCACTGCGCCACCAATCTGACAGAGCCTGTGGGTTCGTTTTTTACTTTCCTCTGCTTTCTTTCGCTTTTCCAGTTCCTTCCGCTGTGCAATGAGCTTTTTTGTAGCTTCAATGCTTTCCTGTTCCTTTTTCTCTAATGCACGTATTCTTTCTTCATAAGTCTTTGTTGATTTCGCCATATCGTCTTCATCCTTTCTTTTTCCGATAAACAACAGTTCCCGGTTGCATATCAGGAGAAGCACATGGTATAATCCTCTTGCGTGTAGGTATATCATGGCTTCGGTCTGATAGAACCTTTGGCGGTTTCTTAGGAAGCCGCCTTTTTAAGTTGCCACATTTCTTGTGACAGCTTTTACATTTCCTTTATCCCTCAGATCACGCCCCTCGTTGGCTTCCATGAACTTTTCCAGAATGTCAGTTTTAATAAGGACTTTTCTTCCGACCTTTAATACCGGAAGCTTCTTCCATTCAACCAGCTTTCTCAAAGTGTTTCTGCCAATTCCTGTATAGTCGGCTGCTTCCTCGATGGATAATGCAATCTTTCTTTCCGTCATCTTGTCACCTCCTTATAAATTGCATTATACAATTTTTGTTGTGCTGTTAGTATAGCGGTTTTATATTGTGTTGTCAAGCGTTATGAAATTTTAAAAATAATTATTATATTGCATATTGCAATTTTGTGAGGTACATGCTATAATTCATACATACCGAAAAAGGAGGCAATCAGCATGAAAGATAAAGAACTACGCAAGCTGATAGGCAGCAGGGCAAAACAGCGTCGTCTGGAATTAAATCTGACACAGCCTTATGTTGCAGAGAAGATGGGAGTTAC
>CABJAV010000088.1 GCA_902363675.1 Lachnospiraceae bacterium | reverse complement strand
AACATCAAGTTCTGGAACTTCCAATCTGTATGCTGCACGGGGATACCCGCAGAGGTGAGTTTCCTGCTGATGTAAAAGCAGCCGTACAGTATGGCGAAAACCTTCAGTCATTAGCTGTTGCGTTGAATACCGTAGGTGCAGTCAGCATCAAACGCACCCATGAGATCCTTTCCGGAGTATTTAACATTCCGATTGCAACAGGAACAATCAGCAGCATGGTAAAAAGATGCGCTGACAGTCTGAGTGAAACAATAGGTAAGATCAAGAATAAAATGATCGATTCCGCACTTGGACATTTCGATGAAACAGGAACCAGAGTGGATAAAAAACTCTGGTGGGTTCATGATGCCTCAAACTGTGAATACACCTATCTTGATATCAGTCCCAAACGTGGAAATGCGGGCATGGAACAATGCGGTGTTCTCCCGGAATTCAAAGGGATTGCCATGCATGACTGCTGGGCTTCCTACTGGAATTATCCGGATATTCAGCATGCAGTCTGCTGTGCTCATCTTCTCCGTGAATTAACGGGGATTGATGAAAATCATCCTGAACAGAAGTGGGCATCTGCATTTATAGACCTTTTACTGGAAATGAAAAAGGTCAAAGACAAAGCTGTAGAGAAAGGTAAGGACTTTCTGAGCTATTATCACTATCATAAGTTCGATAAAAAGTATGATGAACTTATCGAACAGGCCCGGAAGGAAAATCCACTTCCCGAAACCACGGAGAAAAAACGTGGCCGGAAGAAAAAAGGAAAAATCCTTGCCCTTGTAGAACGCCTTGCGAATTACAAGGTCTCAGTCTGCCTTTTTATCCATAACTTCAATGTCCCGTTTGATAACAACCAGGCAGAACGTGATCTTCGGATGATAAAGGTCAAGACCAAAGTATCCGGATGCTTCCGAACAGAGGAAGGTGCCAGAGATTATCTGAAAATCATGTCCTACGTTGGCACGGCACACAAGCAGGGACATAATGCTTACCAAGCAATCAAAAATGCAATCTCAGGTCATCCTGATTTCATCTTTGCGTAAAGCTGGTTCTGAATAGTTACAAAATTCTTTATAGTCTTTAGGTAATTTCATTTTTACAGTCTCTTCATAGCATGCTATCTCATCAACAATTGTTCCATTTTTTCCATACCACGAATCTACGGCAGGAGAATTCAATGGTTTATTCTTTCTAATATCTTTTGTAATATCAGAACTGTTTTTATATGTTGTACTACCACTCTTGACAAAGACTCTTTACCCTTATAATTATCCAAGCCGATGACCATCCTCTGAAAAAAGAATACACTTCCCAATCCTAATGTATAACCATAATTAAATTTAGAAATCTATACCCCAAGTGCCACTTCGTTATCTGGTTGTTCTTTTAAAATTTCCTTTGATATGTATTTTGCTTCTTCTTCATCAACCAATTTTTCTGGTATATTGTAGAAAAATATTATTCTTTCTAAATTTCTAATATTTTTTTCAATTAATAATAATTCTCTAGCATGAAATAACGCAACCGAATAAGCACCTTCTATAAAACATAATGGATTAAGCATTATGTCTATTGCCAGTTCTATCCAACTTACCTTTCCAGTTCTTTGAATCATATACTGTATAAAACAATATACACATATATTCTCTGTGTCATAAGCAATAGTCATTATCATATCTCTTATACTATTGTCATCCATACTTTTACAAATATCTTCTGCCTCCTTATATTTTCCTTGTAATAAGTTCCTTTTTAAATCTTCCATCATAATTTGCTCCTTCTTTATTGATTTACCCATGCATCTGAAATTTTTATTGTACCATCACTTAATTTGGTATATGTAACTTCTACCTCAAATCCATTAATTGTTGCTTTTTTAGAAAAAACTGATTTGTATGGCCCTTCCACCCCAGTATCCATTACATCTGCAATAATATTTTTTATATCACTCCAGTTTTTATCTGGAACTAATTTTTCCCATCCATGATTTGAATTTTTACTTCCATCAATCATGTGATTAATTTTGTTCTCAGATAAATTATCTAATTGCTCCAAATACTTAGATGTACTACCACTCTCACCAACCTTCCCGGCTGTTTTTCCTGCTTTCCCAGCATCTTCCGCTGCACTCTCGGCTCCTTTCGCAGCTCCCTCGAGTTCTTTTCCGGCTTTTGCAGCATCTTCTGCCGCATTTTCGGCTGCTTTTCCTGCTCCCTCGGCTATGTCTGCCACATTATCGGCGGTCTTTCCGGTCTTGGCTACATTCTTGATCTTATCCAGTCCCTTGTCTGCAAGTAGTGCTGTCACAACTTCCGTTACTATATATCCGGACGAGTACGCAACTCCCTTTTCATCTGCTGTGTCACATATTGACTGCCCGATTCCTCCAATGGTATTTACCGGATCTTTGAACAGCGGCTCGTACTTTTGTTTTATCTTTTCTACTTCCTGATCCAATGTCTCCGGAACATGCCCCAGCGTCATCCGTGAACACTCACTATGCACATACAGAAGTCCCAAATCCACCACAAGCGTCAGAAGACCCTTAACGGTTCCTACGAGGCTATCCCCTATGCCTGCCAGAAAATCCCTGATTGCGTTTCCTACGTCACTGAACTTGTCTCCCATTGAGCTCCATTCACTGTAGTAGGCCGACATCTTGCTTTTATATGAATCATCTGTGTTCTCAAACGGAATCACTTTGTTCTCATAAATTTTCCTGATTTCATCCACACTGTCCGATATTTTTTCTCTTATGGATGTATCAAGCTGATCCCGGAATCCCTGCAGCTTTTCATA
>CABJAV010000087.1 GCA_902363675.1 Lachnospiraceae bacterium | reverse complement strand
CGCTTTTAGATCGTAGAACCCAATGGCGGACCATTAGCCTGTAGGTAAGCAATCCACGTATAACAGAGTGGCCAACTGCCGGGGACTGTTAAACTAGGGCTCTTTTCCAATGCTGTCAGGAAAACAAATGTGACTGGGGTTAAGAAAAATTTCTTGAAATTAACTCTTGACAAAAGTCACTTCATAACAGAAAGGTGTTGTGGAGGAAGTATGGGAGAATGCTAAAGACGCTGATGGATTGGTTAGAGATCCGAATACTGGTGAAGTTATTAATTGGACACCAGGAGAATCTAGAAAAGGGGTATGGGATATGGGACACATTCCACAAGCAAAATATTCAGAAATGCATGAAGCATATATGAATGGGGAATTGACAACAAAAGAATTTGTGGATTGGTATAATGATCCTGCCAACTATAGACCAGAATTGCCAAGTAATAATCGTAGTCATAAGTATGAATAAAGGAGAAAGCAATGGATATAAGTTTAGTAGCAAAAATAAAAAAGTATGATGAGTTTATTTCCTGCTATAATGAAGGGGATGAGAAGAAAGTATATAAAGGTAAATCATTATTATTTTATTCATTATCCAATAATGATACAGAAAGCCGTTATTTAATAACAAATTTTTTACTCAATAAAGGTGCTGAAGCTAATGTGACAAATGAGTGTGGTGAAAATCTATTGCATATTCTACTGTCAAGAACAAATCACAATATAAAACAGACAGAAGAGTTGTGCAAAAAATTAATCGATAAGGGAGTAAATATTAATCAATTAGATGAAAGGGGAAGAGTGCCCTTACAGTATTTGATTAACCTAAAATATACAGATGAGGAACTTGAACCATTATATCAAATCTGGTTTTCACAGAACAGTATTTTGGTTAATCACAAGAATGTATGGGGAAAAACACCATTAGAAATTGCTGAGCAAATGCCATATAGGGCAAGTTTGGTGGAAAGGCTGAAAAAGTATGAATAAAGTAGTCACTTTTATACCCAATGCTGGTGGAAGTATTGTTTCAAAAAATATATTAAGCCATAAGGGAAAGTTGAGATGGTGTGTTAGAGAAGAATCTGTAAATGATGTCGATAATGGTTGGAGATTTTTTTCTGATATTGACACAGAGGAGTATTTGAGTAAAGCGGATAATATGTGTATATGTGATTTTAATACAGTTGCCAATATTGAACCAGCAATCATTGCAATATATAATTGCAAAGTTGGAACGGATATAGAATTAGTAGAAGAGAATGGAAAGAAATGCTTTTTAGATAGTAATACTGGGAAAATATTCGAATTATAGTATTTAATTATGGTTATACTTTCGGACATCTAACAACCTATAACTCCTGCGCGTCTATTCATTAACCATCATGATTGCTCCGAAGCAATTAAGAATTCATGATGTTAATTAATAGACACTTGTTAATTTTACTGAGTTGGGTATACGAAAGGACACTGCGAATTCAATATACTGATGTAACGCACTCTTAGCAACAGAATGTTGCGAAAGGGTGAGTTTTTCTGTGAAAGTATTATTATAAACGGTATTTCATTTCAGACATAAAAATTGGTCTGAAAGCGGTAATTTACGTACCGATTTTCTTCATTATACTGGTGATTTTAAGAGATGCTTTTCTGTATATTAAAAACGTTGTACTCAGACCAGAGTGTCAAATAAAGTTTTTAGACTGTGCTGGAAAGCCACATAATTTCGGCATTTCCGCCTGTTAGCGGCATAAGCCTTTTAACCTGCACTATTTTCGACCCTAGTATTTTTCTCATATTTTCTAAAAGTAACTTCTTTCACATTTCCCCAACAAGCCTTTAATTTTCCATTATGGGTCAACTAATCCGGCTTCGGTCTTAAAATGGCACACAGGGGCAACGCAAGCTCTCACAGGGGCAAGAGAAAGTTGTTTTGTATGCGGGAAAAATCAATTTGTGCATTATTACTGTTTTTGGTCTATGGCATAAAGCCGATTTAGGGTTAAAAACAACATATTTCTTCAAAAATCACTTGCAAACGCACTTTTTCAGAGTTAACATCACACCCAGGAAATGGAGGCAAAAAACCATCGACACAATTTTTAATTGGTGAAAATGAATGGGTTGAAGGATGGAAATGGTATGATGCAATAAGCGCTCGGAAAAATGGAACAGCTACGCAAGAGCAGATTGAATTGTTGGATAAAGGACATTGGAAGGAGTAAGCATATGTTGGATACAAGGTATTATGAAGGATATGAAGGCGAAGGAGAAGTAAAAGTATGGAGTGAAGAAAACGGCAATGAGGATGGTATAGTTATTTGGATTGGCTTTTTTAATACAATTTTAGAGGGGTGTTTTATTTCAGAATTCCAGAAAAATGGAATTATTGAGTGCTATTTTAATCAAGATGGATTCTATGATGAAAAATGGGAGATGAAATATCCACATATTGTATTGGAAGAATTAAAAAGATTTAATGAAAAGTTATTAGATACGAGAAATGAAGAAATTATCAAAAAATCTAAGGAAGTTGTTGAGCAATTAGTCTCTTTTATCAATATGGCTGTTAGAAATGAAAAAAATATATATGTTGAATATGATTAAAAGTAATATTTATTAGGGTTATACTTTAGGACTCGAAAGTAAAAAAATTAATCCTACTGAACTAACATAAGCAGATAGAGGGAGAGGCTACCAGTTTTGACTGGATTGTGCAGGATACCGGAAGCACACTAGCAACCTACAAGCGGCTGTTTATTCCCAATCCATTTAGCAGCGACGAAGAAAATGAAGCGAAAAAATCTGCCCAGCAACAGGAAGAAGATGCAGAAAGTGCACGCAGACAGAGAAA
>CABJAV010000086.1 GCA_902363675.1 Lachnospiraceae bacterium | reverse complement strand
CAAATGAGAAGAAAGAGATAAGTGGTATCTGCAATCAGTTTTTAAATGGTAAAACAGATCAAAAATTATTTTGTAATGAGATGAAAGACCGTTTAAATGATTACTATGGAAGCAGGTATGAATTAAGGAATCAGCCAGAAGCTGTTGAAGGCAGAGTAAATAATATGCTGGACAAATTGCAGCATATGTTTGGCGTTTAATGTTGAAAAAGGGTTTGGAGAATAATTATGAAGACAGTAACAGATGTAAACACAGTAAACCAGCTGTTGACATATTCAAAGCAGGCAGAGGCAGGAATACACCAAAAAGCAATACAGATGTTGCTTGGAGCAGGAAATAATAAAAAACAGGACAGTTTAAGTATTTCTGATGCTGCACGAGGCTTTTCAAAGCAATCCATAGCTGCACTGATAGATAAAAATGCGAATATTTCTAACAGTGAATTAGCTTATTATTTTGCAAACTATAATAATTCAAGTGCTATTTTGGATGCAATCAATTTTGGGGAGAATGTTTCCTGTGGATATAATTCTGATTTTAAGGAGTACGGGGTTATTTCCTTTGACCTTAATGGGAGCAGACAGGTAGTACCTAATTATGCAGTACCGAAAATGAATACAAGCACCATGTCAGGCATTTGTGCTGCGAATAATTCTCTGGTACTAAGTAATAAAAGTTATTATGCATGGACAACATCAAGTGGCGGTAAATATACATGGACGGTCAATAATGGAAGAATAGGCTGGGCAGCCTCGGAATCGTTGCTTGCAGAGAATACAAATCAAAAAGGAACAAATTATAAGTGGGAAATGTGTAAGGCAGGCAATATCCTGTCTGATCTGGCACAGGGAAAGAGTGTGTGGGGGTATCTCTACAGCAATGAGGAGGTATTGTCCGTCTGTGAGAAAGTCGGGATTTCTCCGGGATTCTTTTCTATAGATGCGGGAGCAGGAAAACACACTTATTTATTGCAGGAATCAGGAAATACCATAAATGTTGACGCAAAGATAAAACAGTTAAATGATATAAACTGGATAGAAATCGGATATAAAGAAGGAGATACGTTTTCCGTTTATGGTAAAGAGTATGCTATTGACAGCAGTGGGCATATCAATGTTTCGGCGGAAGATGAATTTACATCAACGGAAATTAAATATCCAAGTCGTTCAATATAATAGAAATTATTTTAAGTTTCAATAACAGGGAGGTAGGATTATGGCAATTACAGGTATCAATAACAGCAGTTACACATCGTATTATGCATCAGGTTACAAGAACACGGTTAAAAAGGCAGCTTGTGATATTCAAAAAACAAAGGAAAATTCACAGGTGAGCAAAACAGAAGAGAGTCAGGAAGATTATGTAAAAAAATTGCAGGAAAAAAATCCTCAAATAGATATTGTGGCAGGAAGTTCGGATAAAAATGTAAAAACAGCTAATCGTACAGGAAAAACAGATGTGAGGATTGCTCCTGAGATTTTAAATAGGATGATGAGTAATCCAGAGGTTGCCACAAAATATGAAAATATGTTGTCAAAAATTCCAGCATTAGATAGATGGGCTGACTCAATGATTAAATCAATGACTGGTAGTGAAGTTAAGTATCGTCAGGTATGGATAGATAAGGATGGTAATATGGGCTCCATGGTTATTACAGGACCAAGCGAAGAACAAAAAAAGGCTGATGAAGATAGAAAAATCGAGAAAAAGAAAGAAAATGAACAAAAACTTGCAGAACGGAGAGCTGAAAGAAAAGAGCAGATGAAGAAAATTCAGGAAGATAGACGCACAATATTTGCAATTGGTACGGATATGAAAAGCATTACAGAGAATGTTGTAGCACAGGCAGTAGGTACAGCTCCATCTATCGGAGGAAGTTGTGATGTTAAGGCATAAAAGGATTCGGTAAAAGGGAAATATCAAATTGGTGCATAGGATGGCATCACCAGAGAGTAGAGTGGCAGAAAGTCAGTAGATATAAAGTTATAGATAGATTTATTTATGAACCGTGAGGTGGATTTATGGGAATCTCTTTTTCAAATATAGGAACAGTTGGAAGGGAAGGATAGGCAATTAAGCGGTTTTTTGGAAGTGCTTGTTTCCTATCATGGCATATCCAAGCTAACGATAGCAAAAATGGCTGGTGTTGAGGAAAATGATATTGACAGGCTTTTAGCCAATCCACCAGAAAAGATTGAAATCGAAGTAAAGTATAAAATTGTTGTGACGGTTATGGAGGGAGTATCCCAAACAATATTAAAAAAGGTAATCTTAGTGCTGTTGAAAATAAGCCGGATGATCAAGAGTAAATGTACGTTCAGATTTTCTGGGTGCTCTTGACATACCGGCTTATTTTTGCTATTAAATAAACAACGGCTTAACAACAGAAAACTGCTGTTAAGCCGCATCAATTATCATAGAAGATCTGAATTTACAGAAAAAATTTCACACCGTCGAAAAATCACCATAGTTCTAATGAATCTTCTGCATCTACCCACATCTGCATATTCCCGTCCAAATATAATCGTACATATTCAAGTGGTTCATCAATAGCAAGTGCGTTTAATGCACAGTCTGATCCGGGTGTAGTTTTTAAATTCTTTTCAGCTTCCCAGCAATCAATGCGGAGCATATAGCCAGCAGAGGTGTAAACATCAATACTATTGCGCTGTGGATTGTATTCTGCAAATATTGTTCTCATCGTATCTTATCTCTCCTTATCATTCAATCAATTATCAGTTACAAAAATCAGAAGCATTTCAATCAGTTCACCATGTCACTTTTATTTTGTGTTATACTGTTTTATAGATTTTTCTTGCCCTTGTATTTGCCCTTATCAGAGTTCGTAAAC
>CABJAV010000085.1 GCA_902363675.1 Lachnospiraceae bacterium | reverse complement strand
TATATGACACGGGCTTACAATCAGTACCAGCAGAAAAATGCGGCTAAAGATCAGGAGAAGGAAGATACAAGGTTTGCGGATAGTGTAAGAGAAAAGAGCGAAGCTAGTGGAAGTATAGTTGGCAATTCAAAAATAGGTTCTGTGTCTGCTAAAGATATGACGATGGTGGAATACAAAAGGTACAGTAAAATTACAGCATTTATCGTTTGGGCAATCTTCATTATTACAGAAATTGAGTGAGTTAATGAATATGTAGAATGGATTGTTGTCAAAAGATATAGAAAAAAGGATTTCAGGTAAAGGAAGACAAGGTGGTTCTATGAATATTAGATTTTCTGGTTTTAGTAATTCACTACAATCCTTAAACAGAAGACAGAGCCTGACGAATATCTTGCTTAATAAGCAAAATGTTGGTCAAAGCGGGAAAAAGGATTTGTTTGTCAGAAGTACAACATATGATGCAGGTACATATACAATTTCAGCGGGACAAAGAAGAAAAATGATTCCGGGTAGCGTATTAGCTGCTATGAATAATGATATTTCTAAGGTGCGAAAACAGGGAGATATATACGAATGCGGAGGAACATTTTTTACAGCGGAGCAGATACCTAAAATCAGTGGAGCTTGTCTGAATGAAATTAAGGCAGAAGATAATATCATTGACTTTGGGAAGAATAAGTATTTTAAATATGTTTCCGGTGACGGACAGGAGCATTGTTTATACACAGATAATAAGGGGATAGGCTCTATTGTTTCCGAGATTATGCGTGGTGAACCTTATGATCCGGTGTTGGAAAGGTATGCGAGCTTTTGGAATTACATGATGACAAAAGACCCTGTATATGTTCAGTTGTCTTATTCAGATGAAGAAATAAGAGGCTATATGGAAAATGCAGGGATAAAAAACGGCTTTTTCACTGTAAAGATGGGAGATAGGGAAGCAACTCAATTTTATTCTGCCACTAAAACAACAAGCCCAATTCAGTCTAAGGAACGATATGATGCAAGATACAAGAATTTGACTTCTGGTGGCATTTTACTTGATGAATATGAAGCCGGAGACATTTTTAAGATTGGCGATAAGGAATATATTTTAAGTGAAAATCATACTTTGGATATTCCGTATGGAGAGGATATTTATAATTTGGAATATCCAAGTAATTATAAGTTTGGGAAAAAGGTTGAGTGAGAATAACGGACAGAAAAGGATTTCAAAGGAGGACACGGATATGTCAATGACAGGTATAAGCAATTCATATAACAATTATGTGACACAAAACACAATTCTAATAGTGTGGAAGAATATTATGAAAAATTATGTAAAAAGTTTCCGCAAATAAGTTTTAATACCAACGGCGGTGTTGTGCCTTGCAATTCCAATAAAGTGGTCGTAAATCTTTCTTATGACTGTTTGAAAAAAATGGCTAATGATCCGGAATTCGCAAAAGAAATAGAATGGAATTTATCCGGAGAGGTTGCAGCAAATTCACAAGTATATTCTTTTGCAAAGCGTGACGGTGTAGAGTTGGGAGGCAGGACAGTTACATATGATGCTAATGGAAATCGGCAATCTTCATGTGGTGGTATGAGAACAGCTAATTCGTCAAATAAAAGTTCAGATGTATTGAGTACACAAAATCAACAAAAAGCAGCAAAAAGTAGACGGGACAAAAAACGTGAGCAAGAAGAATACTTAGAGAAAATGCGTGAGAAACGAAAAAGAGATGAAGAATATTTGGAAGAATTGCGTGAGAAACGCAAAGATAGAGATGAGTATATTAGTGAAATGTCAGAAAACAGTAGTTCAGTGGTAAGAGCATATACTCAAGCGGAATACGATAATGTAGATTTATTATCTACATTAGATACGAAAATCTGAGGAGGACACGGATATGTCGTTGGAAGTTTACAGTAGGCAGAGTAAGGCGTTTCAGTATGATGGATATAAAATAAATTCTGAAATGCGGGAACACATAAATGCAGAAAAAAGCAGTTCAAATGTACATAAAGACAGAGATACCGTGAATTTTTCCGCAGAGGGCAGAAATATGTGTTACGGATTTGGAGTGCATGATGTAAAAGACCGTGCAAAACATACGGTAGTTAAGCCAGGCATAGCACCTCTTTTTGACACTATTTCAAGGACACTGAAAACAGTCAGAGAAGCAGTACATTTACAATTCAGATAAAATGATTGGAGGAACAGAAGTATGCACATTGGTTCTGGTCTAAATACGGTATCTTCAATGTACCGCCAACAAAAAGGCAATAATATGAAAACGCCTGCATCTGGGGAAAAGACATTTTATACGGCAGAAACACCGAAGGTATATCAGATATTCACAACAGATAATATGTTGTGGACAGGAGGTAATGGCACCGGTCTTTCTTATTGTCTTAAATATGCGGATGATTCAACGGATGAAAATCCGGTGGTGTTACATCTAATTACAAAAATACAGCTATTAAAGATACGGTCAAATAAGCTGCTCCATCATGGGAAAAGTATAAAATTAGGAGCTTTAGATAATATCACAAGGGAAAAGTTTTCAAAAACTTCTGGTAACTCTTTGAAATACATATCATATCAATAGATACGATAATATAAATTATGTTTGTATTTGTTGATAACAGGTTTATATCGGAAAAATTGTAAATTTATTTTCTATGTGAATTTTCATTTTTGTAGGGCTGGCATTAGACCAGCCCTTGATTTCATTATAATAGATAAAAAGATATTGAATATATATGCACGGTAAAAAGACGATTCTCAATAAATGAGATTGGGAAAAAGTAACCTTAGTGCTGTTGAAAAAATCACCATAGTTCTAATGAATCTTCTGCATCTACCCATATCTGCATTGTTTCATCAAGATATAATTTTGCATATTCAAGCGGTTTATCAATGGCAAGTGCGTTCAATGCACAGTCTGATCCGGGTGTGGTTTTTAAATCCTTTTCGG
>CABJAV010000084.1 GCA_902363675.1 Lachnospiraceae bacterium | reverse complement strand
CCTTGACCTTGCCATCCGAGGACAGCTTGTCCCACAAAACCCTAATGATGAACCTGCTTCCGTTCTTCTGGAACGTATAAGAGCAGAGAAAGAAGAACTTATCAAAGCAGGTAAAATCAAGCGTGATAAGAAGGAATCTATCATCTTCCGTGGTGAGGATAACTCTTATTATGAAACTATATCAAATAATACCATCTGTATTGATGAAGAAGTACCGTTCGATTTACCTGATGGATGGATATGGTGTAGGTTAAAATCATTAGCGGATCCACACGAAAATTCTTTTGTTGATGGTCCGTTTGGCAGCAATCTGAAAACAGACCATTACACAGATAGACGGGAAGTAAGAATTATACAATTAAACAACATTGGTGAATTTACATGGAAAAACAACGGTATAAAATATACAACTTATAGGCATGCAGAAACACTATCTCGATGCAAATCATATCCAGGAGATATTGTAATTGCCAAAATGATGCCTGCCGGAAGGGCGATTATAATTCCTGATATCGAAGATGTGTATGTTATATCATCTGATTGCGTACGACTACAATTACCTAATTATATTGACAAAAGATATGTCATGTATATGATAAATAGTCCCACCATCAACAAGTGTGTCATGAAAAATGTTCAGGGAATAGGTAGAACAAGAACAAGTTTAAGTAAATTGAAAGAACTACTTGTACCTATACCGCCATATAAGCAGCAGTGCCAAATATCTGCCACATTTAATAAGAGCCTTTTTTATTTTGATACGATTAATGCATTATGTGAATGATAGACAGCCGCCCTAAAACTTAGGACGGCTGATATTTTACCAAGTTACAATTTTATCAACAAGTGCCTGCTGTTCGCTGGCAGTACGTCTCAGATATATACGAGTAGTTTCAATGCTTTCGTGTCCCATTAAATCTGCCAGCAATGCAATATCATTATACTTTTCAAGAAAGTTTTTGGCATATCTATGACGGAAGGAATGTGGATAGACCACTTTGCTGTCTAATCCATATTTGTCCGCATAATTCTTAAGTTGTTGAGAAATACCTCTAGTCGTTATACGGTCACCATATCTATTTAGAAAAAGATAACCTGAAGTGCGTTGAGTTTCGCATAACCACTTTAGCGTTTCTTCACGCAATATTTTGGGGATGAATAATCTACGTAATTTACCTCCCTTGCTATACAAATCAAAATATCCAAGTTGCACATGTTCAATCTTTATACGAATTAGTTCGCTTACACGAGCACCAGTCGCAGCAAGATACCAGACAACAAAATACCACTCCAAATTACCATCTTTTTTAAGCTGATTCTTCAGAAATTTATAATCGGCATTGCTGATTACATTTTCCAAAAAGCTTTTCTGCTGAATCTTTACTGCTTTGAGTCGCAATTGTGGTTTTTCTAAATATTCCAGATATTTGTTAATTGCTTGTATTCTCAGATTTACAGTTTTGGGTTTAAAATGTTCCATCAGATAGCCCTTGTAGGCAAGTAAGTTTTCCTTAGAAACCTTCTCATAATTTGTTGTGAAGTAATTCACTGTCCACAGATACGATTCAATAGTGTTACCGGATAGATTACCTTTTCTTAGGTGATCTTCAAAAGTTATTTCTGTCTTCATGTAAAGACACCTCCATAAATTTATTTGCGGATATCCGCTGAATAAATTATAGAGGTGAAAGTGTGGAATTCTCTTATTATGAGAAGATAGGAAACAAAAGCGATAATATTGACGAAAATATTCCGTTTGAAATTCCGGTTACATGGAATTGGTGCAGAGGATACACTTGTTTCGCAGGAATGGAAAGCCAAAAACCTACCGACAAATTCTTTGATTATATCGATATTGACTCGATTGATAACCATAATCACAAAATCAAAAAACCGAAACATCTTCCAGCGTCTGACGCACCGAGCCGTGCCAGCAGAGCAGTACAGACAGGAAGTGTTCTGTTTTCGCTAGTAAGACCTTATCTTGAAAATATTGCCCTTATTGAAGAAAAAAATGCTAACAGCATTGCATCAACAGGGTTTTATGTTTGTAATTCAGCAGGAGTGTTATATTCTGAATATATGTTTTTCTTAATGATATCTGGTTATGTGGTAAGTGGCTTAAATCAATTTATGAAAGGAGACAACTCCCCATCTATCAGTAAAGACAATATTGAAAGCTGGCTTTATCCTATTCCACCGTATGAGGAACAAAAGGTGATCTGTAAAAAAATAAAATCAATATTCTCAAAAATCGAAGCAATAGAGAAAAGCCTCAGTTGAGGCTTTTCTCTATGCCATGCAAATGAATAAATAATTTGCTAACTACATTCACGATTTTTTCTTGCTCTAATATTGGTGGGAACGGAATCAATGCCTTCTTTAACATATCCTGGGTTAGCTGATTTATAGCTGTTGAATTTCCAGCGTTAAATACACTTCGGAACAGACTGGTATGTAAATAGTGTATAACATATTTATTATAATTCGTCCTGTAAATAGCCATAAATGCACCAAATGATGTGGGTTCCTTCAAATTATTAACGAGTGCACATTTACCCACCAAAGCCTTACTGCCGTTTCTTGCACATATTAAAATATCATTAGGCTGAACATATTGATTTTCTCTAATTTTAGTTTTTACACGAACCAAATCGTTCAAATCAATTTCATCATTTACAATATTGCTGGATCGCAAAACTATTGTGCCATCGGGTTCAATGTCTGCGGGTCTATATGTAAGACCAATATTTGTTGTTCCAATCATGGATAAATTACACCATTCCCAACCATCAGGCAATTCAAATGGCAACTCATTATCAATACAATGGCATTTACCATCAGAGAACTTCTCATAATAAGAGTTATCCTCACCACGGAAGATGATAGATTCCTTCTTATCACGCTTGATTTTACCTGCTTTGATAAGTTCTTCTTTCTCTGCTCTTATACGTTCCAGAAGAACGGAAGCAGGTTCATCATTAGGGTTTTGTGGGACAAGCTGTCCTCGGATGGCAAGGTCAAGG
>CABJAV010000083.1 GCA_902363675.1 Lachnospiraceae bacterium | reverse complement strand
CTGTGACTTATTGCTTTTCCCTGCACTTGGAATCATAGACCAATCAGGTTCTCCACTTCTCAGCGATACACTATATTTTGTAATAGCAGAACTCGTTGCATTTGAAATCGAAATTCCCATGAATCCACCTCACATTTTTATCTTCTCTGCATATATCTTAACCTCTATTATGCTTATCCATTTATCAGGTTCATTCCTTTCGAAATGCCTTCAACTTTCACCGAATCCTCAAATGTAACTGTCATCTGCGTATCGTAAGTTTTCCATTCAAACTGCGACCAGCTTACACCGTTACCGGTATGATCATAAGCCTTGATTGCATCGTTATATTGCTTTTTTTGTTTTTCTGAATATTCCGGCACATTTTCAGTATTATTTATTTCCAACAACATTCTTAAACTATCCGGCACTCCATCTAACGCTTTTCTCCACGCTTCACTCTGTTGCTTTGCAACCGCCATCTCATGCTGCATAACATAATCCTGATATGCCTTTTCCCTTGCGGTGCTGGCTTCTTTGTCTGTCTTTAACAACTGCTGCTTGGTATCTTCCGTCAATTCCACCTCTTTACCATTGACCGTAACATATCCTCTTGCAACTGCCCTGCTGACCATTGCAGAATCAGAGAAATGCACAATATAAGAATTTTCTTTATCTCCTTTTGTGATACCCAATACATCCTTTCCAGATGTTGCTGTGATTTTTTCTTGTTCGCATACCTTTTTACTTTCTGCATTCTGTTAGCTATAATGCGGATATTTACTATATAAATTTTTCTGTCGGTCATAGATGGAATCAACCTGTTTATTTAAAATGTTCATAGTCCACTGCCCTCCCTTGCTTTTTCCTTATTATTTCAATATTTCTCAAACATTTTAATACCCGCATTAAACAATAAAACCAATTTTTTCAAACAGAAATTCACAATATTTATGCATATCCTGATTTCCGCTTCTTAAAACAGAAGAAAACAAAGACTTTATATCTATATTTCCTCCCGTTCTTTCATATTGCTCCAGATAAAGTGAACGGAACTCTAAATAAGAATCTTGAATATAGTCACATGCCTGATTTATATCAAAGGCATCAAACGATTCATCCAATTTTGTATTCTGAAATTTCTGCTTATTTTCTGCATTTTGCTTTTGACTTTTGGCAACCATTTTGTCCCATTTTATCAGTTCCTCAAAACCTTTATTTAGCTTTTCCAATTCTTCATCCATTGACAACAGACGTCTTTTTCCACTCTCTGGATTATCGCATACATACACTTCTCTTGTTCCATTCCTATATCCTTCTACAATTTTTTGATACATAGTAGAATAGGCATATGCAGCTCCCATTCCAATATCATCGAAACCATATCCATTTTTACTTTCACGGATACTCTTTAAATATTTAGTCTCTTCATCCCATAATTCTTGAAGATAATCCTTTGACCAAGTAGTTTTAGGCACTGTTTCTCTAATATAATTTGCGTAACCAGCGTCTAAGGCAAACCTATCATGTATATATGCGTTTTCCTGATTTTCCCCATCGGCTTCATCTGAATGCCCTATCCTCCGGCATACGTCCTTGCCGGATGTTACGGTCATTTTTTCTTGCGATTCATTTGCCTTATGCTTTTTATGAGAAAGCTCTATAGTTTTCATATGATCGCCTTTTTGATGACCGTACAATGAAGATACGGTATTCTGGCCAAAACCAATGTGCATACTTCTATTCCTCCAATCAGTTTATCTGAATTGTACCGTCTGCTATAACAAACTGTACATTCAACTCAGACATAATATCTTTGTGCTGTGTCCGGTTATATGCTAAAATTTCCCGGATATCACTTGCGTAATACTGATAGGTCAGATTCCCGCCCGGATTTAACTGAATTTTCAACGCCTAATCCCATATTAACTCCTTTCCACGGTTCTTCTGTCAGTCAGAACCGTACCTGCTCTCTCCATCCGAAGCCCAAGCAGTAACCTTTAATTGATTTATTGGAGTAAGATAACACTTTTGGAGTTATCTTACTCCTTTTGTTTTGCCATTACGATAATCACAACCGCAACACTCCACAAAATATTTCATTATTCTGACCTAGTTTTCCCTTTTCTTCGGTCTTTTCGGCTGGTGATAAATCGCTGAACACTCTGCCGTCCTGCCAAGAACTGTTTTTTCCACTTCATTCCGGGCAATTCTCTCCACTACCTTCAATACCTTGTTTGTAATCTTTTCTTTCTTCAAAATTATAGAAATTGATACTATGCATATGTATCAAAACCTACCTTAGCAATCATATTTTCTGTTTTTTTATCTTCTTTTTCTTTATCCTCTTTCATTCTCTCCAGCCATTTGTCAATTTCTGAATCCGTACCAGTCTCTCCAAAAATGCCACAGGTTGTCATTTCGGTTCCATTATTCGTAAACTTAAACTCCACTGATATCAGTTTACTACCATGACTTATTGCCGCCTTCTGTGCATTTCGTATAACATCTGGCATAATTGCTAAATTTTCCTCAAGCCATTTCGCAGTTTTTTCATCTCCACATGCCTTTTGCATTACACTTCTGTCAATCAATACAGAAGCATTTTTGCATGGAGTCAAACATTTATACTTGTTAGTCAAATACTTTGAATAGTCTGATACATTTTTAAACTTATTGGCTGAATTCATAGTGTATCCTGCATAATAATTCTTTTCACTATTCTTTGATGGCTTTACATTTTCATTTTTTACATTTCCGTATGTGTATGTATTGGCATACGATGATACTCCATTAATTCCCATACTGCATCTCTCCTTTCTATTTATCCTTGATTTTTTATTTGCAGGCTATTGGGTTTTGTTCGATACGCTTACTGCCATTGTAAAATTTGCCTCATAAGAAGCTACTGCCTGACTTATTGTGACAGTCTTAGCAGACGAACTACTCTCAGCCACCAATCGAGTTCTGGCATCCTGAGCAGATAACCTTTTATTTTGCGCATATTCTTCATAAGCTGTTCTTTCCGCTTGTTTTTTCTGAATCCGCTTTTTTTCCTGTTGTTTCTTTACCTGATTTTCTATTCTCTTTTTATTTTCTATTCTGC
>CABJAV010000082.1 GCA_902363675.1 Lachnospiraceae bacterium | reverse complement strand
AAGAAGTGGAATGAACGTGGTGAATTTCATTATCAGTAAAGATTTACTTGAAAATAGGATAAAAGATGGAGCTGGTCTGCTCAATCCCTTATCCTATTACTTAGCAAAAGTTGGAATATAAGTTGTAGAGCCGTATACGAGATCCGTACGTACGGTTCAATGGGAGGGGCGAGATAATTATTCTCCCTCTACCCTATTATAACACAAAGGAGAAGAAGATATGCCACAAAATTTTTATGAAGTTTTATGGATTTTTATTATCTATGCATTTATAGGATGGTGTGCAGAAGTAAGTTATGCTGCAGTAAACAGGGGAATATTTGTAAACAGGGGATTTTTGAATGGACCATATTGTCCAATTTATGGATGCGGAGTAGTAATTGTTGTTACCGTTTTAACACCTCTGAAAAATAATTTATTTCTTTTATTTGTTGGATCAGTTGTATTAACGTCAGTGTTGGAATATATTACTGGCTTTTTACTGGAAAAAGTTTTTCATAACAAATGGTGGGATTACAGCAATCTTCCCTTTAATCTGCATGGGTATATATGCTTAAAATTTTCTATTTACTGGGGACTAGCATGTACCTTTATCATGGACATCATACATCCAATCATTTACAAATTTATCATACTTATCCCACAAATATTGGGAATTGTGTTGATATCTGTCGGTATGACAGTCTTTGCCGTGGATATCACCATTACTGTTATGACAATTATGAAGTTAAATAAGCGTATGAAGGCCATGGATGAAATTGCAAAGAAAATACATAAGCTTTCGGACGAAATTGGTGAGCGGGTTTATGAAAACGCAACAACGGTAAAAGAAAAATCAGAAGAATTTCAGGATACACATGAAGATCTTCTGCAAAAAATTGAAGATACAAAAGAAGACATTCAGGAAAAGACAAGTGAATTTTCTAATAAGCAGAAACTGGCATATGAAGAGAAAGTGCAGGAGCTTGAAAAACTCAAACAGAAATATGCAGGTCTTATGGAACGCAGAGAGCCTGGTGTAAAGCGACTGATGAAAGCATTTCCAAATATGAAATCTTTGGATTTTAAGGATACATTAGAAAAATATAAGAAGCATTTTGATAAAATAATAGCAAAAAAGAGCGAGGCGGATCATGATCAGAACAATTAATACAAAAGAAATTACAAAAAATGTAAAAGAAATGTGCATTGAAGCGAATCATTATCTTTCACCGGATATGGATGCTGCAATGAAAAAAGCAACTGCAGAAGAAAAATCAGAATTAGGAAAGAAAATTTTAAATCAGTTGCAGGAAAACCTGAAAATTGCAGGAGAAGAGATGATTCCAATCTGTCAGGATACCGGAATGGCAGTCTTTTTTGTTGAAATAGGACAGGATGTGCATTTCGAAGGAGATTTAATAGAAGATGCAATTAATGAAGGTGTTCGACAGGGATATGTAGAAGGATATTTGCGTAAATCAGTTGTTGCTGATCCAATTTTACGGGAAAATACCAAAGATAATACACCGGCGGTCATTCATTATTCCATTGTGGCCGGGGATAAAGTTAAAATCACGTTTGCACCAAAAGGGTTTGGAAGTGAAAATATGAGCCGTGTGTTTATGCTCAAACCGGCAGATGGAATAGAAGGAGTTAAGAATGCAATTCTTACTGCAGTAAAAGATGCAGGGCCAAATGCGTGTCCTCCAATGGTAGTCGGGGTAGGTGTTGGTGGAACATTTGAAAAATGTGCATTATTGGCCAAGAAAGCTTTAACCAGACCAGTTGGTGAACATTCATCTATAGAATATGTGGCAGATATGGAAAAAGAGATGCTTGAGAAAATCAATCAGCTTGGTATCGGACCGGGAGGACTCGGCGGAACTACTACAGCGCTCGCTGTTAACATCAATACTTATCCAACACATATTGCAGGACTTCCAGTAGCAATCAATATATGCTGTCATGTCAACCGACATATTGTTCGTGTTGTGTAGAAGTGAACAATAAATTGGTTTCTTGTGGATAACTTAGAGTAGATTTTAAATTTATGTTTAAAAGTAAAGGATAAGGACAGAAAAATGGATAAACATATTACAACACCAATTACAGAAGAGATTACTGCAGATCTTCATTCCGGAGATTATGTATATATAACAGGAGAAATCTATGTTGCGCGCGACGCAGCACATAAGCGCATGATTGAAGCTTTAGATCGTGGAGATGAGTTGCCAATTGACATTAAGGATGCAACTATTTATTATATGGGGCCTTCACCGGCACGTGAGGGACATCCGATTGGATCTGCCGGACCAACTACGGCCACACGTATGGATAAATATGCGCCAAGGTTACTCGATTTGGGCGAAAAAGCAATGATTGGAAAAGGAAAACGTTCCAAGGAAGTCATTGATGCTATTATTAGAAACAAGGCCGTATATTTTGCTGCAGTAGGAGGAGCAGGAGCACTTCTTTCGAAATGCATAAAGAAGTCGGAAGTAATCTGTTATGATGACTTAGGAGCAGAAGCTATCCGTAAATTATATGTGGAAAATTTTCCTGCGATTGTAGTTATTGATAAGGATGGAAATAATTTATATGAGACAGCTATCAAAGAATTTGCAAAATAAAAAAAAGTAAAAATACTAGTTGACAAACCTGAGTAAGTTTAGTAAAATAAAAAAGCACTGCGAAAGCATGCTATCGTGAATGCGGTAAGTGCAGAAGTACTCAAGTGGCCGAAGAGGTGCCCCTGCTAAGGGTATAGGTCGGGTGACCGGCGCGAGGGTTCAAATCCCTCCTTCTGCGTTAACTTTTTAAAAAATAAAATTTAAAAAGTTGAAAAAAGTTGTTGACAAATGATTGTACAGCTGATATACTTAAGAAGTTGTCGCGGTTGACAACAAAATAATGAACATTGATAACTGAACAGTGAAAAACCTTGAAAGATTTTGAGAAATGTAACGATTCGTGAAACGAATCGTTACCAAGCGACATTTTTTACTTAATAAAAATGTTGTATCATTCAAGAACGCTTCTATAAAAGAAGCAACCTTAAAACAGTAAATCAGGACATTGTTTCTGATTAAAAGCCAGATTTAATTCTGGCAGG
>CABJAV010000081.1 GCA_902363675.1 Lachnospiraceae bacterium | reverse complement strand
TGTTGTTTTGCAAATTAAATGATGCTCCGGTTGTTACATTAAATGATGCTATTACTGTTTGAAATCGAATCATTTGTCAGATTATTTTCACCTGATTAAGCGGATTATATGAGTTTCAAAAATCCTCCCGTCAAACTATTTGAGGGAGGATCTGAATCAGTACTGTCCAAAGCTGCGCAGGGCTTCTGCTATTGTCACTGCATCGGTAACAGAAACAAAACTGGACAGTTTTTCAGTATTCCAGAAGGTGTCAGTCCAGCCGGCCAGACTGCATCCGACATCTATGGAAGGGATACATATATATAGTCCGACAGAAGACATTCCAAGAATTGAGTGGAAAGATGAACCACGTCCGTTGATTAACAGTTCCCAAAAGGAACCATCATAGTGGAGAAGCTCCCAGTTTCCAGTCCATTCCTGAAAATAGTCATTCTCATAGGTATGTCTGCATGTAAATTCCATAAGCACCTCCTATCCCAGTTCGCAGTCACTGACTGCCTGCATGACGATATCGGTTGTAATGAGATCAGCTTTATGGCTGTCACCTATGAGCAGGCTGGTATTGCAGAATTTATTGATCAGACGTGGGGTTCCATCAGCAGCATTCAGGATGGCTTCCATCGCAGCATCTTCAAAAATGGTCTGGTTGCAGCCGGCACCTTTTAGTTTTTCGGAAATGTAATAACGCCCTTCTTCCTTGGATATCCCCTCAAGATTATAGTTCATGACAATCCGCTGACGAAGTGGTTCGTGGACACCAAGATTTAACGTAGCATTGAGTTTTGGGAGACCTGCAAGGAGTACCGCTGCCCTGTCTCTGGAATCCATTTCGAAATTGAAAAGGATCTTCAGATCATTCAGGATGGCATTATTGATGTAGTTGGCTTCATCTATGATGATGACCGGAGTCTTTCGTTTTTCGATGGAAAGACGGGTTATTTCTTCCTGGATGATCCNCCGGAAGTTATCGGGTTTTTTATAGGCTGGTTCTGCGCCCAGTTCACGTACGAGATTCCGGTAAAAATCGTTTGCCGTAAGTGTGGAAAGACAGGAATACACAACGTGGTATAAAGAAGGATTGAGTTCCTTTGCCCAGTTTCTTATGACAGTGGTTTTACCACGGCCGGGGCTTCCGGTCAGAAGACCAAATCCTTTGGTTTTTGCAAGATAGTCAAGGCGGAACAAAGATTCTTTATATTCAGCCGTATCAACAAGGATTTCTTTGGAATTTTTTATAAACGGATTGAATTCCAGACCGTATCTTGTAAAATAATCCATCATTCTTCACCTCTGCATAAATGTACTTTTTCGCGCTTAACAAAAGCATTTTCTTTTTTGTTAAGCAGGCGGATTGGAGTGAGTGTACCGTCAGCTTCAACGACAAAAAGGTCTTTCAGATCAGCAGAATATCTTAGTTTTATACGCTGTTTTGCAAAACGGCAGTCTACTTCATACTCTGTCTGGTCAATGGTGATCACGCTGTCAGCCGAGACTTTCCGCTCGATCTCAAGAAGAAAGCAGTGCCCAATCTGTTCCTCAGAGAGTCTGTGGAACAGGTTTGGTTCCGAGAAATATCTGTCCTGCGGGGACATTCCTTTCAGAGAGGAATGAGGGGACTGGTTATAAGTCTGTACATAAGCAAGCAGATTCCCCCTGAGTTCATCCAGTGAATGGAAATCCCTGATATCAAGCCCCGCCATCCACTGGTCCTTCATGGTACGGAACCAGCGCTCAATCTTGGCCTTCTGTGTTGGAGTATACGGCTGGTCATAATGAATGACAGAACCGATACGGGCTGCAAGCAGCTCCATCTGCTTATTTTTGTAGCTTCTGCCATTGTCAAAGTTAAAAAGCTGCGGACGGCCATACCTGGCAACAGCAGATTTGATCACTGACATGAGATTTACGAAGTTATCATTAAAAAAGACATCAATGCCGACAATGAAGCGGCTTGCATCATCAATCAGTGCGATGATATATACCCTGTGCTTTTTTCCATCATCCGTCTTAAGATAAGGTCCGACGCTGGAATCACCACACCAGACTTCATTGATATGGGGTCTTTCATAGCGGCGCATATCGGGGTTTGTGGTAGTCTTCAGCTGGACAGCCAGATGGTTTACGTAGCGGTTAATGGTCGATTCCGATACGTCTCCGCTTTTGATGCTGCCGTTGTCCTGAAGCTGTCTGAAAATAGCCGCGGCAGACATGCGGGGATAGTTTTTTTTCAGGTAGAGAATCTGTTGCTGAAGGTCGTCATCAAGTTTCCTTGGCTTACCTTCATCGACGCGTCCCTGCGGAATGAGTGCATCAAAACCACCGCTACGGTAGTTCCTGTACCATCGTTCAATCGTGGCGGGTGCAAAGTGTTTGAGTGTGCCGTCAGGAGCAAAGGTTCCTTTTTTTGAGGCATCACGATAAAAGGCTTCCAGAGAAGAGTAGGTTTCCGGAAGTCCAGAGATGACTGGTGATATCACTGAGTAACGCATCAGAGCGATATCATGCTGTTTTTCCTGATCCATAAGTGGGTCCTCCTTTACTTTTTCCTAAAGTATAAAGAGTTTATGGAGCAGAGTCGTGTCAGGTTATGTGGTATCTGAAAAAAGAAGATTGGGGGTGCGGTGAATCTGCATGAACTGCCTGCAGAAAGAGTGAAGACAGTTCCCAACCAGGTCAGAAACAGGGTGGAGGAGGAGATGTTCTGACAGAAGTCTCTGCTTCCAGTGTTTTAAATACTGGCGGATGACATACCGGATGCTGCTTTCGTCAACAGAATCGAGGTTTCTGAGTCCTTCAGCTGTTGGAAGATCGTTTTCAAATGCATCAATGACAGAGATCTGATCCTTTAAGGATATCTGGGAATAGGGAACCATAGATGAAAGGAGTAAAGCATGTGTCTTTCTGCAGGATTCACAACGAACCCGGCAGATGCGAAAGCAGAGCTTACCATCCGGTACTTTGATGTAGCGGTGGTAATAAGCATGAACAGACAGGCATCCGGCCTGACCACAGGAGCATCTGAGCCGGTGGAACTGGAGGTTTGCGATTACATTATTATAAAAATCTGGAGTTAAAGGATTGTTTTCTTCTACGTAAAGAGTTATCATAGCCTTGTCTAAAACATACAGACATTGTCTGTACGTTTGGTGTTGAGGCAGGAAACCAAACTTTGGTCGGAGAGGTTCCTGCCTCTTTTATTTGATAGTTACATAACT
>CABJAV010000080.1 GCA_902363675.1 Lachnospiraceae bacterium | reverse complement strand
CCTCCGACACTCTAGTACGACAGTTTCCAATGCAGTACCGGGGTTGAGCCCCGGGCTTTCACATCAGACTTGCCGCACCGCCTGCGCTCCCTTTACACCCAGTAAATCCGGATAACGCTTGCACCATACGTATTACCGCGGCTGCTGGCACGTATTTAGCCGGTGCTTCTTAGTCAGGTACCGTCATTTTTTTCTTCCCTGCTGATAGAGCTTTACATACCGAAATACTTCTTCGCTCACGCGGCGTCGCTGCATCAGGGTTTCCCCCATTGTGCAATATTCCCCACTGCTGCCTCCCGTAGGAGTTTGGGCCGTGTCTCAGTCCCAATGTGGCCGGTCACCCTCTCAGGTCGGCTACTGATCGTCGCCTTGGTAGGCTGTTACCCCACCAACTAGCTAATCAGACGCGGGTCCATCTCATACCACCGGAGTTTTTCACACGGTACCATGTGGTACCGTGCGCTTATGCGGTATTAGCAGTCGTTTCCAACTGTTATCCCCCTGTATGAGGCAGGTTACCCACGCGTTACTCACCCGTCCGCCACTCAGTCACAAAATCTTCATCTCCGAAGAAAATCAAATAGAGTGCTTCGTTCGACTTGCATGTGTTAAGCACGCCGCCAGCGTTCATCCTGAGCCAGGATCAAACTCTCATGTTATAATGTTGCTTTCGCAGAAAGTGACATTCTTGTGCGAGCCATCCGCAAAGCGGACTCTTATGCGAGCGCATCCCGTTCTTTCTGTAAAAACGTTTAATCCTGCCAAAATCAAATCTGGCTTTTAATCAGAAACAATGTCCTGATTTACTGTTTTAAGGTTGCTTCTTTTGCAGAAGCGTTCTTGAATGACACAACATTTTTATCAAGCAAAAATGTTGCCTAGCAACGATTCGTTTCACAAATCGTTACTTTTCTCAAAATCTTTCAAGGTTTTTCACTGTTCAGTTATCAATGTTCTCTTGCTGTCCTTTGCTGTATCTCTCAGCGACAGCTTGTTTATAATAGCACCTCTGTCATCTTTTGTCAACAACTTTTTTCATCTTTTTCAGAAATCTTTTTAAGGTCTTCCACCCGGAAGCCTTCTTCTCTTATTTCTGTTTCGATTCGGTGCCTGCCGTCTCATCAGCGACAGCTTTGTTATACTATCATGTCCCGCATCTTTTGTCAACAACTTTTTTGCATTTATTTTACAATATAATCAAAAATCCCCTATAACCGCGCAAAAATTAATAATTTACAAGTGCTTGCTCCATATACAGATACTCTCCGAAAGGATTAGTCTTTCGAATTCGCATGATTTTTTGCGAAGAAAGAATTGCTATAGCTTTTGTAATTCCGGGAAAACCTTTATCTAAGAAAAAAAATACAATATTAACATGAATATCATGAATATAATATTGGAGGCTGTGAATATTCCCAAATACTTCCCTTTCAGATTCCTGTTTTCTTTTGCAATATATTTGAAACTTATCAGGCTTGCCATGGATGCAATCAGAGTGCCGAGACCTCCAATATTGGTTCCGACAATTAAAGCCCGGTAATTATCTGTAAAGCCGGATAAAAGAAGCGCGGCTGGAACATTGCTCATAATCTGACTGGCAAGAACAGCAGTAAGTGTTTCCCTTCCTGCCATGATTCTTTCCAGAAAATTGCTGAATTGCGGAATCCTTCCAAGGTTGCCGATAAAAATAAATAATGCGATAAAGGTGGCAAGCAGTGAGTAATCCACCCTGCTTATATTTTCCCTGTTTCTTAGCAGCATATATATAAGAACCAATACAAGAGGAATCTGGTATGGAATGATACGTGCAACAGTGAGCAGGCAGATTGTAAATAAGATCAGGTAAACGGCCAGGTATTCCATGTTAAGTTCTTTTCTGTCAGAGAATCCCAAAAGAGTTTTATCTTTTTCGGAACCGCATACGTGAGGTGCTTTGGCAGCGGCTACCTGTATCCATATCAGAAGAAGGATAAGTGCTGTGGCGGAATAGGGAAGCATCAGGGTTATTAATTCTGCCGCGGACATCCCTGCTCTGGCATATAGATAAAGGTTCTGCGGATTTCCGATTGGTGTGAGCATGCTTCCGAGATTAGCAGCGATTGTCTGCATGGCTACTATTTTAAGAAGCCAGTAATTGCCCAGTTCCTTTGGCAGTTTATGCACAATGATCAGTGCAAGAGGAACAAAAGTAATCAATGCCACATCATTGGTGATCACCATTGACAGGAAGAAACATAAGAGTACCAACAGCCTGATCACCCCCACAGTTCCCGATGTTCCCATCAGCAATTTTTTGGCAAGTATATCAAAAACACCAACAGCCTTCAAACCAGCTACAATTGCCATCAAACAGAAGAGGAGCCCGAGCGTCCTGAAATCGATATAAGTAAAATAAGCCTTATCCGGTCTGACCCAGAACATAGAAAGAAGCGCCAGGATCACTGCAATTGACAAAACGGTTTCTTTCCTGAAAAAAACATATAATTTTTGTAACATAATATTTCCTTTCCGGTCTGATACGACCACGTATAAGTATATCACACACCACTTTACAACTTTTTCATAAAAAAATATCGTACAGGACTTTCTGATGTATAATGAATTTGACCCAAAACATTACAAAAGAAAGCGCCCTTGTACGACAAAAACATTATACAACGAAAAAACACTGACTGGTAGACTTCATCAATATTTTTTGATTTATTTTGAAACTTTTTGTTACTGTTCAGACAGCATATACCCTATTTCTGCTGATACCGGATTCATTACAGACGCAGCCTGTATTTCTGTGCGTATATCGAAACACGTATAAAATCAAATGCCATGACAAAGGCCTTAAAACAGCTGATTCATCAACAAGTCTATCATTTATAAAGTTGTAAACTGGTGTATTAAAATAGTTTTAAGCCAAAATACAATAGAGGGGTACATTATACATGCACCCCTCTATTGTATTTTACACAACCACTAGAGAATAAATTTCTGAAAAAATATAAGATAAAGAAAAAACACCCAAAAAGGTGTTCGTGTTACTTCCGGTGTTACCTCTGATTTAACAGCTAAGAGAAGCGCCATTCAAATCTCCTTTCATCAGTAAAATCAATGGTTCCAACCGATATTCATTTTAAAAAAAACAGGGGATGAGAGAATCGAACTCCCACCAAAGGTTTTGGAGACCCCTATCATACCATTTGACCAATCCCCTACATTATAAAATTATACATTCAAAACTTCATACAGATTATTAGACTTTCTAAATTCTTTAATGCCAACATACTCGCTTCGCTCATATGTCGCCTTATCACGATCTCATCGTGACATTTGATTAAGCCCTCGACCGATTAGTAACAGTCAGCTCCATGTGTTGCCACACTTCCACCTCTGCCCTATCTACCTTGTAGTCTTCAAGGGGTCTTACTCCCGAAGGAG
>CABJAV010000079.1 GCA_902363675.1 Lachnospiraceae bacterium | reverse complement strand
CTCCTATTGTTTGATTCCATCAATTAATTCTGTTATATCAATTCCACAATCTGATGAGACATGAACCAATATAGAACCTACATTATCTGGATTTAAAATCATTTCCATTTTAATATCATTGGCAACCCCTTCACCAACAGCATTTTCTAATCTATCAATTATCCATTTATCACTCATCTGTGGAGTTCCATCAGCCAGTATCGACAACCTTGAGCTGCCATACTTTGCCTCTCCAATTATGTATGGTGGATGACCGTCCGGATTATAATATACTCCATCAATCCCCTGATGCGTTGGAGTATTCAAATCGGTCACTCTGTCGAGACTTATTCTCTCGTATCCTTGACTTTTAAAATACGCATCCATCTTCATCTCGCCATAATTACCTTTTTGAATGTTATTACTTAATGGAACATCTCCATTCTCTACCCCTTTTATAATATTGTCTACAGAATCTAAACCACTCTCAACAACTTTCCCAGCATCTTCCGCTGCACTCTCGGCCCCCTTGGCGGCTTCCTCAAGCCCTTTTCCGGCTTTCCCGGCATCTTCCGCTGCATTCCCGGCTCCCTTGGCCGCTCCCTCGGCTATGTCTGCCACATTATCGGCGGTCTTTCCGGTCTTGGCTACATTCTTGATCTTATCCAGTCCCTTGTCTGCAAGTAGTGCTGTCACAACTTCCGTTACTATGTATCCGGACGAGTACGCAACTCCTTTTTCATCGGCCGTGTCACATATTGACTGCCCGATTCCTCCGATGGTATTTACCGGATCTTTGAACAGCGGCTCGTACTTTTGTTTTATCTTTTCTACTTCCTGATCCAATGTCTCCGGAACATGCCCCAGCGTCATCCGTGAACACTCACTATGCACATACAGAAGTCCCAAATCCACCACAAGCGTCAGAAGTCCCTTAACGGTGTCTACGAGGCTATCCCCTATGCCTGCCAGAAAATCCCTGATTGCGTTTCCTGCATCACTGAACTTGTCTCCCATTGAGCTCCATTCACTGTAGTAAGCCGACATCTTGCTTTTATATGAATCATCTGTGTTTTCAAACGGAATCCCTGCAGCTTTTCATAGTTTCTCTGTCTGCGTGCACTTTCTGCATCTTCTTCCTGTTGCTGTGCAGATTTTTTTGCTTCATTTTCTTCGTCGCTGCTAAATGGATTGGGAATAAACAGCCGCTTGTAGGTTGCCAGTGTGCTTCCTGTATCCTGTACCATCCAGTCGAAACTGGTAGCCTCTCCCTCTATCTGCTTATAATTCCACCAGATGTCGTTTCTGTCCACGCGCATCATCGCGGTTTCATTTTCCGGCGCAATATAGTCTGTCATATCAGAAATATAACTGTCAATCATCTCTTTGATGACGCCCAGCCGGTACTTCAGTATCTTTTCATTTTCCCATACATTTGTCTCCCACTGTTCACTCAGCTTGTTATAGGCATCACTGTCCTGGTCTTTGATGGTCTGTTCAAATTTTCTTGCCGCCAGTTCCACAGCTTCCATCGCGTCTATGTAACTTTGAACCTTTCGGGAAATTGCATCTAAATGGCTCATATTTAATTTTAAGTCTCGTTTCATTGTGTGTAATTTTCCTTGTATTTAAAAATATTTCTTTTTAAATATTTACACACTCCCCTATTTTCTTACTATAAAATACATCTCTTATAAATTTTCTTGATTAATCTTCATACTCTTCAATTTTACAGGATAATAATCTCACATCACTACTCAAGAACTTGTATATAATGTTCTCCAAATACCAAGACATATCTGTATACTTTCCCTTAATGGTCTTACGATTTATTGTTATGCTCAATATAATTTGAATTGCTTCGCAACAACCATGATGGTTAATTAATAAACGTGCAGGAGTTCTAGGTTGCTGGGAGTCCGAAAATATAATCGTAATTAAAAATACATAATATCAATACTACTTACATTACTTCTAGCATCATAATCTGATGATATTTTTCCCCAGCTATATTCCATCTGCTGATTAATACCTAATTCATTTAATATATCATCGTGTAATATTTTTCTTTTATCCTCATCTTTTTCCGAAAACTCTTTATCACAACATATCAAAGACACCATATATATCTTCCCATTCCTAAAGAATAAACTTACAATATATTTCTTATTATCAATAATTTGTTGTTCATCTAAATAAATAATTTTTACCCCATCTTGATTCTTATAAAATCTTGTGTGTTTAAACTGTCCAAATGAAAAGCCTGGAAAAATTGTTAACTCATCTGATATTTTTAAAAATCCATTGCAGATATCTAGCATTATTAATTTCCTCCCTACTTATTTAATTTAATTTTATCAACAGGAATTAATATCCCTTTATCAATCAAATCTTGAACATCAGGAACATAATATTGTGGCAATCCTCCTTTTCCAAATTGCGGATTTGCGTTTGTTATTCCATATGCACTCGCAACATCCGCATTAAATATATAAAGTATAAGCATGATTAAATATACTCTTCTGCTAAATCGATATCTTTTGTCATGTCCAAATCAGGAAATTTATCATCCAACTTCCTTAAACATTCGATATATTCTTTACTTTGCAACTTTTCAGACACATCTTCAAAAACTTCACTAATAAAATAAACATCTTCTTTAGAACAATTTTCTAAATATGCTACTGTTTCATTAATATCTTTAGATAAAATATCTATCATTTTATTCCAACAGTTCTGAATACCATAATCATCTTCAATATTTTTACTCTTTCTTTCTGAAATAATATTATCCATTATATCCTTAATCATTAAATGCCTCCTTATATTTTATGGTTGCGATGCAGCATCTGGAAATATTGTACTAATACGTCCATTTGTACGAATTACACCAACTCTGACACCATTATAGTTTCCAAATACTGTTACTCCATCAGCCACATTTACATTTTCTGGTAGATTTCCTATATATGCACCAGCATTAGCTATATCCGATTCACTCCAGCTTTCTGGAAACCATGACTGATTCGTACCAGTTCTCTTTGCCTTAACTTTATGGTCTGGTATATTTCCAATTCTAACACCATTGTCATATACTTTTACAATATTGTATTCCAATCCATTAGCTTCTAAAAACTCAATATTGGCTTGTCCATGTCCGCCACCCTTCATTTTAGATACAGCACCTGTCTTGGGATTATATGTAAAATCCCCTAGATATGAATGTGTTATTGCTGTATTATCAATAGAATTTAAACCACTCCCAACAACCTTCCCAGCATCTTCCGCTGCACTCTCGGCCCCCTTGGCGGCTTCCTCAAGCCCTTTTCCGGCTTTCCCGGCATCTTCCGCTGCATTCCCGGCTCCCTTAGCCGCTCCCTCGGCTATGTCTGCCACATTATCGGCGGTCTTTCCGGTCTTGGCTACATTCTTGATCTTATCCAGTCCCTTGTCTGCAAGTAGTGCTGTCACAACTTCCGTTACTAT
>CABJAV010000078.1 GCA_902363675.1 Lachnospiraceae bacterium | reverse complement strand
TCCTTGATGGCGTCGTAAAGTTTTTTCGTCTTAACATCATAGGCACTGATATCATATCCATCAATGGAATATTTACTGTCAAATTCCGTCATTTTAAAGCCTGGCCAAGCACCGTGGGTTACGCCACGCGACTGGATCACAGCAACATGACGATCATTATTCACCTCACACGCTGTCCAGCTATACCCGGCAAATTTATAGGTCTTGCCGGATTCAAGAATCGCATAAGTTCTTTCTCCGTTTGATTTTTTCATAATAATGTTCTCCTTTCATAAATGAATTTTTGTTTATATCAAGAATATGAAACAAAAAAAAAGACACAGCCGAAGCCGTGCCTTTAAGTGATAAAGCTTGGAAATATGCAAGAGGATTACATTGTTACTGCATCTTGCACATATAGCACCACAACATTTCTTCAATTACAGTTTTCTTTGTAACCATATATCCATCTTCGAGAAATCTTTCCTCAAGTTCTGCCACAATTTCTTCCCCGAAATTTTCTGGCAGAATTTCGCTCTCCTTGAAAATTTCATTAAGACATTTTCTAATTTTTTCCTTTTTTACGGAATTTTTGATTACAATTTCATCCCCGACAACCTCAACTTTCGATAAATCAAGGTTAAAAGTGGGAGCAACAACAAAGTCGTTGTGCTGACTGTTGCCACCGTAGATGTTGCCACTCGAGTGGACATACCACGCGTTGTAGCTGCCATGGACAGTACCGAACCACGCGTAGTCGCCGGGACACCCGAACGAACTAGCTTTTGTCGCTGCTTCTTTTGACGTCGTCCAGTAATTTCCGGAACCAGCTTCACCCCATGCTGTATACCTAGCTTTTTCTTTAGAAACAAGAAACAATCCCTTACCATAGGAAGCGGATGCATCTTCAACATCTTTGATGGCATTGTACAATGCAGACATTTTTTCATCATAATCGCTGATATCCTGACCATCAATGCTTCTTCCGTAATAGTTTCCATTACCGAATTTCGGTATTACGAACCCCGGCCACATACCATGGGTTATGCCGTGTGATTGGATTACAGCAACATGACGTTTGTTGTCAACCTCGCTGACCGTCCAGTCGTACCCGGCAAACTTGTATGTTTTGCCAAGTTCGATAAACGAAGGAAGTTTTAAAAATGCAGGGTTTTCAACGGCAAGCTCATACTCTTTCCGTGTAAAATACACCCCATGCTCTTCTTTGGAAGTACCAAGGGCAAATCTTTCGTTCTCGCCGGCATCGACAAAGAACTGAAATTTCAACTCTTCCCCATCTTCGATAAATGGAACCGAGTTGTGTTCCAATACATAGTATCCATCGCGAGATACAATGTCTTCTTCGTCTCCTCCAAATGTAAGAGACTTGATTCCGTTCTCATACAGATTTCGCAGGCTGATTTTCTTGACACATTCAACAGGGTCTGCTTCACCAACATCTTCTTCTGCCTTATTCAGCGAATCGATCCACTGGTAAAAGGCAGATTCAAAGGAATCAAATTGATTCAGGAATTTCTTCATGTCACAAATCTGGGGATCTCCAGTGGCTCCCTTTAAGTATTCCTTATTCGAAACGGGAAAACTTTCCTTTCCATCCGTGTAAAAATCCCACGGTCCGTCAAATCCGCCATTCTTGATACCAAGATACTGGATCTTAAATTCCTTCGTAATAAAACCAAGGTCATGGTTCACTCCATCCGCTTCAAAACGGCTGTCATATCCATACTGAGGCATTTCATTTTTTACTGGAAAATCAATTCCAAGTTCCTGGCATTTCTGTCCGGCTTCAATCAGATCTGTAATCCGCGGTTCCAGATCCCGGATCTTCTGCATCAGGTCAATTTTTTCCTGATTTTTTTTCTTTTCCTCAGAAATTTTCTTTGCCTCAATTCCCTTTGCTGTTTTCTCAAGAATTGTAATGCTTCTGTTTAATCTTTCGCTCATAGTTATTTCTCCCTTCGTTGATGTTTTTGTTTACATGAAAAATATGAAACAAAAAAAGTGCAGCATACGCTACACTTTTTCGTATTTTTGATTTTATGAAGTTCAACTCAGAATATCGCTTTATGACTTAATCACGATCTCGTCTCCAGCAACCTCAACCTTGGATAAGTCGAGATTGAAAGCGGGGGCGACCACAAGGTCGTTGCCCTGACCGCTGCTGCCGCAGACGTTACCCCTCGAGTAGACACACCACGCGTAGTTGCTACCGTAGACAGTACCAAGCCACGCATAGTTGAAGGGACACCCGAACGAACTGGCGTTTCCCGCTGCTTTTTTCAAAGCCTGCCAGTAATCGCCAGAGACAGGTTGATCCCATTCCGTAAAACCGGCTTTTTCTTTTGATATCAAATACAGTCCTTCCCCATAAGGAGCAGACTTATCTTCTACATCCTTGATGGCATCATATAATGACTGCATCTTATTATCGTAGGCGCTGATGTTATGGCCGTCGATATCTACTGCAAAATTTGTGTTGATTTCTCCACCGAATTTCGTCATTTTGAAGCCTGGCCACACGCCATGTGTTACCACATGCGACTGAATTACAGCTGTTTTGCCATTATTGATCAACTCGCAGGCTGTCCAGTTGTAACCGGCGAGTCTATATGTTTTCCCGAGTTTAAGGGTAGCCGCTTTCTGCTTTTCCCCGGTATTTCCTTCCATAGGCAGAGTTTCCGGGGTATCCGTTTTTTCAGCAAAAAACTTGCAGGAAGTCTTGTCTGAGTAGATCACCATAGCTTCGCAAGCGTCCTTGTTATATCTGACTTCCGCAACTTCCTTGTCACTCTGGTCTGCAAGGACAAGCCTTTTAATCTTGTTCCATATTTCCTGTCCGGATGAAAACTTCTCCGGCTGTTCCATGATCCAGGATTTCCCGTCTGCAGTAGACATGGTTTTCACAACCCAGTTTTCTTCCTTTTCGAAACCTGTTCCAAGAACACCTTCAAGAATTTGATACTCGATCTCACTGTGAGATTCCATGTAGCCAGAAACCGCACGGCAGACATTAATGTACTGCTCTGCGGTAAACTGCCGCCTGGTGTAAGAAGCAACACTTCTTCTTCCAATATCCTCATAAAACGCAGTCAACACCTGAGAGAGCATATCCGAACCAAGATGAATGGTTTTGCCGTCACCTCCGGTAATGTCAAGTCCATATTCCAAGATGGAACGGTATGGGGCTGGATTTGATTGATTCCCAGGCTGGCTGGTATTACTATTTTCCCTGATGATAATCTCATCACCTCTAATTTCAACCTTGGAGAAGTCGAGATTGAAAGCGGGGGCGACCACAAAGTCGTTGCTCTGACCGTTGCTGCTGAGGACGCTGCCATACGAGCCGACACACCACGCGCCGCCGGTACCGTCGACGGTACCAAGCCACGCATAATAATAGGGACACCCGAACGAACTGGCGTTTCCCGCTGCTTTTTTCAAAGCCTGCCAATAATCGCCAGAACCCGGTTCACACCATTCCGTAAAACCGGCTTTTTCCTTGGAAACCAAATACAAACCTTTGCCATAAGATGCAGATTTATCTTCTACATCCTTGATGGCGTCGTAAAGTTTTTTCGTCTTAACATCATAGGCACTGATATCATATCCATCAATGGAATATTTACTGTCAAATTCCGTCATTTTAAAGCCTGGCCAAGCACCGTGGGTTACGCCACGC
>CABJAV010000077.1 GCA_902363675.1 Lachnospiraceae bacterium | reverse complement strand
CCACGCTTTTAGATCGTAGAACCCAATGGCGGACCATTAGCCTGTAGGTAAGCAATCCACGTATAACAGAGTGGCCAACTGCCGGGGACTGTTAAACTAGGGCTCTTTTCCAATGCTGTCAGGAAAACAAATGTGACTGGGGTTAAGAAAAATTTCTTGAAATTAACTCTTGACAAAAGTCACTTCATAACAGAAATGCGGATCTGGGGATCCACACCGGACAATCTACGATGCTTTTGGCTTTGTTCTTTGTAATTATGACTGTATGTCCGCATTTAGCAAATCAGTTTTCACCGGTACTTGGAATGCTGTTAAATATTGCGGCACTGGCTGTGTTGATTCTGTTCGGATGCCATAATCCATTCATGTTTAATCAATCTACATTGGTTCTTGGGTATCTGCTGCTATATGGTTATGATGTTACGGGAAAAAGCTATCAGATGCGATTAGTCGGAATGGCTTTAGGTGCAGCACTTACCTGCTTCGTATTTTATCGAAATCATAAAAACAGAACTTATAAAAGAAATCTGAAAGATCTGATACAAGAATTTGATATCACTTCTTCCAGAACAAAATGGCAGATATGTCAGATTTTATGCGTACCGATTGTCCTTTGCATTGCAGAACTTTGTAATATGCCACGTGCAATGTGGGCTGGTATTGCGGCCATGTCCGCGATTTTGCCGTTTATGGAAGATATGCACTACAGAGTCCATAAAAGGATTGTCGGAAATATTGCAGGTGTTATATGTTTTACAGTATTATATTTTCTGCTTCCTTCGTCAATTTATGCATATATAGGAATTCTTGGTGGAATCGGTGTAGGATTTTCAGCACAATATGGCTGGCAGGCAGTATTTAACACATTTGGTGCTTTAGCCATTGCTGCAGAGACTTATGGACTACAAGGAGCGGTTAGTCTTAGAGTGATTCAAAATGTTTTTGGTGTTGTGTTTGCTTTAGCATTTTGTGTTATATTTTATTGGTTTATGTCTAAAAAAGAAAAATCCTCTGTTAGCTGGTGAAATCTTATTGCTGTCTGGTCTTACGGATTTTGCTGATGGTCATATCGCAAGAAGATTCCATTTTTGTAATGGATCATCAAATAAGAAGAAATTATTATACTAGGAGTGATATACATGAAGAAGGATACTTTAGAAGGCAGGGCGAGATCAAAGAATGGTGTAAAAAGACTATGTTTTTCTGTATTTTGTATCTTGCTGGAAGCTGCATTTATTGTAATGATGATCACAAAACTGAATGAATATGCTGAGATCGTGAACCTTATTACGAGATTATTTGCAGGAGTACTGGTTCTGGCATTATATGCGTCAGATAAAACATCTTCTATGAAAATACCGTGGGTTATTTTGATTCTTATTTTCCCAATCATGGGTGTAGCACTATATTTACTGATCGGATTGAATGGAGGCACACGTAAGATGCGGGAGCGGTATGCAGATATCGACAGAAAGTTATTGCCGTTGCTTCCTGATAATGTGGCATGCCTGGAAAAGATGAATGCTAAAATTCCAAAAGCCGGAAATATCAGTGCTTATATTCAGAGAAATGCACATTACCCGGTATATCAGAATACAGATGTTACCTATTATGATGCAGCAGAAAAAGGGCTTGATGCACAGCTTGAAGATCTGTCGAAAGCAGAAAAGTTTATTTTTATGGAATATCATGCCATAGAAGATGACAAGGCATGGAAGAAAATACAGAATGTTTTGGAAGAACGTGTAAAGGCAGGAGTGGAAGTCCGTGTTTTCTATGATGATATGGGATCGATAGGATTTATTAATACGGATTTTGTGAAAAAACTGCAATTTATATAATTATTCCTCTAACTTTCCCTATTTTACAGGCTTTCCCGCCTGTTCATTAGTGAAATGATATGTAGTTTCCCTTATTTTTGCCCTTATGAGATAATCACAAGGGAAATAAGGGAAATTTTTTAGTCATTGCCTACCACTTTATCAAGAAGCCGAACCGATTTTCGTTTCGCATCTCTTGTGGAGTGAGCATAGACGTTCATTGTGGTACTGACATCTGAGTGTCCTAACAATTCCTGCACATCTTTTGGGGCAGCTCCATTTGCTAAAAGGTTGCTTGTATAGGTGTGACGTAACTGGTGGAAATGAAAGCCTTCAAATCCCTCTAATGTTTTTGCTACCTTTCTGCATACCGTTCCCAAAGTAGTCGGAAGTTCCAGACAGCCATCAGGTCTTAAGCAGACGAAAGAAATTTCTTTATAATCTGCCGGGACTTCCTCTGTTCTGTCTAAGCAATAATACTCGTAGTACACTCTGTTTTTCTCTTTGACCTCTTTGTAGTAGTTCGTGTGATAAAGTTCTCCGTACTGCATTCGATTCTTTAACTGCTCTTTCCGGGCATTACGGAAAATCTCTACCAGCGTATCTCCAAAATCAACAATCCTCACTTTTTTCCGCTTGGTTGGTCCGATGATATATTTGCGCTTTGAGCCATCATATCGGATGCTGCGTCTTATGGTAAGGCATTGTTCTTCCAGATTTACGTCCTGCCACGCCAAACCGCAGGCTTCTCCAATACGAAGCCCGGCATAATAAGCTATCTGGATTGGAAGTATTGCGGCTGGGTTCTTTTTTTGCAGATAAGCAAGTAATCTTTCATAATCTTCTCGTGAAATTGGTTGGATATTTCCGTCCATATCCTCATCGGAAAACAAATCCAATTCATCCGTCTGATACCGCAGTTTAATATACTGCATGGGATTGAACGTAATATACTGCTTTGGAAATACTGCAAAACGGAAAGATTGCTGCATGACTGCGGAAAAAGAATGGATATAATCTTTGCTGTACCCCTTTCTCTCTTTTCCATCGGGATGAACTCCCCCGAAGGAAAGTAAATCAAAGAAGGATTGCAAATGTTCAGAAGTTACATTTTTCAGTTTTCGTTCTGCCAATGGGTGTTTCTTGATATTTCGGATTGTTCCGAGGTAATTCTCCACCGTACCATTGCTGAGCGTACCTGTTTTTAATTCCTCCTCTGCCCACACATCCAAAAGCTGTCCGACTGTGAGATTTTCCGCTTTGGCAACAAATTTCTTTTTCTCATAATCATCCATTGCCTGACGGAGGAGTTTTTCAGTTTCACTTTTGCTTTCTGTTCCAACGCATTCTTTCTGGACAAGATTGCCGCTTGCGTCCTCTACATAGAAGCGATAGTACCATTTCTTTCCTTTTTTTCTTACAGATCCTTTTGCCATAATCGTATGTCTCCTTTCGATATTAGACAATCGGAACTGATGAAATGCTTCGTGCGTGTAAGTATATCATAACTCCGGTTGTCTTACTATACCGATTCGGAATCTTCGTATAAGACTTCTGATAAAAGATTTGCAAGCCTTTGTTCTGCTGCTTTTGGTTTTTTGGAATAGAGCCTTACAACATCTGCCATCTCATTAAAAGCATTGATGGTATGAGTGATTTCCCTTAAGAACATAATCTCATTATATTCATCATTCGATTCAAACCCTATTGTTTTGGCAATATCCGTCTGACCAGCATTTCCCTTGAAGTTTTTGCAGGCGAACTGGAAGGAATCCAAAAACAGACCATATTGTTTTAACATCAGCAGTAATAAATCTTTTGAAAAAGCATCTTCTTCTTTGGTAAGGGCAAGCGGTAACTGTTCCAGAATATCTCCCATCGCATCACGAATCTGTAATTCTCTCTTATCCGTAATGTCGGTTTCATATTCATCTGTTTCCCCTTTGAGCCATTCCACGGATACATGGAGTGCTTCCGAAAGACCTTCCAGCACCATTTTTTTCGTATTGTCAATCGAACCATTCTCATAACGCAGGATTGTAGAAGCGGTAACACCCATCTTTTCTGCGACATAAGGCTGT
>CABJAV010000076.1 GCA_902363675.1 Lachnospiraceae bacterium | reverse complement strand
GCAACGAACCGTCCGGAGTCGTTAGATCCGGCACTTACACGTCCGGGACGTTTTGACAGACGTGTGCCGGTTGAACTGCCGGATCTTGCAGGCCGTGAAGCAATTTTAAAGGTTCATGCCAAGAAGATAAAAGCATCTGATGATGTTGACCTGCATACGATTGCACGTATGGCATCGGGTGCATCCGGTGCGGAGCTTGCTAATATTATAAATGAAGCAGCATTACGTGCTGTCCGTAGTGGAAGGACCGTTGTAAATGAATCTGATCTCGAAGAAAGTATAGAAGTGGTTATTGCAGGATATCAGAAGAAGAATGCGGTTCTTTCAGATCAGGAGAAGAAGGTTGTTGCATATCATGAGATAGGACACGCTCTGGTAGCTGCATTGCAGAGTCATTCAGCACCGGTCCAGAAGATTACGATCATCCCACGTACCTCAGGTGCACTCGGCTACACTATGCAGGTTGAGCAGGGTGATAAATATCTGATGACGAAAAAAGAACTTGAGAATAAGATTGCTACATTTACAGGCGGACGTGCGGCAGAGGAGATCGTATTTGGTGAGATCACGACCGGAGCCTCCAATGATATCGAACAGGCAACAAAAATTGCAAGAGCGATGATCACTCGCTACGGCATGACAGATGAATTCGACATGGTGGCAATGGAAAACGTGACCAACCAGTATCTTGGCGGCGATACGTCTCTTTCCTGTTCTGCAGATACACAGAAGGAAATTGATGAAAAAGTCGTGCAGCTCGTAAAAGCAGAGCATGAAAAAGCAAGAAAAATCCTTTCTGAAAACAGGGAAAAACTGGACGAACTGGCTATGTACCTGTATGAGAAGGAAACAATTACAGGTGACGAATTTATGGATATTTTAGACAGAAAATAATGTAGTTAATTAGATAATCAATGTCATTTAGATAAGAAAAATAGTTAGTAGTTCTGAAAAATGGAATTATTTTATATAAAGGAGCGGACAAATTCAAGTTTGCAAAACTGACCAAAAATACAAACAGTTCGTAAAATATGTATTTTAAGGGGGATTACGAAAAATTATACCATTTTGTGCAAATCCACATATTTAATAGAAAGATTCACATAAAGATTATTGAGAATACAGTATTGTGCCCTTAGAAAAAAGTACTATATTAAATTAGTCTGATGAATTCGGACTTGAATATAAATAATAATATGATTAAAGAGTCAAAAGGTATCATAAGATAGGAGGAAATAACAAACTATGTCTTCAAAAAAAGGTGCGATGAAAAAGAAATTGGAAAACATGAATTTGGGTGAAAGAATCAACTATGGTTACAAAATGGTTATTACCATGATGCTTATTTCGGGACTGCTTTCGATTGCGGTCATTGGTGTGTTGTTTTTCAATATGTTAAACTATGTAAACAAGGTAAATGCTTCTGATCAGGCGGTTAAGGTATGTAGAATAAATGTAACTGCAGCGGCAAGAAATGTAAGAGAGATGGCACTTAATCCTGACCAGTCTACGTATGAAGATTATGAGCAGGGTGCAAAAACTTTGCTCGAGGATATTGATGTGCAGTTAAAAATAATAAAAAAAGCAGGTATCGTTCCTGAGGATCAGTATAATGAATATTCAAAGGCTCTTTCTGACTGGGCGAATACCGGATACTCAATCATGGATAAGATTAAAGCCGGACAGAAGGATGGGGCTGTTGATCAGATTATCAATGAGTGTACACCAAAGTTAAATAAAACTGTTGAGCTTGCAAAGGAAATCGACAAGCTGACTGACGAAAGAAGCCTTCAGGCAGTTGTAAGTACATACGTATGTGCTGCAGTCGGACTCATAGTCATCATTATCTGTCTGACATGTGCATGGCGGTTGACAAAGAGAACAGGAAAGATCGTGCTTGATACAATCCTTGAGCCGTTACATGCAATCGAGGATGTGGCAAAGGAGCTGACAGAAGGAAATCTTCACAGCACACTTGAGTACCATTCAGAGGATGAAATCGGTAGATTGGCACACAGCATGAGAAAGTCTATCCGTATTCTCGGCTCATATGTGGATGATATAGACAGGTCGATGAAGCTCTTTGCGGACGGACATTTTGATGCACAGCCGGAAGTAGAGTGGAGAGGCGATTTTGTAGGTATTTTACAGTCATTTATGGAATTTGAAAAAAGTATGGCAGTCACCATAAATGGAATCCAGCATGTATCAAGCGAGGTTTCAAGTGCGGCAGAGCAGGTAGCTGCAAGCTCAAATGACCTTGCAGACGGTGCAACCAATCAGGCTGCGGTTGTAGAGGAACTGACAGCGACAGTTGCGGGAGTTTCAGAGCAGGTGGAGCAGAATTCAAAGAGTGCAAAGGAAATCAGTGGAAAAGTGGATGAGCTTGGAGGTGCAATTTGGGAAAGCAATGGAAAGATGCAGGAGATGGTTGCAGCTATGCATGAAATAAACGAAGCCTCTAAACAGATAGATCAGATTATATCAACTATTAATGAGATTGCATCACAGACCAACCTGCTTGCATTAAATGCTTCTATTGAGGCGGCAAGGGCAGGGGAGGCAGGAAAAGGCTTTGCGGTTGTGGCAAATCAGGTAAATATTCTTGCCGATCAAAGTGCACAGGCTGCAAAGGAATCAGCTGCGCTTATAGAGACATCTGTGCAGGCTGTTGAAAAAGGCATGAATATTGCGGAGCAGACAGCCTCACAGCTTGAAGAAGTAGCAGAGAACTCTAAGGTGATTACAAAAGAGGTGATTAATATAGCTGATACACTTGAGACCCAGACCAGTGAGATCAAGCAGATTAACGAAGGAATTGAGCAGATCAATGATGTTGTACAGACCAATTCAGCAACATCACAGGAGTGTGCGGCTGCGAGCCAGCAGATGAGCAGTGAATCAGAAAATCTGAGTGAAATGATAGCGAAATTCAAAATCTCAGACATTGAAGAGTAATATAATGGAATGTGAATTTTGATGATGGCTTTTGATGCATATAAAATACTTGACGAGCGGGAAGCAGGAAGTATGATTGACTTAATTGCACCTTGTATGGATGATTATCTGTATATTATAGATTTGAAGAATGATACACTGAGGATATCACAGTCAGCGGTAGAGCGTTTTATGCTTCCTGATAAATTTATGAATGATGCAACAAAGCATCTTCGTACGTTGGTTTATGAGAAAGACCGTAAGCTGCTCGAAAATCAAAAGCGTAAAATATATGCTTGAAAAGAAAAAAGGTACAACGTGCTATGTCGTTTGATTAGCGGGAAGAATTCACCGGTATGGATTAACTGCCGTGGGGAGGTAATCAATGATAATGAGGGGAAACTGCACTATATTATCGGCTGTATGAATGAGACAGGAACCAGGCAGAGGGCTGACAATATCAGTGGGCTGTTAGGTGAAAAGGAGATGGCATCATATCTCTATTCACAGCCTAAAGAGAAGCTGTCAGGCTATTTCATTCAGATTGGGATTAATGATTTTGGGATAATCAATAATGTTCATGGACAGATATATGGCAACTACATACTTAAAAGAGTGGCTGAATGCATAGCAGAATGTCTCTCAAGCGGTCAGAAAATATATCATCTTGTTACAGACAAGTATATGCTTGTGGATATGTTGAGCAAATCGCATGATGAGGTGGTGCAGTTGTTCAAAAGGATAGGTGAAAAAATTGATGAGTTTATAGTTGATGAAAACTATAAATCAATCTTTTCGGTTTCTGCCGGAGTGACAGATATATCAACACTGGCAGAGGGAGCAATAGAGTGCAGGAAAAAGTCGGATTTTTCTTTAAAATGCGCCAAAAAAAGAGGCGGAGGAAGCCTTTATTTCTTCGAGGAAGAGGATTATAAAGCGTCATTGCGCAAAAATACCATCCTGAGTGCGCTTCGTAGCGCAACTGTAAATGAAGCAGCATTACATGCTGTCCGTAGTGGAAGGACCGTTGTAAATGAATCTGATATCGAAGAAAGTATAGAAGTGGTTATTGCAGGATATCAGAAGAAGAATGCGGTTCTTTCAGATCAGGAGAAGAAGGTTGCTACATTTACAGGCGGACGTGCGGCAGAGGAGATCGTATTTGGTGAGATTACGACCGGAGCCTCCAATGATATCGAACAGGCAACAAAAATTGCAAGAGCGATGATCACCCGCTACGGCATGACAGATGAATTCGACATGGTGGCAATGGAAAACGTGACCAACCAGTATCTTGGCGGCGATACGTCTCTTTCCTGTTCTGCAGATACACAGAAGGAAATTGATGAAAAAGTCGTGCAGCTCGTAAAAGCAGAGCATGAAAAAGCAAGAAAAATCCTTGCTGAAAA
>CABJAV010000075.1 GCA_902363675.1 Lachnospiraceae bacterium | reverse complement strand
CTGTTTAATTATCGAAATATCTACTTCCATTCCAAAAATTTCTTGTAATTCTTTTCGCAAACCACTTAATTTAGCTTCTCCAGCTTGTATTTTACCTGTTTCTATTGCATGCAACATTGTTCGTTCTTTTGCAGAACCAGGATTAGGAGTCTTAAAATATTGGTTTATAAGTGAATCAAATTTATCACCTGATACTCTTAATGCAATATCTATATCTGATGTTGGTTTTGCGGTTCCTTTTGCTCGACTTCCTTGTACAACAATATCACCACTTATATCTCCAACCCTATCTCTAAGTAGTTTCGAAGCATTACTAAACTGTTCTTGTAAAATTCCTTGAGGTATTCTAGCACCACTGATACCATTCATCTAAAACATCATAACCACAGAAATCTGCTGTTAAACCGCATCAAATATCATAGAAGATCAGAATTTACAGAAAACATTTCACACCATCAATAATGCAATGGATAGACACTATCCATGCACAAGAGACCGCTTATATGGTTGTTGCCTTTCGTATAGGTATACAATGCTGTTTTTCTCTTGCTATTTTATGCCAATGCATCACTTAATATTTTTTCAACCATGTCCTCTAAACTAGAAAACACTTCGTTTTCTCTTCCAGAAGGATTATCCAACTCAGCATATTTGCATTCTGCAAAATCATAAGCATACCAACTAATACTACTTTCTCCTATGAAAATATATTTTTTTTGCCACTCATTTTCATACCATATTTTATTATACTCAATTAGTCCATTGATACTTTGATTTGGTTGTTTGCTAAGCAGAATCTGATCAATTCCATATAAGATAAATCCATTAAACTCTAACCCGTTTACTAGTTCTAATATATTTGCATAATCATTAGGTAAATCTACATTAAGTTCAGCCTTAACTTCCTTAAAAAACATTCCAATCTCTTCTTCTGTTGCTCCAATATTTACTTTTTCTCCATATATTTTTTTCTCCTGTATAATTTCTTGCAATTTATCTTTCCACATTTATAATTCCTCCTAGTGTTGTGCTGGATATATATTTCCATTAGGCATTGGCCATTGTACTACTTGTACCTCTCCAATTTCCATTTGCCTTGCTATACTGTTTTGATAATTTGTTATAACTTTATGATATGGCTCATTTTGTATAAGAACTAAATTATCAAACGAATTCGTCCCACTATCATCTAACGGTAACTTATGATGAACTTGCCATCCATCTGGTACTCTTCCGTTTTGAATTTTTAAAATATCAGTTTCTGAAAAACCTGCATTTTTTAAATATTCAACATTATTCCCTAAATCTTTTAAGAATGCCTTTCTAGTAGTTTTGTTGAATTCATCGCGTAAAGTTTTCAACTCTGTAGAATTACGTTTTACATAAGAAATTTCTTGTACCTTTACATTATTTAATGTCACAACTTCCGTCACTATATATCCGGATGAGTACGCAACTCCCTTTTCATCTGCTGTGTCACATATTGACTGCCCGATTCCTCCAATGGTATTTACCGGATCTTTGAGTAGCGGCTCGTACTTTTGTTTTATCTTTTTTAGTAAACATACGGATGGAGCATCTTCAATTGAAAACCTGCATCTGAATCAAGATTTCTGACTTGATGTTTTCTTGAGCCAGCTGAGCACTTTCTCTATGTAAGATGATAAAAAGTCAGACTTCGGGCACGATATTTGCAAGAAGCAGACCGATATCAGCAGTCTGGAAAAGAATTTAAAATTATCATAGAAAAAACGATATTTAGTTTTGATTTTGGATGTCCTTAAGCAGAGACATAATTTAAAATTACAACCAACCGTGTGTTTGCAGATATTTATCTGGAATTCTTAATTCAAGTTCCTCAACAATTCGTCGTATATAAGCTTCCATATCTGTATTTGAATAGCAATTGTGTGTATTCATTACGCTTATTAATCTTCCATTTCCAACTTCTATAGAAAACCCTATAATATCAAGTTCATAAGTGAAAACAACGTAAAAATAATCATAAGCAAAAAAACCTATTTTAAACGACCAATGCCCTGCTTCTTCCACCACATCATAATATTCTATACCTCTAATTTTATTACCAAATATTTTTTTTATTTTTTTACCCGTATCGATTCTAATATCATTAAAATTATTTTGTTGCATACCAAAAATCTCCTTTTTTTTCTAATGCAAAATACCCATGTTTTTCTTGCAAATAATCCCATTCCCATTTCAATGCGCATTCACCATATGCCTCTGGATTATGTGAAAATCGTATCTCTTTACCTGCGTTTATGGCATCATCTAATGCAGGTTTGTTAAAATAGTCAAACATATTTTGACCTGCTACATCTAAACCATATGTATCCGTAATTTTATCCCACTCCGTTCCCAGACTAAAATATGTTGTATCTCCTGCCTTAACAGTATATGCACCTGGACCTGGAATTGAAAAATCTTTAGTACCATCTGCCCTTATAGTTGGTTCATACTTTCCTAAGGTCATCGTATCCGAATCTATATTATGCACACTATCAACTCGATATTTTTTATACTCTGCTAGTGGTATTTTCCCATCAACTTTCCCATCTATTATATTTAAACCATTAATAGTTTTGCTACCACTCTGGTCTTGACAGAGACTCTTTACTCTTATAATTATCCAAGCCGATGCCTCTCTTTTGAAAAATGAATACACTTCTCAAACCAGTAAAGGTCAGCCCAAATATGCCAAGTTCCAATAAATGCACCAGTAAAGTTCCTTAATTCAGCTACTGCCACCACAAAACCCACCAGTACCGCCACAGTTCCTAAACCAGTACAAATAAGAACCAGACCACAAAGCTGTAATTCGCCCAGTTTTCAATTTTTGCCCCACAGTGGCAGTAGTTACGCACCAAAGACCGTAAAACGCAACGTCGGGCATCGTACAAAGCCACGTGCCCCACAGACGACACCCCAAACTGGTCAAGAACCATATTTTAACACACCATCAGCAGAAAACAGATGTGCCAAAATATCAAGTTTCATCAGTTCAAAGCACCGATAGGCATACTCCCACTGGGAATCACTCATCTTGAAACCTTGTGCCATCATGCCCTTTGCTTTCTGCTCACTCTCCACCATACTGGCAATGACTTTGGCAACTGCTGGTCTCCACTGCTTGCCATTACCCATACATCTCATTCCACTACCGCCATAAAGAAGAACATCTTCCTTTGGATTACCGCTTTTTAGACCAATTTTTATGTCTGAAATACCGCTTGTAAGACTGAATTTTATAAAAATCCTTACCATTTACAGTAAACTTCCACAGAAAAACGCACCATTTCGCAACAATCTGTTACTAAGAGTGCGTTACATCAGCATATTAAATTTGCTATGTTCGTCCGTATACCCAACTCGGCAAAATTTCGCTAGTGTCTATTAATTAACATCATGGATTCTTAATTGCTTCGCAACAGCCATGATGGTTAATTAATAGACGTGCAGGAGTTGTAGGTTGTTGGAAGTCCGAAAGTATAACCATAATTAAATCTATTACAATTTAACAAAGTACACTATATATAATCAATTTGATTTACATATTTCTTGATACCAAATTTCCACCATATCATCTGCACATTTTTCAGTTTTTGAATAAATTTCATCATATTGATAGTTTGCACATAATTTATTATTATTAACATCATATATGATTTTTATTTCCGTTGGCATCTCTGCTTCGTATTCTGAGCAAGCTGAAATTAATTTTTCCATATCATCCAACATTATATCTAAACATGACATTTGCCTATCCACATTAACATCATACCCCTTAGGCAATTCGCTTTTTTTGTATATTTTACCATTTACACTATAAAAAAAGTCGCACGAAATTGTCTTTGCTTCATATGATGCATATATATATATTTTGTCTGCCTTTTTTTCCACATACTCTAAACATATTGACACCATATCTGTTTGTATATCAGAAAAAATTTGTTCAAATCCTTCTTTCATATCCTATCTCCTTAATTAAGAATCCTTTTACTATAAGCCACTCCATCTATTGTATATCTTACCTTAAATCCTTTAGGACGTAAACTATCTCCATCATACAATATCTCAACATTTGTAGTGACCTTCTTCCCTTCGCTTATTGCTTTCGCCCATTGATTTTCAATCTTTTTATACTCACTTAAATTCACACTTGAAGATTGTGAAACAAGATTATCAATTTCTGGCGAACCTCCAAATCTATCTCCTGCCAAATGCCCTGCATTTCTTTTATTCCTATTTCACAATTATCCTGTAATAGATAGAGGTGTGCGTCACCACTCTTGAAGCACTTGTGACTTCGTTCATTGAGACTGCTCCCTCTGCTTTGCAGGATTTTGCGTATTAGCTGGATGTTG
>CABJAV010000074.1:3764-4388 GCA_902363675.1 Lachnospiraceae bacterium | reverse complement strand
GTATTTTAATGCATTAAGCTGTCTGTCCTCATTGCTGCTTTCTTTACTAATCTTCTGATATTCCGTGTATGCACTGCCGTCCATCGTCCTCATCATATCAAGCGCATTTGTAGTCTTTACAATATTGCTACCATGTCCAAGATATGTACCTTTCCCTACTCCATAGTCCATATTTCCGTTATTGTCAGCTTTTCCTGCGCTCGCAAGCTTTGCGATAGACTCCATTGCTTCCAAAAATGGTTTTCTGCTATCTTCCGGGATAAAATTCTCTGTCGCATATTCCGCTTTTTTCATACCAAGTGAAATATTTGCCTGCCGTTCTTCCTCTGTCATAGAGCCAGTATTTCCAACAAGGAAATTCTGACGGATGATATCATACACAAATCCCTGTTCCTCTTTGCTGCAGTTCTCCACCGCAGATGCAACCGCCTTGTCTGCACCATACATTCCGGAATGTATGGTGCAGACAAGGCGGGATTCCAAGCGTAGAGTATTAAGACCGGGAGAGAGTGTAAGAGCAGACGGAAAATATCAATATAAATATCATATTGATGGAAAACCACATTTTGTATACAGTTGGAAACTGGAGCCTACGGACAAACTTCCAAAGCGTCAAAAAGATAT
>CABJAV010000074.1:0-3753 GCA_902363675.1 Lachnospiraceae bacterium | reverse complement strand
TTCCCGCTGCTCCTGTGTTACATTGGCATCCACTATACCTTTCTTGTTTTCCACAAGTGCAGCCATTCCATCTCCCGAAAATTCAACAATAACCGCATCTCCATACTGCGAACCGATGTCCTTCATCGCCTGCAGGGTTTCTTCCCTTGACATCTTGTCCATAATCTTATTGCCATGTTCATCTGTAGTGTTAAATTCATACTTTACAAGGGTGTCTTTCTTATATATACCATTCCCATATGAGGGAATATTCGTTGTTCCTCTGTAAAACTGACTGTAATCAATATTCATAATATACACTCTCCTCTACTTTATTTTTTCTTAGGTATTTGTGAAATACCAAAAGTCTCATAAATACAATATTTTTACCACATAAAACATACTATATTTTTATAGTTTCATACTTGTATATATATCTTATGCAAACATATAATATCTGCCTAAATCATCAACTTTATATACATTATTTGTCTGAGTGGTGCCATAATTATCACCATAATATATCTTTATTCCTTTCAAATTTTTTGTCCATGCACTTATGTCTGCACAATCATTTTCTGCCGCCAAACATTTTCTGGCAGTAGCATAACAGGAACCCGGCATATCAATTTCCCATGCTTTGCTGAAATCACCATCATACGGAATATATGTAATTCCATTAGGAGTCAAAAATGTAAAACCATCTTTTTCGCGTTTCAGATTTCCTGATATCTCAAGTAAAGCATATAATCCTGCCGTAGACCGTTGCGAACTTACCGGATATTTTTGAAATTCATCGGCTAATTTATTCAGCGTTTCTATATCTTTATCGGATGTTATGATTACCGAAACTCCTTGTGCCTCATTTCCTTTTATCGACAAATAATTTAACCCTGTCTTTGAATCACGGTTTACTACCAATCCCCCCTGTAGCGGTATTTCCTTTATATCAATATTTCTTTTGTCAGACAAATCATTCAAAAGATTTTTCAGTTCACTTGTCATGGTTACATTATACGAAAATGGCTGATCCATATTAATCAGGAACTCCATTCCTGTTTTCTCATCTCTTTGAATTGCTAATTGATCTTCTCTTATATAAAAATCTTTTCCTGCCTGCTTATCTACAATCTCATATGCTACTACTCCATTTACATATGTAGCATCTTCGATTTTATATCTTTCTGTTTCTATTGGTAATTCAACATCTTGAGATATGCTATTTTTTGTATAAATTCCAAAGTTACTATAATCTGTACTGTTTACATAGGAATCCCTTGTGCTAATCTTATTACTTATACACTCTTGGGCTTTATTCATTGTATCAGAAAAATTTCCTACTGCATTTCTATTATTTTTACTGCATAACATACTTTGTTGTAAGTAACCATTCTCTATTCTCATGATTCTCCCTCCCAATCACTTGGGTTTTATTGAATACTCCATTATAAACTTTAATCTTTTATCTGAAATGTACCGTCTGCTATGACAAACTGTACATTCAACCCGGACATAATATCTTTGTGCTGTGTCCGGTTATATGCTAAAATTTCCCGGATATCGCTTGCATAATCCTGATAGGTCAGGTTATCGCCTGGATTATTCAACAGATCATCCAGTGTTTTCGGCAGACCATGTATCGCTGTATTTTCCACGGAGAGGTCTCCAAGCGATACGCTGCCGCCAGATGCCTTATATAAAAATTTTCCCACATCCACCGCAGCTTGCAACAGATATTTTTCTTTATCTGACAACTCCTGTATTTTTGAATCCGTGCAAAAATAAATATCCATCAGCTCATCCGAATACTTTGACAGAACATTCTCTATCTTCTGTTTCATTGCATGATCCTGAATACCGTCCACACTTACCTGACCATCCGCCCCAATTTTTATGGAAAACGTGGAATCTGAAATATCAATTCCCGCTTCCTGCAGATCAGCAGATATCCTATCTTTTACTGTGGTATTCATTTTTGCACTTGCATTCGCACGATCCAGCTCTGCTGCAGTACAAAAGATATTTAAAAGAGCATTTTCCTGTTCCGTCAGTTCTCCTCCTGCTGCTTTTTTTTCCAGTAAATTATGAATCTGCTCATCATCCGGCACTGCCCCACCCTGCATAACATCTTCTGCCTGTTTCTGATGCAGTTTCTCCATCTGCTCTGTATAATAGGCTTTGTACTTCTGCCGGATTTCCTTAATTGCACGCGTTTCCTCAGTATCGGTTAAGCCTTCCTGCATCTGCTTCCTGACTGTCCCTTCATACTTCTGAACCTCTGCCATTTCCTGATAAGCTCCATGGCTTTTATCCGCCTGCGTTGTCTGGAAGGAAAGATGATATTCGGCATCCGGGTTTACCGTCGAACCGTTCTTTGCCTGTACCTTCACGGTATAACCTCTGTTGTCCGAATTCCAGTTCGGTATGGTAATACTAAGACCGCCGTTTCCATTCTCTTTCCCAATGCCGACCTGATTGCCTTCCTCATCATACAAAACCATCTCATAATCACAGCCTTCCGGTATATGATCTAAAGTGATCGTAATATCCTTATTATAGGTATCCTTCGCGAAACTTAATGCCCGGTACTCTGTAATATTGAATTCGTAATAGTCCACATCCTCCGTATCCGATAAACTTCCCTTTAAATATCCGTCCGGCTTATTGATAAGTGCCGTCAGATCCAGTGTTCTTCCAAACACATCCTGATCCGTATATTTATTTGTTTTCCAGAAATAATCATTGGAAACTTTACTATTTTCTACTGCAATATTTTTATCAGTGGGTAAACCTTTTTTCTTAAAATCATATCCCACAAGCTGCGCATGCATCTCTACTGTGCGGGTTATTACCATCTTTTCATTCTCCTTGCGTACAATTTTCCATATGTACTATTTGTCAGATTTTCGTATCAAGCGTTGCCTGTGCAGGTGATTTCCCAGACTCTGCTGTTTCTCTTGTAACACTATCTAATGCGCCATCTTTGATTGGCTTACCAATTTCCCAGTTAGGATCAGCCTTTTTTGCGGCATCATAAAATGCCTGTCTGTAAATTCTCTCATATTTTTCAAGAGTGTATCCGGCAGCCAGCCTGTCCTTTTTGGACATTTTACGATATAAATTGTTATATACGTCTGTGCGTTTTGTTGTATCTCCATTGTGGACACCGTTTTCACACAGGAACTCTTTTTTTGTCAGTTCATACATTTCTTCTTTGCTACTATCCGGAATTGATATGATCCTTTTTCTCGAACTTTCATTTTCATCTGTCACTAAAAGTCCTGCCAGTCCATTTACAGGGTTGATATAATCTCCATCCTTGTCATAATGACTCATCAGATTTTTTATTCCCTGAATATTGCCATACATTGCACCATTTCCAGCAGACATCATTTGTTTTACTGCGGCTTTATATTGTTTGCTGTTTGTGTTAATCCCGGCAGCTTTTAACTTGGACTTAACAGAACTGCTGTTCAACTGGGACAACTGAAAACTGCCTATTGCATTTACTCCTGATGTCCCAAATGATTTTTGAAACAAAAAGCATAATCCGTTATTTTTGACATAAAACATCCTCCCATATTAAACCTGTTATCTTACCTATATCCTTACGCTTTCCTATCAAAAGACGTTTTCTCTTCCAAATAGTTCGGTAGTTCTTTCAATTCTGAGCTTTGGGCATTCTTTTGCGTATGGTATTCATTGAAGTAAATTCCGTAAAATTCTCTTTCCTTTTCCCGCTCAGCCGGAGTTCTTTCGCATCCCCATCCATAA
>CABJAV010000073.1 GCA_902363675.1 Lachnospiraceae bacterium | reverse complement strand
ATAGTAACGGAAGTTGTGACAGCACTACTTGCAGACAAGGGACTGGATAAGATCAAGAATGTAGCCAAGACCGGAAAGACCGCCGATAATGTGGCAGACATAGCCGAGGGAGCAGGAAAAGCAGCCGAAAATGCGGCAGAAGATGCTGCAAAAGCCGGAAAAGAACTCGAGGGAGCTGCGAAAGGAGCCGAGAGTGCAGCGGAAGATGCTGGGAAAGCAGGAAAAACAGCCGGGAAGGTTGGTGAGAGTGGTAGTAAGACTATTAATCCTAATGAAATAAGATATAGTCAATCATCTGTAAATGGTTCAAATGACATTATACAAAGTATGAGGGAAAGCGGATGGAAAGGAGAACCTATTGATGTTGTAGAAATGCCAGATGGAATATATACAACTATTGATAATACTCGTGTTGCATCAGCTAGGGAAGCAGGAGTTAATGTTAAAGCAAATGTGCATGGATATAATGACCCATTGCCAAGTGAATATATTGAGAGATTTACAACCAAGAAGGGTGTTCCTAAGACATGGGGTGAGGCAATAGAGTTGAGAGTTGGAAAACAAAAAGCATCTTTTAGAAATGGAAATCCATATGGAAAATTTGATATGGAAACAATAAAATAAAAATGGAGGATAAAGGTAAATGGAAATATTTAATGTTCAAGAAATATATAAGGGATATAGTTATCCTAAAGAGTTTCTTAAAATTGTAGATTTAAATTTAGTGGATTTAGATTTATGGTATTTAATGACTAAGGAACAGGTAGAAATTAGAATTATAGGTTTAAAAAATAGATATCCTGAAAGACAACTAGTACCTTTTGCCAGAAGGGATGATGGTGATGATATAGCCTGCTTTGAAATCGGAAAAGGTAATAAAGTACAGATTGTTCATGATTTTGCTAGTGCAGGATATGAGCAAAGAAAAGAATATGATTGCTTTTGGGATTGGTTTAAGGATGCCGTTGAAGAAATGATAAAAGAGGATGAAAGTAATGGATAAATTAACAGAATTAAGCAAAGAAATATCTTATGCACTTCGTCATGCTCCATGGGAATATGAATTAGAAATGGATGAAGAAGGTTGGGTGCCAGTGGAGCAATTATTGGATGCTTTGCATAAGGAAGAGAAGTGGAGAAATATATCTGAAAACGATTTGGCTATAATGATTCAAAAATCAGAAAAGAAAAGACATGAGATTTTCAGTGGAAAAATAAAAGCTTATTATGGACATTCTATTCCAATGAAAATTGCAAAAGAGGAAAAAGTACCACCAGAAGTATTGTACCATGGAACAGCTAGAAGATTTTTAAATTCTATTAGAGAAAAGGGGTTGTTACCTAAAGGAAGGCAATATGTTCATTTGTCACAGGATGTTGAAACTGCCCATAGTGTCGGTATGAGACATGATATGAAACCTTGTATCTTGAAAATTGATGCTAAACAGGCATGGAAAGAAGGCATAATATTTTATTATGGAAATGAAAAAGTTTGGTTGGCTGATGAAATACCAAGTAAATATATAATGGAGATGTAATGCTTTGAGCCAGTAGACGTAAAAAATCTTTTACTTAAACAGTTTTCAAAGGCAAAAATTATTTATGATCAAGAGTATGCCTTTATTTCTTTAAAATTTAAAATTGAAGGTGAAGTTGAGCCCTATCCATATAGTGTTAGAGTCCCTGTAGAGATGATAGCGTTTCAAAATTCAACAGCACCAATTGTATTTTTGTTACATGTTGTTAATGGAGTTATAGATGAATTAGAGATTATTACAGCAGATTCAACACAAATAGATGCAGATAGCATTCAATTGGAAAAAGTTGAGTATGAAGTAAATCAAGAAGTTGTAATGAAAAAGTGAATTATTATGCACTCGAATCTCTAACAATCTATAATTTCCTGCCCGTCTATTAATTAACCATCATGGTTGCCCAGAAGCAATTAAGAATCCATGTAACTAATAGACACTCTGGCAAAATTTTGCCGAGTTGGGTATACGGACGAACATTACAAAATGAATATAAAGGAACATGTGAATGGAAGCATTAATGACATTAGATTGTAGCAATTATTCAGAAAGTATAGCAGATGTTTTAAAGATATTTCAACAAATAGGATGGTATATTTATAATCCACAAGGGAAGGTCGAATATTTGCCAATTGGTGATGACGATGAGTACGATTGGTAATGTGACGAGATATCTGAAAGTGAGCTATATGATATTATTTCTAAAAAAATTGCTGGCAAAGAACAGATAGGTATAAATTTATTTTATTGTAATGGTACTGAAGGGATTTCTTTAATGGCAGCTAATACCAGTCAAATTATATTGAGCATAACAATAAATCGTAAGACCATTAAGGGAAAGTATACAGATATGTCTTGGTATTTGGAGAGCATTATATACAAGTTCTTGAGTAGTGATGTGAGATTATTATCCTATAAAATTGAAGAGTATGAAGATTAATCAAGAAAATTTATAAGAGATGTATTTTATAGTAAGAAAATAGGGGAGTGTGTAAATATTTAAAAAGAAATATTTTTAAATACAAGGAAAATTACACACAATGAAACGAGACTTAAAATTAAATATGAGCCATTTGGATGCAATTTCCCGAAAGGTTCAAAGTTACATAGACGCGATGGAAGCTGTGGGACTGGTGGCAAGAAAATTTATGAGAACAAAGTGATTCCGTTTGAAAACACAGATGATTCATATAAAAGTAAGATGTCGGCCTACTACAGTGAATGGAGCTCAATAGGAGACAAGTTCAGTGATGCAGGAAACGCAATCAGGGATTTTCTGGCAGGCATAGGGGATAGCCTCGTAGACACCGTTAAGGGACTTCTGACGCTTGTGGTGGATTTGGGAATTCTGTATGTGCATAGTGAGTGTTCACGGATGACGCTGGGGCATGTTCCGGAGACATTGGATCAGGAAGTAGAAAAGATAAAACAAAAGTACGAGCCGCTGTTCAAAGATCCGGTAAATACCATCGGAGGAATCGGGCAGTCAATATGTGACACGGCCGATGAAAAAGGAGTTGCGTACTCGTCCGGATACATAGTAACGGAAGTTGTGACAGCACTACTTGCAGACAAGGGGCTGGATAAACTTAAGAATGTAGCCAAGACCGGAAAGACCGCCGACAATGTGGCAGACATAGCCGAGGGAGCAGGAAAAGCAGCCGAAAATGCAGCAGAAGATGCTGCAAAAGCTGGAAAGAAGCTTGATGGAGCAGCGGAAGATGCCGGAAAGGTTGTTGAGGGTAGTTCAGTATCCAATACATTAACTGATGTACAAAAAAGCAGATTAAATGTATTAGAAAATACGATTAATGATCATTTAACAGATGGAGATTTTAGTGGAACATTAAGGGACTTACAAGGCAATCCAGTTCCAAATGGCAGAGGTGGATATTTTGATCATTTAGGAGAAATGCAAAATTCTTATAAATCACTAAAAAAAATAAAAAAAGCTTTAGAAGGTTCATTAAAAAATCCCAATCTCTCGGAGGTAGATAGAGCATTATTACAAGAAGGACTAGATAAAGCAAATTTCTACATTGACAAGATAGAGGAATTATTTGATACTTATGGAGGTATAAATTGATGGGAGATAAGAGGAAAATAAAAGAAATATATAATTGTGTAGCTATTGTTTCTAATGAGGAATTGTATCCATTGCAGAAGTGGTATAATCAATTAATAGAAAAAACAATTGATGAAATTACTATAGCAGATGTTTTAAAAATGATACGTCAAAAAGAGTTTACAAATCTTGCTATGTCAAAAGCAATATATTTTTTGCAAGAGAATGTATTTGCTGGTGAATTGTATGAAGGTGAACTTTTGGAAAAATTATCAGAAATGGATAGCTTATTTTTGACATCTTATGCAGATGATTTAAAAAAAATTATCAAAAATGCATTATTAAAAAGTAAAATACATGATTGGACATATGATGGAGAAGAGAAGGAATTTAAAGATATAATAGATGCTTTGTCTCAAAAAGTAGTGGAAGCAGTGGGACTGGCGGCAAGAAAATTTGAACAGACCATCAAAGAGCAGGACAGTGATGCGTACAGGAAGCTGAGAGAACAGAAATGATATCTGGAGGAATTATAAGTAGATATTATAGTGGCTCAGTTGTCAGCTGGATTAATCTAAACTCAAAAATTATAGGAAAACATAAGTGAAAACGTGATGGAACCCGTGGCATGTGCCACGGATTTTTTATTGTTGATGGTGAAAAGTAAAAAAATTAATCAAAAGTTTAGGTAATTTTCGTGCTGATTTATACTAAAATTAGGGCTAAGGTACAATTGATGGTAAGCGATGAATAACATACCGTTCCAAATGTTCCTTCAGATCTGAGATAATATTAAAAAAGGAGCAAATGCAGGACAATTATCAAGACCATATATCGATTCAGATGGGACAACACTTTTATTAAAGGAAATTATGGAATCCGCCGATCCTGTTCCAGATACAATTTTGCAATCGGGTCTTAGATGGGATGTATCAGGGACCTTTAGAGGTTCAACAGGTACTTGGGAATTAGTAGTAGACACGAGTACAAATACC
>CABJAV010000072.1 GCA_902363675.1 Lachnospiraceae bacterium | reverse complement strand
TGTGACTTATTGCTTTTCCCTGCACTTGGAATCATAGACCAATCAGGTTCTCCACTTCTCAGCGATACACTATATTTTGTAATAGCAGAACTCGTTGCATTTGAAATCGAAATTCCCATGAATTCACCTCATATTTTCTACCTTCTCTGCATATATTTTAACCTCTATATATACTTATCCATTTATCATATTCATTCTTTAAAATTCTCATAACATACTTATTTCCTCTATTTTATTATCGGATAAAATAACCTGTTCTCCTAGTCCCATATCATCAAACGACCATATTACGCACACAAAGACCATCTCTTTACAAGATGACCACTGCCTTAAATTCATTTTCATCGCAGGAAAGCACCATATCACCGCCATATTTATCCACAACTGCTTTTACATTTAACAATCCAATACCGTGATGATCCCCTCTTTTGCTCTTTATCGTATCATTTTCAATTTCCACCTTTTCTGTCACCGGATTTGTTATCGCAAATATCAGTTTATGATCTTCGCACTCTAATTTCAGATGAATGACCGCTTTTCCAGTATTTTTCAGTACCTTTTCACTCTCCCGGATTGCATTATCTAGTAAATTGGAGAGCAGGATCACAATCTCTTCCTCTTCCAGACAGATCTCCTGCAAATCCCCTACTTTCAGGATAACCGCTATGTGTTTCTCCTGCATGCTGCGGTACTTCTGGTTTAAAACAGCATTGACCACCGGATGGTTCGTGTTGATTGCCGACATCTCAACTGCTATGCTCTCTGTCAGTTTCTGCGTAAATGAAAGTGCCTCATCTGTGTGTCCATTCTTAATCAACGTCTGGATTGTGGAAAGCTGATTTTTATAATCGTACATTTTTCTTCGCTGACGCTCATAGATTTCTTCCCGGTCCTGATAATCTGCAATACGATTTTTCTGATTTTGTTCCGTAAGTACCGCAATTTTTATTCTCTCTTCTTTTTCAATGGTATTCTGCATGAACTCCATAAGGATAAGGTTAATCGCAACCAGTCCCACCGAAAGAAATAAAAATACATTCTGCATGTCAATACATCCCGGCATACTCATATCAGTTTCTATGCCAGCACATCAAATGTCGAAACTCCGCTTTCTGTCACTCCTATAGAAGTTGAAGTACCTAGCAATTCCACCATTTTTCCTGTCAGGTCATCTACATCTTTTCCATCAATTTTCAGATTATATTGCCGTTCTTCCTGCTCCTGTTTTTCGGCACGCTGTTTTTCCAGTCTTTCCTCTGTCTCTTTCTTTTCTGCTTTCCTTTTCACGAGTCTTTCTTCAAGTTCTTTCCTTGCTTTTTCTGTTCCCGGATCAACTTCATCTTGAGTACACATTACAGAACTCATACTATCATATCCATCTATAGTAATACTATAACTCAGTATCTTTGCTCCTCTTGCTGCCACATAAGCTCTTGACTGTTCTATTGTTTTTGGTATTAGCGATAAATTGTACTCCAACCATTGTTTTGTCTTTTCATCTCCCATAGCCTTTGACAAAAGAGAACTGTTTATATTTACGGAATAATCCCTGCTTCGTAAACAATCGTATTTTTGTGTTAAATAGTTCTTATATTCATGGGCATTCTTATATGTCCTGCCCGTTTTGTTTCCAGCATTTTGTGTATTGCCATAACTATTCGTATATGACGCATATGTTCCTATTCCTGTAACTGCCATATTAACATATCTCCTTTCATTATTCGGAGTCTTTCCAACTATGCCACCTGTTGGATTTCTCTCAGAATCAATATAATATTGATCACACGCTAGCTTCAAATATACTTTGACTAATACCTTTCATCCACATATTCTGCGTTGCTCCATATCCTCTTTCCTGCCCTATATCATACAATCCACTGCTGTCAAATCCTATTTTCAATACTAAATCATTTTCTTTTTTCCAGCCATTCTTAGCATATTCCAACCATCTATTAGAATAAAGTTCATACCCTGCGCCATTTTTAGCCTTTTCCTTAAACAAGGCAAGTAAATCTGTGCCATCCTCTGCAATAAAAGTACCATTTCTATATGTCGCATTGCGTGCATCATACCCTGTTGTCTCATACACTTCATGCCATAAAGAATATTGGTTCGCCTTTGTCCTATTTGCTTGCGAATTAACAATTTCATTGTCTGAATCATGCATACAAATCCACGCATGCGTCCAAATATTTTTTGCATTATCTCCTTCATTCAGCAATTTTTCTATCTGCGATAATGTGTCTCTATCTGCATTTCCTGACACAGTTAATTGATATGTATATGGATCAATAGAAAATGTCAAATCTGCTTGTTTTGATAATGATATTCCATTTTTTGAAAACAGATTTGAAATTTGCTGATTGACAACACTTCTTGCATATTGCTTTTCCTTGTCAGTATTGCGTATATAACCTATACTTCTTGAACCTCCTGTATATACATCCTTGTAATTTCTTAATGCATAATCATACCGGGCAAATCCAGCCGAATATTTTCCTCCTGTTTGTAACATTCTTTTCTCATTGCGGTAAGCTATGGAACGCTGATCTTCTGTCATATATGAGCAAAAATTAGGTGAGGTCACATCACAATATTTTGATTCGATATATGCCATTGGATCAGAATGAGACAAATTTTCTTTGTACACTTTATCATAATGCTCCTGCAAAACTTTTTGTACGAAACGCTCTTCCTCTGTAAGTCCATCATACTGATATCCTACAGTTGTACCAGTACTGGAAGTATTGGGCAGGTTGTTTAAATCCCTGCCCGCTGGAATGTTATTATAATAGTCAGAATTATTTACAGTAACCATACTATCCCCCTGCCTTATATAAGTCTTATAATCTTTTACATCTTAATGCTCATCAACAACTGCGATAACTGCTCTTTACCAGGCTGAATCATTGTATATTTCTCCTTAAATGAGGTAATTGCACCATACATCTTCTTTCCTAAGTTTTCAGTAATCTCATCCTTCCCCCTGGTTTTTTGATCCTCAATGTAAGCCGATGCCAAAGTTGACCTTGTGGTAATTTTTGAAATTTTATTCATTTCTTCACCAATAATTCCACGGGCATGCTGATTGGTTGTCTCCATTGTCACAAAGTCATCCACTGTTTTTTTATATGCAGCATCTAAATTGCTTAACTCTTCATCCTTTGTAAGCTTACGAGGTCCATTTTCATCAGCTACATATATTTCTCTGGTTCCATTTTCATAGCCCTTCACAATTTCATCATATAATTCTGCGTATGCTTTAACATAATTATTTGCCTTGTCAGTAATATTTAAGGCACTTTTTCCTGTATCAACATTTTGATTCTGCTGTGCTGCCTTCTTTTGAATTTCATAACTATAATCAATATCACTGATTTTTTTACTCGCTAACAGTTCCTTTCTTTGAACCACATCATCATATTTTTCCTGTCCACTCTGCTGTATACGATTACGATAATACTCCAATCCCTCATTAGAAATCGAAAGCTTCACTGATTGCCCCACTGTATGTTTTTCGTTTGTCTGACTATTTCCTTTCTGTACTTTATCAGTATTTTTTTCCATTATTGAATTCGTATTATTCATGTAATTAGATATTTTCATATTGTCACCTCAATTTCCATATTTATACAATGTCATTGACGGATAACGTCTGGTGAATGTCAAAGAATTTGATCCTACTGCATAATCATAATAATAATTAAAATTTTCTATATCTATTAACTTACCTGTTGACGGATCAATAATAACTGTCACGGCTTTAAAGTCCTGCCACAAATTATTCTCTTTATATGCCCCTGTGCATCTGCAATGAACACTGTAGAAGTTACTGTTATTTTAATTGCATACTTCATGCCTTCATATCAAAATTATCTTGCAATATTATGTTTTCACCTACACTACCAGTCTTTTCTTCACTATTTAATGCTTTTCTCGCCTCACTAAATGCCTCATAATATGTCATTTTTAATGCTGAATGAACCTGTGACTCTGCTTTTGTTTCTTTTTCCTGCCAGCCTACTCCCCCTGTATAGGTCAAAACTTCTTCGCCCTCTTCATTGTATACATGAATTGCCGAGCCTGTCCCTGTTCCCTGATATTTTGCCTCATAAGGTATTCCAAACAGCATACAGAGCCATTTTTTGTCTGCTTCCTCAACTTCTTTCATTGCTGACATATTACCTGAATTCATTGATTGACTAAACTTTCCAATTAAAGCAGCTCTATTCGGGGCTACTTTGCTTACTTCCGTCTTTCTCAAATTCATAAATGCATTTCCCATATATACATTGTCCTGTGCATCTTTTTTTGCCAGATCAACAATCTTCTCTTTTAAAGAATCCGTTAATTTCCATTTGTTTTTTTAGAAGATTTAGAAACATTTTTATTCGATGTGTTCCACACTTTTGCTGTGCTATAATTATTTGATATTTCGTAACTATTCAGCACCCCGTTTAGGGTACATAAATTTTTGGTCAAAACAGAGAAAATATAATTTCTGTTTTATCATTGCTTTATTGCGAAAAGTGGATAACTTTTCAATGTGACTGCCAAATACTTTTTGTCTGTGAATTACTAAACAATAAGGCCTTGATTACAGCCAGATAACGTTTT
>CABJAV010000071.1 GCA_902363675.1 Lachnospiraceae bacterium | reverse complement strand
GAATCACTGATTTTCACATCATCCTCCGAAATAATATTCTGAGGAACAGTTGTTTTCTTCTCAACCTTATTTTTTATCATCTCTGGATTATTAATATACCTATTTCCTTGAACTTTCATAGCAACCTCCCTAAGTTAGTCCACACTTTCTATACTTCTTTATCTATCTTGCTCGATGTCAAAGAAGAATCCGTCTTAGAGTACGTACCATTATTTGTATAGGTTGCACTCGCCCGGTTTGCAGCATTCGATATACCAGTTGCTTTCTGCGATATTTTGCTTACAAAAGAATTATATCCTGTAAAGACCGTTTTCAGCGAACTGATATCTGCCTGCTTTAAAGCATCCTCATCTAATTCCAACTTGTTTCCTTTTCCTATGGTAATACCTATTTTGGCAAGCATATTACTGTTTTTGTCTGTCATTCCAGTCATCCATGAAGCATTTCGCAATACATCCTTTGTATTAGATTCTCCGGCTTCCTTAACTACATCATTATAATCTTCAACAAAAGATTTTACTGCCTTGGTGATTTTATCCCAGTCATAATCCTCTACCTCAATCTCTTCCCCCGTTTTTTCATCTTTCTTTTTTATTTTCTTTTTTTCCCAAAGAGAAGAGTCATTCAAAGCATCTGCTGATTTTTTCAGAGAATCTGCACTTGTTTTCATCAAGGTAAGTTTTTGTGAAGTATCACCTTTTCCCGATAATTTTTCAGCATCCTGTTTTGCATAATATGCTTTCATAAGTTTTCTATAGCTTCCATTTTTGATTGCAGCATAATCAGAAAGCATATTTGTATTGCCTACTGATGAACTATCTGACGTTCCACTAAACAACGCTGAAAAATCTACATTGCTGTTATATTTACTTGTATAATCACTAAAACTTTTGATTTCTGACATAACACCAGCCTCCTTTCCGAACTATAAACGTATATCGATCGGTGTATATACTACCGACTGTCCACTTTCTGATGCTGGATTTTTTATTGTTTCTGTTTTAACATCTGCATTCTCTGATGCATCTGTTGCCGTATCTGCATTTTCCTGTGTATTCTCTGCTTTCTGCGTTTGATCCTTCTTTGTTTCTGCTGCATCTGTACGGTTGTCTGCCTTTGCTGCTTCTTCCATAGATTTATTTGCATCTGAAAGTGAAGACATCTGTGATGCTGTTGCAGACTGCGCTTTTGCCTGCAAATCTGCCAGTTCTTCTTCTTTCTTTTCGGTATTGCCTTTTCCAGCATCCTGCTTGATTTCAGACTCAAGCACACCGGCTCTTCCTTCCATCTGTGTTGCCATACTACCCTGCACTTTTGCTTGCTTCATAGATGAATCTGCGGAAATCATTGCCCGCATACCTGCCTGTGACAAGCCTGTTCCTTTCTTTGCAGATGTATTTTTTGTACCAGCCACCATATCATCCATAGATGATTTTTTACTCTGCTGTTCCTTTCTCTGTTCAATCTGGTGCTGTCTTAACTGTTGATTGAGATTTGTAATTTTCTGTTGTATCTCCTGACGTTTCTTCATCTTATCCTCTAATGACAGTTCTTCATTTGATGATAAGTCCTGCAATTTCTGCTGTGCATTTGCAATCTGATTCTGAATATTTTTACTTACAGAATCATTCGCCTGTGCCATTCCCATTGCTCCTGTCTGCGTATTCGTTCCGTTAAATCCATTAATTTTCATCATTTCGTTGTCCTCCTTGAGCTAATACTCTGAAATCCGTTTCCTGAAAATCTGTATAACATGATTTCTCTTTATTTTTTCTTTCGGCATATCTTTCTTCACAATAAACTGTGATGTTGTGAACCGCCCTTTTTTCGTTGTGAAGCAGTCTGAAAATGCTTTTCAGACTGTCGCAGTGCTCCTCAAATATTGTTGCAAGCAACATATTTTCATCGCTACCTGCGCAAAAAAAGCACTACATATTTCTGTAATTTCTGTAATTTGCAAAATACATAGTGCCAATTTATTTCTTTATTCTACCTGCATCATAATGCTAAGGATTACTTCCTCATTTCCCTGCTCCAAAGATATATCTCCCATATACATTCTGGCAACCCGGCGAATGTTATTCAGACCCATTCCATGTTCCCTCCCAGATTTGGTTGTTTCTGGCAAATCGCTATCACCAAAATTAAGCTGACCCCCAAAACTGTTTTTTATGGTTATCATAAAGATACTGTTTTTCCGAAAAGAAGAAATGCTGATATACGGATCATCTCCACTTACATTTTCCATGCAGTTATTCAAGGCATTATTCATGATCACACTCAAATCAAATGCATTTAACTTCGTATTCTGCGGATAATGAAAATCCGACAGAAACCGAATCTGCCTTTCTTTTGCTTCTCTCAGCTTTTCCATCAAAATGACATCAATTACCGGACTTCCTGTCTTTATTTCCGGAGATACCTCGTCCCATTCATTTTTCAGATGTTCCAAGTATTCTGTAGCATCATCCATATTATTATGTGCCACCAGATGTTCCAGTGTCTGTATATGATTTCCCATATCATGGCGCATGGAGCGGATATCCCGATACAACTTTTCGACTTCCTCGATATGCTTTTTCATGTCACTGATCTGATTTAATACCAGCTCTTGTCCTCGCTGTTCTTCCTGCATCTCTTTCCAGTTTTGAAACATTACAATCACAACAAGAATAGCAACTATGGAAATCAGATAGTGTAAAAAGCTTAAAGCTCCATAAAATCCATATGTATCAATCAAGTTCTTTCCAGTATCTCTTTCGTATATCATGAGATAATATTGTAAAATGCCATACCCAGTGATGCCTACAAGTGAAGGTATAATAAGCATTACCATCTCTTTGACGCTCATTTCATCTTTTTTGTATATATACGCTTTATTGATCAGTCCTATTGCAACCGCAATAAAAGCAATACAAAGTACAATATCCAAAACTCTGGTTCCAACATATAGTCCGTATTGCAACCACACTTTTTCTGCGCTCATATTCCGAAATACAAGTGCTTTTGTAACAAGATCATCAAGTCTGGCTGCCATTGCAACCGTTAACCATCGGATTGAAAAGAACGTAATTGCAAGAAATATTTTCTGATATATATTTCTTCTGTCCTCTACATACATTGCAAGAAACGCTGCTATAACTCCAATCAGATATGCGGAAAAATTATCAATCTGTGGCGGAATCATATATAAAACAAGCATAATCGTAATATAAACAATACTGACTGCCACAGCCCCTTTTTTCTTTTTTATATAGGGACAAACAAATTTTCCAAAATAGATTCCTGTAATCATAAGGAGTGCAATAACAGAAATTTTCGATGTAACCATCCAGCATTTTTCTACCAAACTCATCCGATTTCTTTTCCTTTCCTCTGATTATATTTCAAATATTGTTTTACAAACTCAGAATAATTCTGTTTTGCAATCAATGCAGTTCCATTTTCCATCGTCACACAATTTGCATCATATTTTTGAACATATTTGAAATGTACGAGGTAGGCTCTGTGTGTACGGAAAAAATCTGCTCCCGCAATTTCACTCAGTTCCTGCAATTTTCCATAATATTCAATATTCGTATCCCGTGTATGGATAATGACTTTTCGATTATATACCTCGGCATACACAATATCCTTCAAAAACACTTTCATATGGCTTCCTCCGGACTGCACCATCATGTATTTTTCATCCGATTGATTTTCAGAATATTTTTCAATGCTTCTGACTGCACGTTTCACAACTTCCTCAAATTTTTCATCTGAAAACGGTTTCACCAGATAATGAAATGCTGCAACATCAAATGCCTGAAAAACATACTCCTCCACAGCAGTTACAAATATCAATACCATTCTTTCATTTTTCTGACGCAGAATCCTTGCCGTTTCCATTCCATCCATTCCTGGCATCTGAATATCCAAAAATAGAATATCCGGCTCACAACCACTTGCAATCAATTCATCACCAGATAAATATTTTTCTATTACTGCATCCGGTAATAATTTCTTTATTTTTTCTTCTAATATCAATCCTATAGACTTATCATCATCACAGATTGCAATTTGCATCTTGTCACTTCCTTGCTTACATACAATTATATTTATTATATCGGAAAAGTTCTTTTAATAGCTAGCCACCATGTTGTGAACCGACCTTTTTTTGTTGTGAAATAGAATATCACATATAACGCGTTATTTGCTTCCTGTTAATACGCAAAAACACTGTATCTCAAACTCATTGAAATACCATGCTTCCCCGCATTTTCTATATTGTCCTATTGATATTATTACTTTACTATCCGACACGCCTCTTGGCGTGACTGTATCTATCAAAAAAGAAGCCAGCAGTTTATTCACACACTACTGACTTCCTATACTACTCATTTTATTTACTTCGCTGCGTCTCAGACAAGTTTTCCATCACTAAACATAACCTCTGTTTTCCCGCCATCCTTTTACATACCACCTGATTCCAACATATACCAGTTGCACAAATAATAAGAGAAATAGCAGATTGATCGGCAATACTGTCTTTATCGAATCTCCAAAGTAGATTGTTATTGCCATGCTTATAAGTATCACCATTACAGTAATCATATCCCAACAGTATTTCTTATATAACCCTGCAATCTTCATCCCTATAAACACTACAAGTATTCCCGCACCCACCAGACATCCACTATAAACCAGTATTTTTATCAGCCAGTATATAATTCCAGCAACGACAGGATTGGATATTCCATTAC
>CABJAV010000070.1 GCA_902363675.1 Lachnospiraceae bacterium | reverse complement strand
CAAAAATAATGTGATATTGTAATAGGTATTTGTGTCTGTTTTTAGATTTCCATGTTCCCATGCCATGAGTATACAATAATTTCTGATTTTTGGCTACCTTAACCCACCGTCTAAAGCCAGTGGGATTGCGGTAGCCCTATTTCAAAATGTTTCATATGCCTGGGCATATCGCCCGCATTACCAATCAGTTTTAAAATTTAATAACTTATTTTTTCACTATTTTCAGGTCACAAAAGACTGTTAAATCAGCTCTTTTTGATATATACTTAAGGAAAGGTAACATATTACATGGGGAAAACCAAAGATGTAACTACAGAAGCAAATAAGGAAGTCCATGGCACTATTTTCGACGATGTCTTTCGAACCATCGCCCAGAAAATGCCATACCTTCTCATTCCGCTGATCAATGAAGTGTTTCAGACGAATTATTCCGAAGATATCCACTTTCAGCAGTTGCGGAATGAACACTATGAAAAGCTTGGAAAGATTATTACCGATTCCATTCTACAGATTGAAGATCACACTTATCATCTCGAGTGTCAGTCTTCTCTCGACGGTCAAATGGTAATCCGGATGTTTGAATATGATTTTTCCATTGCTCTTGAACTTGCACAGAAAAACAATGAAACTTTTGAAATCGAATTTCCACAATCGTGCGTACTGTATATTCGAAATCATCGAAAGCGTAGTCTTCCTGATTACCACGAAGCAATCGTAAAATTTGCAGACGGGCAACAGATTGTCTACCGTGTTCCGATCCTACGTGCACAAAACTATACCGTGGATTCGATATTCGAAAAACGACTGTTAATACTGCTTCCATATCATATTTTAAGGTATGAAAGCTTCCTGAAAAATTCAGGTAGTAACACGAAAAAGCTGGAGCAATTATTGACAGACTATCAAAAAATCAGTTCTGCATTAGAACAATGTACGGATGATAAGAAGTCGACTCTTTATATTGATATGATTACACTTATCGAAGAGAGTGCAGATCATATCATTCCAAAAGACAACGAAAATATAAGAGAAAGGTTAGGCGATATTATGGGTGGTAAAATTTTACAACTTGAATCCGAACGATTACGTGAGGAAGAACGTATTGATGCAATTCGTAATATGATTAAATATGATGTATCAAAAGAAAAAATCCTTCAGGACTATTCTGAAGAAGAATACAACGAAGCGATAAAATCAATGCTTGTGGAAGCATAAAAAAATGATGCCACCCATCAACTTCAGTGAGTGGCATCATTTTTATATTTATTACATTTTTCTTTACCTGATATAATGTATTCTGCTAACATCATAACGATTTTCCTGCACTCTATCCTCTGCCGGATATCCGCATGGAACAATCGCAAAGGCATACAGGCCAGCTGGAATATTCAATACTTTACGTACCGCCTCCATTCTTCCAACATCTGGTGAAATTCCCATCCAAACTGCACCAAGTCCCAAAGTATCCGCTTCCAAAAGAAGGTTTTCAACTGCTGCACTCATATCAATATTAAAATACTCTGGTGCAATACCTTCCGAACGATAGCATGGAACAAATACCACTGGTGCTTCTTTCGCACAATGCGCATACGGAGATGCTTCTGACAACTGCGCAATCACCTTCTTATCCGTCACCACATAAAACTCCCAGGGTTGCTGATTGCATGCAGACGGAGCCGCCATAGCTGCTTTTAACATCCGTTCAATTTTCTCCTGCTCCACTTCTTTTGCCTCATATTTTCGAATGCTTACTCTATGAAATATACTATCCATGTTCATTTCCTCCTGTTTACATGGAGAATAGCATGATACATACCAAAAGTAAAGTTGTTGTTACAATTCATTCTTTTAAAATTGTATCGACATAACGACATGCAAATGCTATAATGCACACATAGCATTTATTTATGTAGTCCAACGATTACATGTTCAAAATGTTTCATATGCCTGGGCATATCGCCCGCATTACCAATCAGTTTTAAAATTTAATAACTTTACTTTTGAACTATTTTCAGGTCACAAAAGACTGTTAAATCAGCTCTTTTTGATATATACTTAAGGAAAGGTAACATATTACATGGGGAAAACCAAAGATGTAACTACAGAAGCAAATAAGGAAGTCCATGGCACTATTTTCGACGATGTCTTTCGAACCATCGCCCAGAAAATGCCATACCTTCTCATTCCGCTGATCAATGAAGTGTTTCAGACGAATTATTCCGAAGACATCCACTTTCAGCAGTTGCGGAATGAACACTATGAAAAGCTTGGAAAGATTATCACCGATTCCATTCTACAGATTGAAGATCACACTTATCATCTCGAGTGTCAGTCTTCTCTCGACGGTCAAATGGTAATCCGGATGTTTGAATATGATTTTTCCATTGCTCTTGAACTTGCACAGAAAAACAATGAAACTTTTGAAATCGAATTTCCACAATCGTGCGTACTGTATATTCGAAATCACCGAAAGCGTAGTCTTCCTGATTACCACAAAGCAATCGTAAAATTTGCAGACGGGCAACAGATTGTCTACCGTGTTCCGATCCTACGTGCACAAAACTATACCGTGGATTCGATATTCGAAAAACGACTGTTAATACTGCTTCCATATCATATTTTAAGGTATGAAAGCTTCCTGAAAAATTCAGGCACTAACAGTAAAAAGCTGGAGCAATTATTGACGGACTATCAAAAAATTAACGATGCATTAGAACAATGTATGGATGATAAGAAATCAACACTTTATATTGATATGATCACACTTATTGAAGAAATTGCGGATTATATCATTCCAAAAGACAACGAAAATGTAAGAGAAAGGTTGGGTGACATTATGGGTGGCAAAATTTTACAACTTGAATCTGAACGATTACTCGAAAAAGGTCAACTTTTAGGAGAGGCGAAAGGTCGCGCTGCCGGGCGCATTCAGGGGCAGGCCGAAGGGCGAAAAACTGAACGAATCGAAGCAATTCAAAATATGATTTCACTTGGATTGACCAAAGAAAAAATTCTAACTGTATATTCTGAAGAAGAATACAACGAAGCGATAAAATCAATGCTTGTAGAAGCATAACGAAACGGAATTTTTGAAATCGAATTTCCACAATCGTGCGTACTATATATTCGAAATCACCTAGAGCGTAGTCTTCCCGATTACCACGAAGCCATTGTAAAATTTGCAGACGAGCAACAGATTGTCTACCGTGTTCCGATCCTGCGGGCGCAAAACTATACTGTGGATTCGATATTCGAAAAACGACTGTTAATACTGCTTCCATATCACATTCTACGGTATGAAAGCTTCCTGAAAAATTCAGGCAGTAACACGAAAAAGCTGGAGCAATTATTAACGTACTATCAAAAAATCAGTTCTGCATTAGAACAATGTACGGATGATAAGAAGTTGACTCTTTATATTGATGTGATCACACTTATCGAAAAGATTGCAGATCATATCATTCCAAAAGGCAACGAAAATGTAAGAGAGAGGTTAGGCGATATTATGGGTGGGAAAATTTTACAACTTGAATCAGAACGATTACTCGAAAAAGGGCAACTTTTAGGAGAGGCGAAAGGTCGCGCTGCTGGGCTCATTCAGGGACAGGCCGAGGGACGAAAAGCTGAACGAATCGAAGCAATTCAAAATATGATTAAATATGATGTGTCAAAAGGAAAAATCCTTCATGACTATTCTGAAGAAGAATACAACGAAGCTGTAAAATCAATGCTTGTAGAAGCATAAAGAAAGACGGTGTGAAATTTTTTCTGTAAATTTAGATCTTCTATGATAATTGATGCGGCTTGACAGCGGTTTCTGCTGTTAAGCCGTTGTTTATTTAATAGCAAAAATAAGCTGGTATGTCAAGAGCGCCCAGAAAATCTGGGCGTATATTTACTCTTGATATTCCAGCTTTTGTTGCTATATCAGCATCCGGTCAGGGTACATGATTTCCAGCTCGCCACGAACTTTTCCCCAGTTCCTGATTGGCATTGTCCACTTTTTTGCGATCTCGAAAGTTCCCAGATATAGGGCTTTCATAAGTGCCTGAGAGCTTGGAAATACACTGCGTTGCTTATTCAATCTACGATAGCAGGAATTCAGCGATTCTATGGCATTTGTAGTGTAAAATGCGGTACGAACCTCCTTGGAAAACTTGAAGATTGGGGATATTGCATCCCAGTTTTCGTGCCAGCGATTCATCGCACTTGGATACTGGGCAGACCATTTTTCTGTTACAGACTCTAACTGCTTTCTTGCGGCTTCTTCATCTGCAGCGGTATAGATTGTCTTTAAATCTTTTGCAAATGCTTTCATTTTCACCCACAATAATGCTTAGGACTTCTTTCATGCCATCTTCATTCATACCAAGCACGACATATGCTGCAAGTTTCCTGATCACACCATCATCACGTACAGAAAAGTGTACCGCATCAATAAAAACGATAGGATACACAGGGGACAAAGGACGATTCTGCCATTCCTCGATTCGTGGAAGGAGTTTATCTGTGATATCCGATACCATTCCTTCACTTACTTCAAAGCCGTAAATATCCTCTATGGTTTCTGAAATCTGTCGAGTAGTCATTCCCTTTGCATACATTGAGATAATCTTGTCATCAATCGAAGAAATATCTTTTTGACGCTTTGGAAGTATTTGTGGCTCAAAAGAACTCTGGCGATCCTGAGGGACATCTACCTGAAATTCACCATATTTACTGCGGACAGTTTTGGATTTCATACCATTACGGTAGTTAAGTGTTATTCGTAAATTTATCTGCTCCTGATGTCTTCTTTTTCATGCAAGTTAAAAGAAGGTACAGAACAAAACAATCCGACATATTTTTCTCCAGATTGTTTTATCCTGTACCTTCTTGTATTATC
>CABJAV010000069.1 GCA_902363675.1 Lachnospiraceae bacterium | reverse complement strand
TTGACGGGAGGATTTTTGAAACTCATATAATCCGCTTAATCAGGTGAAAATAATCTGACAAATGATTCGATTTCAAACAGTAATAGCATCATTTAATGTAACAACCGGAGCATCATTTAATTTGCAAAACAACAGTTAAGCTCACCGGATCTTTCATAACGGTCATAGCCTAGATGATCATCCATTTCCGTTTCAAGCATATCTTGAATTGTTCCGGAAAGCAGATCTTTTAAAGCATCCTGAATATCCTCAGCAGATTGGATATCTTACTCCTGAAGCAGACCCTGGATAAGATTTCTTTTTCCTTCGGTCATTGGTTTTGGTTTGTAAACTTCTTTTTTTCTGTTTGCCATAATAAAAGGCCTCCTATGATTTTAATATTTTATCATAGAAGACCTTTATAGTGTTGAATTTACAGAGATTATTTCACGGGCTCTAAAGAAATGATGCCACCCATATCGCTAAATGAGTGGCATGTGTTTTATTTTTATACACCTATATTTATATTTTATCGTATAAAATCATTTCCTTGAATCAGCCATTTTATTACCAATATTTAATACTTTGCCACCTTCAAGTTGTAATCATCATTACAATAATCAGATCCATATCTCTCTATCTTTACATAGTAAGTTCCTGCTGGAAGAGATCTCCAACTACTCGAAACATTCTTAGCTGAATCTCCATGTATGTATATAGTTTCATTCTCCTCATTATCAGGAATACTCCCCCCCTGACTCCTCACTATAAAGTCTTACAGTCCCAAATGTATAATCACTATTTATCGGCTCATGAGAAAATGCAATTTTTAAGTTTGTCCGTTTCTTAAGAACAAATTTGTAAAAATCCACATCATCCTGTGATTATATATTACCTTTCACACCTGTACCTAATGAGATTTTGGTTGCAGCCCCATAATCATCATTCTCTTCATTTTCTGTCTTCCCCTTTCCTTTTCACTTATTTTTTAGGCTTTCTTCCTCTATGTTTATGACGCATGTACATAAATCCCAATTCAGTCTCAATAAGATGTCTAAACGGCGGAAGAACTGAATCAAATAAAATTTCTTTAAATTCATTCTCTGTTTTATAGTTTTCATTATCATTTAACTCAGAACAAAATTTTTTTCCATATGAAGATATAACCAAATAACCTGTGCAAAATGTAAAATTATTATTTTTAAATGATACCTTTGTTCCAAATATCGATCCTGTTTCATTATGTCTTAAATCCTTTTCTCCAGCATGATAATGTTTTGAAAAAAGCTTTGACTTGTCATTTTCAAAATCAGCTGAAATATCTTGTGTAATCAAATAGTGAAAATATGTATCTTTTTGTTTTACAAAATCCTTTAACTGCGTTCCAGAAGTAGTATTCTTTCCAGTTATCCATTTCCAATTGCTCAACTCATCCTTCGCATATAAAGGATATTGATATATAAAAGCCACCGATATATACTCCAATTCAATATTTGTAATTTCAGCAATTAGAGACTTTAATTCTTCACATACTCTTTCTATATATTGATGTGGATTATATAATAAAATATTCTTTCTATAGTCATATGACGGATGATAAGTTTCGTCTTTTATTAAATTTCCCTTAATCGTCTCACAATTTGAAAGTCTATTTAATATCGTTTTCGATATTTGATAATTTCGACATTTTGAAGATACCTGCTCTGCTTTACAAATATTGTAAGCATCTTGTTTACTCAATTTTAAAACAAAATATACATCGATTCCTAATAAAAGTAACGAAATAATCCACTTTGAAATACTATTTATTATAATATCTGGAATTAAAAAGATAAACGGAATTATCAACGGACATATTGTAAAAAAAATAGCTCTACTATACTGTTTTCCAATTTCTTTTTTTAATGTCATTTCCTTCTTCATATTTTAAATTCACCCCATTTATTTTGACCTTTGTTGCTTGTAAGTATCATCATATTCGTTTATCCAACGTAAACATATTGATCTTATCGTCTGGACTCACACTCTTTAATGCATTTACCGGCAATTCCTTCATATTCCCCGCACATGTGTGAACCTCTCTAATATACATTGGCACATATACATCTCTTAACTTATTGCAAATATCAAATAAATAGCCTTGAAAAGCGTTTCCCATCATTTCGTAATTTTTCTCGGCATAATTTTTTCTTTGTTTACTACAGTCATCCCCTTCATTACCAATAAGAAACAATTCTTTAAGCGATGATTCATTCTCTTTTTTCTGTCCTCTGACCTTTTTGGTATTCGGTTTCGGAATGTGTAATAGCTGTTCGTATATATCAATACGTCGTTTTTCAAATTCAATAAATACCGCCTTTTGTATTGCACGCATTGTGTTGATATAAGACTGCATGACACGAAGAATTTCATCTGATATATAATATGCTTTTGAACTTCTATTAGTCATTGTCGTCAGATCAAAATATGTCAAAACACGATTGGCATTAAGTGGCATAACCATCTTCTTTTGGTTCTTTGACTTCGCATCCGGATAAAATGTTATATCTGCTTCAAATTTTCCCTGTTCATTTGTTTTACGCACATATACATCTATCGAATTCAAATCGAGATTAAATGTATACCAAGCGTAATTATGATATGCATTTGAAGCCTGTCTATCTGTTTTTCCGTCATCCGGCCATCCGATGCCGGATACTAATGTTGTAAGCGAATGTCCCGGAGTCTGTAAATTTACCACACTGCGATCATGTATATGCCCACTTAAATATACATCCACATTCAATCGATTACGCGACATAATCTGTTCACGTACGAAAGTCTCCTCCTTGCCGGTCAACCAATCCAACGGATGATGTCCCATCGCAATCGTTAAGTCAATTCCTTCACCTAACTTTTCATTATACTTTTTCCAAATTTGATTTAATTGAAAATCACCCAACACAAGATTCCGCTCATCTTTATCACCTAAACAACTCCAGGCTGTATTCAAACTTATAAATGCAATATTATGCCCATTAAGCTGTTGAACATAAACTCCAAACAGCTCGTTATTCAAATAATTAAGGTCAAAAATTTCATATATTTCCTTCACGAGTTTTGTGTACTCGCTAAATTTATCTATAAAATGACTCCAATGCTCTTTATAAAATTCAGGATTATTTTTTCTTTTACTTGTAACAATCGGAGTGTGGTATTTTCTTATTATCTCACGATCAGAAGGCTCCTGCTCTTTTTTTTCTTCTGAATTCTCCTGCTTCTTTTCTTCCTCTGAATTCTCCTGCTTCTTTTCTTCCCCTAAATCCTTCTGTTGTTTTTCCTTCGCCGGATCTCTTCTCTTATCATGATTTCCCGGAACGATATAAAGACCTTTTACTTTACGTTCTGGAACCTCTCCCTCTATTTTAACCGTTAATATATCATCTACTTGCCTGAAAAACTCAAGAACTGACTCTCGATACATATATATTCCCTTATGAATTAAATCGCCCGTTACTACAATAATAATATTTTCACAATATTGTGATTGATCTTTTATATCATCTAACAAATTCTTAAAAAGTTCTGTCAATGTTCCATCTTTCCTGCTTGCATGTAGGTCTGACAGATGCAAAATAGTAAAATCTTCCAATATATTTTCCTCACGTATTTTAACCGTATATATCCATATACACCAAAAGGGATTCCGAAGAATCCCTTTTAATTTGTGTTGTAAATATTTACTTTTACTGTAACAGTGAAAGTACACCCTGATTAGACTGGTTAGCCTGAGCAAGCATAGACTGTCCTGCCTGAGCAAGAATGTTGTTCTTGCTGTAGTTAACCATCTCTTCAGCCATATCTGTATCACGGATACGTGATTCAGCAGATGTGGTGTTCTCAACAACGTTGTCAACGTTAGCGATTGTGTGCTCTAAGCGGTTCTGAACAGCACCAAGAGAAGATCTCTGTGCAGAAACCTTTGCTACAGCGTCTGCAATTGCATCAATTGCATATGTGGCAGCTTTACCAGAATCATCTTTAACATTAAGCCCTTTGATACCAAGTCCGGCAGAATCCATAGACTCAATGTCAACCTGAATTTTGTTTGTCATGTCGGCATCAGCACCTACGTGAAGGCTGAAACTTAATGCGTTAGCAACCTTAGACTGACCAACATTGATAGAGAACGTTCCATTACCATTTGTTCCATCTAATGCTGTATCTACATTACCTTCAATACCAACCTGTGCTTTTCCTTCAGTATCACCAATCTGGTTAGCAGCAAGAAGTTCTTTTGCAGCTAATTCATATGCTTTTGTCTTAGAAATTACAGATGCATTAGTATCATCAATACCATTGTTATCTGCATCTTTCATTACAGTTACAGTATTAGTTCCAACAGAGAACGTTCCTCCATTGTTGGTAGCTTCTGTTTTAAATGCATTAATATCTGCAAAATCTGCATTTACTATAGTAGCAGCACCTGTTCCAGAATCTACTGGTGCTTTTTCATACCATCCTGCCTTAATAGTATCTTTTTTAGAACCTACCGTATCGTCACCAGTCTGTCCAGCATAATACTTATAGGTTTTTCCATTAATAGTTACATCCTGATGTTTTGTCCCAATATCAGCTTTGGTAAGCATATCTTCAACATCACTATCTTCGCCACCAACAGTATAAGTCTTTCCACCGATGCTAACTTTATCGCCGGCATTAAGTTCATCCATTTTAAATGTAGCTGTTCCGTCACCATTATCTGTAAGAGTTCCCTTAAGACCTGCATCATGGGCCTTCATGTTGATTGTCTTTGTTCCATCCTGTCCCTTTAACAAATATGTTTCATTGAACTTGGTTGTCTCAGATACACGATCGATCTCAGTTGTTAACTGATCTACCTCATCCTGGATAGCAGAACGGTCAGACTCACTGTTTGTTCCGTTAGAAGCCTGTACTGCTAACTCATTCATTCTCTGTAACATAGAGTGAACTTCTGTTAAAGCACCTTCAGCTGTCTGTACAGAAGAAACACCGTCTTCAGCGTTTGTAGAAGCCTGATCCAATCCTTTGATCTGCTTACGCATCTTCTCAGAAATTGTAAGTCCTGCTGCATCATCTGCTGCACGGTTGATCTTGTAACCGCTGGATAACTTCTCTGTTGACTTAGCCTGTGTAGATGTTGT
>CABJAV010000068.1 GCA_902363675.1 Lachnospiraceae bacterium | reverse complement strand
AAGAAGTGGAATGAACGTGGTGAATTTCATTATCAGTAAAGATTTACTTGAAAATAGGATAAAAGATGGAGCTGGTCTGCTCAATCCCTTATCCTATTACTTAGCAAAAGTTGGAATATAAGTTGTAGAGCCGTATACGAGATCCGTACGTACGGTTCAATGGGAGGGGCGAGATAATTATTCTCCCTCTACCCTATTCTTTGTTTCTAATTTATATAGGAAAAAAGACCTAGAAAATTATGCATGAAAAATGCATAAATAGTACTATAGGACTATATATAAAAGACCATTGTTCATGGAAAACCAAAAATTCAGGAGGCTGGTTATGGATTTTACGATTGTGTATGCATCAGAACTGATAGACCGGATAAGAAAAAGCAATGCGTTACTCGTTGATATACGGGAGAAAGAAGATTACGCAAAAGGACACTGGCCGGGGGCTGTCAATTATCCATATGATGACATTAGCCGGGGAAAACGTTATTTGCCAAAGGGACGTAAACTTATTTTGTATTGTGAACACGGTGGTGGAAGTATGCAGATGGCGCGTATGCTGGGGCAGGAAGGCTATCAGGTGGCAACTGTTGTGGGAGGTTATGAAGCAATGAAAAAAGTTCAGGAAAACTATTTCAAAAATCGTCGGAATGTGTAACAATAGAAAAGACTGAAGCACTATAACATAAAAGAAAATTTTGGAAGTTACATAGAGGAAAGAAAACTTATGAATACGTATGAATTAGTGGTGCCATGCCATTTTGGACTGGAGGCCGTTACAAAGAGAGAAATATATGATTTGGGATATGAAATTACAAAGGTAGAAGATGGACGAATCACTTTCGAAGGAGATGCCGAGGCAATCTGCCGAGCCAATATCTTTCTGCGCAGTGCTGAGCGTGTACTTTTGCAGGTGGGACGTTTTCATGCCACGACATTTGATGAGCTTTTTGAGGGGATTAAGGCATTGCCTTGGGAGGAGTATATTCCAAAGGACGGAAAGTTCTGGGTGACGAAAGCATCTTCCATCAAAAGCAAGCTTTTTAGTCCTTCGGATATACAGTCCATTGCAAAGAAGGCGATGGTGGAGCGTATGAAGCGTTCCTATCATCTGGATTGGTTTCCGGAGGATGGAGCGGCATATCCGGTACGCATTTTTCTGATGAAGGATGAGGTGATGGTGACATTGGATACATCCGGCGATTCTCTGCACAAGAGAGGATACCGTCTGCTCACAAGTAAGGCGCCTTTGACTGAGACACTGGCAGCAGCACTGATTATGCTGACACCATGGAAAAAGGACCGTATTCTTGTAGATCCGTTTTGTGGAAGTGGAACATTTCCAATCGAGGCAGCGATGATGGCGGCGAATATTGCACCGGGAATGAACCGTACGTTTACAGCAGAGAAGTGGACGAATCTGATTTCGCGTCAGTTGTGGTACGATACCGTTGAAGAAGCGCAGGAACTGGTAAACACAGATATTGAGGTGGATATTCAGGGATATGACATCGATGGAGAAGTCGTCAAGGCGGCAAGAGAAAATGCAAAACGTGCGGGTGTAGATCATCTGATCCATTTTCAGCAGCGCGCAGTGGCAGATCTTCATCATCCGAAGAAATACGGATTTATCATTACAAATCCTCCATATGGAGAGCGTCTGGAAGAGAAGGCGGATCTGCCGGAACTGTATACGCAGATTGGAAAAGCGTATGAGGGGTTGGATTCCTGGTCTATGTATATGATTACCAGTTATGAGGATACAGAGCGCTATATTGGACGGAAAGCGGACAAAAACCGCAAAATTTATAACGGTATGATCCGGACATATTTCTATCAGTTTTTGGGGCCGAAGCCGCCAAAGAGAACACAGAAAGAAAATAATTGACGAACATTGGATGACAGAGTGAGGTAGAAATGAAATATTCGAAACGATACATCGCTTTTACAGTGGTGATTTTGTTTGTTTTTTTGGTTAAGTTTCATGTTTTGGGTGTGGATAATGCCAGTGTGGGACGGTTTCGTGGAGGAACGCTTGAGGCAAAAGTGTGGAATCCGTTAGTGGCGAAAGATGTGAATTCAAATCAGGTAAAAGCCTTGATTGACAATCAGGAATACACTAGTGACCAGGTGGAACTTTACATGAATAAGGACCGTAATATCATGGTTCCGGTGTCCATGCTTCGTGATGCATTGAACTGCAGTGCACGTGTATACGATAACGACCGGCTTCTTGTGGAAAAGCACAATTTATCCGTGTCGTTATCGTTGGATGAAAAGAAGGCTTATGTTAACGGAGAAGATGAAAAAATTAAATCTGCGTTGACAAAGGTTGGAGGAAAATTGTATGTAAGTCTTAATGATTTATCCAATTTACTTGGGTATAAATGTGATTTTGATATTACAAAAAATACGGTTGTGGCGGCGGACACAGACACGAGCGCTTTGGTTCCGACCTATTTTGATCTGCGGGAAAAAGGCAGAGTGTCAAAGATTCGCAATCAGGGAACGTATGGAACCTGCTGGGCGTTTGCAGCGACGAGTGCACTTGAGTCTTCGCTTTTGCCGGAAGAGAAGTATTTGTTTTCTGTGGACAATATGAGTATGAGCAATTCTTTTCATGCGAACCAGTACGATGGCGGTGAATATACCATGGGTATGGCATATCTGGCAGCATGGCAGGGACCGGTTCTTGAAAAGGATGATCCGTATGGAGATGGTGTATCCGATGATACATTAAAGGCGGTTAAGCATGTGCAGGAAATGCAGATAATTGATGGTAAAGATTACGAGGGAATCAAAGAAGCGGTATTTAAATATGGTGGCGTGGAATCTTCTCTTTACAGCACGATAAGAAGCTCACAGGATAGCTCGGCTTATTATAACCGGGAAAATAGTGCGTACTGTTATATCGGTACGGAGAAACCAAATCACGATGTTGTGATTATTGGATGGGATGATAATTATCCGAGTTCTAATTTCAATACGCAGCTGGAGGGAGACGGCGCTTTTATTTGTCAGAACAGCTGGGGAAGTGATTTTGGAGAAGATGGCATTTTTTATGTCTCTTATTACGACACCAATATCGGCACCCACAATGTTGTATATACCAGAGTGGATGACACAGACAATTATGATAACATTTACCAGAGTGATCTCTGCGGCTGGGTCGGCAATATGGGGTATGGCAGTGAACAGATTTATGGTGCCAACGTATTTCAGGCAAAAGGAAATGAAAAACTTTCTGCAGCATCTTTCTATGCAACAGGAGCTAATACGGAATATGAATTGTATGTAGTACACAATTTTAAAAATGAAAAATCTTTTGCAAATCGTGAGAAACTGGCATCCGGCATTGTGAAAAAGGCGGGATATTACACGGTTGATTTCGACGAGCAGCAGTTAAAAGCAGGGGAAAAATACGCGATTGTATTGTATGTGAAAACACCGGGATCGAAACATCCGCTGGCAATCGAGTATGATACGGGCGAGAGTATTCTACAGGGCGTGGATCTCGATGACGGCGAAGGATATATCAGCCTGAATGGAAAGAAATTTGTCAATGCGAAAGAAAAACGTGAGTGCAATCTTTGTATCAAGGCATTCACAAGGAACTAACAATGGATGAAAGAGTACTAAAGTGGATTACTATTATGATGTCGGTACTGACCGTAGTGGTGCTCATAGGATTGCAGGGGTTTCCGGATCTGCATGCAAAAGCGGTGATGGCGGCAGAACAGCAGGAGGAACTCAAAGGTGGAAGCCTGATCGCAACGGCAGCACCTGCACAGATCGTAAAAGAAGATGAAACTCTTCACGCACAACTGAAAATCGGACTACCGGCAGAACTGAAAAAAGAAGATGTTCAAATTGAAAACGATTATGTAACGCAGACGGTGTATATCCGGTTTCCGGGTGGAACAGAGGATTATTTCCAGAAATACAAGATCCGGGGCAGCAGTGATCATATCGCATCATTGTCTTATTATAAAGATGGTGAAGAGGGGGTGATTGCCCTGACACTAGACAAGGTATATGAACTTTCGCAAAAATACAGAAAAGGCGGTCTTTACCTGGATTTCATAGACCCACATGATATTTATGATAAGGTGGTAGTTATTGATGCAGGGCATGGAAGCCGTGCAGCAGGTGCGGTCAAGCTGGGTGTGTCGGAAAAGGATATTGATCTGGACATCCTTTTACAATTAAAGAAATTGTTTGATGCATGCCCGGATAATATCGGTGTCTACTATACCCGGACCACAGACACGAACCCGACGCTGGATCAGCGCGTACAGCTGGCCAATAAGGCGGATGCGGATATTTTTATCAGTATCCACAATAATTCTTCGGCAACGGGCAATTTTACGCAGACAAGCGGTACACAGGTCATGTACAGTGAATCGGATGATTCGGAGTTGTCGAGCAAAAAGCTGGCGAAAATTTGTCTGAATGCGGTCTCAAAGAGTTTTGACAGTTATAATCGAGGATTGCTTGAGGGAGACAGCATTTATATTATCCGTACAAGCAAAGTCCCGGTGGCGTTGATAGAAGTTGGATTTATGACAAATTATGATGAATTGGATAAGCTGAAGTCTCCGAAATACCAGAAGAAAGCAGCACAGGGTATTTATAATGCAATCATGGAGGCTTTTGAGGAGGGATATTAAAATGAAAAACATTATTTTTGCAACCGGTAACAAAGACAAAATGCGTGAGATCCGCGAAATTATGGCAGATTGTGACGTGCAGATCCAGTCCATGAAAGAGGCGGGCATTCAGGTTGATATTGTGGAAGATGGAAAGACATTCGAAGAGAATGCACTGATTAAGGCGAGAGCAATCGCAGCACATACGGATGCCATTGTTTTAGCCGATGATTCCGGTCTTGAGATTGATGCGCTCAACAAAGAGCCGGGGGTATATTCCGCGCGTTATATGGGCGAAGATACTTCTTATGATATCAAGAATCAAAATCTGATCGACCGTCTCGATGGCGTACCGAAAGAAAAGCGTACGGCCCGTTTCGTCTGTGCAATTGCAGCTGTACTTCCAGATGGAAAGGAACTTGTTACAAGGCAGACCATGGAAGGCTATATCGGCTGGGAGCCGGAAGGTGTCAACGGATTTGGTTATGATCCGATTTTTTATCTGGATGAGTTCGGATGCTCTTCCGCAACCATTTCTCCAGAACAGAAAAATGCAATCAGCCACAGAGGAAAAGCTTTGCGTGCGATGAAAGAGCTTTTGATCGAGCAGGAAAAAAAGAATTAAAAACTTTTGAAATAGGGCTACCGCAATCCCACTGGCTTTAGACGGTGGGTTAAGGTAGCCAAAAATCAGAAATTATTGCATACTCATGGCATGGGAACATGGAAATCTAAAAACAGACACAAATACCTATTACAATATCACATTTTGGACAGATGGATATTTTGCCTGTAGTGTAGGAAATGTATCGGAAGAAATGCTGAAAAGATATATAGAAAATCAAGGTTGAGAAAGAGGGTGACAGTGGATGTTAAAGGCATATAAATACAGAATATACCCT
>CABJAV010000067.1 GCA_902363675.1 Lachnospiraceae bacterium | reverse complement strand
ACGCTTTTAGATCGTAGAACCCAATGGCGGACCATTAGCCTGTAGGTAAGCAATCCACGTATAACAGAGTGGCCAACTGCCGGGGACTGTTAAACTAGGGCTCTTTTCCAATGCTGTCAGGAAAACAAATGTGACTGGGGTTAAGAAAAATTTCTTGAAATTAACTCTTGACAAAAGTCACTTCATAACAGAAAGGTAAGAAATAAAGCAGTACATGAAAATTATGCTTCGATAGCAGATGACAAAACATTTTTGCCGATGGCACACAGTCTCTGTGAATGGTTTATGCAGACCTATGGAGATTGGAATTATTCTCATAGAGATTTTGTCATGCCGGAAGAAAATGCAGTATCAGGTACAGTTGATAAAGAGGCTGAAGAGAAAAAGGAATCAGAACTCACAAAGTTAGCAGAACAAATGGCAGCAGCGGCTCCGATTATTGAACAGACAGAGCGTAAGAAGCAAGCTTATAAAGCAGCCAATCAAAGACCAAAAACAGAAGCGGAAACTCGTTTCTTGATTGATGAACAATTACGAATGGTAGGATGGGATGCAGATACCGAAAATCTGCGCTACTCCAAGGGAACTCGTCCTACAAAAGGTAGAAATCTCGCAATCGCTGAATATCCTACGAATTCTAAAGTGGGAAATAGAGGATATGCAGATTATGCACTTTTTGTAGGAGAGAAATTAGTTGGTATTATCGAAGCAAAAGCTATTCATAAGGATATCCCTTCTGTTATTGATTATCAAGGAAAAGGCTATCCAAGATGTATTCGAAAAGAAGATGAGAAATACGTTATAGATACATGGGGAGAATTTAAAGTTCCATTTACCTTTGCAACAAATGGAAGACCTTACCTTGAGCAGTATAAGACAAAATCCGGTATCTGGTTTTTGGATTTAAGAAAACCGGACAATTCACCGATGCCATTGCGTGGCTGGATGAGTCCTGATGGAATGGAAGAATTGCTTGCTGCGGATATAGAAGGTAAGAATAAGAATCTGAAGGAAATGTCATATGACCTTTTGACAGATAAAGACGGACTGAATTTGAGACCTTATCAGCTGAACGCAATTAGGGCGGCAGAGGAAGCTGTTATTAACGGAAAGCAAACCGCATTATTAGCAATGGCTACCGGTACGGGTAAAACAAGAACTGTATTAGGTATGATTTACCGATTCCTTAAGACAGAGAGATTTCGTCGCATCTTGTTTTTGGTAGACCGTACAGCATTAGGAGAACAGGCTCAGGATGTTTTCGAAGAAGTAAAAATGGAAGATCTCCTCACGCTGGATGATATTTATAATATTAAAGGTTTAGAAGACAAGACAATTGATAAGGAGACTCGTATCCACATTTCGACTGTTCAGGGAATGGTTAAGCGAATTATGTACAATGATGGTGAAACCATGCCTGCTGTTTCAGATTATGATTTGCTCATAATAGATGAAGCACACCGCGGATACATCCTAGACAAAGAAATGGGAGAAGATGAGGCTCTTTATAGAGACCAAAGAGAATATCAGAGTAAGTATAGGTCAGTTATAGAATATTTTAATGCTGTGAAAATTGCACTTACAGCAACACCGGCATTACAGACTACAGAAATCTTTGGAGAACCGGTTTTTAAATATACCTATCGTGAGGCTGTTATTGAGGGATATTTGGTAGATCATGATGCACCTCATGAGTTAAAGACTAAATTAAATACAGAAGGTATTCATTATAAAAAAGGTGATGCGGTTACAATATATGACCCAATTACTGGAGAAATCGAAAATAGCGAGTTGATAGAGGATGAATTGGATTTTGATGTAGATTCATTTAATAAGCAGGTTATAGTAGAATCCTTTAATAGAACGGTTTTGGAAGAAATAGCAAAAAATATAGATCCGGAATCTCCTAGAGAACAGGGAAAAACATTGATTTATGCTGTTAATGATGATCATGCAGATATGATTGTATCAATACTTAAGGATATTTATACAGAGTATGGTGTTGATAATGATGCAATTATGAAGATTACTGGCAGTGTTGCCAACGGAAATAAAAAGAAAATACAAGAGGCAATAAAGCGTTTCAAAAATGAAGATTATCCATCCATTGTTGTCACGGTTGATTTGTTGACAACAGGTATTGATGTACCTTCGATTTCAACGTTAGTGTTTATGCGCCGTGTTAAATCCCGTATTTTGTTTGAGCAGATGTTGGGACGTGCTACACGTTTGTGCAAAGAGATTCACAAGACACATTTTGATATTTATGACCCTGTTGGTGTTTACGATGCTTTAGAGGATGTCAATACAATGAAACCAGTAGTAGCAAATCCAAGCACATCATTTACACAGTTATTAGATGGTTTAGAGGAATTGAATGATGAAGCACACGTAAAGAATCAGATTAATCAGGTAATCGCAAAGCTACAGCGTAAAAAGAAAAATATTGATGAAAAAACGATGGAGCATTTCATTGATATGTCAGGAGGAATGGACCCGACACAGTTTGTAGTTGATATTCAAAAACGCAGTCCGGAAGATGCTAAAAAGAGATTGTTGGCATATTACGATTTATTCCGTATGCTTCAGGAAAGTAAGCCAAATGGTGGACGACCTGTTGTTATTTCTGATGAACAAGATACTTTTATCGAAGAGAGAAGGGGCTACGGAAATAAAGATGCCCGCCCGGAAGATTACATAGATGCATTCTCAAGCTATATTCAAAATAATATCAATGAGATTGCAGCATTAAAAATTATCTGTACAAAGCCACGTGAACTTACCAGGGATAGCTTGAAGTCCCTGATGCTTACGTTGGATAGAGAGGGATATACAACACAGCAATTAAATACGGCAATATCACAATTGACAAATGAGGAAATGGCAGCAGATATTATAAGCTTGATTCGCAGATATGCTATAGGTTCAGTGCTTATCAGCCATGAGGCAAGAATTAGAAAGGCTGTGGATCGATTGCGAAAAGCACATTCTTTTACTATGCAGGAACAAAATTGGATTAAGAGAATGGAAGATTATTTGCTGAATGAATCGGTATTGAATATTACAGTATTCGATGAGGACAGTCGTTTTAAATCGCAGGGTGGATTTGCGAAGATAAATAAAATATTTAGTGATAAATTAGAAAATGTCGTTTTAGAACTCAATGAGTATCTATATGATGATGGAGGAAGAACTGCATGACAACACAAGAAATCGTATCAAAACTTTGGAATCTCTGTAATGTATTAAGAGATGATGGCATTACCTATCATCAGTATGTAACTGAGCTTACATATATTCTGTTTCTTAAAATGGCAAAGGAAACCGGTGCAGAGAAGCAGATACCGGAAGGTTATCGATGGGATGTATTAAAATCAAAAAGTGGTGTTGAATTAAAGAAATTTTACAAAGAATTGCTGAATCATCTGGGAGAAAACTGTATAGGACGCGTAAGAGAGATTTATCAGGGTTCCGCAACTAATATTGAGGAGCCGAAGAACCTCGAAAAAATTATTACGACGATTGATGGACTTGATTGGTTTTCAGCTCGTGAAGAGGGGTTGGGTAATCTTTATGAGGGATTATTGGAGAAAAATGCGAACGAAAAGAAATCCGGAGCAGGTCAGTATTTTACTCCTAGAGTTCTTATTGATGTGATGACAAGATTAGTGAAACCACAGCCGGGAGAACGCTGTAATGACCCAGCCTGTGGAACGTTTGGATTCATGATTTCTGCAAGCCAGTATGTGAGAGAGAATACAGATGATTTATTCCAATTAGATGCGGATACTGCAAAATTCGAAAGAGAAGAGGCGTTTACCGGCTGTGAGCTTGTGCATGATACACATAGACTTGCATTGATGAATGCAATGCTACATGATATTGAAGGTGAAATAAAGCTGGCAGATACTTTATCCAATGCTGGAAAAGAAATGAAAGGATATGATGTAGTATTAACGAACCCGCCTTTTGGGACCAAGAAGGGTGGAGAGCGTGCTACAAGAGACGACTTTACCTTTCCAACCAGTAATAAGCAGCTAAATTTCCTGCAGCATATTTACAGAAGCTTGAATACAGATGGAAAAGCAAGAGCAGCAGTTGTATTGCCGGATAATGTTTTATTTGCAGATGGAGATGGCGAAAAAATCCGTAAAGACCTTATGGAAAAATGTAACCTGCATACAATCCTTAGACTGCCTACCGGAATTTTCTATGCCCAGGGAGTAAAGACAAATGTATTGTTCTTTACGAGAGGTAAAACGGACAAAGCGAATACTAAAGAAGTTTGGATATATGACCTCAGAAATGACATGCCATCATTTGGAAAGACAAATCCTTTGAAGAAAGAAGATTTTGATGACTTTGTTGCTTGCTATGCGGATGGTGATTTGTCAGCACGTAAAGAAACATATAGTGAAGAAAATCCGAATGGAAGATGGAGAAAATTCACATATGATGAAATTTTAGCAAGGGATAAAACAAGTCTTGATATTACATGGATGAAGAGTGATTCGGGGACAGATGATTACACTCTTGCAGAATTGTTAGAACAAATAAAGGAAAAATCATCCAACATATCTAAGGCAGTTGCGGAATTGGAAGCACTTATAGGAGAGGTGGAAGAATAATGGATACAAAAGCATTACGACAAAAAATTCTTGACCTTGCTATTCGCGGTAAATTAGTTCCACAGGATCCAAACGATGAACCAGCATCCGTATTGCTGGAGCGTATCAGGGCTGAAAAACAACAGATGGTCAAGGATGGCAAGTTAAAACCTAAGGATATTAAGAATGATACCATTATCTTTGTTGGTGAGGATAATTTACATTATGAGAAGTTCCAAGATGGTAGTGTAAAATGTATTGAAGATGAGATACCTTTTGAAGTGCCGGAAGGGTGGGCATGGTGCAGATTAAAGCATGTTTGTACGATGGCAGCTGGAAAAGCTAAACCCACAGACCAAATTATGACTGAACCTTTTGAAGGATGTTACCCTTGTTTTGGNGGAAATGGTATCAGAGGATATGTAGATGAATATAATCAAGACGGAATATTCAGTATAGTTGGTCGTCAAGGTGCTCTATGTGGTAACATCAACATTGCCAAAGGAAAGTTTTATGCCACAGAACACGCTGTAGTTACAACTTTATTTTCTGGAATTGATTTTAATTGGAGCAATTATGTATTAGAAGCATTGCAACTTAATAGCTATGCAACAGGAGCTGCTCAGCCGGGACTATCTGTTGCCAATGTTCTAAATGTATTTGTTCCAGTGCCACCTACACAAGAACAAGTACATATTGGAATTAGAATTGCTGAATCCATAAAAATTATAGAAAACATTGAGGACGAAAAAGAAAATTTGCAAACTTTGATTTCTTCTGCAAAATCAAAAATCCTTGACCTTGCCATCCGAGGACAGCTTGTCCCACAAAACCCTAATGATGAACCTGCTTCCGTTCTTCTGGAACGTATAAGAGCAGAGAAAGAAGAACTTATCAAAGCAGGTAAAATCAAGCGTGATAAGAAGGAATCTATCATCTTCCGTGGTGAGGATAACTCTTATTATGA
>CABJAV010000066.1 GCA_902363675.1 Lachnospiraceae bacterium | reverse complement strand
CGAAAGCATACAAGCGAGTATGTTGGCATTAAAGAATTTAGAAAGTCTAATAATCTGTATGAAGTTTTGAAAGTATAATGAAATAGAATATACTTTTTCTAATAATCCTCGATAGCTCAATGGTAGAGCACTCGGCTGTTAACCGAGTTGTTGTAGGTTCGAGCCCTACTCGGGGAGTTCTGGCTCCATGGTCAAGCGGTTAAGACATCGCCCTTTCACGGCGGTAACACGGGTTCGATTCCCGTTGGAGTCATTGGCTGTAAAGCTGATTCAATCAGCTGAGCATTATGCCGATGTGGCTCAATTGGCAGAGCAGCTGATTTGTAATCAGCAGGTTATCGGTTCGAGTCCGATCATCGGCTTACCTTTTTGTGGACCATTAGCTCAGTTGGTTAGAGCAACCGGCTCATAACCGGTCGGTCCTGGGTTCGAGTCCCCGATGGTCCATTTGGTAGTTGAAAAACTACGAAGTATGTGTTATAATATGTAATGATTTGGCCTAGTGGCTCAGTTGGTTAGAGCGCCGCCCTGTCACGGCGGAGGTCACGGGTTCGAGTCCCGTCTGGGTCGTTACAAGTTTTATGACTTGTTTGAATAATGTATACCAGCATTTATACATTGTTTTATATGGGATCTTAGCTCAGCTGGGAGAGCATCTGCCTTACAAGCAGAGGGTCACAGGTTCGAGCCCTGTAGGTCCCATTTATGCCGGCGTGGCGGAACTGGCAGACGCGCAGGACTTAAAATCCTGTTGTAGCGATACAGTACCGGTTCGATTCCGGTCGCCGGCATTGCACGAAAGTGCATTAAGTTAATATGTGTGCGTAGCTCAGCTGGATAGAGCACTTGGCTACGGACCAAGGTGTCGGGAGTTCGAATCTTCTCGCGCACGTATTGAAAGAGTTCTCAGTTTTGAGAACTCTTTTTTTAAACGGAGGAATTATGCTTACATATAATTTAACACAGCGTAAGGATGAATCAAAATATTATTACATATACAAAAGTATTCGAAGAGATATAGAGGGAGGCACTCTCAAAAAAGGAGAAAAACTGCCATCCAAAAGAAGTCTTGCGGAACATCTTGGAGTAAGTCTTATTACGATAGAGAATGCATATCAAATGCTAAAAGATGAAGGATATATTGAACCGCGGGAACGAAGTGGTTATTATGTATGTGAAATTCATGCAACGATCTCAGAAGCTGCAGGGAGTGAGAGACAGCTTCATATGTTGCCGGAACAAATCGAGTATATTGAGGATGGGAGATTGCCGGATACGGCATTAAATACGTTTCCATATTCATTATATTTCAAGACAGTAAGAAGTGTTATAACGCAGTATGGAGAGGAATTATTACATCGTTCGCCAAATGAAGGGTGTGCTATTTTGAGAAATAGTATTGCATCCTATTTGTTGCGTTATCGTGGGGTTTTTGCACAACCGGAACAGATTATTATTGGTTCCGGAGCAGAACATCTATATGGCACTGTGGTTCGGCTTTTGGGGAGTGACCGGATCTATGGTATTGAAGATCCGTCATACCACCAGATTCAAAAGGTATATGAAGGAACAGGGGCAGCTTGTGAACTACTTCAAATGGATGAAAATGGTATTAAGACAGAACTGTTACAGAGTACGTCTGCAAGTGTACTTCATGTAACGCCTTTTCACAGTTATCCTTCCGGAGTTACGGCTCCGATTGCAAAACGTTATGAATATCTGGCGTGGGCGGGAAGAGAAAATCGTTATATTGTAGAAGACGATTTTGACAGTGAATTTTTCATGCCGGGTAAGCCAATAGAGACACTGTTTATGTTGGATAGTAGCCATTCTGTAATTTATATTAATACTTTTTCGAAAAGCCTTTCACCCTCAATTCGTATGGGCTATATGATTTTGCCACAGCGCTTATTAAAGCGTTATCATGAGACCTCAGGTGGGTTTTCATGTACAGTACCGGTGTTGGAACAATATGCACTTGCGGAATTTATTAATAAGGGTTATTTTGAGCAGCATTTAAATCGTGTGCGTAGACAACGTAAAATGTAAGAATGGAATTATACAGATGAAATTATAGGAAAAATTATAAGACAAAATTTAAAGCAGTATAAAATGATAAAGATAAAATAGTAGGTGTCAGGCAGAAAAAGCAGTTTCCGAGAGAGGAGACTGCTTTTTATAGTATACGAAATTCTTTTGGAATTCCTTATACGGCAAAATTTTGTAAATTAACATTGACAATCATCTGTATATGGTGTATATATAACACATAAACAGTTAACTGTAGCAGAAAAAGAAAAAAGTAAAAAGGTGGTTAGATGAAAATATTACAAAATTCTGGTGAGCCGATTTATCAGCAGATTGCAAATCAGTTTCGGGCAGATATTTTGGCTGGGAAGTTTGCACAGGGCGAGTATCTGCCTTCCATTCGAGGATTGGCGAAGGACTTGAAAATCAGTGTGATCACAACAATGAAAGCCTATGAGCAATTGGCAGAAGAAGGGTTAGTTACCGCGGTTCAGGGAAAAGGTTTTTATGTGAATGCACAGGACAGTGAGATGCTAAAAGAGCAGCATTTGCGTAAAGTGGAGGAATCACTGACAGCTGCGATTGCTGCAGCTAAGATTGCTGGCATGAGCAATACAGAACTGGTAGATACACTGCAGACGTTACTTTCCATGGATGAACTGTAGGAATTGTGAAAAAAGAGTGGAGAAAAAGAAAGTAAATAAAAAGAGAGTAGAAACAAGGAAATAAATAATAAGAAAGAAAAAAGATTAAATAAAGAGGAGATTGAGATGGATCTGAATTATGCAATTGTAGGAGACAATATTTACAAGAAATATAAGGGATTTACATTAGATATTCCACAGTTAACGATTCCGCAGGGATTTGCAACGGCATTGATTGGAGAGAATGGTGCTGGCAAGACAACTTTGATGAACATTCTTGCGGGCATCCGATTGGATTATAAAGGTGAACTTCGTTATTTTGGAGCGTACAGTGACAAGGACAGGGAAAATAAACCGGAAGTAAAAGAACAGATTGGATATACCGGACCGGGAAGTTATTACCTTCCACAGTGGAAGATCAAACAGGTCGAATCGGTCAGTGAACTTTTGTTTTCGAATTTCCATAAAGAGCGCTTTGAACATTGGCTGAATGAGCTATCAGTAGGAGCCGACAGCAATTATTTAGGCAAGAAAGTAAATTCGCTGTCGGATGGTAATCGTATGAAACTTATGATTGCCGGAGTTCTGGCAAGAGATACAAAGATGCTCCTGATGGATGAACCGGCATCACCGTTAGATCCTTTGATGAGAGATCGTCTGTGCGATCTGATTCGTGAGTATCTTCTCGAAGAGGAGGGAAAGCGCACCGTATTTTTCTCGACACATAATATTGCTGATATGGAAAATGTTACAGATTATGCAATTATCATGTCACATGGACAGATTGCGGAAGCTGGTTTTGTGGAAGATCTGAAAGAAAAATATGTCATGGTAAAAGGTGAGGTAAAGGATCTGGCTTGTGCACAGAAGGTGTTATATAGCATTCATTCTACGAAGTATGGTTATGAAGGTATCTGCCTGTCAGAAAAGTTAGATGAACTGGCAGGATGTGATATTTCAGTTGAGACGGCAAGTTTGTCACAGATCAGTGTTGCTATTATGAAGCATTTCGCATCCAATGCAAAGTAGGAGGATGTTATGAAAAAGATATGGAAAAGTTACGGGGTATTTACACCGACAGCTTATAAAATCTTTGGTCTTGCAGTGATACCATGCATCATCCTGGGACTGATTGAATTGTTTGTTTATGCAAATTTATTTAGTGCTGGTATTTCCGTCATTTTATTTTTTGTTTATGTTGTCTGGTATGAGGTGCTTGTAGATTATTGGATTTTTGGTGGGATTTGTGAAAAAAGCACCAGGAGTATGGAATACTTAAAAACATCTCTGAGAGGAGAAAGTACTCTGGCTGCAGGGATGACAGGAGATTGCATCCGCAGAGGTGTGTATATGTTAGTTCCTGGTTTTTTGCTTTTGGTACAGAAAGGAAGCTGGCATTATTTGCTCGTACTGTTGATTGCAGAATTTGTTATTTGTCTCACACTTGTTATTATCCGGCATTGGAATTATGGTGTAATGATGCAGTTAGCAATCGGTGGTGTGTCAGGCATCATTTATGCGATATTGTATGGCAGCTGCAGTTATCTGATGGATTGCGCAGGAAAGCGGGATTTGATTTTGAAAATTATGGTCGTAATATTTGTAATTGCGAACGTGATTATCAATGTGTTTATAGTAAAACATACTGTGAAATGTTTGAGAGGAAGTTATTATGAAAAAGAAAATAAGTGATCTGTTTTGTTTAATGAAATGTGGACTGAGTTTTAAATCACAGGTGGCATTTGGAATTTTGTTTTTGATACTGGGATCTGTATGGGAAGTGTTTCCAATACTTGGAGAAGTAAATATGATAGACATGGGAAGTGTATTTTTGTTTTGCGCAGTTATGTTCCCGACACAGATGCTGATTTCGCTGGATATATCAGAAATGGCACAGACATCACCGTATAAGAAAGCATTGCAGACTTCCATACCCGCAAAAATTTCAGCCTGTGGCGGATTACTTATGCTGGCATGGGCAACCTTATTGAAAGGAATTGCATATGCAACCGGTAACATTTCAGGAAATCTTGGATGGCAATTATTACAGATTGGTATATGGATGTTCTTCTTGATGATTTTTAATGGTGTCTGCTATAAATTCTTTATCATATCTTTGATTATTATGTATAGTCTGATGTTTGGACTTGGGATGTCTGCCGGAATGGCATCATTCGGAAAAGGTGGTATGATGAGCGGAATGGTTCAGATTCATCCAGTACTGGCGGTGGTATTGGATATCGGATTGATTCTGTTGGGAGCATTGGCAGAATATGGAATCGCATCATTGTTTTACAAATTTCCATTATCTAAGTCTGCATTTGGTGCTGCGATGAAAAGAAACTCTTAATAATAAAAGGTAAAAGGCTCAGTCATGTGACTGAGCCTTTTGAGGGGAGTATAAATAATTAATAAGAGGTATAACATTGAAAAGATAAAGATCTTTTCGTGAATAATTATAATAGATTGATTTATAAAAAGCAATCAAAACAATGTATAATTTTTTAGAAGTTTGAGACACTATTTTTGTAACAAATCAATACAATGTGGAGGGAAAATGGAACGGGAACGTTCCCGGCAATTTTCCTGAAAGCACGATCAGGAGGTACAGTATGGCTTACAACAGCAGTAACAAAAGTGGTGTTTCAAACAGCACAAACGATGCAAAGAACGTGAATGGAAGCAATAGGAGTGAAAACCAGTATTCCAACAAGACAAGCAATAAGACAAGTAACCGCACAAGCGATAAAACAAGCGACAAGACAAGCAATAAGAGTACAAATCAGACAAGCAATAAGTCAGACAACAAGATGACAAACAGAACAACCGATTCTGCAGAAAATCGTAATTATTAGTACGTTTTTGGCATAGTTGCATATGATAGTAGTAAACAGATGGTAGAGATATCCTCTATCATCTGTTTTTCTAGTGTGCCGAGCATGGCACTAATCTTACTGGTGAAAGTCCAGTCACGGGTATTTACCGCCAAGTGTAGTGAACCACAAGTCGGTACCAGTAATGGTATGGATGAAGGAAGTGGTGTAACAAAGTTCTTGAGCCTACGTACAGAAACTTGATA
>CABJAV010000065.1 GCA_902363675.1 Lachnospiraceae bacterium | reverse complement strand
ATTTTGAAGAAGTTAACCGCGAGCCAGTAGTTTACCATTGGAAATATAAAATGGATGAAATCAGCGAAGCTGAAGCATCTTCAATTTAATATAGCAGTTATTTATTATCCAATATACTAGATTTGGAGAAGAAAGTTGGAGTATTGATACTTGAAGTCAAGCGATGTTAGAAAGTTATTCTACATCACTTAATAAAGCGATGGAAACAATAGGTACAAAGGCACCTGGAAGATATTTTGGCACATATGGTAATTGGGAATTTGGCATTAATACTGAGACTGGTGTAGTATATCATGCAAGGATGATTAATTAGGAAAATGATAAAATGAAGTTTGAAAAAGTATTTAACTCAAACTTCGAACTTGAATAAGTGCCTATGCACCTTGAAAATTCAATAATAACTGGCATAAAAATAGCATGAAACCGTCTGGTTTTGGTATAATTGAGTTGTCTAGAAACAACCATACTTCCGGAGGCTCATGCTATGAATAAAAGTATAACACAAGCAACTCAAAATGATAAGCAGATTTCAAAATCTACCAAAAGATTTTTTACGAGATTTCATGTTTCTTCAGCTTTGAAAGCGTCCAATGCCTACAAAAAGAAAGGCGTTCCAGTAATGGAAATTTTCCAGTATCTGTTTCTGCTGATTTTTTCTAACAGAAGCATGTATATGAATCTGATCACAGGACGGAACACTCCTGATTTTGCGAAGGATACGGTATATCGTTTTATGAAAATGATTCAGATCAACTGGATCCGTTTCACAACAATACTTTCAGCCCGAATCATTAGGGATGCCATTCTTCCTTTGGATTCTGAGGATCGTGCAAATGTTCTTATCATTGATGATTCCATGTTTGAGCGTAACCGCTCAAAAAAGGTTGAACTCCTTGCCAAAGTCTATGACCATGCAAAACATAAATATCGCTTTGGTTTTCGAATGCTTACTTTAGGCTGGTCAGATGGAAGCACTTTCCTGCCGGTCAACAGCATTCTTCTTTCCACAGAAAACAGGAAAAACCGTATCAATGAAGCAACAGAAGTGGATAAAAGAACTGTTGGTTACAAACGCAGAAAGCTTTCCATGGAAAAAGGAACACAAGCTATGCTTACGCTTTTGGATGCAGCCAGGAAAGCTACAATTCCGGCGAAATATGTTCTTTTTGACAGCTGGTTTTCATCACCAAGTACTCTTCATGCAGTAAAAAGTATGGATTACGATGTAATCGGCAAGGTCAAGAAAACACCAAAGATGTTCTTTCGCTACAATGGCGAAGATATGTCTCTAACTTCCATCTACAACAAGAACAAAAAGAGACGCGGAAGATCAAGATATCTGCTCTCCGTTATGGTTGATGTTGTAAAGGATGGTGAAATCATTCCTGCCAAAGTAGTTTATGTTCGCAATCGTAACAAACGCAAGGAATATCTCTGCCTTATTTCCACGGACGTAAATCTGGATGAGAATGAAATCATCCGGATCTACGGAAAACGTTGGGACATAGAGATGTTCTTCAAGGTGTGCAAAAGCTACCTTAACCTCAGCAAAGAATGTAACTCCCTTTCCTATGATGCAATGACTGCACATACTGCAGTTGTTTTTACACGATACATGATGTTGTCGCTGGAAAGCAGGGAATCCAACGATAATCGGTCTTTGGGCGAGCTCTTTCTATACTTTTCAGATGAAATGTCTGATATCACATGGATACAGGCTTTTCAAATGCTGCTTCAAATGTTCAGGACAATGCTTTCAGATAACGCTGAACTTTCAGATGAAAAAATCACCGAATTGGTGGATACATTTATGAATACACTTCCGGTCATGTTGAAAACACAACTTCAAGCGGCATAAAGTCTGAACATTGACAACTGAATAACTGCCAGGTATTGAATTTTCAAGGTGCACAGCTAAAATTTATGTGCGAAGTTTGAGTATTTAATAATAAAAAATATATTCGAAAAATAGAAAGTATGGGAGAGGGGCTTGTTTTGTTTGAAATATCAGTTGTTGATAAAAAGGTAGGACAAAATTACCATTTATTTTATGAGGATAAGTGCAAGCCTCCGTTGGACATAGCAATTAATCCAGATGATGGAATGATAGAGTATATTAGTTATTTTGTTCAAGATGAAATGATTAATAATATTAGTGATACTCCCATAATTATAAATGAAGGTATTGGAATTAGTATATGTAATAAGGATTTCAATGAGAATAATATGAATGTTACCGTAGATGGGAGATTTAAATTTTGGAAGTCAGAAAATGCAATTTTTATATTAAAAGATGATATTGAAGAGCATGTTCTAAAGGCATATAGGATTAATGATTTAAATAATTTATTGTTTCTAGGAGATGATTTCGTTGGGATAGAATTTAAAAATTTGAATCAAGAAGAAATAATAGAAATTAAGAATTCGAAATGTTTACTATAAAAGTATTGTTTTTAAATTAGAGTTATACTTTCGAACATCCAGTAACTTACAACTCATGCAGGTCTATTAATTAATCATCATGGCCGTTCAGAAGTAATTAAGCATTCATGTAAGATGACGCTTGGAGCGGATTTGGAACTTCTGTATGTGCATAGTGAGTGTTCACGGATGACGCTGGGGCATGTCCCGGAGACATTGGATCAGGAAGTAGAAAAGATAAAACAAAAGTACGAGCCGCTGCTCAAAGATCCGGTAAATACCATTGGAGGAATCGGGCAGTCAATATGTGACACAGCAGATGAAAAGGGAGTTGCGTACTCATCCGGATATATAGTGACGGAAGTTGTGACAGCACTACTTGCAGACAAGGGACTGGATAAGATCAAGAATGTAGCCAAGACCGGAAAGACAGCCGACAATGTGGCAGACATAGCTGAGGGAGCGGCGGAAGATGCTGGGAAAGCAGGAAAAACAGCCGGGAAGGTTGGTGAGAGTGGTAGTAAGACAGTAAAGAATGGAGCAACACGTGCAGCACAATATTCTTCAGAATGGGGTGATGCAAGTTTGCAAGAAGCTATAGATAAGTTTGCACCAAATGTAGAGCCTGTGGTAACGTCAAAAGGAAAGTTTATATATAATAATCAAGAGACAGGTATAAGTGTTGTATATGATAAAAATGGTAATTACTTTAGAATTGAAGATACAACAAGACCACGTGGAAGAAATTATTTAGATATAGATGGAAATGATATGAACAATGAAGTTGTCAACGGAAAAACTCGTGGGCGAAGTAGAGCTGATTATCAACGTGTTACACATTTTAATAATTCTGACAAATAAGGAGGACTATATGGAAAGGGAAAAATATATTAGAGTGCCAAAGAATAAACAGGCAATGGAAGATTATGATTATGGAATTCAAAAAGAAGAACAAATGGAAGAGATGGTATTATCAGAAAAACAATATAGTAAGTTAGATGAAATAGGCGTTTTTGATATTATAAACGAAAAGTGTGATATTATTATTGATGAATATGAAGAAGAGGTATTGGAATTAGATAAAATTCCTATAGCTCTAGAGATTGTAACACAATTAATCAATGATAATAAAAACGAAGAACTTGTAAGATTAAAGGAAATGCTGAACTTAGCCATTACTTGCAAAACAATTGTGGAATTCGACTTTTAAAATAATAGTTTGAAATGTTGAGTGTATAAAGTTTGAAAAGTATTTAGATGCAGAAGCTTCGGGAAGAATCCTTGATTTTAAATTATGTTTCTGCATAACACTACTTTACAACTTTTTCCTAAAAAATATCGTACAGGACTTTCTGATGTATAATGTGTTTGCTGAAACCATTACAAAGGAAAGTGCCCTGAGATCGTTTCAAGTTTTGTGTAAACGATAAAAACTGATATAAGATTTGTGAATAGTTACAAATGGGCAGAGCCGCTTTTTCGGGTTCTGCCCATATCTGCATTATACAGGAGTTTTGGGGCATGTCAATAACACCAGCCTAAAACAAGTTGGTTTTACAGTTTTCCGGAAGATTGACGGCTGTGACGGATGGAGAAAAGACCTTGGCGGAGTATGTTTACAGTGCATCCGGAAATCCGGTTGTAAAGAAGATTGGCGGAAACGTCACAAGCACCTATGCGTACGATGAACTGCTGAACATAAAAGCATTAAAAACAGAAGCAGGGAAACAGGCACTTGCCGACAACCACTATTTCTATGATGGAAACGGCAACCAGATCCGCAGGGAAGGACTGGAAGGAACCACCGGATACGCGTATGATGAAAGAAACCGGCTGACGGAAATTACGTACCCGTCGGCATTAGGCGGATATACAGAAAAGCTTTCCTATGATGCTGCAGGCAACCGTATCCGGAGAGAAACGGAGCAGGAAATCACAACATACCACTACGATAACTGCAACCGTCTGCAGGAACTCCGGCGGGAATATAAAAATGCAGAAACAGCCACGACACAGCCAGAGATGATTCGCTACACCTATGACCGGCAGGGAAACACGCTTCGTGAGAAAAGTATGAAAAGCGGGGAAGAGAAGAAGTACAGCTATGACAGCTTCGGGCGTATGGTACGTGCAGAGGTTCCGGTCGAATCACCTGGTACAAGATAGTTTCAGGTTCAGCTCAACCGTTACGACGGAGAAGGTCTGCGCCATGAAATGGAAGAAAACGGTCGTCTCATCAAGTTTTTATATAACGAAGACCGTGAAGTAGTGGCAGAAGAAACCAGCAATGGAACAATCACAAGGTATATCCGTGGACTTGGAATCATCAGTTCCGACAGCGAGGAGGCAAAAACTTATTATCACTATGTATCCGATGCGCAGGGAAGTATCACACATGTCCTGACGGAAGATGCAGAGATATTAAACCACTATAACTATGATGCTTTTGGAAACATCATAGAGAAAACCGAACAGGTAGAGAACCGTTTCTGTTATAACGGGGAGATGCTTGATCCTATCACCCAGCAGTATTATCTGCGTGCGAGATTTTATAATCCGGTGATCGGACGGTTCACGCAGGAAGATACTTATTACGGAGACGGACTGAACCTGTATCAGTACTGTCAGGCAAATCCGGTTGGGTATGTGGATCCGAGCGGGCATAATTGTGGAACTACACAAAGCCGCTATAATTCAGACGAGAAACAGCATCCGAAGGCGAATGCGGCAGGGACCTATGAAGCAGTTACGGGAAAAAATCCGCTTAAGAAAGATGCTGGTAAGACCAGCTATGGGAAGTCAAGTGGAAAATATGATACTACAGCAGATTTTCTGACTAATATTGAAAATCGAAATGGAAAATTTTATACAGATAAAGCCACAATAGATAAAATTGGACAGGTTGAAGCTAGAGGAGAAGATTTTTCACTGTTGAATAAAAGGATAATGAGTTCCCGTGCATCTACTGAAGGAGGAACTTCTGTTGTATATAAATATAGTGATGAATTAGGAACAAAATATTTGATTCATGAAGTTACAGATGCCAGGGGATATATTATTCACAGAGACTTTGATGCTGTAAGAATTTCATCGGGACAATTGATAAACAAGGGACATTAGTTAGGAGGTTGATATGTATCATAATGAAATGGAAAAAATAATAGAAAAAGTAGTAAAAGGTGATATAGATAAAAATGTATTAATGGAATATTTAATTGACGATTTTGATTGTGAAAAAATATATGACTCAGATGAGGAACTGATAACAGATGCTTTTTTTACATTAAAACATTATGCCAGTGGCGAAGAAGAGGTTAGCAAAGATGAGTGGATGTATTTCTTAGAGTGTTTAGCAGGAAAACGTGAATATAATATGGAAGCAAAAATGAGCATCACAACTAAGCCTCCCCACAGGCAGGCTTAAATCATAGTCTTACTACCAGACATTAACAAAAACTTTTAGGCTCATAAGGCTTACTATCCCGTAATACTGCATAGATTACGGTGGTAAGCTTTCTTGCTACAGCTCCTGTGGCAGTTAAGTGATGTTTACCTTGGTCACGTTTCTTTTTGTAATATGCATTCAACGGACTGTTATGGAAAGAACAGGTAGTTGCAGCGAGAAAAATGGCATGCCGTAAGTAAGGTGACCCCCGTTTGGACATGTGATTATGAGTGCTGCTAAATTCACCGGATTGTCGTACAGTTGGATCAATACCTGCAAAGGCAACTAAGGCAGATGAACTCTTAAATCTGTTTATATCACCGATTTCAGCAAGAAT
>CABJAV010000064.1 GCA_902363675.1 Lachnospiraceae bacterium | reverse complement strand
TAGCAATTTACTGCTGAAACGCAGAAAATTAGCGGATTTCGAGGTGGAGTCAGATTACGGGAATGCGTAGCATGTAGTAATCTGATTAATCATAAATGAGGGGCAAAATACCTTTTGACCCTCATATCATATGATATATAAAAATTGAATTATTTAAATTTATTAGAAATATATCTTTATTAAATATAAAAGATATATTATCGCATAAAATTTATTGATTAATCTAACTAGTATAGCGTTTTTAAATTAACTAAACCATATTACTTGTCTATTTTCCCGATAGCACATGCCAAAAATCCTCAGCGTAGCCCGCTATGCCTACGTTTTTTGACATGCACTTTCTGAAAAATATTCTGCGTAAATGGTTCAGTTATTTAGAAAACGCTATACTAGTAAAACAAATAATTAATAATTGATACATTTGAGTGGCTTGAAATTCTTGTAGAGTATATTAAAAAGTCTTAACTTTATCCACTATGTCTGAATAATCTTTTATATGAACTGTCAAAACTACATTTCCGCTCAATATATTAATAAGTTGGTTTTCACTGTATGAAAAAATTAAATAATTGATCAGTTCATAATAAATAGAATTTTTATTTATACATCCAGCATTGTATAGGATAGTAGATAGTGTTATTACAAGAAATTTTTATTAATTTTAAAATTTAAAGTTGGATATATGAATTCTATAGGAGTTGTTTTAAACAATCATATAGAAATATTAGTAATTGAACGAGCATCTATTAGTAAAAACCAAGAGAAAGATTTATATATGAGAATAAAAAAACAGAGAATAAATCAGTGATTTTTTAATTATTATTAGTATAATTGATGAAATTACTCCAAAATGTTTCACGTGAAACATTTTATATAGCAATGCAATATGAAGAGTGATATAATGAAAAAGAACAATTGGGTAAAATAATAATTAAGGAGAAAAAAACTAGAATGGGAAGAATAATTGCGATTGCAAACCAGAAAGGTGGAGTAGGAAAAACCACTACAGCAATTAATCTGGCAGCCTGTTTGGCAGAAAGTAAAAAGAAAGTATTGGCAATTGATTTGGATCCACAGGGAAATATGACAAGTGGATTGGGCGTTGATAAAAATGAAGTGGAAAATACTGTGTATGAACTTATGTTAGATGAGTGCACAATCAATGAAAGTATGAATAATACCGTTGTTGATAATCTTAAAATTATTGCATCAAATGTGAATCTTGCTGGAGCTGAGATTGAGTTACTAGGCATAAATGATAAGGAATATATCTTAAAAACAGCAGTAGATTATATTCGGGATGATTATGATTATATTATTATTGATTGTCCGCCTTCCCTGAATATGCTTACCGTTAATGCAATGACAACAGCAGATACGGTATTGGTTCCAATTCAGTGTGAATATTATGCTTTGGAAGGATTGAGTCAATTGATTCATACAATTAACCTTGTTCAAGAAAGATTAAATCCAAATCTTCAGATTGAAGGCATTGTATTTACGATGTATGATGTAAGAACAAATTTATCAAATCAGGTAGTAGAGAATGTTAAAGAAAACCTTGATGCAAAAATTTATGAAACAATGATTCCAAGAAACATTCGTTTAGCAGAAGCTCCATCCTATGGACTTCCTATAAATATGTATGATTCTAAATCAGCTGGAGCAGAGAGCTATCGAAAGCTGGCAAAAGAAATTATTAATAGAAAAGATTTGGATTAATGGAAGGACAGAATATGGCAGTAAAAAAAGGATTAGGAAAAGGGTTGGATTCTCTGATTGCCGATAAGGTAAGTACAAAACAAGTGACAAAAACAGAATCACAAGTAAAATTAAAGAGTGAACATGCGGCGGATGCTGTGATGATGGATATTACAAAAGTTGAACCAAATAGAGAACAGCCAAGACAAAAATTTGATGAAGATGCATTGTTAGAGTTGGCAGAGTCTATTAAACAGTTTGGTGTATTACAGCCTTTATTAGTACAGGAAAAGGATGATTATTACGAGATTATAGCGGGAGAGAGAAGATGGAGAGCTGCTAAATTAGCTGGTGTTAAAAAAATACCGGTAATCATCAAAAAATTAACTGCACAGGAAATTATGGAAATCTCATTGATTGAAAATATTCAAAGGGAAGATTTAAATCCAATTGAAGAAGCCATGGCATATAAGAGACTTCTTACTGAATTTAATTTGAAACAGGATGAGGTTGCAGAAAGGGTTTCAAAAAGTCGAACAGCAGTTACAAATGCAATGCGTCTGTTAAAATTAAATGATAAAGTGCAACAAATGGTAATTGATGAAATGCTGACAACCGGACATGCCCGTGCACTTCTTGGAATTGATGATCAGGAAAAGCAGTATGTATTAGCACAAAAGATATTTGATGAAAAGCTTAGTGTAAGAGATACAGAAAAATTAGTAAAGAGCATCCAAAATGAAAAGAAAAATAGAACAAATGTTCGAAAAGAGATTGATCCAAAATTAGAGGCTATTTATCATGATTTGGAAGAACAGATGAAGGGCATTCTGGGAACTAAAGTTAGTATTAATCACAAAGATGAGGAAAAAGGTAAGGTAGAAATCGAGTATTATTCGCAGGATGAACTCGATCGGATTATCGATTTGCTCAGAACAGTGCAAAAATAGGTATAATATCCTATTTAAAAATACATAAAAATATAGGACAATAGAATAGGAGAGTAAATATGATTTCACAATATTTAGGGTTTGATTCCGATTACATTATTTTAGGACTTGCAGGATTTTGCATTGTTTTATTTATTCTTGTAATTGTAAACATGGTTCAAACCAGTAAGATGAAAAAGAAGTATAAAAAATTTATGAGCGGCAAAAATGCAAAATCATTGGAAGAGACATTGGTAAAGAAACTGAACCAGATAGATTCTTTGGTTGAGGCAAATGCAGCGAATGAAAAGAATATTAAAAATGTGGTCAACAATATGAAATTTACCTTTCAGAAAGTTGGTTTGGTAAAGTATGACGCCTTTAATGAAATGGGAGGAAAACTTAGTTTTTCTCTGGCATTGTTAAATGCATCCAATGATGGATTTGTATTGAATGCAGTACATAGCAGAGAGGGTTGTTATACTTATATCAAAGAAATTATTGATGGTAATTCCATTATTGTTTTAGCAGAGGAAGAGCAGGAAGCGTTAAATATGGCCATGGAGGTAGAGAAAACTGCTACAAAATAACAATGGGGTGCAAGTATGAAGATAAAGTCAGTTAGTGGCTTAAATGGCAATGAAGTTTTGGCAGAACCAATACTGACAAATGAAAATATAGTGCTTATTCCAAAAGGAACTGTTTTAAAAGAGGAGTATATTCCTTTGATTCAGTCATTGGAAATTGAAACATTAATGGTAGAGGATCCGTATGAAAATTTGGAAAATCCAAATACCATTATTGACCGAACCAATTTGGAGAGGATTATTGAACGTGTAAAAAAAATAATGGAGAATCATATCTATCATTCCAATAAGTCATTGCGTGAGTTTGAAATGATTGCCAATGAAATTGTTAAAGTAATGAATGAGATGCCAATGAATTTGGTAATTGACATGGGTGAGCGTACAGCAAACCTCTATGAGCACACAGTTATGGTTACTTTATTGGCAATTAATGTGGCACGTAAACTGGAAGTGGATAGAGATAATCAATATAATATTGCATTGGGATGTCTTCTTCATGATATTGGTATTCGTTATATTACAACGAAATATGAAAATCAGGACTGGGAAAAAGTAGACCCGGTAGAAGTGTTTGAGTATAAAAAACACACAATTATGGGATTCTCAGCTTTAGAGGAAGAAAGCTGGGTGCCGGATATTGCACGTAAAATGGTTTTGTCTCACCATGAAAGAATGAATGGAAGCGGATTTCCGATGAGGCAAAAGAATCGGGAGTTGGAATGCAAAATTATCCAGGCATGTGATGCTTTTGATTGTTATATATCGGGAATGGAATGTAAACTCATGTCTGTGCAAAATGCGATTGAAAGAATAACCGATGAGACGGGAACACTTTTTGATAAAAAAATTGTAAAAAGTCTTCTTTCGGGTATTGCATACTATCCGGTTGGAACAACAGTTGAAATAAGTAACGGAGAGAAAGCTGTTGTGATTTCACAGACAGATGATCCGAAAAATCCAATTGTTTTAATTGCTGACGATGAAAAAAAGAAAAAACATAATCTAATGTTAGAAAAGAATATTTCAATTCTCCAGATTGTATGATACAATGGGCGGAAGAGAGTTATTTGAGAAAAATCATTTGTATTAGAAAGGGGAACGCAAGTGCATAAGTTTTTGCGGGCAATCGGATTTTCTAACATACGAAAAAAAGATCTGGAAATTATACTGGATGAAATTGTTGAACATCCGGAAATGATGAAAATTACCAAAGATTCCGAAGGCAATGAATTCGCAGAATTATCAAGATCATTTGCTTCTAATATTGGTATTACGGTCCGCGGTAATTATCAGGATGACGATTCGTTTGAAATGGAATATTATTACCCTTACTTATTAGGAACGCGTATCTCTACAAATGAGCAGATTGAAGTTGAAAAGCATGCAGAAAAAGAATCCTATGCAGGTGTGTGTGATGAATTAAACATCGGCGTAACAATGATTTTTTATCTGCAGAATGTGGCAGATTATCTTGCGGAAACAAATAGCAGATTTTCGGCAGTACATTATGGAGCAAGATTAGCCGGATTATCTGTTGAAGGAAAAATTTTGTGTCCTATACTTGATAAGGCGAAGAAAGCAAAAGCCGGAATACCTAATCGGGAACAGCGCAATCAGTTGATGGCGCAGGCCAGAGAGGGTGATGAAGATGCCATCGAAAGCCTGACATTAGAAGATATGGATACATATGCTCTCATTACAAAAAGAATTGAAAAAGAGGATGTACTAAGCATTGTAAAATCCACTTTTATGCCATTTGGAATTGAAAGTGATCAGTATACGATTTTAGGAGAAATATTGGATTTTACGCGTCTTATAAATAAGTATACAAACGAGACAATCTATGCGATGAACATTGAATGCAATGATATTGTATTTGATATCTGCATCAATGAAAAAGATTTGCTGGGTGAGCCGGCAATCGGAAGACGTTTCAAAGGAAACATCTGGATGCAGGGAAGTCTTTGTTTGGAATAAAATACAGGTAATTCATCACATAAGTGATTGGATTCATAAATATGGCAGCCGGAGCCAAAAGAGCTGAAAAGCTTGAAAATACGGCATTTGTTCTCGTAGTTAAATGGATATAACAAGCGCCTCCTAAGGTTCAATCATGGTTGAGACTTATGGAAGTTGGAAAGTGATAAGTCAGAGTTCGATTCCAACAGGGATTGACCTGAATGTCAAAATAAGATACAATGGAAATTCATCACAAGAGTGATTGAATTCATAGATATGGCAGCCGGAGCCAAAAGAGCTGAAAAGCCCGAAAATACGGCATTTGTCTCCTTAGTTAAATGGATATAACGGGGTCCTCCTAAGACTCTATTGTAGGTTCGATTCCTATAGGAGACGCTCATTTTTAGCGGTAATGAAGATAGTTTCATTGCCGCTTTTTTCATGCAGAATTGCAATTTCAGTGACAAATTTGTCAGCGAAACAAGGTTGACAATACTGATTTTGTCAGCGGGGATGGATGTTTGTCACCGATTCACATTTTCTGGTCTGTCACCTAGAGGGATTAACTACAGTGTAGGATGAGTTTTGAGGTGTAAAATTAGGAAAAGCAGTGAAATAAAACACTATATTCTTGCCTGTGATATCAGGCCTGTCGGAAGAGTCCGTTCAGATTAGAGAAATACAATCTATTCTGGACGGGCTTTTTTGCGTTCAGGGAAAGGAAGTTGCCTATGGAAGAAAAGAAAGAATTGCTGGATCAGGATGAAAGAGTTGTAGAGATTGAGCTGGAAAGACTTCGGGGATTTGTAAACCATCCATTCAAGGTTCAGGCGGACAGTCAGATGATTGAATTGCAGGAGAGTATTAAGAAGTATGGAATATTAAATCCTCTGATAGTCAGACCGAGGCAGGATGGGACTTATGAGATTATATCGGGTCACAGAAGAAAATTTGCAGCTGAAAAGATTGGTAATCGTAGCGTCATAATTCCGATTGCGGAAGAGACTGGAAAATGTTATTCTTATCATAGGCAGTGGAACTTTCTTAGTTCAGTTGTTTCGTGTGGTAACTTAACAATAACGGATTATGAAAAGTAATTCCACTGCTTTTTAATAAAAATAAAACTGCGCCACAGCCTTGGCAGGCCATCGCGCAGCGATTTTGTTCAATCG
>CABJAV010000063.1 GCA_902363675.1 Lachnospiraceae bacterium | reverse complement strand
CCCGAAATCTACTGTTATATTGCCATTCGTAAAATTTGTTGTATATGACTTATGATTATCGTGTTTACTCTTAAACTTCGGATAACCTGCATGTTCCTTAAAAAATTTCTGGTATGCAGCATCCATGTTGTAAATCGCATTTGTCAGAGCAAATTTATCCACTTCTTTCAGCCATTCATATTCTTTCTTTAATTGTCTGTTGCAGTAATTGTTACAGTCGGTTTTACTAACTGATTTTTTCTCTTTCTCAACCTTGATTTTCTATATATCTTTTCAGCATTTCTTCCGATACATTTCCTACACTACAGGCAAAATATCCATCTGTCCAAAAGGTATGTTCTTTCCAGAATTGTTTTCGTAAATATTGAGGATATCTTTTCCATATATCTTATTATCACACTGTGTCTCTGACATATCTCATACGAAAACTGTTTTATATCATCTGATATCCGTCTCGAAACCAGTAATTTCTTTCTATATTTGCAGACAAAAATAATGTGATATTGTAATAGGTATTTGTGTCTGTTTTTAGATTTCCATGTTCCCATGCCATGAGTATACAATAATTTCTGATTTTTTGCTACCTTAACCCACCGTCTAAAGCCAGTGGGATTGCGGTAGCCCTATTTCAAATTGGGTACGATATAATAAATATGAATGGCGCACTTCTGCAGATGGGAAATGTTATATCACCCCTGCAGCCGATGCCAAGCCATCCATCTACAATCCTATCAAGGATTATGAGAAGCTGGTGCTGACCAGCTTTACATGCTTCTCATAGCTCTCATTTTTGACCGGATCATCCTTCACCATATAGGTTTCCCACAGATCCTTTACAATCGCAGCTACCGTTAGGATCAGCAGCGAATCTGCCGTAGACATGACTGCTGCCAGCCCTCCACCGGCTCTCAGAACAAAGAATAAAAACAGGAAGGTTCCGATACACATGACAATCAGTCCCAGACTGGTGATGACCACAAGAGCATCACTCTTGTAACGCGCTTTCAGGTAACCTGCTACTGTCACTGCCCCGGTTCTGCCTTTTTACTGTAAACAATACTTACAATCACATTGAATAACAGATATGCGATAAATACCGTTAATATAATCTTCTGATTACTGCTCATCATCGCCCTCCTCATCATAAGAGAAATCGATAAACACATATTTGAGCAGCCAGAAAAATCCAGATCAGTCACTCACGGGCAGGACAATCCGCGAACAGTAGCGCCGTGCTTCGATCTCCCGCCCCGTATAGGGCGCAACGATACCCAGCACACGCGGCAGACCGGCAGGTGTCAGTCCCCGCTCCTTCACTTCGCGTCCCAGCGTCAGCCATGCCTCATCTACGCCTTCGTCATATTCACCGTAGTACAACACGGACAGCACACGGCATGCCGGCAGCACGACTGCGTCCTCCGGTGCCTGTTCCTTCCGAACCGGTACGCAGACCCAGTAGGGATAGGGCTTCTCTCCGATATAGCCCTCCAAATAATCGTTCCGCTCCTGTACCACGAACATCGGCTCATCAGAAAGCACACAGCCCTTTCTGATACACTCGCTGTAAAACCCATACATGGCGGCATACTTCTCTTCCACCGTACGTCCCATACACTTCTTCATACAGCAGGTCACGGCGTGGAGTGATGTCAGCTGCACCGACATACCGCTGTGATCCCCCGCCCGCAGCCGCAGCTCCTCCACACCTTGCAAAAGCTCCTGCAGGCGTTCCTCCAACACCGCGAGCAGCCCCGACACCTCGCCGCCCCTGACAAAATAATCCGCGATCTCCTGTGCGCCCAGTCCCATGGATTTGAATTTTTCGATCTGTAAAACGCGCGCGATGTTGTGGTTATCGTAGTACCGCCGCCCGCTCTCCGGCGCGACATAGGCAGGCGCGAGCAGCCCCTTTTCCTCCATGCGCATCAATGTACTGCGGGAAACGCCACAGGCGTGCGCTGCCTCCGTGATCTGAAAGAGGCTCTTTGTATCTGTTTCCATCCGGTACCTCCTAAAAAACACTTGCTTCGTTCATGGGTGAACGAGTTATACTACCATTATAAAAAAACATCGGTTGCTGTCAAGTCTGACACAGCAGCCATCAGTTAAACATTAAAGGAGAAGGAGTGAAGAAACCATGAAGCTTTGGAAACGATTATTAGCGATCCCTATTGCAGCCTCTCTTGTGATGGGGCTGCTGCCTGCACCTGCGCTGGCGGAGGATACAGCACACAGCCACCCCATCTGCGGTGCAACGCATGCCAATATTGGCGACCACACGGGCACGTGTGACGCTGTCACATGGACCGCGTGGAATGGAACAGACGAGATTACATACGATGCGGATACCAAGACCGCCTATATCTATCTGGAGAAGGATGCGACACGAGACGATTACCTTGATATAAAAGCAGGCTACACGCTCTATCTCTGTCTGAATGGTAAAAAACTGATAAGTTCCTCAACGGGTTCCACTGCTTATCAGATGATGAGTCAGGTCATCAATGTCGACAATAATGCGCAGTTCATACTTTGTGACTGTAAAGACAGTGGCACGATCACTCACTCGTCCGGTGCAAAAGGAAAAGGAGTGCGGGTTGGCGGGTCAAGCAACACTGCCGCCACATTTTCCATGTACGGCGGAACGATCAGCGGCAATCATGCCGATGCGCAATGCTGGGGGGCTGGTGGTGCAGGTGTGGAGGTACAGAACGGCACTTTTAAAATGTATGGCGGCACCATCAGCGATAACTATGAGGAAAATGCCGGGTCTAACTACGGCGGTGGTGGTGTATGCGCGCATACCAGTGGCACATTTACGATGTACGGCGGTATCATCAGTGATAATCAATCCGTAACAGACGCCGGCGGCGTGACGGTGGTGGGCGGTACTATGAATATATACGGCGGCACCATCCGTGATAACACAGCGAAGGGCAATGGCGGCGGCATCTGGACGAACATCAACGGATTCATCATATCCGGCAACAGCGTGATTGAAAACAATACGGCTGTAAATGGCGGCGGTGTGTTTTACCAGGGTGATTCTAGTAGTAATATGACCATTTCCGAATCGGCGCGCATCTCCGGTAATACTGCAACCGGTAATGGCGGCGGTATTTATTTTAAGAATAAAGGCACGCTTACAATGAACGGCGGCAGCATCACCGGAAACACCGCGACAGGCGACGGAGGCGGCGTATATTTTGGCGGCGATATATTCAGTATTTCCGGCGGTGTGGAGATAAACAGCAACACAAAAAATAGCGCCAACAACAACGTCTATCTGCCAACCAACAAATCTATCACTATTGCGGGTGCATTGACCGGCAGCAATCCAATCGGTGTGACGACGGAAAAGACGCCGGATGCTTCTAACTATGTTCGCATAGCTTCGGGTTCCAAAAACTATGCCGCTCCGGAAAAATTCAGCTACGAGAACGACAGCACCCCTGTCAGTGCGACCAGCCAAAATAACAGCACCGCTGACCTCGTCGTGTGTCAGCATAACTGGAATTCAACTTGGAGTTCAGATCTTTACTCTCATTGGCATGAGTGTTCCATCTGCAAAGGCAAAGGGGATATTGCTGCGCACACCTACGACCAGCAAGTTAAAACAAAAGCGTATGAGAAATCCTCTGCGACCTGCCTATCTGGGGCGACTTACTATATGTCCTGCGTCTGTGGCGCAAAAGGCACGGAGACGTTTGAAATCGGCGACAAAGACCCTGACAACCACAGCGGCATCTTAAATAATGATTGGAAATCAAACGACACCAACCACTGGAAAGAGTATTCCTGCTGTGGTGTCCACGCTGAGGAAGCTGCCCATACGCCCGGTCCTGCGGCCACCGAGGATGCTCCGCAGCTCTGTACGGTATGCCGCTATGAGCTTGCCCCGGCTTTGGAACACACCCATGTCTGGGGTGCATGGATCTCCAAGGGGGACGGAACACATACCCGCACCTGCGCAAAGGACAGCAGCCACACCGAAACAAATGCCTGCTCCGGCGGTATCGCTACCTGCCAGAGCTCGGCAATATGCTCTGTCTGTAACACAGCTTACGGCGCCAAGGATATGACCAACCACACCGGCGGCACTGAGGTACGCGGCAGCGTAGAGGCAACCACCAGCACAGAGGGCTACACAGGCGACACCTACTGCAAGGGCTGCAATACCAAGCTCGCTGACGGCAAAACCATCCCGAAAAAAGACAGCGGCTCCAGTGGCGGTAGCAGCTCCGGTGGCACATCCGGCGGCACTGGCAGTGGCAGCTCTGGCGGTAATACTACCCCCTCCACCTCTGTGACCGTCCCGGTATCCGGCGAGGAAAAAACGATCCGGGTGGATTCAACTGTCAGCAGCACGACTGCCACGATTGAAGATATTGACCTCTCCAAACTGAATACCGTCATTGGCAATGATGTGAAAACAGGTGTTGTGACCATCGACTTTTCCGTACTAGAGAAACAGATCGATACTGTAAAGCTCCCCGCCAACGTCATAAAGCAGATCGCAGATGCGGTGAAAGACCCATCCAATGATGCGGAAAGCCTCTCGATCGTACTTACCGATGGTACATCCATTGAATTTGACGAAAAAGCGTTGTCCAAAAAGACCGCACAGACAAACCAGACCGACATTACCATATCCATCAAACGCACCACGGACAGCACCCTGAGCGCCCTACAGCAGCAGGCAGTGGGCAGCCGGCCCGCGTGGGATATCAAGCTCACCAGCGGCGGCAAAAACATCTCTGACATGGGCGGCGTGATTACGCTCCACACACCCTATGAGCTGCGCTCCGGCGAGCAGTCCAATGGCATCGTGGTCTATTATGTAGACGAGAACGGTAACAGGGAAAGCTGTGAAACCAGCTATGATCCGGTAAAGAAGCTGATCAGTTGGAAAACCAGCCACCTCTCCGTCTACATGATCGGTTATGACGAGAACAGGGTGACTCCCGATACGGACACAGAGGATCAGTCAGCGCTCAACGGCAGTCAGGTATCAAATCTGAAGCTTCCGATCCTGCTCGCAACAGGAAAAGGCGGCAACCGGAAGATCACTATCTCATGGCGCTCCTATGAGGACGCAGACGGATATGACTGCTACTGGTCATACTGTGACGGAAAACGCAGCTACAAGAAGCTCGCCACGGTAAAAGCGGCAAAAGACCGTGTCACCAGCAGACGCTTAGCCAACAACAGACGGTACAAATATTTTGTAGCCGCCTACAAGCTGATTGACGGCAAGAAGGTATACATCGCCAAGTCCAATACGCTCCATGTCGCATTAAAAGACGCGAAAGCAACGAACGCAAAAAAAGTGACTGTCAATCAGACAAACGTCCGGCTCAAAGCAGGAGATACATTTGTGATCAGGAGCCGCACCAGACTCGAAAACACCAATAAAAAAGAGCTGCTCCACGTAGCAGCATACAGATATTACACCTCCGATCAGAGCGTCGCTTCTGTATCGAAAACCGGAAAAATAAAGGCATTGAAATCAGGAACCTGTGTGATCTATGTCGTTGCAAACAATGGTGTTTACGGAACAATTAAGGTTACAGTAAACTAGCATTTTATTTCATATTTTAACAAACATAGCCCCACCGCACAATATTTGCGCCGGTGGGGCTGCTAATCTGGTTTTCTGTCATAGAAAGCCACTGTTTTTATGCCTAAAAACTTTAAAAATATTACAAAAAACCTTATCTAAAGGACATTGATTATCTAATTAACTACATTATTTTCTGTCTAAAATATCCATAAATTCGTCACCTGTAATTGTTTCCTTCTCATACAGGTACATAGCCAGTTCGTCCAGTTTTTCCCTGTTTTCAGAAAGGATTTTTCTTGCTTTTTCATGCTCTGCTTTTACGAGCTGCACGACTTTTTCATCAATTTCCTTCTGTGTATCTGCGGAACAGGAAAGAGACGTATCGCCGCCAAGATACTGGTTGGTCACGGTTTCCATTGCCACCATGTCGAATTCATCTGTCATGCCGTAGCGGGTGATCATCGCTCTTGCAATTTTTGTTGCCTGTTCGATATCATTGGAGGCTCCGGTCGTGATCTCACCAAATACGATCTCCTCTGCCGCACGTCCGCCTGTAAATGTAGCAATTTTATTCTCAAGTTCTTTTTTCGACATCAGATATTTATCCCCCTGCTCAACCTGCATAGTGTAGCCGAGTGCACCTGAGGTACGCGGGATGATCGTAATCTTCTGGACCGGTGCCGAATGACTCTGCAATGCAGCTACCAGAGCGTGTCCTATCTCATGATATGCAACAACCTTCTTCTCCTGATCTGAAAGAACCGCATTCTTCTTCTGAATCCTGCAATAACCACTTCTATACTTTCTTCGAGATCAGATTCATTTACAACGGTCCTTCCACTACGGACAGCACGTAATGCTGCTTCATTTATAATATTGGCAAGCTCCGCACCGGATGCACCGGATGCCATACGTGCAATCGTATGCAGGTCAACATCATCAGATGCTTTTATCTTCTTTGCATGAACCTTTAAAATTGCTTCACGGCCTGCAAGATCCGGCAGTTCAACCGGCACACGTCTGTCAAAACGTCCCGGACGTGTAAGTGCCGGATCTAACGACTCCGGACGGTTCGTT
>CABJAV010000062.1 GCA_902363675.1 Lachnospiraceae bacterium | reverse complement strand
CAAAAATAATGTGATATTGTAATAGGTATTTGTGTCTGTTTTTAGATTTCCATGTTCCCATGCCATGAGTATACAATAATTTCTGATTTTTGGCTACCTTAACCCACCGTCTAAAGCCAGTGGGATTGCGGTAGCCCTATTTCAAAAAGAGTTCCGAAAGCTTATCATAACTCTTTAATAACAAATGGAATCCTTATGCTATCTGCTCAATTTTACTCTTTTGACATAAAGGATACTTTGCCAGAAATGGTTCTACCCGCTTTTTCATTTCTATGAAGGAGGTTCCATAAAAATATAATACTGTATATTTCTGTCCTTCCCAATAACTGTACATTCTTCCGATTCCATCCATGGCACTTTCCATTTGCTGAATCACATAATTGATATCACACGTTGCATAAACTTCTTCTGATAAATCCTGACCATTTGAATAGTATGCCAAACCTTCTAAAGTTCCTACTTCTATTGAGTTTCCATTCCAATTCAATGACGACTTTTTAGGTATTCCTATTTTATTAAGCAAATTCTTTAACCAATTTACATTTTCTTCCGTTGCATCAGTCAAAGATATTTCTATTTCACAATATGCAACCTCACCACTTGGATTTTGTATCGTGCCTCCGCCTGTAACCTCCCCTTTTCCTGTTTGCTCTAGTATCTCCTGCAGTGCATCTTCCAATTCAAATCTATGTACTGGTTGAAATTTTGCATTCAATTTCAATAATAATTCCATAGTTTCCTCCCATTTTATGATGAAATGATGTCAATATACTCTTTGTATTCCAAAGGAATCGGGCGATTAAATACCAAATCCTTCATCGGATCTACATTTCTCCCAAATTTGTAACATAAATACAAACGCTCATTAAATTCAGAATATATTCTTACATCTGTTAGTTCATATTTGTCTATTGTTTCATTATCTGTAAAAGGTATAAATGGCATGATTACCGGTCCGTTAATATCGCCTTCAATCAATCGGCCACCGCCTTCACCCAAAATCAGGATTTCCTTCTCATCCTTTGTCCCTTCCCATAATCTAACTTTTCGGACGACAGGATTGAACGTATCAATTTGATATTTTGGTGGCTCATAGTTCTTTAAAGGCTCAATATCCTGTATATATACATTGCTATAGCCAATAAACTGTCGTGTAACATATGTACAAAACAAAATAGGCGCTTCATTTAAGTCTATGTTTTCCCATCTGTTGTCTGTCGAAAAAAGATTAAAAACTAACAATTGTGCATTATTTATCATCTGCGCCAATACATATACATTCTCTTTGCGATTCTCATCTTTTCGCCTGGTTTCTATACTAATTACCTTATTTGCTCTCCAGATTACTTTTGACATTTTAATCTCCTTCTACTATTTACATAAATAATTGTTCGTTTTTGCTTTATTTAACTCTGCATCTGCTGCCGTCAAATATTTATCTCTATTTTCTTGGGCTCTTCATTAGGATGTGTGGTATAGAAAATCGGCTCAAAGCCGCATAAAACTTGAAAAAGCATATGGGCTCTATTAAGATTTTTTTGTCTAGAAAAAATCTTAATAGAGCCCATATGCTCAACAAAAATTCTATCAAAACTATCCTAAATGTCAAGCACACTTGTATTGATAAAGTTACTATGCTCGCAGATACCTCTATCATGATTGAGGTGCATGCCACCAAACTCACTCCTAATCAACAAGCTAAGGTTGAGTGGATAGCAAAAACAGACCCACGATTGTATCGTGCATACAAACTCAAGGAATCCTTACGTCTAGTTTTCTATAACGACACCGTAGAAGATGCGAAGGAGTCTCTTGATGCTTGGTTTAAATGGGCAAGGCATTGTAGAATATCTGCATTTGTTGAACTACAAAAAAAGATAAACCGGCATAAGCAATCAATACTGAATACAATAGAGTATGGCTTACCATTGCACCATAACTACGGCTCTGGAATTCCGAACCTAATTTCAGGAAAGATTTTGATGCCTTGAAAAAGCATTCAATTGACCAGCGGTTCCCATAAATACGCACAATTTCTGCGTTGTTAAGTGAGGTATCCGTGCTCAGAAGATAGAGACATTCACTTTCTTATTCCGGCAGTGAGCGCATTCCGGATAAGCTGGATGGCAGCATCTGTTTTGTAAATCACGGTCTCGTCATCGGCAAAACAGGTAATCAGCAGCATTTTGTCGATGTTTCAGGCGATCCGCAGGATTTTTCCACAGCCATCCGACAATGCCAGAAAGATTCCAGAAACCAGTATCTCACCACGGACGCTGACGGTCATCTGTGCTACTATCACACGCTGATCTCTGTTTCCACACAGGAAGTTCAGGCCGTTGTCCGTCTGTCACTGAAAGCCAAAAGTCTGGAAACTTTAAAAATGAATCATAATTCCAGCCATGAAAAAACAGGAAAAGATTTTATGTTCTGAAAATACCCGTTACATCATGACCAGTACAACCAGCCAGACCTCCGGCATCACCTTTATCTGTCTGGTTCCGGAACAGCTGATCACCTCACCGCTCAAACGCCTCTCTCTGCAAATGGCAAAAACGGGGGGAAGGAGATTTTACCACACGGATACACGAAGGGGGAAGCCGGGAAATCTGTGAACTGTCCAACAGTTTTAATTCCATGGTAAAGCATATTTATAAATTGATCCGTAAAACATATGTCGCGGAACTGAATGCAAAAGATGGGCTCTCCTGCATGCGATTATCTGCTCAAACCCATTGAAGAAAATGCCTTAAATTCCGCCATAGAAAAGGCGTTACACCGCAATCAGCTGCAGAACCCTTAAGGGTTCTGCACGCGTGTCCATACCTGCATTTCGTTTTCTCCGCGGTTTGCCCATGTGTAATACGGAATATAATGCAAACGTACCTTTTGCTTCTGCGGCTTTTGATACATGTGATAGAGAGTCTCCTCTGCATCCCCACTCTCTGTCAGCCGCCACCCGTCTGTTTCTACCATTTTTACTACGGTATCGCAGATTTTTCCCTCCGACACCGATGCATGCATATCTGTATCGACCAGCAGTTCATGCAGGTTCTTTCCATTGTCTTTCTCTTCAAGGCAGTAAACCACAGGGCCGCGCATAATCGCTGCCTTGCCAATATCCTCGCGGACACGCTCCGATGCTGCAAACATCTGTACCTCCATTGGAAAATCAATACAGAAGTTTTCTTCCCTGTTCCACACTTTTTTCAAATACAGGTATCCATCTTTTTCTTCCTGTGCGGCATCCTCTATTCCGGAAATTTTATAATTTTTACACCATCCCGGTATCCGAAGTGCCAGCGTCATTTTTGCATTTTCAGCCTGCACACGGATCTTTATGTTTCCTTCCCATGGCATATCTGATTCCATCTGCACGTTTACCGTTTTCCCATTCACCGTTTTTTCCACATTGCTTCCCAAATACAGATGTACAAACAGCGTATCCTCATTTTCTGTAAATGCATAAGATCCAATGGAACTGATCAGGCGCGCAAGATTTGGCGGGCAGCATGCACATCCGAACCATTTCTGCCGTACCGGTTTGACATGAAATTTCCGTTCATCTTTGTGGCACGCCTCCGGCAGCACCTCCAGCGGATTCACATAGAAAAAGCTTTTTCCGTCCAAAGCCATTCCGCTTAATACACCATTATACAATGCCCGCTCCATAATATCTGCATATTTTGCATCCGGAACAATTTCCAGCATACGCCGCGCCCAGAACATCAGTCCGATCGATGCACAGGTCTCTGCGTATGCCGTATCATTCGGAAGATCATACGGAAAAGAAAAGGCTTCTCCCAAATGTGTTGCACCGATGCCCCCTGTAATATACATTTTCTTTTTCGTCACATTATTCCACAGACGTACACATGCCTGATACAGTTCTTCGTCCTTTGTAATACGTGCAATATCTGCCATACCGGAATACAGGTACACGGCACGGACTGCGTGACCAAACGCCTCATCCTGCTGCCGTACCGGCAGATGTGCCTGATAATAGCTATACCGCAATTCATTCTCATGCCCTTTCTTTACGGTTTCCGGATGTTCTTTATCAAAGTAATATGGTTTTGTGCCTCTTTCATCAATAAAAAAGCGGCTTAAATCCAGATACTTTTGTTCTCCTGTAACTTCATAAAGACGGACGAGTGCCATTTCTGCAATTTCATGTCCCGGATATCCCTTGCATTTTCCTTCCTCCGGTCCGAAATAATCTGTAGCATAATCCGCGAATCGTTCCGCCGCATGAAGCAGTTTATCTTTTCCCGTTGCCTCATAATATGCCACAGCACCTTCGATCAGATGCCCCATACAGTACAATTCATGATGGTCGCGTAAGTTGGTAAAAATACCATCTTTTCCATTGATAATATAATACGTGTCCAGATATCCGTCTTCCTGCTGTGCCGCACAGACAATATCAATTGCAGCATCTGCAACCTTTTCCAGATCCGGATCGGGATGCTGTGTCAGCGAATATCCGACCGCTTCCACCCACTTGGAAAAATCCGTATCCTGAAATACATATCCATAAAACTCATCCTTGAGATTTTCTGGATCTTCCGGTAACATCTCAAATCCACGGTATGTATACGAAGGTTCTTTATACGCAGCTCCCTGTTTTCTCTTTTGCCGGTTCATTTCTGCCGCCACTTTAAAATTATGCATACAATAACTTGGTGCTGCGCCTTCTACTTTATCATTCAACGCATTCCACTGATAAGGGATCACCTCCGTACGCACCAGTTCCATCTCATTTTTCCAGAATTTATCTGTAATCTGCATCCTGCGCAATGAAACAGGATATGAAAATTTTTCTTTTTCCATATGCATTCCTCCTAATGTATAATCAAGAAATCACTATCCAATTTATCTTCTTTGTTATATACTTATAGTATATATTTTATGTCAAAAAATCCATTGTCAAACCGGAAAGCAACATGTATAAAATGGAAAGGATTTCGATATGGTATTATTAGAAAAAATGGGAATGCACACCATAAGCAGCGGTAATTATGTAACTTCTGTCAACGGAATGATTCATCCCGACCGCATTATGAAAGAACATGATTTCTTATATATGCTTGATGGCAGCTGGGAAATCTGTGAAGATCACGAAACTTATCAGATGCAGACCAATGATCTTTTAATTCTTCCCGCCGGAAGACACCATTATGGTCAAAAACTCTGTAATCCCGGAAACCGTCATATGTATCTGCATGTTCAGCCTACTCCGGCAGAATCTCTCCCTTCTGCCTCTTTTTCCCCATCCCTTTGTTCCTTTCCGTCTCTGCTGCACTGTCAGTCCGATATGCGCATCCGCCAGCTTATGCAGGAAATGATTTCTCTCACCTGGTCCCAGACACCAGAACGGGAAAACCGCCTTTTTCTGCTGTTTTCCCTGCTGTTATGTGAAATTTCTGAATTGTGTGCCGATACAACAAACCGGATGATCTCCGATCCCGTTGTCGAAGAAATCATCCGGCTCATTCACGCAACTCCACAAACCTTTTTCTCTGCACATGAAATTGCTTCCCGCTATTTTATTTGTGAACGTACATTAAACAATCGGTTCCATCAGGCCTGCGGAAAAACTTTTTCCGCCTTCCAGATGGAATCCAAACTGGAAATGGTTCGTCAGTTTCTTCTTACCCAGCCGGAAACCACCTTGCGGGAAGTCGCACTGAACTATGGATTTTATGACGAATTTCATCTGAGCAAGGCATTTAAAAAACAGTTTGGAGTATCCCCTTCCAAATACAGAAAAGCATTCTGTCAATATCTTGTTTCCACATAGAAACCACTTTCCTGTAACTCCTTTTTTGTTATTTTTCTTCCCCAGTGAACGGTGGCATTATAGTTTCCTTCCACGACCGTAAGCATATTTCCGTTCTTCTGGCCTGTTTTGCGGTAATTTTTTTACTCACGCCGACCTTGCAGGTCATAGAACCGATCAGATTTCCACACCATCTTTCCGGTCGTTCCATTACACACAAGCTGCTTTGTTTTTCCAACACGGAGTGCCACATCATATGTATTCATCGACGCGGTACCAACGATTTGTATGTTTTTCTGACCGCTGTCTGCCGCCATAACCACTCCCTCTGAACGGGCATGGAAAACAGATGATTTCATGCAACGAAAAAGAGGATAACCGTAATGCTTCTCTTGTAGTGCTATTAACACTCATTCAAGAATTTCTAAATATTCAAAGTATGAAGCCGCACCTATTCCATCATAATTCTGCCTTTGATAAATTACATTCTCCAAAATAAATTTCATTTTCAAATGAAACATATATTAACTTAGTAGCATCATCAGATACGAAATAATGATGTTGTGGTATATCATTCATTAAGTATGGTATAATCTTTAATAAATCATGAACATAGAATTCATATCCATTTTCTGTCAAGCTGTCACCGATATATATTATTTTTTCATTTAATTCAAATATATTTTCTTGAATCAATTCATTTATAAATGAAATTACATCACATGAGATTAGGCTACTAGTATATTGGATAATAAATAACTGCTATATTAAATTGAAGATGCTTCAGCTTCGCTGATTTCATCCATTTTATATTTCCAATGGTAAACTACTGGCTCGCGGTTAACTTCTTCAAAATACTGGTAAATTCGTTCTTCC
>CABJAV010000061.1 GCA_902363675.1 Lachnospiraceae bacterium | reverse complement strand
AAAAATAGTATAATTAATATGGTCGTGATAATAAGAAATTATCGTTTATATTACAAAATAACTAAGCGAATGAGGAGAGTTGAATATGGACAGCTACAAAATATATCCTAAACAATTTAGAAATGCTAAGATTCCCATTGAGAAAAATAGATGTTTTTTCATTATGCCATTTGCAGATGATTTTGATATTGTATATGGTGAATTGAAATCTTTGTTAGGAAAAGATGGATACGTTTGTACAAGAGTAGATGAAATCGCCGGTTCAACACCAATAATAAATAAAATTCTTACAGAATTACTAAAAGCACAGTTTATAATTGTTGATCTGACTAACTGTAATCCTAATGTTTTTTATGAATTAGGAATAGCACATACATTCAAAGATGCCGAAAATATTTTTTTGTTAAAGCAAAAAGGCGCTTCTGTTCCGTTTGATATTACGCATTTAACCTATATGGAATATGAAAAAGATAATTTAAAATATTTAGCCGCATTACTAAAACAATCTTTACAGAAAAGAAAATATGTATCTGAATTTGATGATATTTTAAATATTAAAGGAATAATTGAATATGTACATGATAATCAGGATGAATTTATTGACGTCTTGCATGATATGATTGGCGACAATATGTCATATGTTATAGAAATAATGCAAAATATTCACAGTTTAGAAGAAAATCATGTATTAAATATAGTGGATGATTTTGAAAAAAAACTTAAAAACTATGTTTTTTTAGAAAGTCATTTGTGGTTATCTGGTTTATTTAATTTTTATTCAGAACTATTAATAGCTTGTGGATTATACTATGACATTACACCTTATATCAATAGATTTGTAGAAACTTTTTTTGTAAATTCACCATTAAGTTCAGTAGAGGTACAAACATACAAAATCGATTTTATGCTGAAATTTGCAAAAAATAATTGTTGCCTTGGATGTGTAATGCCCTGGATTGTTCAATATTTCAGAAATTCTAAATTTGGTACAATCGATTTAAATCGATATAAACTTGAATCTTTCTTACTAACAACAGAGAGTAAAGAAGTAAATGATATAATCTGTATATCAATGACAGATAAAGATTGTCATATTAGAGAACATTTGGCTGATATAATAGGTGAAAAAAAGCTTGTTGAAGCTAATACTATTTTATGTAAACAATTGCTTCTTGAAAAAAATTACTTTACAGCTGCCAGTATTATTGAGGCAATGGGAAAATTAGAAATCCCAGATAATACGATCTATATTAAAGATTGGTTATCAGAAAATGAAAAAGCAGTTTTAGAGACAAAAAATTATTTTGTATTAAAACATATAAGAATTTCTCTTTCGAAACTAAATGATACGGAAAGACAACGTTTCGATGAAAAGTATCTCCAATACTTAGGAGATTTTATAATGTAGCATAGTAATGGACAGTAACCAGAGATTGGTTCTGTCCATTTTATCATATATTCCATATTCGTTTAATTAAATTGATATCAAGATTCTCTATTAATTCTTCAAGTTCAAAATTTTTTTCAAAACATTTTGCAAATGCTAATAAATATTTTTTTTGAACTTGAGGATCTTGTTCTACATAAAAAAGTGTATTGAGTAAAGACTTACATCCTCTCTGAAAGTATGCAAAAAAATTGTCTTTATAATCCTGAAAACATTTTTCGTTTTCTAAAAATCTTTTTATATCCATAAATGATTCAAAAAAGTCAGTAATATGTTTTGTTGAAAAGCTATGCATTATGGAGTTGTTCCGTTGGTAGTAATGAAGATAGTCATCTGGAACTAAGATAATATATCTTGCATAATAAAATAATTTAAACATAAAAGTATTATCTTCGAAATATGTATTTGGAAAGGTGATATTATTATCTGTTATTACTTTTTTACGATAAACCTTATTTCCGACCAAAGGGCTTATTCTTTCAGAATAATTTTGTATATCAGTTAATAAAGATAATGCAATATCAGAATTAATTACATTTTCGTTTGAATAAAAATATCGTTTTTGAGATAAAATGCGAGAATCGTATTCTGTCATTACTCCAATAATAGCCACATCACATTCTTGATGGGCCTCTAGTAAGTCTATACATTTTTTATATGCATTTAAATCAATCCAGTCATCGCTGTCAATAAAGGTAATATATTTTGTGGAACAATTTTCAATACCAATATTTCTAGCAATGCCAGGACCCTGTCTTTTGGATGAATAACATTCGATATTATTGTATTGTTTGGTATAATCTTGAATAATATCTAATGAAGTATCTGTAGAACCGTCATCAACAACTATTATTTTTATATTTTTAATACTTTGATTAATAACGGATTGTAAACAACGTTTTATATATTGTTCGTTGTTATATAGTGGGATAATAACAGTTAAAATATATTCATTACTCATATTTCACTCGCTTTCTTGTGTATTTAATAAAGTTTTTCTAAAAATGTAAACTGCGAATTTGCTTTTTCAATAAGATCAGCACAATCTAAACAATAATTATCCTTTTTGTTTTGATTAATAAAACTTAAATTGCATTTATCCATATCTTCGATGTTGGCATAGTTACCTTCATAACCATAACATTTAATTACATTATACATTTTAATATTGTATACTATAGGAAAAACTGGAATATTGGATAGCCATCCTAAAATTATAGAATGAAAACGCGTGCCAATAATATATTCTGTATTTAAAAAACTTGATAAAAAAGTATTTAAATTATCTCCTTTATATTCCAATATTTCTATTTTACTATGATATACAGACGGAATACATTTCATAATTTCATAAATAGCCAGCAAATCATCTTGATGAGCACAAAAAGAAGCTAGTTTTATATTATAGCCATTTTCAATATAGTAAATAGATGCATTTGCTAGCGCTTTAAAATAATTTTTTTGAGAATAATTATGTAAACCAATACGTTGGTTATTATAAATACAAGATATTGATATAGCTTTATCAAAGTGTTGCTGATTATTTTCTAACTTGTAATTGAAAATAACATCTGGCGCCCATCTAACATTAGGCAATTCTTTAAATAAAGAATACGATTGGCTATCTCGAAAACATATGTCCTGTAATGTTGAAAACCAGTTTTTATATAATTCATAGTGTTCTTTTTCCGTATACGGACCAAAATTTGCTCCAATGATTATAAACGGTATATTCTTAAAAAATCTTGTTTCCGTTACACTTTTATATTTGGCATAAATATTATGCACATCCTTTGGCTGCATAAAGAGTGAGCCACCTATCATTATTTCCAAATCAAATTTATTCTTCAATATATCTTTAGGAGAGCATATTCTGATATTGGAAATTGTTTTAAAAATATCTGTATAAGGATCTGATTCTACAATATAGAAAGTAATATTTTTAAAGCGGTCACAAATAATTCTAATAAATAAATCGTCGCCTAAGTTATTCGCTAAATAGGCATTTAACAAAATTTTATTGTACAAGTGCTCACCTCCCAATCACGAAAAATAAAAATTTATAAACGATAATTTCTTATTATCATTACCAAATTTTCCGATAGAGGAGAAAACAAATATCAATACAATGGCAAATGATAAATTGTACACGTCATGCTTGAAAATGGTGAATGGGAAAATTAAACTGTGCAATTTTTAATCGATTGAATTGTTTTAGGAAAAGTCTATTAATATGCATAAAAGTGTGCTATACTCTCGATATAGTTACATGTTTTGAAGGGATGATAATATGATGACAAGAGAACAAATTGAAAGAATCGCAGAAAAATGCGGTGTTGAAGTATCATACACAGAACCTGGAAAAGGTGGGTTTATTATTGATTCAAATGATTTTTTAATAAAATATTTTGATACACCATATTGTAATCAGAAAAGATATATAATAGATGACGAAATTGCTTTCTTGGCAGTATAATTACGATAATGAATAAAAAAAGAAATATTAATGCATTACTGAAAAACATGAAATCATAATTGATTCAAGAATCTTGGATTACAAAATCATTTGAGGGTCTGGTGAAAGCCGGACCCTTTATTTACATTCATTTATATGTGGAAAAGAATGTTATAGAAAACACAAAAGTAGAGAGGTACAGAGAGGAGAACATGATTGGATTTGGGATGCGGATATTATATAGAGAACCGAAGCCGGAAGTAAAAGAATTCTTGAAGAGTCTATATGGAATATGTTTCCTGATTTTTGGTATTATGATTATACTGGCGTATCGCTGTATACGTATCTATTGGGGGATGCGCCGGGAATTAAAAGTAAGTCGCTTGCATGCGCACCCGGAGAGTTATGACTATAACTTAATGGAGGCATGGAAGTGTCTGGAAAAATTGTTGCCATCAAAGATGACGAAGAAACAAAAGGAGTCTTATGAGCGGTATAAAATGTTTTTGCGGACGCAGATGGGAAGCTTTCATGCAAATGAATTGGAAATGAGAAGACGGGCAGAAGTAGGGGAAAAAGATACAGCGTTCAATCACCTGCTTTACTTTATCCAATATCAGAGAACCGGACATATAGAACAGGCAAATGAACAAATACGCAAGGCAGAGGTATTATGCAATGCGGAAACCGATAGCATAATACGAAGTCAGATTCTGATTAATCGTGGAGTGGCCTATGTGCTGACGAAAGCCTATAAGGATGCAGAGGATGCTTTTGAGAAAGCGATACGCTTTTGCGAAGAGAACAATATGCAAGTGTCAGAACTGTGGACAATTTTATACTATAATTACGTATTTAATAAGACGCGGCTGCATCCAGATATGGCATATGAAGAATGGAAGGCAGAACTGGACATATTAAAGGAACATCTTGATATGGGGAACCCGCAGGATTATATCGCTTATCGTAATGTGGAGTTAGAATTGCTCCGCCAGACAGGTGCGGAGCGTTCCAAATTGGAGGCCAATGTGCAGGATACGCTGGCATATATAAGGAACAGTAAGATGCCAGATAGGAATCGGTGTATGTTTGAAGCGTCTGTGGCACGAGTTATATGGTCTTTACGATTAAATCCGGTTCATATTTTGCAGGCACTAAATGCAGACAAAGAACTCATAAGGCAATTTCCTATGCCCGCAAGATACCATTGTTATAAGAACATTCAGTCATTTTTTGAAATAGGGCTACCGCAATCCCACTGGCTTTAGACGGTGGGTTAAGGTAGCCAAAAATCAGAAATTATTGTATACTCATGGCATGGGAACATGGAAATCTAAAAACAGACACAAATACCTATTACAATATCACATTATTTTTGTCTGCAAATATAGAAAGAAATTACTGGTTTCGAGGCAGATATCAGATGATATAAAACAGTTTTCGTATGAGATATGTCAGAGACACAGTGTGATAATAAGATATATGGAAAAGATATTCTCAATATTTACGAAAACAATTCTGGAAAGAACATACCTTTTGGACAGATGGATATTTTGCCTGTAGTGTAGGAAATGTATCGGAAGAAATGCTGAAAAGATATATAGAAAATCAAGGTTGAGAAAGAGGGTGACAGTGAATGTTAAAGGCATATAAATACAGAATATACCCTAATAATGAGCAGAAAATACAGATTGCAAAAACATTTGGCTGTTGCCGTTTTGTGTATAATCAGACCCTGGTATACCGGAAAGAAGTATATGAGAAAGAGAAAAAATCAGTTAGTAAAACCGACTGTAACAATTACTGCAACAGACAATTAAAGAAAGAATATGAATGGCTGAAAGAAGTGGATAAATTTGCTCTGACAAATGCGATTTACAACATGGATGCTGCATACCAAAAATTTTTTAAGGAACATGCAGGTTATCCGAAGTTTAAGAGTAAACACGATAATCATAAGTCATATACAACAAATTTTACGAATGGCAATATAACAGTAGATTTCGGGTGCAATAGAGTAAAACTGCCTAAATTAAAAGGTATAAAAGCAAAACTGCATAGAAATTTTAGTGGACAGATAAAATCGGCAACGATATCAGAAGTTCCGAGTGGAAAATATTATGTATCAATTTTAGTGGAAACAGAACACACGGAACTGCCACATACAAATCAAAATACCGGAATAGATTTAGGTATTAAGGAGTTATGTATTACTTCTGATGGAAAAAAATACGAAAATCCCAAAATCATCAGAAAATACGAAAAGAAACTGGTGAAACTGCAAAGGCAGTTAGCCCATAAAGAGAAAAGAAGTCAAAATTACTACAAAACAAAGAAAAAGATAGCATTATGCCATGAGAAAATAACAAATACCAGAAAAGATTATCTGCACAAGATGTCACATGAGATTATCAGCGAAAACCAAGTGATAGTTTCGGAAGATTTGCAGATAAAAAACATGGTAAAAAATCATCATTTGGCAAAGTCCATAAGTGATGTATCATGGCATGAGCTGACAAGACAGTTAGAATATAAGGCCAAGTGGAATGGCAGAAAATATGTCAAAATAGATACATTTTATGCCAGTAGTCAATTGTGTTCGGTCTGTGGATACCAAAATACAGAGACGAAAAATCTGTCAGTAAGGGAATGGATATGTCCTGTCTGTGGGACAAATCATGACAGGGATATCAATGCAGCAAAGAATATACTGGAAGAAGGATTAAGACAAATAGCATAAAAATAACAATATAGGGCAGGGACTGCCCGAATTAACGCCTGTGGAGATAGTAGGGAG
>CABJAV010000060.1 GCA_902363675.1 Lachnospiraceae bacterium | reverse complement strand
CCACGCTTTTAGATCGTAGAACCCAATGGCGGACCATTAGCCTGTAGGTAAGCAATCCACGTATAACAGAGTGGCCAACTGCCGGGGACTGTTAAACTAGGGCTCTTTTCCAATGCTGTCAGGAAAACAAATGTGACTGGGGTTAAGAAAAATTTCTTGAAATTAACTCTTGACAAAAGTCACTTCATAACAGAAAGATATTATATAATGCATATGATATTTGGTATCAAAAAGGAAACAGAGAACCTTTATCATGTATGCAGAGCCTTTTATCTCATCTGCTTTAGCTTTAGCTGCTTTCACAATAGCAAGTTCAGGATCATCCTTTTTAGGACGACCCTTGCCATATGGATTATCTTTTTTGATCTGCCTATATTCGCTGTAGGCATCATGCCAGATATCTTTTCTGACTTCATTGAGAGCTGTCATAGCCCACTCGATTACGTGAAAGGAATCAACACAATGGGCGCAGTCAGGAGTGTATTCATTTACACACTCTGTGATCCATTTGGCACCATCACCTGTAACAACCTTGATGCTGGATAGCTGCTCTGGAGTAAGCTGTTTATAAAACTTTTCAAGAACGGATTTGCCATGGTCTTCCGATGCCCATACCACTGTGTTGGTATCGTGATTAACGATTACTGTAATGTACTTGTGACCCTTTTTGTAACTGGTTTCGTCAATGCCGATATTAACCAGACTATCAAGTCTTCTTGAGTGCTCCGGTTCTAAATCGTGAAGAGCACGATTGACACAGCGGCCTACAGTTTCCCAGTCCACTCTCATGAAGTATGATGTGGTACTTCTTGGAAGATAGGATGCAAACCATGCAACGGTAAGGTCGAAATCCTTGGTAAATCTACTACCTGGATATGCCCATGGAACTTCGGCAACATATAACCCCATGTTCAAGGCAGATGATACGATGCGTCTGGTATTCAACTTCGACCAGAATACCACCCCAATCCAGTCCCCTCCAAGTGGTTGGTCTGCTGGAATGTTTGTCATAAGCAGGACATGACTTGTGACAGAAAGGGCAGTCATTCTCATGCCATTTATTAGGTCTGGCTTTGATACGGATGTGTTTCACGCCATCCTCATCAGAGTAAAGATTAAAATTTTCTATCAAGAGAATAAAGTATTGACAAAATTTTGTGGGGTGGGGTAGAATAACGGTAAAAAATTCCAAAACATAACGCATTGGTGCTTTTCGCAGAAAAAAGAAGAAAAATAAACATGAAAAAGAGAAAGAACTTGGGAAAAAAGTTAGTAACAATGTTAGTGTCTGTAGGCTTTTTTGCAGTTTTGATTACAGCCTTGAATTTAATGGCATTACAAGCTATTCGAGGAAAGAATGATGTGCTTATAGAACAGTTTGAACAATATGAAGAAGCAGTGGAAAATAATGATACCGCGGTTTTTGAAACAGCAAAAGGAGAAGTGGCAGAAGCCATCAGACATATCAACTACAGAATAAATGGAAGCATCATTTTTGATCTTGCACTTGTGGTAGCTGATATTATTGTAATCGTACTTCTTTCGATTGTTATTAATAAGTCCATTGTTCGTCCAGCAAAAAGAGCAAAGAATGATTTGGATGATATCATTTTAGGTATAGAATCAGGACAGGGTAATCTTACGTTAAGAGTATTTGATGAAACCAGTGATGAAATTGGTCAGCTTGCAAATGGTGTCAACCATTTTATTGAAACATTACAAAATCTTATGGTAAAGATTCAGAGTGTATCAAAAGATATGAAAAAATCTTCCTATCTTGTACAAAATGAGGCGGAATCTTCAAATATGAGTGCATCCAATGTGAGTGCAACATCGGAAGAACTTGCAGCATCCATGGAAGAGGTATCTGCTTCTCTAAATGATTTAGCCCAAGGATGTAATAATCTGCTAGAGAAAATGGCAGGCATGAATGAGGATGCTAAGAACTCTGCAATGAAGTTGCATGAAGTGAAGCTTACTGCAGAAAATAGCTATAAAGAAGCGATTGCATCAAAAGAAAAAACAGTAGAAACATTTGATGGCATTCAAAAGGATGTCGCGGAGGCAGTAGAAGCATCTAAGTCTGTAAATGAAATTGAAAAACTTACAGAAAATATCTTAAATATCGCAGCACAGACAAATCTTCTAGCACTTAATGCATCAATTGAAGCAGCAAGAGCAGGGGAAGCAGGCAGGGGCTTTGCCGTTGTTGCAGATGAAATCAGACAGCTTGCAGATAGTTCACGTGAGACAGCAAACAATATTCAGGAAATCAGTGGAAAAGTTATTGAGGCAGTAAACAATCTGTCTGGAAATGCAACGGAAATGATTCGTTTTGTAGATGAAAAGGTAGCACTTGATTATGACAACTTTGTAAAAATTATTGGAAATTATGATGCTGATTCTGAACAGGCAAGTAATACATTTAACGAGTTTGCAGTTAAGTCAAAAGATAGCTTAGGTACAATGAATGATATGAATGAAGGTATCAATAACATTTCTATAGCGATTGAAGAATCTGCAAAAGGTGTTACAAACGTAGCACAAGAGATATCACAACTTGTAACAGCAATTTCAGCAATTACAGTGCAGGCGGACGAAAATAAGAACCTTTCGGAAGATTTATCGGATGAAGTAGCAAAATTTGAAAAAGTTTAACCAACAGATTTTTATTATGAGAAAAACTGTATTAGGCAAATAACCCGCACTAACTAAAAATGAATGCCAGAATAAGCACAAAGGCATAGCCCCATTACGGGTTCTATGCCTTTGCGTTTTCCGGAAGCAGCATCCGGTCGTCGATATAGTAATCACAGGAAATCTTCCGGCTGTTGTGTCCATAGAATTCGATGATTTCCGGAAGATTGTCATTAACTGCATCAAATTCAAGATTCTGTTCCCGGCACCATTCGACAGCTTTTGACAGGGCTTCCCCCGCACGGCAAGTCCAGAGAATGAGTTTATTGCCATTACGTTTCCATTCCTGGAGATATTCAATGAGTGCCAGGTTTGGCTGACCAAGCTCCGGCCATTTGCTGTAACACAGGGTACCATCAAAATCAACAGCGATTGTCTGGAAATCTAACATTTTTTTATTATTCATTCAGATCATCTCCTTTAGAGGGAGTCTGCTGAACACAAGGATGATAGCAGAACAGGCTTGTTACCGGTTTGTGAAAAAAATCTGCAATTCTCATGGCGTATAGCAGAGAAGGAATATGCTGTTTTGACTCGATATTGGCAATAGTTTTCAGGCTGATGCCGGTTGCTGATGCAAGTTCTTTCTGGGTAATGCCAAGATCTGCCCTGGCTTCAACAAGTCTGCAAGTAATTGTGTCTGTCACGGTGTTTATGTCTATATCCATATCCATATCAGTATTCATATAAAGGATTTTGCAGCGGCAGCGGGAATAGAATTATAATTTATACCACAGGTATAATGACAACGGCAGAAAATTGTGCTATTCTTGGTTACAGATAAAAGATAAGCGGAGACAGAGAACTCCACAGAAAGGAAAAAGACATGACAACAATGTATCGTTTTGACCAGCTTCATAGTGAACGTAAACCGTTAGCACTGCTTAAAGATCATGAGTGGGGCTTTGATTTCATACGCTCATTTAAGGCGAGGCATAAACGAGAAAATTGTGTTTTTGATGCTGCACCTGAACCGGAGGCATAGCCGGACAGGGCATAATAGATAAACATGTTTTAGCGTACCGCTTACCTTAGATGAAGGTGGGCGGTATTTTTTATGCTCCTTTAACTCAATCGGTAGAGTAACCGGCTTTTAACCGGTAGGTTGTGGGTTCAAATCCCATGAGGAGCACTGTCCAATGTTAAATATCAGGAAGGAAAAGAAAAATGAATGCAATAGAGATTAAAGGAAAAGTAAATACGGCTCTCTGCTATGCAAAGGTAGTAGAGGATGAAGCCATTGAGCAGATCAGACGCATGTGTGATTATGCAATGACAGAAGGCTCCCAGATCCGTATCATGCCTGATGTGCATGCCGGAAAGGGATGTACGATAGGAACAACAATGACCATAACTGATAAGGCAGTTCCCAATGTGGTCGGAGTGGATATCGGATGCGGGATGTATACGGTAAATCTTGGAAAAGACGATATTGATTTTGAGAAAGTGGATGAGGCAGCACATTTTATTCCATCAGGACGTGAGGTGTGGGAAGGACGACAGGAGAAATTTGATCTGACAGAGCTTCGATGCTACAGGGAGCTGAAAGATGCAAAGAGACTTGCAAGGTCTCTTGGAACACTTGGAGGCGGAAATCACTTTATTGAGATTGATGAAGCAGCAGATGGAACAAAGTATCTCGTAATTCATTCCGGCAGCAGAAATCTTGGAAAGCAGGTGGCAGAGCTTTATCAGAAACTTGCCATTAACTTAAACCGTGGCTATGGTGAGTATCTGGAAAAAAGGGATGAGATTATCCGCACCTATAAGGAACAGGGAAGAAAAAGTGAGATACAGGATGCCTTAAAACAGCTTCACTGGCAGATATATGAAAGTCCTACAAGCATGCCGGAGGATCTGTGTTATCTGGAGGGAAAATACCTGGAGGATTATTTTCATGATGTAGAGATATGCCAGGCATTTGCCAGAAGAAGCAGGGAGAAGATGGCAGAGGTTATTTTTGAAATTACAGGCATGACCGGGAGTGATGCTTTTCACACGATTCATAATTATATCGACACAGATGAAATGATATTGAGGAAAGGTGCAATCGCAGCCCATAAGGGAGAAAAAGTGCTGATACCGATTAACATGAAGGATGGAAGTATACTTGCCATTGGAAAAGGAAATCCGGAATGGAACTATTCTGCCCCACATGGTGCAGGAAGGATTATGTCCAGAACAAAGGCGAAAAATGAGCTAAATCTGGATGAGTATAAGAAAGCTATGGAGGGAGTATATACAACCTCAGTAAATGAAAATACATTGGACGAGGCACCAATGGCATACAAGTCTCTGGATGACATCATAGATGTGATCAGGGAGTCCGTGGATGTCATTGATGTAATGAAACCTATATACAATTTTAAGGCATCAGAGTAGCACCGACTGTACAGCCCGGCTGTTGGGAAGGTGTTGACTGACAGCCGGAACAGGAGGAAAAATGATAACAATGCCTACAATAGATATGGCAGCAACAGGAATGAACATAACAAGACTGAGAATCAATGCAGGTCTTTCAGTAAAGGATCTGGCAGATATATTCGGATTTGCAACACCACAGGCAGTATACAAGTGGCAGCACGGTGTGGCAATGCCAACCCTGGATAATCTGGTGGTACTGGCGGCAGTCTTTGGTGTGTCAATGGACGAGATAATTGCTGTTGATGTAAATGCAAAGGCACAGATTAGTGCATGAATAAAAAAGAAAAGGGGTATCTGAAAGGATGCCCCGGTACATGCTCATATAGTTCAATGGATAGAACGACCGGCTACGGACCGGCTGATTCAGGTTCGAGTCCTGATATGAGTGCTATGGTCCCATAGTCTAAAGGTTAGGACACCGGCCTTTCAAGCCGGAGATACCGGGTTCAAGTCCCGTTGGAATCATTCTGCCTCCATAGTCTAAAGGTCAGGGCACTGGTCTCTCAAGCCGGAGATGTAGGGTTCAAGTCCCACAGGAGGTACTGTGGCCATAGGATAACGGTCAGTCCGTCAGATTGTGGTTCTGAACATGAGGGTTCGACTCCCTCTGGTCACATATGTTTGCGTGTCCGAGCTGGTTTATGGTGCCACCCTGCTAAGGTGGTGTGTGAGAGTACCGCACCGAAGGTTCAAATCCTTCCGCAAACGTTAATAATGAGCAGGCTGTTTATCAAGCCTGCTCATTTATAATATCCGGCAGCAGCATCCGGTCATCTATGTAGTAGTCACAGGTGACCTTACGGCTGTTGTTGCCGTTGCGTTTCCATTCCTTAAGATAAGCAATAAGTGCATGATTTGGCTGGCCGAGCTCCGGCCATTTGCTGTAGCAGAGAGTGCCATCAAAATCTACAGCAATGGTCTGAAAATCAGTCTTACCCTTATTCTCCATTGTGATCAGCTCCTTTGCACTGTGTCTGGCCGGGATGATAACAGAAAATGTTTGTCACCGGCTGATGAAAGAAATCAGCAATCCTCATTGCATAGAGCAGTGATGGTACATGTTGTTTTTCAATATTTTTAATATCTTTATTATAAAGAAGACCATAGTGCCTGATACGTACAAAACGTTTTGGAGGAACATGCATTAAAAATCGACGGATAAATTCCTCACTGGATATGGTGATCTCTTTCCAAAGCCCTTGGTTTTTGTAATCTTTAGCGGAAAAAGTAACTGTAGATTCTGTCATGTCTTTGATACGGTAGTTGCTGATAGCAATCCGGTGGGTGTATTTTCCAAGGTATCTGATGACAGATTCGGCACTGTCAAATGGTTTCTTGCAATAAGGAATACATAATAAAACCTCCAGAATAAGTAGTGTTAATAATTACATCTACCTATTCGGAGGTGCATTAGCGTCATAGTTCCGATTGCGGAAGAGACTGGAAAATGTTATTCTTATCATAGGCAGTGGAGCTTTCTTAGTTCAGTTGTTTCGTGTGGTAACTTAACAATAACGGATTATGAAAAGTAATTCCACTGCTTTTTAATAAAAATAAAACTGCGCCACAGCCTTGGCAGGCCATCGCGCAGCGATTTTGTTCAATCG
>CABJAV010000059.1 GCA_902363675.1 Lachnospiraceae bacterium | reverse complement strand
CAGAATAGAAAATAAAAAGAGAATAGAAAATCAGGTAAAGAAACAACAGGAAAAAAAGCGGATTCAGAAAAAACAAGCGGAAAGAACAGCTTATGAAGAATATGCGCAAAATAAAAGGTTATCCGCTCAGGATGCCAGAACTCGATTGGTGGCTGAGAGTAGTTCGTCTGCTAAGACTGTCACAATAAGTCAGGCAGTAGCTTCTTATGAGGCAAATTTTACAATGGCAGTAAGCGTATCGAACAAAACCCAATAGCCTGCAAATAAAAAATCAAGGCTAAATAGAAAGGAGAGATGCAGTATGGGAATTAATGGAGTATCATCGTATGCCAATACATACACATACGGAAATGTAAAAAATGAAAATGTAAAGCCATCAAAGAATAGTGAAAAGAATTATTATGCAGGATACACTATGAATTCAGCCAATAAGTTTAAAAATGTATCAGACTATTCAAAGTATTTGACTAACAAGTATAAATGTTTAACTCCATGCAAAAATGCTTCTGTATTGATTGACGGAGGTGTAATGCAAAAGGCATGTGGAGATGAAAAAACTGCGAAATGGCTTGAGGAAAATTTAGCAATTATGCCAGATGTTATACGAAATGCACAGAAGGCGGCAATAAGTCATGGTAGTAAACTGATATCAGTGGAGTTTAAGTTTACGAATAATGGAACCGAAATGACAACCTGTGGCATTTTTGGAGAGACTGGTACGGATTCAGAAATTGACAAATGGCTGGAGAGAATGAAAGAGGATAAAGAAAAAGAAGATAAAAAAACAGAAAATATGATTGCTATAGAAGCGACAACTAAAAATAAGGTAGGTTTTGATACATATGCATAGTATCAATTTCTATAATTTTGAAGAAACAGGAAAAGGAAGCAGTAAAAAGAGCACAGGCAAGACGAAAAGCTGTACAAAACGAATATCTAAATAGCCAGTTGGCGGCGGCAGCATATGAGAAAAGCAGTATTATTTTACCGGATAATCCTGTTATACTGTAGGCTCATCTTTTGACAGGAAAGCATAAGAATACAGGTAAGATATTTTTCGGGAGGAAGGATAAGAAATGGAAATAAACAGTAATCATTCTACATATGGGGCGGCATTTCGTCAAAAACCGATTTTTTTCATGTCTGGAAAGGAAACAGTGGCATTTTTTGAAGGGAAACTGAAGAAAAATATGACACTTCAGGAAGATTCCTGTACACTTGGCAGCAATGACACTTATCGCAGACAGCATACCACTTATGAGGTTTCGGACAAGAAGAAGGGAAGTACGTTTCTGGATCTGGATTTTCTGATTAAGGACGAAACCAGCAGTCTGAAAGGAAATCTCAGTGATAAAAAGGATGTGGATTTCTACAACTTTTCCATTCCATTTAATCGAACCATACAGAATTATTTTGGGGTTCAAATATACATGGACATGCCGGAAGGCTGTGATTATGACCTCACCTTATATGATGAATATGGCAATCAGGTCGGAAAGGCAGAATGGGACGGGGAAGGACGTAAAACACTGACCATCCCGAACTGGGATACAAATACCAATAAATATTGTATCAAAATAGAAAACAAAAATGGGGAAGAAGTTTCTCCGCATGATTATTATAAAATCAGTTTCAAGGTTACGGAAAATAAAGAACAGGAAAAGACCGATGCCATAAGGGAGGCATTCGGGAACCTTCACGGTGCATACAGCCGGAAAGATGAAAATTGGAGGGAATACCTCGACAAATATAATGAAGTCCTGATGGATACAGAGAAAAATTATACAAAAGAAATGGAGAAATTCCACCAGAAGCAGTTTGAAAGTCTGCCGGAAGAAAAGAAATACAAAGGCGGGCGCACAGTGGATGAATTGTTGCAGGACATGGCGGAAGGAAAGACACTGGATGATGCGGAAATGGAGTATGTGAAGATTTTTGCCAATCTGAAAGATTTTGAGAAAGCACAGCAGAAGGCGGAACTGAAACATGATTTTTCCGAGGATTTTGTAAAGGATCTGGAAAGCAAAGGTATCTCCCGTGATGAGCTGGAGGGAATGCAGATAAAGATTGAAAGCAATGGGAATGTAACAGTGAGCGGTATCGAAGATAAAGAAGTCCGGGAACAGGTTCAGAAACTGGTAGAGGAAAAGTACAGTGACCGGATGTATCAGTATTACACAGGAATTGCTGACAGTGTGGGAAATCTGTCGTCCAATACCTACCAGTATGCCACGGATGTGCAGGAAGTCAGGCGTTACTTAAAAGGGGTTACGGGAGAAGATATTTCTCTGGAGAACCTTTACCTGACACCAGACGGAAAGATTGGCGGGCTGCCGGGAAAAGCTGCTAATCTGATTAACAAAACAAAGGACAATGCCAAGATAGAGCGGATAAAGGATGCATTGATAAATATTATAGGACATAACCGGACAAGCGGTGATCTGGGGATTCCAGACTTTACTTCGGAGTTTCAATTCAGTAATGGTGCTTTTTCTGTGGCAGACAGTGGTTTTACGGTGGATATGGCGGCATTGGATAGAAGGCTGACGCCACAACCGCATGATAACATGTATTCGGATATGTATGCGTATAGTTTCAGGAAAGTATTATGATTATGAAAAGTAATTATACACAAGGAGAATGAATAGATGGTAATAACCCGCACAGTAGAGATGCATGCGCAGCTTGTGGGATATGATTTTAAGAAAAAAGGTTTACCCACTGATAAAAATATTGCAGTAGAAAATAGTAAAGTTTCCAATGATTATTTCTGGAAAACAAATAAATATACGGATTAGGATGTGTTTGGAAGAACACTGGATCTGACGGCACTTATCAATAAGCCGGACGGATATTTAAAGGGAAGTTTATCGGATACGGTGGACTATTACGAATTCAATATTACAGAGTACCGGGCATTAAGTTTCGCGAAGGATACCTATAATAAGGATATTACGATCACTTTAGATCATATACCGGAAATAATGTATATAAAGTTGATGATTTAGGCAGATATTATATGTTTGCATAAGATATATATACAAGTATGAAACTATAAAAATATAGTATGTTTTATGTGGTAAAAATATTGTATTTATGAGATTTTTGGTATTTCACAAATACCTAAGAAAAAATAAAGTAGAGGAGAGTGTATATTATGAATATTGATTACAGTCAGTTTTACAGAGGAACAACGAATATTCCCTCATACGGGAATGGTATATATAAGAAAGACACCCTTGTAAAGTATGAATTTAACACTACAGATGAACATGGCAATAAGATTATGGACAAGATGTCAAGGGAAGAAACCCTGCAGGCGATGAAGGACATCGGTTCGCAGTATGGAGATGCGGTTATTGTTGAATTTTCGGGAGATGGAATGGCTGCACTTGTGGAAAACAAGAAAGGTATAGTGGATGCCAATGTAACACAGGAGCAGCGGGAATCAATGGAGGCGAGAAATGCAGCGTTTCAAAAAGAAATTACGCAGGTTGATAACTCACTAGAACTTCCGGCATATTCCGGAATGTATGGTGCAGACAAGGCGGTTGCATCTGCGGTGGAGAACTGCAGCAAAGAGGAACAGGGATTTGTGTATGATATCATCCGTCAGAATTTCCTTGTTGGAAATACTGGCTCTATGACAGAGGAAGAACGGCAGGCAAATATTTCACTTGGTATGAAAAAAGCGGAATATGCGGCAGAGAATTTTATCCCGGAAGATAGCAGAAAACCATTTTTGGAAGCAATGGAGTCTATCGCAAAGCTTGCGAGCGCAGGAAAAGCTGACAATAACGGAAATATGGACTATGGAGTAGGGAAAGGTACATATCTTGGACATGGTAGCAATCTTGTAAAGACTACAAATGCGCTTGATATGATGAGGACGATGGACGGCAGTGCATACACGGAATATCAGAAGATTAGTAAAGAAAGCAGCAATGAGGACAGACAGCTTAATGCATTAAAATACCTTACAAATTGGTATGAAGGGGCAGTGAAAAAGAATCCTTCGATGGTTGATAATTACGAAAAGCAGTCGGAGGAATATGTGGAGAAAAATGTAAAAGATCAGAAGCTGGATGCAACTTTTTCAGATATAAAGACAGAGAATAAAGCGGCTTTTTTTGAAAGTCTGAAAGTGTTCCAGAATAATAATCCTAATTTTCTCTCATCTATCATAAATCGGGAGCTGGCATCTAAATTTTGGAGCATTTGATAAACGTAGATTGGAAAAGTTATAATTGCTCGGAAAATGGAAGATAACAACAATAAAGTGTAGAGTGTGCCTTTCACATAGGGACACTTGTTACAAGCAATATTGTAAATGATACAAGTGGAGATTAAGGCACAAATATGATAAAAAAAAATATACATCTTGGGGATGAACCAGCTCTATGTAAGTTATATGTCAATCGCTATCATATTGTGTTCGCTTCTGATGTGCGTAGCAAAATTATTGAAACAGGAGGTAAAGGTAAGATGAAGAAAGCAGAAAAGATTACAATCAAGGTATTGAAAGTAGTGGAGAGAATTGCCCGGAATGAAGTGGAAAAAACAGTTCTTGGCAGGACGGCAGAGTGTTCAGCGATTTATCACTAGCCGAAAAGACCGAAGAAAAGGGGAAACTAGGTCAGAATAATGAAATATTTTGTGGAGTGTTGCGGTTGTGATTATCGTAATGGCAAAACAAAAGGAGTAAGATAACTCCAAAAGGGTTATCTTACTCCAATAAATCAATTAAAGGTTACTGCTTGGGCTTCGGATGGAGAGAGCAGGTACGGTTCTGACTGACAGAAGAACCGTGGAAAGGAGTTAATATGGGATTAGGCGTTGAAAATTCAGTTAATGCTTATAATCAGAATTATAGGTATCAACAGAATAAGACGACAGGGCAAGCCAATCATTTAGATTTCAATAAGATTTTATCTGCTAAAGAGGGTGATAATACAGAGAAAGTACAGAAGCCAAATGAAAATAGTGTTTCAAAAGTAGATACCTACACTGAATATTTAAAGGCTAAATATGGGAATATAATGATCCAAAATGTTGGAAGTGATCAAAAGAGTATGGATTCATTGGGGACGGGGACATATGGGATGAATAATATTGTGATTGCACCCAATGTTTTGGAAACAATGGCAAATGATCCCAAAAAAGCAGCTTATTACGAAAAGATGATACAGGATTTTTTTGCTTCGCAGTCAACTGTGAAGGCGCAGATGGCAGTCGGGGGGTTTGAGATTCAATCTTATGGTATGGTTATTCACCCGGATGGAACTGCACACTATTATGTTTGTGGAGATGTTTCACCAGAAAAAAAAGCAAAGATAGAGGCGCAAATGAAAGCTGAAGATGAAGAGAAGGCTAAACGGCGTAGACAATATTTAGAGCGCAGTGAGGAGGCGGCAGAAAAGCGCAGACAGATAGAAGAGATTAATATGCAAAAGAGTAAAAAAGATGCGGCTTTTGATGATAATATATCGGCTGTTAATGTATTATCGGAAGTAGATAGGGCGGTTGCCATAGCTGCTTATGAAAATATTGCCAATACTTTTAATGAAAACATAATAAAAAGTACAATTGATAATTGAGGACTTTACTGACTATATCAACTTATAATAATCGATATATAATATTATACTAGGAGGTAATTAAATGCGTATTGGTTCGGGAGGCTTTATATAATTTAGACCATCCACTGGAATATGTTCCTAAAAGCATAGAAGTTCAGAGGGCTTGTATGAAAGAGAGAGAATTCTATGTTGCGTTTCTGGAAAGATTAGAAAAGTTATAATTGACTGGAACAGAAACGGAAAATGACAACGATGAGACATATATAAAATTATTTAGGAGATAACATATGAGTGATAGTACCATTCACATTGGAAGGGTAAGTGGGGTACAAGCAAATTACAATTATGATCCAGTGGATTAGGAGGATACTATGAAGATTCAGAGTAATATGTATATTAACAATCACAATATGACAAGTAGAAATATTGAGAAAAAAGAAAATGGTTCCCATGCTTTGGTTCAGGAAGATGATATACAAATCAGTGATTCAGCAAGAAAGTTAGTTGAGACTGCTCGTAATAAGGTATCGGATTTTCATACAATGCATTTTTCATCTATTGATGGAGAAATAAGAGAGATACCTGCAGAATATAAATGTGAAAATTTATTCAAATTAGATTTGAAAGCAACTTCCATTTTGGGAGAACAAAGCGCGTTTGAAGGCTGTTCGGAAAATCAGTCAGAGGTTTTTGAAAAATGGCTGGACGAAAATGCTTCTGAATATTTGACAGAAGATGAAATGAAAGATTTAAAAGAGAAGATTAATGCAATGACAGCAGATGTAGATTCTTTGAATGCTCAGGAGGGATATAGAGGAACTTCTTATGAATCTGTATTTTTGTTAAGTGCAAGTGAAGCTGGGCTAAGGAAAGTAAATGAAATGTATGTTCCAGAGCAATTTCAAGCTGGTTTTTCAGACATGATTGACGAATATGTTCATTTTAATGATTCGGCACGTAATTCCATCATGGAGAGAATGACACCAGATTACATGGTTGTTGGAATTGGAAGTAAAACAGAATCTTATAAGTACAAGTCAGAAATAATCTCAGATGAGACAGCTTTTTATACAAATGAGAAGAAAGAGATAAGTGGTATCTGCAATCAGTTTTTAAATGGTAAAACAGATCAAAAATTATTTTGTAATGAGATGAAAGACCGTTTAAATGATTACTATGGAAGCAGGTATGAATT
>CABJAV010000058.1 GCA_902363675.1 Lachnospiraceae bacterium | reverse complement strand
TGATGCGGTTTAACAGCAGATTTCTGTGGTTATGATGTTTTAGATGAATGGTATCAGTTAGCATAAAGTAAAGAGGAAAAGATGGCGTGGTGAAGTACAAAAATGGTAATTTTGTCATGCTCGCAAAAAATTTTAAACGTTTTATACAAAAACTTGGAGACGACTATTTTTTTAGAAAGGTAGTTTCAATGAGTTGTTTAGTTTTGATAAATGCAGATGTATTTTATAGTAAGAAAATAGGGGGAGTGTGTAAATATTTAAAAAGAAATATTTTTAAATACAGGGAAAATTTCACACAATGAAACGAGACTTAAAATTAAATATGAGCCATTTGGATGCAATTTCCCGAAAGGTTCAAAGTTACATAGACGCGATGGAAGCTGTGGGACTGGCGGCAAGAAAATTTGAACAGACCATCAAAGACCAGGACAGTGATGCCTATAACAAGCTGAGTGAACAGTGGGAGACAAATGTATGGGAAAATGAAAAGATACTGAAGTACCGGCTGGGCGTTATCAAAGAGATGATTGATAGTTATATTTCTGATATGACAGACTATATTGCGCCGGAAAATGAAACCGCGATGATGCGCGTGGACAGAAACGACATCTGGTGGAATTATAAGCAGATAGAGGGAGAGGCTACCAGTTTTGACTGGATTGTGCAGGATACAGGAAGCACACTGGCAACCTACAAGCGGCTGTTTATTCCCAATCCATTTAGCAGCGACGAAGAAAATGAAGCGAAAAAATCTGCCCAGCAACAGGAAGAAGATGCAGAAAGTGCACGCAGACAGAGAAACTATGAAAAGCTGCAGGGATTCCGTGATCAGCTTGATACATCCATAAGAAAAAAATTATCGGATAGTGTGGATGAAATCAAGAAAATTTATGAGAACAAAGTGATTCCGTTTGAAAACACAGATGATTCATATAAAAGCAAGATGTCGGCTTACTACAGTGAATGGAGCTCAATGGGGGACAAGTTCAGTGATGCAGGAAACGCAATCAGGGATTTTCTGGCAGGCATAGGGGATAGCCTCGTAGACACCGTTAAGGGACTTCTGACGCTTGTGGTGGATTTGGGAATTCTGTATGTGGATGTCAGGTGGAAATCCATAGTGCCGATACAGGTTCCGGAGGTGCTGGATCAGGAAGTAGAAAAGATAAAACAAAAGTACGAGCCGCTTCTCAAAGATCCGGTAAATACCATTGGAGAAATCGGGCAGTCAATATGTGACACAGCAGATGAAAAGGGAGTTGCGTACTCATCCGGATATATAGTAACGGAAGTTGTGACAGCCCTACTTGCCGATAAAGGACTGGATAAACTTAAGAATGTAGCCAAGACCGGAAAGACCGCCGATAATGTGGCAGACATAGCCGAGGGAGCAGGAAAAGCAGCCGAAAATGCGGCAGAAGATGCTGCAAAAGCCGGAAAAGAACTCGAGGGAGCTGCGAAAGGAGCCGAGAGTGCAGCGGAAGATGCTGGGAAAGCAGGAAAAACAGCCGGGAAGGTTGGTGAGAGTGGTTTAAACTCTCCATCTGAATGTAATATATCATCGAAACAATTTGGTAAGAAATGGGGAAAACATAAAACAGATTATCCTGATTTGAGTATGGATGAATATAAAAATTTAATAGATGATGTATTTAAAAGTCCAGATAAGATAATTCAAGATGTTGAGAATAATGAGTTTTTGTATTTAAAAGGAAATAATCTGTTAAGAGTTACAAATAATGGAGAGTTTGTAAGTTTATATCCTGGAGCAGAATCTAGTAGGGTGCTTTCAGCTATTGAAAAAGGAGGGACTATATGGCCGAAGTAATAGAAATTAATTTGATATGTGAGGATGTACTAAGTTATGAAATTCTATTTTCGTTTATCCATAAACAAGCTGAAATAGACTATAGTAGTAGGGTTATTGAAGTAATGGATAATTGGGAATATGAGAATTCTTATGTTGTTAATTCAAAAGAGGATTTAAACAACATGATTAATACTAAAATTGTGTGTATTACAGAAAAAGCCAATGAAGGTTATGTAGGATTGAATATTGAAAAAGTTGAAGACAAGTTTTGCTACACTATTTGGTTTAATCTGGAAAAATATGAATCTGTAAGTGATTATTATCAGTTGATTAAAGCGTTTATTACATTTGTGAAACAAAGAATAGTTAATAAATTTACGCTTTGTGCAATTGGTAAGGAGGTTGTTTTTGAGTTTCAAGGTGACTATAACACACTTTTGAATAATTCCCACAATATAGATATCTGGATTTATGTAGATGCTTTGTTTGACTTTGAAAAAGACACTTATGATTCTAATTTAATAAATTATGAATTAATTAAATTAGATGATTACGAGATGTTAAGAAAGAAGCACATTGATATAGACCTTAGTAATTAAAAATGTTCTACAAATAAGAGGTGATTACTGTGTTAATAGTACACAGATATTACCTCTTTTTCATTTTGAGTGAGATATTATGTAAATGGTATATTCGATATCATAAGTACAGAGTACCACATGCCAGAAGCAGAAATTGATGCAAACAATAATGCGTTTTTGTATGATAATATAGAAAAATATACCTAAAAGACGGTACCATGGATATAATAGTTGGTCGAAAAAGCGGTAATCTGTACTCAGACCAAAGTGTCGGACAAAGTCTTCAGACTATGCTGGAAAGCCATACAGTGTCGGCATTTCCGCTAATGGAGAAATATAGGTGTTCCACAGAACTGATGTTTTGATATGTGCTTGAAAACCTTATATTATCTGATTTTACGTAAGAAGCATCCAATCCTGCATTATTATTTCGGTACGAGGTTTTATGTTATTTTTTTTCATATTGTGGTGGTATAAGAAGGATATCCATTTGGACGGTGTGAAATTTTTTCTGTAAATCCTGATCTTCTATGATATTTGATGCGGTTTAACAGCAGATTTCTGTGGTTATGATGTTTTAGATGAATGGTATCAGTTAGCATAAAGTAAAGAGGAAAAGATGGCGTGGTGAAGTACAAAAATGGTAATTTTGTCATGCTCACAAAAAATTTTAAAAGTTTTATACAAAAACTTGGAGATAACTATTTTTTTAGGAATGTATTTTCAATGAGTTGTTTAGTTTTGATAAATGCAGATGTATTTTATAGTAAGAAAATAGGGGAGTGTGTAAATATTTAAAAAGAAATATTTTTAAATACAAGGAAAATGACACACAATGAAACGAGACTTAAAATTAAATATGAGTCATTTAGATGCAATTTCCCGAAAGGTTCAAAGTTACATAGACGCGATGGAAGCTGTGGGACTGGCGGCAAGAAAATTTGAACAGACCATCAAAGACCAGGACAGTGATGCCTATAACAAGCTGAGTGAACAGTGGGAGACAAATGTATGGGAAAATGAAAAGATACTGAAGTACCGGCTGGGCGTCATCAAAGAGATGATTGACAGTTATATTTCTGATATGACAGACTATATTGCGCCGGAAAATGAAACCGCGATGATGCGTGTGGACAGAAACGACATCTGGTGGAATTATAAGCAGATAGAGGGAGAGGCTACCAGTTTTGACTTGATTGTGCAGGATACCGGAAGCACACCGGCAACCTACAAGCGGCTGTTTATTCCCAATCCATTTAGCAGCGACGAAGAAAATGAAGCGAAAAAATCTGCCCAGCAACAGGAAGAAGATGCAGAAAGTGCACGCAGACAGAGAAATTATGAAAAGCTGCAGGGATTCCGTTTGAAAACACAGATGATTCATATAAAAGCAAGATGTCGGCCTATTACAGTGAATGGAGCTCAATGGGAGACAAGTTCAGTGACGTAGGAAACGCAATCAGGGATTTTCTGGCAGGCATAGGGGATAGCCTCGTAGGAACCGTTAAGGGTCTTCTGACGCTAGTGGTGGATTTGGGATTTCTGTATGTGCATAGTGAGTGTTCACGGATGACGCTGGGGCATGTTCCGGAGACATTGGATCAGGAAGTAGAAAAGATAAAACAAAAGTACGAGCCACTGCTCAAAGATCCGGTAAATACCATTGGAGGAATCGGGCAGTCAATATGTGACACAGCAGATGAAAAGGGAGTTGCGTACTCGTCCGGATATATAGTGACGGAAGTTGTGACAGCACTACTTGCAGACAAGGGACTGGATAAGATCAAGAATGTAGCCAAGACCGGAAAGACCGCCGATAATGTGGCAGACATAGCCGAGGGAGCGGCCAAGGGAGCCGGGAATGCAGCGGAAGATGCCGGGAAAGCCGGAAAAGGGCTCGAGGAAGCCGCCAAGGGGGCCGAGAGTGCAGCGGAAGATGCTGGGAAAGCAGGAAAAACAGCCGGGAAGGTTGGTGAGAGTGGTAGTTCTTCTAATAAATTTAGTAATTGGGATGATATGAAGGATGCTTATAAAGGAAAAGTCACAAAATTTTTGAAAGGAAATAAACCAAAAGGTTCTCCAATACCTAAAAACTGGTTTGAAAAAGGTGGAACATTAGAGATAGAAACATTAGATGATGGTTCTCAAATTTGGAAATATACATCAGCAAAAGGTGATACTGTTCCATATATTAACCAGCAAGTTAAATTTCCGAAACAATATATGTTTCCAGATGAGGATATTGCAGAGTTCAGTATTGGCAAATTTACAGGTGATAGAGAGCTGGATAAAAAAGCAGCATTGGAATTCCTTAGAAGTGAAGGATATGATGAAATTCCAGACGGTTACGTTTTACATCATGATTATGAAAATGGTAAAATGCAATTGATAGAAGAAGAAATTCATAGAATTTTCACACATTATGGTGGAAATTATTACAATAAGTAGGAGACGAAATTATGTTAATATCAAAATATGTTGAAGATAGTACATTTGAAAAAATAAGTGAATTGGAAAAAAAATATGATATTGTATTGTGTCATGATTACAAAGACTTTTTGATGAAATATAATGGTGGAGAAACACCAAAGACAAAACTTAGCAGAGGTAAAGTGAAAACAGATATAAGAAGATTTTACGGGTTTACAGAAGAAAATCAATATTCAGATTTGAGGTTTGTTTTAGATGGAGGATTAGGAGAAGAATTAATATCAAAATTCAGACTTCCGATAGCAACTAATTCATTTGGAGATTATTTTGTAATAAGAGTATCAGAAGAGAAAAATGGAGAAATTAGCTTCATTTATCATGATAATCCTCAAAATGAAATTATAATAGCACCAAATTTCAAGGAATTTGTCTCTATATGTAAAAGTGAAAAAATTGGACATATACGTTCAATAGAAGAACGTAAAAAATGTTTAATTGAAGCAGGAAAAGGTGATAAGATAACACAAATAAAAATAGACAATTGGCAAAAAGAAATAGACAAGTATGCAGGAATGCATCAAGAAGAAGTAATAATTGATTAAATTATGTCATCGCATAATGACACGTTAACACAATTCTCCATACATGATTGAAAACTTCTTTCGTCCTGCACTTATGAAGTAATGACAATAGATGCAAATGGAAATGTTGTAATAAATGAATATAAATCATCATTGACAGCACCGCTAACAAGTAATCAAAAAATTGTATTTCCTGAGATTTTTGAAAGTGGAGCAACTATTGTTGGAAAAGGAAAAGGTATATTCTCTGGAGGATACCAGACCAGCTATGGGAAGTCAATAGAAAATACAGAGTTTTTTAAAGAAAATGGGGGATTGGATGCTTCGGATTACATTTCAATTCATTCACGAAAACACATGTATGATCCTGATACTGTATCTACACCTAAAAAAACTCAATATGGAAAGGATGTTAATGTTGGAAAATTGTGTGAAGATACTATTATGAAGCCGGATGAAGTAATTTATAATAAAGATCAAAATGTAATGATATACAAGAAAGAGTACCCTTTTAATATTAGTACGAGTGATACACCAACTGGTACACACAGAGTGTTTATTCCATTAAATACGCAAGGTAAGAAGACCATTAGAATGAGCCAATTTCCGTTGGTTGGAGGTAATTGAAATGAAATATGCAATTGAAATAGCTCTGAATAGAATTATTCCTAAAGAAATAAAATCAATCATTGCAACCCAAAGGACACTGGATATATTAATTGATGGTGTAATGGAAAACTTTGTAGTTATTCCGATGGACGAAATGTTAGAAGTATATAAAGAACAGGAAAATTTATTTGATTATGATGTCATTCCGTTTGCTATTTTAGATGATGATTATTTATGTCTATATTATCAGAATAATGGAATTTCAATTATTTATTGGAGTTCAGAAAGAGCACTAGAATCAAAGAATATGGCAATTTTTCAATTATATTCATCTTATGAAGATTTTGTAAAAGATTGCATCACAACTAAGCCTCCCCACGGGCAGGCTTAAATCCTAGTCTCACTACCAGACATTTAACAGAACTTCTTAGGTTCATAAGGTTTACTATCCCGTAACACGGCATAAATTATGGTGGTAAGCTTTCTTGCCACGGCTCCTGTGGCAGTTAAGTGATGTTTACCTTGGTCACGTTTCTTTTTGTAATATGCATTCAACGGACTGTTATGGAAAGAACAGGTAGTTGCAGCGAGAAAAATGGCATGCCGTAAGTAAGGTGAACCCCGTTTGGACATGTGATTATGAGTGCTGCTAAATTCACCGGATTGTCGTACAGTTGGATCAATACCTGCAAAGGCAACTAAGGCAGATGAACTCTTAAATCTGTTTATATCACCGATTTCAGCAAGAATAGTAGCAGCACCAATTATGCCTATTCCCGGGATTGTATGTAAGTAACAATCAAACTGCTCATAGTATTTCATGATTTCAATATCAAGAGCTTCAATCTGCTTATCAAGAAAATTCATTCTGTCAATGAGCTGTTTTAACTGGAAAGAGAAAGCATCCTGTGCTATCTTAATACCAAAGGTATCAGCTGCAGCTTCTTTGATGGAAATGGCTTTAG
>CABJAV010000057.1 GCA_902363675.1 Lachnospiraceae bacterium | reverse complement strand
AAGAAGTGGAATGAACGTGGTGAATTTCATTATCAGTAAAGATTTACTTGAAAATAGGATAAAAGATGGAGCTGGTCTGCTCAATCCCTTATCCTATTACTTAGCAAAAGTTGGAATATAAGTTGTAGAGCCGTATACGAGATCCGTACGTACGGTTCAATGGGAGGGGCGAGATAATTATTCTCCCTCTACCCTATTAATCAAATCATAGAGCGTAAAAGAACTCTGATGGATTTATCTTAGTAATGTCTGTTTCGGACAAAATTTCAGATGTGAAATAAAAATTGAATGATTGTATGAAATGAGTAATGATATTGCAGGTCTTTGGTGCCTGGGAAATAGAAACTTTAGAAGGGGACTCAAAAGAATTGTTGTGGAGGTACTAGTATAGCGTTTTTAAATTAACTAAACCATATTACTTGCCTATTTTCCCGATAGCACATGCCAAAAATCCTCAGCGTAGCCCGCTACGCCTACGTTTTTTGACATGCACTTTCTGAAAAATATTCTGCGTAAATGGTTCAGTTATTTAGAAAACGCTATACTAGTTTGAATTGCTGTGGGGGTACCAGTTTTTGGATGATTTTGGAAAGACGACATGGGAGAAGTGGTACTAAAAGTGCATAAAGAGCTTATTAGATACTATTTAAAGCAGAAAATTCAAGTGAAAGTAAAGGGAAAGTAGTACTAGAAGAAAGAGTAAAAGCAATTAGGTACTACTTTTTATCAAAAATTATAGTAAAGTAAAGAAAAATGTAGTACTAAACGAACGAATGAGGGTGGTTATGTACTATTTTGAAAGAAAAATGGACGAAAGAGAAGTGAAAAGTAGTACTAAAAACGTTGGTGTTGGATTTAGTGTACTACTTTTGGGGGGCGTGGGATACGAAAATCAAAATAAGTAGTACTAAAAAGATTATGAGGAGGTTTTAGTACTACTTTACGAGAAAGAAGGAAAGGACGATTATTGGGGATGCAATTATTTCAGAAACAAGTAAGAAAACAAATAAAAGAAACAAGGGATTTGTTGGATAGGATTCAGCGGTTTCAGAAGACGGTACCAAAAGGTTCTTTGATAATTACACATAAGCAAAAAAAGATTTATTATAAGTGGCAGTATCATGACGAGAACTTAAAATATATAAGAAAGTATCTTTCAAAAAAGGAGGAGAAACAGATTCAGTTGTTGGCGCAAAAAGGTTATTATGAAAAAGTAGAGCCTATTTTACAGAAGAATTTGAAGTTACTTGAAAATTTTGAGAAAGCATATTGTTATGATAAGGAAATGCAGATATACGAATCAATGACAGAAGACAGACAGTCGTTGGTTATACCATTGGAAGAGAATTGTATCAGGCGGATTCAGGCATGGAAACAGGAAACATATGAACCATGCAATAAATACCCGGAGGCATTGCGATATGAAACAAATGCAGGAGAGTATGTACGTTCCAAGTCAGAGGTAATTATAGCAAATCTTTTGCATATGGAAGCAGATCAGCTTCTTTACAAATATGAGCGGCCACTTATATTAAAATATAATGGACGCGACATTCTTATTTATCCAGACTTTACAATTATAAATACGCAAACCGGAAAACTTACTTATTGGGAGCACGCGGGACTTATGAGCAACCCAGAGTATGTTTCTGATTTTGTTTGGAAGAACAATTTGTATTATGAGAATCATTTGTTGCCGGGGACAGATGTTTTATTCACTTTTGAAACAGAAGATCATCCGCTGGAAATTCGTATGATTAAAAATATGATTTTGAATTTGCTGACGTAAAAGAGTAAATTCATGCATCTGTAAAATTGATACATTGTGCATAAAAAGACAACTTGTTTTGTTGCCTGAAATTTTTGTATAATATGATCAATGGAAAGTTCATAGCACGAATTCAGAAGTATCATTATAGCAGTGCCTCTATAATTGATTTGAGTAACAGATAGCAGAGATAGTGTCAAGTTTTCTATGAAAACTTGATATGTTGCATCATGTAAAACTGCAAGATCATATGGGTGCAAACAGGTTGATAAGTTTGAGGATGGCCTATCAAGAAAACAAATTCCATTGTGTGCTAGAATTATGGCAGCGTCGGATGTGTTTGATGCGGTAATGTGATTCATAATAATAACAGGAGAGAACATGTATAATTTATAGTAAATTAGTTTTGAATTTGTTATAATAATCATATTGACAAACAGGAGGAAAAACAATGAGCAGAGTTGATTTTGGTGCAAAACCATTTGTGTACCCGATGCCGGTACTGATTATAGGAACGTACGATGAGAATGGAGCTCCGGATGCGATGAACGCAGCATGGGGCTGTATTACAGATATGAATGAGATTTCTATCAGCATGTCCAATCACAAGACAACAGAAAATCTGAAAAAGACGGGGGCGTTTACGGTAAGCTTTGCAACCGAAGATACTGTGGTTGCCTGTGATTATGTAGGGGTAGAGTCTGCAAATAAAGTGCCGGATAAGTTTGCAAGAGCAGGTTTTCACGCAATCAAAAGTGAAAACGTGAATGCGCCGTTGATCGAAGAATTACCGATGGCACTAGAGTGTAAAGTGAAGAGTTTTACGGATGGAATTCTCATCGGTGAGATCATGAATGTGAATGCAGATGAGAGCATTCTGACAGATGGAAAGATTGATCCGGCAAAACTTAAGCCGATTACCTATGATCCGGTAAATAACAAGTATATTGCGCTTGGAGCAATTGTTGGAAATGCATTTAGTGATGGATTAAAACTGAAAAAGTAAGGGGCTGATATTCAACGCAACGTAAAGAGGAGATAAAAATATGGAAAGTTATGCAGTTAGTAAAAAGAGGCAAAGCGTACTCTACATATTGATGCTATTGATTTTTGTGGGATTTTTTGCTGCGGAAATTGCTTACCCGAGTGAGCGCAGCGAGAGCATGAAACTCCAAAACATCACATATCAGGGAAAATTCATCTGGCACAAATCGGATGGAACACAGGAAGTAATCAAGGTGCCTGGTGTGTATGATGTAGCTGTAAACGAAACGATGGTGCTTACGACGCGGCTGCCGGAAAATTACAATGAGAATACACTGGCCATACGTTCGTCTTTACAGGATGTAAGTTTTTATATAGATGGTAAGTTACGCACAAAATATGATACAACAGATACAAGACCGTTTGGAAAGAATTCTGCCAGTCGATATATTTTTTGTCTAACTTCGGAAAAAGATGCAGGAAAAGAAGTTCGGCTGGAACTGACCACACATACTTCAAATTATGCGGGTGTGGTAAACACAATCTATTGTGGTGAAAGAGGCGACATCTGGGCGCAGATTTTTGATGAATACGGCATGGAAACAGTGATGGCCTTATTCATCTTGTTTGCAGGTGTAATTACGGTTCTTTTCAGCATTGCACTTGGAATTGTGTATTATACGAAGTTCGACATGGAGTACTTGGGCTGGTGTATGATTGTTGGAGCCGTATGGATGATTGGAGAGTCAAAGCTGCGCCAGTTATGGGTACCGAATACATCGGTTCTTTCCGCACTTTGCTTTATAGTAGTAATGATTTGTCCGATACCTTTGCTTTTTTATATAGACAGTGTGCAAAAGGGAAGGTATCGCAAAGTATATCATTATATTGAAGCAGTTGCCGTATTGAATCTTGGTGTCAGTACGGTATTGCAGCTTGCTGGAGTGGCAGATTATATTCAGACCCTTCCGGCTGCACATGTTGTGCTGGCGTTATCCTTTGTAGTGATTGCAGTTACATTTATCAAAGACATTCGTTCAGGTGCAGCAAGTGAATATCATCTGGTTTTGGTGGGGATGGTCATCGCTATGATTTCTGTGGTGATTGAGGCTGCATCCGTCTATTTTGTCGTAACACTGTCAGGGGTATTTACCGGCATTGGTCTGGCTATATTGCTGTTTGTTAATATTATCCGGACAATAAAAAATGTTCGCAATATGGAACAAAAGCGGCAAAAAGAAGAAATTGAAAAGCGAAGGAGACAGACGGAAAAAACTTCTCTGCAGATGATACAGACATTGTCCACTACTATCGAAGCAAAAGATGAGTATATGAGAGGACATTCCTTTCGTGTTGCTGAGTATGCAGCAATGATTGCAGAAAAAATGGGATGGGATGCAACGGAAATTTCAAATTTAAAAGATGCAGTTTATATGTATGATGTGGGAAAAATCGGCATACCGGATGCAATTTTAAATAAACCGACCAGCCTTACGGAGGAAGAGTATGAGCTGATCAAGGCACATACGGTCATCGGAGCAGATATTTTAAAGAATATTACGATCATTGATCATGTGGCTGAGATTGCAAAATATCACCATGAGCGGTACGACGGAAAGGGGTATCCTGATGGTCTTGCAGGGGAAGAAATTCCGATTCATGCACGAATTGTTGCCGTGGCAGACAGTTATGATGCTATGAGTTCCAAACGGATCTACAGAGATGCGTTATCACAGGAGCAGATTCGTAAGGAAATTCAAGAGAACCGGGGAAAACAATTTGATCCGGATGTTGCAGATGTGTTATTGAAACTTATGGATGAGGGCTGTCTTACAATTGAAGAAAATTATTTGATGAATATAAAAGGGAGTCTGTCGGATGCAGAGATTGAGACAGGCAAATTTATTTCCAATATAATGACCACTATGAAAAGTCACGAAAATATGGAAAGTTATGATTATCTCACCGGACTTCCAATGCGGAATCGTGGAGAAGCTGCAATCGCACAGCTAATGCAACAACAGGATGGCTGTCTTGTTTTCATGGATATGGATAATCTGAAGAAAATCAATGATATCTATGGACATAAAGCCGGCGACCGTGCTTTGAAGCTGCTTGGAAATCTTCTGAAAAATGAGGAGAATGGCTCCGTTGCATGCCGGCTGGGCGGTGATGAATTCCTTCTTTTTCTGCCGGAAGATGACAAAGAACAGGTAAAGGCATGTGTAAGCCGGATATTCCATGCGTTTAAGGAAAAAACTGACAAAGATGTGGAGGTAAAAGCGGCGTCGATATCAGCCGGTCTTTGCATGAGCAGGAAAGGTGATATATTTGAAGAGTGTTATATGAATGCGGACAAGGCTTTATATTATGTAAAACAGAATGGAAAAGCAGACTTTTTCTTTTACCAGCAATTGCAACAGAAAAACATGCAGGAATCGGAAATCAGTAAAGATTTAGAGACCATTGCCCGGGCTTTGCGGGAGAGTGGAAGCTATTCCGGCGCGCTGGATCTGGATTACAGAGATTTTGCCAGGATATATGAGTATATAAACAGTCTGGGTGAGCGTTACAAGCATAATTGTTATCTTGTAATGGTAACAATGGATACTCTGCCAGACCATGCAATGTACATAGAAAATATCGAACAGGCACTGGAGTGCATGGAGACTTCAATTCGACAGAAAATTCGAAAGGTGGATATTTGTACACGATACAGTTCCATGCAATATCTGATTATTTTGTTTGAACCTAAGGCAAGTCAGATTGAAAAAATTATGGAAAGAATTTTCATGCAGTATTATAAAATGTGTGATAAAGATTTCTTCAAACCAAGTTATGAAGCTATTCCAATGATGGAAAAGCAAAATGATCAGTAAGATGAGGGGATGAATGGATGGGAGAACAAAAATTCTGGATAGAGGACAGCGACTTTTATACGGAAATTGCCAGTAAGATTACAGATTTAACACTAAATTCGTATTTGCTGGTCACGGATCTGCAGAATGATATTACGTTTGTTCCAAAGAAAACAGCAGATTTTTTTGGGATGGAGGAAAATTGGCATCACGATTTCTACCATGAAGTGTTAGATTGTGTGCATCCACATGATCGGGAAGAGTATATACGGGAAATAGAATTGCGCCTTAAGGGTGAAAAACTGTCAGATCTGCTTTTTATTCGTATGGGGAAAAAAGAACAATATAGTATGCTTGGCTTTTTTATGGATATTGTAGAAAAAAGCGGACGTAGTTATCTTGTTATGGTCCTGAAAAATGAAAATGCAATACCGCAGATAGACCCGTTAACCTGCTTGTTTGGACAGGTAAAGTTTGAAAAGGACTTGAAAGAATATATAAAAACTCAGCGGAAAGTGGCGATACTTGAGATTGAACTGGATCATATCAGCGACATCAATATTTTATATGGAAAAAATTATAGCGATAAGATTCAACAGGAAATCTCTATGCGGTTCATATATATGATGGACGCTGAAACAGCTGTATATCGTATGAACAGTACAAATTTTGCCTTTATATTGCGGGATGCAGACCGAAATGAAGCGGAGATATTCATGGATCGTATCCATGCGGAGCTGGATGGTAATATCAGCATTGGCGGACATTATTTTGAGTTCAACATTTATGCAGGTGGTCTCATACTTGAAAATTATGTAGGTGAGACAAGTATTGTACAGAGTAAGTTGGAATATACATTGGAAAAAGCACAGGAGAGACGAGGCACAGAAGTATTGTTTTTTAATGATCTGGTGCGTACAAACAGCGGAGCCAGCCTGGATCTCATGAAAATAATCCATCAGTCCGTACTTAATCAATGTGATGGTTTTTATGTGGAATACCAACCGGTAGTTAATTCAAAAGATGGAAGTATTGTAGGTGCAGAAGCGTTGGTTCGATGGAAAAGGGAACCATACGGAGTGGCATCTCCAGACATGTTTATCGACTGGTTGGAGAATGATCCGTCTATGTATGAATTGGGCAATTTTGTATTGGAGACAGCTTTGCGTGATGGCTTGAAATTTCTTGCTATCAACCCGAAATTTTTCATCAATGTCAATGTTTCTGCAAAGCAGTTAGAGAGGCAGTCTTTTTGTAAGGTCGTATTAAAGCTATTGGACGAAATTCATTATCCGGCCGATCATCTTTGTCTAGAAATTACAGAGAGGTGTGGTTCTTTGCCACAGTCTGTAATTAAAGAGACAGTTACATTTTTGAAAAAATTCGGTATAAAGTTTGCAATCGATGATTATGGCACAGGAAGTGCATCGTCGAGCATGGCGTTAAATTTGCCAGTGGACGAAATTAAGATTGACATGAGCTTTATAAGGGATATTATGATTTGAGGGTCAAAAGGTATTCCAGCAAGGATACCTTATAACCATAAATTTGTACCTTGAAAACTTCACATAAATGAGGATTTTGTCAGCCATAAGTGGTATTATAT
>CABJAV010000056.1 GCA_902363675.1 Lachnospiraceae bacterium | reverse complement strand
AACAGCATCATAATAAAGCGGATAACCTTCTGCAACAAATGCCATTCCGATCAAAGCATAATGGCTTTTTATCTTCCCGGCAAACCGGAAATCAAATTCATAATTTCTTGGCGTTATCGTAATCTGTTCCCCATAGGAAAATTCATAATCAAGCGTTCTGCCCATATAAAAATCTTTTGTTTTGTAAGTTGCTGCTGTACACATATCGAACACCTCTTCTTTCTGCTATAATAGTCCTGCAAACAATCGCATAAACAACTGTCCGAGCCGTAAATATGCACTCCGTCCTGTGCGATACTTTTCGGTCACTTCCCTGCATTCATTCATTGTTGCTCCCAGATCATCTCTTATATCCAAAACTGTCTGACTATCCGCCATAAAACAACCATTTTCAAAGTGGTGATAAAGACTTCTATAGTCAAGATTTATCGTTCCGCAAGTTGCCATACAGTCATCTGCAACACTCATTTTTGCATGACAGAATCCTGGTGTCCATTCATAAATCCTCACACCATTTTTCACCAGTCCATGATAGAAAGAACGTGTAATGCTGTATATTAACTTCTTATCCGGCATTCCCGGAGTGATGATCCTGACATCTACTCCACGCTTTGCTGCCAGACACAAGGCATGTGTCATCTCATCGGTAATGATCAGATATGGTGTCATAAACCAGCAATATCTCTCTGCCTTGTTTATCATACTGATATAGACTTCTTCTCCCACCTGTTCATCATCCATCGGACTATCTGCATAAGGCTGGATAAATCCTTCCTGTGCTGCCTGATAATCTGATTTTACAAGATACTGATCAAAATCTGTATCATTTATATCTTTCATACTTACAGCATTCCACATTTCCAGAAATGTAATCGTCAAAGATCTGACTGCATCACCTTCCAGACGTATTCCGGTATCTTTCCACTGCCCATATGGATGCGTATAATTAAAATATTCATTTGCAAGATTGTATCCGCCTGTAAAACCAATCTTTCCATCGATCACCGTGATCTTTCTGTGGTCACGGTTATTCAAAAACACATTCAGTCCCGGCATAAATGGATTAAACACTCTGCAATGAATTCCTACAAATTCCAGTTGATATTTCACATATTTTAGGAAATTTAATAACTGTTATATTTAATTATCAAATTCTTCGCAAACCCTTGAAAATACTAAGTTTGTAGCAAGTGAGCTTTCCCTTACTCTTTCCCTTGTGTTATATTCTCACATTGGTTTTCATGAACCTTAATATGGGAAAAAATAAGGGAAAGAAAATTTCATAACACAGTATAACAATAACGACATGGTGAACTGATTGAAATGTTTTCGATATTTAACTCTATAACTGATTATTAAAAGAAAATGGAGATAAGATACGATGAGAACAATTTATGCAGAATACAACATAAATCACGATAGTATTGATGTTTACACAAGTGCCGGATATATGCTTCGCATTGATTGCTGGAAAGCTGAAAAAAATCTAAAAACCACATACGGATCAGAATGTGCGCTTACTTCATTGGCTGTGGATGAGCCTTTGGAATATGCAAGATTATATCTTGAGGGTAATTTACAGATGTGGGTAGATGCAGAAGACTCACTAGAGTTATAATCCTTATCCATATAAATAATATGCAAATATATATCCCATCAATATAGCGAATATACTGAAATAAAAGTATCTTTATAATCAATTTTAACCAAAAGAATATGTTCTTAGAGGAGGTGTCTCCCGAAAGAACATATTCTTCTATTATGGGTAATTATAAATATAGAACATGCTTTTCTTGTGCTACAATTTCTTCACTATGAGTTACAACAATAACTGTTTTTCCCTGTTCACTTAACTCATGCAATATATTCATAACAATCTCACTATTTTTTTTGTCTAAGGAACCAGTTGGTTCGTCTGCTAATACAATCGAACATTTCTTTAGCATTAAACGAGCTAACGCAACTCTCTGCTGTTCGCCACCAGATAATTGATAGACTTTTTTGTTAATTACTTTCTGTAAACCAACTTTTTCAAGAGCTTCATTTATTGAAATATCCGTTCTACCTGATTTTTTTATTATTTCTAGATTTTCTTTTACTGTTTTGTTTTCCAAAAGGGCAAAATTTTGAAATAAAAATCCAACAACTTCTTTGAAATATTTCTGCTTTTTTCCTTTTTTTGCCACATCAAAACCATTCACAATAATAGAACCTTTGTCAGGAGTTTCAATACCTCCAATCATATTAAGTAAAGTACTTTTTCCGCATCCACTTTCGCCACTAATTACCAAAAAACGGCTATCTGGAATTTCCAAATGAAAATTTTTGAACAAAATTTTATCATTATATGCTTTGCATAGATTTTCAATTGTTATCATAAGCAACCTCCTTTTAATGATTTCGGTATGTTTGTTTTTTCAACAATTGTGATATTAAAGAAAATAATTGTAAATTCTATTAGTGCCATAAATGAACTAACAAGAATGCTAATTCCTACTTCAGTCTGTACCGATAATAAAGAATAGATAAGCATACCTACTAATATCACAAAATTTTCCACTACAATCATTTTAAGAAGTGTTTTGTGCCGTTCAAATAAACTATATCCAAAGATTTTCATCAAGGAAATTTTCATTGCATTTTCTCGGAACTCTAGTCTACTTACTGTAACAATAATCATAATATTTAAAAGCAATACAATCGTACAAAGAGAACTTAAAAATCCCACGAGTTTTATTAAAAATGTGTGATTATATAAATACTGTTCATGTACGTTTGTAATTACTAGCTGATAATTTCCAAGCATATCTTCATACTTTTTGCTGATATTTCTTAGCTGTTTTTCATCACATTGAAATAAAACTGCTCCTGCTTTATAGCTTTCAAGATACCCACCATTGACTGCTAAATCTTTGTTTGCCTGATAAATAATTATCGGATTTTTGCTTTTTTCGATACCATTTATTCTACTTGTATCTAAATAGGAAAAGTATTCTGTTTCGCTATACTCTATGTACTGAATATTTAATTGTTGTAAATTATCATGATTTAAAACATGGCTCAAGGAGTCATAGGCTAATTGCTTGTTTTTAGCAAAATATCTATTCTTTGGAATGAAAATAATCAAATCAGAAGATTCATTCTCTACTGCATTTATCTGCTTCGTAAAACCTTGTAACATATCTTTTGCATGATTATTTACATATATCACATCATTTTTATCATTTAAAATATTCAAGCATATTACAGGCTTTAATGTGTTATATTCATTCTTGTATAGTTTATTCCAAAAAGCTTCTTCTTTTTCAGCATTAAAATCAGTAGTCTTTACGGTAAAATAATTTGCATCATAATATTCTTCTAACAAATGTTCATTTGTAAATAGGTTATTATGAATACTACTAATATTAGTGGTAATTGTAAAAACAGCGGCTACCCCTGCTATAAATTTTAACGAATAAATTAAAAAATCCACTCCTCTTTTGTGTGTTGCATTTGCGAATGCCTTTCTAATATCAAAAAAGCAAAAAGAACAATATGGAATAGTGGAAAGAATAATTCCAATGGAATATAAAATTGTGACGAGTCTATTCTCATATGCTCCCGATATATAATTTGACAGCAATATTTTTGCAACAATAAATAATGCAATGTCAAAAGTTACATCGAATAAAGCAGCCTTAAATGCTATGAAACCAGCACTTTCTCCTAAGGAAACTCGTACAACAACCTCTTTTTTTCGCCTAACCACTTCAATTACATTTAGAACAATCATCAATGCAATAATCATACCCCATATAATAAAAATCATGTCCTTTTCCGTAGAATTCCAATATTCTGGATAAGTTAAGCTATATTTTTCTGATAATTTCTGATATGCAGAGATAATATTGTCCTCATTTCCTATGTATGAGATAAAGTTTTCATAACCCACAGAGGTACTTTGCAATTCTGAGAGATTATGAAATTTTACTTTCGTAATTCCGGAAACTAAAGCGGTATATTCTGATTCTTCTATGTTTGCAGTATTTTTTAATGTTTGTCTGATTACTTTATCATCGCCATAAATATGAAGTGTTGAAAGGTATTTATTATTGATTTCATTGTACTGAGAAAAAATATGTACATCATTCTCCGTTGCAGTTTCTGATACATCTTTCAGAAACTGCGACATATCTTCACTAGCAACTTCATAGCGTGATGACGTAAAATATGCTGTAGAAAAGTTCCAAAGCTGATCTTGAAATATTTCAGATTGCATAAGTATTCCAAAAATCAGGAAACAAAACAAACATAAGTTTTTAATTGCTTTCATTTATTTCAACCCCAGATTCCATACTTTATTTGCTTTTTCAAATATCGTAGTCAATATTGTGCTATTTTCATCAACAATCCATTGATCTTCTTGATCTTCAGCTTTTTTGCTACTTGACAACATAATTTGAGTATTCAAATCCTTATAGTCATTAAATAGCACGCCTTGACTTATTCCTTGGTGAAATGGTTTTATCCAAATAATTAGTGCATATCGAACATCTGACTCAGCTATCGCAAGATTTCCATTCCAAAGCAAATAATCAGGGACAGACACACTATACTGGAATCCATCTTTATCTGTGTAAATTTTTACTCCAGATTCTTCTATTTCAGGGAAGTCTTTCTGAAATTCGTTATATGGTTTATAACTCCCGAAGTACCAAAATAAATTATAGCAACAGAACAAAATAACCAAAACAATTCCTATATATTTTATTTTTTTCTTCATTTATATACACTCCACAAAAAAGAGTGGTTGGAATTCCAACCACTCAGCCATTATCCCGAACCTTTGTTTAGTAGCTATTACCGTAGGTAATACTATTTCCTTTATGAGCAACCTCAATTTTAGACCAATTACCTTTACCAACATTTGAACCCGAAAAAGAACCATTTCCATTCTTGACATATGCGTAATGATCTTTAGTTGAATGATATGCGTGTGCATAATCTTCATTAATAGCAAGAGTATTATAACCATAAGTCAAAACACCTTTTCCGCCATCAGATGTAGTGCTCAATTCCCACTTTTTATCAAATGTCTTATTCCCGTTTGTAACAGAAAATGCCATTACTGGAATTGATGAAGAAATTAACATTGCACTAATAGCTACCCCCTACAATCACTTTCTTTGCTCTCATAAGTTTTACCTCCTTTGATCTGCTGTATTTCTATTTATATTTTATCAAATATTTTATATCTAGTCAATCAGTATCTTGACTTATATAGCGTCGAATTGTAAGATATATTCCTTGTAAAATTAACCAAAAGAACAACAGATTTATTGATAATGCTTTTTTAATTACTTCTCCAAAATAAATGATGACAGCCGCACTTGTCAGTATCATCAGTAGGGTAATAACATCCCAACAGTTTTTCTTATATAATTCTATAACCTTTATTTCTATCAGTATTGCCAGTATCCCTGTCCCTGCCACACATATTCCAACAACCAATATCATCAATAACCAATATATGATTCCGGCTATAATCTCATTTGGAATTTTTGTGCTGATTTGTGCCACAGATTGCCCGGCATCAATCGTCCAACCGATAAAAGTTTGTATGAATGATGCTGCATCATGGAAGAATGATTTGCAATCGGAAAGGAACACATCTGACTGTACTGCCTGAAAAAGAGTGGTTGTCAGCGAATACCATGCAAGAAGGAACAAGGTTGTTTGGAACATTACCGTTTTTGCTTTATATTGTCCTGCAAGTTGCTCTTTTTGTGTTTCGTATCTTGCTTTTGCATTCTGATAGGCTGTCCGGTCACAGGCTTCGCATTTTTTATAGAGTACCGGCTTTTCTACCGGTATCTCTACGATTTTCTGATGTGTCCGGGCATAATCCCGTTGTTGTGTTAAGCATCGTATTTTATCTTGACATTCCTCTATCGTGACGTTTGCGCTTCGCAGCTTCTCTTTCTCGCTCCGCAATGCTCTGTCTGCCAGCTTCAAGTCGTTCTTTAATGCTTGAATATTCCCGGCTCTGTTCTCTTTGTTTAATTTCTCGTTCAAGGTCAGAGATTCGTTGAGCTGCGTCTTCAGTTCCACGATAAGCTGGTCTTTCTGTTCCAACTCTTCTTGTATCTCCTCGGTCAAGAGCAGAAGTTCTTCCAACTGTTCGGCGTTCTTTAATTCTCTGGATTCGTTCATCTATATCACGTCCTTTCTCTACCTGCTGTTCCAGTTCAGCAATTCGGTGTTCTGTTTCAGTAATAAACTGTTTTCGCTGTTCAGCTTCTGTGCCAATATCTGCCATTGCTGATTTTCGTTTTCCAAAAGTTCTATCTTCGTTTTCTGTTCTTCCATCTTGGAAAGTAGTTCCTCGGTATTTGGCAAAATGTTGAGCAGCTCGGATAACTCGCTGTTTAATTTTTGCAATTTCTGATTCTGTTCCTGCATAAGAGAGAGTTGGGTGTCCCGGTTCTGCATTTCCAGAAGCATTTCTGCCATTAAGGTCTGCTGTTCTTCGATTTGCCCAATCATGGACTCCATTAAGGGTATAATTTCCCGGCTTTCTTCTAATGTCATTTAATCGCTCCTTCCATAATGATAATGCACCTGATACTTTCCCAAAGGTGTCCAGTATCTTTTGCAATAACGTGTTTTGTTGTTTTATGATTTGATTTTCCGCTACTTTCCACGAACCTTTTATTTCCTGCCCGGCAAGAAACTTTTGTTCAATCTTTCTTGCGTCAGCACCTTCATGGATGGTAGGAATCTGGAGTTTTCCCTGCTTTTCGTAAGAACGGTGATCGACCTGATTATGCAAAGGCAGATGTTCATTACACACCTTTGCCCACTCGCTCCGCCACAGTTCACAGTTTTTTGGATTGTTCCATCCCGTAGCATCGGTCAGTACCCGTTTCCATTGCAGGCGGTTTCTTGCACCAATCTTCTGGATTCCGTTTTCATCTAATACAGGGATACGGATTCCATGACGGTCAGGGTTTTTCTTATCCTGCCACCAGTTCGGATGGGATTCATCAATCACGATATTTCCGCTTTTATCTCTGACAAAATCCCAATCTTTGACTTCTTTCTTCCCCCAAGAATGATCCGGGTTAAAAGGGCGCATTGTCAGAAGCAGATGGACATGAGGATTGCCATCCCCTTTGTCGTGGATACTCCAATCAGCACACATTCCCTTATCCACAAATGTTTTTTTGATATAGTCGGCTGTATATTGAATCTGTTCCTGTCTGCTCCATTCTTTGGGGAGGGCAAATTCAAATGACCTGCCAAGTTGGGCATCTGCACTTTTTTCAATCTTCAATACCTCATTCCATAACCGTTGTTTCTGAAATGTGATTTTAAATTTTTCTAAAGCAGCT
>CABJAV010000055.1:3718-7421 GCA_902363675.1 Lachnospiraceae bacterium | reverse complement strand
GTTTTAAGGTAATCTTTGTCTTCTTCTGACAGAGTAAGATATGTTCTTCTCATAGCGTTCATCCCTTTCTTAGATAACACTATTATACCACACATTATCCTCAATATATATAGTAGCTATTTAATTTACGCTATACTAGTGTCTATTAATTAACATCATGGATTCTTAATTGCTTGGCAACAACCATGCTGGTTAATTAATAGATGTGCAGAAGCTGTAGGTTGTTGGAAGTCCCAAAGCATAACTCTAATAAATTTTATTTTTTATAATGAACCAAATCATATGGATAATATGGTACATCCTTTAAACTACTATCATCTAAATTTAGTATTTTTGCAACGGCACCTGCTTCAAAACTCCAATACCCATAGTATAATTTTTCTTTTGCTTTATGAATATCATACCATACCATATCTTTGTGTCCCACATACCAATATTTTTGCAAATACTCTTTTAAACGGTCAACACCTTTCTCCTTGTCCGCTATGATATCTGCTAATTTATCATACGGAAAACCAAATGAATAATTACCTTCTATTTTTCCAACAACCCCATGTACTTTATAATTAATAAAAAAATCTAATACTGCATCATTACGATTGTATTTTTCTACCAAATCAGACATGACACAAAATTGTTCCTTGTTTACTCCAAATAAAATTGCAAGCGACATCATCCATAACATATCTACATAACTTGAATTTTGATTCCAATATAACGGCATATCATTTAATAGCTCTATAAAGTCTGATTCTAACTTACTAATATCTTCTCCATATGAATATTTCGATATTAATAATCCAAATTTTATAGCATCTACCTTTTTTTTCACTGAATAAATTCTATCCTCCCTAACCTCATTATTTTGTAATTTACTCATAAACTTGTTTATTCTTTGAGTTTCTTCTTGAATATATTCAGAAAAATACTGTTCACTCATCAATACATCTCTCATAAAACGCTCTCCTATTTTATTATTTTTCCATTTGAATCTAATTTATGTGTAATAATATTACTATCTTTACTTATATTTACCAAAACACTATCATATCCTTCTATCAATATATCATCAGCTACATCCTTACCAACACTTAATTCTAATCTTGAAGTACTTTTGCCACCCTCAATCCATTCTGTACTCATCTGTGGTGTTCCATCAACAAGTGTCGACAATCTTGAACTTCCATACTTTGCCTCTCCAATTATATATGGCGGATGACCGTCTGAATTGTAATATACTCCGTCAATTCCTTGATGCGTTGGTGCATTCAAATCAGTTACTTTATTGAGACTTATTCTCTCATATCCCTGACTTTCAAAATATGCATCCATCTTCATCTCACCATAATTACCTTTTTCAATATTATTACTTAATGGGATATCCCCTTTTTCTACCCCTTTTATTATCTCATCTACAGAGTAACTACTACTCTCACCAACTTTCCCGGCTGTTTTTCCTGCTTTCCCAGCATCTTCTGCTGCACTCTCGGCCCCCTTGGCCGCTTCCTCAAGCCCCTTTCCGGCTTTTCCAGCATCTTCTGCTGCATTTTCGGCTGCTTTTCCTGCTCCCTCGGCTATGTCTGCCACATTATCGGCGGTCTTTCCTGTCTTGGCTACATTCTTAAGTTTATCCAGCCCCTTGTCTGCAAGTAGTGCTGTCACAACTTCCGTTACTATGTATCCGGACGAGTACGCAACTCCTTTTTCATCGGCCGTGTCACATATTGACTGCCCGATTCCTCCGATGGTATTTACCGGATCTTTGAACAGCGGCTCGTACTTTTGTTTTATCTTTTCTACTTCCTGATCCAGCACCTCCGGAACCTCTACCGGCATTATGGATTTCCACTTGGCATCCGCATACAGAATTCCCAAATCTGCTACAAGCGTCAGAAGTCCCTTAACGGTGTCTACGAGGCTATCCCCTATGCCTGCCAGAAAATCCCTGATAGCATTTCCTGCATCACTGAACTTGTCCCCTATTGAACTCCATTCACTGTAGTAAGCCGACATCTTGCTTTTATATGAATCATCTGTGTTTTCAAACGGAATCACTTTGTTCTCATAAATTTTCTTGATTTCATCCACACGCATCATCGTGGTTTCATTTTCTCATACATTTGTCTCCCACTGGACAACGGAGTCGGCACGGGTGGCACAGCCAATCTACTTATCCGTTTCGGATTAAGGATTTTCCTGTAGAACACAAGGCACGAGACAAAAGAAGATTGCCTTCATGTTGCGTGATGTTAACTCTAAAAAAGAGCTATTGCAAGTCAATTTTTCGATTTGAAAACAGATTTTTCATATAAACCACTAAAAATGAGCAGAATTGGCTTTAAGCTATAGACCAAAAACAGTAGATATGCACAAATTTACTGTTTAAGCAGGGAATGCAACTATCTCTTACCCTTGTGAGAGCCTGTGTGCGATTTTTAGACCGAAGTTGAGGAGTTTACCCATGATAGACTTTTTAAGCCTTGTTGGGAAAATGTGAAAGACATGGCTTCTTAAGATACCGCCAAAATAAGCAAGGTCGAAAATAGTGCAGGTTAAAGGACTTATACCGCCACTTGGCAGCATAAGCCTAAAGCCCCCACCGGCAAAGCCGTTGGGGGGAATCCTATATGGCATAACTTTCTCTGCTATTCAAGAATTTGTTATGCTATGGGACAACTTTATCAAGATTGACAAATACATTTGGTATACCACCATTATATTTCACAATAAAGCTTCTGTAATCCGTTGGCAAAACCAATCTCCATTTTCTCTCTTTTTCTGCTAATAATTCATCAGTTGGTATCGGTTGAATAATCGCATTATCTTGTATCGTCATTTTATATCCTCCCTATTATCGAGGAGCATCTGCCCACATTCCAGCAGTTCTTCCTTCATTATGTGTTGTTAATATCAGCAGTTTTGAAAAGAATTTGGAAATTATCACAGAAAAAAATACTCAGTTATGATTTCGAATGTTCTTATATGAAGTCATTATTAAATATACTAAGAGTGCATTACAACGGCATATTGGCTTTGCATAAATTTTATTTTTTATAGTGAACTAAGTCATATGGATAATATGGTACATCCTTTAAACTACTATCATCCAGATTTAGTATTTTTGCAATAGCACCTGCTTCAAAACTCCAATACCCATAATACACATTTTTGCTTGATTTATGACTATCATACCAAGCACATTCCCTATGTATTTCGTACCATTTTTCCTGTAAATACTCTTTCAACGCTTCACAAGCTATTATTTTTTCATCATTATCCAAAATTTGTTTTAAGCATTCGTATACTTCAAATTCAAACTCAACTCCTTCTCTCTCCCAAGTAGAATCAATTTCTTTAATCAAAAAATTTACTAAACGGTCATCAAACTTTTCAGATATAAGTCTCTGCTCTAATTCAAACATGTCACTCCTATTAACTTTGAACAGTACTCCCAATGAAAGTACTTTTATCAACTCAATATAGCCATATTTTCTATCCCACATCTTGCTATAATAAAACAATAATCTTTTGTAAGATTCTTCAATCGTTTCCAAATTTTCTCCTAAAGAATATAATAAATTGATTTCTTTTTCATAGGAATTAATTAAAATACTATATCCATTACGAGTACCTCTATCTAATTCTCCCTTTTCAAGAGTTGTTTTTTTTACGGCATCTTCAAACATTATTATATTTTTTTTTT
>CABJAV010000055.1:0-3539 GCA_902363675.1 Lachnospiraceae bacterium | reverse complement strand
TCCATTACGAGTACCTCTATCTAATTCTCCCTTTTCAAGAGTTGTTTTTACGGCATCTTCAAACATTATTATATTTTTTTTCCCTTTTGGATTAAAGTGTTAAAATAATGTTCATCTTTCATTCTATCTCTCATTTTTCATTCTCCTATTGTTTGATTCCATCAATTAATTCTGTTATATCAATTCCACCATCTGATGAGACATGAACCAATATAGAACCTACATTATCTGGATTTAAAATCATTTCCATTTTAATATCATTGGCAACCCCTTCACCAACAGCATTTTCTAATCTATCAATTATCCATTTATCACTCATCTGTGGAGTTCCATCAGCCAGTATCGACAACCTTGAGCTGCCATACTTTGCCTCTCCAATTATGTATGGTGGATGACCGTCCGGATTATAATATACTCCATCAATCCCCTGATGCGTTGGAGTATTCAAATCGGTCACTCTGTCGAGACTTATTCTCTCGTATCCTTGACTTTTAAAATACGCATCCATCTTCATCTCGCCATAATTACCTTTTTGAATGTTATTACTTAATGGAACATCTCCATTCTCTACCCCTTTTATAATATTGTCTACAGAATCTAAACCACTCTGGTATGCTAAACACATAGGAATCAAAGCAGTCTTTTTCTATCTATTGCTTTTCTTTTATTCCTATTTCACAATTATCCTGTAATAGATAGAGGTGTGCGTCACCACTCTTGAAGCACTTGTGACTTCGTTCATTGAGACTGCTCCCTCTACTTTGCAGGATTTTGCGTATTAGCTGGATGTTGACAGCATATGTGCTGTACTTCGTATATCTAACCAGATTGTAACCCGCATTGAAGTGAGGATTCTATCTACTTACAATTCACATTAGAAAGGATTTCAATTATGCACATCGTAGGCATTGATATTGGCAAAAATCATCATGAAGCATCCATTGTTTCACCTGAAGGCAAACAAATCGGCCCTTCTCTTCGCTTTGCAACTACACACAAAGGTGCAGATTCTCTTATGAGCTTTATCTTTAAAAACATCGGTAATTCCCCTTGTGTATTTGGCATGGAAGCTACAGGTCATTACTGGTATCCCATTTATTCATTTCTAAAAGCAAAAGGATATACTATCTATGTAATCAATCCTATCCTGTCTGATTCTTTGAGAAAAATGTATATACGACAAACCAAAAACGACTCAATTGACTCTTTTTTGATTGCAGAAGTGATACGTTTCGGTCAGTTTTGGACTACTTCCATGGCTGATGAAAACATCCTTGCCATGCGTCAGTTATGTCGTTATCGTGATTCTGTCATTTCTTCCAGAACTGAAATTAAGCTCCGAATCGGCACAATTATGGAACAAATCTTCCCAGAGTACGAAAAACAGTTTTCTTCTCTTTGGGTGAGCACATCCATGGGCATTCTGGAAAAGTATCTCACCCCTGAGAATATTGAGAATGCACCAATAGATGAGCTCTTTGAAATCATAAAAGATACGAGCCACAACCGACTTACCAAAGCTAAAGCCATTTCCATCAAAGAAGCTGCAGCTGATACCTTTGGTATTAAGATAGCACAGGATGCTTTCTCTTTCCAGTTAAAACAGCTCATTGACAGAATGAATTTTCTTGATAAGCAGATTGAAGCTCTTGACTGCCAGATTCTTGAAGTACTACGAGAAGTTTGATTGTTATCTTCATACCATTCCCGGAATAGGCATGATTGCTGCTGCAACCATTCTTGCTGAAATCGGTGATATAAACAGATTTAAGAGTTCATCTGCCTTAGTTGCCTTTGCAGGTATTGATCCAACTGTACGACAATCCGGTGAATTTAGCAGCACTCATAATCACATGTCCAAACGGGGTTCACCTTACTTACGGCATGCCATTTTTCTCGCTGCAACTACCTGTTCTTTCCATAACAGTCCGTTGAATGCATATTACAAAAAGAAACGTGACCAAGGTAAACATCACTTAACTGCCACAGGAGCTGTAGCAAGAAAGCTTACCACCGTAATCTATGCAGTATTACGGGATAGTAAGCCTTATGAACCTAAAAGTTTTTGTTAATGTCTGGTAGTGAGACTAGGATTTAAGCCTGCCCGTGGGGAAGCTTAGTTTGCAAGCTACGTAACATCTCCTATTATGTGTTTTTGTTTAGGTTTCTAAGGATTTCACAAACATTCTAATAAATAAAAAATCCTGTATAAATCATATAAATTTGTCATCACTATACCGCCTTTTTAAGGAAAATCTTTAAACAGATTACCGCTTTTTATACCAATTTTTGTATCTGGGATACCGCCTTTTAGGATTTTTTCTACAAAAGAACGCATCATCTTCACAGCATCAAATACCATGAAAATAATGCGTTCTAAGTCTTTTGATAAACAATATTCAGTTCGGATATACTTATTATAAAAAAATAACTAGACTATACTTACTATTTTTCTAATTTCTTTTAACAAACACTCGCATGCTGCTTCTTCATTTTCAAAATATCCTACACTAGTCTTTATTCCTCTTTCGCTATAGTATACATGCCATCTATTTTTTTCCTTCTCCAAACAATATGATTCGTTAGGCAAACCTCCTGAAAGAGAATATAAGTCTTTTGGAACTTTATTTAACAATAATACTTCTTCCAATTCTTGTTTGTTCATATTAATTTTGCACCTTTCGTAATATTCCTTGTTGTAATAAATCTGATATTTTTTGACTAAATTCGTATTGAATTCCTCCTCCTTTTTCACCAAACCACGGAGCTATTTTTCCAGCTTGTACCTCAACTGGTTTAACAACTTCAAAGACTGTATACGGTTTTTGGTCTGTCCCTATTGGTAATGATCTTTCCGTATAGGGTATTCCTTTCGGAGAAACAAATGTTCCTCCATCATATCCATATCTATCGATTAAAGTACCAGGTTCTAATGTGACTTTTGTTGGATTTCCATCAAATCCTCTATTAGGTGGCCATATAGGACTTCCATCTGGATTATAATAATTTGAAGTACTATCACTCTCACCAACCTTCCCGGCTGTTTTTCCTGCTTTCCCAGCATCTTCCGCTGTACTCTCGGCTCCCTTGGCTGCTCCCTCGAGCCCTTTTCCTGCTTTCCCGGCATCTTCCGCTGCACTCTCGGCCCCCTTGGCGGCTTCCTCAAGCCCTTTTCCTGCTTTCCCGGCATCTTCCGCTGCATTCCCGGCTCCCTTGGCCGCTCCCTCGGCTATGTCTGCCACATTATCGGCGGTCTTTCCTGTCTTGGCTACATTCTTAAGTTTATCCAGCCCCTTGTCTGCAAGTAGTGCTGTCACAACTTCCGTTACTATATATCCGGACGAGTACGCAACTCCCTTTTCATCTGCTGTGTCACATATTGACTGGCCGATTCCTCCGATGGTATTTACCGGATCTTTGAGCAGTGGCTCGTACTTTTGTTTTATCTTTTCTACTTCCTGATCCAATGTCTCCGGAACATGCCCCAGCGTCATCCGTGAACACTCACTATGCACATACAGAAGTCCCAAATCCACCAC
>CABJAV010000054.1 GCA_902363675.1 Lachnospiraceae bacterium | reverse complement strand
TGACTGCACCTACGGTATTCAACGCAACAGCTAATGACTGAAGGTTTTCGCCATACTGTACGGCTGCTTTTACATCAGCAGGAAACTCACCTCTGCGGGTATCCCCGTGCAGCATACAGATTGGAAGTTCCAGAACTTGATGTTCTGTTACATTTACTGTGACAACCGCATCGATGACATGTCGTTTCTCAGCAATGCAGGCGGTGCCTTTGCACATCTGGTAATGTCGGCATCCTTTACATGCGGATGGCATATGTGTGACGATTTCATCCGGAGCTGTTATTACCGCTAAATGTGTCCCCTGATGTCCGTCTTGTCCACCGACCTTTTTTCCGGATGGTTTGCGGAGACTCTTAGGAGCAGGTTTTTTATAGCCATCACTTGAAGGTGGTTTGGAACTGTTTTTGGAGTTTTTATTAAGCTGTTCCTTCAGTTCCTGTATTGTCTGATTGAGCTGAACGATTAACTGTGTTTGAGTATTGATCGTAGCATTCAAGGAATCTACAGTTGATGTTAAGGAATTAACCTGCTGTAATAACTGCTTGATCATTTCATCTTTTGTCAATCAGACCACCTTCTTCCGTTAAGATTTGATACATCTATTTTAACGGAAAATGTGCTAAAAAGCGAATTGTAAAGTTTGGATGTACTGTCAAAATGACGGTGGATAAACAGTAAAAATCAGAAAATAACTGCCGATAACACTCAGATAAAATCCACAAATAAAACGTTATCTGGCTGTAATCAAGGCCTTATTGTTTAGTAATTCACAGACAAAAAGTATTTGGCAGTCACATTGAAAAGTTATCCACTTTTCGCAATAAAGCAATGATAAAACAGAAATTATATTTTCTCTGTTTTGACCAAAAATTTATGTACCCTAAACGGGGTGCTGAATAGTTACAAAATATTTAATTTTTCTCTCTGGTGTGCTATCTGACGCCAATTTTGACCCCAAATTTCTGAAAAATGACGATTTTTGATGAACAGCTACAAATTTTCAAAATCCGTGAAACCCTTGTAACTAGGGCGTTACGGGACTATATGAAACTAGACAAAACCAACGTCACAATAACAATGGTAGAGTGCCAAATTTTTGTGAAGATTTTGTGATCATTGTATCAATTGTATGTACAATTTATTTAACCCTCACATCATTTGATTGTTGCAGAAACCGAAATAAATCCTGCCGCATATGTTCCTAATGCGTATGGCTCTGCATAAAATACTGCCTTACCATTCTTCACATAAAATGAAGAGTTAAAATCCATATTTTTCAGGTTATCCTGTAATAACTTTCTTCCATCCTCATCTCCTATTGCCGGATAGAATCCTGCTTCTTCGCCCATTTTATCATACTTTTTCAGATAAAGTTTCTTCACCTTTTGATTCAACTGTTTCTTACTGATTCCAAATATTTTAGTTGCAGTAAGCTTTTCTCCGGTCTGTGCATCAAATGTCAGACAGCTACGATACGGATTACCGTGTGCTCCACCGATAAACAGATAACCACTGAGCATTACACTAAAGTACTTATCATCATTGGAATACACTTTATATGTAATTTCATCTCCATATGTAATTTCTAAATTATTATCTTTTTTAATCTCATTCTTATATTCTTTTGCATTCTTTTTCCACTGATTGATTAGACTATTTTTCTCTTTGGTCAATGCCTGATTGATCTTCTTTGCGGCGTCTGTGTCATTTTTAATCTGTGGAAATTTTCCTTTGACCGTAAAATATGCCGTTCCATCATCCCGTTTGTACTCTTTCGAATACGCGACTTTCTTTACTTAATAATTAGCTGCTGCATTTGTCTCCTGTGCAGATGTTGCCAGCATACCGAAAGAAAGACTGGCTGCCAATACAATTGCTCCGAATTTCTTCATATTAATTCTTGATTTCATGTGTGAACCTCCTCGTTATTTTTGTATACAGATTCTATTCCTGATTCATCGGTGAACTACCCATTGTCTAAAGCCAATGGACTTCCTGCTTCGCAGACCTCGTTTCTACGTTCCACTCCGGTCGGAGCAGAACAAACATCCACCGGATGTTTTGCTCCCTACTATCTCCACAGGCGTTAATTCGGGCAGTCCCTGCCCTATATTGTTATTTTTATGCTATTTGTCTTAATCCTTCTTCCATTATATTCTTTGCTGCATTGATATCCCTGTCATGATTTGTTCCACAGACAGGACATATCCACTCCCTTACTGACAGATTTTTCGTCTCTGTATTCATGTAGTGAATGTGATCTTTATCTGTTTCCATATATCTTATTATCACACTGTGTCTCTGACATATCTCATACGAAAACTGTTTTATATCATCTGATATCCGTCTCGAAACCAGTAATTTCTTTCTATATTTGCAGACAAAAATAATGTGATATTGTAATAGGTATTTGCGTCTGTTTTTAGATTTCCATGTTCCCATGCCATGAGTATACAATAATTTCTGATTTTTGGCTACCTTAACCCACCGTCTAAAGCCAATGGGATTGCGGTAGCCCTATTTCAATTCGATTATGTTTTCATCTCCAAACACATTTTTTCATCCAATGCAATGTTATATTAAATGAAAAAATCATTTGATATCATAACAAAAGTTATATTATTCTCTTCTTATATGTGCATATAATCCCAACTATAATGATAGTTATGTAATAAAGAATAGTACGAGCATTTTTAATTTTATCAGCTATCATAATTCTGTATGCCTCCTTCTTCCATGAGATTACAGCAAACGTAGTAGTAATGTCTATCAAAAGGCTTTTACATATTAGATAAAAGCATGTAAAATTTCTTTTACATAGCTTAATTGCGGTCTATTTAGCTTGTTTCTTGACTACTCAGGAAAAATATTTCTACCCTCGCCCCACCTGTATTTTCAGAATTTGAAAGTTTAATACCTCCACCATATTTTTCAGCCACAGTTTTTGCAAAAAATAGTCCCATCCCATAATGGGCTTCGCCATTTCTACTTGTGTCATCCATAAAAAACTGCTCTGTGCCATGCAATAATGCTTCTTTTGTAAATCCTGATCCGCTATCCTCCACAATGAATGTCAGCCGGTCATCCTGCTCCTTTGCGTCAATATAAATGATTCCATTTTCTTTTGTATGCTCCACTGCATTCTGAATCACATTCATTACGGCCCGGAACATTGGATCATAAGCAATCGTTACCTTTTTATCACTTTGTCCCGCCTTCCAATCTATTTTCTGGTGATAGATTTCTACCAGTCCGAGTGCCTGTTCCTTTATATCTGCGAAAAAATCTTCTAACCTCACCGTTGTATAGGTAACATCACTGCAATTCCATGATTTTGTGACATCTATCAACTGTTTTACATAACTTTGTATCTGTGTTGTGCCGTTCAAAACATAAGTGATATTATTCTTCTGTTCTGTGGTCAGTTCAGTCTCTGAAAGTAGTTCTGCATTTCCCCGTACAATCGTAAGAGGTGTTTTAATATCATGCGCCAAAGCAGACATCTGTTGTTTCTTTTCCTGCTCTGTTTTCCACTGCTTTTCTAAAGATTCTCGCAATGCATCTCGCATATCATCGATTGCCGATAAACAGTCATCAAACTCTTTGATACCGGAACAGGATGTCTCATATTCCAGATTTTGATCCTTTATTTGTCCGATTGCGTCTAATACAGGCTGCATCTGCTTTTTGATTCTTTTTCCAAAACGTATGGACGGAATGATGATAATCGCTACCGCTCCAATCACAGACATAATAATCATCACATTCTGTGGTCCTATAAAATGCTCCCTCAAAAAAGCTGAATGATATTGAGGTGTCAGGCGATATTGCAATACAACATATTCATTTTCCCTTACAATTACTTTATAAAAATATTTCCCGGATGCGTTTCCGTACTTTGCAACATTCCATGCTATCTGTTCGTATTGTTCTGACAGATCTCCACCTATTTTCTCTCCATTCTCTGAAAAGATTACATAATCACAAAGTGCAGGAATCATCTCAGCAGTTACTTTATCTGCACGTAAAATCGTATCATATGCTTCATTAATCTTTTGCTCTGCATAATTCGCCGGATAGATACAGCCCACACTAATCAAAAGGTACAGCAGCAGATAAGCAACAATCACCAAACCAACTAATGATCCAAGCATGACCAGTACATATCTCATAAAAATCCTGCTGAGTGCATTGCTTCTCTTTACTCTTCCCATTTATATCCAATCCCCCAGACTGTTTTTATTGGTGTATAATCATAATCCGCAAATTTTGCTCTTATATTTTTGATATGCGTGATTATAGTACTGTCATTACTCTCATTGTCAAAGCCAAAGACCGCTTCCAATATCTGTTCCTTCGAGAAAACCTGTCCTCTGTTTTTAGCCAGAAATTCACAGATTTCGTACTCCGCTTTCGTAAGAGGAAGTTCCTTATCATCAACCAATAGTTTCTTTTGAGATATTTGAATACAGACCCTCCCCAAAACCATCCGGACAGAATGTTCCCTGTACTCTCTTCTAAGATGTGCATTGATCCTTGCCCGAAGTTCCATCACTCCAAATGGCTTTGAAATATAATCATCTGCTCCTAAAGAAAGTCCGTTTACCAGACTGTTTTCCTCCGTTTTTGCCGTAAGAAACAAAATCGGACAATCCACAAGTGCCCTGATTCTTTTGCATAATTCGAAGCCATCAATTCCAGGCATCATAATGTCCAGTAAAATCAGGTCATAACGATGTAATTCTTCCATATTAATTTTTAGTGGATTACTTACTTTGGTAACCAGATGTCCATCCTTATTCAAAATGCTTTCTATCATTTCCAAAATTGCCGGTTCATCATCAACTGCCAGTATTTTTGCCATAGTTTCCCTCGATTCTATTCCGATATTCTGTTTCCTTCCCAATGGTTTACCCACCAAAAATAGTATACCATACTAATCCCTGTAAATATTAAGCAACCTGGTATGAATGACAACCATTCACCTACACTAGTTTCTCCCAATACAGATTGCAGATAAGTATATGGTACTCTACCCGTCCAGCAGACAAATACATATTTCCACACATAATCTCCAAGTCCGGTAAGCATCAATGCACTAATTAGTCCTGATATAATCCCTGCTCCAATGGATACCCCTTTTCCAAACTGAAAAGCCAGAATCAGCTGCCACAGATAAAGTGGAACACTGCTTCCCCACAGCAGCAATGCTGCAAATATACATCCTTTCATGATTTCGATATCGCTTGATGCGATTCTTCCAAATCCAATTCCGAATATGATTGCTGTCAATAGGATAGAGCACAGACACAAAACCAGTAGCATCAACAGTTTCGATAAAAATGCTGTAAGTTTATCCGGTAAAGACAACAGGTTTTGAAAATTACCTGCATTTTGTTCCTGTTCCATCACACTTGCTGTAAAAATTCCAATAAGTACCGGAAGTCCTGCTCCTATTGCCTGATAAAATGCAGTCACTTTCATATTTTCATTCCATGGTGAAAAAAAGTAATATATTAAAAATATAACGCTGGTTATAATCGGAATCAGTAAGTGTGCCAGAATCACAGATGTTCCTTTCATCTTTCGCAAGTCTGCATTAAGAGATCTTCCAATCATCTCATTTCACCTCTCTTCTCTCAAACCATTTCAAAAACAGAACCGTTACAAAAACAAACCAGATGATTGAGAGACACATTCCCGGAACAATGACTCCCGTATCCAAAAGAGGATTCCCTGCTTCTGCGGCAAGTCCATTTGGTAAAACATGAAGCAACGGGCACATCATTCGCATAGGGATTGCAGAAACAAGTACATACCAGATTCTGGTTTGTGATATTACCACACCGCTGACGGTAATAAATAGGCAGACGAACAGGTTTACAATCATTCCAAATCGTTCACTTAAAAATAAAGCTACCGGAATCTCCCATAACTCAGAAACCGTCAGAAACAATACTGCAATCAACGCTCCTCCAACTGGAACATGTGTCGTTAGAAGAAAGCCTCCAAGCGTTGCTCCTGCAAACACAATCACATTAGAAAACAAAATCATGTACCCAATATAAATAATTTTCCCCAGCAACAATTTTCTTCTGTCTGTTGGAATAGTCATTAAATGATAGTATTTTATCTTTTTCTCCTGCGCCACAGAAAGATAACAAAATAGAGCAATCATCCCCGGCAGCAAAAGTGTATACCACCAGTTCCAAACACTTTCTGCATAAGCATTTGTCATCCCAAGAGTAAATATAAATGCCATGACAAATGTAAGAAGAGGAAATCCCCAGATAAACTTTTTTCGCATGGTTCTTTTGGCTTTTTGATGTTCTGCTTTTATAATATTAACCATGGATTTCACCTGCTTTCTGGGTTTTTCTTACCACATTCATAAACAAATCTTCAAGATTATCTCCCTGCTTTAATACTCCTTCGTATCCTAAGATTCCACCTGAAATAATCCCGACTTTATCTGCAAGTAACTGTACCTCTGAGAGAATATGACTGGAGAGAATTACAGTGATTCCCTGTTCCGGAAAAGACCGGATCAGCTCTCGTAATTCCTCGATGCCTATTGGATCTAATCCATTCGTAGGTTCATCCAATATCAAAAGTTCCGGTTCTCCAAGCAATGCCATTGCAATGCCTAGTCTTTGCTTCATCCCCAAAGAAAACTGTCCTGCTTTCTTCTTTCCGGTGTTTGTAAGTGATACAATCTGCAAGACCTCATCAATTCTGTTTTCATCTGTACCAAGCAATAATTGTCTTACCTTCAAATTCTCTCTGGCGGAAAGATTTTCATAAATAGGCGGATTTTCAATTAACGCTCCTATTTTTGATAAATCTTTCCTATCCCAAAGTTTTCCATCAAAGTAAATCTTTCCTGCAGTGGGTTTCATCATACCGGTCAGCATTTTCAATGTGGTAGATTTACCAGCGCCATTCGGTCCAAGCAGTCCATAAATCTGTCCCTTTTCGATATTAAGTGAAACATTATTTACCGCTTTCTGTTTTCTAAAATATTTACATAGATTTTGTGTCTGTAACATCATTTCCATCTTTACTATCCTTCCTTCTATATTTCATTTCTTACTGAAATATAACCTAACAGAAAAAAATAAAGATTTGATGAAGATTTATTCCCGTATGGAATAAACCATCAATTGAATATCATTATCAGAACTCGGCTTTCCACTGAAATCAGCAAAGCTGTTACAAATACGAAGTCCTAATTTACAGAATATCTCCGTGATTTCATCCAAACTATATAACCTTATAGGATTTCCTTCTTTCATTTCAGGCTTATAAAGTGCTTCTCCATACATATAGTCTACCTGCCCATATATCAGCGTTTTTCTATCCTTCTCCCATTCAAAAGCAGATAATGTAAGTCCCTTTTCTCCTGCATCCCATACGATAATGTTCCTTGCCAGCTCCCCATTGTTCTAATCGCATAATTCTCCCTTCTCTCTAATGCGTTCCCTATATAAGACCGCTAATACTTTTTTCAAACTGCTCTTTTATCCTTTTTTTATCCTTTGCTCCATCATACAGACTATAGTAGAAAAACATGATGGAATAAAACATGGTTGCTTTTTTATCTGCCTCCACAACACCCATGCTCTTGAATAAATTCTTCACATATCCTGCCGGACCGGACACAAGATACTGCTGATACAATGCCTGCATCTCCTCATTCCGAAACTGCTCTAACGTAAGCATCTTTCGAAATGACGATGCAAAATCATTTTCTGTCCAATACGAAAACATAGATTTACTGTATTCCATGAAATTGTCCGCAGAAATCTCTTCATACTGTTCAGGTTCATTTTCCTTTTTATCAGCAGGCATATCATGTGATTCTGCCTGTTCGCCATCCCCCTGCTCCATCCTTTTTACAATATGTTCAAAAATATCTCTCTTACTCTCATAATGCCTATACAATGCACCTTTTGTCATGCCAAGCTCACCCGCAATCTGACTGACAGAAACTGCTTCATATCCATCTCTCGCAAATAAATGTAATGCAACAATCAATATATCTTCCTTTGTAGTTTTTGACATACCCAAACCTCCTGTTCCATAAAATAAACGACCGTTTACATTCCAATTATAGTAAACGGTCGTTTATTTGTCAAGTCAGACATTCCTCTCTACTGCTCTTGTAAAGCTGGCTACATACGCCTTTGTAGCGTAATAGGTCGTCATAAATGGTCCTGCCGGAAGCATTCCTGCTGAGCTTGCCACATTTAGGATATAACCGCCATACTGCTTTTCCATCTTTTTGACCACGCTCTTGGTGAGATAATGCACTGTTTTAACATTGACATCTAGTCTGAATTTTTTTCCTCGTGTTTCTCCATAAAGTAAATCCTAGACCCAAAATCCTGAAAATATCTGGTCTTGTCACTACATCCGGTTGCAGCAAAGCTCTGGTGCAGCTTCACACCGCCCATAAGCACGGAACCTCTTGCTGTGTACTCTTCCTTTTCACCCGGCATGATGACAAATTTGGCAAGCACATTGTGTACCAGTGAGTCCTGTTTCACATGTATAGGGGCCGCTGTGTTTACCAGATCTCCAAAATTTTTGATATACAGCTGCCGCTGTCTCATACGCATCTCCGTCTGCTTCCAGTTCAGCCGTACCTGCCACAGCCGGAGTGACCAGCGCATCTGCCATGTGCATAAAAATTCCCCCTGAGACTTAGTTTTTTTCTGTACCTACTTTACCATAGAACAGAAAAACCACAAGCCCCAGGGGGTGTTTGTCAGCCAGATTCCGTCATCCCATTACTGTTCACTCGTGCCTCATTCCAGTAACGTATTTCCAACAGCTATTACTTCTTCTTATTTACGGTTACGGTCATTCTTATGACCTTTGACTGACCGTTTTCCAGTCTGACAACCGCCTTTACAACTGTCTTTCCGGGCTTCAGACCCGTGATCCTGCCATTTGAGCTAACGCGCGCCACATCCGGATTGAGGACCGAAAAAGTCACTTTATCAACATTGTCCCAGTTTACCCCTTTCTGTTATGAAGTGACTTTTGTCAAGAGTTAATTTCAAGAAATTTTTCTTAACCCCAGTCACATTTGTTTTCCTGACAGCATTGGAAAAGAGCCCTAGTTTAACAGTCCCCGGCAGTTGGCCACTCTGTTATACGTGGATTGCTTACCTACAGGCTAATGGTCCGCCATTGGGTTCTACGATCTAAAAGCGTGG
>CABJAV010000053.1 GCA_902363675.1 Lachnospiraceae bacterium | reverse complement strand
GAATCACTGATTTTCACATCATCCTCCGAAATAATATTCTGAGGAACAGTTGTTTTCTTCTCAACCTTATTTTTTATCATCTCTGGATTATTAATATACCTATTTCCTTGAACTTTCATAGCAACCTCCTTAAGTTAGTCCACACTTTCTATACTTCTTTATCTATCTTGCTCGATGTCAAAGAACCTGCATCTATTTTCAGGTAATCTACATCACTGTCATTGCTCAATGAACCAATAAAACGATTTATATCTACTGACTTTCTGCCACTCTACTCTCTGGTGATGCCATCCAATGCACCAATTTGATATTTTCCTTTTATCGAATCCTCTTATGCCTTAATATCAAAACTTGATCTATCAGGTGCAGAAATACTCACAGATTCTGCTACAAGGCTCTGTGTCATACTTTTTACATCATTACCAGTTACGGATAAGGTATAATCACCCGTTTCTTTTCCTTCTGCCGATTTTTCTGCACGTTTCTTTGCAGCTTTTTCTTCCTCTGCTTTTTTAGCAGCTCTTTTCTCTTTTACTTTTTCCTCTTTTTCTCTGTTCTCTTTTGCTTTTCGTTCAGCATTCTCTTTCGCTATTTTCCCATCTGGATCATTTGTACCAGATATTGCCACCGAAATATTTCCGTTTGCATCAATCATATAACTCAGATTTGTCAAAGTGCCCAAACATCCATTCACCGCACTTTTTGCACAATCTGGAATGGCTGCTAAGTTTTCCTCCAGATACTTTGCTTTTTCTGGATCATTCATACACTTCTGTAAAAATGCACTTGAAACGGATACTGTTGTCGGAACCCCTTGCATTGAAGTCGTTCCCGTATTCATATAATGGTATTTTCCTTGCAAGTATTTTGAATAATCATTTACATTGCTATACCCCGTCTTAATCTGCTCTGTTTTTGTCACACCGGGACGTGATGTTTTTAATTCAACTGTACTTGTTGTCACGTTGCCGTCTTTTGTATTTGTACTATCCTTTTCACTATCTGTTTTTTTAACAGTATTCTTGTAATTTGAAGCATAATACGATGCGCAACTGCTGTTATTGATACCTGTAATTGCCATAATCCTACCTCCCTGTTATTGAAACTTAAAATAATTTCTATTATATTGAACGACTTGGATATTTAATTTCTCTCAGCCTCAATATGATATGTAATTACTATTTTTATTTGTAAATCATAGTACTAACATCATCAAATCTTAATACTCATCAATAACTGCTCTCTATTAGGCTGAATCATTGTATATTTCTCCTTAAATGAGGTAATTGCACCATACATTTTCTCAGTTAAATTTTCTGGGATTTCGTCCTTTCCCCTGGTTTTTTGCTCCTCAATGTAAGCCGATGCCAAAGTTGACCTTGTGGTAATTTTTGAAATTTTATTCATTTCTTCACCAATAATTCCACGGGCATGCTGATTGGTTGTCTCCATTGTCACAAAGTCATCCACTGTTTTTTTATATGCAGCATCTAAATTGCTTAACTCTTCATCCTTTGTAAGCTTACGAGGTCCATTTTCATCAGCTACATATATTTCTCTGGTTCCATTTTCATAGCCCTTCACAATTTCATCATATAATTCTGCGTATGCTTTAACATAATTATTTGCCTTGTCAGTAATATTTAAGGCACTTTTTCCTGTATCAACATTTTGATTCTGCTGTGCTGCCTTCTTTTGAATTTCATAACTATAATCAATATCACTGATTTTTTTACTCGCTAACAGTTCCTTTCTTTGAACCACATCATCATATTTTTCCTGTCCACTCTGCTGTATACGATTACGATAATACTCCAATCCCTCATTAGAAATCGAAAGCTTCACTGATTGCCCCACTGTATGTTTTTCGTTTGTCTGACTATTTCCTTTCTGTACTTTATCAGTATTTTTTTCCATTATTGAATTCGTATTATTCATGTAATTAGATATTTTCATATCCTATTTTTCCTCCTTAAAACCCATTATCTTAGTTTCACCTCGTGGCTCACAAATAAATCTATCTATAACTTTATATCTACTGACTTCCTGCCACTTTCCGCCGACTCCCTTGTAATACCATCCAATGCGCCAGCCGGTATTGGTTTACCAGCTCTCCATGTAGGATCTGCGACTTTTGCAGCTTCTGCAAATGCCTGTCTGTATTGATGTTCATATTGTTCCATTGTCCAGCCTGCTGATAAGCGGTCATCCTTATCCATTTTTCTGTATAAATTGTTATATACACTCTCCCTTTTGGTAGTATCACCATTTAAAGTACCATTTTCATTTAAGAATTCTTTCTTTGCCAGTTCAAACATTTCTTCCCGGCTGCTCTCTGGAATAGAAATGATATGTTTATAACTGTTTCTGTTCTCATCCGTTACCGCAAGTCCTGTTAATCCAGTATTCGGATCAATCCAGTCTCCGTTTTTGTCATACTGGCTCATCAGGTTCTTAATTGCCTGAACATTTGTAAACATTGCACCGTTTCCATTCTTCATCATCTCACTCAGTGCTGCTTTATACTTTTTACTGTTTGTGTCGATCCCTGCTGCTTTTAATTGTTTCTGTACAGAACTGCTGTTCATTTGGGACAACTGAATATTGTTGACTAAATTTGTTTTTGATGTTCCAAATGTCGTTTGAAATAAAAAACCGTAGTCCGTAATTCTTGACATAATCGAAGCCTCCTATCATTAAATTTTTTATATCTGTCATCCGCTTTATTTTTCTTTTTCTATCGACAACCCACTTCTAATATTTTACCTTTTCTGCACCAAGTACGATTTTTTTGCACGAAGTAAGACTTTTTATGAATTGAGGAATAACTCAGCAATAAATTTATTTCCATCACTTTTCAATATTAAATTTCCATCATATTTTTTTACACTGCTCTGAACATTCAGCAGTCCTATTCCACCGCCTTTTCCTTTCGCTGATACCGGAAAACCATTTTTCCACTTTACCTCCCCGCAGTTATTTTCGATGCTGGCAGCTATCATTTTATGGTATGAGCCAATCTTAATCGAAATATATTTCCCGCCTTCAAGCTTCTCTGCAGCCTCAATCGCATTATCTAATAAATTTCCAAAAATAGTTGTAATGTCGATTGGTGCAAGGAAATTCAGATTCACATTATCCACCTTTATGGTTACTGAAATACCTTTTTCCCTCATAACGGATTCTTTATCGGTAAGAAGAATGTTCAAGATCGGATTTTCTGTGTATTGAACCGGAATGAGCGGCTTTAACAGTTCTCTGATTTCCGCTGCATATTCTCCTGCCGTATTCCCCTGCTCTGCACCATATAATCCTTCGATTGCTTTAATATGCTTATTTACATCATGTAATATGTGGACGGTTTGATCATATTTTTTTGTCTGCGTCAAATAGTATTCGTATTGTACCTTTGCCTGTTGCTCTAAAGCGATGAGCTGCTTTTCATAATAGTTCTTTTCATCTGCCATTTTAACAAAATATAAAAGGTATAGATCTGCCAGAACAATACACCCCATATTGACTGCACATAAATAATTTTCTTCTCCATTTTTAAAATTCTCTACAATTACACCCATGTTAATCAGATTGTATAGGAGTATAATTCCATACATGATGTACCTTGTCTTTGCATAAGGAATATCGCTCTTTTTCACAAACCTGTTTATGAATGTATAATACAAAAAAATAAGTATTACTTTTGAAAATGTTACCTCAAGGCAGTAAAGCATCGTTTCATTCACATTTTTTATATCTGCTGCCTGCAAAATACATTGTAAAAGAATCACTCCTAATGATTCACAGACAGACATGCAAAATACCAATGCCTCACATTCAATGATACGTCTTAACGGTTTATCCATATCCTCATAATACAGAGCATATGCTATTATCCCCGTCAACACGCCCCAGACCACCAAATTTAATATGGAATGATTGAGCATATTGATACAGGTTGTAAAAATCACTGTGACAGCCTCGATTACAATATATGCATATCTATTTTGACTGCTCCTTTTATACTTTCCATTCATAAACTGGAACAGTATGTTACTTATGATAAAACAGGAAAGAGCATTACATAATATCAGTAAAATCGTATTCATCGTTTCTCCTATGAATTTTTCTGCAAAAATTTATTTACTTCTTCTCTAAAATCGCTGCTTCTCTTTTGCGCAATCTGGAGTTCTTTTCCATTATCCATATAAATGGTAAAGCCTTTTATTTTTTCAATATGCCTTAAATTAACCAGATTTCCCCTGCAATTCACAACAAAATCATAGGGCTGCAGTTCTTCAACCAGTTTTTCAAAAATGCAGTCATACTCATATGTGATATCAGACAACGCTATCAGTACTTTTCTTGATCTTTTTATGTATTCAAAATATAAAATGTCCCTGAGTTTCAATTTGATTGACAGATACTCTTTCCCATTGCTGTCCGTCACTTTATAAAAATCCTTTTCTGCTCCGGTATCCGGCAGTTGATCCAGTAGTTCCAACATCTGCATTTCCAATTTATCATATTCCAATGGTTTACATAGAAATGAAAATGCATGAACTTCGTTAATGACCTGCATACAATATTCTTCATAACTCGTAATATACACTAATTTCACATCTGGAAATTTTTCTTTCAATTTTCTCCCCAGTTTAATACCATTCAGTTCTTCCATCGAAATATCTAAAATTCCGATATCAATACGACTGATATTTTCAAGCATTTGATTTGCAGACATAAATTTCTCTATATGATAAGCAATCTTTTGACTTGTAAAAATCTTATGCAGCATATTCACTGCACACTCAAGATCTGCTATATCGTCATCACAAACAGCAATTTCCAGCATATTACTCACCTTCTTCCTATCTTCCTACTATATCGGTAATTTTTATTTTTCCATTAAATAAATATAAAGTACTCTGCATATTATCTAAATAGGCTCTAAATAAATATCATATATATAGAAAATGTGCCATCATCTTGACGGCACATTTCCTATATTTTCCCCCCAAATTATATTGCTACAGTATAGAATACCATTGTCTGTCCATACTATCAGCTTCATACTGATATGTAATCAACTGATTCATGTCTTTTAAACCCGCCATTTCTATTAGGTTCTATCATTATATTATAGTTTTCATATTTTTATAGTATCCTGCATTATCCATAACACTATTATTGCCAGATGTACCCACAGTACTTACCTCAGAGTCCGAAATATTATACCCTGCCTTAAATGCAAGAATATCCTCCAATCCATATTGATTTTTATAATCCGTCAGCATATAGATATTATCTCGTATTTCCTCATATTTCGCATTGGCTTCCTGGGAGTTCATTATTTTACACATTTTCTCTGGAAGTCCGGTAATCTTCCCATTGTCATCTACGTTTATATCGTCAAATGAATACTGTCCATTTGTTGCTTTCTGAATGAACTGTTCCACTTCATAGTAAGCATTTACTAATCTATATTGTGTGTTAGAAATATCTGCTGTCTGAATATATTTTTCCCACATATCATCAGCAAAATTTTCCGATATCATATTTTTTATCTGTTCTTTGTTTTCTTCTGTAATGTCCCCGTTAATCGTAATAGTTCCAGATACATCTATTTCAATTTTCCATGATGTATCTGGCAGTTCAATTCCTTTTTCATTTGCTATTCTTTCTATTTCTGCATAAAAATCGTTTTTTATATAATTCGACTTCTCTGCTCTCTCATAATCAGATAAATTGGCAAATATTTTCACATATGCCATTTCCGACACACTTAACTGCTCCCCCTTTTTCATCTTATTTAATAATTCTTCTACACTATCCGTTCCCGAATATTTTTCATCTTCCGGCAACGCTTCAAATTGCATCTGATGTAATTTGTCAATTTCGCTTTGATATGTTTTTTCATATTTCTGCTTTATTGCATTTTTTTCTTCTGAATTATCTGCATTTGCTATTTCTTGTGAGTGCTGCACATTACTACTTGAAGTATCCCTGTTTTTCGTTTCCGTAATTTTTATTCTATAGGAACCTTCCCCGGAATCCGATGTCATATTGGAATTTTCTACTCTGATCACATAATCTGATGTAACGCAGTCCCAATTAGGTACCGTAAGCTGTTTATTACCATGTCCATCATCTGTCGCTATTCCAATCTGATTGCCATATAAATCGTACAATACTAAATTATATGCCTGACTATTCTTGCTTTCCAATGAAATCGTTATCTCTGAAGATATACCCATTTTAGAGTAAAAACTTTTTTGCGGATAAGAAAAAGAATAGTAATCTACATCATATTTTGAATCGATTGTTCCCTCTAAATAACTTTCATTATTATGCAACAATGTTCCTATATCATATGTACTGTAATAGCGATCTACCTGATCATCGTATTTCGTATGCTGATGATAACTATCATTCTTATTTGTTTTGGCATTTTCTATTAACACCGTTTGCTCATTTAATTCTTTCATCGGCGATTTAAAACTTTTTGCTGCATTTCCTGTCTCATATATTTTACTATCTACTATTCCGCCACCTATATAATGTACATAGTGTCCCATCTTATCGTCACCTCTATTTTATCTAAAAAACTATATTACTATACTTGACACACTTCCCTATATTTTTTCAAAAATATTATATTTCTAAAGTACAGAATACCATTGCCTGTTTGTACTATCAGCTTCATATTGATATGTGATCAACTGATTCATGTCCTTTAAACCACTCTTTCCATATAAAATGCTTAAAGTCATATCCGGCACATTGTTCCATCCTTTAGTTGACATAGTTGAAACCAGGTCATGTATCCAATTCTTCATTTGCTGATTAAACTCTTTCGGAACTTTTCCGGAACTTTCAACTGTACTATCCACTAAGTCTAATATATTCTCTCCCGACTCCGTATAATATGTCCCATTTTTTTCCTCAAGTTTGTCTAATCCATATCCTGTATAACTATAAACCTGATGATATGCTTCGTATTTCATCTTTGATTCCTCTGTTACTTGAGAACTCTCACAGCCATCTTGTGTTGAGCAATAATAGATATGCTTATAGAGATTTTTCCCATTATTACCTACATTTAAAGCATTCTGCATCAACACCTTTGTTTCTTCATCCACGCCATCTACCGTTATCTCGTAACTGTATGGATCGACAGTAAAAGTACAATCTTTCGTAATAGAAGATGTATCTACACCAGCCTGCTTTAAAATATTTGAAATCTGCGAATTTACCAATGCTCTTTCAAATTGGATTTTATCCGAATCTACACTGTCGCCGTCCACTTCAATTCCCCTGAACAAAGAATCCTGATAATTTACACCATTTATTTTTCCTGTCCGGCACATCTGCATCTCATAATTATATGCAATCCTACGTTCTGTATCAGTCAAATTAGTCTCGTAATACTCTGAACTCTTATCAAAATACTTGGAATGAATATAATTTTCAGGGTTAGAATGTGTTTTTGCTTCTGCAGCAAGCTTAGAATACTTTTCCGTTAATGCTGCCCTAAATGCTTTACCTGTACTCATATATTCACTTGTTTTCGCATTAATCTGTGTTCCTGCATTCTCAATGATCTCTTGATTCGTTTTTTTTGCTGAAGCTATATAGGACTTTAAATCAATGCTGCTATCAATACTTGTATTATGTGTTCTTCCACTTGTACTTTTTGTCAGTTTTTCCTTTCCTGATGCACTTATCGTTAAAGTATCTCTTGTGCCTCTACAACCAGTGTTTTGACTGCTTGCCGCTTTTTGTTGTTGACCAAACAGAACATTAAGCAATGACTGATTAGCATTTATTCGGCTGTTAAAAAATATATTCATAATATCACAAACCTCCTTATATATATCGGATTATCCTAATCTTTCACTATCTCAATAATCACCGAATCTGTCATTGATTCCTGTTTCATACGAATACCATCGTGTAAATACAGACATATTACTCAGGAAATTTTTGACTTTAGAATTGTCTTTAGTATCCGAATAATAATCTTCCATTAAATCCCATACATTACGGATTTCGCCTTCCGACCTGATTTCTGAAATCCGAATTCCATATACTGTTAAAATCAAAACCACCGTCTAACGTAAGGCTGGAATTTGCTTCGATTTCATCACAGTCAATCCCGCCCAATTCCCATTTTTCCGTCATTTTCCAGGCAGATTCTCTCAATGCCGCATTGGTGTCATTGCATTGATAGTAATAATCTGAATTATAATAAGTCCAATCACTGTGATCATCAGAATAGTATTTTTCCTTAAACAATGCCAGTAAATCTGTACCATCCTCTGCAATAAAAGTACCATTCTTTGAAAACAGATTTGATATCTGCTGATTTACAACACTCCTATTTATAAACCATTATTTTAATCGCACGCTCTTTACGCTTTCATATCAAAATTGTCTTGTGACATTATATTTTCATTCATACCACCAGTTCTTTGTTCACTGTTTAATGCTTTTCTTGCATCACAAAAAGCCTCATAATACGTCGATTTTAACGCCGAATGTACCTGTGACTCTGCTTTTGTTTCCTTTTCTTGCCAGCCTACTCCCTCTGTATATGTCAGAACTTCTTCACCACATTCGTTATATACATGAGCTGCTGATCCTGTTCCCTCTCCCTGAAACTCTGCCTCATATGGTATCCCGAACAAAATACAGAGCCATTTTTTATCAGCTTTTTCAACTTCTTTCATTGCGGACATATTGCCGGAATTCATTGATTGATTAAATTTTCCAATTAAGGCTGCCCTGTTCGGTGCCACTTTGCTTACTTCCATCTTACGCAAATTCATAAACGCATTTCCCATATATACGTTGTCCTGTGCATCTTTTTTTGCCAGTTCAACAATTTTCTCTTTTAAAGAATCCGTTAATTTCCATTTGTTTTTTTCAGAAGATTTAGAAACTTTTTTATCCGAAGTGCCCCATAATTTTGCTGTGCTATAATTATTTGATACCTCCATTTTATGGTAACTCCTTTCTTCATTATTTGAAGTTCTTCCAACTATGCTACCTGTTGGATTTCTCTCAGCATCAATATGATATGTAACTTTATTTGCAAACCACCATACTGATATCATCTTTTGAATTTTGACACTCAGCAATAACCATTGCATATTTCCATCATAATCCTAAAGTGCATACATATGTTGTAATTTACTCAACATATTACTTACTCTGCCTTCAACAGCTTCTGACTGATTTCTTAATTCATACCTGCTTCCATAGTAATCATTTAAACGGTCTTTCATTTCATTACAAAATAATTTTTGATCTGTTTTACCATTTAAAAACTGATTGCAGATACCACTTATCTCTTTCTTCTCATTTGTATAAAAAGCTGTCTCATCTGAGATTATTTCTGACTTGTACTTATAAGATTCTGTTTT
>CABJAV010000052.1 GCA_902363675.1 Lachnospiraceae bacterium | reverse complement strand
ACGCCCAGCCGGTACTTCAGTATCTTTTCATTTTCCCATACATTTGTCTCCCACTGTTCACTCAGCTTGTTATAGGCATCACTGTCCTGGTCTTTGATGGTCTGTTCAAATTTTCTTGCCGCCAGTTCCACAGCTTCCATCGCGTCTATGTAACTTTGAACCTTTCGGGAAATTGCATCTAAATGGCTCATATTTAATTTTAAGTCTCGTTTCATTGTGTGAAATTTTCCTTGTATTTAAAAATAATTTTTTAAATATTTACACTCCCAATATAGCTATATTTATAAACTAAAATTAGCATAACACACAACGGTCACACAGTTGTCACACCACTTTAATTTCCCTGCGAACAGTTGGCTGCATCAATCGCAACGGCAAGCATAAGGGCCGGAATTTCATCCTGTGGATTCATGATATCCAATACATAAGTATCTCCCCAGTGGAACAATTCTTTTGAGATATGGATGACCACACTACATGCCGCATAGACATCATAATTCCAATTCATAAAATCACCTTCACACCGCCATCCGTTATAATCGATTTCATACCGTGGTTTGAAAAAAGTAAATTCCTTCTGGATGCTTCCCATCTCCCTGCCACCAATCTCAATATCAAAGCAAGGCAAAAGAGTAAACACTCTCTGCTTGATCATTCCGATTTCATTTCCTGCTGCATCGTACACATGAATCTGATGTCCCATACGAAACATTTCGGTTTTTACAAAATACTTTCGATTTTCATTTTCATCATATACATCATATGTGTCCGTCCATGAAAACACTCTCTGCTTAATCAATAATCTCATCGCTATCTCCTCATATATTTAGTTTTTATTAAATAATTATAATATCTGCACCAGATGAAAACAAGAGTATGAACTTTTTGTGTACTGCGAAAAATTTTCTATGGGAAAAAAAGAAATTAACAAACCGGAAATCACAGTGGAAACTTTCAACCGTGCAATACGTACTTACCAACGTGAAGATGTGTCTTACCTTCTTGCACATGGTATATTAAAACAGGTTCCAGAAGATGAAAAACTTCACCCTGTCATTTCCAGAAAAACATCCAAAAAAAATGTGTACATTGGCAGTGCCATTGCCTGCGCACTTGTTCTGCCTATTATTGTAGGATTTGCTTTTTCTTCTGGTTCGGGAAAGAATGATAACGCTACAGTTTCTTCTACAGAATCCGTTGAGAACACCCAAAAATAATTTCCGACATTTACATTTTATTTTACATACAAGTCTGATGATTTTTCATGCAACAAAATTCTCCGCAAATGACACTATAAAAATGACAGAAAAATCATATAGGGAGGATTTGCTTATGAAAAAATTATATGTTGCAGCTTTATTAACCATCAGCCTTCTATTGACCGCCTGTGGTGCATCCAATACACCGGAAACAGAAAATGATCTGATAGACCCACCGATAGAAAAGACTTTGGATTCCACAGAAAGCCAAAATGATCCATTGGAGAAAATCACTCAATCCGGTCCTTGTGGAACCATCTGCCTGTCTCTTCCAAAAGGCTGGAGTTATATCATGCGAAATGTAGACGATGAGAAACTAACCACATGCGACTATGGTATTCAGATTCGTCCTGACGATGCGAAAAGCGGCTATGTGGAAATTGGCTATTCTTCTACCTTTGGTCTGTGCGGAACAGGGCTTGAAACAAAATATGTTACCCTTTCCGGAAAAAGCGCAGAAGTATGTTACTATGATAAATCCCCGATCTGGAGTTTCGTGATTTTCGGTGACACGAATCATACACTGATTGCCTCGACAATTGACACGGAAAGCTGGTGGGATACTTATGAAAATGAATTGATGTCAATTTTGGATTCGGTTCGTCTGGACAATACCAGTTGTTCCTGAGCTATTGGCATTTAATCGTTAAAAAATCCCGCTTTTTTTCAAAAGCGGGATCTCTTTATTTCATCTTTTTCTTATAATCCTAATACTCTTTTCTTTGCTGCAGCAAACTCATCTTCCGTGAGAATGCCATCATCCAGCATTTGTTTCAGTTTCATAATCTCGCCGGATGTGGAACTGTATTCTTCTTCCGGTCGTTCCATGCTTTCCTCACTTTTGACGTAGCTGGCCTGAAATTCTGCGTTGATCTGGGAAATTTCTTTCTCACCTTTGATGTATGCATCATACATATCAAACAGATCAATCCCGCTTCCTTCCACACAGTCATCCGGTTCCTGCCAGGAACGTATGAGTGCAATGCGTTCCTCTTTGGTTGTATCTTTAATCAAATATCCACTCATAAGTTATCCTTCCTAGTAACCTTATCTCATATTACATATAATCTTCATACTCGCTTGTATACTCATCCATGTACTCTTCGTAATATTTGTACAATGGTGAAGACGGATCCTCTAATTGTCCTGCAAGCGAAAATCCAAATAACCACATAAGTGTTGCAATCACAATAGAAATTCCTGCTGTCACAATACCTCCGATTGCGAGTCCCTTTCTCTTATTGGTAACAATCTGCACAATACCAAAGATAATTGCAAGAATCGCAAGAATATAGTTTACGCAACATGCAAACAAAAAGATGGAGGCAATACCAAGAATCAGAGAAGCAATACCAAATCCGATGGAATCTCCCTTCTGTTTCTGTGTTGCCTGCCCGTATACCGGCTGCTGATAAGCATTTCCATTATTGTACTGCTGGTTATTATACCCGTTGGTATTATTGTATCCGTTCTGACCACTGTAGGTATTCGTGTTGTTATATGTCTGATTTCCATATCGCTGCTGACTGTTATACATATCCTGTCCGTACATATTGGCATCGCCATATCTCTGCTGGCTATTGTACATGTCAGAACTTCCATAATTCTGATTGACAGTTTCTTCCTGCGATGCAGCTTTCTGATTAACAGTATCCTGCTGTACGCTTTCTGTCTCTGGCTGCACATCCGGCTCCGGTGCATTGTACGCCTGTGCTTCCGGTGCATTATACGCACCTGTATCTGATGTCTGATCCGTCACATTTCCGGTTCCATCCTGATTAAAAAATTCATCACTCATGATGTATCCCCCCTTTTTTCTCGATTCCTTCCGTTTTTAAAGCGAATGTCATTTTCACAACGAGAAAAGTATATCATTTCTATATAATGTGTGTCAAATTTATGCCTGCTCCTGCTTCCAGAAATCTACCGGCTCATAATCCTGCAGTTTTGCAAGAAATCCTGCTTTTTGTAGTTCCTCCTGAATGATATCCAGTATTTCCTTACTCTCTGCCCGGATCGTATGATAATGATATCCTGAAGTTACATTCTTAAGAAGGCTCGACTTTCCTGTCGCAATTTCTTCCATGTAACGCCGGATGTCCATGCGGGATTTGATATTCATATCTGCCCGAAGCACGCCATATACTTTATGATATACAAATACATCCACAATAGTTCCGCCTAAGTCTACAATGGTGGTAAGTTCCTTCTCCACATCTTCATCCGCATGATACACTTTAAATACACGGGTTGTCTCCGTCTGCCCCTGCATCAGATAGCCTCGATTTGTGGAGAAAATATCAAAACCGTTTGCCCTCAGTAACGCAATATCCTGCACAATCACCTGACGGCTCACATCAAAATGTTTTGCCAGTGTCACCCCGGCAAGCGGGCTGCTGCTCTCTGTCAGCATCCGCACAATTTCATCTCTTCTTGCTTCTCCATTCATATCCTGTAACCTCTACACCTGTACCGGATGCAGATTTTTCAATGAAATATCCAGAATCGGTGCAGAGTGGGTCAATGCTCCACTGGATACAAAATCCACACCCAGATTGATCAATCTGGTAATGTTCTCTTTTGTTACATTGCCGGACACCTCAATCTCCGCTCTGCCATCAATATATGCAATGGCTTCTTTTAAGGTATCGGTATCCATATTATCCAGCATGATAATATCTGCGCCTGCCTCAACAGCCTCCTTTACCATATCCAGTGTTTCTACTTCCACTTCAATTTTACGTACAAATGGCGCATACTCTTTCGCTGCCTGGATGGCTTCCTTTACACCACCTGCTGCTCCGATATGGTTGTCCTTCAAAAGCACTCCGTCTGACAAATTATAACGATGGTTATTTCCTCCACCGATACGTACTGCATATTTTTCAAAAATACGATTGTTTGGTGTGGTCTTTCTTGTATCAAGAAGCTTTGTCCTGCTGCCTTTCAGCAAAGCTGCTACTTGGTGTGTGTACGTTGCAATACCGCTCATACGCTGTAAGTAATTGAGTGCGGTGCGCTCCCCGCACAGAAGGGTACGGATGTCTCCATGTACCTTTGCCATCAGCTGCCCTTTTTTCACTTCTTCACCATCTTTTACAAAAAACTCGACCTCTGTCTTCTCGTCAAGCAATGTAAATACTCGCTCAAATACCTGCAATCCGCAGATAATTCCATCCTCTTTACAGATGAGATCAACCTCTCCTGCCTGTGGATGCGGCATCACACTGTTTGTGGATACATCCTCGCTTGTAATATCTTCTTTTAATGCACTTAAAATAAGTGGATCTACGTTTAATTTTAATGTTACCTGATCGTACATATCATTCCTCACTTTTATTTCTTTCACTCAATATTCAGGCGGTCTTTGACTCTTCCATCCTGCGGTCCGCCTCCGCAATTGCTTCCCGGACTTCTTTATGATACATCTTTGCCAGCTTCTCGTCATCTTCATATGCAGCCATATCAACCGCCGCAAAAAGCTCCGGTTTCTGCTTTGCCTTCTGCGTAAGTTCACCGCTCATCTGCTTTGCGGCACGCTTTGCAAATACAAGGCTTTCGAGAAGGGAATTACTTGCCAGACGATTTCTTCCGTGAACACCATTACATGCCGTCTCGCCAACTGCATACAGCCGGTCCATGGACGTCTTGCTCATATAGTCAACCCACACACCTCCCATAAAGTAGTGTTGTGCCGGAACCACCGGAATACATTCCTTAGTCACATCATACCCCATTTGCCGGCAATGCTCAACGATATTTGGGAAATGCGTGCGAAGTTCTTCCTCCGGAATCGTCCGCAAATCTTCCCACACATGCTCCGTGTGATCCTTTTCCATCTGTTCATAGATTGCTTCTGTGAGCAGGTCTCTCGGAAGAAGTTCGTTAACAAAGCGATTCATATTCTTATCATACAACTTTGCTCCTTCTCCTCGTACAGATTCAGAAATCAGGAAACTGCGTTCCTGCTCATCCCTTAAGAAAAAAGTTGTGGGATGAATTTGTACATAATTGATATTTTTCAACCGAACCTTGTGATGCAGCGCAAGCGCAAGTGCATCTCCGGTCAGATGGCGGAAATTCGTGGAATGACGATAAAGACCACCGATGCCTCCACATGCCCAGACGGTCTCATTCGCCTCTACGGTTTCTAATGTTCCATCTTCTCTTCGGATAACCGCACCATAACAAATGTTGTCCTCTTCTACGATATCCACCATCGTTGTATGTTCAAAAATTGTGACATTCGGCAATTTTTTTACCGCTTCATACAGTTTACTTGTAATTGCTTCCCCTGTAATATCTTCATGAAACAGGATACGCTTGTCCGAGTGTGCTCCCTCTCTGGTAAAAGCCAAAGCACCATTCTCGTCTCTTGCAAAATCCACACCATATCCAAGCAAATCATGAATTACGTCTTGTGAGGAACGAATCATGATATCCACCGACTCACGGTCATTCTCATAATGACCAGCCTTCATCGTATCTTCAAAATAGCTGTCATAATCCGCATCATTTTTCAGCATACAGATTCCACCCTGCGCAAGATAGGAATCGCTGCTCTCCACATCAGATTTTGTAATGATTGTAATTTTCTTATCTTCTGGAAGCTGTAAAGCACAATACAGACCGGAACATCCGCTTCCAACGATTAATACATCTGTCTTCATACTCTCCACATTCTTTCTGTATAACTTATATACGCGTTATTGTCTCGTAGTATAGCACATATCTTTACATGTGACAAGACAGATGTTAATTCAGTGTCTGTAACAAAAGCCATCAAAGAAAAATACTGTAGGTTTTCAAAACCTACAGCATTTTTTCAGACTTTTGCTTGTTGTATTAGCCTCTGATTTGACCTCAATTGGAAAAATATCATTTTCTCTCTGAATCAGAAAATCAACCTCATAAGGTGGGTTTGTCTGTGTCCAGTATCGAGGAACCACTTCAATTATAGATTTCACATCTGTACTGAAAAGTGTCGAAAATAAAATCACCTTTCATCTTCTGCCCAGAGCCGTGCGCACCGCACGGCTCTCTGCCATCCCCTGAGCAGCTTTTTGCGCTCCCCAGAGTCCATTACCGGTTCAAACCTTCGTCCCAGCTGCCAGTTTTCCCGGATTTCATCCCTGTCTTTCCAGTAACCTGCTGCAAGTCCTGCCAGATATGCCGCTCCGAGTGCTGTTGTCTCGATACATTCCGGTCGAAGCACTGCCGCATCAATGATATCTGCCTGAAACTGTACAAGCATGTTATTTGCACTGGCTCCTCCGTCCACGCGCAGACCATTCAGCGTCACGCCGGCATCCTCTTCCATGGCGTGAATGACATCTTTCGCCTGATAGGCAATAGACTCTAATGTTGCACGGATAAAATGTTCCTTTTTACATCCCCGTGTCAGCCCGACAATCGTTCCGCGCGCATACGGATTCCAATACGGTGCCCCCATGCCGGCAAACGCAGGAACAATATAAACACCATTGGAATCCGGGACTCTCTTTGCATATTCCTCGGACTGTCCAGCGGTACGGATCATACGCATTCCGTCCCTCAGCCACTGGATGGCCGCCCCTGCCACAAAAACACTTCCCTCAAGTGCATATTCCACTTCCCCTGCAGTACTCGCAGCAATGGTTGTAAGCAGTCCATGTCTGGAAATGATTGGTTCCTTTCCGGTATGCATCAAAAGAAAACAACCGGTTCCATAGGTATTTTTTACATCCCCTTTTTCAAAACAGCACTGTCCGAACAATGCCGCCTGCTGGTCTCCTGCCACACCCATCACAGGAATTTTACCGCCAAAAATCTGCTCCTGTGTCTCTCCGAAGAGACCACTCGACGGCCGCACTTCCGGCAGCATTTCTTTTGGAATGCGAAACAGCTCTAATATCTCTTCATCCCAGCAGCATCTGTGTATGTCAAACAACATGGTTCTTGCCGCATTCGTATAATCCGTGACATGCACCGCTCCTTTGGTCAGATTCCAGATCAGCCATGTATCCACCGTACCAAACAAAAGTTCCCCTTTTTCTGCCGCCTCACGCGCGCCTTTCACATGATCAAGAATCCATGCGATCTTGCTTGCGGAAAAATAAGCATCCGGCACCAGACCTGTCCGCTTCTGCAGCATCGGTCCATATCCTTTTTCTTTCAGTTCGTCAATCTGTTCTGCCGTGCGCCGGCACTGCCAGACGATCGCATTGTATACGGGTTCCCCGGTCTTTTTATCCCAGACGATTGTGGTTTCGCGCTGGTTTGTGATGCCAATGGCACGGATATTTTTGGATGATGCCCCGATATTCGCCATTGCCTCTATGGCAACCGACATCTGGGAGGACCAGATTTCCCTCGGATTCTGCTCTACCCAGCCCGGCTGCGGGTAAATCTGTGTAAATTCTTTCTGTGCCATCGTGACGATTTTTCCTGCATGATCAAACAGGATACAGCGGGAACTTGTCGTTCCCTGATCCAGTGCCATAATATATTCTTTCATCATCTGTAATCTCCCCATATGATTTTCCTGTAGCTTTTCTTTTTCCTATTTTACTGCATATTCCCATTTATCACCAGTTCATTTTTTTCATTTTTCAATTGTGGTCCTGTTTTCCTTTGACAAACGGTATTTATTAGAGGTATGATTATTATACAATTTAACGGTTTTACATATTTTGCAGAAGGAGAACATTACATGAACGAAAAACAGTATTTACGAGCCAACAAGCGGGTATTTCTCGCTGTCACCATTATCTTTGCCTATATCACGCTGACCATGCTTGCTGCACTGGCGGCCAACCACGGTGACCACTTTGTCCGGATTGTGATCCAGTGTCTGGTTTCGGTCGGCGTGATTATCATTTCCGTATTGGGCTATCTGACCCGAAAGGAGACGCACACCTGTGCCATCATCCTGACAACCGCCATGATAGTCGGTTATGCAGCTGTCGCTTTACTAAATACCACGGAAGGGACATGGGCTTACGCGTTTCCCCTCGTTATTGCCGCCATGGTTTATCTGGATGAACGGCTTATGAAAATAATAAACAGCGTATTTCTGCTTGCAAATATCGTCCGTCTGATGCTCGATTTTGACTCTCATGCATCTGCTGCACTGACCAACAAGGTGCTGGCACTGTTTGTCCTGCTCCTTGTTGCATACGCTTCTATCAGTATTACACGGATGCTTGTACTTTTCTTTAATGAAAACATGACTGAGATTACAGAAGCTGCGGATAAGCAGAAGAAAAACCATGATCAGATGCTTCTCGTTGCCGAAAATATTTCCAAGCATTTTGGCGAAGCAATGACTGTTCTTGACAGTTTGGAAAACAATATTGATGTCAGCCACAGTTCTATTCAGGAAATTGCAGACAGCACCGAAAGCACCGCCGAAGCCATCCAGAAACAGGCGGTTATGTGTTCCAATATCCAAGGCAACACCGATGCGGCAGAAGCCGGCATCCACCAGATGATTAAAGCCGCACATGAAACAGATGCTACCGTAAAATCCGGTGCACAGGTCGTCCGGGAATTAAAGGAACAGGCACAGAACGTTGAAGAAGCCAGCAATATTACGGTACAGGTCATCCAGAGCCTGACTGCAAAAGTCGAGGATGTCCAGAGCTTTGTCGGATCCATTATTGAAATTTCCAACCAGACAAATCTGCTTGCCTTAAATGCTTCCATTGAGGCTGCGCGTGCCGGGGAAGCCGGAAAAGGGTTTGCTGTGGTGGCTGATGAAATCCGCCAGCTTTCCGAACAGACAAAAAATGCCTCTGCCAACATTACAGAAATTATCGACAAATTAAATGATGACACAAAACGTGCCAACGAAAGTATCGAAAACTCAGTTGCTTCCGTAGAAAAGCAGAACAAACTGATTGAAAATACACAGGAGAAATTCGGCAATGTCGGTGAAACCGTTGAACACCTGATGGAAGACATCCATACGGCAGAAGAAAATATCCAGAAAATCCTTGATGCCACCAATGTTATTTCCGATAATATTACCCACCTCTCCGCCACCGGTGAGGAAGTGGCTGCCTCTTCCACCGAAGGGCTGCGTATGGCAGATTCCACGGTGGACAATATGAAGGGCTGTAAAAAAGTTCTGGAGAATATTTACATGCTTGCAGAAGATATGAAAGATTCCGTAGAGCACAAAGAACTCGGATAACTCTGTCTGCCAAAAAGCCGGACGCTGTTTACACAACGTCCGGCTTTTTATTGTTTACAGAAAATACAAAAGTGACAGGCAAACGGCCATGCCAAGGCTTCCCGCACAGGCACTCTCGGTCTGCGCAGAATTCGGGCTGGCATGTTTCCGGCTGTCACTTCTCCAGATCTTCCATGCAGAAGAGAAACGGTAATAATGCGCAAATTCAATTTTTAGACAGACAAAACAACTTTCTCTTACCCCTGTGAGAGCCTGTGTTGCCCCTGTGTGCGATTTTAAGAGCGAAGTCGAGGAGTTTTACCCATGATAGACTTTTTAGGGCTTGTTGGGGAAATGTGAAAGAAGATACTTTTAGAAAATATAAGAAAAATATTAGGGTCGAAAATAGTGCAGTTTAAAGATCGTAGTTTATTTTTTAGGTGGTGGTGGGCGTCCTTAAGTGGATACATAATTTAAAAAATATATATTTCCAATTTTTACATCATGTTATTTACCTCATCTTCAAAATCGCATGCTATAATAACATTCTTACAGCATCTCCTCAAATAACTAAGCAGATTA
>CABJAV010000051.1 GCA_902363675.1 Lachnospiraceae bacterium | reverse complement strand
TGCGCAGCTTTGGACAGTACTGATTCAGATCCTCCCTCAAATAGTTTGACGGGAGGATTTTTGAAACTCATATAATCCGCTTAATCAGGTGAAAATAATCTGACAAATGATTCGATTTCAAACAGTAATAGCATCATTTAATGTAACAACCGGAGCATCATTTAATTTGCAAAACAACACTGTATCATGGCATTAAAGTCTGCCCTCTTTTTGGTGTTTGTTCCGCTCTTTCCGTCATCCGCATAGATGCCGGCATTTTTCCAGTTTTCATTTTCGGATATCTTGCTGGTATAATACTCCACCTGTGCCTCATAGCTGCTGTCCTGCTCTTCCAGTTCCGTACTGACACGGCAGTAGGCAGCGACCTTCATTTTCTTCTCTGACAGTTTCACATTCCGGTCATACTGCACCTTGGCAGGTATCATGCTGATCTTTTTTGCTGTTTCTGCCATCTGCTCTCCCTCCTAATCCTTGTATCCGGCTGTGACACGGCTCCCATTGATAAGCTCTACTTCTGCCATGTTTCCACCATGCACCCAGATGCGTGCGATTATTTTTCTATATAAGTTTTCATCAAATGTTTCCAGTTCCTTTTTTCCTGCAAGGATGTTTTTGATCTCCTCTGTCCGGAACTCCCCATCCCTGACCTCCAGCGTCCGGTATCGTTCCTCTGCCCTTTCATAGAGCAGTTTCATCAGGTCTGTTTCTGTGCGTTCCTGCTCTTCTTTCATGTGCTGCAGGTTCCGCTCCAGAACCCGGTACTGAGGGCTGAGCTTTTCCTCCTGCCTTTGTACCCGGAGCAGGCCTTTGTTTCGTATCACTGCATTGATGGCTTCTACACACACCTGCTTTGCCTGCCCGTCTGTAATAAAACTGTTCCTGCAGTTTTTTGCTCTGCCAGTCACATAGTTCCTGCACTTCCACTTGGCAGTGCCGCCACGCTCTTTTTTGTGGTTCGGCTGGATATGGCTGCATACTGCCCCGCATTCTGCACACCAGATGACACCTCCGAAAAGGATTCTTTCATCCCTGCCGGGCCGGTGGTCTGCCCTTCCAAGCTCTGCCCTCACCTTTTCCCGTCTGCGCTGGACTCTCTCAAACAGTTCCTCTCCTATGAGCTGCGGATAGTATTCTGTGCCAAGGTAGCTTGGGTTTTCCAGTATCCTGCCAATGGATGCATGGGTCCAGGACACTTTCCCTTTTGCATTGCATATGTTTCTCCCTTTCAGGTTCTGGGCGATCCTGCCTGCCGCCACTCCGCTGTCATAGTCTGTAAATATCTGTTCCACAATCTTTCTTTGCTCTTCGCAGATGGTGATTTTTCCATCCACAACTTTATAGCCGATTGGCATGTGCCACTGCATCCTGTCCACCTCCCCTCTCCGTCAGTTTCAGTCCGTTGTATAGGCAGAAGGTGATGTCGTGTTCTTTGGAGACCACGATCTTCTCCGCTGTCATTTTAAACAGTTGCTCGTCAAACTCCTCCCTTAATCCGTCCTGTTCTGCAATCAGTTGGATAAGCTGTTCGGTCCGTACAATTTCTTTTGTCCTCCGCAGCTTTCTGGTCAAAAGTGTCTTTTTTCTTCTGCATTCCGTCAGCTGCCAGCCAAGCTTGCTACTGCTCTCCATAAAAAGAGCAGAGTCCATATATCCTTTCCTCATGACTTGGTTTAGGATTTGGCTCTGCCCGCTTATATCTTTGATTTCCTTATCCAGTTGTCTGATTTCCTCACTGTCCTGCCTTGCTGCCACAAGTTCTGTCAGCTCTTTTAACAGCGGCTCTAATATCGTTCCCTGATTGGTGTACAGCTTGTTCCACATGTCTGTAAAAGCCCGGTGCAGTACATCCTCCCGGATGGCTTTCATGCAACAACTCTCTTTATCCTCCACATGTCCGCTGCACGTCCAGATGATTTTCTCATAGGGTTTCCCGATGTAGATTTTCTGCCGCCGGAAGGTTCTTCCGCATTCCCCACAGATGATTCTGCCGGAAAACAGGTATCTTTTGGTGTAGTCACTCTTGTTCATGTGCAGTACATCCACCCGGTATGCCATCAGGTTCCGCACCGCTTCTGCCTCCTCATGTGTGACGATTGGCGGATGGCTGTCCTTGATGAGATACTGGTTTCTCTGTCCGTTGTTTACCCGGCGGACAAATGGGAACCTTGTTTCTGTATAGGTTCTCTGCTGCAGCATATCTCCCTCATAAATCGGATTTTTCAGAATATCCTGTATCACCCCGTCCTGCCACTTTTCTGCACCCCGGATTGTCGGAATGCCTTTCTGGTTCAGTGCCTTTGCTATCACATACACTCCCATGCCGTTTAGGTAGGATTCATAAATCCACCTTACGGTTTCTGCCTCGGATTCTATGATGACTAAATTTCCATCCTCATCTTTTCCATAGCCATACGCTGGTGTGGATATGATATAGGTTCCATCCTGAAAGCGTTTCTGTATCGCCCAGCGGTTGTTGCTTGAGATGTTTTCTGATTCCCCCTGCGCCACCGATGCCAGGATGGTAATGAACAGCTCGCTTTTTTCTGACAGCGTGTTGATGTTCTCTTTTTCAAAGTAGATTCCAACGCCAATCTCCTTCAGCTTTCGGATGGTCTGGATGCACTCCACCGTATTTCTTGCAAATCTTGTGATGGATTTCGTAAGGATCAGGTCGATGTTCCCATCCTCACAGTCTGCGATCATCATCTGGAACTCATCCCTGTGCTTTACGTTTGTTCCGCTGATTCCTTCATCCGCATACACCCCTGCAAACTCCCACAGGGGGTTGCTCTCGATCTTTTCCGTATAGTACTCGACCTGTGCAGTATAGGAAGTTGCCTGTGCCTGACTGCCGGTACTGACTCTGGCATATCCGCACACTTTCAGCCTGCGTTCTTCCTGTGTATGTTTCTGCGCTTTTGCTGCCTTTATGACAGTCACTTTTTTTGCCATGCTTTTTTCTCCTTTCCCAGTATTTTCAAGGGTTTGCACTCCCTGTCAGCAACATACACTACCACATAATCCTTTATATATCCAGTGTTATTACAGATATACTTTTGCTAATTCCGGGGAGAAAGTCTTGACATTCAAAACCCGGATTTTTTCCCATTCTTCCTCGGTTAACAGCTTATCTTCATGCATCCTTTTTAAGAGAAATTCGGCAATCTTATACCGCACCTCATTCGCTCCGCCTTCCATCATCTTTTCCCTTTTTCCTCCCGCAATTTAAGAACGTTAAATTCATTCTCCCAAGCCAAACACTTTTGCCCAGAAGAAACACCTTTACATCATCCCGATTTCAGCCATGGTTGCAGCCTCATCTTCTTCCCGGAAATACTGTTCCGATACATCCCTGCTGACTGAAAGCACCTCTCCCGCGTCCTTTTCTCCCATCTGGATCGGGATTAAGAACGGATGGATTTCCTTACAGAATTCCTGATTGGGACAGCTATTGATAAAATAGCCGCAGGTATCTAATATCAGCCTGTCACACATATCTGTGATGACGATCTTTTCGGCTTCAAACATGTGGCTGCCGATATAATTTGCGATATTTTCTGCCGTGGTCGAGATATAGTCCTCTTTCCGCTCCCCTCCATCACTCGGATAAAGATAGGCATATCCTGCCCTCTCCGTTTCAAAAATCCTTAACATCATTTCGGTATCTTCTTTCTTCATCTCCTGTTTTCCTCCATTCCCCATTTTTCAGCTTTTCTTAACTCCACAAGAATACGGCGGAAGTTCCCCTCCGCCGCATGGTTTCTGTAATTAAGTCTTACTGCCATAATCCTTCACTTCATAAATAAAAAGTGTCTGTCCCTATTCGTCACTACTCCCCGGAACCAAAACGCCGCCAAAACAGAGAAGAAAAAATCCCAAAGCCGGCATTTCATGGGCAGTCAGTCCAGACTGTCTTTGGTCCCTGCCACTCGGACAGGCAGACATCACAGGTATCTCACCTCCACCACTGCGTGCTGGCTAATCTCAAGGTGTATCATTATAGGCCATTCCCCTCTTCGCGCCTGTCCACCACAGACAGGCTGTACCCCGGCTTTCCCGCTCGGCTCCTTAGATGCGATCTTTTTCACAGCATGGCTGGCAGAAAGAACATCTGCCCGATTGCTGCAGGAGTGTCACTGCGCCCCGGTTACGGCTCATGAAACGGCTAACGTATCTGAACTGCTGGATATGGCTGGCAGGATATGGCGTGATTCCATCCTGCGCTCGGAGTCCTGTATTCCTCTCCGGCATTTTTCAAGGTGCGTTTTGTCTGCCTGTGTCGTATCCACACACGAGACATGAGAGGATTCCCGGAAGAGACCATCTGTCCAGAAAAAATTCCTCTCATAAGGTACTCACAGAAAAACACGTTTTGAGGGGGTATTAATCAAAAAATTTTTTTATTTTCTTTACCGCACCGTTTATGCTCTCCCGGATGTTCTTCTCTCCAACCCCTTCTTTCGCTGCAATCTGCCGGTATGTCATGCCCTCAAAAAAATAAAAATGCAGCCGCTCTCTCTGCACCGGGGTGAGTGACTGCATTGCTTTCTGCAGGGTTTCTATTTCCATCTGCCGGATGACCGTATCCTCTACCGATTCCCCGGTCAGCTCCACCAGATCTTCCGTTTCTCCTTCTGTATATCCGTCCTTGGTCGTATGTCTGATATCCCGCATTTCCTGTGCGTGGGCTTCTTTGCGGAACGTATCGGCAAGTGCCTCGTAGACTTCTCTGGTCACATAGGTGTATTCCAGCTCTCCAACTGCATCTTTATAAAAATCCTTTACTCTGATCCTGATCCATTCTGACATTCAAATGTCCTCCATTTCGTAATTTTTTTGAAATGAAGGACATCTGGAGGACCTCTGGGTTTTACTTCACTGGAAAAAGACAATAAAAAAAGGTGCTGTTCCCATGCAAAATAAAGCATGCAAAACTGCACCCGGATGTTATCCTTATGAACTTTTCCCTTTCTGCCGCCCCCTGCAATCCGGTACGGCATGAATTCCCCAAAACATGCCACGCCTTTCTTCTCCTAAGCCTTTTTGCGGTACTATACTTGGAAAGAAAGTGCGCTTCAATATATGTGTAATAAGTCTTACGGTACCTGTAATAAGTTACCGTCTTGGATTGTCATCCCTCCTGTTTTCCAGAAAAAAAGTCCCTTCCGTTTGTTCGGAAAGGACTATCCATTTTCGGTATGCGACTGTATCCATAGCTGTGCTTTTCCTACGATCATGAACAGTGCCGTGATGCAGATGCCCGTATAAACAGCGTAAGCATACGGTATCTGGCCTGCATACCACAAAATGCCAAGCACAGCCAGTTCCAAGACTGCGATCAGCCTTGCTTTTCTGCCAAAATGCTTTTGTTCCTCTTTATCCAGTTTCCGGTTCTTGCTGTGCATGGGGCTGAGTAAAAAAATGATCCCTGCGGACACCAGCAATACTGCCAGCAGCCTTGCCAGCGATGTCTTGTAAAACACAGCCTGTGTATAAACCGGAACCAGCAGCACCAGATTGGAACCAAGGTAACAGAAAATCCTGCTGTCTGAGTGATATCCACCGGTATAGCTGCGAAGAACCATAAAAGAAAGGGTAAACACTGCCACAACCGCCAGTTGCTCTGTAAGCAGGCCGATGACCAGTGCCGTCACAACGTTTAGAAGCAGGATCATACCATTGCGTATTCCAAACTGGTATAATTCCTGCTCCTCCTCTTTTATGATTCCCCGCTCAACCATACGGTGGCTGAGCCATTTCGTCATGATTTAAAACCTTCTGAGTTTTTTGGAATCTTCTGGCATCTTGTCCTGTCCGAAATACCACATGCAGGAACGGTTGGTTGCCATGGTTGTCACCATAAGTGCCAGTGCTGCCATCACACTCATGGATTTGCTGCTCAGTCGGTACATCCAGTTTCTTTTCTTCATTTTTAGTAAAACCCTCCTTTTTTTGATGTTTTCACTCTAACAGTTTCTGTACAGAAATCAATCTATCTGTAACAAGTTGCAGGTTTGCTGTAATAAGTTGCAGTCTCACTCCAGTTTTGCAACTCCGTTGAGCAGAAGGACTGCCTCAAAATGTTCCCCCTGATCTTTTAACAGAAGCTCCCCGCCATATTTTTCTGCCACTTTCCGCACCGAACGGATTCCCCTGCCGTGTTTTATTTTATCTTTTTTGCTTGTCTGTTGATAGGAACTTGTCCCGGATGGCTTGCTGTTCTTAATGGATAAAAGCAGTCTGCCCTCCTGAAACTTTGATTCCACATGAACATACCGTTTTTCCTGTTCCACTGCCATCGCCGCCTCTATCGCATTATCCAGAAGATTCCCATACAGAACACCCATGTCCCCGATATCCACGGATACTCTCTGGGGGAGCAGCGTTGTAACCTGCATCGGTATCTCTTTCTCTTTTGCCTTTATGCTTTTTACTTTTAGTATGGCATTCACCACCGGATTTGCAGAATAGATGATTTCTTCTGCCAGCCGGATATCTCCCAATACTTCCTGCAGTCTGTCCTTGATCAGTTCCGCACTTCCCTGTTCTGCCGCTGCGAGCAGTCCCGTCAGCCTGTTCTTCATATCATGCCGGATGTCCTGTATCTGTTCCTGATAACGTTCCATGTCCTGATAGTATTCGTTCCGGTATAAGATTTCCCTCTGGATCATTTCCTCTTCGTACTGTTTTTCCTCCACTGTTGTGTACTTTTCAATCATCAGAAAGATGATATAGTTTGTGATGATAATGACAAAGATGATACACATGCACAGCACCACCATCTGTGCCGAGATTAATTCTTTTGCAACTTCTATCAGTAAAAAACAACTGATCAGGCTGCATAATGGAATAAGTGCCAGCGCATAACTGGTTTCCTTTGGCATACTCGACACCTTTACATTCTTTCCCGCTTTCAGCCTGCAAAAGACTTCCACAATCGCAAGCCGGAATATCACCACTAGGAATGCAGAAAAATAATAGATAACAACATCATCCTCTACTATCTGTTCCATAAATACTTTGCTAAACAGATAACCTGCCGGTTCACTAATACCCATAATCCCCATATACAGCAGAACTGCAATCAGCCTGCTTACAATCCCTGCCTCGTACTGGCAGACATATACACAGAGAATCGCAACCATCGTCACAAAATTCAGCCAGCTTATCCCCATCTGGTTCACCGCACTTCCAATCAGCTCGCACACTATCAGCAGAAGAACAGAAAACTCCATGGAAGTTTTTCTGTTTCCGATGAACTCCTCTAAATACCTGCGGTAAATGCAGAGGTCAAAAAGATTTATGACAAGCCTCACCCCATATAATGCCATGTCACATTCCTCCCTGCACAAATGCGATGTGCTTTTCCGTCAGCTCCTTCCGGTACCCTCTTGTCACTCCCAGCTCTGTGCCGTCTGTAAGCATGACCATGCCGCTGGATACAGAATGAACATGTTTCAAATTAACGATAAAAGAGCCATGAACGGCGGCAAACATGCGCTCATCCAGTTTCTCCCATATTTCATTCAAATTCATGTTGGACTGATATTTCATTTTCTTTGTGTGGATAATCGCCTGACGCCCCCGCTTTTCCAGATACAGGATTTCGTCAAACTTCAGACTGTACCGCACCCTGCGGTAACTAAATGAAAAACTCTGATTGGTCAGATTCAGATAGGTTCCTGCCTTCTCAAACAGCACACGGAGCCTTTCTTCTGAGATTGGTTTTGGAATAAAATCAAATGTGACAACTTCAAATACACTTGGCATGTATTTGGTATAGCTGGTAAGAAACACCAGCAATGCTTTGGAATCTGTCTCACGGATCTGTTTTGCCACCGCAAGTCCGTCCATTCCAGGCATCTCAATATCAAGAATGTACATATCCGGCTTTTGCTCCGCATCTGCACATTCCCTCAATAATTCTTCCGGTCTGGTATAAAACACATACTCCACCGCATAGTCGATCATACGCAGTGTATAGCGTCTGATCCTTTCAATGTCCTGCTGATTATCATCGCAGATTGCTACCCTCATAAATCGTCTCCTTCTCAAAATATATTGATCAAATATACATCCCGGAGACTGTGCTGCTTTAACGGCCTGTCATCAGCTTTCTCATATACGCAAGCATACGATCTATAAATGCATCCCGTTCCTCCCTGCTACAGTTTGCAAGGAACAGTTCAATATCAACCTTATGATTTGTATCCCCCGTAACCAGATAAGTCGGCTCAATCCTGTACTTCTCATACAAGATCAGCATTTTCTCCGGCTGTAAACCATAGACACCACTTTCGATTTTGCGATAATGCTCTACCCCTACATCCAGCGTCTCTGCAAAAACTTCCTGCGTATATCCACTGTTTTCTCTGGCGGTTTGCAACCTTTTTCCAATCTGTATATTGATTTCCTTCTTCTCTGTTTTCATGGAATTCACCTCGCTTTTATGGTAATGATACCAACGAGAAATACCCGAAAACAGATTGCAATACAACACTTCAAAAGTCGTATTGCGACATATACCCATAAACGAAAAGTGAGCAGCAGACACCAATCCGCTACTCGCCTTCTATCTTTCTTTATTCTAATTACATTTCCTGTTATTCCACCAGTTTCCCAAGCACCACATGATTATATTGGTAACTCACAATCCTTTAGTCAAAATCGCAATTCCATAACAGTCACAGCAATTTTATATTTTACTTCGATTTCAACTTTTTCTGGCGGATTGGCTAAAAGCCTGTCAATATCCTGTTCCTCAACATCAGCCATTTTTGCTATCGTTAGCTTGGATATGCCATGATAGGAAACAAGCACTTCCAAAAAACCGCTTAATTGCTTATCCTTATCTTCAATCGCTCCAAAATACAGAAATCCTACTTCTATTTAAAATTCTGAATTATGAACTCAATTCCGTTACCAGTGAAGAATATCTTTTTGTCCGGTTCTTTATATCCTCCTCACTGACACCATAATAACAATATAAATCTCTGGCTATTTTCTTAAACCTTTTTATGACCGACTTATTTCCAGAGTAAGATATTCCAAATATATTCCAGGTATAATCTACCTCTATTTCCATTAAATCCTCACCAATTTTTATTTCATATAAATGAAAATCCATGGGAATTACATTATCAGGCATTTGGTCAATCAATTTATTTCTAATTTCCATTTCATTCAAAAAATTTTTAACAGATTCTTCATTATGAAAATCTGGTTTTGGAATATCCTTCCTTTGGCCCAAAAGTTCTGGTTTATGCTGCATAATCAAACTAGCTTTTAGATTTTTCTGTCGTTCTATCCAATTTGTTGCGGCAGGATCGATTTCCACTAAATCATAATGATCCTTTGCGTATTGCACCACTTCCGCAAGGGTATGCGGGTTGGCCGCTATTCTCTTTTCTATCCTTTTTCGTCTGGATTGATAGATAGCATTTCGGATTCTAATCTTTAGAGATTGCTTTTGAGCTTCTCCAAATATAAAAACACTTGTGGGACCATCTTCACCATTTATTATGGAAACTTGATTGATACTTTTATTTTTCATAAGTGCCCTCTACTCACAAATCCTGATTATATCGGTGATTCACAATCTTTTAGCCAAAATCGCAATTCCATAACCGTCACAGCAATTTTATATTTTACTTCGATTTCAACTTTTTCTGGTGGATTGGCTAAAAGCCTGTCAATATCCTGTTCCTCAACACCAGCCATTTTTTCTATCGTTAGCTTGGATATGCCATGATAGGAAACAAGCACTTCCAAAAAACCGCTTAATTGCCTATCCTTATCTTCAATCGCTCCAAAATACAGAAATCCTACTTTACTAAGTATTTTAAGACGCAATGCAGCATCATCTGGCAAACATTCCACATTGCCCATTACTACTCAATCTACTGTTTCTTCAGTTATTTCTAAATATTTTGAAAGAGTATTTTTATTAAAACGATACTCCTCAATTAAAGAAGTCAACATTTCTGAAATATTTTTTGTTTTTATCATATTTGTGCCTTAATCTCCACTTGTATCATTTACAATATTGCTTGTAACAAGTGTCCCTATGTGAAAGGCACACTCTACACTTTATTGTTGTTATCTTCCATTTTCCGAGCAATTATAACTTTTCCAATCTACGTTTATCAAATGCTCCAAAATTTAGATGCCAGCTCC
>CABJAV010000050.1 GCA_902363675.1 Lachnospiraceae bacterium | reverse complement strand
TGCAAATGCCTGTCTGTATTGATGTTCATATTGTTCCATTGTCCAGCCTGCTGATAAGCGGTCATCCTTATCCATTTTTCTGTATAAATTGTTATATACACTCTCCCTTTTGGTAGTATCACCATTTAGAGTACCATTTTCATTTAAGAATTCTTTCTTTGCCAGTTCAAACATTTCTTCCCGGCTACTCTCTGGAATAGAAATGATATGTTTATAACTGTTTCTGTTCTCATCCGTTACCGCAAGTCCTGTTAATCCGGTATTCGGATCAATCCAGTCTCCATTTTTGTCATACTGGCTCATCAGGTTCTTAATTGCCTGAACATTCGTAAACATTGCACCGTTTCCATTCTTCATCATCTCACTCAATGCTGCTTTATACTTTTTACTGTTTGTGTCAATCCCTGCTGCTTTTAATTGTTTCTGTACAGAGCTGCTGTTCATTTGGGACAACTGAATATTGTTGACTAAATTTGTTTTTGATGTTCCAAATGTCGTTTGAAATAAAAAACCGTAGTCCGTAATTCTTGACATAAGCGAAACCTCCCATCATTAAATTTTTTATATGTATCATCCATTTTATTTTTTTATATCGACACACTCCTTCTGATATTTTACCTTTTCTGCACCAAGTACGATTTTTTTGCACGAAGTAAGACTTTTTATGAATTGAGGAATAACTCAGCAATAAATTTATTTCCATCACTTTTCAATATTAAATTTCCATCATATTTTTTTACACTGCTCTGAACATTCAGCAGTCCTATTCCACCGCCTTTTCCTTTCGCTGATACCGGAAAACCATTTTTCCACTTTACCTCCCCGCAGTTATTTTCGATGCTGGCAGCTATCATTTTATGGTATGAGCCAATCTTAATCGAAATATATTTCTCTCCTTCCAGCTTCTCTGCTGCCTCAATCGCATTATCTAATAAATTTCCAAAAATAGTTGTAATGTCGATTGGTGCAAGGAAATTCAGATTCACATTATCCACCTTTATGGTTACTGAAATACCTTTTTCCCTCATAACGGATTCTTTATCGGTAAGAAGAATGTTTAATATTGGATTTTCTGTGTATTGAACCGGAATAAGCGGCTTCAACAACTCTCTGATCTTTGTTGCATATTCTCCTGCCGTTTTTTCCTGCTCTGCACCATATAACCCTTCGATTGCTTTAATATGCTTATTTACATCATGTAATATCTGAATGGTTTGATCATACTTTTTTGCCTGGGTCAAATAGTATTCGTATTGTACCTTTGCCTGCTGCTCTAATGCGATCAACTGCTTTTCGTAATAGTTCTTTTCATCTGCCATTTTTACAAAATATAAAAGGTATAAATCTGCCAGAACAATACATCCCATGTTGACTGCACACAAATAATTTTCTTCTCCATTTTTAAAATTCTCTACAATTACACTCATGTTAATCAGACTGTATAGAAGTATAATTCCATACATGATGTACCGTGTCTTTGAATAAGGGACATCACTTTTTTTCACAAACCTGTTTATGAATGTGTAATACAAAAAAATAAGTATCACCTTTGAAAATGTTACCTCAAGGCAATAAAGCATCGTTTCATTCACATTTTTTATATCTGCGGCTTGCAAAATGCATTGTAAAAGAATCACTCCCAATGATTCACAGACAGACATACAAAATACTAATGCTTCACATTCAATAATACGTCTTAAGGGTTTATCTATATCCTCATAATACAGAACATATACTATAATCCCCGTCAAAACGCCCCAGACTACTAGATTTAATATGGAATGATTGAGCATATTTATACAGAATGTAAATATTACTGTGGTAGTCTCAATCACAATATATACATATCTATTTCGACTACTCTTTTTATACTTTCCATTCATAAACTGAAATAATATCGTACTTATTATAAAACATGAAAGTGCATTACATAATACCAGTAAAATCGTATTCATTTTTCCTCCTATGAATTTCTCTGCAAAAATTTATTTACTTCTTCTCTAAAATCGTTGCTTCTCCTTTGTGCAATCTGAAGTTCTTTTCCATTATCCATATAAATAATAAAGCCCTTTATTTTTTCAATATGCCTTAAATTAACCAGATTTCCTCTACAATTCACAACAAAATCATATGGTTGCAGTTCTTCAACCAGTTTTTCAAAGATACAATCATACTCATATGTAATATCAGACAATGCTATCAGTACTTTTCTGGATCTTTTTATGTATTCAAAATATAAAATATCCCTCAGTTTCAGTTTGATCGACAGATACCCTTTTCCATTGCTATCAGTCACTTTATAAAAATTCTTTTCTACTATGGCGTCCGGCAGTTGATTCAGAAGTTCCAATATCTGCAATTCCAATTTATCATATTCCAGTGGTTTACATAGAAATGAAAATGCATGAACTTCGTTAATGACCTGCATACAATATTCTTCATAACTCGTAATATACACTAATTTCACATCTGGAAATTTTTCTTTCAATTTTCTCCCCAGTTTAATACCATTCAGTTCTTCCATCGAAATATCTAAAATTCCGATATCAATACGACTGATATTTTCAAGCATTTGATTTGCAGACATAAATTTCTCTATATGATAAGCAATCTTTTGACTTGTAAAAATCTTATGCAGCATATTCACTGCACACTCAAGATCTGCTATATCGTCATCACAAACAGCAATTTCCAGCATATTATTCACCTTCTTCCTATCTTCCTACTATATCGGTAATTTTTATCTTTCCATTAAATAAATATAAAGCACTCCGCATATTATCTAAATAAATATCATATATATAGAAAATGTGCCATCATCTTGACGGCACATTTTTCATTGTTGATTTTGCTGTCAAAAAATCAATTATACAGACGATTACAAATACTATTGATAACTTTTTTACTACTTCACCATAACCATATCATTTTTCCTACTTTTTTCAATATATCTTGCACGAAGTACGATTTTTTCAACACAAAATACGACAAAACGTAAATTTCTCCCCATCTTAGCCAATCTTATGTAAAAGCAGTCACAAATTTAATATATCATTTTAAGAGGATTTTCTATTGCACATATCGTTTCACTGCAATCTTTCCCATAACCATAAATACTGCTACCAGGACTATACTTACATACCCAGCATAAAAATAATCTTGCAGATCCAGACAAAACAAAATGATAAGAACACATACCTGCAATGCCGTTATGCAATGTGTTACCCTTGCATAATACCTTCTTTCTTCCTCATCAAGCGGTTTATTGATACTTTCCACTGGGGCAAGGACAATAATAATTACCACGGCAAGAACTCCGATCAATAAAATCACGGCATTAGGAACATTTTTCATTACAGGCTCATATGTATAAACCGGAATAAATAAAATTGCCATTGATATCAAAAAACAGCCGATTCTACTCTTACAGTGGCTGCCCCCACTATAGCTTCTCAACGAGGCATAAAATAACAGGAAGACCAGAACAAGTCCCGGTCTCCCCGTCACAATGCCAAATATTCCAGAAGCCAAAAGGTTTCCTGCAACAACAATGCCATTTTCTATCCCATATTGGTACAGTTCTGCATCCTCTTTTTGCACAATCCCCTTTTGTATCAATATTTCATTTATCTTCTTTGCAAATTTAGCAATCATACCCTGTTACCACCTTAAAATTTTCTAAGTTTTTTCGCATTATCCGGTAACTTGTCCTGTCCGAAAATAAACCAGCAGCAACGGTTCATATTTGTTGCAGTTACCGTAAGGGCAAGTGCTGCCACGCTGCTTAATGCTCCATGACTGAGTCGGTTCATCAATCTTCTTAATTTTGACATATATGTATGTCCTCCTTTGCATTTGATGAATGCACTATATCATACTTTACAGGAAAATGCGGCAAAGTGTAACAGATTGACATTTAAGTGTAACGCTTTGCATTTATTCCTTCACTTCAATTCCATAGAGCATTGCTGAAACCTCAAATATATCCCCTTTATCTGTAAAACTTACCGTTCCATTGTATTTTTCTACCACTTTGCGGACACTCTGAACACCATGCCCATGTCGGATATTATCTTTCTTGGTTGTTTTCAGGCTTTTATTTTTCTTTCCTGTTTTGCTGTTTGTTATTACAAGAAGCAAAATCCCCGACTGGTACTTATTTTCAATCTTTACAAAACGCTGTCCCTCCGGCACCTTGCTACAGGCTTCTACCGCATTATCCACAAGATTTCCATACAATACACCTATATCCCCATGATCAAGCTGCATCTTCTTTGGAATACGAATAGATGTTTCTACTTTTATCCCCCTTGCCTTTGCCCTGCCAAATTTAATGCGGAGCACAGAATCTACGATTGGATTATCAGAATACTGCTTTTCATCTATCTGCTCAAATTCTATGCACATCGCACCGATTTTCTCTGAAAGTTCATGCCCATCACTATTTTCCAACAGATGATACAGTTCATGCAATTTATGTTTCATATCGTGCTTTAACTTCTGCACTTCCTTATTCTGTTTTTCTGCTTCTTCATAATAGATGTCTTTATAGTGCATTTCTTCCCTGTACATTGCATCCTCATACTGTTTTTGCACAAGATAATTAAAACGTTCCATCATATACAGCATAAAATAATCTGTCAGGACAATGGAAATTACAATACTGGCACACATAAGCAGGCTTTTTTCACTGCCAGCTTCCAATGACAAAAGAATAACAAAGCAGCAGTTCAACACCGTAAAGGCAAATACCATAACAAGCACACCCAAAATTTCTTTCGGAAAATCAGCAATCTGCATCCCTTTCTTTGAAATCAATTTTGACAGAATATACATCACATTTCCACGAACAAAGCTGCATATTACCATTACAAAATAATATTTATAACTTTCTCCCATATGAAAATTCATAGCATGGAGTAACAGCAAGGCTACAGGTTCAAACAGCATTCCAATACCCATGAATGTCACAATATTTATAATTCTCGTCCACATTCCTGATTCATAATAAAATGATAACAGTATAAGCACAATCAAAAGAGTCGCAAGATTCAGATACGGATTTTTTATGCTACTGACAAATGTCCATATAATTGCAGCAATGGTAAATCCAGCCCATATCCATACCTTTGATACTGGTTTCATTTTCTTATTGGAATGAAAATAATACATAAACACTGCCAGATCAAACAGGCTGATGGCAAAGCGTATCACATATTCCATCCTTAAACCATCCTCCTTACAAACTCCATATGTTTTTCTTTTAAATTCTGCTTATGGGAACGGGCAATCAGAAGTCTTTCTTCATTGTCCATCACTACTTCATCTCCCTCAATCGCCCTGATATGCCCAAGATTGATGATATATGATACATGAATATGGGCAAAGACCTTATCATCAAGCTGTTTCCATATTTCTTCAGTTGTCATATTTGCCTTGAAATTTTCTGAGATCGTATGTATCACTGCCTGACGACCTTTCTTCTCAAAATACACAATATCATCGCAGCTAATACGAAACTGATTTTTTCGGAACTGAAAGACAAAGTCACGCTTTATCATATGAAGATACTGCATGGCTTTTAAAAGGACGGACTCCAGCTTTTCCACTGTAATCGGTTTAGAAATATAGTCAAAGGTAATAACCTCAAAAACATCCATAACATACTGCGTATATCCAGTCAGGAATACAAACAATGCTTTGGCATCTATTTTCCGGATTTCTTTTGCAAGCTGAAAACCATTCATCTCCGGCATTTCAATGTCAAATATATACAGATGATACATTTCCCCATCATCTATAACATGCTTCAGCAACTCCTTCGCTGTAAAATACACTTCATAAGAAAACTGGTACTGTGCTAACTTATCAAAAGCACTTTCCAGCATTTCTACATCTGTTCTGCTGTCATCACAGACCGCAATATTAAGCATAACACTTCCTCCTTTTCGGGCTTGGAAGTAGGAAGCACTTCAATTTATCTAATCAACTTAGATAAATAAGCCAGCACACGGTCAAAGAACTCATTTCTCTGCTCCTTTGTGCTGTTTGCAACATAGTAATCCAGATTAAAATCTTTCATACTGCTCTCACCTGTTATCAGATATGTAGGATCAATTCCATATTTATGATAGAGTGTCAGCACTTTATCTACAGATATTCCAGTTACACCAGCTTCAAGTTTTCGATAATGTTCTACTGTAACATCCAATACATCCGCAATTTCTGACTTTTCGAGATTCATATTCAGTCTTGCCTCTCTTAGTCTCTTTCCTATCTGTATATTGGCATCTTTTCTTCCTGTATCCAAGATTTTGCACCTCTTTTCCATGTTAATCATATCAATGGGACTTTGATTCTCATAGTCCAGAAAACAACCCAACGTACATCATTTTATGCTCGTAAGTAGGTTAATTTGTGCTTTTATTAAAAAAACGAATGGCACATCTGATACCATTCGTCTTTATCTGCTTTATATTCTGTTGTAAATTCTATTTGCGGACGTTTTTTGGCTATTTATCATATCCATCACTGCATTTCTTTTACTCTGACATCCACAGTGTTTTTAAAATTTTCAATCTGATGTGAATACTGTTCATTCATAAGCGTGGAATGAATCATAAAATCCGCTGTTGCAATATTATTAGCAATCGGTATAGCAAAAATATATAAGAAACTGCAACGGACAGAGAATATTTACACACTTTCTGCCCGTTGCAATTTTTGTCTATTTATTTTTTTATTTTGGCAAGTAATATCCCCCTTCGTGTTTTATAATGACAGCGTAAACAGAAAGGAGATGAACTTCCATGAGAAACAAATTCCACAACTTTATTGAAAACTTACTTAGCTTTTATGCAAACTTTTTCACACACAGATTTTACCCTATGTAATATGCAGTTGTCCCACAAACAGATCTTGCAGATCATTATGGTAATAGTCATAGGAAAACGAAAGGCGATAGACTTCCATGAAAAATAAACTTCACAACTTTATTGAAAATATACTTAGCTTTTATGCAACTTTCTTCACAAGAGGATATTATCGTTTTTAAATATTATTTCATACTTTCCTCAATCTGCCCCGTCCGTCAAATCATAGCTCATATCAAGAAAATCTAATATCTTCGCCTCCTGGACTGTCCCATCCAGAAGAATTGTGATCCAATTACTTTTATCCATGTGATATCCCGGCAGAAAGCCTTTCATGTGTGTCATAACACTTATCATATCCGGCTTACATTTTACAACCATAATATCAACCCTATCTTTTGTATCCAATCCGATTTTAAAGCCTTCCAAATTCATAAATACTGCGTACCATTTTCCATTGTCATTACGAAGTATTGCACTATCTGGTAAATCATTCCACAGATATTCTGGAATTGTTCCATATTGTTTTTTTACATATTGAAATATAGTGTCTCTGTACATACTGTGTATACCTCTGATCCTGTAATTTCATATTTGAATATAATCATATCATATTTTCCTTATATACAGTTATTTAAGATTTAGCGTATTACTATTGGAATGCTCAAAATAAAAAGATGCAGAAATGTATAATTGTTGATAATATACATCTCTGCATCTTTTTTGTTTTATGAATTATAACTTTTCTAATTTTTCCAGAAACGCAACATAAAATTCTCTTTCTTTCATACAAGCTCGCTGAACTTCTATACTTTTCGGAACATATTCCTTTGGGTGATCTAAATCGTACAGTGCCTGTTTCGTTGCCTGAATTGCAGATTCTGTTGTATTTCCCAAAATGTCGATGTTATCCACATCGTCTTCCCCTTTCATCTGTTTATTCAGCCTTTGTACCATCATCTGCGATATATGGCTCAACATTCCGTTTCCCTTTATTCCCAAGCCATTTGCATTTACTTCCTTAGCAGCTTCCATCCATGCATCCTTTACATCCTGTGGAGCGTTCGATCCAATCATATCAAATGCTTTTTCATCAAAGTCTACTTCTTCCATATACGGATTTATATTTTCATTTTCCTGAACAACACATTCTGTACTAAATTGAGGGATATTATCCTGCTTACGTCTAGTTTCATACAGCACACCATTCATAGAATAATTAGAATTAATCTGCATAGTGCAAATCCTCCTTAGTACACATTAAATCTCAAACTCATTGTATTCCACGGAGAATTTGCCGAAGTGGAATTTGCTGTAAATGTTCCAGCTTCATATTCACTTCCTTCATATGTCCAAAGACAATAATATCCATCTACGATATTATCACTGTCAAGATACATCGGCTCTGTTGCTGTCAATGTCATTCTAACACCGTTAAAATATGCGTATCTGGTTTTAGCATACCCTACTTCTGCCGTTATTGCCTGAAACCATGTTCCACCATGATCTAAACGTGAGCCTACCTGCATTGAAGATGAAGAATTTTGAATAGTCTCCTGCCCTGCTTTTTCAGAGTTGATAAGCAGTAACTTAAATTGTGTTAAGGCTGGAGCCGGTGCATATAATTGTATTCCATCATCAGCTTCCATCAATTCCTGAGTGTATGTATCTAAGTCAAGTTCACTGAGACTTTCTATTTTTGTTGATTGAATCTTTTCAGCAGCACTAACTGGAACAACATTCGTAATCAATAATACTCCAAGTGCCATTACGCTTAATAACATTTTAAACTTTTTCATATTAATACATCCTTTCTCTTATTCTCTAACTCTCTTTGAATCAAGATTTGTATTTGTCAAGAAAAGTTTATTTTATGCTCTAGCTTCAAAAGACGGTCTATCCTGATCCAAATAATCTGGCATCTCTCTCAATTCGGAACTTCCATTTTCTTTTACTGAATTATATTCACTCCAATAAATAGAATAAAATTCATCTTTTTTTGCAAGTTCCGCTGGTGTCATCTCATAACCCCATCCGTTTCCAAGATTAGATAATACTTTTACTCCCTGATACTGAATTTCAGCACCATAACCACCAGAAGTTAAAATTGGGCAATTCAATGTCCCTCCTCCCGCTAGCACAAACTGCTTTTCCGCAAAATCGCTATTTTTTCCTTCCGCTTTCTCCAAAAAATCCAATAATGTTAATTCTCCACATCCTTTACATTTTTGATTACTGCCTTGGTTTTTCATTGTATTTTTAGCCTGTTCATATAATTGTTTTCTATCAGGTGCAACATCTGATAGATATTCTGCTCGTAAACAAAGAACCTGTTTGGAAATATATTCGGATTCTGTCTTATTTGTTGTCGTAGCTGCTTGTCGTGCCAATTCTCTAATCTCACTAACAAATTCAGCCTGCGTTTTTGAACTTTCCCCCTTTGTTGGAATATAAGACCAATTCGGTTCTCCGTTACTGCATGAGGAAATTAATTGCTCTTTTCCAATAGCTCCTATACCTGACAATGATATACTCATTAACTCGTCTCCTTAAATCATACTAGCGATAAGTAACTATCATCTTTCCACCAAATACAGTAAATCCATCCATCCCTGTATATTGTTGTATAATCTTTCCCTGAATTTTCACTAAAAATTTAACATTCGCTGCCTCTCCTGAAAAAGCTGTAGTTTTACTTGTTGAAGATGGGCTATTTGTTTGCTTAAAAGATACAGTCGCTGTTGTTCCTGTTTCATAACTACTAATCAAATAATTGTTTATTGTGGTATATTTTGATTGCGTTACTCTAGTACCTGTAGGACAATAAATTGTAATACTTTCAATTACTGATCCTTGTGGAATAATACTACTGAAATCTACATTCTGTCCTATCGAAGTGATTGCACCTGTCTGCCCTGTTGAAGTAGCATAATCCTTTGACAATGTCTTTGTTGATGTACTCGTACTGGCATATACTATAGCATCCCCTGTTGCAACATCTTTCATATCTACCATAACCGTCTTCAATTCGTTGTTTTCCTGCAATTGTGCTGCCTTTACAGATACTCCACTCATCGAAAAAATCATCATAACTGACATTGCACTAGCTATTATCTTTGTAAAAATTTTACTTTTCACACAAAAGTTCACCTTTCTGTTATGAAGTGACTTTTGTCAAGAGTTAATTTCAAGAAATTTTTCTTAACCCCAGTCACATTTGTTTTCCTGACAGCATTGGAAAAGAGCCCTAGTTTAACAGTCCCCGGCAGTTGGCCACTCTGTTATACGTGGATTGCTTACCTACAGGCTAATGGTCCGCCATTGGGTTCTACGATCTAAAAGCG
>CABJAV010000049.1 GCA_902363675.1 Lachnospiraceae bacterium | reverse complement strand
AGTTCTTACTCAAACAGACTTATACCTGTATTCCAAAGCCTATGAAAATATTCGTATGGTGCACGATTACAGGCTAAACTTGGCAGTAAGAACCCCACAGGCTTGCCTGTGGGAGTAGTCAGACAATGGAAAACAAGGATTACACAAGAATTTACACAAGAAAAAAGTGCAGCATATGCCACACTTTTCCTCTTTCTTATTCCATTTCTTTCCGTAATATCTGATACATGTCCTTTTTCTGCTTTGGGCTCATGTTTTCAATAAGTACATCTGCAGGAATATCTTTTTCGCCTGACGGGAAAGCAACCGAAATCATCGAGTAAAAATACACCCATTCTGTTTTTTCCAGACCGTAAGCTTGTGCCGCTTCCGGAGTCTTAATGCAGCTATGGATAATATCGGCAATATCCTCTTTCGAATTCTTTTCTTCGAATTCCTTAAATGTCTCCGAATCGGTTTTTAAACAAAACGCATGGTCATTAATTACACAACAGATACCACAGCATCCATACGCATTTTCTGCAAACTTAATCCCTCCCGTATTCATTGCACGCAAGATATCGCTTTTTGTAATAAGTCCTTCTTCTCCGTACGTAAATCTCTCTCTCAAGGGATTGCTTATAAATGCTTTTTTGATATGCTGACTCAACCATGCATCCACAGCATATGAATTTGTAAGTTTCTCCCACATGCCTTCATCAAAATCAGCAAGCATCTCGAAAATCGCATTTCCTGCATTCTTTGCCTCCGTTGTATCGAACCGGTCTGTCATTCCCTGTACTGCACATAAAATTCCATCTGTTACCATTTGTTTTCTCTCCTTTCAAAAACGTTTTTGTTTTCATCTTCAATATGAAATAAAAAAAGCACAGTCGAAGCTGTGCTTTTGTTTTGTTTGTGATATAATTTCAATATCATTTTTACAACACTGATGTAAGCAAATAAGAATAATCATCTTCTACAAAAGACTTAATTTCTCCTGGCATCATAAGCGTAGCCATTTGATCAATCTTTTTAATATTTCTTTCCGTATACGATATTGTTTTACGATTCATGTACTTATATGGCACATGCCAATCTGGATGATTTTTGCATTCACAATTCCATTTCATATAATGTTCACCATCCATAGGCTCGCCTTTATTGTAAAAGCTCATAAAGCAATATTTAATTCCAACATCCGTCACATCAATAAAAAGCTGCCCATCATTATTATCCTGATCGAATAAATACTGTAAATCTCCTTCATTATAATCTTCAACTTCCTTGAGAATATCGGAGCTAAGTACAATATCCTTCATATCAAAATTCGTCTCGCAAAATCGTTTTAATTTTTCAAGTTCCTCTTTTTCTCCAAACTTCCATTTATATTTCATAAATTCATTCTGGATTTCCTCTATAACATATCTTGCACGACTTATCATTCTTTCGCCATAATTCCATCCAAAATATCTTGCAATTAATCCCTTCCAGTTATATGTTTTTGGATTTGGTGTTGCCGCTCCACTTACATAATTCACGTTGTATCTGATATATATTTGGCTTCTCTGTCCCATAATATTACCTCCATTCTTTCTTTAAAACTCTTGTTTCCTTGTTTACACAAAAATTTCAAGACTGAGGAGGTTTTTCGATGATTTTACATTTCTCTTTTTTCATAGTCTCATGTCTCCTTTCGATGATGAATTTTGTTTTACATCACCAATATGAAATAAAAAAAAGACACCGCCGAAGCCATGTCCTTCTTTTTTCTTCTTAATTCATATACAAAACATTTCCGAAATACACTTTTGCATTACCGACATTCCGCATGAAGTAGTCCAATGTATAAAAGGAGCCATTCCAGTACACGGCATCCCCATACGGGTCTTCGACCAGCTGCTTGATTTTGTAGCCATTGTCAATAAGATCGTCAACCGTCATGTCCGGTATCATATCCTTAAGGGTCTGCAGTCTTGGTGCAAAATACTTTCTTGCAATCTCTTGCGTAAGGAATGCATAAGAGATTTTTCCTTCATCCATTTCTTCTGTACCGGTTGTTGCTCCATACGCTGCAAATCTCTGCACCAGATCTTTAACCGATGTTTCTGATTTCTCATCTGGCAGATTCTCGATATAATCAAACTGGTGGCCTGTAAGATTATACAATTCTTCCTCTGACACACGCATCGATTCATTTTCATTCGTGTTAACCACATATAAATATCCTCTTGCCATAATTTCCTCTCTTTCTTCCCGCATTTTCGCAGAATATAAAACAGAGGTTTCCCGCGCACGGGAACCTCAACTGTTAGTTCCCGGTGCGCCGGGCTGATATGTTAATCGAAAAATTCAAGAGTTTCTACTCTTGGACCGGCTGCATCGAGGCACAACCAGAAACATCCATTATCTCTGGCCAGCTTCATACACTGAACCAGATCAGCAGGGCAATTGTCCCATATTTCTTTATTGTCTGGATTGCACGCAACAAACCATCCGTATCCCTGTTTCTCATATACAGAAGGCATCGGATCTTCTTCATTGTCATCAGCAGCCTGATCCAGAAGATCTTTGGTATCTGCAGATACATGACGAGAACTTATGGTAAGCATCTTGTCAATTTCCAGCTTCTGCGAATTTTTTGGCTTAATAATAATCTCATCGCCAACAATTTCAACCTTCGATAAGTCGAGATTGAAAGCGGGGGCGACCACATAGTCGCTGCTCTGACCGCTGCCGTTGTTGTAGAAGTTGCCACCCGAGTAGACATACCACGCGTAGTTTCCACCGTAGACAGTACCAAGCCACGCGTTGTAGCTGACAGCCCCGAACGAACTGGCGTTTTCCGCTGCTGCCTTTAGTGCCTTCCAGTAATTTCCGGAACCAGGTTCTCCACATCTCGTAAAACCGGCTTTTTCTTTTGGAATGAGGTACAATCCTTTTCCATAGGAAGCGGATGAATCCTCAGCATCCTTGATGGCATCGTACAGTGCTTGCATCTTGTTGTCATAGGCACTGATATCCTGTCCATCAATGGAATCAGCATAGTAATTACCATTGCCAAATTTCTCCATTTTAAAGCCCGGCCATTTTCCATGGGTTACCCCATGGGACTGAATCACAAGGGTTTTACCTTTATTGATCAGCTCACAGGCTGTCCATTTATAACCAGCAAATTGGTATGTTTTTCCGAGTTCAACGGCAGAATTTTCTTTTCCATCTGTATCAGGAACTTCATCTGAATCTGGCTGGATCATCTTTTCACAGATTCTCTCGATTTTCCAGATTTCGTTTGCAGTGATGTAATCATCCGCATTGCAGCAGATTTGGTCGATGGTCGTGCAATCATCTTCCCAGATAATTTCAACAACCCATTCATTGTCGTTGAGATGCTTCTCAAATTTGATCAGGTAACTGTCTCCTTCGTAGTCCTTGAATATGCCTTCCCCGAACCACATCTGGAAGGTATCGTCATCCAGCCAGTTTGTGTTACAAGGCATGATTTTTCCACGGAAATAAATTCCGAGTTTAAATCCTGCATGACAGAATCCGGTTTCATCTGACAGGTGATCAGAAATCTCCTCATCGTCCACCATTCCATCCGGAATCCGAATTTCTTTTGGAATACTATCTAAGATCTCCTGATCTCCGTCTGTGTCCCATTTGATGTCATAAGCATACAGGGCAGGCAGATCTTCCATTTTGGAACTCTCAGAAGGTTTGCTTTCCTGAACCATTACATCCAGTCCACGACGCTGTAACTCTGCGATCAGCTCCTCATTGGAGGCTTCCCTTACGCCGATTTCATCAGCAGTCAGATCCTCCACCTCGTTGTCCGTGATGTAATATCGGCCATCATAGTCACCGGAGTAGCAGATCTGTCCATTAAGGATGATGCCTGCTTCCTTGCACTTGTCGGCAACCTCCTGCAGAGCCGGTTCAATATCTCCAAATACTTCATGGACGCTGATTCCTGCTTCCTCCGGCGTTGTTCCATCGTCTTCGTAAACCGGAACTTTCTCCACGCTGTCATAAATTCCTGCAGCCACAAAAATCTGTGCAACCTCTCCTGCACGAGTCTTGTCGTTAATGATGATTTCTCCCTCGTTCATAATAGTCATAAGTTTTTCTCCTTTCGATTGTGTTTTATTTACACTTACAATATGAGATGAAAAAAAAGACACAGCCGGAGCCATGTCTTAAGCGTAATAATTCTGGAAGGGACTTTCCATTACTTAATACCGACTTTTCTTCCCCATATCTGCCATCTTTCAAAGTCGTGGAAGTCATGTTCTTTATTTTTCATGTCATAGTAATACTTATACAATTCGGTATCCTTTTGAGTCTCCAGTGTTTCTTCCACTGCATCGACCATGTTTTTGAAGCCTTTTTCTCCAAAACAACGCTTATTGTCGTTTGGTCGCAAAACAATATGTTCGCAGAGTCTTTGCAGAATGTAATCATGTTCGTGTATTTTCTGAAGAAAATACTCTTTTGTATATTTTTTCTTCCTCAACTTCCACACACCGTCTGATGCTTTGTGTAACGCTGTGGGAAAATCCATGCCCTGGCTCATATATCTTTGCTGTAATCTTTTTTCCAATTCTCTTTCATTTTCAATTTTTGTCATTTCTCTTTTTCTCCTTTCAAAAATGTTTTGTCTACATTCTCAATATGAAATAAAAAAAAGACACAGCCGAAGCCATGTCTTTGAATTAAATTCGCAATAGAATTGTCTTTTTATAAATTTGTTGCGTTTCCGTCTGCATCATATTCAATTGGTTCAATATGAACCGCATATCCGATTTTATCAATTTTGTCGAAAATTTCCATTGTTCCCCCAGCTGCAAATTCGAATGAATATCGTTTGTCATCAGATTCAAGAAGTTTAGGAAATCAAGCGGGAATCCTCGGTTATTTAATTGCCGAGATGAAAGCATTATAATAAAAGCAACCGAACATCAGGTTGCTTTTATCAGCACTTTATGCTATACTATGTGTATGAAAGAAAACCTTATACATTACCGTACTTCGGTATGCAGCATCAACTACCATGTGGTATGGTCTGTCAAATACCGCAGGAAGGTCCTGACATCCGAAGTGGAATCTTATATGAAAGAACTCATCCAGCAGATCGCAAAAGAAAAAGGATTTACCGTCCAGCTTTTTGAATGTGGTGAATGTGATCATGTACATTGTTTTGTTACTGCACCACCGAAACTGTCTGTGACAACCATTGTGAAATACTTGAAGGGTATCACAGGGCGGAAACTTTTTGAGCAGTTTCCTGACCTGCGTTCTAAACTGTGGAAAGGGGAACTCTGGAACCATTCCTATTATTGCGAGACGATCGGTTCTGTATCGGAAGAAAACATCCGCCGGTATATTGAACACCAGAGCAAATCTTACTGAAAGGAGAAATGTTTATGCTGCTGTCACATAAGACATCTGTAAAAGTAACAGAAGACCAGGCAAATATCATAGGGCATATGTGTTATGCAGCATCCAAGCTCTGGAACGTCTGCAATTATGAAAGACTTCATTACAAAAAGACGGAACCTGATGAATATCCTGACTGGTACTACCAGAAAAAAGCACATAAGGACGACTTGTGGTATAAGCAGCTGCCATCACAGACTGCACAGGAAATATGCAAACTTCTTGATAAGGCGTGGAAATCTTTTTATCAGCTGCAGAGAACACATGGTGTTACAAATCCAAACCCTCCAAGATTCAAACAGGAGAATATTGCAATCACTTACATGCAGAACGGCATCGTTCATTCCGAAGGTGACAGTACCGTACGACTTACGCTGTCGAAACAGCTGAAACAGTTCATGTCCGGGCAGTATGACATCACAAACAACTTTCTTTACCTTAAAAATAAGATTTTTAAGGATACTGATGTTATCAAACAGATCCAGATCTATCCTCCGGAAAACGGAACCTGCACGGTGATTGTTGTGTATGAAGTAAATGATGCCGTTATGCTTTCTGATAACGGAAGATACTTGTCTGTTGATATCGGACTCCATAACCTTATGACCTGCTATGCCCCATCCACAGGGAAGTCTTTTATTGCCGGCAGGAAATATCTTTCCGTCTGCCATTACTTTGACAAAGAGATTGCCCGTGTGCAGTCCCAGTGGTACAAAACACAGACAAAAGCCGGTGTAAAATATCCAAAGATGTCAAAGCATGTGCAGAAACTGTATAAAAAGAAAAATGACTGCATCAGCGATTACCTGCATAAAGTAACACGGTTTATCGCTGAATACTGTCATGATAACGGTATCAATACTGTAGTGATCGGTGATGTCACAAACATCCGTAAAGATAATAACAAAGGTTCTGTGACAAACCAGAAATTACATTCACTGCCATACCGAAAACTGTATATCCTTCTGGAATACAAGCTTGCGATGTATGGTATACGGTTTGTAAAACAGAATGAAGCTTATTCCAGCCAGACTAGTCCGCTTATGTCGGAGGTCTGTAAAGAGAACGCTGAAAAGTCCAACCGTATCAAGCGGGGTCTTTATACAGATGGTGACAAAAGATGGAATGCCGACTGTGTCGGGGCTTTTAATATCCTGCGACTGTACTTTCAGACGAATGGAATAGAAAAACAAATGGACCCACTTAAGATAGCAGATCCATATGTAATAAAAGTAGCTGTTTAATAGCAGTATCGGTGTCATGGACGCACCCTGAATCTACGATCCACAAGGATCGCACATCAGATGCTCGGTTATTCAATTGCCGAGTAGTTCACCTAAATGACATACCAACTCATTTAATTTTCTTGCATTTTCTCTCTGCTTCTCAATTTTCGCCATCGATTTCTGCTTATCAGTCGTGATTTTTCTTTGGTTGGAGTTACAAATATCTTTAATGATAATCTCATCACCAACAACCTCAACTTTGGATAAATCGAGATTATAAGCGGGGGCAACAACACAGTCGCTGTCCTGATAGTAGTTGTAGACGTTGCCATTCGAGCTGACATACCACGCGCCGTCGCTACCGCCGACAGCACCAAGCCACGCACAGTAGCTGGGACACCCGAACGAACTGGCGTTTCCCGCTGCTTTTTTCAAAGCCTGCCAGTAATCGCCAGAACCCGGTTCACACCATTCCGTAAAACCAGCTTTTTCCTTGGAAACCAAATACAAACCTTTGCCGTAAGATGCAGATTTATCTTCAACATCTTTGATGGCATTGTACAATGCAGACATTTTTTCATCATAATCGCTGATATCCTGACCATCAATACTTCTTCCGTAATAGTTTCCATTACCGAATTTCGGTATTACAAACCCCGGCCACATACCATGGGTTATGCCGTGTGATTGGATCACAGCAACATGACGGTCATTATTCACCTCACACGCTGTCCAGCTATACCCAGCAAATTTATAGGTCTTACCAGGTTTAAGAGTTGCATAAGTTTTTTCACTGTTTGTTTTTTTCATAGTAATGTTCTCCCTTCATGAATGAATTTTGTTTACAACAGTAATATGAGATAAAAAAAGACACAGCCGAAGCCGTGCCTTTAAGCGATCAGTTTGGAGAAATAGCGATATTACTGGGTTAATTGCTTTTCATACAATTCAACAAGGTACTCATAAAAGCCCTCGCCCTGCCAGTCATTAAACCATTTCTTCATTTTGTTATACGTTTTGAAGAATGTGATAGCGAAATCTCCATCCGTGTTAATTTCGCTTGAGACCTCGTAATACTCTCCAGTATCGCGATCTGCATTCTTCCCATGGAGCACAACTTTACCAAAAGATGTATCCGCAAGTTCGACCCAAAAGTCTGCACTCTGCATTGCCTGTTCCAATTTGTCCACGCACTGCGTCTGGCAATCCTTGATACCTTCATTTCCGGACGGGAAACCTACAGAGACTTCGTCTGACTTCTGTCTTATATCACAAAAAACTAAGCTGGAAGCTGCCGCGTCTTCGCGTGCAGATCAGTTAGCAGTATCCACTTCTGATCCAGAAGCATCCTCCGACAAAATCCGCCCGGCAATCATCTTTTCTGCGAAATGAATCCACTCCTCATGTGTTTCTGCTCCGCAGGCTTCCTTCCAACCCTCTAATTTATTTTCCGTAAGGGAAAAGTAAATGACGGGATCAAAGTCCTCAAATGGTGTAAGGCTGCCGTATTCAATGTTTGGAATTTCGCCCGGATCGTAAGTCTCTCCGCAGTCAGTACATTCCACAAAATCTCCATAGCCTTCCTCATAGGATCCATGTTCGTAATACAGATGCTTAGAACCGCAGGCTGGACACCGGCATGGATGTTTCTTCTGTTCCTTCTCCAGATGCCTCTGTTTCTTACAGGCAATTTTCGCCAGTTTTAATGGCACGCTGCATACACAGGCGTATTTGTATGGGTTGTCGTATAAGCTTCTTGATTTACTCATATCCATCCCTCCTACACACTCATAGAAATAAGTGTTTCCAGCATATATCCCGTCAGTGCCATAAATACATGATCAATTGCCTGTTTCTTCTCCAGATCTACATAGTCCTGCAAAACAGTATCCATCCCTTTTGCTATCTCATTGATTCCAGATTCTTCCCGATCTTCCTTGAATGCATCAAAGATTGTAACCGCAAGCTTGTCGCAATCAACTGTTCTGCATATATCTTTCTGTTTAATTTTCTTTTCTTCCATAAGTTATTTTCTCCTTTCGATGATGTTTTGTTTACAACACCAATATGAAACGAAAAAAGTGCGGCATGCGCCACACTTTTCCATAAATACATTTTCTGACCGCCTATGGAGTATTACAATTCCATTCTCTTAATACTGCCGCGTCATGTCTAATCCAAAGTCGTGTTCCAAACACTTTACGATTTCTTCCACATCATATCCCAATTCTGTCAGTTCAGCGATTATTCTCTGTCCATCAAAATAATCATCAGGAATATAATTGATAAGATACTTTAAGGGTTTTCCGTCTTCTTTGAAATCCTTTAACTGTTTTCGTATGTTCTCAGGCATTTTATTATTCCTCCTCTATATTTAGAGGTTCCCATGCATGGGAACCTCAACTATTGGTTCCCGGTACATCGGGGTTTAACACCTGTATTGCTTTTTTAAGAGCTGGTTTTATAACAAGTTCTGTAACCACATCTCGCGTAATCCCTGCTGATTTTTCTAATACTTCCGTATCAGATATATCCGGATCGTCAATGCCATGTGCAAATTTGAGATACTCGATATCATCCAACTCAAGATATTCTTGAAGTGAACATGTTAATGATGAATCACTATGCCATTGATCCACCAATTCGTCCCACTTCTCTTTTGATTTATCCAAATATTTTGCCATGATTCCTCCATTCGGAAGCTCCCATGCACGGGAACCTCAATTTTTAGTTCCCGGTGCATCGGGATGATAAATTTTACTTCTTTTCTGCGGAAATCCAGCAAACAGTTTTGTTTGCATGGATCATTGTAACCTGGCATGCATCCCGGTCATATTTAACCTCCGTAATTTCGTTTCCATCCTGGTCTGCAAGGACAAGTGATTTAACTTTATTCCATGCTTCCTGTTCGGATGAAAATGTTTCAGGATGTTCCACGGTACGCGATTCATGGTTTGCAGTAAACATACTTTTGATAATCCAGGTTTCTGTCTTGTCAAATCCCTCTCCAAGTACATGTTCGCAAGCTCGGTATTTGGCATCTCCGGAGTCATCTGCAAGCCGGTTTTCGACTTCATCACACACAGCAATGTATTGCTCTCTGGTAAATTTCCGACTGGTAAAAGTAGCAACGTAATTTCTGCCATTATCCTCTTTCATGGCGCTGTAAATTTCGCTTACCATCTCCGGATCGAGATGAAATGTCTCGCCATCCCTGGTAAGATCCATACCATATTCCCAAATGGAGCGATATGGGATTGGATTTGATTGGTTCTCAGGCTGATCGTTATTGTCACTCCCTTTGATGATAATCTCATCCCCAGCAACCTCAACCTTTGATAGGTCAAGATTGAAAGCGGGGGCGACCACACAGTCGTAGTTCCGACCGTTGTTGCCGTAGACGTTGCCATTCGAGTCGACACACCACGCGCTGCTGCCACCGTAGACAGTACCAAGCCACGCACAGCCGCTGGGAGACCCGAACGAACTGGCGTTTCCCGCTGCTTTTTTCAAAGCCTGCCAGTAATCGCCAGAGCCGGGTTCACCCCATTCTGTAAAACCGGCTTTTCCCTTGGAAACCAAATACAAACCTTTGCCATAAGATGCAGATTTATCTTCTACATCCTTGATGGCGTCGTAAAGTTTTTTCGTCTTAACATCATAGGCACTGATATCATATCCATCAATGGAATATTTACTGTCAAATTCCGTCATTTTAAAGCCTGGCCAAGCACCGTGGGTTACGCCACGCGACTGGATCACAGCAACATGACGATCATTATT
>CABJAV010000048.1 GCA_902363675.1 Lachnospiraceae bacterium | reverse complement strand
GTTTTAAGGTAATCTTTGTCTTCTTCTGACAGAGTAAGATATGTTCTTCTCATAGCGTTCATCCCTTTCTTAGATAACACTATTATACCACACATTATCCTCAATATATATAGTAGCTATTTAATTTACGCTATACTAGAATACATAATATACTTCTTATTTTGTTTTTCTGTAAAACAAACTCTCCCATTTTTAAATTGAAAGTTCTCCATCATAAGTTCAGTAATATTATCTATTTGTGAAATAATTGTAACATCTCCTATTTTGATTGTCTTCATATGTGAAACTAATTCATTGTCATAATAACTACTCATATATTTTACTATCCTTTACAACTATAAGGATTTAGTCCCAGTATTTCGCTATTTCCATGAAAAAAAGCCGCTGTGAACGATAGTCCACAACGACTCTTTATATATTATATTTCAATAATGAAAGCTTTTGCATAGCGTTCCACACACGGATAATGCTGAATCTGCGGTTGCTGTAAAAACAACATTTTCCAGCCATGCATCTCCACCACTCTCTTTGCAATAGAAAGACCAAGCCCGCTTCCTCCCCCGCTTTTCCGCGAGGCATCGCCTTTTGCAAAAGGTTCAAACAAATGTGTCTCCAGTTCTTCTGGTATAAATGGCCCACTGTCTGCCACCATAACATAAATACGTTCATCTCTCCGGCACAAATACAAACCGATATGGGTTCCTGCCGGATTGTGTCGCATCGCATTCGTCAGCAGATTTGTGATCACGCGTGACATCTGCGTCGCATCTGCGAATACAGGAATCGCTTCTTCCGGAATTTCAATATCAAATTCCATTCCGGCTTCTTCTGCATCTGCATAGACCAATGCCGCATTTTCCCGCAAAAGCTCACACAGATCCACCTCTTTGCGCTTCAGTGAAAAACCTTCACTGTCAAGTTTCACATACGCAAACAGAAGATTGATCAGATCATTCATACGTGCTGATTTTTTCTGTATCGTCTCAAGATATTCCTGTTGCTTCTGTGGATCTGTTACCATACCATCTGCCAATGCTTTCGCATAACCATTCACGGTTGTCATCGGTGTACGCAGATCATGTGCGATATCGGAAAGCATAAGGTTTCGCTTTCGGTTAAACTCATTCTGTTCTGCATCACGTTCCTTTTGAATCTCCCGGAATTCCCGAATAGTAATACTTGCAAAACATAAAGCGCCTAAAATGTAAGGCAGGAGTACCACCAACGCCATAGTAAAAAGCACACAAAAGAGAAGCATGGATTTTCTTTCACTAAGCCCAAGAATTGGTACTTCTTTTTCTACTGACTGTGACAAATAAGAAAGTCCATGCTGTGTCCGCTGCAAAAGTTCAGTAATTGCCTCTCTCACCGGCGTTGGAAACAACGAACCAAATGAACTTAACAATAGAATCAATAATCCGGCAAAGATAAATACAATAATCTCTGAACCTGTAACTGTAAGATTCTTCTCATATTCCGGGAAAAAATATGTAAACATGAGTGGCAACACAAAACGGTTCATGAAAAATGTGATCACATACTCCACGATGCCCACAACAAGCAGAATCTCTATAAACTTTTTAATAAGGAACCACTGCAAACTGCCCTGTCTTTTCATTTACTTCTCCAAACGGTATCCAAGTCCACGAATCGTACGAATATATGCGGACGGGTCTTCATCTAGCTTTCCACGAAGCTTGCTGATACATACCATAATATTGTTATCAGCAACAATATAGGTCTCACCCCATCCGTGTTCATAAATCTGCTGCTTGGTAAAAACTTTTCCCGGCTGCTGCATAAACAGTTCCATGATGCGGTATTCCACAGATGTAAGTTCAATGACCTTTCCGTCCTTTTTCAGCACACAAGCCTCCGGATCCAGTGTAAGATTCCTTACCGACAGAGTTCCTCGTTTTGTCTCCTGCGTTCCCAGCGAATAAAAGCGCCGGATTGCCGAATTGACACGAGCCACTGCCTCCAACGGATTGAACGGCTTGGCAAGGTAATCATCCGCACCCAGATTCAGTCCTAATATCTTCTCCGAATCTGCATCCTTTGCTGATAAAATCAATACCGGAATATTGCTTTCTTTGCGAAGTTCCTGTAAAACATGGTATCCGTCCAACTTTGGCATCATAATATCAAGAATGCACAAAGCAGGCTGCTGGCTCCGGAGTAACTCCAGCGCCTGCTGCCCATCTTCTGCTTCTATGATCTCATATTTTTCATTTTCAAGATAAAGCCGGAGAAGACTTCGAATCTCCGGCTCATCATCTGCAATCAATATTTTGTAACTCATTTTTTCCTCTACTGATACTGATTATTTGGATTCTCTTCCACTATACTATTTGGCACATTATTTGTAAATCCGTTCGGTGCCTGCTGCTGCGGCATTCCATTATAAAATCCGTATTGTGCATTATTGTAAGGCATTCCATAACGAAGTGCTTCATACAGTGCTGCATGTGTTGCATCCATATACGGCTGTACATAGAAGATTCCAAGAATTCCCAGTGTCAGTGCAGAAAGGATATTCCATCCAATAAATGATAAATCCAAAACAAAAGCTTTCCACTTCTGTCCCTGCATCATGCGCTTACTTTCTTCAAATGCCTGCTCCTTTGTCATCTGCGGATTATCTGCCAGCAGATAAGGAATCATCTGGTACTCATAGGATTTTACAATACCAGGGATGATAAAAAGCAGCGTCCATAAAACGGTAAACAAATCACGGAAGAACATTGTCTTTGTAATGTTCTTATAGTTATTGTCAAATGCATAACCAATGTTTCCTACCTGTGCCGGCTCATTCAGATTGCGCAGATAGTACTTTTTGCATCCAACTTCCAATGGATTGAAAATAAACACATCCAGTAGAATAACCACAGCCATAAGAACAACAAACACAATGATGAATACCATTAAGAAAATGCCGATTGCCATCATTCCCGCGGTGTTATCAGCCATGCTGTTCAAATCGTCAATGTCATCTTCGACATTTCCATCATAGGTATCGTCATAAAAATCATTGCCATCGTACAGGCTGCTGTCATCATTGGAATAATCATCTGTTACACTGCTATCGCTACTTCCAATCAGATTGTTGCTCACTGCGGAACTGATGCTGCTTCCGCTGCCCCCGCCTCCAACAAGTAATGCCAGGATCAGACTTATCAGTACACTCTTCCAATAGTTACGTTTAAATGAGAACTTTGCTTTGCTTTTTAATTCGGCTCTCGTCCACATAGAAATTCCTCCTTCATAATGGTATTTCTCAACTTGTGGACTTATCATATCATGGATTTCTTAGATTCAGACTCGAAAAACCTTAACGGTTCCTTAAAATGATGTGAAAAAGATATTATCGCCCTCTTTATGAAATCGGAACCGGGCGTTGTTCCACGGAAGTCGAAAACACAATCTGCGTCTTTGTTCTTCCAAACTGCTGCAATTCATTAATAAAATGATCCAACTCTGCAGTTGTCTCAAATAAAGTCTCGATCAGCATGGAATAATCTCCTGTCACGCAATTGCATTCCACTACATTCGGAATTTTTTTGATAAAAGGATAAAAAACGGGTTTCTGCAATGGCTCTACCTCCAGATTAATAAAAGCCTTAATATGATAATTCAGATAAATGGGATTTACTTTTGCAGAATAACCAGTAATGACTCCCTCTTCTTCCAGTTTTTCTATACGGGCAGACACCGATGGCGAAGACAAAAATACCTGCGCTGCAATCTCCTTTAATGGTGTACGCGCATTTTTTTGAAGTATTTGTATAATTTTTCGATCTATGTTATCTAGTTTTTTCATATTCGTTGCCTCATCCTTAAATATATGCAAAAAAGGACACGGCTTAGACGCCTGTGTCCTTTTTTGCATAATAACATGTTCTTATGAAATTGTAAACCTTATGCTTTTCTATGCCATGGTGAAATTACAATAATTTTAATGAAAATTTCCAGAACAGAAATATAATGTCTGCAAAAATAAAGCGAATAGACATATGTAAAAAACATATATGTCCAAAAAGCGAAAATAATGAGGACATAATAATAAATCTTTTTATATATATCCAAATGTGGAATTAATTATGCTGTTTAATCGCAAGCCGCCACTTTACTGTTAACTTATGTTCTACAACGTAAATCTTATAAAATTACACTTCTAGCATGAACAGCCACTGTCACTCCAGAATTCTTTCCACTCACTGCCACCCATAGTAACAAAATATTTCATCCAGACACGCCACAATTCCATCTCTTCCTCTGTTTCATGTGCACGAATAACAGTAATCAGACGGTCCATGCGTATTTCATAATCTGAATCTCTTGGGAAATTCTTTTCATTATAATAGTGTTTTAATTTTTTTATAGACGCCAGTGCCGCGTCTTCCGTAAATACATTCTTATGTAATAATGCATGATATTCCGGTACAGAAGCATTATACTCAACACAAGCCCGATACCATTTATTCATAATATGATTTCACCTCTATTTTCTATGATACCTTTTGCCCTTTAATCATAACATGATTGACTTTATAAGAATAGGAAATATAATGAGCTTAAACAATTATTTATACAACTTTTAGCCTATTTCAAGTTCCTCTTCCAGCTCCTGATGCCACTATTGTTTCCGGATTTGCCAGCGCTATACATAGGACTTTATTTTACCGTAAAAGCATCACTCGTTTCTGCGCTTCCAAATCCATTGGAATCGGTCTGCTGCCCACTCTCCTGTACAGGTATATCTGTCGAAACGGATGCACCTTCCTGTGGTTTTTCCTGCTGCGGCTGTGCTGTTTCTTCAGTTGCCGGTGCTGCCTCCGGTGGAATCACTTCCACCTCCTCATCTTTTACTGGCTGAGGAGTCACGTCCTGAGCTGGCTGTTGCGGTACAATCTTCTGTCCACAATTCGGGCAGAACTGCGCATCTGCTGCAATACTCGCTCCACACTGCGGGCAAGAGGTCTCACCTTTGATCTGACCGAGGTTATCGCGACATGCTTTGATTTTTGCTTCTGATGCAAAAATTGCATCCATCCAGTTCTGAATCTCCGGATCAGCCTGCATACGATACTTGGCCGCGTACCACTTTCCAATCTGTTCATGCGCATTGGAAATCTTGCGCTCCTCCTCGGAAATCTCAAGGTTCATTTTGGCAGTGTCTGCCAGATCCTTTGTTTTCTTAATGGTAGTCTGTCCCACATCATTTAATTTCTGTCCTAAATTATCAAAAAAAGACATAATATAATTCCCCCTTTTGTGTAAAAAATTACTAATTTATTTTATGAGCATCATAACATATGATTACAGAATTACAAGGGATTTCATACTTATTTAATAAAATAAATTTTTAAGCAAATTTTCATTGTCCATATAAGTAGTAATTTTTAATTTTTTTGGTACAATAGTCCTAGTTACTGACCTCAACGCTTATACAGGTATATTATATGATATGAGGGTCATGCCGTGCTAAAACTGTTCGGGCAGCTTCTGCGCACGAATTTCCGCAAAGAAGAGACCAATGCTCATATTGAACATCTGATTTCAGAAATCCGTGACCAGTACATTGATGAAATTGAAGGAAAAATTACAATCAGCATAGGCATCTGCTTTGCTCCGGAGAACGGCTCCACCTTTATGGATTTGTACCGCTGCGCAGACCGCGCCCTATACCAGACCAAACAGAACGGCCGCGACGGATACACATTCTATACCAAATAATAAAAATATACATTTTTATCAAAAACAGTCGCTTTATTTTCTTAGGTAAGGTGGCTGTTTTCTTAATTTATTTAAGTTTACATCCGCATTTTTTGCCTGTTTTTCTGAATATCACCTAATGTATTTACCTTTCCCTAAAAGAGTGCTATTCTCACCCCATTGAAAAAAGCGCGCAACAATATGAAATGACAGCAAAAGGAGAATTGACAATTATGGAAAAATATATGCGTTTAGAATCTGACTCAATTGGAACTATGGAAGTACCGGAAGATGCTTATTATGGTGTACAGGCATTACGTGCCAAAGAAAACTTTCCGATTACCGGAACCCCGGTACATCCCGTCTTTATAAAAAACCTCGCCAAAATCAAACGGGCAGCCGCAATCACCAACCGCAAAGCTGGAAAATTAAAACCGGAAATCTCTTATGCAATTGAATCCGCCTGCAACGAAGTCATCTGTGGCATGTTTGAAAAAGAATTTATTGTGGATGGTATCCAGGGAGGTGCCGGAACCAGCGCAAACATGAACATGAATGAAGTCATCGCCAACCGCGCCATCGAAATGCTGTGTGGTAAAAAGGGTGACTACTCGATCGTACATCCAAATGACCATGTCAACATGGCTCAGTCCACGAACGATGTCATTCCTACCGCCGGAAAACTAACCGTTCTCGATTTACTCAAATCTTTGGACAAAAGCCTTTCCCTTTTAGATGATGCTTTATTTGAAAAAGCCAAAGAATTCGATCACATTGTCAAAATCGGCCGTACCCAGTTAGAAGATGCCGTCCCGATGCGTCTCGGCCAGACGTTCCATTCTTATGCAACCATGATTTCCCGCGACCGGGATTGTCTCACAAAAGTCCGCGCAGAAATGTATACCGTAAATATGGGTGCCACCGCAATCGGAACCGCAATCAACACCACACCATATTATCTGGACAATATTGTTCCAACACTGGCAAAGATTACCGGATATCCTCTGACGCAGGCAGATGATCTTTTTGATGCAACTGAGAATCTGGACAGTTTTGTCCGCGTTTCTTCCTGCCTGAAAGCATGTGCCGTCAACTTATCCAAAATGTGCAACGATCTGCGTATTCTTGCAAGCGGTCCAAAGGCCGGCTTTGGCGAAATCACCCTCCCTGCTATGCAAAATGGCTCTTCCATCATGCCGGGCAAAGTAAATCCGGTCATTCCGGAGGTTGTTTCACAGGTTGCTTTCCACATTATCGGACATGATACTACAATCACAATGGCTGCTGAAGCCGGACAGATGGAATTGAACGCTTTCGAGCCGGTCATCTTCTACAACCTGTTTGACTCCATCGCAACGCTTACCCATGCGGTATCTACACTGACCGAAAACTGCATCCTCGGCATTACCGCAAACGAAGAGCGCTGCCATGAATTGCTAGACGCAAGTGTCGGCATCACAACCGCCCTCTGCCCATATATCGGTTACAAGAAAGCTGCAAGTCTCGCAAAAGAATCCCTTGCAACCGATGTTCCGGTAAAGAAGCTGGTATTAAAATATCACTTGTTAAAAGAGCAGGAACTGGATGCGATTCTCGATCCTTACCGTATGACCGAAGCACGAGGTGAGGGCGTACATTCGAAGGCCGTCTAAATTTTGTGTCTGTTGACATAATCATTAAGGTGCAATATCATAATTACTATATTTTAAATCATAGGAGTTTACTTAATATGACATTTGCGCAAAAATTATTAATGATTATTGGAATTATATTTACTTCTGTGGGAGCTTTTATCCTTGCTCTCACACTTGGTCTGAATCTGCTTTTGCATGATGGTGCCCTTTTTATGATTCTTCCAATTGCCTTTTTGGCAATCGGCCTTGGATTTATCATCGGAGTACTCATCAGCGTCCGGAAAAAGTCCAACATACGGAAACGTGGAACCCGCTATCCTGCTAAAATTTACGGTTATGTTAAAAACACTTCCTACATGATAAACGGCAGCTACCCAATGAATACCGTCGTCCATTATTTTGACAACTACCATATAGAAAGAGAAGCGATTCTTCCGACCAGTTTCTGTCAGGGAACTTCACCATACCCATTGGGCATGACCATAGATATTTTTGAATATCAGGGAAAATATGAATATGATCCAAGCTCGGTACGTTATGAAATTCTCCCGGGCGAACAGGAATTGATGGATAATAAGCCAGTAGATCCTTCCCAGTTGCACATGATCGCAGTTACCTGCCCGAATTGTGGTGCAAGCTACAAAAAGGCGGCCGGTTATGCGGAGAAATGTCCTTATTGTGGAAGTTATCAGAATACATAAAGGGGATGTGAAAAAACTCGATTGAGTTTTTTCGCATCTCCCTTTTTGTACCTGTTGTGTATAAATAACTGAAATCATGCGCAAAGAAAGTGCACTTCCCCTACCCCATAGAAATCCTTTTTTTGAATCTATGCGGCAGTTCTGTTTCTCATCTTTTTTTTCTGATATTTATATAGATTGTGGCCTATCGCCACAAGTAAAACTTCCAGTTTGACTGAATGAATACCTCTTCGGACAATTCTCTTGTACCAACGGTCGTTTTTCATAATTCCGAAAGTGCCTTCTGCTTGTATCGAACGGTTCGATTCTTATCTGTCTTCTTGCATTTCTCTGCATATGGATATCCACTACAGTCTTCGCATTCATACAATTCTTCCTTACGTCCGTATTGATTTCCCCTCACATTTTTTCTGTATAAAAAATGGAATGCTTTATCGTTAGGACATCTCATGACACCTTGCTCATCAATTCTGAAGTTAACTGCACAAAATGGATCTTCATGATATTTCTGATCCTTAGTTTCCTTTTTAAACATTGGAAATTTCATATACTTTTCAATTCCGTTCTGTTCACAGAAAATATAATTGTTGTATGAGCCATATCCAGCATCTGCCACAGGATATTTGGGATAGAATCCATAAGTTTGTTTGAAGTGCTCCATCAAAGGAACGAAACAATCCATATCCGAACGATAATGATTCACGTCAACAACTGCAATATATTCATCTGCTACACCAATCTGTACATTATATGCTGGCAGAAGCTGATCATTGCCCATGTAATCCGTTTTGATACGCATAAAGGTAGCTGAGTTATCTGTTTTAGAGTAACTGTTTCGATTAGGACCACAGATTTCAATTTTTTGTATGTATTCTTGAAGTTTCTGACAGAAAGTAGTCAAGTGTTCATAATGACGTTGTTCTTTGGATTTTCGCTTTCCACTTCCGTAAACAAATGTACTTGAATCCAGTTCCCATAAAAGTACTAGCTGCTCAACGATTTCATTCAGATAATCCGGTACATACTCCGGATTTGTTGTGATCTGCACCCCGCTCCATGCGATTTCTGCATTAATCTCCTCAATCTCCGCAGTGATTTTTTCATAAAGCTTGTAACGGAACTTTTCGGTAGCCTTCTTCCATACCCAGGTATACTTGTTTGCGTTTGCTTCAAACTTGGAGCCGTCGATGAAATCCGAAAAGTACTGTTTTTAACATGTTGACTGGATTATATCTGAGTCGTCCGGTTGTGTACTCCGGAATATCTGTCAGATACTTGTTTAAATCGATTCCTCCCATCAATCTGTCAAATGTTAAAACAGGATCCAGCAGATCCAAACAATCTGAAAGAAACAGTGGTAAATATCCTTGTTTTGAATTACAATAATTATTGTGTAAAGTTTTCATCGCAAGTTAATTTTACCACAAAAATAGGACCTTTCGCATGAACGAATGGTCCTATTTCTTTTAGGGACTTATTTCACAGCCCCTTATTCAATGTCCATTTGAAGTATAGTCTATATTGCATCACTCTATCCATTCATGTTATCATGGCCATGCTACCTCTCCCTAAACCGGTAGAGAAGGGAGGTGTGTTTGCGTGGATATTTTTACATCGTTTTTTATCTCCATTGCGGCAAGTGTAGTTGCCTACTATATTTGCAAATGGCTGGATGGAGACCAATAGCGGTAGCCAGCCTGAGGGAATAAACCACCTCGCCAAAACGGAATAGAAAAGCCCTGGAGCTGGAACTCCAGGGCTTTTTGTGTGTCCACATGGGTACTCACATCGTTTTTTGCCTATTGGCATTATAGCATATGCAATTGTCATTTGCAATACGCCGTTTTTTTCGAGTTTTCTCAATAAAATAATTTAACATTTGAAAATCCTACAAGCGTACAAGCTTCTTCCTCTGCCTCAAATGTTAATCGTTCAACATTTTCCAAAGGAATTTCAACTGTAATTGGTAATCCATCAACTTGAACTGAAATTGTCTTAACCAAAATTCCATCGGCATAAACTGATACATCAAAATCTCCATCGTACGGATGATCAGAAGCTCCATCTACCTTGCCAACATCAAATGTCAATTTTGAATACTTCCCTTTGATATTAAAATTAGCATTTTTTTCAACGCCCCAATGATCTTGTCCTAAAATAAAACTATTTTTTTGTTGAACTCCTCCCATCATAAAATATTTTCCTGCTGAATACGCTTCATAATAAGAACTATTATATGGTGTATATAAATCAACAAGATAAATATAATCTTGCACTGCTTTCTTTTTTATTACAGAATATTTTCCGTATTTTTTCACACCATTCACATTTTTATATGCACACACTCTAAACTGATAGGTCATGCCTTTTTCCAATCCTGACACTGTTCCGGATGTCTTTGTAGTATTTTTCTTTTTCCATTGTTCTCCTGATTTCTTATATTGAAGAACATATCCTTTTGCACCTGATACACGTTTCCAACCAATTTTAATTGACTGTTTTCCAACTTGTTTTACAGATACTATGCTAGTTTTTTTAACAGTCGGAGCAGCCTGAACTGCAATAATATTACCTTGGATTATTAAACATAATACAACTATAAAGCACAAAAATTTTTTCATAAGTTTTCTCCCTTCTTATCTTTATTATATTTAATGCCATAGTCTATATTAAAATTTTGTAGACTAAAAACAATTAAATCTCATCATTCTAATTATATGTTTTCATTACAAAGTCCGTACTTATAACCTTTCTGTTATGAAGTGACTTTTGTCAAGAGTTAATTTCAAGAAATTTTTCTTAACCCCAGTCACATTTGTTTTCCTGACAGCATTGGAAAAGAGCCCTAGTTTAACAGTCCCCGGCAGTTGGCCACTCTGTTATACGTGGATTGCTTACCTACAGGCTAATGGTCCGCCATTGGGTTCTACGATCTAAAAGCGT
>CABJAV010000047.1 GCA_902363675.1 Lachnospiraceae bacterium | reverse complement strand
CGCTTTTAGATCGTAGAACCCAATGGCGGACCATTAGCCTGTAGGTAAGCAATCCACGTATAACAGAGTGGCCAACTGCCGGGGACTGTTAAACTAGGGCTCTTTTCCAATGCTGTCAGGAAAACAAATGTGACTGGGGTTAAGAAAAATTTCTTGAAATTAACTCTTGACAAAAGTCACTTCATAACAGAAAGGTGGACGATTGCCTGCTTTTGCTTGCGGATGTGTTATATAAGAATACGGAAAATGGATTATCTTTTAAGGATGTTTTGCATATGCGCAAGGCATGTGTTTCAATCGCATTTCAAATGCAGCAGTTGATTGGAGCTACGGAAGATTATGCTGGAGTAAGGCGTTGGGAAGAGGTAGCCATCGATTCGGAAGAAATGAATGAGATCAAAGACGAATGGGTTTTTTAATAGACTTGAAAATCAAGTGAATGATTGTATTTTGCTAATAAATGAAGTACAATAAAACAAGTTGAAAAAATAAAAATGGAGAGTATACAAATGGAAAATCAAGTGAGAGAAATATCCCTTCGTCATTTATTCTGGAAGGTGATTCTTGGATGGAAATGCCTGATCGTATGTGCGGTGCTTTTTGCGATACTATTACCGGGCGTGAAGTATGCAAAGGATGCACAGGCATACAAGGCGGCGCAACAGCCACAGAATGATGCGCAGGAAGTCACCTTTACAAAGGATGAACAGCAGCAGATTGATGATGTCAAGAGCCTGCAGATTTTATTGGACAAGAATAGTGCATATATGCAGGATTCGATTTTGATGAATATTGATCCGTATCAGGAACATGTGTTGGAACTGCAGTATTATATTGATTCGGATTATACATACAACTATTCTAAAGATAACAAAAAGGATTATACTTCAGCAGTCACGAATGCTTATGTGGAATATGCTGTCAATGGATTGAATCAAAAAGAAATATGGGATGGCGTAAATACAAAAGTGGAGGACAAATATCTTACAGAATTGATTTCTGCATCATCCGATTCTGACAATACTTTTTCTGTTCGTGTTAAATTTATGGATGAAAAGGGTTTACAGAGTGTATCTGGGAAAATTCAGAAGGCTTTGAATGCAAGACATGAGGATGTAGCGAATCGAATTGGAAGCCATAAGCTTGTGCTTGTATCTGAAAATTATCAGGTACAGACCGATTCGGACTTGGCAAGTTCACAGGATAATGTGACCGGATTGATCAAATCATATCGTGAGCAGATTACAACACTGACTTCAACGATGACTGAGGATCAGTTGAAAGTAGTGGACGATGAGATGGAAGAGTCACAGGATGATGAAAGTGCGAATGCTGATGTAACAGTTTCGGCTCCGGTGCTCAGTAAGAAATATATTGTACTTGGCTTTGTGATGGGAGTATTTCTTGCAGCATTATATCTGGTTTGTGTAGCTGTGTTATCCAACAAACTGCAGGAAGCGGAGGAATTGGTCCGCTTTTACAAATTACGCCAGTTTGGTGTACTGACACAGGGCAAAGGCGCGAAGGGCTTTACCGGTTTCCTACTTCGCTTAAAGTATCGTAACCAGAAGATTCTGACAGAAGAGGCTTCTGTACAGCTGGCCGTATCTAATATTGAGTTATATTGTAAAAATGAAAATATTACAAAACTGTTTCTTACCGGATCTGAAATCGAAAGAGTGGACAAGCGTATCATCACAGGAATGGTTGATAGTTTGAACAAAAAAGGTGTCCAGGTTGTTTATGGTGAGAACATCTGCTATGATGCAGCTGCAATGCGTGAGGCGTCAGAGGCAGGCCATGTGGTATTGGTGGAAACCACAAATGCATCTATCTATCAGGAGATTGAGAAGGAATTGCGTATGTTGAAGGATTGGAACGTGGATGTGATTGGATGCGTGGGTGTGGAATAAAATAGAATATTATAAAGTTGTTTGGAGGAGCTAATGCAATGCATTGGCTCCTCTTTTTGGGATAAATAATACTAATAATACTATTTTAGTAATATAGCTTTACATAGGTGAGGAGAAAGGTATATAATTATGAATATAGGCAAAAGGTACTAGGCCGTTGATGACAGAATATAAAAAGGAGGGAGCGCTTTTTAAGTACATTCAAGATGCTAAAGAAATCTTACAAGAATGCACAATTATATATAAGAAGGTAAATGAAGACAGAGAAATGCTGGGAAAGTTAATATTTAAATTCCATAATTATAAATTTTGACTGAAAGTAGCGAAAATATCAAATATAAAAAAGAACACAATTTAAGGAAATGCAATGTTTTGCGATTCTTTATTTAAGAGGAGGAAGTCATGTTTGAAAGAGGTTCAGAGTGGAGAAGATGGGATTTACACATTCATACCCCAAATACAAAAAAGAATGATAACTATAAGGGGGATACGTTAGAGGAAAAGTGGGAAAATTTTTATTCTGCAGTAGAAACATATGTTAATTCAACTGATGAAAGAAAAAAAGTTTCTGTTATTGGCATTACAGACTATTTGTCGATTGAAAATTATAAAAAAGTTATTTCTGACGGAATTTTATCTAAAAATGTATTAGCAATATTTCCAAATGTTGAAATGAGAATAATGCCTACAGGGAAAAAATCACCTGTAAATATGCATTTTATTTTCAATCCGGATTTTGTCGACCAATTAGAAAATAGATTTTTTTCACAATTAGAATTTGTAGAAGAGCGAAAATATCATGCAATTAAGACGGATTTAATTGAATTGGGGAAAAAAATGGGAATGGAAGATGAGGAGGAAGCATATAAAAAAGGCATTGAGCAGTTTGTCCCTTCTTATACGGAAATTATTAGAGTATTTAAAGAGGATTCAGAATTAAGAGAAAATACGCTAATCGGTGTTGCAAATGCTTCTGGTGATGGAACTTCTGGGATTAATAAAGGTGAGGGAGGAGATCAATTGAGCTTAACACGGTTTGCGGTTTACAAACTGTGTGATTTTATTTTTTCTTCTTCTGATAATGATATTAAATATTTCTTAGGCCAAGGTGTTGATAGTGTAGAGGAAGTTAAGACTAAGTGTGGTTCTCTAAAACCGTGTTTTCATGGTTCTGATGCACATAGTATTGAAAGACTTTTTGAACCTGATAAAAGTAGATATTGTTGGATAAAATCAGATGCTACATTTAATGGATTAAAACAGGTAATATATGAACCGGAAGTGAGAGTTAGAATTGGCGAATTAAAGCCAGAAGAAAAGGCGGGGTATCAAGTTATTGATAAGGTTGTAATTAATGAAAATGATTTTTCTAATGAGCCAATAAAATTTAATGATAAGCTGACTTGCATTATTGGTGGAAAATCTACCGGAAAATCATTACTATTACAAAACATAGCACGCGCAATAGATAATAAGCAAGTCGAAGAAAAATTATATATTTCGGGAGTACAGACCCGTAAATTAAATGATGTTTCTGTTTTTTGGAAAGATGGAGATATAAATAATAATGGACATTTTGATGAAAATCATAAGATAGTATATATTCCACAGACATATTTAAACAGGCTTACTGATGAAGGAGAAAAAACTTCTGAAATAGATAGAATTATTCAGGACATAGTATTATTAGATCCTAGATCCAAAATTGGCTTTGAAAAAATGGAGAGTGACATAAAGCAGTATAGACCTTGTTTGGATAAGAATATATATGATATGCTTCAGGCATATTCAGAGATGAATTCCTTAATTCAAGAAAGAAATGAAATTGGAACAGAGAATGGTATAAGAAAAGAAATTGAAAAGTTAAAAAAACAAAAGGAAATAATTTCAATGGAAACTTCAATATCAGAAGAAGAACTTAAAAAGTTTGATAAGGCAACCAGGGAAATTGCTACTTTTAATTCTGTAATAAGGGATGTAGTAGAAGAAATAGAATTAGTAAAAAATATGCCTTTACCAATAGAAAAGACAGATATTATAGGAACATTTTCGAATGATACGTCTAAACTCATATTGGATTTTCAGGACAAAATATTAAATCAAGCTATGGAAAAATGGCTGATAAAACAAAATGAAATCATTACCAAATTGCTTTTTATAAAAAGAGGGGCAGAAGGTAAAATGAAAGAAGCTCTAAAAGTAAAGAGTGAATTAGAACACAAAGTTATTGAAAATGAAGCATTAACAAAATTAGCAGAACAAATAAAAAATGAAGAAGCAAAATTAGAAATTGTATTAAATGCAACTAAAAAATACGAAGCTAAGAAAAAAGAATATGAAGTAAAGTTGGATGAGGTTTCAAATGCAATAAATGACTACAAAGAAATACATAATAATTATATTAGTGTTGTAAATGAAAGTACACAAACAAATTCGGATGGATTGGATTTTTCTGTTGGAATACAATTTAAAAATGATGCATTTTGTTCAGTTATTAAGGAAAGCATTAATAATAATTCGTTAAAGAAAATTGAAATTACATTTGATGATGGATTTAATGGGGATAATTTTACGAAAGAAATATTGAGAGAAATTATTGATAAGGTGGTAAAAGAAGAGTTGAAACTTTTAAAAAATAGAACAGTAGAAAATGTATTGCGTGACATATTAAGTGATTGGTATTTGGTTTCATATAATGTAAAACTTGAAAATGATAGTATAAATCAAATGTCTCCAGGTAAAAAAGCGCTTGTTCTTTTAAAATTGCTAATTAGTATGGCGGATAGTAAATGTCCAATATTGATCGATCAACCAGAAGATGATTTGGATAATAGATCTATATTTGATGAGTTGATACCTTTTATACGTAAGAAAAAGATTGAACGTCAAATAATTATTGTTACGCATAATGCAAATGTGGTCTTAGGTGGAGATGCGGAAGAGATTATTGTTGCAAATCAAGAGGGAAATAATTCTCCTAATTTTCGATTTCGATTTGAATATAGATCTGGTTCAATCGAAAATTCAAATGCCGTTTATGAAAATGATGGTACGATACGAAAAGGAGTTCTAAATGAAAAAGGAATTCAGCAACATATATGTGATATCCTAGAAGGGGGAGAGCAAGCATTTGATTTACGTAAACATAAATATAGTATATAACATGTTATATTTATAGAAATTGGAAAGTTTGCTTAGACAATATGTAATGACCTCCGATTTGTAGCAACGTGGATTTACCTGTATACTATGAATTGGAAAAAATAATGGTAACAGGGATTACCGCATACAAATGGAGGTCATCAAATGAATTATAACACAGTTTACGTAGGAATGGATGTTCACAAAGAAAGTTTTACACTTTTACACTTTGCTCAATGACAATTGAAGATGAGAAAGCTTCTCATTACCAGAAAACAGAAGCTGATTATAAAGGTTCGACGGTGTGAAATTTTTTCTGTAAATTTAGATCTTCTATGATAATTGATGCGGCTTGACAGCGGTTTCTGCTGTTAAGCCGTTGTTTATTTAATAGCAAAAATAAGCTGGTATGTCAAGAGCGCCCAGAAAATCTGGGCGTATATTTACTCTTGATATTCCAGCTTTTGTTGCTATATCAGCATCCGGTCAGGGTACATGATTTCCAGCTCGCCACGAACTTTTCCCCAGTTCCTGATTGGTATTGTCCACTTTTTTGCGATCTCGAAAGTTCCCAGATATAGGGCTTTCATAAGTGCCTGAGAGCTTGGAAATACACTGCGTTGCTTATTCAATCTACGATAGCAGGAATTCAGCGATTCTATGGCATTTGTAGTGTAAAATGCGGTACGAACCTCCTTGGAAAACTTGAAGATTGGGGATATTGCATCCCAGTTTTCGTGCCAGCGATTCATCGCACTTGGATACTGGGCAGACCATTTTTCTGTTACAGACTCTAACTGCTTTCTTGCGGCTTCTTCATCTGCAGCGGTATAGTAGATTGTCTTTAAATCTTTTGCAAATGCTTTCATATCCTTGTTTGCAACGTATTTAAGCGTGTTTCTCACCATATGTACAATACAACGTTGCTGCTCCGTTTTTGGAAATGCCGTAGAGATTGCATCCTTGATACCGGTCAAACCATCAGAGCAGAGAATGAGAATGTCCTGAACTCCACGATTCTTTAAGCTGTTCAGGACAGACAGCCAGTATTTACTGCTTTCATTTTCGCCCACAACAATGCTTAGGACTTCTTTCATGCCATCTTCATTCATACCAAGCACGACATATGCTGCAAGTTTCCTGATCACACCATCATCACGTACAGAAAAGTGTACCGCATCAATAAAAACGATAGGATACCCAGGGGACAAAGGACGATTCTGCCATTCCTCGATTCGTGGAAGGAGTTTATCTGTGATATCCGATACCATTCCTTCACTTACTTCAAAGCCGTAAATATCCTCTATGGTTTCTGAAATCTGTCGAGTAGTCATTCCCTTTGCATACATTGAGATAATCTTGTCATCAATCGAAGAAATATCTTTTTGACGCTTTGGAAGTATTTGTGGCTCAAAAGAACTCTGGCGATCCTGAGGGACATCTACCTGAAATTCACCATATTTACTGCGGACAGTTTTGGATTTCATACCATTACGGTAGTTAGGCTCACCGGATCTTTCATAACGGTCATAGCCTAGATGATCATCCATTTCCGTTTCAAGCATATCTTGAATTGTTCCGGAAAGCAGATCTTTTAAAGCATCCTGAATATCCTCAGCAGATTGGATATCGTACTCCTGAAGCAGACCCTGGATAAGATTTCTTTTTCCTTCGGTCATTGGTTTTGGTTTGTAAACTTCTTTTTTTCTGTTGCCATAATAAAAGGCCTCCTATGATTTTAATATTTTATCATAGAAGACCTTTATAGTGTTGAATTTACAGAGATTATTTCACGGGCTCCTCCGATATTTAAGTATCGACGAATAGTTTTTTCGGTTCTTTCTATTTGTTCATAGGCTTCTCCCAATTTCCTTATGCTACAGTTACGCAATTTTAGAACTTTCAAGAAACGCTGTTTGTTTACTGGAACTTTCTGCGAAGTTTTGTTTGCCATTATAATTCCTCCATAGTGGATGCATATGGCGCATCCCAACGGCCGAAATGCGAAGCTGAACGGTCGCATCACCTTTGATTATTAACTCAGCCTCAGTGATAATAAGTGTGTTCATCCAATGGATGAAAATACATTTATTACAGGAGGATAGTGTATGCTGGATTACAAGAACATCATTATCAAACATTATGCGCTTTCTCTTTCAGGAAGCGAAATTGCCCGTCAGCTGGGTGCAAGCAAATCAGGAGTGAATGACTTTTTAAGAGCATTTGATAAATGCGAGTCACTTTCTTATCCTCTCCCACCAGGTATCACGAATTATGGAATCGCTGAACTTGTGTATGGTTCCGTACCTGGATCTGGAGGTCGTAATGAAAATATAGAGTATCCTGACTATGAAGCAGATGCAAAGCTTATGGCAACACGAAAAAACATGACTTTAGTTTTCCTATGGAACAGACACTCTAAAAAATGCGCTGAAGAAGGAAAGCGGTTTTATCAGTATCGACAGTACTGCGAACTCTACAACAAATGGTGCGAAGAGAATTATGAGACTTCCCACTTTGATGCCGTAATAGCCCAAAAGATGGAAGTGGATTTCGCAGGACAGACGTTTGCCATGACGGATCCTCTCACAGGAGAAATACTGCCAATCGTTGTTTTTGTAGCGATTCTGCCGTATTCCCAGTACATTTATGCTGAAGGGATGCTCTCAACAAAGGAACCACAGTGGATCGAAGTCAATAACCATGCCCTTGATTATTTCGGCGGTGTACCTGCATTGGTTGTGTGCGATAACTGTAAGCAGGCAGTCATCGTAAATCAGGACTGGATTGAACCAGAATTAAACAAGGACTATGCCGACTGGGCGGATCATTATGGCACAGCCATTCTTCCGGCAAAAGTTCGGAAACCGAAGTTCAAAAGTTCTGTAGAAAACGCAGTAGGTATTCTTGAAAAAGGGTTTTTCCATAAGCTGGAAGAACGTCAGTATTTTTCATTGGAACAGTTTAATAAGGATCTTTGGGATGAACTGGAGGCTCTGAATAAGGCACCATTCAAAAAGAAAGAGCATAACAGATACTATTATTGGGAGGAAGAGAAACTTGAATTAATGCCGCTTTCCTCCATGCATTACGAGTACATGGAGAGAAAAACGGTAAAGGTGTCAAGCGACTTCCACATATAATGTAAAGCTTTACTTTAGATGTGATAATTATCTGGAACTTTAAGAAAGTATTTATAATCGCAAAGTGTATAACTTTCGCCTGGAAGCTGGTTCATACGCGGTTTGTCGTACTTTTCAAATCCATTCATGCGGGATTTACGAATGTAAGATTTTTTCTGGAAAGGACGCTGGTTGATGTCCTCTACGATCTTTCTAACCGCAGCATTCAAGACTTCCAGCGAGGTATAAGTATCTTTCTTTAATTCTTCTACCAGATGTGTTTCCAAGAAACGCACATGATTTTCAACTGTTGGTTTGTCTTTCGGTTTCCTTGGCGGTGGCGGAAGAATGATCGTATCATAAAAAGTTTCCAGATCTGAAAATGCTGACTGGAGTACCAGTTCATCTTTGCTGTGCCTGGTAACAGCTGTTTTCAGATTATCCGGGACAAGATATTTAGGAACTGCCCCATAATAAGACAGTGCATGTACTGTACCAGCAATAAAATGTGGGAGCTTTTCATCCAGAAAGATCTCTGCATAAACAAGACTGCTAAATCTAAGCGTAGTCGTAAAAATGTGAACTTTCCGAAGTTCGCCAGTAGTTGTGTCCAGTAACAGTTCCGGCTGGTCACCAACCCAGTCAATATACATCTTTTCACCAGGGATCCGTTCCACAGGCATAGATGTTTTGGAAGTACCATAAGTGTTTATCATAAAATCACGATACAGCTTATAAAACTGAGTAAGCTGGTAACCATTGGGATGCTCTTTCTTATAATCAATCCATAAAAAACTCAGGTCGGCATGTTTTCCCATTTGGATCATCTGCTCATGTATCTTCTCAAAATCAGGTAATGGAATGTCCTTATGTCGAAGGTTTTCTTTTGGATAAATGAGATCAACCACCTTTGAGGCTGGCATTTGCCGAAGATCATCCAGTGATAATCCTGAATCATTGTAGCGGTTCATAATCAATGCGATCCCACTCCGTCCAATCCGGTAACGTTTTTGTACGGTGTCATAACTGACTTTACTGAGTCGAAGTTCTATGACTCCAAGAATAGTATTGTAGTCGTGCATAATAGTTCCTCCTTTGCACTGTGATGAATAATAGTTACATCACAATAATAAAGGAAAAACGTACCGATTTGAGCAGAAAACGCATACCGCTAAATCAGAATAAATGTACCGCCGATTTCAGAATGAGCGTACCGTTCGAGCAGAATTTGCAATTAACAGAGGATGCCGAAACTATACTGGAATATTTCTAACGGATGTGGTTGCTGAAAATATGTTTTAATACCCAAAAATTTTAATCGTGTGTACCCCTAAAAATTGAACAGAAAAAAAGGGGAGTGATTTTGAAATAATAATCTGTATAATAAGGGTATAGCAAGTGACTTTGATGCTAGAAGTGAGAGGTTATAGTTTATGTCGAATAAATATGTGAATTTAAGAAAAATTGTAAAATATTTGCATGAGGAAGATATTGAAAGACATTCTAACTCAGAAGAAAGACTGAAAAAATTATATGATACAGATAATGAACATTTGTTAGAAATATTGAATGCAGTACATTTCTATCCGGAACTATTAAAAAAGGATGGCGAATATAATATCCCAAAAGAAGATGGAGAATTGATTGAATGGATATTAAAGGAATATACTTCTCCCGATATGAAACTGATTCGAAAAGGCGAGTTCGCAAAAGCAGATATTGGGGTTGTCTATAAACTTTTGGATGGACTTAATAAAATATTGCAGCATTTAGAAGTTGATGAAGAGACGATTATGGCACAGCAGCAGATTATGAATCAGAAAACGAATTACCACATAACAGTGCGGATGTGGAATATGCAATATAATTTTATGAGACTGATGCATGATATGACATATTATATGCAGACGCCAACGTTTAATCTTACATATGATAATAAGGTGGAATATTTGGATAGAGCAATGGAGATAACAGAGGAATACGTCAAAACGGTAAGGCAGGCATTTACAGACATTTGGAAAGAGAGAGTTCAACATGTGAAACAAGATGCTATACCAATTACACTGGAAGAAATGCAATTTTCAGGGCGCTCTATAGATATAATAAATATTCTATATAAAAATGATGAATATGTAAAAATAAAAGAGCAATTGAAAAAGTTAAAGGGTGATAAGGGATTTATAAAAAAGTATGAAAAAGAAAAGAGTAGATTAGAAAGTAGGCTTATTGAAATATTTCGGGAAGAGGTAAAACAATTTCCGATTGATGTAGATAAAATGACCAAAATTGAAAAAATTATGTGTTTATCGGACGGAGCATTTCAAGTACATTATGATGGAACTGAAAAACAGGCATATGTTACGTTTGATGTGGAAACAACCGGATGGGACAAATATTATATTTAAAAATCATTGGAATTTAAAGGTTATCCCTCTTTAACATAAAAATCTTGGCAATGACAGTGCAAGTCTGTGTGTCGGAACTTATTATTGTCGGTATAGTTTGTTTACTTTCCCTTTACGGATTATGCCAGTCACAGTCGGCAAAAATCATGTAAGGGAGAGAAAAGACTATGTAGAAAATAATGCATAAAAAGAAAGATACAGAGGAAAACGTATGGATGTATTACTTGAATTATTAATAATATTGATGTTATTAATTGTACTACTGATATTTGGGGTTGGTTTGTTATTCGTTATGCTAATTTCCATAGTATACATAACAGGATATGCTTATGATACTATATTTGGCAATTCTTTTATAAGGCTAGGATATTTTATAAGTGGAAAATATCCGAGAATTAAGAATATTTCGATAGTTGTAAAATTGTGGAAAAAAATGCGACCAAAAGAATTATATTTGCGATATGAAACGCCATTATTTACATATTGTTTTTCGTATACGGCAATTTCGGTGTTGGCATTAGTATTGTCAAATGAGAATGGTATTATGGGTATTATTGTAGCATCGGCTTTATATCTATTATTATACTTTGTTGGAATGGCTAGAAAATGTGGAAGTAATGAACAATATTATGATTTGAGGGTCAAAAGGTATTCCAGCAAGGATACCTTATAACCATAAATTTGTACCTTGAAAACTTCACATAAATGAGGATTTTGTCAGCCATAAGTGGTATTATATA
>CABJAV010000046.1 GCA_902363675.1 Lachnospiraceae bacterium | reverse complement strand
TGATGATATGATTTCTAAAGATAAATCTCATATGAGAATCATTATCAGTTAAATTGAATAATAAATATAAGCCAAAAATAATCCCCGAAAAATTTTAGAATTTTTGGGGATTATTTAACATTATAAATAAAGAGTGTCATCTGAAAGCATTGTTCTGAACATTTGAAGCAGCATTTGAAAAGCCTGTATCCATGTGATATCAGACATTTCGTCAGAAAAGTATAAAAAGAGCTCCCCAAGTGACCGGTTATCATTGGATTCCCGGCTTTCCAGTGACAGCATCATATATCGGGTGAAAACAACTGCGGTATGCGCAGTCATTGCATCATAGGACAGATTTCTACTTCTCCACCAGCTCCAGGCAGTCTCCATAGTGCCTCTGCAGTGACTTTAAGTCCATAATCATCACATAAAATACTTTGCCATTGTGCACTGAATCCACTATCCTGCCATGGTCGAGCACTGAAATATATGTGCCGTCTGCTTTTCGCATATGAAAGAAAATATAATCATTTGAGTGTCCTCCGTTAATCTGCGACCATATGCTTTTTTGACAGCTTTCCTGTTCATCCGGGCGTATCAGATTGCAGAAGCTCTTACCTGTATATGCAAGCAGCTCGTCCATATTTTTACAGCCTGTAAGCCGAAGCAGCTCACTGTTTGCAAGCAGAATCTCATCATTTTCTTTATCTGCTCTGTAAACAATGAAAGCTCCCGGCAAATTATCAATAATATCTTTCACTGCAAAACCAAGCTTTGCGCGGCTCTTTACATGCTCACCCTCACGATATGCCATGCAGCCGTTCTTCCCACGCATTTTCACCTTATAAAGTGCCATGTCCGCACACCGCATGAGATGTGAACGGTCATCAGCAAAAACAGGGTACTCCGCAAAGCCCAGTGAAATGGTAAATGTATGCGCTTCACCTTTACAATAAAATTTCCTGGTTTCTTTTGTAAACTTCTTAAGGAAAGGCTTAACCTCCACGGCAGTGCAATCTGGCATGAATATGCTAAACTCATCGCCTCCGTTTCTGCCGAGTATGGCATCCTTTGAAAAATATTGCTTCATGCTCTCTGCAAGCTTCTTAAGTACATCATCCCCCGCTGCATGTCCATACATGTCGTTTACCAGCTTGAAATCATCAATATCAAGCATCGCCACAACACAGTGCTTTTGCGGGTTCTGCCTCATATATTACTCAACCTGCTCATCAAAGCCGTGCCTGTTGTAGATACCGGTCAGTGTGTCAGTCACAGCAAGTCTCTTGAAATTCTTCCTGTTTTCATTGATGAAAATCAATACTGCTGTAAGCCCTGTCAAAAGCAGGACTATAATTACACCTCCGATAAACATGTATATCAGGTGGTTATTATTGTAAAACCCACTCTTGGGTAAAATCTCAAGCCTCCACTTGTCTTCATACACGTCAAAGTCATATATCACCGGATCGTTCAACTCTTCCTTTGAACCGTAAACCCACTCATACGTATCATCCCACGGCGAAGCACACTTCTGCAGACTGTACTTATACCCAAAATTGGAAAGAGCCTCTACAGAATCAGAAAAAATTTCCGGAACCTTCAGTATAACAATTGTGAAGCCCCAAAAGCTCTTTTTACCATTTTCATCCTCCAAATAAACCGGATTGCGCACTGCTATACCATATCCGCCCTGCTTCAGCTTCAATGGTCCTTGCATAGTTACAGTGTCATTATCCCTCGCATAGCGCGAAATCTCTCCCCTGTCACTATCATTTATCAGATCTATCTTGCCGGATTCATTCACATCCCCTGGATATATTTCATTCACAACTCCATTCGGTGCTATCTGTATACTCTGAATCGAATCGTCCATCATATTTGCTGCAATATCATAAAACTTATTTATATTTCCATCACCACTTATGACAACCTGCTTTAAGGTATCGGTAACTCCTATTCCCTCCATAAGCTCGCCATATATATGCTCTGCATATGTCATCGCATTGAGCTTCGCTTTTGTCCTGTTCTGCTGCTTCTGATCCTCACCGACTACATATATAGCGCCGATTAACGCACACATACCCAATATAAATACCACTGCCGGAACAATGAATCTCTTTTTTAGCTTTTTCATTTGTATCACTTCCTAAAATTAATGCCTATCTGTTCTATATGATTTTAATATTATAGCTTTACGATAAGAAAATGTCTACAAATTTTCAACACTTCAAACCCATAAGCAAAACTAAAAAATCCACAATTGATTTTTCATGTTTTACCGGATTTCATTGGAATTTTATTGGCGAATGTCATCACAAGGCATAAATTGTAAGTAGTCAGAAAGATTTTATACAAATCAATGTTAATAAAAATGATTTGAACAAAAATCATGCTTGCAAAGATGCGCACCGCACGGAGCGGAAAATTACGCTATGCATCCGCTTGGGCGCGAAAGTGTGCGGCAGGCGCACACTTTATTTAATTTTAACGTGATGCAATCAATTTACAGATCGGATTTCCCATGGAAGAAAATTTCTCTTCATATTCTGTCATAATATTGCCTTCATTCATTTTTGGATCATGGTGCAGGTCTCTGGTAGATGCATCCAGATTCCAAATCGGAGATTCTTCAATTTCCTCTACCGAAAAAGTAAACAGATCCTGATTGTCGGTCTTGAATTCGATATGTCCGTCCGGTGCAAGGAACTGGTCATAACGCTCCAAAAACTGACGGGAGGTCAGACGGCGTTTTGCGTGCCGATCCTTTGGCCATGGGTCCGAAAAATTCAGATAAATGCGGTCAACTTCTGCCTGTGCGAATACTTCCGGCAGTTTTGCGGCATCCTCACAGATGAAGTGGACATTCGGAAGCTGCAGCTCGTCCATTTTCTGTACGGCGCGCAGCAGTACACTGGTGTACCGTTCGATTCCGATATACTGGATATCCGGATTCTGTTCTGCCAGATCCATCAGAAAACGGCCTTTTCCCATGCCGATTTCTACATGAATCGGGGATGCGGACTGCAGAAATGCATGCCATTGTCCACGATGTTCCGATGGATTTTGTATACAATACGGGCTTGAAGCCACCGCTTCGTTTGCGCCCGGAATATTGCGAAGTCTCATAAATATCTCTCCCTTAGCTTAGTGATTATATTTTATATCATAGCATAATATCCAGGGGGATTCTATGATTTTGTGTGTATTTTGCAGCACATATTTACATTTATATTTGCTGCACAGCGGAAAAAAATGTTGCGATATCAGTTTTTTGCGCTTATAATTTTTAATGAAAGAGTAGAAATTCAGAACCAATTACAAAAAGGAAAGAAAGAGCAGAGGTTATTATAAATGAAGATGAAAAAAACATGGAAGCGGGTTGTCGCTGCGCTTTTTGCAGTGACCATGGTGATCACAGGAATCCCGCAGACCACATATGCCAAGGAATACTGGCCGAAGGGACCGTCCGTAGAAGCAAAGAGCGCTATTGTCATGGAAGTCAATACGGGAACAATTCTATATGAGAAAAAGAGTCATACCAAGCGTTTTCCGGCGAGTATTACGAAAATTATGACAACGCTGCTTGCCATAGAAAATTGTGATATGGATGAAAAGGTAACTTTTTCGGAGGATGCCGTATTTAAAAATGAGGGAAATACATCACATATTTCCAGAAATCTTGGTGAAAAACTGACCGTTGAGCAATGTATTTATGCAGTCATGCTTGAGTCTGCAAACGAATGTGCCTATGCACTCGGGGAGCATATAGGCGAAAAGCTTGGTGGCGATTACCGCACATTCATTGATCTGATGAACAAGCGGGCGAAGGAACTCGGATGTGTCAATACACATTTCAATAACTGTAACGGTCTGCCGGACGAAAACCATTATGTGTGTGCTTATGATATGGCGCTGATTTCTGCGGAGGCATACAAGAATGAGACATTCCGGACGGTATGCGGCAGTACAAGCTACACAATTCCAAAGACGAACAAATGCAAGGAACCCTATTACTGTCATAATCATCACAAGATGATTTATCCATGGCAGGGAGACGATTCCCAGCTATATGATTATTGTACCGGTGGCAAGACCGGGTACACGGATGTGGCACGAAATACCCTGGTTTCTTTTGCGGAAAAGGATGGAATCACACTGGTGTGCGTTGTGATGAAGGATGAAAAACCATATCACTACACAGACACCCGCAAGCTGTTTGAATATTGTTTTGACAATTTTAAGGCGCTGAATATTTTGGAAAATGAATCCAGCCTTACCAGTGATACGAAAAGTACCGGATTACAAAATACAAATTCCTCTTTTGTAAAACTGGACAAGGATGCTTATATCATTATGCCAAAGACTGCGGAATTTTCGGATGCAAAATTCGAAGAGGATAAAGAAATTGCAGGCACAGGCACGGTTGCAAAGCTGAAATATACGTATGCTGACCGTGTGGTTGGAAGTGCTGCAATCGTGACGACCGGAGCAAAAGTCGATAACAGTTATTTCTCACAGGATAAGAAAAGCAATCAAAAAGGCGAGGAGCGTGTGATATGGATCAAACCGGTGCATATCGTGTTGGGAATTTTAGCCCTCGCATTGTTGATCGTGTTGATTTATTTTGCAAAAAGGTTTTATGACAATTTTTACAGAATTCAGCACAGATGGGAGTTGCGCAGAGATGAAAAAGAACGTTTTCGTGAAGTAAAGAAAAAGCGCTACCGCCGCAAAGACCGTATTTTTAAATAAAAAGATACAAGATGGAGTAAACGATGGCTTTGAGCAGTAAGAGAACAAGATTAACAGAGGAAGCTCTGGAAAAAGTTCATAAGTTAATCGATTCCCACGGAGGAATCGTGAAAAAAGAAGAATTCGCAGATATTGATGTGGATTATCGCCGCATTCTGGATTTTGTGGAATCGGGAGAGCTTGTAAGAATAAAAAACGGTTATTATACGGACCGCATGGACCGTTTTTCCGAGGAGGAGCTCATTGCACGGCTGTTTCCGGATGCGTGCCTGTGTATGGAAAGTGCGTTGTATGCGTATGGTTATATCCGTCAGAAACCATATGGATGGCATCTGGCTGTCGATAAAAATACGTCAAAATCCCGCTTTAAGATGGATTATCCGAAGGTGATTCCGTATTATACGGAGCCGGAGGCACTGGCACTTGGTGCAACCAAAATAGAGATCAACGATCTGACATTTGGCATATATGACAAGGAGCGTGTGATCTGTGACTGTCTGAAATACGAAGGAAAACTGGAGCATGAGATTTTCAAGGAAGCGCTTCAGTCATACATAAAGGATGAGGAGAAAGACATCTCCATGCTCATGGAATATGCAAGGGCCCGCAAAGTTGTCAGTAAAGTGCAAAGCCTGATTGGAGTGTGGCTGTAATGAAAGTGGGAAGTGACACGGCTGACACATTAAAGAAGCAGAGTGAGCTGCAGCAGATTCCGTTTGCCAATCTATTGTGGATTTATATGGCGGAGGATATGATGCAGCGCTTTTATCAGTCTTCTTACAAAGAGATTCTGTGGCTGGAGAATGATGAGTTTCTGGAAGAACGGGAAGACCTTACCCGTGCAGAAAGGCAGATCCGCTTTTTGTACAAACAAAGCGAGCGTTCCTGGCCCGAAGAAAAACTGGTTCCGGGACAGAAATTATCCATTCCGATGATGGCGCATCTGATCGAAGAAGTATTTGGAGAAAAGAATGTGCAACAGATTCGCTGGCGATGGGACATAGCGCAAAAAAGCGCGGATTATGAGGTGCATCTGACCGGAAATTACAAGGACATGGAAGTACCGTTTGTACTTGGTTTTCATACGATCACTACGGAGAACATTCATCCGGTTTCCCGGGAGCGAAAGTATCTGGCAATCAAAGGAAAAGGAATTTCATATCTTACATATTCCCTGGAAAGCCAGATCAGCCTGGATCTGTATGAAATCATGGCAAAGCTGGAACTGATTCAGGATATGGGATGTTATTACCGGACATATGAAATTCTGTGCACGCAGTCGCTCAGTGGGCGTTATGTAATCGATGAGCTGCAGCGGCTTACGGAAAAACAGATAAAAGTGCGGAAAGAAACCCGCATTGCGCAGATTGCCGGTTATGCAGAATATGGATACATGCGCAAGCGCTGGGAGCGCTACCTGCGAAGTCAGGGAGCTGCGGCAGTGCCATGGGCAGAAGCGCTTGCGCGCATTCTGACATTTCTTGAACCGCTGTGGCATTGTCTTTGCACCAATGAAATCTTCTTTGATGACTGGATGCCGGAGCTTGGAAGGTTCCTCGGATAATGAAACAGGAGTAAATGATGCTGGAAGAAAAGTTAAGAGAACTGGCACAATCGAATAGATATCCCTTTCATATGCCGGGACACAAACGTATGCTGGATGGCACGAATCCCTATGCGATTGATATTACGGAGATAGAGGATTTTGATAATCTGCACCACGCGGAAGGCATTATCAAGGATGCAGAAGATGCAGCTGCAAAAATGTATGGCGCAAAAAAAGCCTATTATCTTGTGAATGGAAGTACCTGTGGCATACTTGCTGCAATCAGCGCATCGGTGAAACGTGGCGGGAAAATTCTTGTGGCAAGAAATTGCCATAAGTCAGTCTACCATGCAATCTTTCTCCGGCAGTTATCGCCGGAATATGTGTACCCGGAGAATACGCATTATGGCATCCAGGGACAGATATTGGTAAAGGCAATCGAAAAGAAACTTGCGGAGTGCCCGGACATTCAGGCAGTAGTGCTCACATCGCCGACCTATGATGGTCTGGTGTCGGATGTAAAAAGCATTGCAGAAGTTGTACATCGGCGGAATATTACGCTCATCGTTGATGAGGCGCATGGTGCGCATTTTGGCTTTCATGAGGCTTTTCCGGAAAATGCGGTGGCATATGCGGATGCCGTCATTATGAGTGTACATAAGACATTGCCGGCGTTTACCCAGACAGCCGTGTTATGCCTATGTTCGGACCGAATCGATGAGAAAGAAGTGGAAAAGTATCTCGGAATTTATGAGACAAGTTCTCCGTCCTATGTGCTCATGGCAGGCATTGAACGCAGTCTTCGTATGGTTTCGGACGGTGGAAGAGAACTGTTTGCAACATATGTTGAAAAACTTTCCGGTTTTCGTGCAAGTGTCCGCGACCTGAAACATCTGGCTGTACCGGATGCAGGGGATTTTTTCAGGGAAGAAGCATATGCTTTTGATCCGGGGAAAATTCTGATTGTGACAAAGAATGGAATGAGCGGGCAGCAGTTGCAGGAAATTCTGCTCCGGGATTATGCGTTACAGATGGAGATGGCAAGTGGAAATTATGTGGTGGCCATGACTTCGTTTATGGATACCGAGGAAGGTTTCCGGCGTTTGTCTCATGCGTTGCACGCGATGGATGCCCGCATGGAAGATACGGGAAAGGCGGCTTTTTCGCCGAAGGACATTTACCGGCAGCCGGAGAAACAGATGGAACCGTATCAGGCAGAAGAAGCAGCACATGGAAGCGTCAGACTGGAAGAAGCGGCTGGAAAGGTTTCCGCAGACTATATTTATCTGTATCCGCCGGGAATTCCGATGATCGTGCCGGGTGAGATTTTCACAGAGCCGATGATACAGATTGTACGACAGTGTCAGGAGGCAGGTCTTGATGTGGAAGGATTGCCGGAGACGGACACTATAAACATTGTGAAAAATGCGAGAATAGATTATAATTAAAAAATGAATAGTCACGAAGAGGAGAAAAAATGGGCCGGATTTATTGTGTCATGGGAAAAAGTGCGTCGGGAAAAGACAGCATTTACCATGAAGTTATGAAGCAGGAACCGGAGCTTTTGCCGATTGTTCCTTATACGACACGGCCAATCCGTCAGGGAGAAATCGAGGGAAGAGAATATCATTTCTGCGATGAGACCAGGGTGGAGGAGCTGGAAAAAGCACATAGAATTATAGAACTTCGCGCCTATGATACAGTATACGGAATCTGGAAATACTTTACAGTGGCAGATGAGCATATTGATCTTGCCACGCAGAATTATCTGTATATTGTGACATTGGAAGGTTATGAGAAAATGCGCAGCTATTTTGGTGCGGACAAAGTTGTTCCGATTTACATTGAAGTAGAAGACGGACAACGACTGATGCGTGCCATCGAGAGAGAGCGCAGGCAGGGGACACCGAAATACGAAGAAATGTGTCGGCGTTTTCTTGCGGATGCAGCAGATTTCTCAGAAGAAAAGCTCAAAAAAGCAGGGGTAGAGACCCGTTTTGTGAATGAAGATTTTGACACAACGGTGCAGGAAGTTGCTTCGTATATTCGAAACGACATTGCTGCAGATTGAGAGGTTTCCCTATGGAGATGAAAGTAAACGATATCAGTCAGATCAGTCAGGTACCGGAAGCGGCAAAGACAGTGGAAGGGGATGGATCCTTTAAGTTTACACTGGCGAGCGCCATCACGGATGCGGATCTGCAGGCAAAAGTGGATGCGTTGTTAAACGATATTACCGCGCAGGGCAACCGCATTGCACAGCATATGGATATCCGTGATATGAAGAAATACCGCGGACTGGTGAAAGATTTTCTCAATGAAGTGGTCTATCGTTCCCACAAATTTTCGCGTGAGAATTTCCTGGATCGCAGGGGAAGACACCGTGTATACGGAATCATCCGGCTGATCGATAAGAATCTCGATGAGCTGGCCAGTGAGCTGGTAGAAGATGAGAAGGATCATATCGCAATTCTTGACCGTATTGGAGAGATCAAGGGATTGCTTCTTGATATTCTGACATAACGGAGGTTATAAAATGGCAGGTTTTCATGATATTTTAGGACATGAGCAGATCATCGCACATCTGCAGAATGCAATTGAAGAAGATAAAGTGTCCCATGCGTATATTTTTAATGGGCCGGAGGCATCAGGAAAAATGATGCTCGCGGAGGCGTTTGCCATGGCACTGCAGTGCGAGGGAGAGGGAAAGCGACCATGTCTGGAATGTCGTTCCTGCAGGCAGGCGGCGGATCACAATCAGCCGGACATTATCTATGTGTCACATGAGAAGCCAAATACCATTGGTGTAGATGACATACGAACACAGATCAACAACGATATTGATATCAAACCATACAGCAGCCGCTACAAAGTTTATATTGTAGATGAGGCACAGAAAATGAATCAGCAGGCGCAGAATGCATTGCTCAAGACAATCGAAGAGCCGCCGGCATATGCAATCATCCTGCTTTTGACAACGAATGCAGACAGTTTTCTGCAGACCATTCTTTCCCGCTGCATTACTTTAAATTTAAAGGCGGTGAAGGAAGATAAAATAAAAGAATATCTTATGAAACATTATCAGATTCCGGATTATCAGGCCGATATCTGCGCGGCTTTTTCACAGGGAAATGTCGGAAAAGCCATTCAGCTTGCCTCTTCCGAAGAATTTGGTGAATTGAAGGCATCGGTGCTGCAGCTGATGAAGCGGCTGGAGGATATCGATCTCTATGAGATGACCGGTGCGGTAAAACAGATCGCAGAATACAAACTGAGCGTAAACGATTATTTTGATCTTATGATGATCTGGTTCCGTGATGTATTGTATCTGAAAGCAACGAACGATGTAGATGGCCTTATTTTCAAAGATGAGGTTTATGACATAAAGAAACAGGCAGCGAAGCGTTCCTATCAGGGAATTGAGACCATTCTGGAAGCGCTTGAAAAAGCAAAAATCCGCTTGAATGCGAATGTAAACTTCGATTTGGTCATCGAGCTGTTACTATTGACGATTAAGGAGAATTAGAATGATAAAAGTAGTAGGAATCCGTTTCCAGCGAGCCGGAAAAATATATTATTTTGATCCGCTTGATTATGATCTGGAGACAGCCATGCATGTAATCGTAGAGACCGCCCGCGGCGTAGAGATGGGGACGGTTCTGATTCCGCCGAAAGAAGTGGAGGATGACAAGGTGATTCAGCCTTTGAAACCGGTTATCCGTGTCGCGACGGACGAAGATGAAAAAGTCATGGAGCGTAACAAAGAAAAAGAGGCGGAAGCCTATGTGATCTGTAAAGAAAAGATTGCAAAACATGGATTGGAAATGAAGCTTGTAGCGGCAGAATATACGTTTGATAATAATAAGCTTCTGTTCTATTTTACCGCAGACGGAAGAATTGATTTCCGTGAACTGGTTAAGGATCTGGCATCTGTATTTCGCACACGTATTGAATTGCGTCAGATCGGTGTGCGTGATGAGACAAAGATGCTGGGAGGAATCGGTATCTGTGGAAGAGAGCTTTGCTGCAAATCGTATCTTACAGACTTTGTTCCGGTATCGATCAAGATGGCAAAGGAACAGAATCTTTCATTGAACCCGACAAAAATTTCGGGTGTCTGCGGACGTCTGATGTGCTGTCTGAAAAATGAACAGGACACCTATGAATATCTGAACAGCCGTTTGCCATCGGTAGGAGATTATGTAACGACTCCGGGTGGAATGAAAGGTGAAGTACAGAGTATCAATGTGCTGCGCCAGCTGGTAAAAGTCATTGTGGACAATGGCGAGGAAAAAGAACTGATCGAATATCCGGTGGATGACCTGCAGTTTACACCAAAGCGCCGTAAGGATGTGAAAGTGACAGAGGAAGAATTAAAAGAACTGGAAGGTCTTGAAGATAGCGGAACAGAGACAGCAGAGGAAGAAAAACCGGAGCGTCCGGCACGCAATAATTATCAGCAGCGGGATAATCAGAACCGTGGAAACCGTTATAATCAGAATAATCGTGGGGACCGCTACAACCAGAATAACCGTGGAGAACGGGAAGACAGAAGACAGAACAACCGGGACCGAAGAAATGATTCCGAACGTTCCAACGATCACGGAAATCAGGGAGAACGCAGCGAACAGAACCGACACAGAAATAACGGACGTTACCGTCGAAATTACGACAGAAGAAATAATCAGGATGGACCAAACCGTGGAGAACAAAACAGAAGTGACAATTCATAGCCAGGAGAGGCTGGACGAACTGCATAGAAATGGTTACCGTATCATTCAGGACCCGGGCAGATTCTGCTTTGGAATGGATGCCGTGCTTCTTTCCGGTTTTGCAAAGGTAAAGCGGGGAGAGCGGGCATTGGACCTTGGAACAGGAACGGGAATCATACCAATTCTTCTGGAAGCAAAGACAGCAGGAGAGCATTTTACAGGGCTGGAAATTCAGCCCGAGAGTGCGGATATGGCAGAACGCAGTGTCGCTTACAATCATCTGGAAGACAAAATTGACATTGTAACCGGAGATATCAAAGATGCTTCAAATATATTTGGGGCATCTTCTTTTGATGTAATCACGACAAATCCGCCGTATATGATTGGCAACCATGGAATCAGGAATGATCAGGATGCCAAGACCATCGCACGGCACGAAGTACTGTGTACATTGGATGATATCTTGCGGGAAAGTGCAAAGATATTACCACAGGGCGGGCGTTTTTATATGGTACACCGTCCGTTCCGTCTGGCAGAAATTTTTAGCAAAATGGTGGAGCATCGGATTGAGCCGAAGCGTATGCGGCTGGTATATCCGTATGCAGACAAGGAACCGAATATGGTTCTGATCGAGGGACTTCATGGTGGCAAATCCCGACTCACAGTGGAAAAACCGCTGGTCGTATACAAAGCGCCGGGGGTCTATACGGAAGAAATCTATGAGATTTATGGATATTAGGAATGGGGCTTGATAGAATAGGGAAATGTTACAATCGTGTGACCAAAGTGTATTATACTAATGTGGTTATAAATATAAGCAGGGGAGTGTGTAAATATTTAAAAAGAAATATTTTTAAATACAAGGAAAATTACACACAATGAAACGAGACTTAAAATTAAATATGAGCCAGCTGGATGCAATCTCCCGAAAAGTGCAAAGATACATAGATGCGATGGAAGCTGTGGGACTGGCACCAAGAAAATTTGAACAGACCATCAAAGAGCAGGACAGTGATGCGTACAGGAAGCTGAGAGAACAGAAATGATATCTGGTGGAATTATAAGTAGATATTATAGTGGCTCAGTTGTCAGCTGGATTAATCTAAACTCAAAAATTATAGGAAAACATAAGTGAAAACGTGATGGAATCCGTGGCCTGTGCCACGGATTTTTTATTGTTAGGGCAAGGCCCTGTTGAGCAAAGCTCAACTAATAAACCACTTGCTATGCGAGTGGTTGAAGACGCTTTAGCTTACAGTAAAAAACCTCCAGTGATATAGTAAATGCAGGTT
>CABJAV010000045.1 GCA_902363675.1 Lachnospiraceae bacterium | reverse complement strand
TTGATCTGCTTACGCATCTTCTCAGAAATTGTAAGTCCTGCTGCATCATCTGCTGCACGGTTGATCTTGTAACCGCTGGATAACTTCTCTGTTGACTTAGCCTGTGTAGATGTTGTAACGTTGAGCATTCTGTTGGCGTTCATCGCCTGCATGTTGTGTTGTACTACCATAATATTTTCCTCCTTGTCCCATCCTTTGATGGGTTATTATGTTTGTTACCTCTGGGAGTCCTTTCCCAAGAGGGTCGAAATGCATGTATCCTTGCATTTCCTGTAATGCACCTTATGATGCATTGCATATGTAGAGCACTTTGTATGATAATTCCGCTTCGCGGAAACAAAGTACTCAAGTGATAATAAATAAGCATTACCACAATTTATAAATAAGCGAAGCGTCCCGGGTGTGCCCCGCCTATTAACGTATTTTTCTATGGAACCGGTTATCGGGTTCCGTTTTTCAAGCGCTCTCTTTTCAAAATCTGTTTGATTTCGTTCTGCGCTTCAATGGAGAGTTTCGGATCCGCATAATATTTCTTGCCATCCACGTCCTCCACGCTTCTGGAGATACGCAGTTCCTTTGGTGCCTCGATCATGAGTTTTCCATTGCTTCCGGATCTTCCCACATAGACAACGCGGATATCATCTCCGATATTTACATATTGTCCTTCTTTTAAAGAAATCTTGAGCATTACTACCTCCATAAAACTGTTTGCTACGTTTTGTAACTTATATATCGTCGGTATGCTACAGTTTGTTAACCTCTTATTTTCACTTTTGCTACACTTTGTAACTTTTTGCCAATTAGATATCCGTTTGCGGTAGGTATAAAATCCCATTTTTTGTGCAATATCTATAATAATCAATTCGTGCAGCAACAAAATGTTACGAAATCTTCCAATTGGAATCACCGTGGTTTAACATTTATTTCTATTTTCGCTACATTTTGTCGCAAACCACACTATGGGTGAAAATATACTAAGTTAGTAAAGGTGGTATCATTTATGAGAGGGAAACTTCTTCCGCAAAAACTAAAGGAATTACGAAAAGTAAACAATTACACGCAGGACTACGTCGCCGAAGTACTTGGAGTCGTCCGACAAACGTACAGTCATTATGAGACCGGCAAACGAACGCCGGATGCCGAGGCTTTATACAAGCTGGCAGGCCTGTACAACATTTCCATCGACGATCTTTTGCATCTTACGATCAACATCGACCGAGACATTTCTTACGATGCTCCCAAGCCAACAACATCAAGCAACGACCTGTCAGAATATCTTGAGTTCTTCAACAATCCAGCGAATAAGAAGAAATACATGTTCAATACGACTTTAGAAAAAGAATTGCTTTTTTATTTTGATAAGATTTCCGAAGAAGATAAAAAAGAAATTATTGAATTTACAAAAATCAAAGCACGAAAAAAAGCTGCGACCCCGGCAGATAAATAATCTACCGGAGCCACAGCTCCTTTTTTACAACTTTTTATGCCTCTGGTTCTACACTTTCCTTTATCGCATTCCAATATGCAAAAAATGCGCTCGGCACAGCATAGCGTTCTTTTGCATCCGCTGCTTCCACAAATACCAGATCACCAATCGGCTGTTCCGGTTCCTCGATCAGAATCGTATAGCCTTTCATGTGCCACTCCACATGGGAAAATATGTGCTTTGCTTCTGTCAGTTCCCGGATACGGATTGGCTTGCATCCAATTTCCTTGACATAGGCAAGTGCTTCTTCCTGACTTTTCTTTCCTTCGCAATTCGGCAGTTCATATAAACCGGCGAGCAGGCCCTTGCTCCCCCGCTTGTGCAATGCAACTTTCTCTCCATCGCGGATGACAAACACCGTCTTTTCTTCCACGCGTCTTGCCTTGGCTTTCTTTTTTACTGGAAGTTCCGCAATGCGACTCTGTAAACGCGCCTCACAGAATGCCTGCCACGGGCATTCCTCACAATGCGGTGCCCCATTCGGCACACAGATCATTGCCCCTAGTTCCATCAGCGCCTGATTGAACTTGCGTGGGATGAGCACATCTGTCATTCCTTCCATCAGTTCTCTCAATTTCCGCTCCATTGCAGTCCGGACCGACTGTTTCATAATATCCGAATCATCCGCACACACGCGGGAGATCACGCGAAGTACGTTTCCATCTACTGCCGGAACCGGCTGGTTATAGGCAATGGAAGATATCGCCCCTGCTGTATAGCTGCCAATCCCTTTGAGTTTCAACAGTTCCTCATAAGACTGCGGGATAAACCCATCGTATGTCTCCATGATCTGAACAGCCGCTGCATTGAGATTACGCACCCGGTTATAATAGCCGAGCCCTTCCCACAATTTCAGATACCGGTTCTCCGGACATTCTGCCAAAGATTTTACATCCGGCAACTCTGTGATGAAACGCTGAAAATATGGTTTCACTGCCTCCACACGCGTCTGCTGCAGCATAATTTCTGAAATCCACACATAATACGCTGTCGGATTTTCCCGCCATGGCAATACACGGGCATGACCATCGAACCAGACCTGCAGCGGTTTTACAATTTGCTTGAAATCAAAATTGTCAATCAATCAGGGGCCTCCTTATAAATAAAGTGTGTGCTTGCTTTTGCTGTATAGGGAATTCCCAAGGAAATTCCTATACAGTCAAAAAATCGGCATGAGATCTCTCATGCCGATTTCATCACGTATGTATTCATCAAAATGAATTAGAAGTCTGTTAATGTAGCAGCTCTCTTCTCTAAGAATGCTCCCATTCCTTCCTTCTTGTCATGTGTATCATTTACAACACCGAAGAGGTTTGCTTCCATCTCAACTGCGTTCTTGATATCCATGTCATAACCATTGTTGATTGCAGCCTTTGCTACAGATACTGCATAGCTTCCCTTAGAGATGATCTTTGCAGCCATAGCCTTAGCAGTTGACATTAACTCTTCCTTAGCAACTACCTTGTTTACAAGGCCGATACGGTATGCTTCGTTAGCATCGATATTCTCGCATGTGAAAATCATTTCTTTCGCACGTCCCATTCCTACCAGACGGGCAAGTCTCTGTGTTCCACCAAATCCAGGGATGATTCCAAGACCACACTCTGGCTGTCCGAAGATTGCGTTATCGCTTGCGATACGGATATCACATGCCATAGAGATCTCACATCCTCCACCAAGTGCGAATCCGTTAACAGCTGCGATTGTAACCTGACGCATGTTCATTAACTTGAAGAATGGCTCAGAAGCCTTGATTCCGAATGCGCGAGCCTCTGGAGCAGTAAAGTTAACCATCTCGGCGATATCAGCACCAGCTACGAATGACTTGAACTCGTTACCCTTCTTGTCTGGACCACCTGTTAAGATGACAGCCTTGATATCATCATTTGCCTCGATCTCGCTCAAGCATACGTTTAACTCGTCAAGAGTCTCACTGTTTAATGCGTTAAGTGCTGCTGGTCTGGAGATAGCAAGAACAGCAATTCCGTCAGCTACATCAAGTGTTAAATTCTTAAATTCGCTCATTGTAAAATTCCTCCTAAGATTGTGTTCGATTGTATTGTGTCTTTTGACACTCCGATGGTTCAATCGTAACACTTTGATAAAAATTTGTCAATCTCCTACGCCATCTTATGATGACTTTTGTGATTGTGGAACAGTTGGGCGATTGCATCCACCAGCTGCCGGTTGATCACAACGATATGCTCGATATCTTTTTCCACATTTGAACGTTTCTTAAGATATGCTTCATGTTGCTGCTTTACATAGGAAAACAACTCCTCCAGGGAAGCAAAATCCCTGTCTTTTTCTCTTCCGATCTGTTTTGCTTTTTCTGTTTTCAGAAAAGCACGCAGATCCTGTTTGAGTTTTTCCTCATATGCACAGTGATCTTTGAGCGATCCCGGATAGGTTTTATTATGTGGAAACGTAAAATAATCTGCCACATAGTGTGTAATCTCACCGAGATTTTTATAGTACATACGCTTTCTCTTCGGCGTATGATTCTTTTTGCCTTCTACAAGATATTCAATATTTTTCTTGACCAGTGGAAATGTTCCGCTGATCTCATGTCGTTTGTATACGAATGACGGTTTACAGTCCGGCAGGATACTCCCGATATAAAAGGAAAGCTTATGCTTTTTTAACTCTTCATCCTTTGTATTTGCAACAATGTAACGAGCCAGTGAAATGTGTGATTTCTTTCTCATAATTCAGATCCTCCTATCTCGGAATTTCATACGATAAAAAAAGTAATTTTTCAAAATCAACACTTTTACGGGAACATCAGCCCATTTAAATTTGCCTTCGGCAAAGGGGCTGACGCTGCATGTTGATTTTTTCAAAATCAACACTTTTCATAGTATACCCCTGATTTGTGAAATACAATCGTTTTTTATGAAATTTGATTATGTTCATTTAAAAAAGCAATGAAAGACTCCAGCACGACCGGCTTGCTATACAAATGTCCCTGATAGCACCTGCATCCAAGCTGCTCCAATACCATTTTCTGTTCTTCTGTCTCCACGAACTCTGCAATCACGCTCATTCCCAGTTTGTCAGTCAATTCCACGATTGAGCGCACAATCGTCTGATTGGTTTCATTGATCAAAAGATCCCTTACAAGTGATCCGTCAAGCTTTACAATATCAAACGTATGGGAATTCAGATATAACAAAGAAGTATGTCCCATTCCAAAATCGTCGATAAGCAGTTTATGTCCGGCTGCACGCAGGCGTTTCATTTTTTCAGTTACGGTATCCACCTGCAGAAGAACATCCTGCTCTGTAATTTCAATCCACAATTCTTGTGGCCTTACATCATATTTCTTCATTGCATTGTTGATACAGCTTTCAATATCTCCCAGCAAAGAATGTGCTGTAAAATTGACCGAGATTTTAAACGTGGAATGATACCGGCTCTTTACTTTTTGAATTGCATGACATACAGTATCCACGATATAGTCTTCAAGTTCCGGCAAAATTCCACCATCCTCTGCCAGATAAATGATCAGCGGCGGATAAATCATACCATATACCGGATGATTCCATCGCAGATTTGCCTCCGCTCCCACACATTTGCCGTCGGCATCTACCTGTGGCTGATACAGCATATACAATTCTCTTTTTTGTATCGCACTCTTCAGTTCCTGCAAAAGTGTTCGGGAAATAATACCGACAGAATTTCCCTGTAGCAAAAACATTGGATGTTCAATATCATTTTCTTTTTCCTTGAGTTCTTCCACCAGAAGGGAAAGCTGATGCTGCCCCCGAACTGTCTCAAGTTCTTCATTTAATTTCAGGAAAGGCATATAGATACCGACACCAATTGCAATACAGATGATCTGAAGCACCGCTCCCCGAATACTGCCAGTCGCTACATATCCACTGAGGATTGGTGGCATCGTCCATGCCACTTCGTTCGAAACAGCCGGCACAAAATCCAGCCAAACAGCCGTATATGAAATCATATACATAACGACCGGGGTCATGACAAATGGCAAAAATAATACCGGATTCAATATGATCGGAATACCAAACGTAAGTATCTCATTCATATTAAACAATATCGGAATCGTCGCAACTCCTGCGAGTTTTCCGCTCCGTTTTTTTCTCATAAACAAAATCAGTGCCAGCCAGATACAGATTGCTGTGCCACTTCCTCCCATGGAAACAAAGGTATCTGAAAAATTTTTTAAGAAAAAAGATGCTCCATCTGTAAATGCTACCGTCTGTGCCACCGGGTTAAGTACATTGCTTCCATGAAATCCAAGAAACCACAACAGCTGTACTGCAACAATATAAATCAGCCCCAAAAGAAAGGAATTGTGTGCCGATGCAATCTCAAACAAACGCTGCATGAGGTAATCCATTACTTCATACAGTGCCTCCACATGAAACCATGCACATACAATACGATTCACAATACCTACCGCAAATATGATCAGTGCCATTGGTAAAAGCGCCTGTATTGCCGGGGCACAGATGCCTCCAACCCCCGCCGTATAACGCTGTAATGTTATATATTTATTCTTTCGGAGAGCCCCATAGGCTATGCACACCAGATATGTCACAAAGATTGCACAAAAACAACCTTCCGTTCCCAATCCGACTGTATTCAACTTTCCATCCTGCCAATCCAGCTGGGAGACAAAAGCCCCCAGAGATATAATGACATACATCATCGCATATTCAAAACTTTCATTTTTTTCCATTGCAAAACAGTATGACAAAGTAATGACAAGAACCAGGGAAAATATGGCTGAAAAGCCCCCTCCAATAATATTCAAAATCAAATACAGCCACTGCAGAGAACCCTGCAGCAGACTTTGAAAAGCCGGAATGGGCAGATCACGTATCGCCGAAGCAATCCCTGCAGCCAAAACAAACGGAATCATCATTCCAAGCGCGCGGCGAATGACCTTCGAAAAGAATGTATTTTCAAATTCAAATAATTTTTGTCTTAATAAATCTCTCACTATATTACATGTTCCTTTAAATAACAAAATAAGTAACCGTTCAAAAAGGCAATTGCCTTTTCAAACAGTTACTTCATAACTAAATCACATATTCATTTTTCGCAAACAACCTACTCTGCTCATATGTTTCCTCAAATAATTAATGCTTTGGAATAATCTTTTCTGTTCCACCCATATATGGCTGAAGTGCCTTTGGAATGTTCACAGAACCATCTTCATTCAGGTTGTTCTCAAGGAATGCAATCAGCATACGTGGTGGTGCAACTACTGTATTATTTAAAGTATGTGCAAAATACTTCTTTCCATCCTTACCCTTTACACGGATTTTCAGACGTCTTGCCTGTGCATCGCCAAGATTTGAACAGCTTCCTACTTCAAAGTATTTCTTCTGACGAGGAGACCACGCCTCAACATCACAAGACTTCACTTTCAGATCTGCCAGATCACCCGAGCAGCACTCTAAGGTACGTACCGGAATATCCAGGCTGCGGAACAAATCAACGGTATTCTGCCAAAGCTTGTCATACCATACCTTTGAATCTTCCGGCTTGCATACAACGATCATTTCCTGTTTTTCAAACTGATGAATACGATATACACCACGTTCCTCGATTCCATGAGCCCCTTTCTCTTTACGGAAACATGGAGAATAGCTTGTCAATGTATATGGTAATTTTTCTTCGTCGTTAATGGTATCAATGAATTTACCGATCATAGAATGCTCGGAAGTACCGATCAGATAGAGATCCTCTCCCTCGATCTTATACATCATGGCATCCATCTCATCAAAACTCATAACACCTGTTACTACATTAGAACGGATCATAAATGGTGGAACACAATAGGTAAATCCACGATCAATCATAAAGTCTCTTGCATAAGAGATGACTGCGGAATGAATTCTTGCAATATCTCCCATCAGATAATAGAAACCATTTCCGGCAACTTTTCCGGCTGCGTCAAGGTCAATACCATCAAAACGCTCCATAATATCTGTATGATATGGAACTTCGAAATCAGGAACTACCGGCTCACCAAACTTTTCAATCTCTACATTGCAGCTGTCATCTTTTCCAATCGGAACAGATGGATCAATGATGTTTGGAATTGTCATCATAATCTGTGTAACCTTTTCAGACAGTTCCTTCTCCTGTGCCTCAAGTTCGCTAAGACGTGCTGCATTGGCTGCAACCTGTGCCTTAACTTCCTCAGCTTCTTCCTTCTTTCCCTGTGCCATCAAAGCACCGATCTGCTTGGAAATTTTATTTTTATTTGCACGAAGCTCATCTGCCTCAGACTGTGCTGCACGAGCCTTTGCATCCAGCTCGATTACTTCATCAACGAGTGGAAGCTTGTGATCCTGAAATTTCTTCTTAATGTTTTCCTTTACGACTTCCGGATTCTCTCTTAAAAACTTTAAATCAATCATTTTTCCTCCTATGCATAAAGCAGATATGTCTGCTTTACATCACCCTTTTTTCTGAGAATAAAACCTCTCATCTAATTTTGCAATTATACAATCAATCATGCCCAAAAGCAAGAATTAATGCATTGGCTGTAAAGGATATTTGTCGGTCAATGTCTTAATGATTGCCTGTGCTTTCTCTACTGCCGGCTCTCCCTCTTTGATCAGCATTGCAATTGCTTCTGCTACCTGGTCGAAGTCGTCTTCTTTTAAGCCTCTGGATGTAGCGGCAGGTGTTCCAAGACGGATACCACTTGTTACGAATGGCTTCTGTGGATCGTTTGGAATTGTATTCTTGTTTGCTGTAATATGTGCGCTGTCAAGAAGCTTCTCTACCACTTTACCGGTGATGTTATATGGTGTCAGGTCAACCAGCATCAGATGATTGTCTGTTCCATCGGAAACGATCTTGATATCGCGCTTCTGTAATCCCTTGCAAAGTGCCTGTGCATTCTTTACGATCTGTTCCTGATATGCCTTGAACTCCGGCTTTAATGCCTCCTCAAAACATACAGCCTTGGCTGCGATCACATGCATCAGCGGACCACCCTGTGTTCCCGGGAAAATTGCCTTGTTGAAATTATATTTTTTGTTTACTTCCTCGCTGCAGAGAATCATTCCTCCACGCGGTCCGCGGAGTGTCTTGTGTGTTGTTGTCGTAACAACATCTGCATATGGGATTGGGCTTGGATGTAATCCGGCCGCAACCAGTCCGGCAATATGTGCCATATCTACCATAAGTACTGCGTCTACTTCGTCAGCGATTTCACGGAATTTCTTGAAATCGATTGTACGGGCATAAGCGGATGCTCCGGCAATGATCATCTTTGGCTTGCAATCTAAAGCGATCTCTCTTACCTTATCATAATCGATAAATCCCTCATCATTTACACCGTAAGGTACTACATGGAAATAAGTTCCGGAGAAATTGACTGGTGAACCGTGTGTCAGATGTCCGCCGTGATCAAGGTTCATACCCATAATGGTATCACCCGGCTTTAAAATTGCGAACTGCACTGCCATATTTGCCTGTGCGCCGGAATGTGGCTGTACGTTAACATATTCACATCCAAACAGCTTCTTTGCACGTTCCCTTGCAAGCTCCTCTACCACATCTACGCACTCGCATCCACCGTAGTAACGTTTTCCAGGATATCCTTCTGCGTATTTGTTTGTAAGAATGCTTCCCATCGCTGACATAACAGCAGGGCTTACCCAGTTCTCAGATGCGATCAGCTCGATATGACTGTTCTGTCTGTCAAATTCCGCGGTAATCGCTGCTGCGATTTCAGGATCTACTGCCTGAATATCATCTAATGTATACATATTGTTTCTCCTTTACTCTTTATTCATTCACACTATGCGTCTGTTACCAACGATTATAACTGATTTTGTATGGTAATGCAATACAGAGGATTTCGTATAGAAAAATCATTTTACCGGAACTGTAAAATGCATAAAACAACAATCTGTATTACCAGAATTGCCGGCATACCAAAGACAAAATACCAGTGTTTCGTCTTATGCCGGAACAGATACATACCTGCCCAGGTTCCAATGCTTCCACCGAGGATACTTACCAGAAAAAGCGTTTTTTCTGGGATTCTCCACAGTTTATGCTGTGCCTTATACTTATCAATTCCCATGACTGCAACTCCCAGAATATTCATGATCACCACATAAAGAATCGCATATTCCATATTATCAAATAATAAGCTCATATCTTTCCTTTCTCCTGAAAATAAAATGTGCGCTTCCATAACAAATAAGGGGCTGTGATTCTTTCTCACAGCCCCTGTCTTTTATCTTCTATTTATTTTTCTTTGCATTCTTTTTTGCAAGCTTATTCTTTCCGAAATGTAATTTCATTACATACCATAAAGAGGTTGCAATAAAGATAGAAGAATAAGTACCACTGACAAGACCAACCATAAGTGGTAATGCAAACTCACGGATGGAAGATACACCAAGAATAAACAGCAGCAATACCATTACAATAGTTGTAACGGATGTATTGATTGTTCTTGAAAGTGTCTGTGTCAAAGAGCGATTTGCAACTTCTGCAAGTGACTCTGGCGTCTGCTCACGAAGTCCATGCATGTTCTCACGGATACGGTCAAATACAACGATGGTATCGTTGATGGAGTAACCGACGATGGTAAGCATACAAGCGATAAATGTATTACCTACAGAAATACGGATCAATGCATATGCTGTCAATACAACAAGCACATCATGGAGCAATGCGATGATTGCACTACTTGCAAAACGGATATCCTTGAAACGGAACCAGATATAGAACAACATGAAGATACATGCAACGATTACGGCCATAACCGCATTCTTACGCATTTCTCCACTGATTGTTGATCCAATGCTCTGCGTCTCGATGGTAGACTTATCAACACCAAACTTATCAACGAGCATCTTATTTACAGATTCACGCTCATCCAATGTCAATGTCTTTGTCTTAATTGTTACAACATTGCTTCCGGATACTGTACTTGCCTGAATTGCATTGTCATTGATTACAGATGCAACTTCCGGAACGATATCTGCCTCTACCTGCTCTACGGTGTAATCTTTTCCAAAATTTGCGGAAATAGATGTACCACCTACGAACTCAAGGCTGTAATTCAAAGCTTTGTTACCGGATGCAGAATAGCCAATCATTCCAACAAAACCTGCAACAATAACAACAATTGAAATTGCAAAGAATACAACACGATGCTTCATGAAGTCGATTGTTCTTCTGACTTTTGCACGACCATATAACTTCTCGTTTCTGCAGCCTACTGCATAGAGTGCAAGATTTAAGAAACGTGATACAACAAGTGCTGTGAACATAGATACCACAAGGGAAATCATCAATGTATAAGCAAATCCCTTAACGGTACCGGATCCAAGCCACATCAGTACCAAAGCTGCGATAAATGTTGTTACGTTACCATCAATGATTGCAGATAACGCTTTCTTGTAACCTTCTTTGATGGAAGTCAATACAGATTTTCCATTTGCAATCTCCTCACGGATACGTGAGATAATGATTACGTTGGCATCGACCGCCATACCAATACCGAGGATAACACCCGCGATACCAGGCAGTGTCAGTGTAATTTCAAACAGATAAATAAATGCAACAACGAGTGTTGTATAAATAGCAAGGCCGACAGATGCAACTGCACCGGACAGACCATAGCAGATGATCATGTAAAGCATGACAAGGATCAGACCGATAATGGCCGCCTTCACACTGGAAGAAAGAGCTTTTCCACCAAGCTGTGCACCTACAACATTTGACTCCATCTCTTCAAGTTTTAAGTTGATGGCACCAACACGGATAAATGTAGCAAGCTGCTGCGCTTCTTCATAATCAGACTGTCCTTCGATGACACAGTTTCCATCGGTAATTGCTCCACTTTTAACAGTTGGGACACTGATGAAATGATCATCATAGTAAATACCGATGGTCTCACCGTTTTTGTATGCGTTCTCGGTTGCTGTAGCAAACTTTTCTGTTGCATCTTTCTTGAAAGAAAGTGCTACAACAGGGCTTTTAGAACCTGTTGCCTGATCCTGGTTGTAAGTTGCTGTAGCAGATTTTACACCATTACCATCAAAAATAATGGATCCGTCTTCTTTTAAGGAATCAATATCTTTTCCTTCTGCGATCTTGTACTTGCCGGTAGACTGGTCGTATGTATAGTTGTCTGTACCGTCTGCACCTTTCTGTACAATAAAGTACAAGGATCCAGGACTTCCCAGATCTTCAAGGACAGCGTTTGCATCGTATACACCAGGAATTTCAACTGTGATACGATCATCACCAACTGCATATACTGCATACTCAGTACTGTAGCTTTCTGCACGCTCTTCGAGCTTAGCTACGGTATCCTCGATATCCGTCTTTGACGGATTCTTGTCAACGATCCGGTATGTAATGGAAACACCACCGGATAAGTCAAGACCAAGCTTAATACCTTCAGACTTTGTCTTGTTGTCAGTCTTTGCCTGACTTGTGCTTGTCGCAGACATTATTGTAGTCGTATAGTATCCAAGACCGATCAGACAGGCCAGGATGACCGCAATAATTACGACGCCCTTACTTTTTTTCATCTTCGTTTCCTTCCTATTCTTTTAATTTTCCGCTTCAGCAGCTTTTATCATGATCGCACACTCGATACGCTTCTTCTGAAGTTCACAGCCAAGATCATAAGCATCTGTGATACTTCCGTGGAAATTGTATGAGTTTGCGGCACATCCACCACTACAGTAAAACCGTGCAAAACAGTTGCGGCATTTTTCTTTTGCATAGACATTACAGCACTTGAATTCATCCTGTATGTCGTTTCTCTTGATTCCATCCCATACATTGCCCATAAGGAAATCTTCATTTCCAACAAACTGATGGCACGGATACAGGTCTCCCCAAGGAGTTACCGCAAGATATTCGGTTCCTGAGCCACATCCGGAAAGACGCTTGTACACACAAGGTCCTCCTTCTAAGTCTATCATAAAATGGAAGAAGTTAAATGCATTGCCTTCTTTGTTTCGTCTGACCATCTCGGCAGCAAGCTTGTCATATTCTTCAAACAGTACCGGCAGATCTTCCTCTGTCAAAGCATAATCATCTGTCGGCTGAGCAACAACCGGCTCCACCGAAATCTGCTTAAATCCAAGATCTGCAAGATGCAGTACATCCTTTGAAAAATCCGTATTGTAATGTGTAAATGTTCCCCGGACATAATAGCGCTCCTGATTCCGGCTGTCTGCCAGCTTCTGAAACTTAGGAACGATCAGATCATAGCTTCCGGCTCCTTTTCTAAACGGTCTCATATGATCATGAACTTCCTTACGCCCGTCAATACTTAATACGACATTATCCATTTCTTTGTTGGCAAACTCCATGATGTCATCATTGAGCAAAACACCGTTCGTCGTGAGTGTAAAACGGAAATGCTTGTCATGAAGCTTCTCCTGCTCACGTCCGTAAGCAACCAGCTGCTTTACCACATCAAAGTTCAGCAACGGTTCTCCTCCAAAGAAATCCACCTCAAGGTTACGACGATTGCCTGAATTGGCAATCAGAAAATCAAGTGCCTGTTTTCCTGTCTCATAAGACATCAGTGCACGTCTGCCGTGATATTCGCCTTCTTCTGCAAAGCAATATTTACAGGCAAGGTTACAGTCATGTGCAATATGCAGGCAAAGCGCCTTGACTACCGTCGGACGCTTCTTGAAATCGATAATATGATTCTCGTATACATCCTCCGTGAACAGCTCCTCGTTCTCACGAAGCTGTTCCACCTCATCCATTGCTTCTCTTATCTCCGCCTCCGAATACTTGTCCGAAAGAGCCGCAAGAATTTCTTCTTTTGTATGCTCCTCGTACATTGCGATCACATCATAGGTGACATCGTCAACTACATG
>CABJAV010000044.1 GCA_902363675.1 Lachnospiraceae bacterium | reverse complement strand
TAACAGCATCATAATAAAGCGGATAACCTTCTGCAACAAATGCCATTCCGATCAAAGCATAATGGCTTTTTATCTTCCCGGCAAACCGGAAATCAAATTCATAATTTCTTGGCGTTATCGTGATCTGTTCCCCATAGGAAAATTCATAATCAAGCGTTCTGCCCATATAAAAATCTTTTGTTTTGTAAGTTGCTGCTGTACACATATCGAACACCTCTTCTTTCTGCTATAATAGTCCTGCAAACAATCGCATAAACAACTGTCCGAGCCGTAAATATGCACTCCGTCCTGTGCGGTACTTTTCGGTCACTTCCCTGCATTCATTCATTGTTGCTCCCAGATCATCTCTTATATCCAAAACTGTCTGACTACCATTATACTGCATTATAAGGCAGATAAGCAATCTGTCTTTTTGTCATAAAAAACCTTATCTAAATGACATTGAATGATTTATTTTCTATCTAAAATTTTATTAAACCGACTAAAGACTCCATAGTTTGTGTGTTTGACTTACTGTTTATATCTATCTTCTCCTAAATATTTTTCTAGTCATTGCAATATAAAATTGCTTATACAGTCTCTCCCTTAAGAGTCCTGGTATTCTGGATAATATACAGAGCGACCGATATGACCATCATTATAGCGCACAAACCAATCAACAGATCTGATACCATCGGTGTAATGTGGAACCATATAATATGCACCGCTGCAGTTCCATATAATAAAAAGGTTACTATCTTTCCATGCCAGTCTGCACCATGTACTTTTCCTGTCTTTCGTATCACAAGACATCCACTGACTACCATATACAGTTCCTTACCTGCCATTATTACGATTAAAAGAAGCATATGCGGAAAACGAGTAAACAGACAGATTAACATCGCTGCCTGTGTAAGCTTATCAGCCACCGGATCAAGTATTTTTCCTAAATTACTAATCCTATGGAATCTTCTTGCGATATATCCATCAGCAAGATCCGTAAGACCAGACAGCAATAAGATTTCACCAGCTAACAGAGGATTTTTCTTTACACAATAACTCCATATAATTACCGGAATCAGACAAAGCCGAAAAAAAGAAAGAAGATTAGGAACCGTAATAATTCTATTCAAATTTTCTTCCTGATTCACTTCACTCTGCATGTACGATCACATCACTTTCCTTTTTTTTAGACATAAACCAATAAAATATAACACAAAATGCTAAAGCAAACACAACACCAAAAACATTTTGAATCACTCTAAGACTAACCGCTCCTTGTAGTCCATAAGTCTCTGCAGCAATGGCTAAAGCACCAAATGTGTTAAATACTGCCTGCCAGCCATATTGTGCTGAAAATCCTACACCGATTCCACCAAGAATTCCTATATATGCATAGATTGACGAAGGAAGCAGAAAATATAATACTGTAAAACATATAACACCTGCAATATTTCCGACAATCCTTTTATGGACTCTGTAGTGCATATCTTCCATAAACGGCAAAATCGCGGACATGGCCGCAATACCAGCCCACATTGCACGTGGCATATTACAAAGTTCTGCAATGCAAAGGACGATCGGTACGCATAAAATCTGACATATCTGCCATTTTGTTCTGGAAGAAGTGATATCAAATTCTTGTATCAGATCTTTCAGATTTCTTTTATAAGTTCTGTTTTTATGATTTCGATAAAATACGAAGCAGGTAAGTGCTGCACCGAAAGCCATTCCGACGAATCGCATCTGATAGCTTTTTCCCGTAACATCATAACCATATAGCAGCAGATACCCAAGAACCAATGTAGATTGATTAAACATGAATGGATTATGGCATCCGAACAGAATCAACACAGCCAGTGCCGCAATATTTAACAGCATTCCCAATACCGGTGAAAACTGATTTGCTAAATGCGGACATACAGTCATAATTACAAAGAACAAAGCCAAAAGCATCGTAGATTGTCCGGTGTGGATCCCCAGATCCGCATTCCGAAATACCATAAGGCATAATAAAACTACTACACCCACAATACTATTCTCATTTCCAAATAAGATACTGAAAATAGTAACAAATAAAAAACAAAATGCCATTGTAACAGCTATCTTCACCAGATATACCCACATATGATATGATTTTTCTTTTACTGTTTCACTCTTTTTCAACAGATTTTTAGAACCTGCCTGATTTAACTGCAATTCCTGATAAAATGTCATGTAATTCCTCCTCTATCTGTTTTTCTTAAACTTATATGGCCTCATCTTTCTGTATTGGAAGCTCTACAACAAATCTGCATCCACCGTATTCCCGGTTTTCTGCCTTGATTGTCCCGCCAGCACTATCTACGATCCGTTTCACAAGTGCAAGGCCAAGACCATTTCCTTCTGCTTTGTGAGAACCGTCTGCCTGATAAAATTTATCAAATATTCTGGATTTTACATCATCCTCTATTCCTGGTCCTTCATCTTCCAGAATGAACTTAACAGAATCCTGTTCTTGTTTCAAAAACATCGTAATTGTCCCCTTTGAAGGGCTGAACTTAATCGCATTATCCAAAAGATTTATCCAGATATGCATAAAAAGTCCTTCATTCCCAGTATATTTAACTTCCTCCAATTCTACCTGAAAACCAAGTTCTTTTTCTGTCCATTTTGTTTCCAATGAAAGAAATGCCTGGCGGATCTGTTCATCCAGACGATATTCTGTTTTTTTCACTGGTATGTTCTGATTCTCTAACTTGGATAACAGCAAAATATTTCCAACCAATCCGGAAAGCCTTTGAGTATTAAACAGGATTTTTTCTACATATTCCTCTTGCTCCTGAGACAGTTCTTCTCCCTGAAGAAGCATTGTATACCCTTCAATGGCATTAATCGGGGTCTTAAACTCATGAGAAACATTAGATACAAAATCCATCTGCAGCACCTCTGTTGCACGAAGCTCTTTTGTCATAACGTTAAAACTTTGATAAGATTCTCCAACTTCTGCTATACGGCTGTTCGTTTCCAAATGCTGTTCAAAATCTCCCCGAGAAACTTCCTTCATTGCTTTACTAAGTCTGGTAATTGGTTCCAGTAACTTTGCATTAATAAAGGAAGTGATCAGCCCTGCAATCAATGTATTGAAAATCAAAAGCCAACCAAGCACAGGTATGCTGCCCGGCAGATTAAAAAAATGATTCAAAAAAGCAAATAATAAAGCAGATATGACTGTTGAAAATACAAGTGCCAGCCAGATTGCACCAGTCAGACAGGATCGGATCCGCAATCCTTTTTCTTTCTTTTGTTCCATTATTTTTTCACCACCTTGTATCCAATTCCACGCATTGTTACGATTTCAAAATCAGGGTTATCTTTAAAACGCTCTCTGATTCTTCCTATATGTACCTCTATCGTATGTTGGTCTGCCTCCGTCTCGTATCCCCATACTTCATCCATCAACTGTTGTTTTGTAAATGTTCTGCCTGGCGAAGCTGCAAGCTTATATAAAAGCAGGAATTCTTTTTTAGGCAAAACAAGACTTTCCTTATCAGTTGTAACCGTCATTGCATCATAATCAAACTCTGTTGAACCGATCACAATTTTGTGTTCATTCAGTATCTGTGCACGGCGAAGCAGTGCTCCGACTCTTAAAACCATTTCATTCACATTTACCGGTTTTACCATATAATCGTCACTTCCCGAAAGAAATCCCTGGCGCATATCATCAAAGGAACCTTTCGCAGTGATCATAAGCACTGGTATCTGATATCCTGCTGAACGAAGTTCTGACACCAGTTCATAGCCATCCATAACCGGCATCATAATATCAGAAATGATCAGATCAATATATTCCTTATCCAATACTTCTAATGCCTGTGCTCCATCCGATGCACTTTTGACTTGATATCCATTCTTCTCAAGCACTTTTTGGAATAGCTGGCTTAATTCTTTATCATCTTCTACAATCAATATTTGGAACACGTTTTCCTTCCTCCTTATTAAAACAGATACCTTGCCCATCCAAGCAGATGCTGTACCAAAAATATTTTTCTCTGACGCTTCTTTGTCAATTCAATTGGCTCTACATGATACGGATCACGGTAGGTTCCATCTTCCAATACCTGTCGGGACACTCTTTCATATTCCACCATGCTCTCTTCCAACTGTTTATTAATATCTTTACTGCGAATTACAAGCATCAGTTCCGTATCCAGATATGCACTTCTCATGTCCATATTAAAGGAACCGATTACAGACAGATCATCGTCAATCAGAATACTTTTTCCGTGGTATGAATAACCGCCTTCATATTCCCAGATATTAATTCCTGTACTTAAGATTCTATTTCTGTTTTTCGCATAATCGGCAGCCCCAAATGGATTCCCATTATTCGCAACTGAATTTGTCATGATAGAAAAATCTGAAACGTTCTCTGCAATCTCCTCCCATGTATTATACATCATATCATTACAGATAATATATGGCGTGTGGATCTTCACACGATTTTTTGCATTTTTCATCAATTCTCCCAACTGATACCACACTACCGGTTCTTTGGAACCTGTGTGAATAGGATTTGACACTAATGCAATCTTTTCTGTCTCAAAAGTTTCGTCCGTATAATCGGTATCGCAGATTCTTTCCTTATTCTCTTCAAAATATTTCTGATAGCCGTTCTGCAGCTCTAAAACTGCGTTCTTTACAGATTTTCTATTTGCCAGTTTTTTATTGTTATGAAAATAACCACTGTCTTCCTGATTCCATATGGTTTCAAAATACTCTGACAACTGGTTAACTGAATTTTCTTTCTCAGGTTCATCGCAAACCACTAACACGTCTCTGTCATAGTTCTTATGTCCCGGAAAATCACCCAGGAAATAATTGTATGTATTTCTTCCCCCAAGAATATATCTCTTTCCATCTGCAATCAAATATTTATCATGCATTCTACCCATCATTTTCCATGGTTTCAACGGGTTGGCTTTATTATACAGTTTAATTTCAACATTCTCATGAGAAGATAATCCATAGAAATACGGATTCCCTTCCATATCAATCCAGCTCTCCATTCCATCTACTAACAGACGAATATGCACACCTCTGTCTGCCGCATCATGCAGTGCTCCTAAGATTAATTTTCCACTTTCATCGGATTTAAATGCAAAAGTAGAAAGAATAATTTCCTCTTTTGCATTCTGGATCAAACGCACTCTTTGTAAAAGCGCTTCTGGATTCTTTTCTATGATCACTGCACGTTCCGTATTTTCACTGCATTCGTTCCACGAACCATTTTTTGTTTCTTTTTTGGTTGTATTGGACACTTCCGGCTGCTTTTTATATGCAATGCAGATTCCGAGTAATTCATAAAAAGCCACACATAATAAAATTGCCAGTATAACAAGAAGGATTTTACATATCTTATGCTTTTTCATTGTATATCACCTGATTCCTTTTCATTTCATACTTATACAATACAAAGTCAATCTCAATTTAACCTCAACAAAATTTATTTTTCATAAAAAAAATATGACAGGCTTCTTTTTAAAGAAACAGTCATATTTTTATTCTAATATATGAAGGAGCTTTTCTTACTCCGTTGTATTAATCACTATTTTATTTCTTCCATAAGCTGTCGGATTTTTCTCAATGTACACCGTGTAACTGCCAGGTCATCTTCTTGTATATTCGATATGATTTTTTCATAAGCTTCTATCATTTTTTCTTTCTGACAATTGCTTAATTCAATTGCCTTGTTCGTCAAAACAAGGTACGTTCTTTCTTTTTTTTCATCTAATTTCCAGATAATATATCCTTTATTTTCAAGACTTTTTACCATCTTAGATGTTTCTGGAATCGATAATTTCATGTATTCTGCCACTTCTGAAAGATATACTCCTTCATGACAGTCTGATTTTTCAACACATTCCTTTATACTATAAAGGAACAAATAATCTGTTCTTTCGACAAATTCAAATATGCTTTCAACATTGATGCTCTTTAAAAAAAACTCCTCTGCACTGGTTCCTGCTCCCATATTATCGTTCCTCTCTTTCTATATATTCTTTTTTGCTGACTAGACTCTTATATGCCGGGCGAATGATCTTATCTGTAGTTATCAATTCTTCCAGGCGATGTGCACTCCAACCAGCAATTCTTGCTATCGCAAATAATGGCGTGTACAATTCTCTTGGAATATTCAACATGTCATACACAAAACCACTATAGAAATCTATATTAGGACTTACTCCTTTGAATATCTGACGCTGCTTTGCAATCAACTTAGGTGCAATCTTCTCAATATTGTTATAAAGGGTCATATCTTTCTCACGTCCTTTATCCCTTGCGAGTTGTTCTACAAAGCCTTTGAACACCCTTTCTCTCGGATCGGAAATAGAATATACAGCATGTCCCATTCCATAAATAAGTCCTTTCTGATCAAACGCCTCTTTCTTCAAAATCTTACTCAGATATGATGCAATTTCCTCTTCGTCTTCATAATCTTTCACATGACTTTTAATATCATCCATCATATTCATTACCATCAGATTTGCACCGCCATGTTTTTTTCCTTTTAAGGATGACATTGCTGCTGAAATAACAGAATAAGTATCTGAACCTGAAGATGTTACTACCCGTGTAGTGAATGTAGAATTGTTACCACCACCATGTTCCATATGTAACAATAATGCTATATCCAGTACTCTTGCTTCCAGTTCTGTGAATTTTGTATCTGGTCTTAATAGGCGCAGGAAATTTTCAGCAATAGATAAATCTTTTTCAGGTCTATGAATATACATACTTTCGTTTTTTTCATAATGACAATAAGCATGGTATGCATATACTGCTAACATAGGAAATACTGCGATCAACTGCATACTCTGCCTTAGCACATTCGGAATTTCAAGACTTTCTTTCTCCTTATCGTAAGAGCCCAATGTAAGAATACTTCGAGTCATAGAACCCATAATATCTGATGTAGGTGCTTTCATAATGACATCTCTGGTAAAGTTAGTCGGTAGTTCCATACAATCAGATAGTCTTCCCTGAAATTCCATTAACTGTGTATCAGTTGGCAATTCTCCGAATAAAAGAAGATATGCTCCTTCTTCAAAGACAAACCTTTTTCCTTTACTTCCTGTTACTAAATCTTTTATATTATAACCACGATAAGATAACTCGCCATCACATGGACTCTTTACTCCATCACAATATTCAAAAGCTTTTATATCAGAAATATTTGTAAGCCCCGTCAACACACCTTGGCCTTTTTCATCTCGTAAGCCTCTTTTTACACCATACTCTGAATACAGATTCTTACTAATGCTATCATTTTGTTCACAAAAAATTGCTTGCTGTTTCATATAATTTTCCAAATTGCTCATTTGAATTGCTCCTTTCATTCTGTTACGAACTTACATACTATACTCAGATATTCTTGTTTCCAGAGCATTCAGCATTGTCTGTTCTTATTCTTATTCATTAGCAATACAATACAATGGAAAACTCAATTTAACCTCAACAAGGTTTGTTTTTTCATCCATGCAAAATCTTCTTTGTACAACAAACTGTTAGATATAGCAAAAACGGCCTTTCAAAAACAGTTAACTTCTAAATCAACTGTTTTTTGAAAGGTCGTTTCATCAGATTCTTATAGCAATCCAGCAAATAATCTCATAAATAATTGTCCCAGTCGCAAATATGCACTTCGTCCGGTTTGATATTGGTCTGTCACATCACGACATTCTCCCATCGTTCTTATCAGATCATTTTTTATTTCCACAACTGCCTGACAATCTGCCATAAAACAGCCGTTTTCAAAATGGTGATATAAACTTCGATAATCCAAATTAATTGTTCCACAAGTTGCCATACAGTCATCTGCCACACTCATTTTTGCATGACAGAAACCAGGAGTCCACTCATAAACACGTACACCATGTTTAACTAATCCATGATAAAAAGAACGAGTTATATTATAAATGAATTTTTTATCAGGGATACCAGGTGTGATAATTCTTACGTCTACCCCTCGCTTAGCAGCCAGACATAACGCATGCGTCATTTCATCTGTTATGATTAGATATGGAGTCATAAACCAACAATATTTTTCAGCTTTATTTATCATACTGATATAAACTTCTTCTCCTACTTGCTCATTATCCATAGGGCTGTCTGCATAAGGTTGAACAAACCCAGTTTGCTGTGCCGCATAATCATAGTGTAAAAGGTATTTACTAAAATCAGATTCATTAGCATCCTTATCACTTACTGCATTCCACATTTCCAAAAATGTCACCGTAAGCGACTGAACAGCATCTCCTTCTAAACGAATACCTGTATCTTTCCACTGTCCATACGGGTGTGTGTAATTAAAATATTCGTTTGCTAGATTATATCCACCTGTAAATCCGACTTTTCCATCAATAACTGTTATTTTTCTATGATCACGATTGTTCAAAAACAGATTTAAACCTGGCATAAACGGATTGAATACACGGCAATGAATTCCTATTGCCTCCATCTTTTTCACAAAATCTGTGTTAATAAAGCCTATAGAACCCATATCATCGTAGAATACTCTAACTTCCACACCTGCTTTTACTCGCTCTTCCAGAACATCTTGAATCTTATGCCATGCTTCAGCGTCTTCTATCGCATGATATTCCATAAAGATAAACTTCTGTGCTTTCTCCAAATCCTTAAGCTGTGCCTCTAATCCTTTCACTGCTTCATCAAAATACACAATATCCGTATTCTGATAGATTGGATACTGCGAATTTCTTTGTATGTAACTTGCTATATTTCCTGCTTTCGGAATTGTTTCTTTTATTCTGCTCAAACACTCCTGACTGTCCGGAAGCATTGGTAACAATTTGCTATCAATTTCTGCATATCGCGCACGCATTTTATGTGTGCCACCATTCAAACCAATCAACAAATACAGGCCTACACCCATAATTGGGAAAATTAGAATTAAGATGACCCAAGGCATTTTCATAGAGGATGTCTTATTTGATGCGTACAATCCCAAAACCAAGATTCCACTCAAAATCCTTGTAAATAAATTTATGATTTCTGCATATTCATTCAAGCGTGTTACGATAGTAATAATAAAAATCACTTCCAGAAGAATGCAGATTATGGAAAAACACAGCCGTTTTACCCCATTTTTTGTTTTTGCTCTGCCCTCTAAAGTATCTTGTTTCATATATCTTCCACCTTCCTACTTGCTCAGTTTTCTCCCTAAATTTCGTGGAACATACCAATTTTGTCTTTTATTCTCTGCATTTCATTATCTGCTTCAATGATAGCTCTTGCAGAATGAAGTAATTCTTCACTTATCTCATCATAGCCAGGCATTTCTTCAATTCCTTTTTTATAGCGAAGTTGATGTTCCAATGTTGCCCAGAAATCCATACCATTGGTTCGAATCTGTAATTCTACACGCATAGGTGTTTTACCCTTAGCAAAAAATACTGGTATTTCAACAATCATATGATAGCTTCGATAACCATTCGATTTTGGATTTTTTATATAATCTTTTATTTCAATAACTTTAATATCATCCTGTTGGGTAATCAAATCTGATATCATATAAATATCGTCAATAAACGCACAAACTATTCTAACGCCTGCTACATCATTGAGATATGTCTGTATATTTTCTGTTGTAAATTCATATCCCATCTTCTGCAGTTTATCGTAAATACTATTGGGCTGCTTAATTCTTGTTTTTATAAAAGAAATAGGATTTCGATTGTTCTCAACTGAAAATTCATCATCCAAAACCTCAAGTTTAGTTTGTATCTCCCGAATAGCACAACGATACATCATCATTAAATTATAAAATTTTGTAGCATTATTTAAAAACTGTAGTGATTCCGGACTGTCCATCCTGAGTTTTTTTACTTCATCTTTTATCATGGAACTTTCCTTTCTACCTCATCCCTGATTTCAAAACATTATTTATTTTGATAGTTGATTCGTTCTCCTTGAATTACTGGATAACAAATCATTTTATCACTATCCAGATTTTCTATATGCATATCTACTGCACTGATCTGATGGTTTTCATAAGTATTGTAATAATACCATCCTTATGGCAGACAGTGGTTACGAAAGTTTTAATACCTTTGCACCCCTGATTCGGAAGGGAATGTATTTCGTTATCCGCATGAAGGATATCAACAGTAATGGTATCCTTTCCGCTTATGATTTGCCTGACAGCGAATTCGATACTCATATAAGAACAACACTTACCAGACGCCATACGAAAGAAACACTGGGGAATCCTAACACCTATACCATACTTCAGCCTTCTACCGATTTTGATTTTCTTGATGAGAACTGCATGTATTACGATATTGAATTCCGTATTGTACGTGTTCGCCTTGATAATGGAACCTATATCTGTATTGCCACCAATCTTTCAGAAGAAGAATTTCCTCTGGAAGAAATCAATAAACTTTACCGGATGCGCTGGAGCGAGGAAACAAGCTTCCGTGAACTCAAATACACCATCATCGGGTTGCATAAATCTCGTTACCATTATACTCCATTATGAGGCAGATATGCAATCTGTCTTTTTACCACACGCACCCCATATTGTTATTATTTCGCAAGTTAGCAAGTTAGCAAGCAGTGCCCCCGTACGTACACGGGCGCGTTTTGCTTGTTGGAGGCACATCCCCAATCCCCTTAGAATGTCATCTTCGATGACAAACTGCGCCCTCACTTCGTGAGTGCTGATATATTCCTGCTCTGCTGGAATATAAAAAAGAGGGCAACCTCCAATTTATATTTTTGATGATTGCCCGTATGCTTACCTCGCCTGCTGCCGTTTCTTTTTCATGTCTTCCTCTATGTCCCAGCTCTGCTGAGCAGCATAGAAGGATTCCACATTTTGCTTCGCTATCTGATAATCCCGCATCTCTTTTTTTATTTTCTTGTATTCACTGTAAGCTGCCTTTTTCTCTGAAAGCAGTCTTGCAAATTCCTCATTCAGATCCTTTACCTTCGGAATTTTTCCATCCGGCAGTTTTGAAAATGCTTCCTTGGCTGCCTTATGAAGAGTAATTTCATCTCGGTGTGCCTCGAAAAATTTTTTACTGTACCTTGCTTTTCGATAGGCAATGTAAGTTTCTCTGGTCTTGGCATAATTGATAATGTGAGTCTTGATCACTTTATTTGCTGCCATCTTCTCCTCTGCATCTTTGATGGTTTTCATAAGTTCATGGTATTTTGCAGAACTCCCATCTACCAATGCATCCAGCGTTTCCTTATCGTGAATATCATGCTGTTGTAAAAACAGGATGGACTCCGCAAACTGTTTCACATTATATTTTTTTGCCCACCAGACATATCCTCCGTTCTTTCCCTGTGCCTTTTTTTCCTGAATATCAACTACCAGATCAAACTTACGCCTTTCGGGTTTTGCTTCTTTCCGTTCCGGTACTTTTTCATTTTTTTCAGGAAGCTCTTTCTCTCCGGCAATCACTTTTTTCAGATTTTCTTCTGTAAAAGCCTCTCCAAGTGAACGGAACCGGATGAAACGTTTCTGCTCTTTTCCACAGACTGCGGTATGCTTGCCACGCTTGATTTCATATCCTTCTGCCTGTAGAAGTTTCAGAAGTTCTTCAAAATCTGCCGGTTTCTGATCCAGGCATTTCAGAATATCTTCCCGGATGACATCCCTTATGCTCATACGTTCCAGGTACTTTGTTCTCCGCTGTCTCTCACTCGGCTTTACCTTTGGAATAACAGAAAGTCCATGCTCCAGACAGATAATGTCGCTTAGTCTCTGCAATGCAATTCCGGAAAACCAGAAATCCCGGAACTTTCGGTCACACTCCAGATTGGTGGAATTGAATATGATGTGGTTATGAATATGTGCCCGGTCCACATGAGTTGCCACAATAAATGCGTGCTTCCCTTTTGTGAATCTCATGCCGGTTTCATATCCGACTTCATTTGCTTCCTCCGGTGTGATTTCTCCAGGTTTGAAGGACTGACGGATCTGATATGCAATCACATCTCCCTTAGGCTGCCGCCATGTCTTATGCAGATATTCTTTTTTTGCCTGAGTTCATCTGCTGTCACTCTCAGCTCAATTCGTTTTGATCTTTCTACCATCCCTGGAACTCTCTTTCAAAACAACATCCCGGAACCGGCTTTCTGTCAGAAACAGGCACAGGGGACTGCATCTGTTTACTCTGTTCCTTTAATTTTTCCAATACGGATTTTTTATCATCCGGTACAATTTCCAAAGTGCCTGCTGCCGGTTCCACTTTCACATTATTGATCACACCATCAAAGCTGTTGTCGTTCTGCTCCACCATATCCTCGATGCTCCTCATCGGATTTCTGCTGATGGAAGGGCTGGCTCCAGCCACCTCTTCCAGCTCACATCCTCCGGTATTATCCGATACTTCCACCTCATGCTCTCCGTGTACTTCATCCCACTTTTTAATCTTTCTTGTTTTTGCTTTTTCCATATTTGCCTGCTCCCTTCTCAAAATTCAGTTCAAATGCTGCTCTCTGGTTCTCATCCACTGTCATGATGACCGTTCTCAGCAATTACTAACTTATATGACATTTCATTCCTCCTTTTGTGGTAAAAAAATAGCACCTTAACCTTTTGGCTAAAGTGCTATGTAAATTTGTTATTAAATTGTGCATGAATCAGATAAACTGAAATTTCACAGTCGTTTCTCATACCTATTATCCTAATAACGATTGTTTAATTTCCAAGCAAATGAAACAGTAGTCCAATCAAGAAACATACCACTATTGTAACAATTCCGGCTACAATCCCTTTCAGTACATTTTGATATGGTCGTTTTCCGATTTCTCGTTGCTTCTGTATTTCGTCCAATCTTTTACCTTCTAAAAAGGCTACAATCTCTTTGTATGTCTGAATATCGTTGTCTTTTTTCACCTTTTCCACTTTCAAAGCCCAATACATCGTAATTACAAAAAGAATTCCAAACGGAATAAATGCAAGCTGTTCCAACCAAAAGAACAATGGGACTGCCGATAAAATCGTAATTGCTAAATGCACGCAAAAAATGTTACCATAGTAATTGAGTTTCTTAATTTCTTGTTCATTAATTTTTTCTTTCATAATTTCAATATCTCCTTTGATTAATTTATCAATGGAGGTTTGGAATACTTCACTCAAAAGAATCAAACTATTTACATCTGGATAACTTTTCTCATTCTCCCAATTTGAAATAGTTTGTCGAGACACATATATTCGGTCCGCTAATTGTTCTTGTGAAATTTGAAGTTCCGAACGATATTTCTTAATTTGATTCCCGAGTTCCATTCAATACACCTCCTTGCACTTGTATCTTAATCAAAAACAGATATTAATGCTATCAAAAGGCTTTGACAAAGGACTTTTTATCCTTGTCAAAATATTTTGACACACACAATTGTAGTCAAAAGAGCATAAAATTCAAATTTTCTGTTCCCTATAAATTTAAAGTTGTCGTCTCGCTTGCAAAGATAAAATTCCAATTTTCAAAGCTATACACTATCTTTACATACCTAATTTTAGTGTTTCGTTTTACTCTCTATTTCTGCTGTTAACATCTCAAAATAAGGACCACCTTTTTCCTTTACATAATCATAAATATCTTCATAATACCCCATATCAGAAAATAATTTACAAGTATAATAATTCATAATAGGTGTTCCTGTATATTTTTGTAACTCACCACTTAATATCATTGATATATAATGTTCTTTGTTTCCTACTTTATCAAATTGATTAATTGCCTCATCTAGAGCCTGTTCTACCCGTCTTTGTAGTGTTTCAAAATCTGTATCACTATTCAGATGAAAACTACCTTTATCTAATCCTGTTCTTGCCCTGAATTGACATTCATATTCTTTAAAAGATTTATTCACAAGCTGGTTATCAATTTCTATATACAATCCATAGTTAATAAAGAATTCCAATTCATCAGCAGTATTCCATTTTGATTTTTGAAAATTTATAACCCGTCCCAACCCAGATGCATCTATATATCTAAAATTTGAACCCTGCTTTTTCCAACCATAGGGTTTGAATTTTAATAAAAATATTTCATTTATTAATCTCTTAAATATATCCTGCATAATTTTCTCCATCTTCATAAATTCTTTAGGTTACAATCGATGATGGGGTAAACGAAAAAGCAGTTTTGACATTGCAGAGAACTGCCCCTTCGTTTACACCATTTTCGACTTGACCTAATTGAACAAAGTGAGCGTCCGGGTAGCCGCAACCTATGGACTTTCAATTCTTTGCTCCTGTCCATGATTATATATAATTCTCGGTATGAAAGCTACAACATTTTATAAAAAACAGGCAAATGGGCATGACGATAAAACCTCAGAAACTGAGGCTTTTGAAAGTATTAGATGTTGCTCTTTAGCAACGCAGTGGCATTCTCATCTGTGGCTTTCCGAGATGCCCACCACATGCTTTACACACAAAAACTTTGATGCCATAAAGATGTTCCAATATTTCAGGCATTTCCATGTCACGAAGCTTTGAAAGATACTTCTTACATCCAAGTAAATTTCTGCAAAGGGTGAGCTTCTGGCTTTTAGTACGGGAACATAGCAGTCCGTAGTGCCTGATGCGGACAAAACGCCTTGGTGGTACATGCATGAGAAACCGCCGGACAAACTCTACGCCTGAAATAGTCAGTTCCTTCCACTGTCCCTCATTACGGTAATCCTTTACTAAGAATGTAACGGTATCATCATCCATACAGACGATGCAGTGATTGCTGACGGCAATGCGATGAGTATACTTACCAAGGTATTTAATTACTGTTTGAGCACCATTGAATGTCTTTTTACAATGAGGAATCCAGTCCATACCATAACAGGAATCTAAAAGCTCCTTGAACGTATAATGGTTACGAAATTTTTCTGCAGTACCATGAAATACCAGCTTATCCTCTTTCCACAGCCTCTTTAGTTCCTCCAGATATTTTCCGCGGAACACTTTGGAGATGACCCGGATGGGAAGAAAGAAATTTTCACCATTGTCCTTCCACTGGTTGTTGGAAGCCAGTCCTCCACCCAGCAGGATGGTATGAATGTGGGGATGAAAGTTCATTTCAGAACCCCATGTATGTAAAATGCAGATGTATCCTACCTTTGCGCCGAGATGTTTTGGGTCGGCAGTCAGTTCGCTGATTGTGGAAGAGGCTGCATGGTATAAGGCATCATAAAGAAGTCTCTGCGTGCATCCATCCACATTTCTTTCGGAACAGCCTGACACATGGGGCAGCAACGGTTACGGCAGGAATTGTAATGAATCTGTATGAAGCCACAATCCTCACATACACATACATTTGCACCATAGGCACCGGTCTTGCAGTTCATGATGTTATGTGCAACCTTTGCCTGTACAGGGGAAGGTGAATATTGATCAAGGTATGCCGGATAAAAATGATGAAAAATATCCTGTACTGTGGGCTTATCCATTGGCTGTACCATCCTTTCTGTCAAAAGGACTGCGGATGCCCATAAGGGATTTGTTGCTGACATGAAGATAAACTTCTGTGGATTTCGGATCGCGGTGTCCAAGCAATGCCTGAATATTCCGCTGTTCCACTCCCTGCTCCATAAGGTGGGTGGCAAAGCTGTGACGGAGGCAGTGAGGAGTAACACCGGATAACCCGGCAGCCGATGCAGAACGTCGGATAACCTGTTCCAGTGTACTTACGGTAAGATACTGCCCTGTAAACTGATTCGGAAACAGAATGCCCTTTGGTCTGCCTTTCTGGAACCAGTATTCCGTAAGAAGTGCAAGGTTTCTTTCAGACAGAATGGTATAACGGTCCATCCGGTTCTTGGTATCCCGGACATGAATCTGCATGTTTGTGCGGGAAATATCATCATAATGAAGATAAATCACTTCCGAGACACGCATTCCGGAAGAATACATTGTGGCGAACATGGCTTTATATTTCAGGTCATCTGTAGCATCAAGAAGCCGGTCAATTTCATCAGTAGAAAGTACGGTTGGGAGTTTGTGCTCTATTATCATGCGTGGAACAGTGATATCATCCCACAGAACGTGAAGTACATTCCGATAGAAAAAACGGATGGCTGAATTATAAAGGTTGAGGGTGGTCGCTTTCAGACCATCGTCCTTCTTGGCAAGAAGAAAGTCCCTGACATCCTGACAGGTAAGCTCTTCCGGGTGCTTTTCCATGTAATTAAGGAAATAAGAAACATAGTTTTTGTAGCAGTTAATGGAACGCTCTTTAAGGTTACGGATTTTTCCGGCTTCCTCAAGCTGTAATAAATATTTTTCGTACATAATAATTCCTCCATGTAAAATCAGTAATTTCGGGTATCACTGCTTACATGAAGGTGCATTGGAATAATAAAACCGCTTGCTAAAAGAACGGTTAGGTGTTAATCTTTTCATAGGCAGTGGTAATGTCGATCCTGTTTGATTGTTGGTTGTGGTGACTTAACAATACTACTATTAGGACTTGGTTTCCACTGCTTTTTTATTTAGAAAAAGAAAAACTGCGTCACAGCCTTGGCAGGCCATCGCGCAGCGATTTTGTTCAATTTGAATTTGTATGTTTAGTTCAAAAACGAATATAAGCATAGCACAGCAGCTATCAGCAATATTGCCACACCTATCCAGTTTTTTCGTTTCACTTCACATTTCATATCGAACACCCACCCAATAACAAAGAAAAAAATGGAAAAAACGAGAAGTAAAAGACCTATTACAGAGCCATAATTAAACAATGGGTTTGGGTGTGCAACACCGGAGGCAATCACCAACAATAAAAGCCCCAATCCTACCAATCCGAGCCATATTGCAATTTTTGTCAGTCTATTCATTTTCCACCCCTCCATCAAATTCCGATTGAACAAAATCGCTGCGCGATGGCCTGCCAAGGCTGTGGCGCAGTTTTATTTTTATTAAAAAGCAGTGGAATTACTTTTCATAATCCGTTATTGTTAAGTTACCACACGAAACAACTGAACTAAGAAAG
>CABJAV010000043.1 GCA_902363675.1 Lachnospiraceae bacterium | reverse complement strand
TATTTTGCCCCTCATTTATGATTAATCAGATTACTACATGCTACGCATTCCCGTAATCTGACTCCACCTCGAAATCCGCTAATTTTCTGCGTTTCAGCAGTAAATTGCTACTTTCTCGGTGTAGTGTGGGTCACTAAGGTATACATCGAATTGCATGCAAGCATGCATCGATGATACCTTTTGACCCTTTAATCATCATATAGAAAGGATTCTCCCGGAGAATATTTTAATAACATACACAGATGTCTTCTACAATGAAGATACATTTTAAATAGTAATCTACACTTTCACATAAAATAAAGTCCTATTTTTTACTTTTAACAATTTCAACTATCTATCAATTAGATAATCAAATATCACTTTATCACAAATAAAAAAGAGAAATGTTTCACGTGAAACATTTCTCTTTTTTGGTTAATGTATTTGAACAAGATTATTACGAATTGCAAATACTGCAGCTTGTGTTCGATCAGTAACTCCAAGTTTCTTAAAAATATTAGAAACATGATTTTTGACAGTTCTCTCACTTATTTCCAATCGCTTTCCTACTTCCTTATTAAACATACCAACCGCAAGCAGTTTTAATACATCTAACTCTCTTTTGGTCAAGCTCTTAATTTTTTCTGCGTCTTTATTTGTTTCAATCATTTTAGCATTAAGTGCAGGAATCAAACTTGGTTGAATATATGTTTCCCCATCTGCAACAGTAAAAATAGCTTTTTTCAATTCTGCTGATTCAGAATCTTTTAAAACATACCCATTGACACCAATATCAACTGCCTTCATCAAATATTCAGTTTCATTGTGAACCGTCAATACCAATACCTTTAACTTAGATCGACGTGATTTTAGACTTTTTAAAACTTCAAGTCCATTTTTCTTAGGCATATTGATATCAAGTAATAATACATCAGGCTTTACTAACTGTAACTTTTCCAAACAATCCTCACCATCTACTGCCTCAGCAATTACCTGAATATCTCCATCTAATTCTAATAAATTTTTTAACCCCTCACGAATCATAGAGTGATCATCCGCAATCATAATTTTTACAGCCATATTATTTATTTTTCCTCCTTTAAAATAGGTATCGTTGCGCATATAGTACAACCATTACCCGGACTGGACTGAATATCTAGTTTTCCAGATAATAAATAAACTCTTTCCTTCATCATAGACAGACCAAATCCCGTATTATCATCTCTTGATACCGATCGTATCGTATTAACATCAAAGCCTTTTCCATCATCCACAATAACAAGTCTCAATTTATTATTTAGATATTTCATACAAACCTGTAAATTTGAAGCTTCCGCATGCTTTATTGCATTATTGCATGCTTCCTGTATTACACGGAGCAAAGTAATCTGCACCACATTATCAATTGAATACGGTTTACCTTCTATTTTGTATGTACAATTAATATTATTAAATCGCTTAAACTTGTCCAAAGCTCTCTCTACAGTTATATCAAAACCAATATCATCAAAAGACATTGGTCTTAAATCATAGATTAAACCTCTCATATCTTCTATAATTTCTCTTAGACATTTATTTACAGAAAAAAGTTCTAACTTACATCGAACCGGATCTTTGTCGATCAGTTTCGTACACAATTCCGTTTTATGTACAAGAGAAGTAAGGCTTTGTGTTGTAGAATCATGCAAATCACGTGCAATACGCTGTCTTTCTGTTTCCACAGAATTAAGTAATGCTAACCGAGTATCTGCATCTACCTCCTCAATACTAATATTCTCATCTTTCTCTACTACATTAATTACATTTGTTATTTCTGCAAGCTTAAATTTCAATTCTCCAAGCTGACTCTGTAAATTAAGAAGTTCTTCTTCGGCCTGCTTTTGATTTTCTTGAAGTTCTGCAATTTTTCGGTGATTAAACACATTAGTTTCACGTGGAGAAAATGCTTCATAACTGGAATCATTGGTTTCTTCCAACATTTGAATAAATTTAACATTTTCTTTTTGTTCATTCTCACATAAATGTATTTTATCTATAAGATTGTCTCTCTCCTTTTCAAATTGCATCTTTGTTTTTTCTAAATATTCTTTAACCATCTCATCCTCAAACATATGTTCGATATAAACATTATAAAAATACATATATATTATAAATTATTTTGTAAATAAATGAAAGGAATAAATAAAATATATTTGTAAAATTGCCCCAAAATGCCTATAATAACAGTATATATATTAAAAAGGAGGTTTCCTATGAAAAAGAATACAAAGCGTTTTCTATTATTTTCCACAGCAGCATTCGCCGGCATGTACGCTTACAATCGATTTGTTGCAACTGTTGCTGCGAACAAAAATATGCTTCCAACCAAAAATGGATCCTATTATTCCTGGAAACAAGGAAATATTTTCTATACAAAAACCGGAACCGGAAGTCCTATTTTATTAGTACATGACACCAATTCGTCCAGTTCTTCCGTAGAATGGACAAATATAATTCGACGTCTTCAGAAAAACCATACGATATACGCAATTGACCTGTTAGGTTGTGGTCTATCTGACAAACCGGGTGTAAGTTACACCAATTATATGTATGTACAGTTAATCACTGCATTTATCAAAGATATTATTAAAGAAAAAACAGATATTGTAGCATCCAATATGTCCTGCTCATTTGTGATCATGGCAAATCAGATAGACGATTCCATTATCAACAATATCATTTTAATTAATCCTGTATCTTTGAAAACACTAACTTATATACCGGATAGTCAAAGCAAACTGAAACAAATTCTTATTAATCTGCCACTTGTTGGAACCTTTATTTACAATGTACTTATGAATCCAGCCAGATTGGATCGACAATTCCGGACAAACTATTATTTCAAATCGAATATGGTATCCAGCCAAATAAAGGATGCCTACTATGAAGCATCCCATTCCGATAACAGCAACGGAAAATATTTATACTCAAGCCTCTTAGGAAATTATATGGGTGTAGATATTCGGCAGGCATTAAAGAAACTAAAAAATAAAACCTGCATCATTGGAAGTACAGATATTAAGAATAACCTGAATACATTAGAAGAATATCATAAACTTAATTCTAATATTCAAGTAATTCATGTTTCTAACTGCAAACTGTATCCACAGTTAGAAAATCCTGCAAAAATTAATCAAATCATTGAACATATCCTTTCCAGATAAAATACGGAATACATGATATGAAAAAGCTCTATGAGATATCATAGAGCTTTTTTTCAACATATTTACCTGATTTCAACTGTTTTGTACACATTTTCCGCTTTATTTGTTGATAACATGTAATATTTTTTCTATTTTAGTGGAGTTTTTGAAGGTACTCCTGCTTTTCTGGGATACTTTTTTGAGGTGCCTGCAACCTTTTCAATTGCAATAAAAGATCTCTTTGCATCTCCCAATTCAAATTTTGTTACATCCTTCACCTTACCTCCAAGCAAAAATACCGATGACTTTGCATCCTGCACTTCTTCATCACATTCACCTGACTTATAAGAAACAAACCGACCTCCAATCTTTACAAAAGGAAGACAATACTCTGCCAATGTGGATAAATTAGCAACCGCACGAGAAACACATAAATCATACTGTTCTCTGTATGCTGCATCACGTGCCAAATCCTCTGCTCTTCCGTGAATTGCAGCAATATCCTTCAATTGAAGTTCATCAATTACTTCCTGTAAGAATAAGATTCTTTTATTTAAGGAATCTGCCAGTGTAATTTTCAAATTAGGAAAAGCAATTTTTAACGGAATTCCAGGAAATCCTGCCCCTGTGCCCAAATCCATAATCTTAAGATTATGGTTCAGATCTACAACACGAATCAGGGACAGACTATCCTCAAAATGCTTTTCTAATACTTCATCAAATTCTGTGATTCCGGTCAGATTCATCACCTTGTTTTTTTCTACTAACATCTCATAATAAGTAATGAATTGTTGTACCTGCTCATCTGTCAGGGTGATTCCCATAGCTTTCAGTTTTCTGACAAAATGTTGTGTGTTATATTCCATATACCCCCCTATTTTATTTTATTAATTCTCGTTTTAATATATTTTAACTATTTTTCTGTCTTACCAGAGTTTAATTGATAAAATAAATCTGGATTTGAATATTTTAATTGTTCCAGATATACCAGTAATACTGACACATCAGCCGGTGTAACTCCTGATATTCTTGAAGCCTGTCCAATGCTCAACGGCTGGAATTCATTCAATTTCTGTTGTGCCTCTATACGCAATCCGGAAATTTCATTATAGTCAAAATGTTGTGGCAATTTTTTCTTTTCCAGACGTTTAAATTTATCTACCTGCTTTACCTGACGCGTAATATATCCTTCATATTTGATCAGAATATTCACCTGCTCCGTCACTTCTTCCGGTAAGTCTGGACGATCTGCATCAATATCTTTCAACTTATCATAATCTAACTCCGGACGTCGAATCAGATCTGCCAAAGTAGTTCCTGTATTCAGCGGAATACTGTTATTTTTCTCCAGTAAGGCCTGTACTTTCGCATTTGCACCGATTTTCACATGGTTCACACGCTCGATTTCTTCATCAATCAACTGCTCTTTTTTACAAACCCAGTCATAACGTTCCTGTGAGATTAATCCAACTTCATATCCCTTCTTTGTCAAACGTAAATCTGCATTATCCTGACGCAAAAGTAAACGATATTCCGCTCGTGAAGTCATCATGCGGTAAGGTTCGCGATTTTTCTTTGTCACAAGATCATCAATCAAAACACCTATATAGGCTTCCGAACGATCCAAAATCAATGGCTCACGTCCTTGTATCTCCATCGCAGCATTGATACCAGCGATTAATCCCTGGCATGCCGCTTCCTCATAACCAGAACTTCCATTAAACTGTCCACCGCTGAATAATCCCTTGATATTCTTGAATTCCAATGATGCAAAAAGCGAATTTGCATCAATGCAATCATACTCAATTGCATATGCATTACGCACAATCTTTGCATGCTCTAATCCAGGCAATGTGCGATACATCCGATACTGTACATCCTCAGGAAGCGAGGAAGACATACCACCAATATACATTTCATTTGTACTTAAACCTTCCGGCTCAACAAAAATCTGATGCCGGTCTTTATCCGCGAATTTTACAACTTTATCCTCAATGGAAGGACAGTAACGCGGACCGGTTCCTTCAATAATACCGGCATAAATCGGTGAACGATCCAGATTTTCACGAATGATCTTATGTGTTTCCTCGTTTGTATAAGTAAGCCAGCAGGATACCTGATCAATCTGTACATCATCCGGATTGGTTGTAAATGAAAATGGAACAACTCGTTCATCACCAAACTGTTCCTCCATTTTTGAGAAATCAATACTTCTCTTATCGATACGGGCTGGTGTACCTGTTTTAAATCTACGTGTCTGTATTCCATGCGCTAATAAAGATTCTGTCAAATGATTTGCTGCAGAAAGCCCATTCGGTCCTGTATGCGTAATCATCTCTCCGGTAAGGCAACGAGCGCGAAGATAAGTTCCTGTGCAAAGAACCACTGCTTTACAACGATAGGTTCCTCCGGATACCGTACGGACTCCGGTAATCTTTTGCACCTTTTTTTCAGAATCAGAAGTGTTATCCACTTTTTCATGGTTGATTTGTTCACAATTTGTGTCCTCATCAAAGAAATGGTCCATATCTGTTAAAATTTCCGCAACCTCGGCCTGACGAATGGTCAAATGATCCGTATTTTGCAAAGTTTTGCGCATTTCTTTCGTATATTCCGCTTTATCTGCCTGTGCGCGGAGAGAATGTACAGCCGGACCTTTCGATTTATTCAGCATTTTTGACTGAATAAATGTCTTATCAATGTTCTTTCCCATCTCACCACCAAGAGCATCCACTTCTCTTACGAGATGTCCCTTCGAACTTCCTCCGATGTTTGGATTACATGGCATCATTGCAATACTGTCCACACTTACTGTAAACATAATTGTTTCAAGGCCAAGTCTTGCACACGCCAAAGCCGCTTCGCATCCCGCATGACCAGCTCCAACTACTACTACGTCATACTCTTCCTGAATATATGGAATTGTTTTCTTCTTATTTTCCAATGTCTGTAAATTGTCTTCCATCTTTCTCCTTAACCTTCTACTTTCCCATACAGAATTTTGAGAAAATCTCATCTACCAGATCATCTTCAACCGACTCACCAATAATTTTTCCCAGTTCCTCATATGCACCCATTAAATCAATGGAATAAAAATCTTCCGGCATACCATCTTTGATAGTCTGAATCACCTGTTGCAAATGTTTTAACGTAATTTGCAAAGATGTCTTTTGTCTGACATTAATCGTATACACTTCATCGTTAAATGTAACCTCTCCCTGGAAGAACATATCCTTAATGGTGTTCTCCAACTCCCGAATACCAATTCGTTCTTTTGCAGATATGGATATAATTTTTTTATCAATCTGTTTTTGAATCATATCTACAGTAACCTTTGCCTCAAGGTCAGATTTATTTAAAAGAATGATTGCTTTCTTATCCTGAAGCAGATCCATAATTTCATAATCACTGTCATCTAAATCCGTGGATGCATCAATGACGTAAATAACAAGATCTGCATTTTCTGCATATTTCTTTGCTCGATCCACACCAATCTTTTCTACAACATCACTCGTGTCCCGGATTCCCGCTGTATCCATAACATTTAAAGTGATTCCATTTAAATTAATCTGCTCTTCCAGCACATCTCGTGTTGTTCCTGCAATCTCTGTAACAATGGCTTTTTCTTGTCCAACCAGAATATTCAACAATGAAGATTTTCCCGCATTTGGTTTACCCACAATTACAGTATTGATTCCTTCCCTTAAAATTCGGCCATTGTCGAAGGTTTTTAAAATGTTATCAACGTTATACACTTGGTTATCCACAATTTTCAACAATTTTTCGGGATAATTATCCAAAGAGATATGTTCCGGATCATCCAAAGCAGATTCAATAAACGCTATTTCATGCAATATCTCTTCCCGAATTTTCTTGATATCCACCAAAACAGAACCTTTTAACTGATTTAGTGAACTTTTTAATGCAAAATCGTTCTTTGCGTTGATAACATCAATAACAGATTCTGCCTGGGTAAGATCAATACGTCCATTCAAAAACGCACGCTTGGTAAATTCGCCAGGCTCTGCCGGACGCGCTCCATTCTTTATCACAGTTTCCAATATACGTTTCATAACATATACACCACCATGACAATCAATCTCAACGGTATCTTCTCTTGTATATGAGTTCGGAGCTTTCATTAAAAGTACCATAACTTCATCTACAACTTCATCCTCATCATAAATATATCCATAATGTATTGTATGACTTTTGCATTTACTGATTTTTTTCTTTCCATCTTTTGAACGATAGATTCGATCAATAATATCTAATGTATCCTCACCGCTGATTCGGATAATACCAATCCCGGAAGGACTCATCGCAGTTGCAATTGCTGCAATTGTATCTGAATTCATGATTTTACTCACTCCTGTTAAGTAATTTCTAATCTAATGATAGCGATATTCATTATATCACATATCCATAAACATTTTAATGTGTATTTTATAAATAAAGAAAATGGGCACCCAAAGGTACCCATCTTCTCAACTTTTATTATCTCTTTAATGTAACAACTACATGTCTGTAAGGCTCATCACCCTCGCTATGTGTTGTTACATATCGGTCATTCTGTAATGCAGAATGAATAATTCTTCTCTCAAAAGGATTCATTGGCTCAAGAGAAACCGGTCTCTTTGTACGCTTAACCTTATATGCAATATTCTTTGCAAGGTTCTCTAATGTATCCTTTCTTCTTTTACGATAATCTTCTGTATCAATTTTTACTTTATAATATTCTTCTGACTGTTTATTTACAGCAAGGCTTGTCAGATACTGTAGAGAATCAAGCGTCTGTCCTCTTTTTCCAATGAGAATTCCCATATCATCGCCCTTTAATTCGATATCAATGGTATGCTCAACCTCATCAATTTTGATAAGAACTTCAACTTCCATTTTCATAGCTGCAAATACGGAACCTAAGAATTCTCTAACGCTTCCTTCAAGTGAATATTTCTTACGAGCTTTAATTACAGCATTTTTGCTTCCGATTCCGAGAAAACCGGTACTTCCCTTTTCAATAACTTCATATTCAATCTGGTCACTTGTTGTTCCAAGCTGAATGGATGCCTCCGTGATGGCATCATCAACATTTTTTGCAGAAACTTCAATATACTCCATATGAATGCCCCCTCTTATTTGCGATTGTTCTTTTCATTAAATTCTTTCACTAAATTTGCCTTTGAAGCCATACTTCCTGCTTTTGCATTTGACTTCGCAGCCTGTGCTTTTTCTAATTCAAGCTCTTTTTCTGCAGAAGAAACATTTACGTTAGCTTTTGACTCAATGTTTCTTGTCTTAATCATTGCTGCCTGACGAATCTGATCCTCAGAAATGCCAAGTTTTTCTCTCTTCTTCTTTGCTTTTTCCTGATTCTTTTTCATAATATCATCAAGATCAAGATTCTCAATATGCTTATTAACAAAGAACTGCTGAACTGCACGAACCAATGCACTTACAACCCAGTAAATACCCAAACCGGTTGGTGTAATAAAGCAGAAGAACAATGACATCAATGGCATCATTGTATTCATGGTTTTCATCTGCTTTGCCACCTGATCATTATTTCCACCAGCCTGTGGCATAAGCTTAATATTCAATAACTGTGTTGCATAAGCCAATACCGGAATCAGTAATGCAAGAACAAGCACAATCCACTCATGACCTGCAAAAGATGTCTTAATAATATTCCAAGGTGTATCAGAAATATTAATCTTTCCAAATGCATAGTTAAATTTATTAATATGTGGTGTAATTTCACCTACAGCACTTCCAATGTTGTCGAAATAAGAAGTAAGTTTCTCCCATCCTGATTTTGGCAGCTTGTACAATACATCAATGATGTAATTGTTCAAAGCACTTGTATCTTTTGTCGTGAAATCAACAGAAACCGTTGTAATCTTATAATCTGTAACGATTTTCTGCATAATATCCTGAAAACCGGATGTATTGCTGATTACATCAACGACACTTCCAGAAACAACTTTTCCATTGCTAAGGACACCAAAATAATCCTTAATCGAAGTAATATATGCAGGAATATTATAAAATACACGATATAAAGCAAACAGCAATGGCATCTGAATCAACATCTGAACACAGCTACCCATCGGTGATACACCATACTTCTGATAAATACGCTGTGTCTCTTCGTTCATTGCCATCATAGCTTCCTGATCCTTACGATTACCGTACTTTTCTCTTAAAGCATTCAACTCAGGCTGCATCTTCTGTGATAATTTGGAAAACTTTTGCTGCTTAATGGTCAATGGAAGCAAACATGTATAAATAAGAATTGTGATAATCACAATACTTATTGTAACGCTTTCCACACCTGTTAAATGATATACAATATCATAGATCCCATTCATGATCCATCCAAGCACCTTCGCAATAGGTCCTAAGATTGAACCGGGATATGCTGTCAATTCTATGGCTGACATAAAAACCTCCGTTATGGAACCGGATCATATCCGCCCTTAGAAAAAGGATTGCATCTTAATATTCTCCATGCAGCCAATGCGCCACCTTTCAGCGCTCCATACTTCTGTACCGCCTCAAGACCATAACAGGAGCATGTCGGATAATACGGACATTTTGTCGACTTCATTGGAGAAATATACTTCTGATAAAATTTAATCAGTGCAATAAATAATTTTTTCAACGGGATTCCATCTTCTTTTCAAACTTAATCAACATGAACTATTTTGTGAAGACGTCCAAGATGCATAAGTGCGCTTTCTACCTCATGGTATGAAATATTTCGCGCTGTAGCTCTTGCGATGACTACAATGTCTAAACCACTATCAAACATGTCTTCATGTAGTCGGTAACTCTCTCGAATTAAACGAGTAAGATGATGTCTTATAACACTATTTCCAACTTTTTTACTAACTGATATACCTAATCTGTTTTTTTCTGTATGATTTTCTAAAATATATACAACAAGAAAACGGTTCGCATAAGACTTGCCGTTTCTGTAAACATTCTGAAAATCAATATTTTTCTTTAATGATTCTGAAAATTTCATTTGAAATTATCCTTCTAAAATTGCATCATAAAAGAAGAAAAGACCACAAAATTGTGGCCTAAGCTGATAATTTTTTTCTACCTTTTAATCTTCTTGCAGCCAATACTTTTCTTCCGCCTGCAGTACTCATTCTGCTTCTGAAACCATGAACTCTAGCTCTCTGTCTCTTTTTTGGTTGGAATGTCATCTTCATTGTATCCACCTCCTCTGCGTTAAAAAACATCACTTGAAATTATATCAGAAAACCTCTACAAGTCAAGTAAATTCAAGGTTTTTTTATAATTTTATATTTTCTTTACTAAATATTACCTGAAAAATCATTCACATACCATATCTTGTATATTGTGGATAACTCCACATATAAAAAAAGTTATCCTCATTTTGTGGATAACTTGTGGATAAGATGTATAAATCACATGGATAAATTTTCAAAACTCTATTCAACCCAGTAAAACCAGGGTCTATAACTTTAATTCCCTTATAAACAAGCTTTAATCGTTGATTTACCCTTGAAAATAGTGTACTATAAGTATATGTAGGATTATGGGTAATTATCCTATTTTATAAGAAAGATGTGGAGATATAAATGGACAAGATTATTGAAAAGTGGGATGAAATTTTAAATACAGTCAAAAGGGAGTACGAAATTAGTGATGTATCTTTTGATACCTGGATTCGCCCACTGGAAGTATTCGCGATCGAAGGGAATACACTGTATATTTTAGTACCATCCGAGCAGATGGCCCTTACTTATATTTCAAAAAAATATCTGGCACCACTTCGTGTAGCCATCGTTGAAATTACAGAGATTGAATATGATATTGAGTTTATCCTGCCGGAACAGGCGAAAAACCTTAAGATATCAAATAAACCAGCTAAGAAATCTGCATCCGTCAGCGGTGATGATTCCAACCTGAATCCAAATTATACATTTGATACTTTTGTCGTTGGTAACAATAACCGTTTTGCGCACTCTGCTTCGCTTGCCGTGGCAGAATCACCGGGTGAAGCATACAACCCTCTTTATATATATGGAGGTCCTGGACTTGGTAAAACCCATTTGATGCACTCGATCGGCCATTTTATTTTAAACCAGGATCCAAACGCAAAAGTAATCTACGTTACCTCCGAGGAATTCACAAATGAAGTTATTGAATCCATCCGTAACGGTAATGCTTCTTCCATGACTAAATTCCGTGATAAGTATCGTAAAGTCGATGTTCTTATGATTGATGATATTCAGTTCATTATTGGCAAAGAAAGTACGCAGGAAGAATTTTTCCACACATTCAACGCATTACAGACACAAGGAAAACAGATTATTCTTACTTCCGATAAACCACCAAAAGAAATGGAAACATTAGAAGAACGTATTCGTTCCCGTTTCGAATGGGGTCTTATGGCAGATATCGGAGTTCCTGATTATGAAACACGTATGGCTATTCTTCGTAAGAAAGCCGAATCTGATAAATTTAATATTGATGATGAAGTATTAAGCTATATTGCAAACAATATTAAATCCAATGTCCGTGAATTAGAAGGTGCTTTAAATAAGCTTCTTGCTTACAACAACCTCGTACATATTCCTATTACTATGGAAATTGCGGAAAAAGAACTTTCTAACATTATTACACCGGACAAGCCTAGAGAAATTACCCCGCAGCTGATTATTGAAGTAGTATCTGAACACTTCCATATCTCTGTGGACCAGATGATTTCAAAAACACGTAGCAGTGATGTTGCAAAACCAAGACAAATTGCCATGTACTTATGTAAGAATATGACAGATAGTCCTTTGGATACTATTGGTTCCCTGTTAGGAGGAAGAGATCATTCCACAATTATCCACGGTATCAAGAAGGTTACTGAGGAATATGACACCAATGAAACTACCCGAACTTTAATAGAAACCATCAAGAAAAAGATAAATCCGAACTAGTTTCTTCCTATTATAATGGAGTTCTATTTCAGATTACCTTTATTTTTAATTTCAACTTATTCACGTTTATCCACATAAAGTGATATGTGAAAAAGTTGGACAACTTATAATTTGAATAAAATCCGCTTTTATTTGTTCACAGGCTTGTCCCATTAATCCTCAGCCTTTTCACAGGCTTTCAGAATGGTTATCAAGTCCCGGGAAGTGCATTATAAAAGCATTTGAAGGGGTTATTCACATATTAACACCCCCTAAGACGACTACGTCGGATTTCTAACTATATTTATTTAAACCAGGAAGGAGTTTTTTTCGCATGAAACTGATCGTCTCAAAAGGAAATTTATTACGTGGAGTTAACATTGTATCAAAAGCAGTCCCAACACGTACAACAATGGCTATTCTTGAATGTATTCTTATTGATGCATCTACAAATGAAATTAAATTAATGGCTAACGATATGGAACTTGGTATTGAAACACGTATAGAAGGTGTAGTTGAGGAAAGAGGTGTAATTGCATTAGATGCAAAGATCTTTTCTGAAATTGTGCGTAAGCTCCCGGATAGTGATGTAACGATTGAGACAGATGCATCTTTTAAAACGATCATTTCCTGTGAAAAAGCAAAATTCAATATTGTTGGTAAATCTGGAGATGACTTCTCTTATATTCCATATATTGAGAAAAATGAATCTATCGTTATTTCTCAGTTCACATTAAAAGAAGTGATTCAGCAGACTATTTTCTCTATTGCAGATAATGACAATAATAAATTGATGACAGGTGAGCTTTTTGAAATTAATGAAAACGAATTGAAAGTTGTATCACTTGATGGGCACCGTATTTCTATTCGCAATATTGAACTTAAAAATAATTATGATCATAAAAAAGTTGTTGTACCTGGCAAGACACTTCAGGAAATCAGTAAAATTGTACCTGGTGGTGTAGACGATGATGTACTGATTTATCTCACAGATAATCATATTGTTTTTGATTTCGATACAACAACTGTGGTTTCAAGATTAATCGAAGGTGAATACTTTAAGATTGATCAGATGCTCTCTTCCGATTACGAAACAAAAGTTAAAGTAAACAAAAAAGAGCTGTTAGATTGTATTGACCGCTCTACCCTTCTCGTAAAAGAAGGTGACAAAAAGCCAATTATCATGAATGTTACCGATGGAAACATGGAATTAAAGATCAATTCCTTCATTGGTTCTATGAATGAAGATATTGATATTGAAAAAGAAGGCAAGGATATTTTGATTGGATTTAATCCAAAATTCTTTATCGATGCCCTTCGTGTAATTGATGAAGAGGAAGTAAGTCTTTACATGGTGAATCCAAAAGCACCATGTTTTATCAAAGATGATGAGGGTAAGTTTATTTATCTGATTCTTCCAGTAAATTTTAACACTGCTACAAATTAGGAGTATATATGATTACAGTTAATATTCGAGAAGAAGATGAATTTATCAAATTGGGACAGGCTTTGAAAAAAGCAAGTCTTGTTGGTTCTGGTGTAGATGCAAAAATGGTAATTCAGGATGGTCAGGTTCAGGTGAATGGACAGACCGAATTACAGCGCGGAAAAAAATTACATGATGGAGATGTTGTCACCTATGATGGGGAGACAATTCAGATTGTCAAATGATCATTGAATCCATAGAACTTAGCAATTTTCGCAATTATGAAAATCTGCAGATTCATCTGGATGAAGGTACAAATATTTTATATGGGGATAATGCACAGGGAAAGACAAATATTCTCGAAGCTGCGTATATGAGTGGTACAACAAAATCCCACAAAGGAAGCCGGGACAAGGAAATGATTCGGTTTGGAGAAAACGAATCCCATATTCGTACCGTTGTCAAAAAGAATGAAAAAGAATATCAGATTGACATGCACTTGCGTAAAAATGGAACTAAGGGCGTTGCAATCAATAAAATTCCAATCAAAAAGGCAAGTGAGCTGTTTGGAATTTTGAATATTGTATTTTTTTCTCCGGAAGATTTGAATATTATAAAAAATGGTCCGGCTGAAAGAAGAAGATTTATTGATTTAGAGTTGTGTCAATTGGATAAACTGTATTTATCCGATTTGTCAAATTATAATAAAGTGCTCAATCAGAGAAACAAACTTTTGAAAGATATCAGTTTCCATTCGGATCTGATCGAAACTTTGCCAATGTGGGATATGCAACTTCTTATGTATGGGCGGAGAATTATTAATAAACGCAGACAGTTTGTGAATGAGTTGAATGAGATTATCACAAAAATTCATTCAAACATTTCGGGTGGCAGAGAAAATCTGACATTGAAATATGAGCCGAGTATTGATGAAAGTTCTTTTGAAGAAGCTTTGTTGCGACAAAAGAAGAAAGATTTAAAATTGTGCCAGACAACCGTTGGCCCACATCGTGATGACATGCTTTTTTCCATTGACGGAATTGACATTCGCAAGTTTGGGTCACAGGGACAGCAACGCACTTCTGCACTGTCTTTGAAATTGTCAGAGATTGATCTGGTAAAAAAATCCATACATAATACGCCTGTTCTGTTATTGGATGATGTATTATCCGAACTTGATAGCAACCGGCAAAATTATCTGTTAAACAGTATTACCGATATACAGACAATTATTACATGTACGGGATTGGAAGAATTTGTTAAAAATCGTTTTCAAATCAACAAAATTTTTCAGGTAATAAATGGAGAAGTTTTTGAAAAAGAAACGGTAGAAGATATATAAATTATATAGAGTCATCCATTGGGTGAGGAGGAAATCAATGAGCGAAGAAATACAGAACAATCAGGGATATGGCGCTGACCAGATTCAGATTCTTGAAGGTCTTGAGGCAGTAAGAAAAAGACCGGGTATGTACATCGGAAGTACATCGGCAAGAGGTCTGCATCATTTGGTGTATGAGATTGTAGATAATGCTGTGGACGAAGCTTTGGCTGGTTATTGCGACAGCATTGAAGTTACAATTGAGCAGGATAATTCCATCACAGTTGAAGATGATGGTCGTGGTATTCCGGTTGGAATGAACCACAAGGCCGGAGTATCTGCTTTGGAAGTTGTTTTTACTGTATTACATGCTGGTGGAAAATTTGGTGGCGGAGGATACAAAGTATCCGGAGGTTTGCATGGTGTAGGTGCATCCGTTGTAAATGCATTGTCTACCTGGCTTACAGTTGAAGTATATAACGAGGGAAAGGTATACGGACAAAGCTACAAGCGTGGAAAAGTAGATGGACCTGTTTCTGTCATTGGTGAATGTGATCCGGAAAAACATGGAACCAAGGTGCATTTTCTTCCTGACCCGGAAATTTTTGAAGAAACTGTCTATAATTATGACACATTAAAACAGCGTCTGAGAGAGACTGCATTTTTGACAAAGGGGTTGCGCATTGTATTAAAAGATACCCGTGAAGATAGTATACACAATCATGAATTCCATTATGCAGGTGGAATCAAAGAATTTGTACAGTATCTGAATCGAGGTAAGGAACCTCTTTATCCGGAAGTTATTTATTGTGAAGGAAACAAGGATGGTGTTTATGTCGAGGTTGCTTTGCAACACAATGACTCATTTAACGATTCAACATTCAGTTTTGTAAATAATATTATAACTCCGGAAGGTGGAACACATCTGGCAGGTTTTCGTAATGCAATGACAAAGACATTTAATGCATATGCCAGAGAAGCAAAAATATTAAAAGATAATGATGCTGCTCTTACTGGTGACGATATCCGAGAAGGTCTCACTGCTATTATCAGTATCAAAATTGAGGAACCGCAGTTTGAAGGTCAGACAAAACAGAAACTTGGAAACAGTGAAGCAAGAGGTGCGGTTGATTCGGTTGTAACTGAACAGCTGACATACTTTTTGGAGCAGAATCCGGATGTGGCAAAAAATATCTGTGAGAAATCTCTTCTTGCGCAGCGCGCAAGGGAGGCTGCCCGTAAAGCGCGTGATCTGACAAGAAGAAAGACAGCTTTGGAAGGTACTGCCCTGCCAGGAAAACTTGCAGACTGTTCAGACAAAAATCCAGAAAATTGTGAAATTTTTATCGTTGAGGGAGATTCCGCCGGCGGTTCTGCAAAGACTGCAAGAAGCCGTGCAACACAGGCAATTCTTCCACTTCGTGGAAAAATTTTAAATGTAGAGAAAGCCCGCCTCGATCGAATTTATGATAATGCAGAAATCAAGGCAATGATTACTGCTTTTGGTACAGGAATTCATGACGATTTTGATATTTCAAAATTGCGTTACAATAAAATTATTATTATGACCGATGCCGATGTGGATGGTGCGCATATTGCTACTCTAATGCTTACTTTCTTATATCGATTTATGCCGGAACTGATTAAGCAGGGTCATGTTTACCTTGCTACCCCACCACTCTACAAAATTGAGAAAAATAAAAATACATGGTATGCGTACAGTGATGAGGAATTAAACAAAATTCTTACCGATGTTGGACGAGATCAGAATAATAAGATTCAGCGATACAAAGGACTTGGTGAGATGGATGCCGAGCAGCTTTGGGAAACAACTATGGATCCGGAAAAGCGAATCTTAAAACAGGTAATCATCGATGATGAAAATTCATCCGAAATAGATGTTACATTTACCACATTGATGGGTGATAAAGTAGAACCGAGAAGAGAATTTATTGAAGAAAATGCCAAGTATGTTCAAAACCTTGACATTTAAGGAGGAAAAGTAAGTGGACGACAAGATATTTGATCAAATTCAGCAAGTTGATTTGAAGAAAACCATGGAAACCTCCTATATCGATTATGCCATGAGCGTTATTGCCAGCCGTGCATTACCAGATGTAAGAGACGGACTTAAGCCAGTACAGCGTCGAGTTCTGTATTCCATGATAGAGTTGAATAACACACCAGACAAGCCACATCGTAAATGTGCGCGTATTGTCGGTGATACCATGGGTAAATACCACCCACATGGAGACAGCTCTATTTACGGTGCACTTGTCAACATGGCACAGCCGTGGTCGACAAGATATCCACTTGTAGACGGACATGGTAACTTTGGATCAGTGGATGGAGACGGTGCTGCTGCTATGCGATATACTGAGGCACGTCTTTCTAAAATATCCATGCAGATGATTCAGGATATTAACAAAGACACCGTTGATTTTATTCCAAACTTTGATGAGACGGAAAAAGAACCAACGGTATTGCCGGCACGTTATCCGAACTTGCTGGTTAATGGAACCACTGGTATTGCTGTAGGTATGGCTACCAATATTCCACCACACAATTTGAGGGATGTAATTCATGCGGTTGTAAAACTGATCGATAATGACATTGAAGATAAAGAGACTGATATTGATGAATTGATCAGTATTATTAAGGGACCGGATTTTCCTACCGGAGGTGTCATTCTTGGTACCGCCGGAATCAATGAAGCTTACCGGACCGGACGTGGAAAAATCAGAGTTCGTGCAGTAACAGATATTGAGCCGATGGACAATGGCAAAAACAGAATTGTTGTCACAGAGCTCCCATATCTTGTAAATAAAGCAAGATTAATTGAAAAAATTGCAGAATTACACAAGGATAAACGTATTGATGGCATTACGGATTTACGTGATGAATCTGACCGTGAAGGTATGCGAATTGTAATCGAACTTCGTCGTGATGTAAATCCGAGTGTTGTGCTCAATTTGCTATATAAACATACACAGTTGCAGGATACTTTTGGTGTAATCAATCTCGCATTGGTGGATAACCAGCCAAAAATCCTGAATTTGTATGAATTATTGAACTATTATCTGCTTCATCAGAAAGAAGTTATTACCAGAAGAACCAGATATGATTTGAACAAAGCAGAAGAAAGAGCCCATATTTTACAGGGCTTGATGATTGCTTTGGATAACATTGATGAAGTCATTGCAATTATTCGTGGAAGTCGTACGACACAGGATGCGAAGAACGCATTGATGGAACGCTTTGGTTTATCCGATGCACAATCCCAGGCGATTGTGGATATGAGATTGAAGGCTCTGACAGGTCTCGAAAGAGAAAAGTTAGAGAATGAATATAAAGAGTTAATGGCTTTGATTACAGAGTTGAAATCAATTCTTGCAGATGAAAAGAAGTTGCTTACGGTTATCCGTACCGAAATTCTTGCAATTGCAGATAAGTATGGTGATGACAGAAGAACACAGATTGGTTTTGATGAATTTGATATTTCCATGGAAGATCTGATTCCAGAGACAAATACTGTGATTACAATGACAAAAGTCGGCTATATCAAGCGTATGGGAACTGACAATTTCAAGAGTCAGCATCGTGGAGGTAAGGGAATCAAAGGTATGGAGACAATACAGGATGATTATATTGTCGAGATGCTTATGACAACTTCGCATCACTATCTGATGTTTTTTACCAATATGGGACGTGTATACCGCATTAAAGCGTATGAAATTCCGGAAGCAAGCCGTACATCAAGAGGTACTGCCATTGTTAATCTGATTCCATTGCAGCCGGATGAAAAAATAACTGCAATGATACCAATCAAGGATTATGAAAAGGACAAGTATCTGTTTATGGCAACCAAGAATGGAATTGTTAAGAAAACATCGGTACTTGATTATGAAAATATTCGTAAGACAGGTCTGGCAGCAATTAATTTACGTGATGATGATAAATTGATTGAAGTCAAGATTACGGATGATAATGAGGACATTTTCCTGTTTACAAAATATGGCCAGTGTATTCGTTTTAATGAAAAAGATGTAAGAAGTACCGGCCGTACAACCATGGGTGTAATCGGTATGAATCTTACCGATGGAGACGAAGTGATTGCGATGCAGATGGCTTCCCAGGGAGATTCCGTATTGATTGTTTCCGAAAAAGGTCTTGGAAAATGTACATTGATCAGTGAATTTTCTGCACAAAATCGTGGCGGAAAAGGTGTAAAGTGTTACAAAATTACAGAAAAATCCGGTAATTTGATTGGTGTTAAATCAGTTGGACGAGATGACGAAGTTATGCTCATTACAACCGAAGGAATTATTATAAGAATTCGTGTAAATGATACTGCATTACTTGGAAGAATTACTTCAGGAGTCAAGCTTATTAATCTTAAGGATGACATTACAGTTGCAAGTATTGCAAGGGTAGTTGAAGATAAATCATTGATGCCGCCTGAAGAAGAAACAGAGAATGAAGATACAGAGGAAGATAATAATTCAGAAGAGAGCAATTCATAAAATCGGAAGCAGGGTATCAACCCTGCTTCTGTGCTAGTGTGCCGAGCATGGCACTAATCTTACTGGTGAAAGTCCAGTCACGGGTATTTACCGCCAAGTGTAGTGAACCACAAGTCGGTACCAGTAATGGTATGGATGAAGGAAGTGGTGTAACAAAGTTCTTGAGCCTACGTACAGAAACTTGATA
>CABJAV010000042.1 GCA_902363675.1 Lachnospiraceae bacterium | reverse complement strand
GGAAGAACGAATTTACCAGTATTTTGAAGAAGTTAACCGCGAGCCAGTAGTTTACCATTGGAAATATAAAATGGATGAAATCAGCGAAGCTGAAGCATCTTCAATTTAATATAGCAGTTATTTATTATCCAATATACTAGTATAGCGTTTTTAAATTAACTAAACCATATTACTTGCCTATTTTCCCGATAGCACATGCCAAAAATCCTCAGCGTAGCCCGGATGGTATAGACTATATCGTAGTCAAAACCATCGGTTTTCTTATGCAAATATTTCTGAAATCTCGCGGAACAGATTGGTCTGCTCTTTTCTGCGCATCAAAACCAGCATGCTCATGCATTTACAGAGATGGTCGATGCTTGACGGACTCCGGAATGACACAGCCTGCGCCTGTTTTCTTTTATATTTTCTCAGCAGCCGTTCGGCTTCGTTATTCGTGGCAGGTACATTCTTGTTATGGAGGAAAAGAAGATGATCTTTCTTATACGTTTTCATCCTTTTGTACAGATTGTATCCATCACGGTAGTATTTCCCAGGCGGCTCATAGTCGTATTCATCCCCAGCTATGGACAGGATTGTTTTATAACGTTCTTCAAATTCGGAGACGGTCTGCGGATCTGGCTCTTCTGATTCAGATAAACCATTCCGGTAATGGATCATTTCCTGTATCAGGGAATGCATCTGCCTGTTCCAGGTACGGTCTTTTTCGTTGTCCATGCTGTCTTTCAGATAACGCAGTACATGTGCAAGGCATTCCTGGTGGCCGGTTCCATACTTATAAAAGGTTACATCATGATCGTGGACCAATGTCCCCTGATAGTCTTCAACGACCGTGCCCTTTATTCCATCGTGTCCCTTTTTGTCCCTGGCGAAATAGAGCACACCGCCATCCGGAACCGCACATACAAATACATACGAACTTTCCCCGTTTACACGGGCATTGGTACAGTCTGTATGCATGACAAGGGAAAGCAGCATGTCGCAGAAAATCTCTTTACGCTGGGATTCTGTTTTTTTGGCAAATGACCGGCAGAGATTATTGATCATGCCTTTTGATATGTTTATTTTTCCATCTGTCAGATCAGACAAAAACCTGCGGCTTTTATCAATTGATGTACAGCAGTCATTATTCAGCAGAAACAGGAAAGCACGTAAATTTCCTCCATAGTTAACGTCATCAATGACTCCCTGTGGAAATGGTGCATGGATCCGTTCACCTGTTTTGGAATTATAGTACACATCGGCATGATACTCGGTCACATGCACTTCTACGCTGATGTCGATTTTCTGCTTTGTAATGGTTTTCGATGTTTTCTTAAAGTCAGGGTCATGGAGTACTTCTTCGGGTGCAGGAAGATAGATTTCCCTTGTCGGGGGGAGTTTCTTTCTGCAGTGCCCCCTGTGTCCTGGCTGTCCACCGGGTTTCCTTCCTGTCTTTTCGCGGCTGTTGGATATTTTTTGCGGGCGATAGATTTTGAAGACGGGATGGATGAGTTTTAATGCTTCAGCGACCATACGGTCGCATTCTTTTTGCAGCTATTCAAAAATCTCAAACCATTGATTCCGAATCGTAATGGCATGGCTGTGTTCTTTTGCTACAGCTGCTTCCAGTTTTGCAATTCTGCGTTCCAGGGCACGCACCTGTGTAAGGTACTGTTTTTCCATTCGGATATATTTTTCTCCCGATTGAAAGGCTGCAAGTTCTTCCTGTGCTGCTTTGAGCCTGTATTGAAGTACTGTAATGGTTTCAAAAGAATTTCCCATCCCCATGCCGCGTCCTTTCTTTAAATGTTTGTCAGATCATCAATGATTTTTTCTAATTCTGCATTATGTTCCTCAAGGGATTTGATCAATGAGGACTGGGTTTCAATGACCCTGTGCTGCAGTCCGTTTGTATGCTCAAGACTGCCTATAAGTTCTTCATATGCTTTGAGTTTGCTTTTATCATCTGCGTTCATTTGTACCTCCTTAAGTATGGGATAAGTATAGCAAAAACAGGGGCGAATGGGAAATCGGACGAATTCCGGGACCGGCAGAATGACGGTGGATAACCGGCAGAAAAATGAAAGAAGCCGGAGTGGAAATCCGTATTTCAGCCATGTAAAAGCAGGAAAACATGCAGGTACTGTTTATAATTTCAAAAGAAAAAGCAGGATTCGGAAGTCGTTAATGAGACTTCCCATCCTGCTGAATGACTCCACCAACGCATATATAGATGTCAGCGATCTTCCACAACATCAGGTAGCCCATTTACAAGCTCTCGCTCGTGACTTGCGGGATCTTAACGTAAAAAAAGCGTGTGAAAAAACTTTTGTTTTTCACACGCCTTTTTGTTTATCTATAGTTTTTAAACCATCCTATGACTCCGTTTCCCCAGCCGCTGCCTCCATGACAGATTCCACCGACACCACTTCCGGTCCGGCTGTAAATGTTTCCTCTGCATCGGCTGCTTCCATCGGGTCTTCATGCTCTTTCTTTTCCTCATCTTCCCAGAGCGAATCATACTTTTTGCGTTTTTCCAACCGCGCCATCATTCCGGCGTTTTTCGCCATAATATAGAGATCCTTATCATATTCCATCAGTTTCTTCTCATCCTGCATCGGCACCTGATCTCCATGCATCAGGCGTCTTGCCACGGTCATGATCTTTCCCATTTCCTCCCCATAATCTTTTGCGGCCTCGCCCTGCTGCTTTGCCACAACACTGTTAAACTTACCTTCCCATTGCGCCATAAGCTGATTTACATAATTCTGATACTCGTCCTGTTTCTCCGCAACCGCATTATATTTCAGTTCCAGTGTAGCAGCTTCATCAGCATACCGTGTTTTTCCATCCGGCGTACTTTCCATCCGCTCTTTTAACTCTTCCCGCTGCTTCGACAGTTTGAATTTCTGCACGTTATATGATTTCAGAACAGAACTGTAAATTCCCCTTGCCTCTCCTGTTTTCATAATATTTCCTCCGTGAAATGCATCCATCCATTGTTTCCTTACATTTCATATATCGGACTATTCACGCAATTCTTTATTTATATTCTACTCTTCCCGCCATTCTTTTAGTGCAGCAGAAAGCTTTCTGTCAATATCTATTCTGGTTGCTTCACACGCATCAGGGTATTCTTTTGCCGCTCTGAATATAAAGCGCAGCACAAATTTAAGTCCTACCGGCAAAGCCATACGAAGCAAAGATTCCGGCAGTACAAAATGCGTTCCATGTTCATACACAAGTGGTACAAATTGACAGACATGAGGGCGCTCCTTTAAACGCTGGTCCATGCGACGGATATACTTTCCCGCTTCCCAGAAGGAATCATCATCTGCACCAACAAGAAACAGCCTTCCTTTTATATTCTCTACCTTGATCATTTCCTCTTCGGTATGTTCTCTTGCTTTTTCAGAATCAATGAACAGACAGGTGCTGCGCTCAATATCACCGGAACCTTTTGTCTCTTCCTCCACTTTCTGCCAGTATACCAGATGTTCATACACAAACGGCATATAAGCAAGGGGCTTTCCCTTCCAGGAGAGTGTTGAAGCACCCGGAACCGGCCATTCCCTGCATCCATCTTTTTTCCCCTGTTCAAATCCCTGCCATACAAAATCACTTGGTGTAAGACCAAATGTTAATGTAATATCCGAAAAATACGAAGCCGCAACAAGCGAATCCATACCGGCCGTACTCATTCCCATAATTCCGATTTTCCGGTTACCATTTTTCTTCAGCCATTGAATGGCTGCCCCAATTCTCTCCAACGGATAATTTACATGACTATAATTTTTCTTTCCGGGAGACATGCAAAGCGCATTCACACCATTTTTGTGTAACCATTTTGCACCGCACTTTGCCATATAATCATTCGGATCATCTCCAAATAATCCAATCACTGCACAATCTGAACGATTTGGATTTTCATAATAAGTTCCGTAGAACCCATCTTTTTCGGTTTCAAAAAACAGCTTTTTCATAGTTTTTCCCTCGACTTGATCTCAACGCTTATCGTTCCTGTCAGCGTCAAGTTAGTACACGCTAACCGTGCTGTCAACTTTTAATTTCCTATGAATCCGTATTTTGTAATTTTACACCATACAGGTATAATCGCCATTTGCATTGCAAAAAATAAAAGTTCTTTACTGTCTTATACATATATACCTCAACTATTCTTTTTTGTAAATGATATCACATAATTCTTTATTCCCGAAAAAAGCCACACCAGTAACTATGATGTACCCCACCAGCGAAATAACAGACGCTTCCATGCCAAATTCACCGCCCGTCACCGCAAATGATTTTGCATCAAGAACATAAGTCATGACAGAGAATTGATCCACTTTTTGTCCAATTGCTAGTCCCCCACCGATCATTACAATATTCCAGATGGCATGCACGATTCCACTGTTCCAGACAGAACCACTCTCGATTGCAATCATTGAAAACATAATTCCCGCCATCGTGCCTGCAACAAGAACCTGCAAACAGCTTCCGATGGAAAAATCCATTCCCAGAATATGAACCATGCCAAACAGCACCGATGGAACGATAACCGCCACCTTACGATTCCATTTTTTCCTTAAAAGATTTAAAATAACGCCCCGAAATACCATTTCTTCGACAAATCCAGCCGCGATTCCGGTAAACATAATTCCGGCACTTAATGTACGAAATATCTGCTTTCCATTCATATGCGAGGAAACATACGCACCCTGAAAGAACAAAAGATAACTTCCTTTTACCAGCAGTGGCAACAGAATAGCAATCAGAATCCATTTTCTTTTAATATGAAATACGGGCATTCCAAAATCAGAAACAGGTAACCTGATCACTTTCTCAATATATATCTTTAAAATAACATAAGTCAGTCCGACATAAAAGATTCCTGCAATGATATTACATATTCCATCCGGAATCTTTATCAGAGTCAATGCACTTGCGGCAAGCTGTGCTGCAAGTTGTGCAATGATGAGAATAACTATGGCAGCAACCGAACCGCCAATTACTTTTTTGGTACTCATTTTTCTGTTTTCCTCCTTATGTTCTGCTTTTTCTGCACGCTCCTGTAAACCACATAGAGTCCTGCGATCAAATAAAAAACGGCTAATACTCCCTGCAAAATATCATCATATTTCCAAACAGTATAATTCCATCCAAGAATTTCATTCATAAAAAAATTAGAAAAATTACAAAGTCCATGTACAAGAACCGGAATGAATAAATGATTCGTCTGTATAAAAAGTGCTGCCAGAAACATGCCAAAACAAATCGCATACAATACCTGTTTTGTCGTATCTGCAAAGTTCTGTCCCACCAGCAGATTCCGGTAATGGCACAGACCAAATCCAAGGGAAGACACAACTACCGCACAATAAATTCCATTTTTCTTTTTTCCCCATGCAGCAAGAAACATATTTAACAGAATTCCCCGCCACACATATTCTTCCAGCAGTCCAATACTAAGACTTGCCACACCGCAGATCAGGAAAAAACAAATCCCTTTACCGGAAAGCAGTGAAAAAACTTTTTTTCCATGAACGAGAGTCATAAGATCATTCCCAATCTGTATTAACGGAAAAATAAACATTCCCAATACCGGTAACCATGACCCATTTCTTTTTTCTTTTCTTACGAAATCTGCTTTTTTGCGAAACAATACAAACATAATAACAAACGTCAACACTTCATTGAATAACATGGAAATATAAGAACTGTATAAAGTTTCCTCCCAGTTGTCCATTACCTTTCCAACCACATAAGCCACCAATGTTCCGGTCAGTTCCCACAGGATATATACAAAGACAGCATATATGACCGGAATGAAATAACGATAAAACGCACGATTCTTTTTCTTCATTTTCTCCCCATCCCTTTCTTACCCCCACTCTTCCACATTCCGGCAGAATCCAATATAGGTAATGATAAAATACACCAGATAAATTCCGAAAAACAATACCGAAGAAATCAAAAAATAAGTTGCCGGTGCCGCCCGAACCCCCGTATAAAAGTCAAACTTACCACCAGTATATACACAGACCAGTCCGCTGATTGCAAGTGACACACATGCCGGACAAAGATAATAACCGGCAAGCTGCTTTAAAATCATCCTGCGGATTTCTCTTCTGCTGTAACCAAGCTGAAAGAGAACCCTGTAGCGGAATTTGTATTTTACGGAATCGCTGAGCTGCTGCACGGAAAGCACGGTCAGTGCCACACACAAAAATACCAGTCCGATATAAAAAAGCGGAAACATCAGCGAAGATAACATATATTTCACTTCCGGAATCAGATTGTCACGCACAAGATTTTTTGCCGTATAGGTAACAATTGTATCCGAACCCGAACAGGAATTTCCAAGTGCTTCCCCATCCCAGTCATCCGAAGCTGCTTCCGTCATGGCGTGCCCCTGCACACTAATTTTATCCGGATCCTTCTCCAGATCATCCAGCCGTTTCTCCAGATCCGCAGGTGCCTCGCCTTTGATATCCGCCACCAATTCTGCATAATAGGGATGCATCTGTGCAAGAACGGCATCCGAAACAATAATAATATAATCCCCTCCGTTGTGGCCGTTCTGCGAAAATCCCTCCGTGTGATAGCCCGCAAAAGATAATGTCCCATCTGTTCCCTGAATTTTGATCCGACCGGAAAAATCCCCGGTCTGATTCAGCACGCGGTCTTTGATATGGATGGCATACTGATCTTCTTTTAACTGCACTTCCGAAAGTCCGATCATGGTACGGAGCCGGTTGTAATCCGAGAGTCCCATATAGGTATCGTAATTGCAATATGCCAGTTCTTCATTTTTACTGATCTTTTTCCAGTCCGGTGTGCCATCTGCGTTCCGATACTCTGATCCAAATTCTTTCAGATGTGTATACAGATATGCATTGACCTGATTCGTTTCGTTCTCATAAACCTTATAAGTAAAAATTTCCTTTATGGCTGTCTCCTGTTTCAGCAGAGCAATTTCCTGCTGAAACTCATCCTTCACATTGCTGCTGTATACCTGCACATCAAACGGAAATTTGCTCACAAGCACCTCATTCTGGAAATGATTAAACATAAATGCCACCGAACTTCCGAGTATCGCCAGAGTAAACAGTGCCGTCAGTGTTCCCATGGTAAAACGCAGTGTCCGGATCTTAGAAGAAAACTGCCGGAGCAGAAACAGCGCATCCCCACAGTAAATAGCAGCTCCCTTTTTTCTGACATAACAGGCGATCCACGCCGCAATGCCTGTGTAAAAAAGATAAATCGTCAGCACCAGTCCAATGAGAAAAGCGATTACAACTCCGGTATCCCATGCTTTAAAACAAAACAGAAACACACCGAATACGACAAGAAACAGCACAGATAACGGAAGGAACCATCTCTTTGCCTTTTCATGCGTTTCTTTGATTTCCTCATTCTGTCTCTGACTTTCCATCAGATCATGGATATTCATTTTGCGGAATTTTTTTCGGCTTCGAAACAGCGCCAGCAGATAACAGCCCAGATAACATGCAGCCGTCATCAAAATACAGTTTCGGTTCCATTCCAGATGCAGTTTGTAATCCAGCTGCACCATGCTGTAAAAAATGGACAGAAGGATCTGCTGAAAAAGCAGACCCAGTCCCATTCCCACAAGAAACGCGCCCGCTCCAAGCAGCAGATTTTCCGTAAAATAAAGCCTTGCAATCTCTTTTTTCTTTACCCCGACCAGAAGATAAATTCCAAACTCACGGCTTCGCTTTTCCAGTACAAACCGCACCATATAATTGATCAGCCACGCAATGATCGGCACGATAAATGCTGTCGCAAGTCCCGTCATCACACTCATCATGGCATCCATCTGAAACAGATTCTGCACATCTTTGGAAAACAAAAGCGTATTGAATGAAAACATGAGTGCAGTCACAACCGCCATTGTCATAAAATACACCACATAGTCTTTTGCCATGCGCTTTACATTTCGAAGAGCAAGTTTACACATCATGGGAACGTTCACCTCCCGTCAGTGTCATCACATCGAGTATTTCATTTAAAAACGCCCGGCGCTCTTTTCCCCCGCGCACCAGTTCATGAAAAATCTTCCCGTCTTTCAAAAACAGAATACGGCTGCAATAACTTGCGGAAAACGCGTCGTGTGTCACCATCAGAATGGTTGCGCCCATGTTTTGGTTCATATCTGTAAATGTCTCTAACAGGGTCTGCGCCGACAAGGAATCCAGCGCCCCAGTCGGCTCATCTGCCAGAAGAAGTGTGGGATGATTTGCAAGTGCACGGGCACATGCGCACCGCTGCTTTTGTCCGCCGGACACCTGATACGGATATTTATCCTTAACCTCCTCGATTCCCAGAATGCGAAGCAGCTCACTGCACCGTTTCTGAATCTCCTTTTTGCCGCGCCGATGCAGCGTCATAACGAGCATAATATTTTCTTCCAGCGTGAGCGTATCCAGCAGATTGTATTCCTGAAAGATAAACCCAAGCTGTTTTTTACGGAATTCCGAAAGCTGTTCTTCCCCCAGTTCTGTGATATCTGTATCTCCATAATAAATATGCCCCGCTGTCACCCGGTCAATGGTTGACAACAGATTTAAAAGCGTTGTCTTTCCGGAACCGGAAGCTCCCATCACACCGATAAACTCCCCCTGCTGCACGGCAAAGCTGACACGGTCCACTGCTTTTGTCACCTGATCCCCGTTTCCATAATATTTCTCCACATCGCTTACGCGTATGATTTCCTGCATCTTCTGACACTCCTTTCCCTCGCTTGTAAATAAAAGGCATAGTAAAGAATATCATTTTTTCTTCACTATGCCTACTTTAACACGGGATCTGTCCGCTTTGTATGGAGTTACCTTTCCTGAATCTTACAGTTTTGAAAGATAAACGTGTTATGTCTCCCTGTAACCGGTAAGATAATCACTCACCGGAAACATAAGTATGATCTCTGTTCCCTTTCCTTCCGCAGATTCTGCCCGGATTTCTATATTTAACTTGTCACAGAGTTTACGGCACAGATACAGTCCCATTCCGGTCGAACGCTCCCGGTTTCTCCCGTTCGTTCCCGTAAACCCTTTTTCAAAAATCCGCGTGAGTTCTTCTTTTGGAATCCCGATACCGTCATCTTTTACCCGCAAAAGAACGCCGCTTTTTGTTTTTTCCGTAACGATCTGAATGTGAGCACCCTCACTTCTGCCGTATTTTACGCTGTTTTGAATGAGCTGGTTTAAAATAAAAGCAATCCATTTCTTATCGCTGTATACCGTATCGGGGCAGGCAACTTCCGCCTTTACATGGCTCTGGATCAGATAATATTTGTTCTGCAAAAGCACCTGTTGTGCCACTTCCTGCAGATTGGTTTCCGCGATCATGTAGTCTTTGTATACCGCATCCATGCGCGCATAGTACAGTGCCATATCCACATAATTCTCCACCTTGCGGTTTTCCACAAGGAGATAGCGGCTCCTCTCATCCCGATTATTTTCACAGTTTAACGCGATCGCCGTGATCGGTGCCTTGATCTCATGCACCCAGCTTTCAATGTACTCCCGGTAATCCTTTTGGTTTTGTTCCATCTGGTGTATCCGCTCGATTACCGATTTGTTGGATTTGCGGATCAGTTCCCGGTACTTGCGATCTTCCAGCCCAAACGATTCCGGCATCAGTTCTCCAAGAAGATAACGCCTGTCCAGCTGATCCGTAAGCTGCTCTAATTTTCTGAAATAGCCTCTGCGTGAAAAAAACTGAAGGAAAAGCCATCCTGCCAGTATTACACCGTAACACACCAGTATAATCACACATTTATCCATGGAATAGCCGGTCAGCCGCAAAAAGATAACAAGCCCTGCCATACATACCATATGTAAAAGCAGCAACAACACTTTGTCTTTCAGATATTCTGTCAGTTTCATATGCGATAGCCCATCCCTCTTTTTGTCTCAATAAAGTCACATACACCAATTTCTGCAAGTTTTGCGCGCAGGCGTGTGATATTTACACTGAGGGCATTATCATCAATAAAGACCTGCTGATCCCACAGGTATTCCACCAGTTCGATTCTTGGCACGATCTCTCCCTGATGCAAAAACAGGTAATGCAGGATTTTCAATTCATTTTTCGACAGATCCACCTGCTGCTCCTGACACTTCACACAGCCACGGACAACATCAAGTTCCACACCTTTACAGATCATCTTCTCTGGTACGTCTGCTTTTTTCGCCCGTTTTAATACGGCCGCGATATGCGCCAGAAGTAACGGCGGCTGAAACGGCTTTGTGATGTAATCATCACCGCCTTGCAGCATTCCGCTTAATTCATCCATTGAATCCGTCCTGCTGGTCAGGAAAATAATCGGAACATCCGACGTTTTCCTGACACTTTTACAGATCTCAAATCCGGATTGCTGCGGCAGATTTACATCAAGCAGAAGCAGATCCGGCTCTATTTGCAGAATATCCTCTACCACGTGATGAAACTCTGTCAATACCGTGACCTGATACAGTGCATTTTCTAACAGCAGCTTTAATTCCTGACGGATGGCTGCATCATCTTCTATGATTAAAATGTTCATGATTTTCCTCAAAAATATTTTCGTTTCAACATATTGCTTATTAAAATTCGCAATTGTGTCCTTATGCCGCTTATACCCGTTTCCATCTAATGCATGAATTGCATGGAAAATAGCATAATATGCTCTATTCAGTCCAATGATATGCAATTCTCGGCGTACCATCTTTTACATATATAATACCACATTTTGTAAAACCGTTCTTTTCCATCAGCTTTTGCATAATCCGATTATTGACATGGGTATCCACTCTGATATTCCGGGAAATATTTTTACAGTAATCCGCAACACATTGAAACAGTCCATGCACCTGTCCATCCCCGGCAAGCCTGTGGATTGTAAGATATGGTTCATCATTCAGCCAGTTGCCGTCTTCAATATGTTCATATGTAGGATCTGCACCTTCAAACAGTGCACATACCCCATGTATCCCATTTTCGTCGTATATTACCTTGCAGGCATTCTGATGAATGTCCGACCGAATCAGTTCTTCATCCGGATAAAAATGTCCCCATTGTGTAGGATTTCCGGATTGTATCATATAGTCCTGCGCATATTTGTATATTTTCATAATCTTCTCAAAATCTTTCAAATCGGCAATTCTTACGTTCATCATATCTTCCTCTCAAACTTTTGGTTTCACTATAACCCAAACACTTTCGGTCAGATCTTTTAAGGTTGCTGCCAGAACTGCATCGGTAATGTTGTACATTTCCCTGCGTATCTCACTGTATCGCAGCTTTTCACACGCCGACAACACTTTATTGTCTCTGTAATCTTTTACTATCTGCATAAACACACCTTTCCCGACTACCAGCCCAGATCCAGCAGCCAGTTATTCAGACTTCTCTCCCTCTCTTTTTCATCGGTAATCTCCTTTAAACCTGTATATTCACCCTTGATATTGCCGTCCACGATAAAAAGCACCCTGCCGCATTTTGCAGCAACTTTCGCATCATGCGTTACCATAACGATCGTTGTCCCCTCATTGTTTAACTTCACAAGTTCATCCATAACCTCATTGGAGGAAGTACGGTTTAATGCGCCGGTCGGTTCATCGGCAAAAAGCAGTTTTGGACGGTTCATCATACTTCTGCAGATACACGCCCGCTGAAGCTGTCCGCCGGAAACCTCGTTGATATCGTTATCTGCAATCTCGATGATCCCCATTTTGCGCATAAGCTGCTCGCCTCTTTCCTGCTTTTCCTGCCTGCTTTCCTTTGACTTTTTACTTTCTGCTGCCGGAAGCACGATGTTATCGAGAATCGTAAGATTTTTCATCATATACATCTGTTGAAAAATAAATCCCATCTCATCCAAGCGGATTTTTGCAAGTTCCTTTTCGCTCAGTTTCGTCAAATCCTTCCCTTCAAAAAGCACCTGACCGCTCGTCGCCCGGTCCATACCCGAGATGGCATACAAAAGCGTGGATTTTCCAGAGCCGGATGGTCCCATGATTGCAACCATCTCCCCCTCTTTTACTTCAAGATTTACATTCTTTAACACATTATTCTGCCTTTTATCAATTACATAGGTTTTGCAAAGATCTTTTGCACAAAGCAATGCTGCCATAAGATTTTCCTCCGTTTACTCTATATTGGTTGTATCGTTGCTCTTGATCGTCCGGATCTGTAATGCTGTCATTCCCGATGCCAGAAGCGTCATAAGGAAAATAATGCCCGGATACAGGAAAAAGATTTTCCACGGACGGATCACATAAGCCACTTTTCCGGCCCCCATCATGCCGAATATCGGATTGCCGATCAGATACGTTGCCGGAATGGAACAGATCGCCGCCAAAAGAACAGCCACAAGCGTAACAATACCGAATCGTGTCATATGCCATTCCATCACCCGTCTATTGCCAAATCCCATCGCCTTAAGCACCGCGATCTGGCTTTTCTCGTCCGCAAGAAATGACCGCTCCATCAGAATACATACAAGAATTACAACGATCAGTGTAATTCCAAGAAGCAGATACTGTACCGATTCCATCGTTGATGCCGCGCCCATACAATCATCACAGTATTCTGTGGCATTCATCACTTTTTCATTGTCAAAAAGCTTTTTGATCTTTTCTTTTCGAACCTCAATCTCCTTTGCAGACGGATGGTCGTCAAAATCGATCTGATAACTCATAACATTCGCAATATAGGTAAAATCGGTCGGTGCATCCTCGTGAAGGCGTATGACCTCTCCAAGCTGATTCATGCTTTGGAAATAAGCAACCACAACGCAGTCAAGTGTCTCTTTTCCAAAATCAATCGTTACGGTATCTCCGAGTTTCGCCCCGGTCAATTTGCTGACCGTCGGTGTAATCGCAATCTCATTTTTGTTTTGCGGAACTACCCCATTGATATATTCATACGCGGATGCTTTCGTATGGATTCCCTGCTGACAACTGATGGAATAATCTTTTCCGTCAAAATGAACCTTATATTTGTACTGCGTTTCCACACACAGTTTCGCAGGCATTCCGTTTTTCTTAAACAGCGCTTCCGTTTTTGCAAAGTACTCCTCGATCTGCTTTCTTCCATCCGGATTCATACAACTCATCGCTTCCGTCAGATCGGTGTAGTACAGATCACTCCGCGTTCCGAATGTTGTAATAAACGTATCGCTTCGCATGGTTGATGAGACGTTGACAAATACAAGCACAAACAACGTGCATAAAAAGAATGTGGTTATGATCGTCATGTACCGTTTCGGTGCGCTGAACACATCATTGACCGCCATAAAGAAACCGGTGCTTCCATGGCTTTTGACCAGACGAAACGGCGATTTTTTCTTATAACGTTCCCCCGTCTGACCGGAACGGATCGCATCGATCGGAGAAGACTTCTTCACCAGCTTCGTGCAGCGAAAAGCATACAGCAGAATGACAATAACGACCAGAATTGCCCCCAGAACCGACAACAGGAAATGGTTATCCGCCTCCAGAACCATATTGCTGCTGACCGATCGCAGTAACAGATCAGAAAACGGGATACTCATAAAAAATCCCACAAACGCTCCTATTACTGCCAACATCAGATACTTTGTCAGGTAGAGACTCCGGATCTTGAAATTACTGATACCGATTGCTTTCATCACACCGATCTCACGAAACTCCTCAAAGATCGTAAACGTGATGGAAAACTTTAATACGACAAACGACACGATGATCAGGCAGATACTTAAAATCAGCATCGTAAACGCAACGATCATATCCATGACATAGCACATTTTTATCAGCGAACGTGCGCCGGAAAACATGATGCCCGGAGCCTGTGAAATAGCCGAAGCAATCTCCGATACGCCTGCCTCATCCTTTAGATCAATATAGCTGATCTGTCCCTGATACCCATTGTAAATGGTTTCATCCGAAAGCAGCTTCTCGATCTCCTCCCGATGAAAAAGGAAACGGCTGTTGCCCATCATGGAAGACCCTAAAAGCGCATCTTTTGCCATACCATCCAGCGTTACCATAAAAGAAATACTGTTGTGCGTAATCCTGATTTTATCCCCCGGCTGCAAATGATTTTTCTCCATAAAATCACCGGTTGCATATGCATGCCCCGGCTTGATCTGGGTAATCTGCTTATTCTCTTTATCAAAGAATTTAAGCCGGCTGTCCTCGATGGACTGGTAAATAACAGAATTCTTTGCCTCCAGTTCTTCTCCGTGCATATCTTTCAGATTGGATGTTTCTCCGAATACAACCGGCTCAATGCGATAATCCCGGATGGATTCCATCTCATGCAGGATCTCATCGATGGTCGCTTTGCTGTCCGCACCCATCGAGATGACCACATAATCGCCGATCCCCGCCTTATCCAGATAGGAATCCGTTCCGTTCATGACGGAAACAACATTGCTGATTCCGCTCGCTACGAACATCGTTGCCAGCAGAATAAAACAAAGCAATATTGCGTTCATTACTTTTTTTCTTTTCAAATCTTTTTTCAAAATACGAAAAAGCATTTTAACGTTCCTCCCCTCGTTTGATGTACTCATCTTACAGGAGAAATTATTAAACAATCCTTAAATGCACATTATGCCTTTCGCACAACAACTGTCGCGCAGAAATCATCTTCCTTAATTTCCGCAAATACTTCCCCATCCATTTTTTGCATCAACTGCCGGCTGATATACAGTCCGAGTCCCGAACCATCCGTCGAGCCGACATTGCTTCCGCGATAAAAAGAATCAAACAGATTTATGAGTTCTTCCTGCTTTAAGCTGCATCCGGAATTTCTTACCGTGATCAGTCTGCAGTCCTCTTCCTCCGAAAAGTCGATGGAAATACACTTGCCGTCCCCGTATTTGATCGCGTTTTCCAAAAGGTTCTGCAACACCTCGATCAGCCGGTCCGCATCCCCTTTCAGCAACAGATCCGTGTAGGATGCAATCTGAAATCCGGTATGTAAATTATGCAGTTTTTCCTCATAAAGTCCCCGGATCGCATCGATCACATGGGACAGATACACTTCCCCCGGATTGACACTCAGTTGCAGGAAATCCTCTCTCGATGCGAGCGTGATCTCATTGACATACTCCTCAATCTCTTTTACGTTCTTTTCAATCCCTTGACATGCTTCGACACGCCGCTCCCCGGTCGTATAAAGATTTTCTGCCAGCGCCTTCGCATACAGCCGGATCGCAGATAACGGCGTCCTGATGTCATGTGTCAGCGACAGGATCAGCGTCTTTTTTCTTTTTGCAGCGCGAGTTCTTTTTCTTTGTTGCTCTCCAATGTTTCGCGCAGCATATCCATTCCCCATAGGAATCTGCCTAAGAATTTGCTTTTTTCGGCTTTGACCGGCACCGAGAGATTGCCTTTCGCCAGATCCTCGGTCAGCGACTGCATCTGTTCAAACGGCTTTATGATCTTCTTTCCGATATAACAAATCAGAAAAAAAGACAGCAAAAACAGAATTCCCAAGGCAATATCCATGAGAATCCAGGTTCTGTCGTCTGTCTGTGTATAAATGATCCTGTAGATTGTTTCGGTTTTATCCTGCACACGCGAAATGCACGGTTCCTGATTATTTGCTGTCACATAATAAACGATATTCGCAAGTGCAATAATAAGCAGCTCCACTCCACAAAACTTTGCTACAAATTTTTTGTAATTATTCATATCGGTATCCCGTTCCCCAAACCGTAATAATGTGTTTCGGCTTCTTCGAATCCTGTTCTATCTTTTCCCTCAGCCACTTGATATGTACCGTGAGCGTCTGCGGCTCCGATTCACTGTTGCTTCCCCAGATGCGGTTGAACAGGTATTCTTTCTTCAATGTCGTTCCTTTATTTTCGACCAGCAGTTTCAGCAGCTGGAATTCCTTTTCCGTGACATTGACCGGTGTTTGGTTCACGGTGAGTGTCTGCGTGACATTGTTCAATTTCAGATTGTCGCATACGATTTCGTCCAATGCATATTTTCGTTTGAAAATGCCGTTGATCTTGGCAATCAGAATATCGATATCATAAGGCTTACAGATGTAATCATCCGCGCCGATCTGCAAGCCTTTTAATGTGCTTTCCTTGTCGTCTCTTGCAGTCGCGATCATAATATGTGCGTTTGAAGTCTCCCTTATTTTGGAACAGACGGAATAACCGTCCACCCCCGGCAGACCGATGTCTATCACAACAAGATTGGCACCGTACTGCTCAAAGATCTGAAGTGCCTTCTCCCCGGTGTCCACAAGGCTCACCGTATAATTTTCTTTTCGCAGGAAATCGCACAAAAGTGTTCCGATCTCCCTGTTGTCCTCTACGATAATAATGTCCGGCATTATTTTCCCCCGTGATTCAAAAACTGATACCACCATATTAACATCAATCTGTAGAAGCTTCAATTACCTGATTGCGTAACAAATTAAATATCTGTAACAACTCTGCAAAGCAATCCCGTCATTTCTGCATAATTCATGGGATAAGTATTTGCAATACACACGTTACAATTTTCATGTCTATTTTATTATATATTTTGTTCCTCTGCCCTTGCCTTCAACCAATATAATGCCCTTTCTGCTCATATCTTTCAATAACTGTGTTGTCTTAGATTTACCAAAAGATACATATGGTGCAATTTCGCTAATAGGTTTCAACATGGTTTTACTCAAAATTTTGTATACAGTTCTTTCATCCTCCGTCAAATTCGTATTTTCTTCCAAAACAGGAAGAACCATCTTAATTGTATTTTCTGAAACTTCAAAATCAGGTTTTCTTAATCCATCCATATAAAGTTGTTTTATTCTTGTAATTCCTGTTCCGAAAATCTCAACAAACCCCAATCGATAGAATACATTTGCAAGATTTCTATTGCGCAAAACAGAAAGTTTGCCCGATAAATATTCCTCCTCTGTTATTCCAGCAGGTAAGCCTCCCGGAGAAATAATTTCTATTCTGTCATCAAACATCAAGATCCTGATTTGCGACTCTACATCCCAAGCTCTGTGAATCAAGGCATTGGCAATCGCCTCTCTGAATGCAGCCTCTGGTATTTTTTCTATATTTTTTCGTTCCGCCCCCTGTATGATTTCGTAACGATAATAATCTCTGAAAGTCTCTATTGTTTGATCGTACACTTCCAATATCGATTTATTTTCAAAAGTCACTCTTTTTTGAATAATGCTGATATTTTCGCCAAACTTCACAATATCAATACCCGGAAAGTGATTTTTGTCAGCCAACAGCCCTGCTGCATTATTATATCCCTTTACATTGTCATACAAATTCAGAGTTTTCAAAGTATCAATATTAAACGTATCAATTTGAATGCTTTCCTTTAATTTTTGATGCAAAATTTCAAAGGACAAATCCTGTTCTTTGCATGGAAGTTGTTCAAATTTAATATTTTTTCCTTCCAAAATAAGTCTTGAAAGTTCTAATGTATCCACTTCTATTGTTGCTGTATCGTTCCTTTTATACGCTTTTGATTTATATAAATAAGGTTTTTGAATGCCACTTTTTACAGCAAGTTTTATAACATTATCACTTTGTACTTCCAGTGTATAATCCGGTTGTGGTGAAATACTGTCATTGATTTTATTTTCGATATCCAGACATGACTGCTTTACATCAGCAATTCCTTTGATGTTACCATTGTCGTCAATTCCAAAAAAAATCGCTCCACCTTCATAATTTGAAAAGGCACTTACCGTTTTTAAAAAGGTATTTGTAATCGTTTCTTTAAACTCTACCGTTCTCGTTTCATGCATACTATTGGTCTCCTTTCCAACTTTATTATGTTTATTATATGCAAAAACAATCAAAAAATCAATCGTAAAAAAATACGATTGATTTTTTGATTGTTTTTATTTGTATTGTTACTCTTTATTATTTTGCACAATCTATTATGATCTTCTCGCACAGATCATATCCAAGCTCGGAACTGTTCAGTGACAATGTATAATTCTTTGCCATCCCCCACTTCTGATCCGTATAAAATCGATAATTTGTCATACGCCTTTTATCGATATCTGCCATCATTTTTTCTGCTTCCTCTTCGGTAACATTGTACAGTTTACAGATACGCGCCACCTTTTCCGGCATATCCCCATGTATAAAAACATTCAGCACATTATCTTTGTCTTTTAAGATAAAATCCGCATTCCGTCCTATGATCACACATCTTTCCTTTTCCGCAATCTCCAAAATCACTTTTCTCTGCGCTTCATACACCATATCTTCCACGGATTTTCCGGTGATGTCACGTCCTGCAAACGCATAGGCAAGCAGTCCTTTCTTCGGAGACAATTCTGCCTTTTCTTCAATATATTCCGCTGAAAATCCTGACTGCTCCGCAATCCGTGCGATAATATCCTTGTCATAATACTTTATGCCAAGCTGCTTTGCCACTTCTTCCCCAATAAAACAACCACCGCTTCCGAACTCTCTGCTGATCGTAATAATTCTTTTTGCCATAATCACATCTCCCTTTCGCTTAAAACATCTACTTTTGTTTTACGGATTCTCTTTAAAAATACATAGCCGGCCAGACACGCGATAAACTCTGTGATCGGGAACGCCCACCAGATCATCGAAACTCCCATCTGTCCATTTCGGACGAAAATAGAGAAAATGCCTGCCAATGGTAATATAATTACAAGCTGTCTGAGCAGCGAAATCACAAGCGACTCGATGCCTCCGTCCAATGCCTGATAAATTCCCTGATATGCGACATTGATTCCTGCAAAAAGAAAACTGATAGAAATAATGTGCATTGCTCCGATAAAATATTCTCTTGACTGCTCTGCGTTGAATAAAATTGCAAATGCACCCGGGAAAATTTCCGTGATCGCCACACCAAGAACCATAAGTACGATTGTATAAATCAGTCCGTACTTCATACCATCCTTAATTCGCTTTTTACTTCCCATTCCATAAGAAAAAGCGATGATCGGTGTGATCGCATCACGCAGACCAAATGCAAGGAACAACACAAACTGCTGCACTTTATAAAACAATCCATATGCGGTCTGCGCCGAAGGATTAAATTTTAAGATCAGATTCATTACATAAACCATAATAGACATCAATGCCTGTGCAATGATCGCCGGAAGTCCGATCGAATAAATCTCTTTTATAATTCCACCCTCCGGTTTCATGTATTTTGTTCCATGCGCAAATTCTTTATTTAATTTCGTATGGAAAATAAAGAGCAATACTGCCGATGCAACCTGTCCGATTACCGTCGCATATGCAGCACCTTCTACTCCCATTTCAGGAACAGGTCCGATCCCATAGATCATGATCGGATCGAGGATGATATTTACTACCGCTCCCACTACCTGACCAATTGTAGAATAAAGCGAACGCCCAGTTGCCTGTAATAACTTTTCAAACAGGGAAAAGAAGATAATTCCAAACGAAATCACACAACATATCCTGAGATAGCCAGTTCCCATCGAAATTACTTCCGGATCAACCGTCTGCGATGAAATATAGGCTTTCACTCCGAAAATTCCAAACAGCAGACATACTGCATAAATAATTACTCCAAGAAATAAACTGTTTCCCGCAACTTTTGCTGCTTTTTTGCTGTTTCCCTGTCCAAGTGTCCGCGCAAGAAGTGCATTCGTCCCCACACCGGTTCCGATTCCTACCGCTACCATGAGCATCTGCACCGGAAACACCAGCGTAAGTGCATTTAAAGCGGCTTCACTTCCCTCCTTCATGTTTCCGACAAAGGCACTGTCCACAATATTGTAGACCGCCTGCAATGCCATCGACAAGATCATCGGTATTTCCATCTGTACCATGAGCTTATTGACCGGCATCTCCTTCATCCTGTTTCTTTCTGCCATCTTAACTGAATCCTCCTTTTTCTGTTATGAAGTGACTTTTGTCAAGAGTTAATTTCAAGAAATTTTTCTTAACCCCAGTCACATTTGTTTTCCTGACAGCATTGGAAAAGAGCCCTAGTTTAACAGTCCCCGGCAGTTGGCCACTCTGTTATACGTGGATTGCTTACCTACAGGCTAATGGTCCGCCATTGGGTTCTACGATCTAAAAGCGTGGA
>CABJAV010000041.1 GCA_902363675.1 Lachnospiraceae bacterium | reverse complement strand
GCAGCTTTGGACAGTACTGATTCAGATCCTCCCTCAAATAGTTTGACGGGAGGATTTTTGAAACTCATATAATCCGCTTAATCAGGTGAAAATAATCTGACAAATGATTCGATTTCAAACAGTAATAGCATCATTTAATGTAACAACCGGAGCATCATTTAATTTGCAAAACAACACAATAAATCATAAAATTTTCTCCGGCTCAGAACAAAATATTCAATTGTCTCAGAAGGATTTAAAATATCTTTTTCTGCTAAACTTGGTCTTGCCATAAAAGTACTTCCTTTCTGCCAAAAGTGGCTGTTTTCACAGGTTTTCGAGGTCATACTATATATCACTCTGAACGCTGATAATATCAACTACTTTCGGCAGACAAACGGAATTATATCTCCGAAGAAGCACTGATAAATTTTTCAAACTGCGGGCGGATAATCAGATACCTGTTTCCACTGAATACCGCAAATCTTCCTCTGTTATCTTCTGCCAGTCTACGCATTTTCTTTGTCCCGATATTAAAATACGATGCTGCTTCTTTGATTGTCAGTGTGTACTTTTCACTCACAGGGACAAGTGTATTTTCCGTAGTATCATGTTTTTCTATTGCCATGTGCAATCCTCCTTCCATACGGGCTGCAGTATTTCCACAGCCCCAACTGCTTAGTCTGCTGCCATCTGAAGTACCTTGACTGCATCCTTACGGATCAGTTTTCCGTCCAGATACTCACATCCCAGATACCCTACCTGTCCACGCATGGCAAACTTTTCTTTCAGTGTGCGGATAGTCAGTGGGAAACGCTGAACGAGCCAGTAATTGCTGAAATCTCCAAATGCGATTACTTTCTGCCCCTTTCCGATAGACGGCATGGAATCAACAATCTGCACAGGTTTTGAGAAAATCGTTTCATCACTTTCCTTCCACAGATAGTTTCCGGCTGAATCTTTGAGGGTACGGAGTGCCAGAACCGTTTCGTCATTCATAAGCCATGTACCATGTTTACGGTATTTCTTATCCACGGACAGATACAGTTTGATGATTTCATCATAGCTGATAGCAGAATCACTCTCTGCCGTCACGCCCGTTTCTGCTCCGTCAGTGGCGTGCAGAATACCTGTCGGCTGATTTTCCCCTGTTCCGTTGATAAACGCCTGTTCCTCGCTTGTGCCAAAACAACATGCCATTTTCCCGATTACATAATCCTCTATGGCAAAGGACTGGTCAGAAGCGAACTCCAATCCAAGTCTGACAAGCTCGGACAATCGGTATGCCTGTACTTCAAATCTCTGAAAATCGTCCTCGTTATCCATGCCCTCCAGATTGACCATATCGCCCCATTCAGCCTGACCTTCACAGTCAAATGTCCAAAGACGGCTATCACTTCTGGTCGCATTCACAACGGTTGCCAGCTGACGGACTGCACTTTCTTTCCGTAGTACTGCCGTATATTTTTTATTTGATTCTCCGGGCAGATGGTACGCATTTGTCTTGCTTTCACGGTTGTTATAAAGGCTGTCCGTAACTGCCTGTTTTCCTCTCATTTCGTTCCAAAAATCGTTATAATAAGCTGTACTGTTAATCATAATAAACCTCCTGAAAAATTATTTTTGTGTCATATAACCACTCTGTCTGCAATAATCCACTGCTTCAGAATAGGACAGATAAAACATCTCCAATGAGCCGTCAACCACACGGTAATAGGGCGGGTCACAGGATTCGCTTGCCATGATAATGACCGGGCATCTGTCCCTTAAATTGATGACATTCACACATCTGTACTTATCTGTTGAAAAATCCGATGGTTCAAACCGCATCGGTGGTGCTGCTTTCTGTTTTCCCATGGATACCTCCTTTTTTCTCAGCAGAGGAAATCTCTGCACAAGAGCCGATATCCTGTTAAAAGTGTGGTTTTTTCTCCACCATCCCTCGGACGCTTGCGGACTACCGTACCGATTGTACGAAGTGCCTGGTTAAAATTCCGGCTGTTCTCCGCAAAATATCCATTGTCATTGCACCAGTTGCGGTATGCCTGATACACTGCCGATGTCCGGCATTCCGCATCCTTCTCCTGTTCCAGAAATTCCTCCACAAAAAGTTCCATTTTATCGCTGTCATGCTGATAGGACATGGTGGCATCTTTTACTGCTTTTGGCTGGGCAAATCCTTCCTCTTGTAAAAGGGTATACCCTTCAATCAGCCAGTTTAAGATGGCACTTGCTGCCTCCGGCCTGGAAAATTCTGCTTTCAGATTCTGTTCCTGCTCCCATTCCTCAAAATGCCTGTCAAAGGGAATGATCACGATACGTCCGCTCGAAAACAGTGTCATATCTGTAATAGCCGGAAGATAATTCGTATTCACATACAACTTGAACTGTGGCTTGAAATCAAAACTGTTTTCATGCAGGAATCGCGCATTCAGCGTATCATTTCCCGTCATGCTTTTGATCTGTGCTTCATTCAGCACCAGTCCCCGCCTTGGCTCTGAGATATTGGCGAACCGCACTCCGGCAAGACGTGCAATATCCTCTGTCGGGTTCTGACTGTTAGCAGACGGTTTTGCAGAAATCGTTTCCGGTCGGACAGTCAAACCGTAATCTCCCATCACATGAAGTGTGCTTTCCATCAGAGTCCCTTTCCCATTTCTGGTGGTTGCACCGTAGTAGAAAAACATACATTCATAGCGGGTATCACCTGTCAGACCATAACCAAGGCTTTTCTGCATGAACCTTGCTTTCTCCGTATCCCCACTCATCACCTCTGAAACAAATCTGGTAAAACGTGGATTCTTTGCATTCGGATCATAGGCCGCCCCTGCAATCTTGGTCAGCTTGTCCTGTGGTGTATGCGGATGGAACTCTCCCGTCTGCAGATCCAGTGTTCCGTTCTGACAGTTCAGGTAATAAACATTGCGGTCAAACTCAGACATTGCAATCGGATACACACTCTGGGCATCACTGATATACGTGTTGCGGTAATTCCGACTCTGCCATTTCGCAGAAAATTCCAGATAGTCCTTTCTTCTGCGCTCATCGGTAATTGTCAGGGCATATCTGACCAGACTGTCCGCAAGGGATTTTGCAAGCTCCATTGTTTTCAATCCGCCAATGTCCGGAATCCACCGGGTTCCATCATACACATACCACTTTTTCCTTTCCGGCACATACCTTGCGATATCTTTATACACATCCGCAAACAATCTGCCTGAGCCGTTGTCATTCCACGGGTATCTGCTGTTATCCGACACATTCAGTTCTATCAGCTTCTGCAGCATATCATCAAAATCACTCTCTGCTGATGTCCTTGCATAAGGTCTGTAGAAATCCAATGCCTGTGCCACTGCCTTTTCCATCGTCAATGCGCCGTAGGTTGAGCCACTCTGCACACGGTCCCACTTGCTCCGCATCAATCCCGATTTTCGGAACAGTCTGTCCATCTGCCCTGTGTCACCGCCACACCAGAATGCAAGGATACTTGCAAGCGACATATCCGCATCGCTGTGGGATTTTCCTTCCAGTATTTCTCCATTCCACAAGGCTTTGAACTTTTCGCCCTGTCTGGAATCCGATGCCAAGCAGACCACGGAATCATCGGACAGATAACTGCCGGGAATATCCTGTACATCGTTCTTTTTCTTAGAAATCGGACGGAGCATATAAGTTTCCAGTATTTCCCCAATTTCAGTGCTTCGCTCCTCAACACCACGGTTGCGGATCACATTTCCTGTCAGAGTACAGAATTTCTTTGTTACACCTGCTGCATAGATTTCCAGACCAAGTTTCTGATTATTGATGTAATATCTGCCCTTATCATAAGACAGGGAAGATGCCTTACATACTATGCGGACTCCCGTGCCAGAGGGGCTGAATTCTGTATAGGAGTCCATTCTCTCCACGATGTCTTCTGCCATCTGTGTCATCTTTCCACCAAACACACAATGGTCGATATCTACCATGCAGAAATCATCAAATGCACCCATACCGATTCCGTCATAACCATCCATTGCATTGACTGCCAATCGAAAATCCGAAAAGGTATTTTTATCGGCACTGCTCGCTTTTCTGCCATTTGTCTGATACGGCACTTTTGTCATGCGTCCGTTTCTTTCTTCATATTTCCACAGACAGAACCGTCCGTCTTTTTTCAACTGTTCCGGAAGTTTCTCATACATTCTGTGCTCCTCCTTCCCCACTTATTTTCTGACGTATCATTTCTCCGTGGCTCTTGCCGATAACCACACCTTAAATTCGGAAACAGGAACCAATACCCGCTTGCCTACACGGACGATTGGAAAATCCGCTTCTCTGGTCAGTGCATACGCTTTGCTCAGGCTGATTCCCATCTGCATTGCCATTTCCTGTACGCTCATCGTGACTTTATCCATAGCCATCCTCCTCTCTGCATTCCAAACATGAATTGCTCTTGTTTTCTATCACAGTATACTTTATAATGTTACCAAAGACTATTTTCTATCGGTAAGAACTCGTACCGAAAGCAAGTTCTATCGGTAAGAATGGAGGTAGAATATGAACGAAGATTTCAGTTTGGGGAAAATGAGTGCGGATGCACGGCTGACCGCAACTTTCAAATACTATGAAAAAACAGAACAGAATGGAGAAATCATAATCACTGCCTGTCTGGGCGAGGGCGATGTTCCAAGACTCAACCGTGGATACGGCTTGGACGGAAATGAGCTCTGGCTTTCTCTGAATAACCTGTACCAGAGTATCCGTGGAAAAGATGACTACACTGCTGCCGATGATATCATTTCTTGGTGCCAGCAGTACGCACACCCCTACTATGCCTCTGAGGACATCGAAGAATATCGATGGGATATTGAAAAGGATACGGAATACTGGGATTTTTCCACTAACATTCTTGGTAATTTCACTTTTGATGTTCACACCATGCGGAAAGATCTCGAAAGCCTGTACCGGGATACCCTTGTCATCCTGATGTTCAAAAAATGTCTGGAACGGCTTGACGTTTCCACGGATCTTGCGCAGATCACATGGACGAATGAATTTGCAGATTTTAATTCGTTTCCTATGCAGAAACATCTCGGTAAAATATCAGCTTACCTAAATAAAATGAGTGGCGTAACCATGAAGTTGGGACTGGATGAAAATGGAGAATTGAAGGTCATGCCGGATTTCCATTCTGTTTTTGATGCTGCCCGATTCGCTCTGTCGCAATATGTATCTATCCCTACAGATTACCCCATTGCTTATGCCGACCGTGTGGGCGTTGCCACCTGTGAGTGCTGCGGCCGTCTGTTCATCAAAAACGGGAACCGCCAGAAATACTGTGACAATCCAGAATGTAAAAAAGAACGAAACCGCAGAAAATCTCGCACTGCTTATCGCAGAAAGATACAGGAAGAAAATGATACCCGCTGGGCGTGACCACGGCTGTTTTCACACTGGGGCAAGATGTGGCAAGTAATATAGGTTATTTTCTATATAGGCTCTATAAGAATAACTTAAATCATCTGCCACAAGTTGCCCCAACTGTTTTTCCCATAGAAAAAGGGCATCGGTCTGCACCGACACCCCATGTCATTTTATCCTTATTCTCCGCAACGGAATGCTGAATTTCCCGTAAGATTTCTAAGCAGAATCTTTCTCGCTGTCTTATACTCTTTTCCGATAAATCCAAGTCTGAGCAGAAAACAGCGGAAAGCATATTTGTCATTGTCCGTTTCGGTCGGCTTTGATGATACCCTTTTTGCATCTCTTGCCATATCACACAATCTTGAGATAAATTGCGTGTAGGCTGCGAGCTCATCTCCATCCGCTGTGTATGGAAACCATGTGAAATTTATTTTTTCCTCAGTAATTTCAATCTCTGTGCTGTCCGTCTGAAATGCGCATTGAAAAAGTGTCTGCTTATTTGCTATAATCTTCTGTAAATTTTCCAATGCCATATCCGTAAGGCTCTCTTTCGGAATCGCAATTGTCAGCTTATCCTGTTGCACTGGCACTTCTTCCGTTATTTCCATATCGTCCTGAAACCCACGCTCTCGTAACTGCAGAATCAGGTCTTCCACTATTTCTTTTTCAGTTCCATCCGGGATATGCAATACACCCTCTTTATCCAGTCGGTATCCTGCAATATCGTATGCACAGCTTGGTACCCGTTCATAATGCAGTGCTGTCCCAAGTATGTTTCCAATCTCCTGTGCCAGTTTCGGTCTCTGCTTTGATTTCAATGTAAATCTAATTTCATTCTTCATAATATGTACCCGCCTTTCTTTATTCGATAGTACATATATCACTCTGATGGCACAGAATAGCAAGACAATTCGGATTATATTTCTGCCAAAATGCACGCAGAAAAACTGTGATTTTTATGCTGTTTTTTACACGTTTTTCTGCGTATTTCGGTACTATCCGGCAAAACAAAACCGACTAAAGAAGCGATATTCTGCAGAGATTTTCATATAATATGGATTCTGTTGGTATCCCCCCTGTTTAATTCTGCAAAAATTCACACGAAAGGGACCATCGGTCTTCAGGCAGAAAGGTTGTAGAGATTTGGATACCCCATCCCTTATCAATCCCCTTACATATAAACTTTTTATTCTAGATAGAAGCTATGCTTAAATTCATCTATATCGAGATTACTCTGAAAAGCTCTTCTTAGTTCTGCTTGTTCCAGATAATATTTTCTAAAATACCAAGAAACGCTATTTGCAATCTCTTTCTTTTTTGCAATCGGTATTAATATTTCTTTATACCGTTCGCCAACATCTTCTCTATTAGTCTGCATTAAAATCACTCTATTCCACTGCTTTCTCACCAACTCCAATGACATTGCCCACATTAGATAAAACTGATCAAACTCCATTTCTTGCACAAGACTTCTCAAAACTATTACTTCCTTTGTTAGAACAATTCTCTCTTGATTTGGCATTAAAACTGAAAATTCTCCTATATTCTTGCTAGCCCTCTCTGGTGAAATCAAATCATACGCTTTTAATCCAGACTCGTCACCTTTCCAAAATTTTTTTGCTAGTTCTAATGGTATTTTATTTGTAGGATTTATATTTATCTGGCCTGCTCGTATATCAGACACTTTAATGTATGGAATATCCCCCACTCGTTGATCACTACTTGGACTCCCATGACCTTTAAAACATTTAATCTTTTTCTGCTCTATTAATTCACCTAATGATATAAGTTCAAAATTTGTATTATCTGAAAACACATTTTCAATTTCTTGCCTAATCTCTTTATCATGATATTGTGGAACAAGCACCTTACTATCAAGAACTACTTTTTCTTCCAAATAACTTACATATTTACATTCAACATCAATAGTCTGCTTTTCCATAAATATACATACACTATCTTTTAATTTATCATCAATATCTGTCTCAGAGCGTTTTCCTGTTTTCTCATCTACTTGAAACTGCGTATTTCCATCTTTATTAATTCCACACGTTGGTGCGTTAATAATTAATACTTTTCCATCCTTGAACCATTTAGGTTGGCTTATCTTATTCATGCTGCTTCACTTCCTTCTTTTGAAAAATATAAAAGTTGGTTTTTGCTCTGCAAAATCCTTGAAAAGCCTCCATAGGAATATTCACAATTCCCCTTACAATAAAACGTTTTTCAATCCACTCCTGTAACCACAAATATGACTTTGAAAAGAAATATGTTTCGGGTAATACAATACCTAATCTTCCTCCTACAACTAATAAATCGTAACATCTCTCTAAAAATGCCAGTCCTATTTCTATAGAATTATACTCAAATGTTTTATAATCTTTCGCAATAGTTAATCCATTTTTTTCTCCATCTTTTGCAGATATTTTTAAATTCTTGCCAAAAGGCGGATTTGTCACTATACACGTAAAACTCTCATTTTGCAAAGAAGCAGCTAATTGCGGCCAATACTTGTTCCATAAATTTCTTCTAATGCTATCTCCCAAATATGTATGTGTCGATCCATCTCCCAATATAATTAACATTGCTTTTGTTAGTTTTACATTAATCTGATCTTTATCCACTCCATATAAATGTCTCTGCGCCCATGCCTTGGCATCCCCCGCATCAATAGTTGGATACTTTTGTTTAAATTGTTTAAAACACTCTAATAGGAACGCACCAGAACCACACGCTGGATCTATTATTTTATCATCATACGTTATATCCAGCAAACGGACACAACTAGAAATAACCGGTAATGGTGTAAAATACTGCCCTTCTTCCGATTTCAAGCTTTCTGTCCTAAATACTTGAAATGCAGTCGCTAATGAATCAATAGATGTATCTAATAACCTCTTGTTACCTAGCTCATATGCCACTAAGTGAATAGTAGCATCATCAAGATTTATCTCCTGATCTTGTATTCCAGAAAACAAATCATTCTGCGTTCTTTTTACACTCTCAAAATACTCTTTTATCTTTGTAGCAGTTTTGATTTCTGTTTCTTCAACCTGAAAAATAACCTGAACATTCGGAACGTTTTTTGCTCTTTTATCACTTTCTAGTTTCACCAGCAAAATATTGCAAAGTTGATTTAATTGATCATCGCGTCTTGTACTTTTCGTATCGCTACTAACAATACTATTTAACAAATCCTTAAACACTCTCTTTAATTCCAGAGTCGTAGGTGTTATCAAATCAGTCCAAAAAAGAGGTTTATCTCCTGGCAAAAAAAGGTTATCTGTTGGTCTTGGTAAACCAACATTATCAACTCTTTTATATTTTCCTGATGCGGTCTTATACAATGCACTTACTTGAGTTCCATTTGTCCAATACCCAGCAACTGCTCTTGGTTCTAACGAAAGATAAATTTCCAATTGTGAAATTCCTTCTTCTACAGAAGGCTTTTTTGTTTCAAAAAGGATCTGAACATGTTCCCAATCGTCAAAATGTTCCTCACTATCAAAAATGACCAAATCCACTGGGTAAGATTCAAATCTTTGCCCCTTTTCGCGCTTAGTAGCTTCACTTGGAATCTTAGGAACTCTCCATTCAGGTTCCGACTTTATCTGCTTTTCACTCCACCCCAAACCAATAAGTGCTTCTATCAATGGTTTTCGTGTCTTTACATTTTCAGGTCCTTTAGTTTGCATAACTATCTCCTCTTTTCTATCCATATATCGTTAGACTTAATAATTTTATCCGCTTCCTTTAACGCTGTTCGCCTTATAAACTCACTATACGAAGCATAATTCTCAATAATTGCGGCCCGTTTTAATTTATCCAATTCTTCTTCGCTAACCCTAATACTCATAGAAATTGTTTTGTTCATTCCCAAGCCCTCCTATGCTCAAAATTATATCATTCGCGTGCAACATTTACAATACAATTCTCCACGGAGCAACACGCAAACAGCCACCCTTCGCCGCAAATTAACGCTAACGAGAAGTGGCTGTATATTATCATCTTACAAATTATTCTTCATAATTTCCAAATATTTCTCTGGAAATCCAATCAGATTCAAATCAATGTCATCCCTATACTCATCTATCACAGCTTCCACTGTTTGGATCAAAGATTTTTTACTCCTTTCATCTGGAAGTCTTTTCAGTAAAACAAGCGTATATGCAAATAATGAGTTATTCTTTATCTCCGGATGCTTTTTCAAAAATGATGTTGTAAATTTTGCTGGTGGATTGAAATCCGTGTTATACATCCTTGCTGCATGTGCACATTTATTTCGTAATACTGACAAACAATGAAGATGATTTTCTAATGTATCCTTTCCAACACCAACCATACGAGCGATAGCATCTTTTTCTGAATAATACATAGAACTGTATAACTTAGACATATTAGAAAAAGACATTAATTCTACAATAACCCACAACGGCATTCTGCTGGAATATTTTATCTTGTGATGTTTCACAATCAGACTATCTTTGTAATAATTTTTCTCCCTGCTGAAATTTTCCATAACTTCCTTGTAACCCTTTTTGTTATAGAAATTATTTTCATCGTAATGTTGATCATACGGAGCTTCCGTACATTTGGCTATTGAAAATCCATATGCTATCTGCGTCCTATAATATACTTCTGCCTTTTCGATATATCGCCGAAATGTATCACGCAATATTTCATCCACTTTATATAAATGATATACCGTTTCAAAAGTAGTTCCTTCAATATAGTTACTACCAGAAGGCTCTTGTCTGAATTGCAAAGCATAACCCGTAAAACGATAATAATTTACTCTTTTTAATATATCTTTTGCTTTTTCTCTATCAGCGACAATCATCCCGTGAACTATTAACTTATCTAACTGTTCATCAAAGGTCAATGGTTTTTTCAAATCCATAAAATCTCTCCTTAACGTAAAAAAGCTGAGCACACGACTCAGCTTGGTCCCCAATGTCCAAAAGACTTCGGGCAACTCTGTTACATATAGTATATTCAAAACTCAGAAAAATTGCAATAGTTTTTATATTTTTTCCGCATTTCCCTAAAATGAAATTTTAAATTCCACTCCCCCACGGGGCGGTAGAATTTAGTCCTGCACAGTAGATATTTACTCTTTCATACATCAGTGTTATTGTAAAAGTTCCTTCTGACAGCAGTAGAAGGAGAATTATCATGAGTAAATATATCCCTGGAAACCAGAAACATCTAACACTTAATGACCGTATCTACATCGAAAACGAATTATCCAAAGGTGCGACTTTTAAAGACATTGCGGCATTCCTTTGTAAAGATCCTACAACCATCTCAAAAGAGGTTAAATCACGACGCCTTTCTGACTGATACCACAAAGGAACTTTCTACAATGCCAAAAACTTTTGTGTACACCGCTATCACTGTAAAAAAACAAATGCCTGTGGAAAAATCATGCTCTGCGGTATTAAATGTACATCCTGTCCAACCTGCAACCAAACCTGTAAGGATTTCGAAAAGGAACGGTGCTGCAGACTTGATAAGGCGCCTTATGTATGTAATGGCTGTCCAATGAAAATCAATCATTGTACCATTGCCCATAAATACCGCTATGATGCCCGTTTTGCCGACCGTAAGTACCGCGAATTATTAAGTAGTTCCCGTGCCGGAATAAATATGACCCGGCATCAGCTGCACCAAAAAGACCAGATTGTTACTCCGTTGATCGCACAGGGACAGTCACCCTATCAGATCCTGATCAATCATCCGGAACTGGATATGTCTGTCCGCTCCATGTACACATACATCGATAAGGGACTGTTCACAGCCAGAAATGTGGATCTGAAAAGGCAGGCAAAATTCAAACCAAGAAAGTGCCACAAAACACAGATCAAAGACCGCGAAGTATTTACCAACAGAACCTATGCAGACTTCTGTTCTTTGGAATTAAATTCTTATGTACAAATGGACACAGTAAAGTCATCAAGGGACTCCCAGAAAACGCTGTTAACCATGATCTTTACAGAGGAAAAACTGTTTCTTGCATTTCTTATTAACCGGTGCACAAAAGGTGCCGTCCGTGCTGTATTTGACCGTTTGGAAAAACGTATGGGAACGTATGAATTTACATCTGTTTTTGAAAATATCTTAACCGACCGTGGCTCTGAATTTGGGAACCCAGAAGAATTAGAAACTGGAATTACCGGCATACAAAGAAGCAGCATTTATTACTGTGATCCAATGCGTAGCGGACAAAAAGGAACCATCGAACAGGCGCATACCATGCTCCGCATGATATTGCCTAAAGGAACATCCTTTGAATTTCTAACCCAATGGGATGTCAATCTTATTGTGAATCACATAAACTCTACTCCAAGAGAAAGCCTTGACGGCAAAACGCCGTATGATGCTGCCCTGGAAACACTTGGAGAAGATGTTCTTAAAGCCTTTCAGCTCAAGCCGATTTCACCAGATGAAGTCAATTTAACGCCTAAGCTGATACGCTTTAAGAAGTAACTAATTAACTGATCGAAATCTGCTGTCAGACTGGAAGTAAACATTTCACATTTTTTAAATGTGGCTGGTGGAATTTAGTCTGACACACCGAATTCCAGTAGCCTGTTTTTCATGCCATAAAAACAACAAAATTTCGATAAGCTAGCTTAATTATAACAGAAAGCAAGAGATTTTGTTAAAAAAACTCCTGCAAAATCAGCAAAATTTAAAAGCCGATGGAATTTACTCTTGCACTGGAATTTACTTTTTCAAGTCAGCTTTTCCGCATTTCCATCAATAAAAAATCTACTACATTGCCTGCAAGTAGTCCCTTACTACTAGGGAATCCTCCCAACACCTTTGCCTTTATCCCACTTCCGGCCACGAGCCTTAGTAGTCTAAACCGTAGTAATTCCAATGCTTTCTGCCATATTCTGCCCTGTGTTGCCCCAGTCTGCGAAGGTATGCATTATCATAAAACTGGAGTGCCGTGGCAAACAAATAATATTTTTATCATGTATCTAAAACCTCTCTAAATGCTTGATTTTACTGTATTTTCGGCACTTGCAACAATTCTGCAATATTTCTATGACAGTGTTTTTGTTCACATTTTTAGCATATTTTGGAATAACTTTGCATAACTTTTCCTTCGTTTGGGCTAAATACTGGGCTATTTTCAAACCTTTTAGCCCACAACCTTTTTCATCTCTTCTAAGGCATCCTCAAACTGTAAATGAGTATATGTATTAAGTGTAACTCCTATATCTGAATGTCCCATAATATATTGTAATGTCTTTGGGTTCATTCCAGACTTTGCCATATTAGAGCAGAAGGTGTGTCTGCAAACATGAGGTGTGATGCAAGGCATTTGTATTTTGTAAATACTGTTATACTTCTCACGGATATGTTGGAAATACTTTTCCCAATGTAAAGCAACCATAGGCATATCATTCTTGTCTAAGAATAAAAAGCCACTATAACCATCTATCATAGGCTCAATCTTTGGATGCTTTCTATTCTGTATAATCCTACGAAAACAATCTGCAACATCTTCTTTCATAGGAACCAATGCCCTCTAGTTTACAAAGGAGGGTGATGCCCTATGAACACGCTTGAAGTTTTAACTTTAGTGCTAGTAATTTTTGCGGCTCTGTCTTACATAGACGATCATAATAATAAAAAGAAATAGCATCCCACACCGTCCAAAGTTTAGGATGCTATTCTTATAAACATTTTAACACTGAGGGCAAATCGGAGTCATATCCGATTCACTTTCTAAGTAGATTAGACACTAGGGCATTTGAGAAATCAAGTGCCCTTTTTAATTGTCTTCTGTTTCTTGCATATAACGATTTTCGTAGGATAATTCTGGTTTTAAGTCTACTTTCCATTCAATTAAATCTTGTGGCTGACATTGTAAGAGTTGGCATATATCCTCAATGGTTTTTGTTGACACATCACACATAAAATCTTTTCCATTGTGACTGACTTTATACTCTTGCAATTTCTTTTCTATCTGCTCCATTGAATCACCACTACACATTTTTAATTTTGTCAATGTGCTTTGTGGTATCAAGCCTTTCTGCCTTATAACATAAGTAGTTATGCCTTTATCTTCCAAAATGATGACAACGGCAGAGCAACAGGACATTGTAACCAAAACTGCTATGGAAAGCATTATTAAGCTTCTGATCATAGTGGAGCTAGACAGAGGAGAGAAGCAGCGTCTCTATATATCCCAGTCTATTAAAGATGGAATTGCTGCAAGTAATAAGAGGAGTGGAAGAAAAACAGGTCAGCTTGATAAGATGTCTAATGCTCTCAGAGAGGATATTTTGAAATATTTATCTGATAGGTCTATCAAACAAGTGGATTTAATGAGGAAGTATAATATAAGTAGGAATACGTTAAAAAAATATATTTCTTTAATACAATAAATACATCTCTCATCGTATTATATAGTAGTAGTTTTTATAGACCCTCTCCAAGGTCTTTACAACTATTAGGTCATAGTCCATTCACCCAAAATGACTTATGATGTATAACGTAAACAGGTTGCTGGGCAACTATTTCAAGCGCCAGAACCATAAAATATAGTACTGCCGGTCACATCGCAGTGTGGCCGGTGATAACCGGACAGTCATTAATTTATGGATTTTATATGCTTCCGGTTGTAGATCAGATGCAGATACATCGCATCGTGGGCACGGACGGCATCGTGGGTGGCAATTGCATCTGCAATTTCACGATGAGTTTCGATGGTTTCATCCCGTAGGGTGTATTCTTTAGACTCACTGATCAGAGGAATGGAACTGTTGATGATAGGAACCAGCTTTGGAACAACTATATTTTTGCTGCTTAAGGCAATAGCAGCATGAAATGCTATATCCTTTTCAGTGTGATTTTTATTTGCAAGAAGGAGCTTTTCGGCTTTTTCACATGCAGTAAGTATGTTTTGGATATCTGTCTCATCTGCACGGATAGCGGCCATGGCAGCTATGGATGGTTCGATTAGAAATCTGATTTCCATCAGATCTTTAATCATCTTTTGTTTATCTTCAACAAAGGTCAGGCCGAAGGGATCATCAATCATCCCGGGAGTGGCGGAAACATATGAACCGGAGCCCTGGCGTATGGTGATTACATTACGTGATGCGAGTGCTCGCATAGCTTCACGCAGAGAGCTTCTTCCAACATTCAGCCGTTCACACATTACGGTTTCATTCGGAAGCTTGTCACCCGGCTGCAGGTTTTCCTCCAGTATGTATTTGATAATTCTCTCTGCAATCCTTTGGGAAAGAGTTTTTTCTTTGAAATTTTGCATGTGATTTGCCTCCTATGTATACTACTTTACGGCTCATATATTGTGGCACCAAAGCCACCCTGTTTCTTATTTTTATACATTGCCTCATCCGCTTTGCAATAAAGTGAATCATAGCTGATATCTGCTATTCCGTCATAGAAGCATGCTCCAAGGCTTAGTGTTATTCTCCTGTCGCCCAGTGCCTTGATGTTTAGTTTTTCTGTATGTTTAAATATTCTTTCAAATATTTCATTGGCATTCTTTTTGTCTGTAACTCCCGGAAAATACATAGCAAACTCATCACCGCCAAGACGCATGATAATATCATTTTTTCTGCAGACATTCTGCAGTGTATGGGCGATTGCAATAATCACATCATCTCCCACTGAATGACCATAGGTATCGTTAATCGACTTAAATTTATCGCAGTCGATAATACACATCATGCCCTTTACCTTGTTATGCAATGACTGTTCTATAAGGCTTTCACCATGTCCACGATTATAAATTCCTGTCATAAGGTCTGTATGTGCCATGCTTAAGAGACTGTTTTCTCTTTCCTTCTGCTCGTCAATGCTCTCTATACAGTAGATGACATGAAGCAATCTGCCATCGTTGTCGTAATCAACCGGTATAAACCTGCCACGGCACCAGCCAAATGCTGTTCCATAAAATTCACTGACTATTGACGCCCTTCCGTCAAGCCTTTGCTCTATAGTATCTATATCCACGAATGCAAGTTCTTTCGACAGATATTCATTTGCGCAGCAATTTTTTAACAGCTTTTTTATATGTATTTCAAAGCTGGCATCTGTAGTATCCTGAAATCCATTATCCGTGTTTTTGATCACCTCATATAGATGTGTCTGAACATTGATGTAATGAATAAAAATGTAAATCTGCGCAAAAGCAGTATATCCCATAAATCTTGCCTTACGTTTTTTTGTGTTGTGTGTATCGCGTATTTTAATCATCGAAATTATCAGAGTGGACATCATATCCAGAAACAGTGCAAGACCAATACTGTCAGTATCAGGCGGATTATCCACGCCAAAAAAACCCTTGATTTCATCCTTATATCTGAATTGGACAACCACGAGACTATGTATATTCTGTCCACTGAGAAGCTCATATGTATCTGGATGTGTTTCCTTTATGTCCTCCATATCATCTATGATGACGTTTTTTTCTGTTCAAAGAGATCATACCACCAGCCTATAAGCTCCATTGGTACATTCTGTAGATTATCAATCTCAGGCTTCACACCATCTGCACACCATTCGTAAGTGTTTTTCGTAATATTTTTCTTTGGACAATCCTCAAAAATATATATTCTGTCAGCTCCTATATGCCTTCCCAGATATCTGATAAACTCATCAATCTGTTCATCAGGAGTTCCATAGCTGAGTGCTGACCTCATAGCTTTACTGATGGTCAGTTCATATTTAATAACTGTTTTCATTCACTATATTCCTTATATATTTATATTCCTATAGTTGTTTAAAAACGCGCCTTTTTCGCATGGTCTGCCATACAGATATCCCTGCATATAATCTACATGGATTTCTTTCATTGCGCAGTCCCACTCTTCCTTCTCAATTCCCTCAATGCAGATTTTTATATTTACACTGTGAACCATCTCTATAATCTTTCTGAACAGCTCATGGTCCTTTTCACTGCACATCGCCCTTGCCGTAAAATCCTTATCTATCTTTATATAGTCCGGGTTCATCTCACTGATATAGCGAAGATTTGAATAGCCTGTTCCAAAATCATCTATTATGAACTGGATATTATTCTCATTAAGCTTTTTCCTGAAGCTGCAAAAACATGGCGTCATATCCATGAATCCACTCTCTGTCATTTCGATACAGATTGATTCAGGTCTCAGATTGTTTGCCTGGATAGCAAAGAGAATTTTATTTGCCATCTTTCCACGCATAATCTGTATATATGATACATTGATATTTACCCTGAAATCCGCAATATACTGCTGCATTTCACGGCACATTTTTGCTGCTTCGTTCAATACAAACTCTCCAACCGGAATGATGAGCCTGCTCTGCTCCAGTATTTGCTCAACATATCCACAAGCATATACTTGTCTGTAACAAGATGATATATTTTCTGACCGCCTGAGAGACAATCTGCTATGCATTCAGCCACTCTTTTAAGTATATAGTTGCCATATATCTGTCCATGAATATTATTGATTATCCCAAAATCGTCAATTCCAATCTGTATGAAATAACCTGACAGCTTCTCTTTAGGCTGTGAATAGAGATATGACACCATCTCCTTTTCACCTAACAGCCCACTGATATTGTCAGCTCTCTGCCTGGTTCCTGTCTCATTCATACAGCCGATAATATAGTGCGGTTTTCCCTCACCATCATTGATTACCTCCCCACGGCAGCTAATCCATACCGGTGAATTCTTCCCGCTAATCAAACGACATAGCACGTTGTACCTTTTTTCGTTTCCATCATATATTTTACGCTTATGATTTTCGAGCAGCTTAAGGTCTTTCTCATAAACCAACGTACGAAGATGCTTTGTTGCATCATTCATAAATTTATCAGGAAGCATAAAACGCTCTACCGCTGACTGTGATATCCTCAGTGTATCATTCTTCAAATCTATAATATACAGATAATCATCCATACAAGGTGCAATTAAGTCAATCATACTTCCTGCTTCCCGCTCGTCAAGTATTTTATATGCATCAAAAGCCATAATTAAAATTCACCTTCCATTATATGATATGAGGGACAAAAGGTATTTTGCCCCTCATTTATGATTAATCAGATTACTACATGCTACGCATTCCCGTAATCTGACTCCACCTCGAAATCCGCTAATTTTCTGCGTTTCAGCAGTAAATTGCTACTTTCTCGGTGTAGTACGGGTCACTAAGGTATACATCGAATTGCATGCAAGCATGCATCGATGATACCTTTTGACCCTTTAATCATTATATTACTCTTCAATGTCTGAGATTTTGAATTTCGCTATCATTTCACTCAGATTTTCTGATTCACTGCTCATCTGCTGGCTCGCAGCCGCACACTCCTGTGATGTTGCTGAATTGGTCTGTACAACATCATTGATCTGCTCAATTCCTTCGTTAATCTGCTTGATCTCACCGGTCTGGGTCTCCAGTGTATCAGCTATATTAGTCACCTCTTTTGTAATCACCTTAGAGTTCTCTGCTACTTCTTCAAGCTGTGAGGCTGTCTGCTCTGCAATATTCATGCCTTTTTCAACAGCTTGCACAGATGTCTCTATAAGCGCAGCTGATTCCTGTGCAGCCTGTGCACTTTGATCGGCAAGAATATTTACCTGATTTGCCACAACCGCAAAGCCTTTTCCTGACTCCCCTGCTCTTGCTGCCTCAATAGAAGCGTTTAATGCAAGCAGGTTGGTCTGTGATGCAATCTCATTAATGGTTGATATAATCTGATCTATCTGTTTAGAGGCTTCGTTTATTTCATGCATAGATGTAACCATCTCCTGCATCTTTCCATTACTTTCCCAGATAGCATCTCCAAGTTCGTCCACTCTTCCGCTGATTTTCTTGGCACTCTCTGAATTCTGCTCCACCTGCTCTGAAACTCCCGCAACTGTCGCTGTCAGTTCCTCTACAACCGCAGCCTGATTGGTTGCACCGTCTGCAAGGTCATTTGAGCTTGCAGCTACCTGCTCTGCCGCACTTGAAACCTCGCTTGATACATTCTGGATTCCCTTTATGGTGACTGCCATACTTTTTTCAAATTCCATAAATGAATGTAAAATACCTACAAAATCGCCTTTCCACTCTACTTCCGGCTGTGCATCAAAATGTCCGTCCGCAAAGAGCTTCATAGACCTGTCTATATCATCCACATATGAGCCGAGAATACGGATAGACTTTCTCATGCTGTGTGCCAATCTACCGATTTCATCCTCTGAACGGTACTCAAGTGTGCTGTGAAGATTTCCTTCTGTCAGCTCCTTTGCCACATCCTCGATTGCATGTAACGGCTCAAGGATTGTATCAAGCACGATCTTTCCTGTTCTCTTTGCCAACTGACTTGCACATATCAGACAGATAATTATGATTATGAGTCCGACTGCGGCACATACATATGTACTTACAACTGCCTGATGGCTTCTTTCGTCAGTCAGCTTGTCGATTTCCTTTGCAAGCTCAACAGTTTTATTTAACTTTGGTGTACACTCATTGATAATCTGATCAACAGCCCCATCCTTCTGTCCGGCTTTAATCTTATCCATGATTGAGTATCCGGTATTCGCCCAGTCAGAAAGAGCCTTTGCATATTCATTATACTGATCCTCAGGAACGATACCTGCTTTTTTTATTATTTTTAACTGCACATCAACATCCTCGAGCAAAGTTTTTGCATCCTGCTCATAATCTTCATACGTAGACTGGTCAGGATTAAGTGCCATCTCTCTTACATTTCTTGCCGCTGCAGTTACATTTATTCTACATATCTTAACCGACTGATCAGAAGCATTTACCTTGTTTACATAGTTTAACATATTGGAAAACAACACACCAATGACCGCAATCGAAAGCAGTCCAGAAATAAGCATCATGATAATAACCATTTTGTAACCATAGTTGATCCTTTCACTCAAATGCATGTTTCCCAATTTCTTTTTCATCGCATCTTTTTTTGAAGACATAGTTTGTTTTTTCCTTCCTATCTTATGATACCTTTTGACACTTTAACCATATTATTATTTATACTCAAGTCCAAATTCATCAGACAAATTTAATATAGTACTTTTTTCCCAATGGCACAATACTGTATTCTCATAACTTTTATGTGGATTTTTCTATTTAAATATGTGGTTTTGCACAAAATGGTATGATTTTTCGTAATCCCCATTAAAATACATATGATAATTTTTATCTTGTTTTATGTAATGATGTAAGCCCCGGCTGCCCGACCGGCACACACAGCTTCCCCACTTTATACAATATTAATTGGAAGCGCTAAATTGGAGCTTCCAGCTCTTGCTATATATACCACTCTTATTCACTCGCTTCTTAAAATCACAGTTGCACAGATATGTCTGCATCATAAGATTCGTTATTGCACCATCAAATCCCTTTTCTCCATCCTTACCAAATCCAGCTTGTTTTTTCAATTCATTGGAATAAATCTCTGAATCAGCATTATCTTCCATAAAATTGACCATTATCTTTTTATGCTTATTAGGCGCTTTTCCATCATCATATAATGCATCAAAATCATATCCATCCCGGCGATAATTAGCAAATACAGGAAACCAATTTTTTGATATAAATCCTGCCTTCTTATCAAAGAACTTTCCATAGACGATATCATGCCGCCTTGCTATAATAGCCCGCCACATCCATGGATCAATCTCCGGATTATCACTCCACCAGTACTCTGGAACAGTTCTTTCTTCAAGTGAAAACCCATCTATGTCATTCTTAAATAATTGTAAAAAGCCAAATTCATTTATATACTTGATTGCTTCATCTACAGAATGGATGCAATCCGGGTTGTCCCAATTCATGCCATGCATAATCCATTCACCTGATTCGTTTCCATAATATGTGTACCTCATTACTCAGCGTACTTGTCAATCCAATTTTCGCCATCATATTCATCAATCTGTTTTACTAATCTCGTAAGATAATCTTGTAACCTGCTATCTTCTTCACTTGCATACCACACATTTGCCCGTCCAAATCCATAAGCCCAACCATTTAATTTTCTTTGGACTTCCCATTGTACCTTTCTTGATCTGATCCCTGCAGGAAGTAAGACACAATCAGATGAGTTTGCAATTGCATTGTAATATTGTATATCTTCTGGAGCAAACACTGCCTCTTGATAATGTCTGAAAACTGTAGCATGTTTATACCATCCCACGACCGTCGTAAACTTATGTGCCGGATGCTTTGCACAATAAACAACAAGCACATCATCTACTGATTCTTCTTTTTTAATAGTTCACAACCTGCAATATCCTCAATCCGCATTTGATTTACATCTTTACCATTATGTGATTTTGTCTCGAAAAACCCCAGACAATATAAGCCCTCCTTGAAATCTTCATCTTCCTCTTCTACGAGCTCGTATGGACTTTTATTTCCAAGTCCAGGACGTTTTTATAGCCATTTTCAGTTGTCAAAGTACAGGTTTAATTTTTCATTTTAGGTAATGATTAAATCGGGCTTTCCCCGATGTGGTGTGCTTCAACCACCTCCTTTCAAGGCGCAAAAAAGCACCTTAACCTTATTGGCTAAAGTGCTTGTATTTGTTTGCTATTAAATTGTTGTGAGTCAGACAAACTTGAAGTTGTCAATAGCGTTTAACAGAATTAAGATTCTTTTTATTCCTTTATTCTGCCTTATTAAGATGCCACAAATCAAGAATACTTCTCAATTTGTGGCACTAATTCATTAAACAAAATGTGCTATAATCGAATGTCTTTCTTCAACTATATTAAACCTAAATGTTTTTCGACACAAGTTAATGTACTCTCAACTGTACTATCCACAGTTCTCTCTATCCAAAAGAAAGAACTGCTTTTAATCTCCTCTATGCGATTTACATTGAGTTCATATAAGGTAATATTCACAGTTTGTTTGGCTTTTTCTATATCAGTCGCTGAATTTAAGTACTGAAAAAATCCCTGATGATCTGGTCGATTACCATATTCATCAACAAGATTAGATGGGTCTTTTATGAGAAAAACAACTCTCGCTGGTTCAGAAAAAGCGAGTGCCTGAGCAACTGTAAGATGACAATCGCACAAAACTTTCTTATTTTCTGATAAACGAATCAAATCAAGAAGAACAAACTCTAACTGTTCACGAGTATTATTCAACAGCCAATTCTTATATTCTTCAACTGTTCTTCCAAAAAATTCATCTGCACTGTTAAAATACGTATTCATCGCAGGCTGAAATAATGGGTTCGACATTTTTTTGTGCTCGTCGAATCTCTCATCAACATCAAATAGTTCAAATCCATACTTTTCCGCCAACGCACGTGAAACGGTTGTCTTTCCTCCACAAGGTGTTCCCGTTATAAAATAAACATTTTTTAAGTACTCTTTGATTACATTATCTTGAAATATCATTGCACAATCTCCTTTATTAAATAGTTTTTCGGGTTCTGCCTATACATAAAACTATTTAACATAGTTCTATGAACTCAGATATTTCTTAATTTTAAGAACATCATCATATTCATTTCACCTCCACAACTTCCGATTGAGATTTCACCTGTTTTAGGGAATTTAATAACTGTTATATTTTGTTATTAAATTCTCTGCAAACCCTTGAAAACACTGGATTTATCGCAGGTGAGCTTTCCCTTATTGTTTCCCTTGTGTTATATCGTCCCGTCAG
>CABJAV010000040.1 GCA_902363675.1 Lachnospiraceae bacterium | reverse complement strand
ACTTTGAGAAAGCTGGTTGAATGGAAGAAGCTTCCGGTATTAAAAGTCGGAAGAAAAGTCCTTATTAAAACTGACATTCTGGAAAAGTTCATGGAAGCCAACGAGGGGCGAGATCTGAGGGATAAAGGAAATGTAAAAGCTGTCACAAGAAATGTGGCAACTTAAAAAGGCGGCTTCCTACGAAACCGCCAAAGGTTCTATCAGACCGAAGCCATGATATACCTACACGCAAGAGGATTATACCATGTGCTTCTCCTGATATGCAACCGGGAACTGTTGTTTATCGGAAAAAGAGAGGATGAAGACGATATGGCGAAATCAACAAAGACTTATGAAGAAAGAATACGTGCATTAGAGAAAAAGGAACAGGAAAGCATTGAAGCTACAAAAAAGCTCATAGCACAGCGGAAGGAACTGGAAAAGAGAAAGAAAGCGGAAGAAAGTAAAAAACGAACCCACAGGCTCTGTCAGATTGGAGGAGCGGTGGAATCGGTTCTTGGCTGTCCGATTGAGGAGGAAGATTTACCAAAGTTGATAGGATTCTTAAAAAGGCAGGAAACAAACGGGAAGTTTTTCTCAAAAGCGATGCAGAAAGAATTAGTTACAGACATGGAGGAAGTGTAATGGCGGAGGGAGTGGGTTTTCCATTCCCTTCATTGCCTTTGAATGAAGGGCGCACTTATGGACAACCAGAGGTCGTCCTTATAAGTTTGCCACAAGTGGCAACCGGTCTGCGCTTACGCTTGCCGGGCTCGTTCCGTCGGCGGGGCTTTCAGCCAGACCTGCTCATGCCGCAGGGGGCACTCTTGCGCAGAGGGCGTTCCGACAGCTTCACTCCTGCAAAACCAGAAGAAGATGCTGTCGGAAATCAATGCCGGATACGGCAGAAAGGGGGAATCGTATCATGGCGATATTTCACTTTACAGTAAAGATTGTCGGGCGCAGTAAAGGAAAATCTGTCATATCCGCATCGGCATATCTTAATGGAGATGTGATGAAGAATGAGGAAACAGGCAGAATCAGTTACTATACTTCCAAAAAGGAAGTCGTCTACACCAGTCTGATGATGTGCGAAAATGCACCTCCTGAATGGCTGCATGTACCGGAAGAAAATATAAAAAGGTTTCAACAGTCTATCCGTTATAAAAGAGCGGATGATAAAGATGCCGCACTGGAAAAGTTTAAAATCACATTTCAGAAACAGCGTCTATGGAATGAGGTCTTAAAGATAGAAAAAAATGCAGATGCACAGCTTGGACGCTCATTTGAATTTTCCCTGCCGAAAGAATGGAGCAGACAGGAACAGATTGATTATACAACCGAATATATTCAAAAAACTTTCGTGGACAAGGGAATGTGTGCCGATTGGAGCATACACGATAAGAACGATGGGAACCCACATGTGCATTTACTTGTAACCATGCGACCATTCAATCCAGATCACTCATGGGGCAACAAAGAAGTCAAGGACTGGGATTTTGTCAGAGATACTGACGGAAATATCGTGGTTGATGAATCCCACCCGGACTGGTGGCAGGATAAGAAAAATCCTGACCGGCATGGAATCCGCATTCCGGTACTTGATGAAAACGGAGTACAGAAAGTCGGGGCAAGAAACAGAAAACAATGGAAACGGGTTCTGACTGACGCTACCGGATGGAACAATCCAAAGAATTGTGAGTTATGGCGAAGCGAATGGGCTGGGATGTGTAACCGGCATTTATCCATAGACAATCAGATTGACCACCGCTCTTATGAAAGACAGGGCAAATTAAAAGTCCCTATGATTCATGAGGGTGCGGATGCAAGAAAGATTGACGAAAAATATCTCACCGGACAGATAAGGAAAGGTTCATGGAAGGTTGAGGAAAACCGGATGATTAAAAAACAAAATGCACTGTTACAAAAGGTAATTGCAACCTTTGGTAAGGTATCCGGTGCATTGTCAATGTGGAGGGAGTGTTTGAATGACATTAGAAGAAAGCAAAGAAGTAATTCCCATGATGGAAGCAATGATTACACAGATAGAGGGACAACAGAATATCATGGCAGAGATGCTTCAGGAGATACAGGAAAAGGACGAGAAGCTGATGTGCTTTCAGGAGCAGGAAGAACGATTGCAGCAATTAGAGAAAGAATTATCAGAGCTGCTTCAAATCTTGCCGGATACAGAAGAACTGCTGATGCTTCTGGAAGAAAAGGCAGACCAGATACAGCGACTTACAGACGAGAATCAGCAATGGCAGGAATTAGCACAGAAATTAAACAGCGAGAACCGATTATTACAGAAACAGAACAGCGAATTACTGACATTGAACAGCAGATAGAGAAAGCGAGGGATATAGATGACAGAATACGAAAACTCAAAGAGCGACGATCAACTGGAAGAACTGCTAATGCTGACAGAGCAGATGCAGGAAGAACTCGACCAGAAAGACCGGACTATCGAGAAATTGAAAATGCAGATCGACGAATCGCTGACCTTGAACGAGAAGTTAAACAGCGAGAACAAAGCAGGGAACATTCAAGCCTTAAAGAACGACTTGAGGAAAACAAAAGAATTATTGCAGAGCGAGAAAGAGAAAACGCACGCTGCCGAAATCATGACAGAGGAATGTCAAGATAAGCTAAGGCAGGCAGAACAGGAACGGGATTATGCACTCTCCCATCAGAAAAAAGTAGAGATACCGGTTGAAAAGCCGGTATTCTATCAAAAGTGCNGGAATTGTAACCAGACAGCTTATCTGAAAGCGAAGGAAAGGTATGATACACAGAGAGAAAAACTGGCAGGCAGATATAAAGCAAAAACAGTCATGTATGAAGCATTGATATTTCTGTTGATATGGTATTCCATATCAACTACTCTTTTTCAGATGATACGGTCAAAAATATTTATTTCTGATTGCGTGGTATTCTTTGATACAATCGCAACTTTCACACAGACCATTGCTGGCTGGGTTGTACTGACAGGAAAGACCGTGGCACAGATTAGTAATGGAATATCCAATCCTGTCGTTGCTGGAATTATATACTGGCTGATAAAAATACTGGTTTATAGTGGATGTCTGGTGGGTGCGGGAATACTTGTAGTGTTTATAGGGATGAAGATTGCAGGGTTATATAAGAAATACTGTTGGGATATGATTACCATAATGGTGATACTCGTAAGTATGGCAATAGCAATCTATTTCGCAGGTTGGATAAGGACAATATTACCAGTCAATCTACTGTTTCTATTGTTATTGGTACAGGTAATATATGTCGTGATAAGATGGTATGTGAAAGGCTGGCGGGAAACAAGGGGATATTACTAAAACATACTATACCATGCCTAAAACTGTTAAACAATAAATCGGCATAATTGGTCATTTCATGATGCAAGATAAAAAGACTGATTATGTCGATATACAGATCCTGTGAATGAATGAAAGTGGATAACTTGTTTTGTCCGAGCAAGGGAACTATAATGTTTTGGTAGAAGTAAAAAAGACAACCATTTGGTTGAGAAAAAAAGATGCAGAAAAACCTATTGACGGAAGAATAAAAAATCAAGGAGTAATCATGATAGAAAACAAGATAATATTGATTGAAGATGATAAAGAAATAAGAGGAATGATAAACGATTATTTATCAGGAGAATTTGAAGTGACAGCTTTTAATGATGGTATGTCAGCTATCCAGAAAATTACAAGCTATGATGAATATGCGCTTGCGCTTATTGATCTTATGTTACCGGATATAAGCGGGATGGAGATTATTAAGATAATTCGTAAAGTCAGCAAGATACCAATTATTATTATTACTGCTAAAGACAATGATATAGACAAATCATTAGGATTGAATTTGGGTGCTGATGATTATGTGGTAAAACCTTTTTCACTCATTGAGCTTACTGCTAGAATAAAGGCTAATATCAGACGAGCAAGAACCTACCAGGCGTTACCGAATAATTCAATTATCAAAATTAAAGATATAGAAATCGACCCTCATAGTCACATGGTTCAGCGCAAAGGAGTAACCATAGATTTAACGCCAATTGAATTTCAAATTTTATACATTTTAGCAAGCCATCCGGGGCAGGCTTATTCAAAGGAAAGGCTATATGAACTGATTTGGAAAGAACCATATTTTGGAAATGAAAATGTGTTGAATACACACATCAATCGTCTTCGCTTGAAATTGAAGAGCAATGCAGAAGACAGTACAGCCTATGTTAAAACTTTATGGGGCATTGGATATAAGATGGAGGAGAAATAGATGATGATTTTATTTGTGGTTCTTTCATTTGTTATGGTTTTTATATTGATCTGGCAACAGATACAGCATAAAAAATTAGTACGAGAAATTGATTATATTACAAGTAGGCTTGATACTATTTCTGTCATTTCTGAAAATGGCTTTGTACTTATACCTACAGATAATGATAGTATCAAGAAATTAAGCGCTGCACTTAATAAGCTGCTTCAGGATTTTTATACAAAAAAGTCACAATTTGAGCAGAGTAAACAGGCAATGGCGAAAGTCCTTACAAACATCTCTCACGACATCCGAACTCCACTCACTGTTCTAAAAGGAAATAGTGAAATGCTTTCCAATATAACAAACACTTACTCTGCATCTGAAAATGTTCATGCTATGGCTGTTAAAATAGACCAAAAGGCTGATGATTTAATCTCAACAATTAACGACTATTTTACAATGTCTAAAATAACTTCTGGAGATTTTTCTATTAAAATGAAAAAGGAAAATATATCAAGGATTTGCCAAGATACAATTTTGGACTACTATGACCTTCTTGAACAGAAACAATTTGAAGTCAATATTCAGATACCGGATACACCGATTTTTGCCTATACAGATAACGAGGCGTTACAACGCATTTTAAAAAATCTGATAGACAATGCCATCCGACATGGTGGTGATGGTAAGTATATTTCTTTAAGGCTCATCACATCAAATGGAAAAAACATTATTGAAATAGAAGATCGAGGAGATGGGATATCACCACAGCAGCAAAAACAGATCTTTGAAAGGAATTATACAACAGCCCGAAAAACTTCCGGCAGTGGTTTGGGGCTTTCAATTTCAAAATGTCTTGCTGAACAAATTGGGGCAGACTTAGAAGTTTATAGTGTACAAAATGAGCAAACTATTTTCTCAATCATCTTGAAAAAGTTAGAAAATCGTTAGATTTATGACAGAGAAAAGAGAAGTCCATTTTGTATAATGGCAGCTATAAAGGAGGCACACAAAATGGATTATATTATGGAAACCGTAGGTTTGCGAAAAACCTACAAAGATAATATTGTTGTAGACGATGTAAATATGCATATATCTAAAGGGGCAATATATGGCTTTGTTGGTCCAAACGGCGCAGGAAAAAGCACGGTTATGAAAATGATTTTGAGTCTTATCCAGCCAGATGCTGGAGAGGTTCAGCTTTTAGGCGAAAAAGTTACCAGTCACAGTTATGAAATATTCAAAAAGGTTGGTTCTATTATTGAGAATCCATACTTTTACGATAAAATGACTGCCAGACAAAACTTAGAGCTGCACTGTGAGTATATGGGATTTCCCAACAAGGAACGAATCGATGAGGTTTTGCATTTGGTGGACTTGCAGAATGTCGAGAAAAAACAAGTTTGTCATTACTCGTTGGGTATGAAACAACGACTTGCTATTGCAAGAGCTATTCTGGCAAAGCCAGAATTTTTGATTTTAGACGAACCGATCAATGCTTTAGACCCTGAGGGTATTCGTGAAATGCGAACCCTTTTTCAACGGCTAAATCAAGAAGATGGAACAACTATTTTTATATCCAGCCACATTCTATCCGAAGTGGATCTTCTTGCTGATACGATTGGAATTATTCAACACGGAAAACTCTTAACAGAATTACCTATCGAAGAAATCCATAAGCATCAAACAGATTATATCAGCTTGCAGGTTGACGATGTGACTCGTGTTGCTGCACTGCTTGAAAACATGAGAATCACGAATTTTAGTGTATTAGATAAAGAATTTATCCACATTTATGATTCTGATATTTCAGGTAAAGCTCTGTCAAAAGCCATCATTGAGAACGGGATTGGTTTGGAGAGCATGGGACGCAAGCAAGACACACTGGAAGATTTCTTTTTCCAGCTTACAGAGGAGGAAAAATGAGATGACACATTTGATCAAACTGGAACTGAAAAAATTTGGTATTGCACAAAATATTATCTTTATGTTTGCCGCAATTCTTTTCAGCATCCTTTTCATTACAATATCTTTATGGGATAGCATGACAGACCCCAAACAGGTCAAAGACACATTTGAAAGCACATACCTTGTCATTGGCTTATTGATGTCATTCATTTTTCTTGTGTACTCGTCGGTCTTAACGGCAAAGCTGGTTATTGGAGAATATAATCATCGAACAATTACGATTATGTTTTCTTATCCTTTAAACAGAATAAAATTGATTGCCAGCAAATTAACTATAATCATGGTTTATACAGCGATTTCAATGACGATTGGATATATCTGTTGTAGCAGTTATATTATATTTGCGGATAAATCCTTTAATATGCTGGAGGGAACATTTCAACCATCAATGCTCCGAACATGGATACCAATGGCAATAACCACTGTGATTATATGTATGGTGCTGTCTCTGTGGTCATTTATTATTGGCATGATCAGAAAATCTGTTCCTGCAACAATCGTTACTTCTTTGATTGTTATTGTGTTACGGCAAGTTATTATCACCAAAAACACAACCAATCAGGAGTCCATAATGCAAGTTATCTTAGTTGCTATTGTTACCGTCATTGCTACACTACTTATCTTTAAAAGAAAAGTGCCTGAACTATATTGATTATTTCTATTTTTACAAATGGTAAAAGAAAAAGCCGTCGCAAAGCAGATTCAATTTCATGTATTTATATAACGGCGGCTTTGATTTTTAAAGTCAATGTTTTTAGTGATTACACAAACAGATGACAACTTACATGTATGTGGTAGCTGACGTAAGTTTGGATTATTTTAAAAGATTTCCAATGAATCTTCCGCATCTACCCACATCTGCATATTCCCATCCAGATATAATCGTACATATTCAAGCGGTTCATCAATTGCAAGTGCATTTAATGCACAATCTGAGCCAGGCGTAGTTTTTAAATTCTTTTCTGCTTCCCAACAGTCAATGCGGAGCATATAGCTCGCAGAGGTATAAACATCAACACTATTACGTTGTGGATTGTATTCTGCAAATATTGTTCTCATTGTATCAAATCTCCTTATCATTCAATCAATCATTTCTTACAAAAATCAGAAGCGTTTCAATCAGTTCACCATGTCATTTTCATTTTGTGCTATAATGTGTTATCAGTTTTTTTGCCCTTGTATTTGCCCTTATCAGAGTTCGTAAACACTGGTGGGACGATATAACACAAGGGAAACAATAAGGGAAAGCTCACCTGCGCCAAACTTAGTGTTTTCAAAGGCTTGAGAGATATTTGATAATAAAAGATAACAATTATTAAATCCCTTGGAATACATGAAATCTCAATTCAAGTTTATGGAGAGTCACCGTTATGATTAGAGAATTTCAAAGGGATGATATAAATAAAGTTGCAGATATATGGTTGGATACAAATATAAAGGCACATAATTTTATCCCCGCCGAATACTGGAAAAGCAATTTCAAATCAGTAAAAGAAGCGTTGTTACTTGCAGAGGTTTATGTGTATGAGTATGATACAGAAATACAGGGTTTTATAGGGTTAAATGATGAATATGTTGAGGGCATTTTTGTTTCTGGTGAAATGCAATCGCAGGGTATAGGTAAAATTCTGCTGAATTATGCAAAGGATAAAAGGAATAAGTTGCACTTGAACGTATACCAAAAGAACGCACGGGCAATATCTTTTTATAAGAGAGAAGGATTTGAGATTCAGCATAGTGGCTTAGATGAGGCTACCGGAGAAAAAGATTATGTAATGACATGGCAACACAAATAGAAATTCCAGTTTGCAAAACTGACCAAAAATACAACCAGTTCGTAAAAGTGTAATTTTACGAACTGGTTTTTTGCGTATTTACGGCATTCTTTTTTGTATACGAACTTTTAGACACGGAAATACGAACTATATTGTATAAGTTTTTAATCTATCTTAAAGTACATATTTTTGGACATCATATCTGATAAGATTTATCATATATACAAGGGCGGTCTGCCGATATAAGATATTACGGATACTTTGGTGACAAAAATTCTATTGGGTACACTTGGATGTGTTCCGGCTTATGACAGATATTATGTGCAGGCAGTAAAGCAATATGGCATTTCTACAGGTAACTAAAATAGGGAATCTGTAAAAGACGTTGCTAAATATTATCTGACTTATAAAGATGATTTCGAGATTGTAAGAGCAGAGTTAAGTCTACATGGAGCAGAGTATCCTACGATGAAATTGATGGATATGTGTATGTGGCAGGTTGCTTTTGAAAAAACAAATAACTGCTAATTGGACGGAGTGTATATACTCTGTCATTAGCCGACTGTTTTCATAAATGCTTCCCTTTCTTTCTGAATCTTATTATATACATTTGAAATGCGTTTTTTATGCTCCGTAATCATTGCAGATTGTTCTTCATCGGATAAATTATCGATATCGGATAAATCCTCGTATGGAGCATGAAGACCAGCTTCCAGTTTGTTTCATCTTTTTTATAACTTTTATTGGCTCTTCATTAGGATGTGTGATATAGAAAATCGGTTCAAAGCCGCATAAAACTTGAAAAAGCATATGGACTCTATACGACCTTCAACCGTGTCTGCATTTTTCTTGTTCTCCCAGCCGTGATAGCGTGTGCCATCGTAGCTGAAAGTAAATCTGTAATTTGTCAAATGTATATCCTTCAAAAACGCTTTGGAATCTCAACTCACAGCAGCAATGTTGAATCAGTCCTGCTCCAGCTTTACCAGCTCACCTGTGTCTGCCTCAAATTCCTCTAGCTGCTTAAGCCAATATTCCTTATCTTTATTTGTTATCAGTCTTATGACTTTACATGGATTTCCTGCTGCTATCACACTATCCGGAATATCCTTTGTGACAACCGACCCTGAGCCTATGACAACATTTGAACCTATGGTCACACCCGGATTGATGACCGTATTGCCACCGATCCATACATTATCGCCTATTGTAACCGGCTTGCCAAGCTCCACACCGGTATTTCTGATCATCGCATCTATCGGATGACATGCACAGTATATATTGACCCTTGGTCCCAGAAATGCATGATCTCCAATGATGACATCACACTGATCCAGAACTATCAGCCCTGTATTTGCATAGAAATAATCTCCCACGTGTATATTGGTTCCATAGTCACAATAAAAAGGTGGCTCTATATAACACTCCTTTCCCATGTGTGCAAATAATTTTCCAAGATATTCTCCGGTTCTTGTCATAGTCTCAGACCTCGAAGCACTGTTGAACTTATCTACCAGATCCTTCGCCTTACCCTCCGGATCCCAATCCACACATCTGTATAATTTACTTGATTTCATTCTTCCAAGCATTTTCTCTACTCTATCCATAGCATTTTCTCCTTGCATTTATAATATCTACTCATCATGTTTATAACTGACTAAAGGATACCATTGTTTATGTCTATAATCAACTACTAGCAACATAAAAATGGACTGTGAAAATAGGCCAATTTGTAGTTATTTGTAAGAATTTGTCGAGAAGTGCCATGTATATAATGTAGGGAGGTTTTAACATGACCAAAGAAGAAGAAATCAGAATGATAAATGAAAAACTGGATTTTTATGTAATGGAGGCAAGTGATGAGGAGCTCGATACCGAAGAGGTACGCAAACTTGTGAAGCGATTAGATGAATTGGATTCTATACCATTGTCGTGGAAATCGGATGAGGAAGCATTGAAAGACTTCTGGGATTATTGTGAAGAGAGACAGAGGGAAGAACGTATAATAGCAGAGATGAAAATTAAGGGTTGAGAAATCAGTGCCTTTGGAAAAAGTATGTGGTAAAATATATATACGAGAAGTCTATAAATCGAAGTTTGTAAGGAACAGAAACTTTGAAGTTTCTGTTGAGTTTACTATGACATATTTGGCTATTTTACAGAGATTCCACCTATATTCTACTTACAAGGGATGTTATTTTAATGATAAAAGAAGTATCTTTATATCATCAAATGAATGGAGGAATACATATGAATCAATTAGTTACAGGAAAATTTATAGCATTAAAGAGAAAACAGAAAAATCTAACACAGGAACAATTAGCAGAGAAGCTTGGCGTATCCAATAAGACTATTTCTAAATGGGAAACTGGCAAATGTATGCCTGACTATTCCATTATAAAAAGTTTGTGTGAAGAACTTGAAGTTACAGTAGCAGAACTGATGGATGGTGAGATGTCAGAAGAAAAAAGTGTTCGTACTTATGATGACGAACAAATTTTAGATTTGCTAAGAAGAACACAAGAACTGGAAAAACAAAAAAATTTGTTATATGGAATTATACTTATTGTAATGGGTATTGCATTACAGGCTCTTTCATATGCATTTGGGGGTTCGAATTTTAAAGATTTTATTTCAGGCTTACTATTGGGATTGTCAATTGCAGAAATGCTGGTTGGAGTTTATGTTGTTGGAAAATCATTGACAGGAAGATAAATTTCAGTCTTGCGGAGAGATTGAAAGCAACAGAAGATTTGAATTTGTCGGATTGGTAAATTCCTATTTTCGGAACGAAAGGATTGGTGATTAGTATGAATGCAGAGATGATAATGGGATTAGTTATTATATCGATTGTGGCAGTAATAATGGTTATTATCGGTATTTCTCAATTTAATAAAAAAGAAAATCCAGTAGGATTTTATAATGTTATTGCCCCACCAAAGAAAGAAGAAATTTCTGATGTAATACAATGGAATAAAAAACATGGTTTTATTTGGATTGTTTATGGAATATGTATAGAACTTGGATTTTGGTTAGGTTACATTATGCCGAGTGAGGTGCTGGAAATGGTATTTATGATGGGAGGAGGTATTATCCCTTTGCCATTTATGGTTTTAAGACATCGTGCCTTGGAGAAAGAGTATAAACTTAACTAAAATTCTAATTTCAGTGCTTTAGGGGATTATATCAAATTAGGACGGTATTGATAGATGAATCGAGAATGGTCTGATAAGAATAAATTAGCTCAGAGTAAATTGAAAAAAGCAACATTTTATGATGGAATAAATGAATTCCTGAAATTACGAGAAATGTTGATGCAAGAAATGTTATCGTGGAAGAAGTTATTGTCATCTGACGATTGCAATGTATCTTTCTGGGCTTTTAGGAAAGATTAAGGCAAGACGAGAAATGAAACGAAAGTACAACTGTAAATAAAAAGTCTAATAGACCGTAAAATTTGAATTTTCTGTTTCCTAAGGGGTGAAAATAGCATAAAAAAAGGAATGCAACCTTAAGTTGCGCAAATGCAAAAGTAAGTTGGTGGAAAGATAAACCTAAATGAGCTATTTTTTATTTGCAAGCGATTGCAATTATTATGAAAAGAGGATTAAACAATGAGTTTCGGAGAAAATTTAAAAAATGTTAGAAAACAGAGAGGTGTTACACAAGAGGAATTGGCTGAAATATTAGGCGTTTCAAGACAAGCAATCTCGAAGTGGGAATCGGATAGTGGTTATCCTGAAACAGAAAAATTACTTGTAATATCAAAGACTTTGAATATTTCCATTGATTATCTATTGAATGATGTAACCGTTATGAAAGAAAAAGAGAAAACAGAAGAAAAAAGTGTTGTATATGCTCCAACAGGAAAAATTGCTATAACTACATATGATAATAAAAACGTAGTGTTTTGCAAATCTGTAAAAACATCTCCTATTTTATGGCCTGGGAAAGATGAACCAAAATATATTTTAAATGGTGTTGATAAAGTTACTTTTTGGGGTGAACATACAATTATTTTGGGATGGTATGCGATATTAGAAGATGTTGAAAAAGAAATATCTGAGATTACAAAGGCAATTCAAAATGGAGAGGGTGCATATAAACTGAAGTATAACGCAGATGTCGAAGATAGAACTTTTGGCTCGCCTAAATTGAAGAAAAGGTAAAAGTACTCAAGTTTGTCAGAGAGGCAAATTCCAGTTTTGATTTGACTTAATTCATAACATTTATTAACTGTTATATCTTATCCTCGTGAAGTCCGCAACCCCTTGAAAATGCTAAATTTGTAGCGAGTGAGTTTGCCCTTACGCTTTCCCTTGTGTTATATCCTTTTCCCTCATGTTACGAATGCTCACAAGGGCAAAATTAAGGGAAAGAAAATCCAGTAACAAATTATAACATGAAATGAAAATGGCAGGAAGAACGGATTGAAATGCTTTCAAAACTTTTAGAAAATTAAGGAAAGGACAGATAAGATATGAGATTGATTTATGCAAGATATAATCCGCAATGTAATAGCATAGATGTAACCACGTTTGAAAATGTAGTGCTTAGAATTGATTGCAATAAGGCAGAGGAAGGATTGAGAACTACTCCCGGCTCCCAGTGTTCGTTGAATGCTTTGGCTATTGATAATCCATTAGAATATGCAAGATTATACTTGGATGGAGAAATGCAAGTATGGGTTGATGCAGAGGATCGTTTAGATACGTGGTGATTTTGCTAATATAATATCATGATAGAGGTCTAGTACTAAAAATTCCAGAAAAATATATAGAACGTACGGTTATTCCATAATAAGAGGCAGGAATCTTAAGTTTCTAGATGTTTGAATTTTGCCTTAAGGTAAATAGAGAGGACACATTGATTTTTCAGTGTATCCCCTCTATTTAAAATTATTTTTAAATAGTTCTTGCACAAAAACAAATAGCATGCTAAAATCTATTTAAAGAAAGTTTTAAATAGGTAAAAGATATGGGAGAAACTAACATTTTTAAAGTATTGGCAGATAGCCAGCGAAGAGACATTCTTATTATGTTGAGAAATGAACGATTAAATGCCGGAGAGATTGCTGAAAAATTACAGATTACACCGGCTGCTCTTTCTTATCATTTAAAATTACTTAAAAACGCAGACTTGATATCTGAATATAAAGAGAAAAACTTTGTTTATTATGAAATCAACACTACGGTTTTCGATGAATTAATTATATGGGTTAACCAGTTTGGAGGAAAAAAAGTATGAAAAAAATAATGTGGATAGTAGCAATGATACCAGTTGTAGTTACAAGTGTTGTACTACAGTTTATGCCTGATATTATACCTATGCATCATGACTTGGAGGGAAACACTGACAGATGGGGAAGTAAAACAGAAAGCTTTATTTTTCCGGTAATTATTTTGTTTATTACACTGTTTTGGCACTTGCTAATCTATGTGTTTGAGAAAAAATCAAAAAATGCAAATACAGAAAAGGAACAGATGGAAGCAAAATCTTCTGCAAAGGTATTATGTGTTGTAGGAATTTCGCAAGCAATCATGTTCGGGATTATGCATTATTTTATTCTTTATTCTTCTTGGATACAGGCAAATGCAGGTGGTGAACATGCGGTTATTGACATTGCAAAAGTTTCATGTATTTTGTGTGGTATTATATTTATTGTATTAGGAAATTTTATGACAAAGGCAAAACGAAATGTAGTAGTGGGAGTTCGAACCGTTTGGAGTATGCACAATGATAATACATGGAGAAAGAGTAACCGCTTTGGTGCAATATGTATTATTATTACGGGGTTATTGACTATCATTACAACCGTATTTACAAGTGGGATGACTGGCACAATCTTTATGTTGATTTATTTATTATTAGCAACAATTGTAACTGTGGTATACTCAAAAAAGATATATGATAAGGAAATAAAAAAATAATTTGTATCTTTATGCGAGAGGGTGAAATTCCAGTCTTTTACGGAGAGATAACAAACGAAGGGAGGCAATTGCCTCCCTTCGTTTGTTATCTACTCCTTCCACGGTTTGGTGGAGAATATGGTCTTGTTAACTCTCGCTCCTTTATGTCCTGTTTCTTAGATATAAGCCTATCGTGTAGAGACTGTGGCTTTTCTCCATACCGTTGTTTCCAATTCTTAAGGCTGTCCTGATAATCCCCATAAGCTGTCTCTGACTTATGAAATGCTTTGTAGAAGGCTTCCGCATTCTGATACCCGTATTCCTTTACGATATGGGATAATCGGGCTTTCATTCGGGAAATACGTTCCTCCAATCCGGCTATCTCTGTTGAAAGTTCGGAACGCCTTTTTGCTTTGAAGATACCTTTGCTGTCGGACAGTTCAATTTCAAGGTCACTTCGCTGTTTCTCAAGTGCAAAAATTGCTTTATTCTGTTCCTGCAGCTTTTGATAAATCTCGCATAAGTGCTTGTAAGAAACTGCTTCCGGTTCTGCCTCAAGCTCTTTGGAAATCACTTTGTCTGCAAGTTCCAGAGTTTTGAGAAATACTTTGGAGATTAACAGTTCTAATACTGCAATGGCAGTACCGATAATGGAAGATAACAGATTCGGTCTGTTTCCGTAAAGCCATACGGATTCCACAATCTTGTCCGTTATCCGTTCCTTTTTTATCTGCATGATTTCTGACTTGGAAACACCCGTTACAATCGCTCTGTCAACAGTCTGATTCCACAAGGTGCGTTTACTGTTGTCTGCCTCAATCTCGGTGGCTTTCGGATTGTTCTTACCAATCTTTTTGGTGGCAAGATACATACCGCCACGCTCAAAAACTTCTAACCGCTGGCTTTTATCCCACACATACTGATTGATAAGATTGGTATAATCCTGCTTGACGGTATCAAGGAAATTTTCAGCCTTGAAGTGTTTATCCTTAATAGAGAAAATCTGTCTTTTGTATACCTCACCTTTGTGAATCACCTTACACCTTTTACGGATATTTCCTTCTTCATCAAGTATCTCTTTCTTGGTGCGTACATGATTTCCCTTTTCGTCATAGAACATATTGCGGGTGGCAACCTTTTCTATGGGCTGTTCCAAGAGTGTACGCTCCGAAAAAATGAGATGGATGTGATAGTTGGTTTTCCGCTTATTGTGATGCAGGGCTGCGATACAGTCCGTTCCGTAAGTCTGTCTGAAATGGTCTGTAAATATCTGCAACAGTCTGTCTGGAGGATACTCCGTAAAAGATTCCGGCAGGGCTATGATCAATTCCCTTGCCTCAATACATTTCCCCTCCGTACCGTTTTTTTTAAATTCTGCCTGATTATATTTTGCAAGGTCAGTCCCAAAATTACGGTCTGTGGTTTCATATACCGCATACAGATTTTCCTGCTTCTTTGGGCTTGAAATATAATAAATTCTTCCCCGGACATTGTGGAGCTTCGTCATCTGAATAAATGAATTTCTTGGCATGTGCTTCCTCCTTTCCGTATCTGCCAAGTACGAAGCTGCAAGAAATGAGGATGGGAAACTTTCTAATGTGAAAGTGAGTAGGCTACATAGGTAGCCTGTCTACGAACATATCCGCCTGTCGGCGAAAAGCTCCCAGCAGGGCGAAATACACAGAGTACAAATCGTAAGATTTGTGCGAGGGGTGTATTTCGCTCTCAAACGCCGAGGGCTTGTATAAAAAAGTTTCTTCCCCACTTCTTAAATTTCCGGTTGTATCTTAGAGGAAGCACATGGTATAATCTATTTGCGTGTAGGTATATCATGGCTTCGGTCAGATACATACCTTAGGGATGGTCTTAGGACTGTCCCTATTTAATTTGTCACATTTCTTGTGACAGCTCTGACATTTCCTTTGTCCCTTAAGTCCCTGCCTTCATTGGCGGTCATGAACTTTTCAAGCATATCCGTTTTGATAAGGACTTTCCGTCCTACCTTCAATACCGGAAGCTTTTTCCATTCTACCAGTTTCCGCAGGGTATTTCTGCCGATACCCGTATAGTCGGCAGCTTCCTCAATGGACAGTGCAATCTTCACTTCTGTCATTAAAACACCTCCTCTTGAATTGCATAATGCAATTTTGTAACTATGCCTACTATATAACTTTTATATCTTCTTGTCAAGCGTTACGAAATTTTAAAAGTAATTATTAACTTGCATATTGCAATGCTACTTTTACTGTGTTATACTTTAGCCATACCGAAAAAGGAGGCGTATCAGAATGAAAGATAAAGAATTACGCAAGTTAATCGGTAGCAGGGCAAAACAACGCAGACTGGAATTAGGTGTCAACCAGCCTTATATAGCAGAAAAGATGGGAGTTACCGCTTCCACCATACAGCGGTATGAGGCAGGAACGATTGACAACACCAAGAAGCTTGTTCTGGATGGTCTGTCGGAAGCACTTCATGTATCAGTGGAGTGGCTGAAGGGCGAGACGGAAGAAATGACAAGTGATGTTACGGATAAAAGGGAATTACAGATTCGTGATACCATGACTTCCATTCTCTCCAAACTGCCTTATGATATGAAGGCAGACGAAGCGGATTTTTCCAAAGATTTACTGCTGCTGATGTTGAAGGAATACGAATTATTCGTTGATTCCTTTCAATATGCCTGTAAGAATTTTAAAGGGAATACGGAAGATGCCACAATTGCAAAAGTAATGGGGTTTGAATCCAATCAGGAATATAATGAGATTATGTTCCTTAGGGAAATCACCCATACGGTAAACGCACTGAACGACATGGGCGACATTGTAAGGCTCTATTCCAAGAATCCCGAAACGGCAGCCGTAAGGCTTGCAAATCTTCTTTCAGAGAAAGACTCCGAACCGGTATAGATTAGACAACCGGAGTTATGATATACTTACACGCAGAAAGCATTTCATCAGTTCCGATTGTCGATATCGAAAGGAGTAACGATTATGGCAAAAGGTTCTGTAAGAAAGAAAGGCAAGAAATGGTACTACCGCTTCTATGTGGAAGATGCAAGCGGTAATCTGGTGCAGAAGGAATTTGCAGGTACGGAAAACAAAAGCGAGACGGAAAAGCTGTTGAGGCAGGCAATGGAGGATTATGAAGCCAAGCGGTTTGTTGCAAAGGCTGAAAACATCACACTCGGAGAGTTGCTTGACCTGTGGGCTGAGGAAGAATTAAAGACAGGCACATTGAGTAATGGAACGGTTGGCAATTATCTTCAGACAATTGGGAGAATCAAACAACACCCTATCAGCAAAAGGAAACTGAAAACGGTGACTTCGGTACACCTGCAGGAGTTTATGGATTTGCTCTCATTTGGAGGCACTGTGGGAGATTTTATATCAAAAGGATATTCCATTGATTATGTAAGGTCATTTTCAGCAGTATTGCAACAGTCATTCCGGTTTGCGGTATTTCCGAAACAGTTTATTACCTTCAATCCAATGCAGTATGTGGTGATGAGGCATAAAAAGGAAGAAACAGATTTGTTTGCGGATGAAACAGCCACAGACAGAGACAAGGTTAAACCGTTTTCCTTTGAAATGTACCGGAAACTGATTGAACAGCTTGGAAAACGAAGTGGGGATGCGATTCTTCCGGTTCAGATAGCATACTTTACAGGTCTCAGACTTGGAGAGGTAGCAGGTCTGACATGGCAGGATATCAACCTTGAAGAACAGTATCTCACTGTACGCAGGAGCATCCGCTACAATGGTGCTACCCATAAGCACGAAATCGGTCCGACAAAGTGGAAAAAGATCAGGGTTGTTGACTTTGGCGATACCCTCGCAGATATTTTGAGGAATGCAAAAAAGGAACAGCACAAAAACCGTTTTCAGTATGGGGAACTCTACCAGCGGAATTTTTACAGAGAAGTAATGGAAAAGAATCGGGTGCATTACGAGTATTATCATTTGGGAATGACAGAGAATGTGCCGGAAGATTACACCGAAATCTTCTTTGTATGCTTAAGGGAGGATGGTTGTCTGGAACTTCCGGCAACCATAGAAACAGCCTGCCGGACAGCAGGAAGAAAAGTACCGGAGCTTGAAGGTTTCCATTTCCACACATTAAGGCATACCTACACGACAAACCTCTTATCCAACGGGGCTCAGCCTAAGGATGTGCAGGAACTGTTAGGACACTCAGACGTGAGTACCACCATGAATGTCTATGCCCATGCTACAAGGGAAGCAAAGCGGACTTCCGCAAGACTTCTTGATAAAGTGGCAGGCAACGATTAAACAACTGAATAATGAATTTTCCCTTGTAATTATCCCATAAGGGCAAAAACAAGGGAAAAGGATACATATATAGAATTTTCAATGGCGGGAAGCCTTGAAAATAGGGGAAAGTTAAGAGAGTTAATAGATAAATTCTAGTTTGCAAAACTGACCAAAAATACAAACAGTTCGTAAAATATGTATTTTACGAACTATTTTTATTTTCATGATGGTATAATAGAAATATACAAATCGGATTTTGAGAAGGTAAGTGAATGGGATACCACGATACAAGATACCATGGAGGAATATGATAATGTCGAAAGATGAGTATTTGATAACAGATACGCCCCTCAAAGCGTTGACGGTTTTTGCAATGCCAATGATTCTTGGAAGTTTTTTTCAGCAAATATACAATATGGCCGACTCTATTATTGTCGGCCAGTTTGTTGGTTCTTCCGCACTTGCAGCTGTCGGTGCAAGTGCAGCATTGACTAATGTGTTCATTTGTGTGGCACTGGGAGCCGGTGTTGGAGCCGGTGTGCTTGTGAGCCGTTATTTCGGAGCCAGGGAGTATGGCAAAATGAAAACAATCGTGTCAACCTCCTTGATTAGCTTTTTGCTTCTAAGTATAGTCCTTGGTGTTTTTGGCTTTTTCTTCGCCAACTCGCTGATGAGTGGACTGCAAACCCCTGCCGACATACTGGATGATGCAGTACTGTATCTGCGGGTCTATTTTGTGGGCTTTCCGTTTCTGTTTATGTATAACATTCTTTCTACCATGTTCACCTCAATCGGCGAATCTAAAATTCCTCTAGGACTGCTGATTTTTTCGTCCATCCTGAATATTTTAATGGATCTTTGGATGGTAGCCGGGCTAGGTCTCGGTGTGTTCGGTGCGGCTATTGCAACCCTGATTGCACAGGGAATTTCCGCAGTGTTTTCGTTTTTGATTTTCTTTGCACGGATGCAGCAATATAAAAGCCCCTTTAACAGGTTTGAACGGCAGGAGCTGTATTCCATGCTTCGCATTGCGGTGCCGTCGGTTTTACAGCAGTCCACAGTGTCCATCGGTATGATGATTGTGCAGGCAGTGGTAAATCCTTTCGGTACACAGGCACTCGCCGGGTATACAGCAACGATGAGGGTGGAAAATGTTTTTTCATTGATCTTTGTATCCATCGGCAATGCGGTTTCGCCGTTTGTTTCCCAAAACCTTGGCGCAGGCAAACCCCAACGCATCAAAAAAGGCTACCATGCGGCGCTGGTGCTGGACGTGTGCTTTGCCGTTCTTGCCTTTCTCGTCATTGAAACGCTACACACGCAGATCTCCTCGCTGTTCTTAGGAAAAGACGGAACGGCGTTGGCCTATCAGGTGTCTGGTGATTATATGAGGTGGATTGGTTACTTTTTCATCTTCATGGGTATCAAGATGGCAACCGATGGAGTTCTTCGCGGTCTCGGAATTATGCGTCCGTTCCTCATTGCAAACATGGTGAACCTTGCGATTCGTCTGTCCGTTGCCCTGATCTGTGCACCGCGTTTCGGCATTGCCTTTGTCTGGCTTGCTGTACCAGCTGGTTGGCTTGCAAACTTTTTAATCTCCTATGTGGCTCTCAGGAGATCATGGCCGACTGATAAAATGGCATTCATTAGTTAACTTCAAGTTTGGAGAATTGAAAAAAACGGAATTTACCTATTAAGACATATAAACTGTTGACAATAAAGCTCCTATATAGTATGTTTTTAATAAACTACTATATAGGAGCTTTTGTATGGAAATGAATGGAGGATTTCTTGTCACCAAAATAAAACAGCTTGGAGACCGGATTTTCGAGAAGATTCTCAGTGAAAAGAATATTGATGCGTTTAATGGAGCCCAAGGGCGTATTCTTTATGTGCTGTGGCAGGAGGATGGTATTTCAATCAGGTCACTCTCGACTAAATGCGGATTAGCGATAACATCTCTTACTACGATGCTGGAAAGAATGGAAAATCAAGGGCTGATAAGCCGTGTTCAGTCTGAAACGGACAAAAGGAAAACGCTCCTGTTTCTGACTGAGAAAGCACATGCCTTAAAGGGCGAGTACGATTCTGTATCTGATGAGATGGGCAGTATTTACTACAAAGGTTTTTCAGAGGAAGAAATTACCTGGTTTGAGGAATGCCTCGACCGCATCAGAAAGAATCTTGAGGAGTGGCAGAAGTCATGAGTATTTGTATCAAAGATCAGATTCAGAACATGAATATCGTCATTGGCTGCACAGTGGGGTGTGCATATTGCTATGCCCGCAACAACGTGAAACGCTGGCATATGATTGATGATTTCGCTGACCCTGAATTCTTTCCGGGTAAGCTCAAGATGATGGAAAAGAAACGTCCGCAGAACTTTCTTCTTACCGGCATGAGCGATCTCTCCGGATGGAAGCTGGAATGGAGAGACGAGGTATTTGCAAAGATCCGTGAAAATCCACAGCATCAGTTCCTGTTCCTTACCAAGCGACCTGATTTGCTGGATTTTGATACCGATCTGGAAAACGCATGGTTTGGCGTTACGGTGACGAGGAAAGCAGAACTGTGGCGTATCGACGCCCTTCGGAAAAACGTCAGAGCAAAACATTACCATGTTACCTTTGAGCCGTTATTCGACGATCCCGGCACAGTTGACCTTTCCGGAATCAATTGGATCGTTGTCGGCACCATGACCGGAGCTCAGAGCAGGAAGATTCATACGGAGCCGGAATGGGCATGGTCTCTGGCGGACCAGGCACATAAGCTCGGCATCCCGGTGTTTATGAAGGAAGACCTTGTCCCTATCATAGGGGATGAAAATATGATTCAGGAAATGCCGGAAGAATTTAATAAAGTGTTAGAGGTACAGAAATCATGGAAGAAGTAATAAATGGAATCCTCATTCGTGAGGTGGAAACAAAGAATATCATGACTAAGTCTAGTCTGCCGGTAGGCGGTTACTCGGTCAATCCCTATGTGGGCTGTACACATGCCTGCAAGTATTGCTATGCATCTTTTATGAAGCGCTTTACCGGGCACAAGGAGGAATGGGGCACTTTCCTTGATGTGAAGCATTGGCCGGAAATTAAAAATCCGAAGAAATATGCCGGACAGCGGGTGGTCATCGGTTCTGTGACAGATGGCTACAATCCACAGGAGGAGCAATTCGGGAATACCAGAAAACTTCTGGAGCAGCTGATCGGCAGTGACGCAGATATTCTGATTTGCACAAAGTCGGATCTTGTGGTACGGGATATTGATCTGCTGAAGAAGCTTGGACGTGTAACCGTTTCATGGTCGATCAACACACTAGATGAAAATTTCAAGAACGATATGGACTCTGCTTCGAGCATTGAGCGCCGTATCTCTGCTATGAAGCAGGTATATGAAGCAGGTATCCGTACAGTCTGTTTCGTATCCCCGGTATTCCCCGGTATCACGGATTTTGAAGCAATCTTTGAGCGGGTAAAGGATCAGTGCGATCTGTTCTGGCTCGAAAATCTCAATCTTCGAGGCGGTTTCAAAAAGACAATTATGGATTATATCGCCGGAAAATATCCTGATCTTGTACCACTTTACGACGAGATCTATAACAAGCATAACCGCAGCTACTTTGAAGCACTTGAAGTAAAAGCTGAGAAAATGGCTAAGAAGTATGATTGTGCCTTTGTGGATAATGAAATGCCTTATGGCAGAGTCCCGCAGGGGCATCCGGTGATCGTAGATTATTTCTATCATGAGGAAATCCGTGGGACAGAGAATACCGGAAAAAGAAATCGCTAACTTCAAGCTTGTAGAATTAAGAAAATCGGAATTTGTGGAGAGATTTCTTGAACTTTCCTTATTTTACGGGCTTTCCAGCCCCTTAAATAGTGAAATGATATGTATTTTCCCTTATTTTTGACCTTATGCGGAATCAGCAAGGGAAATAAGGGAATTTTTTATTTAGTCGT
>CABJAV010000039.1 GCA_902363675.1 Lachnospiraceae bacterium | reverse complement strand
AGGGACTGCCCGAATTAACGCCTGTGGAGATAGTAGGGAGCAAAACATCCGGTGGATGTTTGTTCTGCTCCGACCGGAGTGGAACGTAGAAACGAGGTCTGCGAAGCAGGAAGCCCATTGGCTTTAGACAATGGGTAGTTCACATCTTCGGGAAACTGGATGAAATAATTTTGCTTTTGGAAAAAGGATTGTATGAGGAACTGGATGAGCAGGAACAGTGGAAAATAGAATATTTTGAGGAATCTCTGGAGGAAATATTTGATTCACTGTGTATGAGTGATTGCACAAAGAAAATAGTAATTTCGGGAAAAGAAAGCTTTGTTCCGGGAGATTTGGAGAGTGGGGAAGGTACGTACTTATTTCACATGTCGTTATGTGCACTAAAAGATTTTGTTTGGGATGGAGTTGAGGATGAAGAGATTGAAATGGAATTCGCCGCATGTGGTATTTTGGCGGATTACTATTATCGGACCTGCGAGATCAAAGACGATGAGGATATCCGTGTATATCCGGAGGTTCAGAGAGAAATAGAACGTATTTTTTCAGATTTTGCTTTCGTACAGGAACACCCGGACAAAGAAAAATTACGGGAAAGAATAGAAACATATCGAAAACTTATGATTCTATAAGAAAGGAAAGCAGAAAAGCTTGTCGATAAATAATTCTTCCTATTGTTGTTAAATTTTGTTATAATAAAAAAAGCTATAGGTAAAAATATAGAAATAGGGGGCAGGCATGAATTACGGAAAATCATCCATAAAACGTCGTGCACGTCAGATAGATCGTAAGCCGGTAAAGGTACGCAGGAAAATCGGAGTAGTATTTGGAAAGATACTTTTGATATGTGTACTGATAATTGGCGTTGTTGGCGTCAGCACAGTAGTTGGAGCGGTGAAGGGAATCCTTGCATCCGCACCAGATATATCAGCGGTAGATGTTATACCAACCGGATTTTCCACCACGGTACTTGCCAGTGATGGAAGCGAAATTGCAACACTCGTGGCCGAAGGCTCGAATCGTCGTTCGGTAACGCTTGACGAAATTCCAAAAGATTTGCAGCACGCAGTTGTAGCGATTGAGGACGAGCGTTTTTATGAGCATAACGGAATTGATTTGAAGGGAATCGCCCGCGCGCTTGTGGCGGATTTGAAATCCATGGATTTTACACAGGGAGCCAGTACCATCACACAGCAGCTGGTAAAGAACAATGTGTTATCCGAGCAGTGGGAAAGTGAAAATACCGGAGATATCTCCAAAATTGAAAAAATGGAACGGCAGGTGCAGCGAAAAATACAGGAAATGTATATCGCTGTGGAATTGGAGAAGAAAGTCGATGATAAGGATTGGATTCTTGAGAATTATCTCAATTCTATTAACCTCGGAAACAATACGTTAGGTGTTCAGGCAGCAGCCGAGCGTTATTTTGGCAAGGATGTGTCGGATCTTACGTTGTCGGAGTGTGCGGTTATTGCCGGAATTACAAAGAATCCGTCCAGATATAATCCGATTCTTTATCCAAAACAAAATGCAAAGCGTCGCAAGATGGTTCTGGATGCTATGAAAAAGCAGGGATACATCACGCAGAAGCAGTATGATGAGGCTATGGCAGATGATGTTTATGACCGCATTTCGGAGCACAACAGTGGATTTGAAACTTCCATGAACAGTTATTTTGTGGATTCGGTTATTGACGATGTGTTTAATGATCTCGTAAAAGTAAAAGGATATTCGGAAAGTGACGCGTACAAAGCAATCTATCAGGGTGGATTGACCATCAAATCCACGCAGAATCTGGATATCCAGAAGATTTGTGATGAGGAAGTCGCCAATGCAGGCAACTATGAAGTTGGAACGAAGTATTCTTTTATTCTTTCATTCCAGGTAAAGAAAGCAGATGGAAGCTTTAAAACATATACGAACCAGACAATGCTTTCTTATTATAAGGCAAAGAATAAGAATCAGGATTATTCCATTAATTACAGTTCGGAAGAAGCCTGTCGGGATGCAATTGCAAAGTATGAAAAGGATGTCCTTGAAAAAGGGGACAAGCTGGTAGATAATTCCGAATATATATTTATCACAGCACAGCCACAGGTTGCCATGACGATTATGGATCAGAGTACCGGAGAGGTGCAGGCGATTGTCGGAGGCCGCGGTGACAAAGCTGGAAACAGAACATGGAACCGTGCGACAAAGACCACACGTCAGCCGGGATCGACATTCAAGATTATCGCCTGCTATGCACCGGCTTTGGATGCAGGTGGAATGACATTGGCATCTGTGGAGGACGATGCGCCTTTTACAGTAGGATCTAAGACATATAACAATTATGATCACACTTACAAGGGATTTACGAATTTACGTACTGCAATCACCCGGTCAATGAATATTGTTACAGTAAAAACATTGCAGGATATCGGCGTGGATCTTGGATATCAGTATGCGGAAGATTTTGGATTTACGACGTTGGATGAAAATGACAAGAACCTGGGTATTTCATTGGGAGGACTTACAAAAGGTGTCACCAATCTGGAACTGACGAGTGCATATGCAGCAATCGCTAATCAGGGAGAATATATCGCACCAAGTTTTTATACGCAGGTACTTGACCATGATGGAAATGTGATTTTGGATAATACCAAGACAAAGGAACGTCACCGTGTTGTGAAAGAAGAGACTGCATGGCTTCTTACTGACGCAATGAAAGATGTTATGACAGCTGGAACCGGAACACGTGCATATTTTGGAAGCGGGATGGTTCAGGCAGGTAAATCTGGTACTACAACAAGCAATCGAGATGCGTTGTTTGCTGGATTTACACCATACTATACCTGTGTGGTATGGGGGGGCTATGATGACAACTCCAAGCAGATGGGTGGAGCAGGAACTTCTTATCCAAAGAATCTCTGGCGCTCGGTTATGAAACGTGTGCATGAAAATCTTGAGAGCAAAGATTTTGAGAAACCGAAAGGAATTACACAGGCTACCGTATGTTCAAAATCCGGACTTCTTCCAAAGGATGGTGTCTGTGAAAATGATCCAAGAGGATCTTTAAAATATACGGAGTATTTTGCATCCGGCACTACCCCGAAGGAAGAATGCAATCATCATGAAGTACTCTCTATCTGTAAAGTATCCGGAGAAATTGCAGGACCATATTGTCCGAAAGAAGATATTCAGACAAAAGTATTTATTGTAGGGGCAGCACAGGGATCTGCAGATTATCCGTATTGTGCAAGTAAAGAGTTCCTGAATAAGACATGCTCGGTTCACGATGAAAATTACATCCCGGATGAGGAGAACCCGGAGGAACCTTCGGATGAAGATCCAGCAGATGGTGAAATTGATGAACCACAGACACCGGAGGAGGGAGAGGATACTCCGGCAGATGAACCGGAGGAATTAGATCCATCGCTTACAGCATTTGGTATCTGGAGATGGATAATGGCATTCCACCGATGAGAATCGCAAGGAGAACGATGAGATATGGAAACGACAGCCAATGGATATCGCGTTGTCTATGAAGGCGGAGAGGGTGAGATTGTAGAAAAAAAATCACGCTTTATCGCAACGGTACGACCGGTAGAAACAGAAGAGGAAGCGGTAGCTTTTATCAATGAGATGAAAAAGAAATATTGGGATGCAAGACACAATTGTTCTGCATTTGTCATTGGAAGCCGGCAGGAAGTTACCCGTTGTTCCGATGATGGGGAGCCGGCGCAGACGGCGGGCCGTCCGATGCTGGATGTATTGCTTCGGGAGGGCATTACCAATGTGGCTGTCGTGGTGACCAGATATTTTGGCGGAGTACTGCTTGGCACTGGTGGGCTGGTACGGGCGTATCAGTCTGCTACCCAGGCAGGGCTTGCGGCCAGCAAAATTATCGAAAAACGCCAGGGAAAGAAATTAATCATTCATACGGATTATAATGGACTTGGAAAGTTACAGTATCTGTTCGGACAGCAGAAGACTGCCATTCTGGATACAGAGTATGCGGCAGATGTAGTTTTGACTATTCTTGTTCCGGTAGAACAGAAAGATTTCTTATATAAAGAAATCACAGAACAGACCAATGGAACCGCACAAATGGAGTGGGGGGAAGATGCGGTATATGCGTTAATTGACAAAACTGTTCAAATTTTTTAAAAAATTTAAAAATAAGTGTTGACACAAGGTACCTATGTATGTATAATAGCTATTGTTGAAACAACACATTGGCCCATCGCCAAATGGTAAGGCAACGGACTCTGACTCCGTCATTTCAAGGTTCGAATCCTTGTGGGCCAGCTTTTAAGAACTTCGTTGGAAGTTCTTTTTTTTTACAATCATGCAGGGAGGGCACAAATGTATAGTTTTGACAGCAGAATTCGTTATAGTGAAGTGGATTCCAAAGGAACACTGAATTGGCTTGCACTGATGGATTATTTTCAGGATTGCAGTGTGTTTCATTCGGAAAGTCTGCACATTGGAGTAGATTATCTGGCGGATCATCATCTGGCGTGGGTACTTTCATCCTGGCAGATCTGTCTGAATCGCATGCCGAAGCTTGCAGATATGGTAACGACACAGACCTGGGCATATGGAATGAAGAGCTTTTATGGAATGCGTAATTTTGTGATGAACGACGCAAATGGGGAACGGCTGGCATATGCAAATTCCATCTGGGTTCTGATGGATACACAAAAAGGACGCCCGACAAAAGTACCACAGGAGATGGTAGACTTGTATGGCTTGGAGCCACAACTTCCAATGGACTGCAGTACACGTAAGATTGAAGTCCCGGATGAATACGAAGAAAAAGAACCTTTTGTTGTGCCCCCTTATTTTATAGACACGAATCATCATATGAACAACAGCCGCTATGTACAGGTGGCGCTTTCGTATCTTCCGGAAGATTTCACGTTTGAAGAAATCCGGGTGGAATATAAGAAAGAGGCGGTCGTAAAAGATATTATGATTCCCCGCGTGAGCCGGATGCAGGACAAAACAATTGTTACCCTGTGCGGAGAAAACGGACGTGCGTATGCTGTGATTGCGTTTTTGCATAATCGTTGATAGAATAAAAACAGAAATTCTGAATCGTTACAATCAGTAAAAATTCAGAGAATGGAGTAGAGAATGAAATTAGGAGAATATCAGGAATTATACTATGTGAAAAAAGTAGATTTCGGTGTATATCTTGCGGAAGATCTGACGAGTGAGACACATGTGCTCTTGCCGGCAAAACAGGTGCCGGAGAATGCAAAAACCGGAGAGAAGATTCGCGTATTTTTGTATAAGGATTCCAAGGACCGTCTGATCGCTACAACCAATACCCCGAAGCTTACACTCGGAGGCTACGCACCACTTGTTGTGAAAGAAGTGGGAAAAATCGGTGCGTTTCTTGACTGGGGGCTTGAAAAGGATCTGTTTCTTCCATATAAAGAGATGACCAGTCATGTGGAAGCAGGAGATGAAGTGCTTGTTACTTTATATATTGATAAAAGTACACGTCTTTGCGCAAGCATGAAAGGATTGTATGATCTTCTTTCAAAAGATTCACCGTATAAAAAGGATGATACGGTGACGGGACGAGTGTATGAATTTTCCGATAATTTTGGAACTTTTGTGGCGGTTGATGATAAATATTCAGCACGTATTCCGGTTTCGGAGGATCACAGTTTTCTGAAAGTGGGAGATGTGATCGAGGCAAAGATCACCGCAGTCAAGCCCGACGGAAAGCTTGACCTTACACTTCGGGAAAAGGCATATATTCAGATGGATGCTGATGCGCAGAAGATCTTAGAACTTTTAGATTCCTATGCGGGAGTACTTCCTTTTTCAGAGAAGGCAAGCCCGGAAGTAATCAAACGTGAGACAGGATTGAGTAAGGCTGCATTCAAACGTGCAATTGGTCGTTTGTATAAAGAAAGAAAAATTACATTAGATGGTGGAAAAATCCGGAAAAATTAAGTATAATGACGGCATAAGCCTATGATAAGGCAAATTTAAATGGACGGATGTCCTTATGAATCAGGAGGAAAACAAAATGAAGAATGTAATCAGTACAGATAAGGCTCCGGCTGCAATCGGACCATATTCACAGGCAATTGAGGTAAATGGAATGGTATATACTTCCGGAATCATCCCGGTAGTTCCAGCAACAGGAGAAATTCCTGAGGGATCTGTTGCGCAGGCAAAACAGGCTTTTGAAAATTTGTCAAATCTGTTAGAGGCAGCGGGAACAAGTATGGATAAGGTCGTTAAGACAACGGTATTCATTAAGGAAATGAATGACTTCGGTGCAATTAATGAAGTGTATGCCGAGTTTTTCCCGGCACCGTTTCCCTCCAGAAGCTGTGTAGAGGTAGCAAGACTTCCAAAAGATGTTATGCTTGAGATCGAAGCGATTGCAACGAAATAAAAATGATATGAGGGTCAAAAGGTCTTTTGACCCTTTAATCATAAAAATGCGTAACAAAAAAGTGTGCAAATATGCACACTTTTTTGTTGTTCGTAATACTTTTGAAACAAATACGGATTTTTAAACAGAAATGTCAATATTTCCGCCTAAGTTTGGGTATACGGAATTTTCCATCATCCTGGTAATTCCGTCACTCATTGTGGCATTCATGTCCAATGCATTGTCCAACATCTTCATGCTTACAGACTGCGTAAGGGAAGAAGTATCGGAAAATTGCAGGGCACTGAGTGCAGAACTGACATTTGTGATATCCATTGGCAATACCTCCTGCAATCATTTTGTATTTCTTAATATTATTTCATAAAAAATTAAAAAAATCAAGGGAAAATGGTCCTTTGGTACCATGTATAGGCTTGACACATACGGGGGGCTTTGCTATAATAGCACCGTAACATTTGTAATAAATTCGTAACAAACGATAGTTCGTTAAAAGAAACTTACAAATTGGAGGAGAAAATGAAACGTAAAACGTTAACAAAATTGGCAGCATGCGGATTAGTTGGGGCACTGACCGTTGGCAATTTTACCGTTGGGGTTGTCGCAGCGCCTACTGCAGGAATTACCAGTTATACTACAAACATTGTAACATCGTCGGTATTACCGACCGCAGGTATCTCACTTGCCATGAGCGAGTGTGCAACAACTGTTGAGGATGAAGCTGTTGTTGCCAGCGCACAGCCTGAAGTAAAGGAGAATGAGACACCGGTTGTAGCATCTGAGTATGCAGACATTGCTGTGTCGACAGCTGATAATTTTGTATATATTCGAAAGAAAGCATCTGCAGAGAGCAAGGCTCTTGGAAAGTTATATGCAAAAAATGTTGGAACAGTCCTTTCTAAGAAAGGTGACTGGTACAAGATCAAATCCGGATCTGTTACCGGATATGTAAGTAGTGATTATGTCAAGGTTGGCGATGAGAAACTTGCAAAGAAGGCAGGTCGAAGAGTAGCACTTGTCAATACTGAGACTTTAAAAGTTCGTACCAAAGCTTCTAAGAAAGCAGAAGTGATCGGACTTGTTCCGGAAGGTGATGATCTTACTGTTGTGGATGAGTCAATCGATGGATGGGTTGGAGTTTCCACAGAAGATGGAGATGGATATGTATCTTCTGATTATGTGGCTTTATCAACAGAATACACATACGCAGAGTCCAATGCAGAAGAAAAAGCAAGATTGAAGAAAGAAGCAGAGGAGCGTAAGGCGGCGGATGCAGCTGCAGCTGCAGCGGCAAGCGAGAAGGAGAATGCAACAAATAGTTCTTCCAACAGCTCATCAAGCAGTAGTTCTTCATCTAGCTCATCATCAAGCAATAGTTCTTCAGATCGTTCATACTCTGCACCAAGCGGATCAAATGGTTCGGCAGTTGCAAACTATGCTTGCCAGTTTGTTGGAAACCCATATGTGTATGGTGGTACAAGCTTAACAAATGGAGCTGATTGTTCTGGATTTGTTATGTCAGTATATGCAAAGTTCGGTGTAAGTCTTCCACATAGCTCTAGTGCTTTGAGAAGTGTAGGATATGGAGTAAGTACTTCCGAGATGCAGCCGGGTGACATTGTATGTTACAGCGGACACGTGGCAATCTACATTGGAAATAACACAATTGTACATGCTAGTAACGCAAGAGACGGTATCAAACTTAGCTCTCCGGCAAACTACAGAACAATTCTTGCAGTAAGAAGAATTTTCTAAAGTGAATAAGAACTGATTATGAGGCTGTAGCACATCGCTACAGCCTCTTTAATTTTCTATGAAGATATAGGACAATCCATTGACACGTAAGACAGAAAGAAGGTACTATAAAAGATACAGATAAAAGCATTTTTTGGGAAAATACGGAGGAATATATCATTGAAGATAAAGAGAATGAAATGGATAGGAGCAGGAATATTTGCCGCCTCTTTGCTGGCGTTGGCAGTACAGCCACAACCGGTGAAGGCCGAGGAACAGCTCGATGGCGTTATGGGGCAGAGTATAGAGGATGAAATGGATGTTGTTTCTGCGCAGAACGAACTGAATCGGCAGATATTGAAAAATGCCACATCACAACTGACGTTAGATCATATGCCGATGCGGGGGGCTTCTTCCTATACGCAGGCTTTTTGGGGGGCATCATTTACTTCGGTCAGCGATTATACGAACGGAACATATTATCATAAGTCGGATTTGGAAGATTGTGAGTTATTTAATGGAATTGATGTGTCGTGGTGGCAGGCAAGAGGAAAAAAGACTACGTTGATTGACTGGTCTGCTGCACATGATGCGGGAATTGATTTCGCGTTTGTGAGAGTTGCTTCCCGCGATACTTCGGATGGTTCGATCTATACAGATACAAGTGCGGATTCACATATTCAGACGGCGCTTGCCAATGATGTGAATGTCGGACTCTACATTTTCTCACAGGCTGTAACGGAAGATGAGGCAGTAGAGGAAGCGGAATATGTTCTTGATCTGGTGGATCAGTATAACTGGGATGTGACCATGCCAATCGTTATGGATCGGGAAGCAGGAAGAACCAGTAAAAAACTGAAAGCGGGAACACTTTCAAAAGCAAAAGAGACTGCGGTGTGTCAGGCCTTTGCGGATACGATTACAGAGGCGGGGTATGAAGCATGTGTTTATGCATCTTATTCCTGGATTCGAAATTATATTAATACGGATGAACTTAGTGATTGTGGTTTATGGATTGCGAGATATAATAATACAACAACCAGTAATTCAAAATCAGGGACACCTTATGCGGATGTAGCATTTGATTATGATTTCTGGCAATATTCGTCCAGTGGGAAAGTGGATGGGTATGCAAAGAATCTGGATGTGGATTTCTGGTATAAGGATATGAGTGACGAGACAACCGGTCTGAAGATGAAATCCAATACAGCAGGTTCTGTTACGCTCAGTTGGGATGCTACGGACGATGCACAAAAATATCGAGTATATCGTTATGACAATGCAAGTGGTTCCTATAAATATGTAAAATCGGTTACAGGAACCAGCTATACAGATAAAAATCTTGCAGCCGGCCAGGTTTATCAATATAAGGTGAGGGGCCAGTGGACAATTGGAGGAACTAATTATTATAGTGGTTATTCCAATGTGCTTTCTGCAGTAACACTTCCGGAACAGGTAAAGAACGTTACTGCAAAAGCGGGAAATGATAATGTAATTCTGCAGTGGGATGCAGTCAGCGGAGCAGATGGCTACCGCATTTTCAAATATGATGAGAGCACGCAGCAGTATGTGAAACTTGCTGACGTAAAGAATGATACAACCGGATATACCGTTGAAAACCTGGAAGAGGACACGGAATACAAATTTAAAATTGGTGCATATAAGCAGGTCAATGCTGTGAATTACTGGGGAGATTATTCCGCAGAGACAAGTGTAAAAACGCAGGCAAAGACATTGGAAAAAGTTCAGGGATTTACCGTGGAGACGGTCTCGGACACAGCACTTGAACTAAGTTGGGAACCGGTGGAAGGTGCGGATGGATATCGCATTTATCGTTTGAATACATCGACCGGAAAATATGGAAAAATTAAGACAATAAAGGGAGCGGAGAACGTTCTTTATAAGAATGGAAGTCTTTCAAGTGCTACAAAATATACATATAAAGTACGTGCATATGCGTCTTCCAATGGAAAGAATATATATGGTGCATATTCCGATATCAAGAGAGCAGATACAAAACCTGCACAGATAAAAGGATTGCAACTTACAATGAAAAGTTCTTCCATAACATTGAAATGGACAAAACAAAGTAATGTGTCCGGATATCAGATTTATCGTTATAATACAGCTACCAGAAAATATGACAAGGTCAAAACAATCAAAGGTGCAGGGACTGTGTCTTATACGAATAAGAATCTGAAAAAGAGAACTACATATAAATACAAAGTGCGGGCATATAAGACGAGTGGAAAGAAAAAATTATATGGAAGCTTTTCAACAGTGGTAAAGATGAAAGTGAAATAGGAAGGGAGATACGAAAGAGTTTTATGAAAAAATTTAAAAGAAGCATTGTGGCAATTGTGCTTATCGTTGGAATGCTGTTATCAATGAACCAGACAACTGTTTATGCAAAAACAAATGTATATGAGAAACCAATTGTAATTGTTTTAGACCCGGGACATGGGGGACATGACAGTGGTGCGACATGTTACTGGGGTGGACGCTGGTATCGGGAAAAAACATTAAATCTTGCAATTGCCAAGGCATGTAAAGCAAAGTTAGAACAATATGCCGGGGTGCAGGTGCATATGACACGTTCAAGTGATTATTTTGTAACACTTGGTGGTCGTGTAAGGTATGCGAAGGACCGGAAGGCAGATATATTTGTAGCCTTACACAATAATGCATCTTTTAGCAGAAAAATGAATGGTGTAAGTGTTTACTATCCGAATATAAATTATAATACAAAAGTTGGAAAAGAGGGGCGGAACGCGGCATCTTATATTCAAAAGGAACTTGTTTCATTAGGAATAAAAAATAATGGTATCCATTATCGCAATACAGAGAACGGAAGCAAATATCCGAATAAGAGTAAAAGTGATTATTACAGTGTGATACGCCAAAGTAAGCTGAGCGGATTTCCGGGATTGATTGTAGAACATGCTTTTGTAAGTAATTCGTCTGATTGTTCTAAATTTTTCAGCTCGGCAGATAAGTTGAAAAAGCTTGGAGAAGCAGATGCAAAAGGGCTTGCAAAATACTATGGTCTTGTTGAAAAAGATACACCGGTGCTGAAAAGTGCACAAGCCGATGAGGATGGTAATGTACATCTTCAATGGGATGCTATGGATGAAATGGATGGATATCGTGTATATCGTAGAGCGCAAGGAGTTTTTTCTTACACAAAGATTGCAACAATAAGGGATGAATCGGAAACTGACTACGTGGATAAAACAACAAAAAAAGGTACTACCTATTACTATATGATCGCAGGTTATCATAATGGGCGAAAGAAAGTAACTTACACGGATGCGTCCAACATAGTAAAAGTTACGGCATTAGAAACTTTATATACACCACAAAATCTAAAGGTGACTGCGGAACAGGGAACTGTGCAGATCACATGGGAAAGTACGGAGCATACAGATGGCTATATAATTGAACGGAAAACTGCAAATGATGCAGATTATCAGATGGTAGCAAAAGTAGAAGGCGCTGACATTACAAGTTATACACAGGACAATAATGTGACAACCGCAGATTATCGTATCTGCTCTTACAGAAAATATGGAAAAAAAGTATATCAAAGCAAATTTTCTGAAATTGTTACCTGCCAGCTGTAATAAATGTTTGCATAAAAACGTATAGAGAAATAAAGAAAAAGCAAAATGCACAAAAAATGGGGCCGGAACATATGTTTCTGGGGAATGTGGGGAAAACATGTGGAAAAGTTATCCACAATTTTTCCTCGAAAAATGCCATAAAATGAAGTTATACACGGAGTTATACACGTTATCCACATTTTCAGCCCCATTTTTTTGTGCTTTTTTTGTTGAAAAACAAACAACTGTTTTGTATACATATCATAAAATTTGACGGATTTTGTCAAAGAACAGAAAAACTATTGACTTTCTAAATGTATAATAATGGGAGAATATGACTGAAATTGTCGCACAAAACAGAAAATAGAAAAAATATGCGAGTTGCCAAATGCATACAAGTTTGATATACTATGAAAGCTATGATTAAAACAATTGATTTTGCAGGAATTGTGTTGGACAATTATTCGGTTCGTGAGACCATTATGAACGTGGAAAAGAATATGTCCGATCAAGGGTTTCATACAATTGAAGAAGTAAATATGGACACACTGATGCAGGCGGAGACGGACGAGGTCATAAAAGATGCCTTGCAGATGGCAGAACATACTGTGATTGCGGAAGCTGGAATTTTGGATGCTGTAGGGGCAGGATCATATCAGCGGCGACATGAAATTGAACATCATGATTTCTTTTATGAATTGATGAAAAGAATTGAGCGCAATCATAAAACATTGTTTGTCATTGGAGATTCAATGGAGAGGGTAGAGCAAATGTGTGAGCGGATATCGGACCGTTATCCAAAATGTGACATCGTGGGAATGGAAGCGTTAGACGAATGTTCTGGAGCAACGGATGCAGTCATCAATGAAATTAATGCGCTGGCACCGGATGTGGTTCTCAGTATCATCCCAAGCCCTCAGCAGGAACATTTTCTTATGGAAAACCGGGAAAAAATATCTGCGGAGTTGTGGTACGGACTTGGAAAAATTGAACTTGGAAAAAAAAGAAGCCGACTGGCTTTAAAAATCCATAAACTGATTCGTACACATAAACTCGAGAAACAATTGATCCGGCACAGTGATGAACAGGAAGAAAAACAGAAAGAAGTTTAGTGATTTAGGGTATTTGGTCAATATTTATAGTACAAAATAACTAAGTTACCCAAAAATAAAAAGAGGAAATGCGTGAAAAATGTACATTTCCTCTTTATTTTTTTGTCGATATGCATTAAAATAATATGAGATGTTTATGCAAATCACAAACTTTGGGGGATAAGGAGAGAAAACTATGATTTCCAATCAAATACTTCAAAACACAATTGATGGGTTAAAAGCTATAACACGAACCGACCTTTGCGTTATTGACGTAGAGGGAAAAATCCTTGCTGCAACCTTTCCGGATGCAGAGCAGTTTATTACACCTGCGCAGGCATTTGTAGGATCTCCGGCAGATAGTCAGGTGGTTAACGGATGTCAGTTTTTCAAGGTGTTTGACGATCACCAGTTAGAGTATATTCTCCTCGCTTGTGGGGACAGTGAGGATGTGTACATGATTGGCAAGATTGCGAGCTTTCAGATTCAGAATCTTCTTGTTGCGTACAAAGAACGCTTTGATAAGGACAACTTTATCAAAAACCTGATTTTGGATAACTTGCTTTTGGTAGATATCTACAATCGCGCAAAGAAGCTTCATATTGAGACAGAGGTGCGCAGGGTTGTTTTCTTAGTGGAAACAAATCGTGAGAAGGATGGCAATGAATTGGAGAAAATTCGTGGTCTCTTTGGCGGAAAGTCCAAGGATTTTGTCACGGCGGTAGATGAGAAGAACATTATCGTTGTCAAAGAACTGACAGAAAATGAGACCTATGATGATTTGAACAAGACTGCAGATGTTATCATCAACTTGTTTAAATCGGATGCAAACTGTAATATTCATATTGCATATGGAACAATTGTCAATGAGCTAAAAGAAGTATCACGTTCGTATAAAGAGGCACGTATGGCTCTCGACGTAGGAAAGATTTTCTTTGAGGATCAGGATGTGATAGCCTATTCCCAGCTTGGAATCGGGCGTCTGATTTATCAGCTTCCAATTCCTCTTTGTAAAATGTTTATCAAAGAAATTTTCGGTGGAAAGTCACCGGATGATTTTGATGAGGAAATTCTGACTACGATTAATAAATTTTTTGAGAACAATCTGAATGTTTCTGAGACATCCAGACAATTATATATTCATAGAAATACACTTGTATATCGTCTGGATAAGTTACAGAAAAGTACCGGACTTGATCTTCGGATTTTTGAAGATGCAATCACATTTAAGATTGCGCTCATGGTAGTTAAGTACATGAAATATATGGAGACATTAGACTACTAAAAGGAGAAAAAATGATCAAACTGGAACATGTCAGCAAATCTTATGCGGCAGGGATTCCTGCACTGAATGATGTAAATCTGGAAATTGAAGATGGAGAGTTTGTTTTTGTCGTTGGAGACAGCGGATCCGGAAAATCGACATTGATCAAACTTCTTTTAAAAGAACTGGAACCTACGGAAGGAACCATTCTTGTGGATGGCAAGAATCTGGGCAGGGTAAAACACAAGCAGATTCCCAAATACCGACGCAACATCGGCGTTGTGTTTCAGGACTTCCGCCTGCTAAAAGACCGCAACGTATATGACAATGTAGCATTTGCACAAAAAGTTGTCGGAGAGACAAATAGCCATATCCGTAAGAAAGTGCCAATGATGTTGTCTATGGTCGGACTGGCTGCAAAGTACCGTTCTTTCCCGAAACAGTTATCCGGAGGAGAACAGCAGCGAGTGGCAATCGCACGGGCATTGATTAATGAACCGGATATCCTGCTTGCAGATGAGCCGACAGGTAATCTTGATAATAATAATGCATGGGAAATCATGAAACTGTTGGAAGAAATCAATAACAAGGGAACTACGGTTCTTGTAGTTACGCACAACCTTGAAATTGTCAAAGTTATGAAAAAGCGAGTCATAACAGTTAAGAAAGGCACTATTGTCAGCGATAGTAAGCAAGGTGATGATTACGATGAGGATTAATACATTTTTTTATTCCATCAAGCAGGGAATTAAAAATATATGGCGCAATAAGATGTTTTCGCTTGCATCGATTGCCACGATGGCAGCATGTATTTTTATGTTTGGTCTGTTTTATATTATTATAACGAATTTTACGTCTACCGTACATTCTATTGAAAAAGGTGTTTCGGTTACAGTGTTCTTTGACAAAGGACTTGACGAGACTGATATTCAGGAGATTGGCGATAAAATCGGCAAGCGCGCAGAAGTACGAAAAATGGAATATGTATCTGCAGAGGAAGCGTGGAAAGAATACAAGAAAGTATATTTTCAGGGAAAAGAAGAACTGGCCAAAGGATTTACGGATAACCCACTTGCAAACTCGGCACATTATCAGATTTACCTGAATGATGTATCCATGCAGAATTCTCTGGTGAAATATTTACGTTCCATCACGGGAGTTCGTGAGGTGAAAGAGTCTGCAAAAGTAGCAAATACATTGACAGATTTTAACCATTTGCTGGGATATGTATCTGGTGGAATCATTATTATTTTACTAGGTGTTGCAGTCTTTTTGATCAGCAATACGGTTACTGTAGGTATTGCGGTACGACGGGAAGAAATTGGAATTATGAAACTGATCGGTGCAACCGATTATCTGGTCCGGGCGCCATTCGTGGTGGAAGGTATGGTGATCGGAATGATTGGTGCGGCAATTCCGCTTATTTTGTTATATTTTATGTACCAGAAGATTATAGTATATATTGCAGAGAAGTTTAACTTTATTGGTGCTATGATCAATTTTGTTTCTGTGCATACTGTGTTTAAGACGCTGGTTCCAGTGGCAATCATACTGGGTGCGGGAATTGGTTTCTTGGGAAGCAGGATGACAATTCGTAAGCATCTGAAAGTGTAGACATAACGTATTATGAACCCCATGCAAGATCGGATGATTTTGCATGGGGCTTCTTAGAAGTAAAGGAGATTTTATCATGGAAGAAAATCAGAAGAAACGATCCGGATTTGGATCGGGAATGTTTGTTGGATTTTTGCTTGGTATATTGTTGCTCGGTATTGGAGTAACGTTTGGGGTTCATGTGTATACGACAAGTACGAATCAGTATCTTGTGATTTCACCATCCGGAGTGAAGAAGACAGCAGAAAGCAATATCCTCACGAATAAAACGGTGAAAAAAATTGATGAACTTATGAGCTACATAGATTTGTATTACAATGACGACTGTGATGAAGATGATATTCGTAATGCGATTTATGCAGGAACATTAGAGGGACTTGGTGACCCATATTCCGTATACTATACTGCAGATGAGTACAAAGATATGCAGATCAGCACAAGCGGTAAATATTATGGAATCGGGGCGGCGCTCGGACAGGATGCAAAGACAAAGGAAGTTACCATCAGCAAAGTGTATGAAGGTACACCGGCAGAAGAGGCAGGACTAAGAGATGGTGATCAGATTGTAAAAGTCAATGATACGGTGTCTACCAGTGAAGAACTGTCAGATCTGGTGCAGAAAATTCGTGGAGAAGAAGGAACGACAGTTCATTTAAAAATTTATCGTGCATCTACGAAAAAAACATTTGAGGTCGACGTGGAGCGTAAAAATGTGGAACTGCCAAGTATTACCTCAAAAATGCTGGATGGTGGCATTGGATATATTCAGATCAGTGAATTCCAAAGCGAAACAGAGGAACAGTTTAAGTCAGCGCTTGCCGATTTAAAAAAGCAGGGAATGAAATCATTGATCGTCGATGTTCGAAGTAATCCGGGCGGACTGATTACCGCAGCTGCGAATATACTTGACCAGATTCTTCCGGAAGGAACGGTTGTGTATACGGAAGATAAATATGGAAAGAGAGAGGATTACACTTCGGACAGTAAATGCCTGAAGTGCCCGATTGCCGTATTGGTTAACGAGAATAGTGCTAGCGCATCCGAAATTTTTGCAGGCGCGATCAAGGATTATAATTATGGAACACTGATTGGAACAAAGACGTTCGGAAAAGGCATTGTCCAGACAGTATTTCCGTTGGAAGACGGTGATGCTGTAAAGATTACTACTGCAAAATATTATACCCCGAAGGGAAATTATATTCATGGTGTTGGCATCGAACCGGATATTAACCTTACATACAAATATTCCGGTCCGGAGGATGAGGCTTACGATATGAAATATGACAATCAGGTACAGAAAGCAATCAAAGTGCTTGCTGAGAAAATGAAATAGGGATTACTTTGTTGTTTGCAGGAATTTTAGTTGCCATAATAAATAAAAATAGATACAATAGAAATACAGTTTAAATTAAGAAAGAGGTGATTCTGTGGTAGAATTGGATAATTTCAAGAGCCAGCTGCAAAGCTACAAGGCTCCACTGCAGGAAGTGAGGGATTCACTTTGACTTAGCAGGCAAAGAACAGAACATTCAGGAGCTGGAACGTGAAATGGAAGCTCCGGATTTCTGGAATGACCCTGTGGTATCCCAGGAAAAGATGAAAAAACTGAAAAGTCTCAAAAGTGACGTTGCAACTTACAAAGAACTTGCACAGCAGTATGAAGACATTGAGACAATGATCGAGATGGGATACGAAGAAAATGATCCGGAACTTGTGCCGGAGATTGATCAGATGCTTCAGGAATTTATTCAGACATATGAGGCAATCCGAATGAAGACGTTATTGTCGGGTGAATATGATGCGAACAATGCAATTCTTTCTCTTCATGCAGGAGCCGGTGGAACAGAGTCCTGCGACTGGGCGGCAATGCTGTTTCGTATGTATTCGCGCTGGGCAGATAAGAAAGGGTTCAGTCTTGAGGTGTTAGATTCTCTGGATGGAGATGAAGCCGGAATCAAATCCATTACATTTCAGGTGAATGGAGAGAACGCTTATGGATATTTGAAATCGGAAAAAGGCGTGCATCGTCTGGTACGTATTTCGCCATTTAATGCAGCAGGAAAGCGACAGACATCTTTTGTATCCTGTGATGTAATGCCGGAAATTGAAGAGGATGTGGATATTGAAATAAAGGACGAAGATATTCGAATTGACACATATCGGTCAAGCGGAGCCGGTGGTCAGCATATCAATAAGACATCTTCCGCGATTCGAATTACACATTTTCCAACAGGAATTGTGGTGCAGTGTCAGAATGAACGATCTCAGCATATGAATAAAGATAAAGCCATGCAGATGTTGAAGGCAAAGCTGTATCTGCTCAAACAGGAAGAAAATGCAGCAAAAGCAGCCGGTATTCGTGGCGAAGTCACAGAGATCGGCTGGGGCAATCAGATTCGTTCTTATGTTATGCAGCCATATACCATGGTAAAAGATCATCGCACTGGTGTAGAAAGCGGAAATGTAGATGCAGTGATGGACGGAGGACTGGATCCGTTTATAAATGGCTACTTAAAGTGGCTGAGTCTTGGATGTCCAAAATCCATGGAGGATGAAAACGAATGATAACATTAGAAATCAGTTTTGGTGCATTCGTAGGACTTGGAGTTTTTGCCGGAATTGTTGTACTTGGAGTCGCAGGTGGTCTGACAATACGAAACAAATTGAGAAATGTATCCAGACAGCTGTTTGGTACAGAATCGATTGTGGATGGTTTGAACAGGCAGGCGGATATTGCGGCTGAGACACCAAAATCAGTGTCTGGCATGACGCGTCTGATGGAACCACAGATTATGCGTGATTTTCCTGATTTTAACTGGTCGGAGTTTAAACACAGGGCGGAAAATATGTTGACTTCCGCATTGCTTGCAATTTCATCCGAACGGCCGGAGCGACTGGTGGATGCTTCGGAGGAAGTAAAAAATCAGGTGTTAAATATAATAGCGGACAATCAGGCAGCACAGGTAAGGGAAGTATACAATAATATTAAAATCCATCAGACGGAAATTTCAAATTACCGTAAAGATAAGGGAAACTGTATTATCGTCATTCAAAGTGCGGTGGAATATTATCATTACAAAGTGAGCGGCGATCATGTAACAGAAGGATCTAAGGAACGTAAAGTGCAGACAAAATACAACGTAGAATTATTGTATGTGCAGGATGGTGAAGAAAAAGAATTTGACAATGCCTTTACCACGACCTGCCCACAGTGTGGAGCACCGGTACGCGGACTTGGAAATATGATCTGTGAATATTGTGGAGCACACGTTGTGCCAATTAATACGAAAGTATGGTCTCTTCACAAATTGTATCAGGTCGATTATAATCATGTTTAACTAAGGTTGAGTTCAGTTTAAGGAGGAGAAAATGGGAATTATTAAAGCAGTTAATCAGGCAATTGGAGGCGCTTTTGCGGACCAGTGGTTAGAGGTTTATGAAGCAGATAACATGGGAGATCAGACAGTCTTTTCCCGTGGTGTAAAGATTCGCCGGGGGGAAAACCGTAAAGGAACCGAAGATACCGTTACCAATGGTTCTATCATTCATGTATACGACAATCAGTTCATGTTGTTGGTGGATGGTGGTAAAATCGTAGATTATACTGCTGAGCCGGGATATTACAAAGTAGACAATTCCTCTCTGCCATCCATGTTCAATGGTCAGTTTGGTGATACATTAAAAGAGTCCTTTAACCGTTTGAGATTTGGCGGACAGACACCGACGGTACAGAAGGTTTATTTTATTAATCTGCAGGAAATCAAAGGAATCAAGTTTGGAACAAGACAACCAATCAACTATTTTGACACTTTTTACAATGCAGAGTTGTTCTTACGTGCACATGGTACATATTCTATCAAGATTGTGAATCCATTACAGTTTTATGCGGAAGTAATTCCAAAGAACAAGGATCACGTTGAAATTACCGAGATCAACGAGCAGTATCTCTCAGAGTTCCTGGAGGCTTTACAGGCTGCAATCAATCAGATGTCAGCAGACGGCAACCGTATTTCGTTTGTATCCAGCAAAGCGCGTGAACTCGGACAGTACATGGCTTCAATTCTGGATCAGGAATGGAACCAGATGCGAGGCATGGAGATTCAGGCAGTCGGCCTTACGATTTCTTATAATGAAGAGTCACAGAAACTTCTCAACATGAGAAACGAGGGTGCAATGCTTTCAGATCCTACCGTACGTGAAGGTTATGTACAGGGAGCAATGGCCCGCGGACTTGAAGCTGCCGGAAGCAATGCAAATGGGGCAATGGCCGGATTCATGGGAATGGGTATGGCAAGCAATGTTGGCGGTGGCATGATGGGAGCCGCTTCCAATACAAATATGGCACAGATGCAGATGCAGCAGCAAATGCAGCAACAGCAGCAGATGGGTGCAACGCAGCAGGCGGAGGCACAGCCACAACAGCAGCCGGTGAATAATGCACAGCCGACTGCCGGAAGCTGGACTTGTAGCTGCGGACAGGTAAACACAGGGAAGTTCTGTAGTGAATGCGGAAAACCGGCACCTTCTAAAGAATGGACCTGCAGTTGTGGACAGGTAAACAGTGGAAAGTTCTGCAGCAATTGCGGAAGCCCACGTCCATAAATATGAAGATTGAGGGCACTTGCGAAAAGGCAGGTGTCCTTTTTTCTATTCTTCCCCGGCGGGACGCACCTGGTTCTTGCCGGGGAAGAGCAGAAAAAACCATGGGACACATGTCGCTGCGTGCAGGAAAGAAATTCATTTTTTCGGAAGGTGGGGCTTGCGTTCTCTGCTTTACTGTGATAAAATCTTTCGAGTGAGCACAAGTGTCGGTCATAGGCAGACAATACAAAGGAGGTAACAGATGGCAGAGAAGACATCTTTCTTCGTATTACGTGAAAAGGCTGTGCCTGAGGTACTGCTCAAAGTTGTAGAAGCAAAGCGGCTTTTGGACTCCGGTAAAGTAGAATCCGTGCAGGATGCAACTGAGGCGGTTGGAATCAGTCGAAGTTCCTTCTATAAGTACAAAGATGATATATTTCCATATCATGAGAATCAGAAAGGCAAGACGATAACTATGGTAATTCAGTTGGATGATGAGCCGGGACTTTTGTCTATCGTCCTTAAAACGATTGCTGATTTTCATGCAAATATACTTACGATACATCAGAGTATTCCGGTCAATGGAATCGCATCATTATCGCTTAGTATTGATGTGTTTCCGACGACGGGAAATGTGGAAGATATGAAGAACAGTATTGAGTCCGTACAAGGTATTCATTACGCAAAAATTTTAGCCAGGGAGTGAGAAAAATGAAGATAGCAGTTATGGGTTACGGCACCATCGGATCCGGTGTCGTAGATGTATTAAGAATCAACAAAGATAAGATTGCACAGAGAGCAGGAGAACCGGTCGAGGTAAAATATATTCTTGACCTTCGTGATTTCCCGGGAGATCCAATGGAAGAACTGATCGTTCACGATTACAAGACAATCGCCAATGATCCGGAAATCGGAATTGTTGTGGAGACTATGGGAGGTGTTGAGCCGGCCTATACATTTGTTAAGGAAATGCTTGAGGCAGGCAAGCAGGTTGCAACATCGAACAAGAATCTTGTTGCAGCTAAAGGTGCAGAACTGATCAAGATTGCAAGAGATCACAATGTGAACTTCCAGTTTGAAGCCAGCGTAGGTGGCGGAATTCCAATTATCCGTCCACTCAACAAATGTCTGACAGCAGATGAAATTGAAGAAATCACTGGTATCTTAAATGGTACAACAAACTATATGCTGACAAAGATGGAAAAAGAAGGTGCCGATTTTGATACAGTGTTGAAAGATGCACAGGATAAGGGATATGCAGAAAAAGATCCGACAGCAGATATCGAGGGACATGACCCATGTCGTAAGATAGCAATTCTTACATCTTTGGTATGCGGACAGCAGATTGATTTTGAAGATATCCACTGTGAGGGTATTACGAAAATCAGCGCAATTGACTTTAAATATGCAGAAGTTATGGGACGTTCCATCAAACTGCTGGCATCCAGCCGAAAAGTTGGTGGAAGTTATTCCTGTATGGTAGCGCCATTTATGCTTTCCAAGGATCATCCGTTATGTGGTGTAAACGGTGTGTTTAACGGAATTTTTGTACATGGAAATGTACTTGGTGATGCAATGTTCTATGGAAGTGGAGCAGGTAAGCTTCCAACTGCAAGTGCGGTTGTAGCCGATGTTGTGGATATGGTTAAACACAAAAACACAAATATATATATTGACTGGAAACCGGAGAAACTGCAACTTGTTGATTATAAAGACAGCCGCAACAGTTTCTTTGTGCGTACTTCTTCCGATAAAGATACCATTGCAAAAGCATTTGGTGAAGTTACATATGTAAGTGCTGGTATCGAGGGAGAAACCGGATTTACAACAGGAGAGATGACAGAGGCTGAGTTTGAAGAGAAGGCAGCAGAGATTAATCTCATCAATCGTATCCGCCTTGGATAAGAATAAAAGGGCAGCAGTAGTGCATAACTATTGCTACCCTTTATTTATACAGAGGTTATTGAAATAGGGCTACCGCAATCCCACTGGCTTTAGACGGTGGGTTAAGGTAGCCAAAAATCAGAAATTATTGTATACTCATGGCATGGGAACATGGAAATCTAAAAACAGACACAAATACCTATTACAATATCACATTATTTTTGTCTGCAAATATAGAAAGAAATTACTGGTTTCGAGACGGATATCAGATGATATAAAACAGTTTTCGTATGAGAAAAGATATATAGAAAATCAAGGTTGAGAAAGAGGGTGACAGTGGATGTTAAAGGCATATAAATACAGAATATACCCTAATAATGAGCAGAAAATACAGATTGCAAAAACATTTGGCTGTTGCCGTTTTGTGTATAATCAGACCCTGGTATACCGGAAAGAAGTATACGAGAAAGAGAAAAAATCAGTTAGTAAAACCGACTGTAACAATTACTGCAACAGACAATTAAAGAAAGAATATGAATGGCTGAAAGAAGTGGATAAATTTGCTCTGACAAATGC
>CABJAV010000038.1 GCA_902363675.1 Lachnospiraceae bacterium | reverse complement strand
ACAGTCAATGCGGAGCATATAACCAGCAGAAGTATAAATATCAATGCTGTTTCTGTGTGGATTGTATTCTGCAAATATTGTTCTCATCGTATAGAATCTCCTTATCATTCAATCAGTCATTTGTTACAAAAATCAGAAGCATTTCAATCAGTTCACCATGTCACTTTTATTTTGTGTTATACTGTTTTATAGATTTTTCTTGCCCTTGTATTTGCCCTTATCAGAGTTCGTAAACACTGATGGGACGATATAACACAAGGGAAACAATAAGGAAAAGCTCACCTGCGATAAATCCAGTGTTTTCAAGGGCTTGTGGAGAATTTAATAACAAAATATAACAGTTATTAAATCTCTTAAAACAGGTGAAATCTCAATTCAAGTTTGTCTGACACTAAAATATTTTAATAACGAACTCATATAAGCACTTTAGCCAATTATAGTTAAGGTGCTTTTTTGTGCCATAAAAGGAGGTGGTAACAGCAAAACATATCGGGGAAAGCCCGGTTTTATCATTACAACAGGCTATGCCTGATCATATAAAGCAACTTTTAACAGCCAGTTAGGGATAAACCCTGCTGGCTATTTTTTTATCGAAAAGGAGACAACCAATATGAGAAAAGAACAGATTATTACGACAACCAACAACAATCAGATGGAGGAAAAAGGTATGAAGCAGAGATTTATTCATTTTAAGAGAAAATTTGTTCCGGCATTATCCGGAGCCATTATGGGAGTAATGCTTATGAGCACTACCTGCTTTGCGGCAGGAGGCACTTCGGCAGTAACACAGCCGCTTGAGAACTTAAAAACGCTTGTGATCGCAGTTATCGGTGCAGTCGGTGTCATTATCCTTGCAAAAAATGTTATGGAATTTGCACAGGCATACCAGCAGCAGGATTCATCTACTATGAACTCAGCTTTAAAGGGAGTTGTGGCAGGTATTATCATGGCAGGTATTTCTACTGTACTCACTTTCTTAGGCTTCTAAGATAGGGAAAAAATAATCCCTGTTGCAATAGAAGAAAAGAGGTGAATAACAGGTATGGATATTTTTAAGCTGGGAGACAAAATACTTGCTCTCCTTGAAGCTATGTTTGGATTTTGGAATAATCAGATATCTTTGGTTTTTGCAATGCTTGGACAATCGCCCGTCAGTTTTAAGGGCGGTGGTCCGTGGGCAGTCATTGAGGGAATAGAGCCAATCTTTGTAGCAGTTGGTTCTTCCCTTGTGGTACTGTTCTTTGTTATCGGTTTCTGTTCGGAAAGTATAGATGTGAAAGATGAAATGAGGTTTGAATCAATCCTGCGTATGCTTATCCGATTAGGACTTGCAGAATGGTTTGTTGCCAATAATGTCACGATTATGAAAGCATTTTTTACTTCCATCGGAAATCTGGTAGGGCTTATTTCGGCAGGAACAACAACACAGCTTGCCATTGACAGTGCACAGGCAGATGTCATTAAGGAACTTGGATTTGGTGAAAGTCTGGTAATGCTGATCCTTACGGCACTGCTTGCAATCATCATTATTATCTGTGGTTTCTTTATCATTTACACCGTGTATTTCAGATTCTTAAAAATATTGATCATTGTGCCGCTTGGAGCAATCGCCTGCTCTACAATGGCAGGAAACAGAATGGTAAGTCATACGATGTCAACTTACTGTAAGTATTTCTTATCCTGTGTGTTTGAGGCGGTAACAATGGCACTTGCGATTGTGGTATGCAATGCATTTATCAATGCAGGGCTGCCTTCCTTTACGGGAAGTTATGCAGACTGGGCACAGACACTTATTTATCTGTGTGAAATGACATTTACCATAGCAATGACGGTTGGAAGTGTGAAGGGAGCACAGACACTTACAAGTAAGGCATTCGGATTATAGAAGGAGGCATTTATGGATAATGAAAAGAAACAGGTGACTTATAATTCCAGTTTTTCCGGGGAGACACAGGTAACACTCGATATTCAGCAGTATATGAATAACAAGGCAATGTATATCGGGCTTATGTGTAATGAAGATGGATACGATGAGCCGTTTGGTGATGTGACCGTAAATTTGTCTGTTGCTGCACCGAATTACTGCGGATATCTGAATGTGAATGATATGCCGGATATTGAGAAATTCATCACAGAAAATGAGCTTGGGGAGTTTACAGGATTTACACAGAGGAGTGGTTATTGTGAATATCCTCTTTATCTGTTCAATGTCGATAAGCTGAGAGAACTGTGTCCGGATGGAATGGATATGTATGAGGCAAATATCGGTATGGCAAGAAAGCCGGAGACAAAGGAGTTAGCAAGATAGGGGGCAGAGGACAATGGTTATTGAAATAAACAAAGACATTGACCGTTATCAGGAATCGGTGGCAATGGGACTTACAGCAAAACAGCTTGTATTTTCTATTGCCAGTGTGATAGTCGGTGGCGGTATCGTATTACTTCTTTATAGATATATTGGTCTTACGGGTTCTGCTTATGTGGCGATTCCGTGTGTAGCTCCGATAGCACTTGGAGGATTTTATTCTTTTAATGGAATGAATTTCTACGAGTATATGGGAAAGAAACTGCATTTTATGTTTGGAAATAAGGCTCTTACCTATGTATCTACTGAGGGAGAGCCGATTATCAAGGCTTTTGAAATGGAGCAGAACGGACAGGTAAAGAAGAAAGGTAAAAAAACTCAATCAGAGATTACAACATCTGAGTCAGCAGTAAAGAAACAGGAGGAATTTGAAGAAATGAAGAAAAAGACAAGAAACATGATGTTTGGACTGGCAGCCGTGTTTGTGCTGGCGGTAGCGGGTGTGGCTGCTTATAAAGCAATGCACTAAAAAGGAACCTGCATAAAAACAGATTCCTTAAATGAGGGAAAATCCCTGTCGAAGAATGGAAGTCCAGTTACTTTTCTGATAGAGAAATCGGACTATGATTACAGTCTGCTTTTCTTCATCAATCGTATAAAAGGCAAGGTAATTATTGATTATCACAAAACGAATGCCCCAGCTTGCCAGTACCGGATCATCTACCAGACAGAACTTCTGTGGCAGGTCGGCTAGTGAGCTTATCTGCTCAGTCGCAGCATCTAACAGATTATCTGCGGCATCAGGATTTTTGAGGGTAAATTCGATGTAATCCGCAGCACGCATAATATCGTGTTCTGCGGTGGAAGTGATATGAACCTGATAGCTCATCGACTGCGGCGGCTCCTGATATCAGCCATAGCTTCGGAAAATGGTCTGGTGTTGCCTGTGACAATATCGTCCATTCCTTCCTTGATCTGGCTGTAAAGTTCAAAGCGGCTGGTCAGTTCTTCGTAGGCTTCAATGCTCATAACGGCAAGGTCGCCTTTTCCATTCTTCGTGATGAAAACTGGTTCAGGATAATTATGACAAAATGTAGAAATTTCATTGTAATTATTCCTTAAATCAGCACTTGATTTGATTGCTGGCATAAAAACACCTCCTTATTTGATAACAAAATTATACACAAATTTTGTTATGAAGTCAATGGATATACCATTAGTGTTAGCAGGATAAACACAACTATTCATATGTATCTGACCGTGAGGTCGGGAACAAGCCCGTTGGGTGACGTTCCCGGCGGGCTTTCACAGATAAGAAAGCGAGGTTAGAGACAATGGGTTTATTTACGGACGGATTTAAGCTCTTGAAAAAGGCAAGTGAGCCTTTGTATAAGACACCGAAATCCATTCAGGAAACCATAGAAATTATGGCGGTGGCTGAAAACGGTATTTTTGAAGTAAGCAGGAATAAGTATTCCAAGTGTTACCGCTTTCAGGACATCAATTACACAACGGCAACGGAGGATGAGCAGATCGGCATTTTTGAAAGATACTGCAAATTCTTAAATTCGCTGGACTGTAATTATAAGATTACGATTAACAATAAGAACAAAAATATGGAGGATCTCCGTGATAAGGTTCTTATTACAGAAAAAAACGATGGCTTCAATAATTACCGAAGAATCTACAATGACATTATTGAGGAGAAGATTATTGAGGGCAGACAGGGGATTGAACAGGAAAGATACCTGACGATCACGATTGAGAGAAAGAACTTTGAGGAGGCAAAGGCACAGTTTGCCACACTTGAGGCAACAATACACAAGGCTTTCATTGAACTGGGGGCGGAGATTGTGCCGCTTAACGGCAATGAAAGGCTGAAAGTGCTCTATGACTATTACCATCTTGGCGATGAGGGCAGTTTTGATTTTGATATCAAAAAGGCAAAGAAGGTCGGAGCAGATTTTAAGAATGATTTATGTAATGGTATGGTGAAATATTTCCCAGACCATTTTGAGGACGAGAGTAAATACTGCAAGGCACTTTTCATTAAGAAGTATCCCAGCAGTTTATCTGACAGATTTATCAATGAGATTACTTCCCTTCCGGTACACTCCATTACCAGTATTGATGTAGTGCCTGTGCCAAAGGATTTGACCACAAAGGTGCTTCAGAAGAAATATCTTGGTATTGAATCGGATATTATCAAGCAGCAGAGAGTCCGTAATAAGAACAATGACTTCTCCACAGAAATCTCTTATGCAAAGAGAACGGAGAAAAAAGAGATTGAGGCAATTATGGATGATGTTCGTGAGAATGACCAGTGTCTTTTCTTTGTAGGAGTTACCATTATCCTTATGGCAGAAAGTAAGAAGGAGCTTGAGAGTGTCTGCGAAACAGTAGAAACAATCGGAAAACGTAACAGTTGTACGATTGATACACACTACTTAAAGCAGAGGGAAGCACTCAACACGGCACTTCCGATTGGTGTAAGACAGGTGGAAACAATGCGTACCCTTCTTACCCAGTCGCTTGCGGTGCTTATGCCGTTCAATGTGCAGGAACTGAATGACAGTACAGGTAATTATTACGGTATAAACCAGATCAGTAAGAATGTGAATATTGGCAACAGAAAGAAGCTCATCAACGGAAATGGCTTTGTATTCGGAGTGCCGGGTTCCGGCAAATCATTCTTCTGTAAGATGGAAATGGGCAGCGTATTTTTATCGGGGGATGATGAGATTATCGTCATTGATCCGATGAACGAATATTTTGATATTGCACAGACTTATGGCGGAACCGTGGTAAATATGTCCACATACACGGACAACTATGTAAATCCGCTTGAGATGGATGTGTGGAGTCTTGATCCGAATGATTCAAAGGGAATGATAAGGGAAAAAGGGGAATTTATGCTTGGTCTTTGTGAGCAGTGTATCGGGGACAGCTTAAATTCCAGACAGAAATCAATCATTGACCGCTGCGTGAGAAAGATGTATATCGACATCGCAAGGGGCAGGGAAAAGTATATTCCGGTAATGAGTGACTTCTACGATATCCTTATGGAACAGCCGGAGGACGAAGCAAAGGATATCGCATTGTCTTTGGAACTTTTTGTAAATGGTTCCCTCAATATCTTTAACCATCAGACAAATGTTGATGTAGATAACCGATTCACGGTATATGGTATCAGGGACTTAGGCACGGAACTTAGTCCTATCACAATGCTTGTTATGATGGAGTCCATTCAGAACAGAATTGTAGAAAACGGGCAGAAGGGCAAGGCAACCTGGCTCTATATTGATGAGTTCCACGTCCTGCTTAATTCGGAGTATTCTGCAAAATATTTACAGCAGCTCTGGAAGAAGGTGAGGAAACAAGGTGGACTGTGCACGGGTATCACTCAGAACGTCGTGGATCTTTTACAGAACTACACCGCCACTACAATGCTTGCAAACTCGGAGTTTGTTGCACTCTTAAAGCAGGCGAATACAGACAGTTCCAAGATGGCAGAGGTTATCGGTGTATCAGAGGCACAGCTTCGTTTCGTAACCAATACTGCATCGGGAATGGGACTTATCAAGTGTGGTTCCGTGGTAATTCCGTTTGATAACCAGATCAGCAAGGACACTGACCTTTACAGACTGTATAACACCAATATCCACGAAAAGATTGCGGAGCAGAAGAAAAGGGAGGCAAAATTTGCTGATTAGAATTGCAATGTATCAGCCATTTGGACTAAGTTCCGGATGGCTACTTTTTACCTTTTTTAAGGATACAGAAAGAAGGTGGGAACATTGAAGATAAAAAAAGTGGATGACAAGCCTATGGTCATTCACACTAAGAAAAAAGCTAAGATTCATATGCATGAACCGAAGAAAGCTAAAATTAAGGGCAGTAACATTTACACTGTACAGCGTGGTCCGAAAATTGCCAGTGCAAAGATAAATGATACAGGTAAAAAGAAGTCTTATCGTAAGAGTACCATTCATCAGGCAGAGAAGAAAGAAAAGGAACCTTCAAAATTTAAGAGAAATATACGGGAGTCCAATACTTCTATCAAGACGAAGAATACCAATCTTCATATAGCAGGAAGAACGGGAGCACTTGCGACTGGAGCAGTTACAGAGCAGGTGGAAGGCGGGCAGGAAGTGTCACAGGCAGCTTATCTTGCATATGAAGCAAGCCGTCCGGTTACGGGAACTGCTTCAAGGGGAGCGTCACTTTTCAGAAAGAAAGCGGCAGCCGAAGCAAAGAGGCGTATCAAGAAGGTAGAAACAGGAAAGAAGCTGGCAAAAAAGATGGGAAAGAAAGCTGCCAGTGATACGGCAAAAAAGGTTGCCGGTGACACGACAAAGACAGCAGCGAAAGAAACTGCGAAAGAAACTGCGAAAGAAACTGCCAAGAACACTGCAAAAGAAACTGCCAAAACTACGGCAAAAGCGGCAACCACAGCGGCAGGTACAGCGGTTGCACCGGGAGCAGGTACAGCAGTCGGCATGGCGGCAGGCTATGCCACGGGTGTATCTATTGAGGCGAAGGATGTGAAAGCAGCGAACCGTAGCAGAAAGATTAAATTTTTTCTGGATAAGATGAAAGAACAGGAAAATCAGACGGACAGTGTTGTAAAACTGGTAAAAGATCTGATTGTAAAAAAGGCAGTTCTCTGGATAAAGGCGGCAGCTCCGATTATCGGACTTGTACTTTTGCTGTTGGTTCTTTTAGTGGTAATCGTTGCAGTTCCGGTTATTGCTGTGATAGCGATTCTTTATAATTCACCATTTGCCTTATTTTTACCGCCGCTGGAGTCAGGAGATACAGTGCAGACAGTTACAAGTGCTTATGTGTCTGAATTTAACCGTGATGTGAATACCAAAGTGAATGAACATACCGGATATGACTTTGGCGAACTGGTGTATGTAGATTATGAGGGAATGGATGAAAATCCAAGTAACTACTACGACATTATGGCGGTCTACATGGTCAAGTATGGTGTAGGCGATACTGCAACAATTATGAATGATATATCAAAGGGGTGGTTGCAGACTGTAGTAAATGATATGTGTTCTTATACTACAAGTAGTGGAACAAAAGATGTGGAGGAAACAGACGCAGATGGCAATGTAACAACTGTTACGAAGTCGGTACTGTATGTAAATGTTACGCTCAAATCATACAGAGATATGATTTCCGTTTATGGATTTAATTCTGATCAGATAGAAATGCTTGAGCAGATCATGAGTCCTGAGTTTATGGGACAGCTTGGATATGCCGGAAGTGGAAGCGGTGGAGGCGGTGGAAGCCCCGGAGTAAGTTCCATGACAGAGGATGAAATAAATGCAATCCTCAGTGGTATTACAGATAGCAGGCAGAAAGCAGTCTGCTCTTATGCCCTTCACAGAGTGGGTTATCCTTACAGTCAGGAATTAAGAGATAGTGGCAATTATTATGATTGCAGTTCACTTGCGTATTATTCATGGAAGGATGCAGGTGTGAATATCAGTCATGGAGGAGCAACTACAGCAGCGGCAGAAGCACAGGGACTTGATGAAGCAGGAAAGACCGTATCTTATGATGAAATGCAGCCTGGTGATCTTATCTTTTACAGTTTCACAAACAACGGAAGATATAAGAATATCAGCCATGTGGCAGTATATGTCGGCAATGGCAAGGTGGTAGAAGCCCTGAATGAAAGAGTTGGCGTAGTTTACCGTGATGTGGCAAGTGTCGGAAAAATTGTAGTAATTGGCAGACCATAGAAAATTGGCAGAGAGGGCGAAAGTCCTCTCTGGAACAGGAGGTAAGAATGGATTTAAAAGATATGATTCTTGTAATGGAGAATTATAAGGGAACAGAAAGAAATATGCTTATGACTTTGGAAGATTATAAGAAGTTCGTTGCCATTGATGATATGTCAGAGCTTGCAGATCAGATGCTGCTTCTTGGAAGAACGCTTGCGGAAGGTTTTACAGAGTATTACAGGGCAGCAAATGTTACAGTTTTTGCAAAATTCTGTAGAGATGATGTGGAACTGGGACGCTTTTTGCAAGGATATTATAATGATTCAAAGAAATTTTACTTTGATAAGGCAACAAGTTCCCCAGAGTGTATTACAAAGATGGATGAGATTGGAATGACGGATAGAGGCTGGATAGATGACTTTATCCTGCATTATGAAAAATGCGACAGGACATTTGAAAGAGGGCAGACATTTCATAATTTTAATGACCACGATTATATGGTACTGGAAGCATTATCTCCACGCAATCTTGTGGTAATGGATATGAAAAGCGGCTCTCTCACGATTGCTCTTGGAGCAACAGAGTATAAGCGATATCCGAAAGACGAGGAGCCAACTAAGGATAACACAACGATCGGGGTATCGTGGGAGCACGGGATTTATCTTGGTTCCACACTTTCGCAGACCAACTTTAAGGCATATAAAAGAGAATACGGGACACCTGAAAAGATAAAAGATGTTTATGATTACAGGGCGAAACTCAAGCAGAAGTTTTATTTTTATCAGGATTTGTCAAAGGATGATGATATTCCCAAAAATATGCAGAATGATTTCCTGCACCAGATGTATAAGGAATTTGGAACGATAGAGGAGGAATATTTTTATGACAGGCTTGAAGATGGAAAGTATGATGAAGGTTTTAAGGAAAGACAGGTAAAAGAAAAAAAGAGCCGATGAGGAAAAATGGAATTGGAGGCTGATATCGAATGGAAAGAGAATTTGATATTGAGATAAAAGAAGTTCTCTCAAGGGTAGAGACAGTAAAGGCAGAGTCACTTGACGATGCCATAAACAAGGCAATGGATATGTATTATTCAGAGCAGATAGTCCTTGATGCGGAGGATATGAAGGGAGTTGATTTTTCGCCATACAGCGAAGAACAGCTCCCTTCTTCATTAAAGGAAAATGGAGGAAAGACACGATGAAAAATGAGCAGACAGCAGTTATTAAGGATATGGAATTTTTATTAAACGAACTTCATAAGGAATGGGAAAGACCGGGAGAGGTAAAATCGTCTGTCAGTATTCCATATGAGAAAGTTGAGGAAATCAGCAGAAAGCTGAATGTGATTGTCTATGAGACACAGCAGTCGGCTGACAGCGACGGACTTGCCTTTAAGCAGAGCATAGCCAAGTCAAAGCAGTGTTATGTGCTTCTCAGGATTATGCGAAAGATTGTAAAAGGAAAGGGCAAATGTGATAGACAGGTGGTTGATGCAGAATTTGTGATTGAGCTTGACGGGGAGGAGTCAAAGCTCTTTAAGGAAATGTTTGCAGAATTACTGAAGTAAAAGGAGGGTGACACATGAGTGTTGATATGAAGGTCAAAGCGATATATGATTCAGAAATCAGCAACATCACCCGTTCTGAAAAGAACTGGAAAGATGTATTAAAGGTTGCAGGTCAGTTATATCGCTATGAATTTGATAATATCGTTATGGTAACAGCTCAGAGATCACCGGAGAAAAGTACCCTTATGGCAGATTATGACACTTGGAAGAAAGTGGGAAGATATGTAAAGCGTGGAGCAAAGGGCTGTGCTATCTTCCCCTCAAGGGCACTTAATCCCCGTATGAGATATATTTTCGATATCAGTGATACAGGCGGAAAGAATGTGAAGCTGACTTGGGATCTGGAGGGGGAAAACCTGAAAAGTTATGCAGACTTTCTGGTATCGGAAGGACAGATGGAGCGGTATAAAAGCGATGACAGGGAATCACTAAAAAATACGCTAAAACAGTTTACAGGAACAAATGTTTGGAATATAATAAAAGAGGAGTTCGGGGATAGAATGTCCGAACTAATGCAGCTATCAGGTAGTGTGATAAAGGAATTCAACGAAAAACGCAAGGGCTTACAGCAGGATAGCGATATGGAGCAGTTAGTATATTCCAGTGTTATGTATGCTGTAGGGACGAGATGTGGATTTGACTTATCTGTGCAAGAACAGGATTTCAGTCAGATTGTAAATATCAAAGATGAGGAGATAGTTTACCGTCTTGGTTCCCTTGTATGCGATGTCTCCTGTAGTGTTCTTAGAGAATTTAGTAGGAATTTACAAACGATTGAGAGCGAAAGGAGAATATCATATGTTAGAAGCAATGACTTACAAGGAAGTGGACGGACTGCTGTATCCGGAGCTGACAATGCCGGACGAGACAGAGGATTTAACGAAGCTGGGCAGATACGGGAGAATGGCAATGAAGTATCTTCTGGAGAACGAACCGGCAAGGTACAAGACACTGATGAGATTCGGGAAGATGTACGAGAAGATGTCGGCAGTAGAGGAGGAAGCAAACCAGCTTTACGATCAGTTGGAGGAACAGTATCTAATGAAGCACAAGCCACAGAATCCGTCATCGACAATGGAGATGTGGAAGATAAGAGAGCAGGCGAAGATGCAGGCAGAGGAAGTAGTGCTCCACCAGATCGTGATGAAGTTTCATTAGAAACACAGGAAGAATTAAATAGAGAGCTTGATGAGATTAACTCATTGGGTGTCAGTAAGGAAGCCGAATATACACAGGCTTCCTTTTTTTTCGACCAAAACGGGCAGGCAAGTTTTGGTGTGAAGCAGCCGGAGAAAACCAGACACAATGAATTTATGCGTCAGTTCGAGGAGGATAAAAAGGCTGCCCTTGCCAGAAAATATAATTACCTTAATCCAAAGAAAGCAGAGAGTGTACCAAGTGAGTATGTAAAAGAGATACTTATGAAAGGAACTGGCTTTGTCGGTGGAAAAGGCAGGGTGTGTGAAATCTATCAGACAGAGATAGACGCAGGAACCAGAGCAAAGCGTATCAAGGCAGAATATGGTCAGGGTGGTGCAAGCTGGCCGCTTGACGGTCTGGGCTTGCACGGGTATGACACATTTCACGGTTCGGGACTTCGTATCCAATGGAAAGATCAAGATGGAGAAGTAGAAGGATATGTTTCGTGGAAGAATGTCGAAAAGGAAATCGGTGTACTTATCCTTACCGGAGAATACCAGTCGGAGACACCTCGTATTGATGAGCTTGCAATGGACGGACTTCGTGAAGATGATGAAGTCATTGACGCAGAGTACCGTGAAGTTGATACGCAGGAGGAAAAATCAGAAATTGATGATTATGCTATTCCTGATGAGCCTGACAGTTATGCTGTAAACAGAAAGGCGGCTGAGTTACGGTATATCAAGCCGATTGATTATGCTGACCGTGTAGCTGCAATGGATGAAGATTTAAGAGATGCCATTGAGATACTTGTGTCAGAATGTAGCTGTTACACACCATTCCGTGCTTTCCTTATGGATGTGGTGCAATCGGATTTTGCATTTATGCCGAATAAGCTGGAACTGATCTGTGAGATAGCGATGGGAAATGTTCAGGGTGAGAGAAAGGCATATTGCAATAATCAGTATGGACTCACAGAATACACTTTAAGCAGTGCAGATGTGAAAGTAAGCTACAAAAACAGAAATGGAGAGAGGGCAGGGGATACCGTATCGTGGCGTGAGGTATATGAAATCTTATCCTATATGGTAAAACAGCCATTTTACTGTGGAGAGGACCAGAAGGCAATCTATCAGACCATAAAAAATAAGATTGACAGGGAAAAGATGAATCCTGTTTACCGCAAGTTCTTTGATATTGAGGACAGTGTGAGAGAAAGCCGTCTTAAAACCAGAGAACGGGCGATTGCATATGGCTTGAATACCAAGATTGACACGGATGGTCGTATAATTTCTGATGAGGATAAGAATGTATCGGCAGATATTTCGCAGAATGATACCGAACCACAGGAGGCTGCCCCTGAAACACCTGCACAGGAAGTATTACCGCCAGCGGAAGGTCTGCGTGGAAAAGAAAAAACACAAGACCAGACAAAACTCAATTTCCATTATAACCTGTGGGAAACAGAAAAGGGCGGTGTAAAGACCAGATACCAGTGGAACATTGATGCAATCTGTACACTAAAGCAGATTGAAGCAGAAAACAGACTTGCAACACAGGAGGAGCAGACGGTTTTATCAAAGTTTGTCGGCTGGGGCGGGTTGTCACAGGCATTTGATGAGAATAATGCAGGGTGGACCAGAGAATATGCAGAACTGAAAGAACTTCTTTCCGATGAGGAATACAGTGCCGCAAGAGCAACCGTAAATAATGCCTTTTATACTTCACCTGAGATTGCAATGTGTATTAACTCAGCACTTGTGCAGTTTGGCTTTAAAGGCGGCAATGTCTTGGAGCCTTCTATGGGTATCGGCAATTTCTTCGGAAGTATGCCAGCACCAATGCAGCAAAGTAAGCTGTATGGAGTGGAGCTGGACAGCATATCAGGAAGGATTGCAAAACAGCTTTACCAGAATGCCAATATCAGTATTACGGGATTTGAAAACACCACATATCCGGATAACTTTTTTGATGTTGTTATGGGAAATGTGCCATTTGGAGATTATAAGATATTCGATCCAAAGTACAACAAGTATAACTTCCGTATTCACGATTATTTTCTGGCAAAAGCACTCGATCAGGCAAGACCGGGCGGCATGGTTGCAGTGATTACCACAAAGGGAACACTGGATAAGAGCAATCCGACTATACGAAAGTATCTGGCTGAGAGGGCAGAACTTGTGGGAGCAATCCGACTTCCGAATACTGCATTTAAGGATAATGCAGGAACTGAGGTGACTGCGGACATTCTTTTTTTACAGAAAAGAGAGCGAAAAATTGATATAGAGCCTGACTGGGTACATCTTGGTGTCACAGGTGATGGCATAGCAGTCAATTCCTATTTTGCAGAGCACCCGGAGATGATGCTTGGTACAATGCAGTATGACACAAGGATGTTCGGACAGGACAGCAGATATACCGTCTGTGTGAATAATGATGAGAACTTCAATCTGTATGAAGCACTCAATAAGGCAATCTGTAACATCAGAGCACAGATGACAGATTTTGAGAGACTGGCAGATAATGAGGAACAGACAGAGGAAGTCATTCCCGCTGATCCGGATGTCAGAAATTATACTTACACATTCTTTGAAGGAAAACTTTATTACAGGGAAAATTCAGAGATGGTAAGGCAGAAAGTATCACCGACAGCAGAGGAGCGTATCAAGAGCCTTGATGAAATCAGACAGATAACAAGAGAGCTGATTGATATCCAGATGGAGGGCTGTAGTGATGAGGAGCTTGCAGACAAACAGCAGCTTTTGAATGTAAAATATGATAAATTCGTTGGAAAGTATGGAGCAATCACTTCCAAAGCAAACCGTACAGCGTTCAGGGATGACAGCGATTATCCGCTTCTTTGCAGTCTTGAAGAAGTAAATGAGGACGGGGAGGTGAAGAAGGCTGATATGTTTTATAAGCAGACGATTAAGGCAAAGTCCGTGGTGGACAGGGTAGAAACTGCGGTAGAGGCTCTTAATGTATCGGTCAATGAGTTTGGATATGTAAATATCCCTTATATGCTCTCCATTTATGAAGCAGACAGGGATACTCTCATAAAGGAACTTGATGGAATTATATTTCTTAATCCTGACCGTTACAATGAAAATAACCCGGACGCAGGCTGGGAGACAGCAGACGAATATCTGTCGGGAAATGTAAGGGATAAGCTGCGTGTTGCAAAGGCAATGGCGGCGGATACCGATAATCCGCAGGCAGAAAGATTTGCCGCCAATGCCGCAGCCCTAGAGGAAGTTCAGCCGGAATGGATTGAAGCCTCGGATATTGATGTAAAGATTGGTACAACTTGGATTGAGCCGCTTGATTATGAGCAGTTTATCTATGAGCTGCTTAATACACCAAAGAGGGCAAGGGCAATCAGAACAGAGTATTATAATTCCGGTATTCAGGTACACTTGAATAAAATGAGTATGGAATGGTTCATTGAAAATAAAAGTATGGATAAACATTCCGTGGCTGCAACGAAAACTTATGGTACAAGCAGAATGGACGCTTATTCTATTTTTGAGGATACCCTGAACTTAAAAACAGTCACTGTCAGGGACAGGATTGATGACGGTGATGGCAAGTACCATTATGAAGTCAATAAGAATGAGACAATGCTTGCAAGGGAAAAGCAGAATATGATCAAGGAGAAGTTCAAGGAATGGCTGTTTGCAGAACCGGAACGCCGACAGAAGTATGTGGAATATTATAATGAAACCTTCAATAATATCCGCCTGCGTGAGTATGACGGAAGCCATTTGCAATTTCCAGGAATGAACCCTGAGATTGAATTAAAACCGCACCAGAAAAATGCGGTGGCACGAATCCTTATGGGAGGAAATACCCTGCTTGCCCACTGCGTCGGAGCCGGAAAGTCGTTTGAAATGATGGCTGCGTGTATGGAACAGAAAAGACTCGGACTTTCCAATAAGACAATTATGGTAGTGCCAAAGCCGCTTATCGGGCAGACGGCAAGTGAATTTTTAAGGCTTTACCCGTCAGCAAACATCTTGGTTGCAACGGAGCGTGATTTTGAAAAGAGCCGAAGAAAGCAGTTTGTGTCAAGGATTGCGACAGGCGATTATGACTGCATCATTATGTCGCACTCGCAATTTGAAAAAATTCCAATTTCGGCAGAGAGAAAGGAGCGAATGCTTAATGAACAGATAAATGAGATCACCTATGCGATTGATGATATGAAGGAGCGGAACGGGGAACGCTGGACCGTAAAGCAGATGGAAAGCCAGAAGAAAAAGCTGGAGGAACAGCTTAAATCCCTGACCGATGAGAGCAGGAAAGATGACCTCATTACCTTTGAGGAGCTGGGTGTTGACTCTATTATGGTAGACGAAGCACACAATTTTAAGAACCTCGCCACATTTTCAAAGATGAATAATGTGTCGGGAATCAGCAGTAGTGGGGCTAAAAAGTCAACGGATATGCAGCTTAAATGCCAGTATTTATCAGAGATAAATGATGGCAGGGGAATTGTATTTGCAACAGGTACACCGATAAGCAACACAATGTGTGAGATGTATGTTATGCAGCTTTATTTGCAGAAATCGGCACTTGAGGAGATGGGAATTCATCATTTCGACTCGTGGGCGGCTAACTTTGGAGAAGTAACAACGGCACTGGAGCTTACGGTTGAGGGCAGTGGTTTCCGTTTCAAGAGCAGGTTCAATAAGTTTACCAATCTGCCGGAGCTTATGAACATCTTCCGTGAGGTTGCCGATGTGCAGACAGCGGATATGCTTGACCTTGATGTGCCAGCTCTGCGTGGCGGCAAGCCTATCATCGTGGAGTCGGAGCCGGACTGGTATGTGAAGCAGGTAATGGAAGAATTTGTTGTAAGGGCAGAAAGGATAAGGGGCGGGGGTGTTGATCCAAGTGTTGACAACTTCTTAAAGATTACGCACGAAGCAAGACTTCTTGGAACAGACGCAAGACTGATTGATAAGGACGCACCGAACAACCCGGACGGAAAGCTCAATAAGGTAGCGGAAAATGTCTGGAAAGAATATGTAAAAGGAAATGCTGATGGTCATATAGGCTGTCAGCTTATTTTTTCGGATATTGGAACACCGGGACCGGACAAGGACTTTACGATTTATGATTATCTGAAGGAGTCACTTATCCAATATGGTATCCCTGCGGAGGAGATAGCATTTATTCACGATGCAAAAACAGACGCACAGAGGGATGCACTCTTTAAGGAAATGAGGACAGGTAAGAAAAAAGTCCTTATCGGTTCGACAGATAAGTGCGGAACCGGAGTTAATGTACAGACACACCTTGTTGCAATGCACCATGTCGATTGCCCGTGGAAGCCTTCTTCCATTGAACAGAGGGAAGGCAGAGGTATCCGACAGGGAAATAAAAACGATGAGGTGGCAATCTACCGATATGTTACAAAACAAACCTTTGATGCATACAACTGGTCACTTGTGGAAAACAAGCAGCGTTTCATCAGTCAGGTTATGACAAGCAAGGCAGTGAGCCGAAGCTGTGAGGACATTGATGAGGCAACACTTTCTTATGCGGAGATTAAGGCGGTTGCGACAGGCAACCCTTTAATCAGGGAAAAGATGGAGGTTGACAATGATGTCCAGAGATTAAAGCTCTTAAAAGCGTCGTATGATAATCAGAGATACGGATTGCAGGATAATTTTATGATCAAATATCCAAAACTCATCAAAACTGCGACAGAAAAACTTGCCAATGTAAGGGAGGATATAAAGGCAAGGGATAAGGAATTGATTGATAACCCGGACTTTGCCATTACCATAGGCAATGCAACTTATACAGAGCGAGTGGATGGTGGAACCGTAATGCTTGAAGCAATCAGCAAATGTAAGACAGGCGAAACCACTCCAGTCGGTAAGTTCCACGGCTTTGAGCTTCTGGTGGAAAAGAATTTCCTCAGTATCAACTATATGGTGCTTCGTGGAAAGACGGAATACAAGGCGGAACTTTCCACAAGTCCGGTGGGAAGTATGGTAAAGCTGGAGAACCTGTTCAACGGACTTCACGAAAATGTTGATTTTCTGGAAAAGAAGATTGAACAGTACCAAAATGATCTTGAGGCTTCAAAGGCGGAGTATGACAAGCCGTTTGCATATAGTGCAGAACTGGAAGAAAAACTTGCAAGGCAGTATGAATTAAATGCCCAGCTTGACCTTGAGAACGCAAAGGCTATGGATGCAGATCTTGGCGGACCGGACGAAGAAAAGTCTGAGGACAGAATAGAAAATGCGGGTATTGTTGCAGAGGATAAGGGAATCTATATGCCAGACAGAAACAGGAAAAGATAGGAGTGAAACTCTATGAGTATAAGGAAAGTGGTCGCAGGACTACTGATTACAGCAGGGATTGCCATTATGGCAGTCCCTTTTTTCTGGTGTACAACCGGAGAGAGAAACACGAACCAGCTCATAAATGAATTTGAGCAGACATTGGAGGAGAAGCAGGATGAAAGGACAGAGGTTGAGAAAGAGCAAACCACCGTTAGTAAAGAGGAGAAAGCCATTCTTAAAGAAGGCAGTATCATCGGCATTATTGAGATACCGGGAATAGATATCAGATACCCGGTAATGGAAGAAACCGGAAGTGAAATGCTGAATGCCGGGACAGGGAACAATGCGTTTTGTTGTCAGGTGCAGATATAAGGAGGCGGCAGATGAATAAGAGATACCGACTGGGGGAGATAGAAGAAGCTGTATCGGAAATGGAGGAGCTGATCGACACTCAGGATGATATTGCAGAGATTGATGATGACTTTCAGATTGTCGTAAGCGGCTGGTCTGTGTATGTCGAAAGCCTGAATCTGACACTCAGACAGGGAGTTGCCTGTATCTGGGATACGGAGGCAGGATTATTTATGCCTGATTTTGATGTGACTATCGTGTATGAGGGAAACATCGAAACACAGGAATGGCTCTACTATGAGCAGGACGGAATGGTTGTTACACTTGGCAACTGGTTAAATGGCAGATTGTCTTGTGAACAGATAGAACAGCTTTGGTGTGGGCTTATCATACCAGAAAACAATGATAATTCAGAAGTATAAGAAAGAGAGGAACAGCGTATGAAGTATTCAATTAAGGTAAACGAGGTAAGAGCAAGAGATGGCAGCAATATCAAGGGTTTTGCGACCGTGGTATTTGGTGATTCATTCAAGATTACCAATATCGCAATCCTTGAAAATAAGGAAAAGGGAGAGCTTTTTGTATCAATGCCAAGATACCGTTCCAATGAGCGTGATGAGAAAAACAGCGTGATTTATAAGGATGTATGCAATCCTATCACGGCAGAGTTTCGTGAGGAACTCTATACTAATATCCTTGGGGCTTATGCAAAAATCAGGGAGCCGGAGAAAGCAGAAACACAGACACAGGGAAAAACTCAGGAAATGCCGGAGTTTTCCGTGACGGTAACACCTTATGAAAGGGAAGGCAGTAATATCAAGGGACTTGCCCGTATTTACTTTGAAAACAGCTTCATTGTAAATAATGTAAATATCCTTCAGGGCAAAGAAAAAATCTTTGTGTCAATGCCTTCTTATAAGACAAAGCAGGTGGACGAGAATGGCAAACCGATTTATCAGGATGTCTGCTATCCGGTCACAAAGGATTTCAGGGAGAAGCTCTATAATGAGATTATTGCAGAATATGAGAAAGCAAAGGATAAGAGCAACGAAAAAGCAAGGGAGAATGCCGAACAGAACCACGGAAATCCCGACAAGGATAAAAAGGATACACCCTTTCGATAATTAAGGCTAAGGGGCGGCATATGCTGCCCCGTTTATAAGGAGGAAAAGCAGATGGAAGCAGAAAAGACACTTACTAATGAGGAGATCATAAGAGAACTTCTCGATTTATTAAAAAAGAATACTATGAAAGAACAGGCAAATGATGTATTTGAGATATGCACCTATGTGGACGGTCTGGAAAAAAAGATTGTGTCTATGACAGAAGAACTTACCAGTATGCAGGACCAGATCAAGAAAATGCAGGAAGATACCCTTATCAATAATGCAAAAAAAGCATTAACAGAAGCACAGGAGCGACTCAATGCCAGATGTGAGCAGATAAAGTCACAGGTATCTGAGATAAAGGTACAGGTAAAATCTACTGCCAAGAATATTGTTGATGAAACAAAGGCAAAGGGCAGGGCGGCACTTTACAGGGTGACAGAATTTGTAGGAATTAAGAAAAGACTTCTCAATGTCAGAACAGTGGTAAAAGATACGATTGTATCTACAGACAGGGATATTGCAAGGACAGCACTTCTTGCAAAGGGACTCCGAAAAGCCGGGCAGACCGTAAACAATGCGTTCCGTACCTTTGCAGATAAGCCGGAGGTGGATTATTCACAGAAAGAACAGAAACACCATCTCACAAAGGCTGTACTTGCCCCTATGAAAGCAGTGAGAAAACTGCTTGTATCAATGGAGATGCATCTGGACGCCTCGATTGATAAGCTGGATAATCTGGATATGACTGTGCAGTTTGATAAGGAAAAGCGTATGGAGCACACAAAGGATAAGGAACAGAAAGCACCGGATACAGAAAGAGAGGTCATCTACTCACCGATGGTAGCTGAACCACAGGAGTACAAGTATAATGCAGATGCTTTTGAGGCAAGAAAGACATCGGAAGCAAAGCAGGAAACGGTGGGGAAGGAGCTGCCAAAAGTCAGGGAAGATAAAGCCAGATAAGTTTAGGGGCGTGGGAGTAAAATCCCAATGTCATTTAGATAAGGATTATACAAAGAACAGTGTATATAGAAATATGTACCCTGTTCTTTTTTTGTAAAATTATGTTAAGCACTTGACATGATAATCAAAATGTGCGGTCGCTCTAACTATCTTTTTTAAGATAGTTAGAGCGACCCTTGTAATTAAGAAAATATCTTGATTGCAAGGAGAATTACACGATGAATTATTCTACAGAGGTAAAACAAAAATTACTATCAATTATTACAAAAATGGATTCTTACTATTGGCTATTTACAAAGCATCCAAAAACGGACTTTTCCCGTAAAAAGAAATGGTCATTTGAAGAGGTTATGAAGTTCATGCTTACAATGGAAGGCAAAGCATTAAGAGATGAACTGTTGGAATATTTTGAATTTGATAATACTACACCATCAAATTCTTCATTCAATCAGCGTAGAGCACAGATATTGCCTGAAGCATTTGAATTTTTATTCCAAGAATTTACAAAGTCTTTTACGGATAATGTTACATATAATGGTCTTAGACTGATTGCATGTGATGGCTCGGATTTGTGCATTGCACACAATCCCCAAGATGAAACAACCTATTTTCAAACTCTTCCTGACAGAAAAGGGTACAACCTATTGCATTTAAATGCTTTTTATGATTTATGCAGCCGCCAATACACAGATGCAATTATCCAGCCTTCACGCTTGGCGAATGAAAGACGTGCAATGTGTGAAATGATTGACCGATACAATGATACATCAGCTATTTTTATCGCAGACAGGGGTTATGAGAATTATAATATATTTGCCCATGTGGAACACAAAGGAATGTATTATTTAATTCGTGTCAAAGATATAACAAGTAATGGTATAACTTCAAAACTTACAATGCTTCCAGAGAGTGGGGAATTTGATGAATGGGTTAATGTTACGCTTACTAAAAAGCAGACAAATGAAGTAAAAGCAAATCCCAAAAAATACAGAGTTATTGATAAGAAAACGCCTTTTGATTATCTTGATCTGCATTTTAATAATTTTTACGAAATGAAAATGAGAGTGATACGTTTTCCAATACCTCAAGGTTCTTATGAATGCATTATTACAAATCTGCCACAAGATAAATTTAATTCTGATGAAATCAAACGGTTATATGCAAAACGTTGGGGAATAGAAACCGCTTTTCGAGAATTGAAATATGCCTTAGGACTAACACGTTTTCATTCAAAGAAACCAGAATATATTATGCAGGAAATATGGTCAAGAATGACTCTGTATAATTTCTGTGAAATTATAGCAACTAATGTTGTTATAAATGAGAAAAAAGGCTGTAAACATACATATCAGCTCAACTATACCCGAGCAATTCGGATTTGCTGTTACTTTCTATCGATTAAAAAAGAAAAAGCTCCACCCGATGTAGAATATCTAATCGGACATGAGCTTCTTCCTATACGTCCTGGGAGAACAGACCCTCGCAAAGTCAAGCCCCAGTCGGCGATAAGCTTTCTATATAGAGCAGCTTAAACAAATATTAGTATATACCATTTTTAAGGCAGATGAAAGCATCTGTCTGTTTGTTGTGCAAATTTATTATGTTAAAAGTGTTATAAGATAGAAATACAGCAGATAAACAAAATGTTTATCCGCTGTATAAGAATTTCTGACTATAAAGCAATCCTTATCTAAATGACATTGAGTAAAATCCTGCGTCCTTTTTATTTGTCTGAAACAGTTTATGATCTGGAGGATGTTTCAAGAAATAACCAGAATGGACTAAAAACAATAGATTTATTTGCTTTGTAAAAAATACCTTGATTGAACTTTAGGGTTGATTTATGGGTGATTCAAGGGGACCTTAATTTTTGTTTATATGGTCATTTCCTGCAAAAATTGGTCATTTTCTGCAAAGAGTATTGAAAAACACCTTTTCTTAATGTAAAAAATGAGTAGAGATTAAAAGATATATATCCTATTAATTTCATTGAGAAAAGCTGTGGGCAGCATATACATGAATTGTAAGATGCTTGTCGATAAAAAAGAAAAATAAGGAGGTAACATAATGAAGAAAGTAACGAAAATTTTTGCATTTGCAGTAGCAATATGTATGTTGTTTTCAGTAACTACAACTACTGCATTTGCGGAAGAAACAATTACCAACATGACGTATGATGAATGGTTGGCAGAGCAGGAAAACAATAACACAGATATTGAGGAAAATGATTTAGAGCCTGTCAAAGTAACAACGGAGGAAAATCAAATACAGACACAGAGTATGGAATATACTGAACGTGTTGGATTTAGATCATTAGATTCTATTTTTGAAGAAAAAGGAGAAATAGAATTGGATGATACAGTGTCAATGGATAATATGGCTGAAAATCTTACTGACAGTATTTCGGTTGATACTGAAATGGAAAGAACTGCACCAACAGCTAATTTAATTCCAGTTATAGTAAACGAAGACTCTTTATCAGAAGGGCAGATTACAACAGATACAAGAATTGCATTTTTCTATAATGATACAGATGAAGATGGGGACACAATAGCTTCCCGTTATGTGGATGGAAGTGCAGTAGATTATATTATTGGAACAATCAATGGGGGATTTGTTGTACAGATTACAGATCCGGGAACATACTATTTATATTATCAGGTAGAAGATAGTGCAGGAGAGTATTCTCGCGTGGTTGGATATTCAATTAAAGTTATTGAAGCACCTGCGAAAGAAACATATCAGGCGTTTGAAGGTAGTTTTACCTCAGAAAAAGATTCTGCTACATATGATTTTTCAATAGACTTTTCACAGATGGATTCTGCTGCCGTATGTTTAGTTAGAAAGGGCTATGTAGGCACAAATATTAAAGTTTACGATGAGAATGGAAATCAGGTTCTGAATAAAGGAACGAATTATAGACAGGCAAAAAATTGGGGTTATATTGATAAACCTTCCGATGATGTGACTGTTTGTAATTACACAGTAGTTGCTACACCTAATTCGTATGAAGATAGAGCAAGCGATTATAGGATTATAGTAGGCGATAAAAATGATACTGAATTGATGATGAGTGGCATTGAGAATACAGTTTTATTGGATCAATATTATGAATCAAAAGTAAATTTACAGAATAATTCATATGTACCTAATGTTGGTGAATATTGGTATAAATATAAAAGAAATTCGACAAGTGTTATTACGATTTTAAGTAGTGCTACAGATATTCGTTTTAAGATATTGAATGTGGATACTTTGGCAGTTATGTATGATTCAGCTAAGGATGACGATACGCATAAGACCTCATTTACAGGTAGTGGTGGTTGGTGCTGCGCTGAAAAAGCAAGGCTGACTACGGTAGTTGGAACAGAATATTATTTGGTAGTTTATTGTACGAATCCAACGGAAGGAGTATCTCTTAGAACAGGTAGTATAGCAACTGCTGTTGGAAATCCTGTTATGTGTGCTGCAAGCACAAAGATCATACCAGGAACATCTGTGACAGCTACGGGTTCAGGATATTCGTCAACACGGACATTTAGTGTAAGTGGAGATGATATTCCTAATACGGCACAGGTAAGAACTATTAGTCTTAGCGGAACAGGGATGTCTAAAATTAAAAGATGGAGATTAATGGCACCTAATAAGTCGGTTTGGGTTGCAAATGAATCTGACTTCTATCCAAGTATAAATTTTAATTTTGTAAATGATTCATCAAGCAACGCTAAACTAAAGGGAACATGGAGCGTGGCTTTTCAGTCGAGCAGCTCAAGTTACACATTTATTCCAAGTTATAGTGTTTCTTATTATTATGAATATGGCGATTGATGATTTTGGAGAATTTTAAAATTGATGTAATAATAAAAGTTTGATTGGAATGAGCAGCAATACTTGTTGTTGCTGCTCATTTGAGAGGATAATGTATGAGTGATAGTACCCTTCACATCGGAACGCTTGCTTCAAATAATGTAAACAATATTGTAAATGATACAAGTAAATATGATGAATACAAAGAAAAAGTAAAGGATTTGGAAAAAGAACTTCAAACCCGAAAAGACACTTTTGAGAAAATGACAGAACCACTGGTATATGTATGTGACTGTTATCAAAAATTTAATGTAGTCACAGGTATGCCTAAAAGCACATTCGGAGATTCTTTTGGCTATGCAATGCAGAAAGAAATTTCGGATTATATGCAGGATTTTTATGCTGGAAAGGTGAGCAGGGAGGATCTTGATTCTTATTTTGAGAAATGTTGTACTTCCATGCGTACTTACCGGACCGGACAGCATCAGACATCCGGAACCAATGAAGCAGATAATACACAGATCGTAAGTGAGATGTATGAGGTTTTTGCGAAAGAAAATGCAAGGGCGGCAGGTCAGGCGAACTATCAGGAAGGAAAAGCGTGGAATGAAAAATATTATTCTGATGGTCACAGTGATTGGACTTATTATAATTCAGATTATTACTATCAATGCAATGACACCAATGCGGCATTGAGAGAATCTGCTCGGAAGATGACGGAAAAATGGGAATTGGACGGGATTGACTGTGATGAAATAGAAGCAAATTCCAGCCTTACGTTAGATGGAGGTTTTGATTTTAACAGCATATGGAATTCGGATTTTAGGAATCAGGCTGGAAGGAGCAGTCTGGCAAAGGAATCAACGATACCGCCTGAGAATTTTAAGATGTTTTTTAAGGAACAGGTAACATCTTTTACAGAAGACAATAAATTTAATGGAAATCTGAAAATAACAATCGGAGAGAACAAATTCGATTTAAAGGTTCCATTTCAGACCTTACGAACTGGATCGGAAGGCGAAATTTGTAACGTTTGGGATTTAATGGAAGATTATTATTCAGAGTCAGGAGATAATTCTAACATCAAAAATTTCTTGGGGAATATGTCTGTATTTACACGATGGTACGCATATGAAACAAGAATCAATGACATATTTGGTGATCATGAAGTATCGCATAATTAACACGGTTGGAAAAATAAGAGAAAAGATATATTAGATAATATGAAGTGACCCCACATTTGTAGCAACGTGGATTTACCTGTATACTAGAGTTTGATAAGAACAAAGGTAACAGGGATTACCGCATACAAAAGGAGATCACTCATATGAAAAGAATACTAAAAATCGGCATGGATGTCCATACCACAAATTACACATTATGCGCAATGGAACCAATCATCGGTGAGGATG
>CABJAV010000037.1 GCA_902363675.1 Lachnospiraceae bacterium | reverse complement strand
ATCCTCACCGATGATTGGTTCCATTGCGCATAATGTGTAATTTGTGGTATGGACATCCATGCCGATTTTTAGTATTCTTTTCATATGAGTGATCTCCTTTTGTATGCGGTAATCCCTGTTACCTTTGTTCTTATCAAACTCTAGTATACAGGTAAATCCACGTTGCTACAAATGTGGGGTCACTTCATATTATCTAAGATTTTCCTCATCCAGAATTGGGCATTTTACATAGAATAAATTATGCAGAGTCCATGCTGCCGAAAGCAATCCCGGCATCTTGCAATAACACAGAAGGTTTAAGATCTCATCCAGCATCTTTTGCGCATACACCTGATCTGAATGTGCCACAATATAATGAAATGCAGCTATCAGTGCACCAACCGTCAACTGTCGGTCTGAAGAACGCATCTCCAGAATAATCTGCCTTGCAAGCTCTTCACTGTCTCCGAGTTCAACCTCCAGCTCCTTTGTACTCAGATCCAGTGTCTGCATTTCCGCAATCATCCTCTGTAATTTTTCTCCACACTCAGAAGATACTGTTCCCGCATTACGAACAACTGCCGCCATACACTGAAGCATTCTTTGCGCCCGATAGTTGTACTCATCTCTCGCCACACTTCCTATTAATGATAGGGACATCTTTGTTTTCAGAATATCCCAGTAATCCCGAATTCCAGTCAGCAGGCAATCTGCTTCTTCACTGCTCCAATATCCACGCTCCATATTATCGCACACTAAAATGAGTTCATCTAAATATGGAAGTTCTTGTAATGAAAGCTTGCAGCCTTGCTCATCCTCAAACTGTGCCGCCACACTTTGCGACAGAAACCATCCCTTTACGGAACGTGCCGGAATGTACGCATCTATACATGGCATGCTGAAATGAAAGGATTAAGCACAAGAGATATTATCGATGGTGTATGCCTCGATCCCCGAATCGGAACACATTACAACAATCCTTCCTTTGGGTATGGCGGCTACTGCCTGCCAAAAGACACGAAGCAGCTTCTTGCTAACTACAATGATGTGCCACAGAATATGATGTCTGCAATCGTAGAAAGTAACCGGACAAGAAAAGACTTTATCGCCGATCGCGTACTCGAATTAGCCGGTGCTTATGAAGCGAACAGTCAATGGGATGCTTCCAAAGAAAAAGAAATTATCATCGGCGTATACCGTCTTACCATGAAAAGCAATTCTGATAACTTCCGCCAAAGCAGTATCCAAGGCGTTATGAAGCGGATTAAGGCCAAAGGCGCTACCGTGATCATCTACGAACCAACGCTTGAAGACGGAGTCACATTCTTCGGCAGCAAAGTAATAAACAATCTGGATAAATTCAAAAAAATGAGCCATAGCATTATTGCCAACCGCTATGACTCAAACTTAGACGATGTACAAGATAAAGTCTATACTCGTGACTTGTTCCAACGTGACTAATTTTAACATAGCAGGAATCGAAACGATTCCTGCTATTGTTTTAAATCTTATAAAATTCCTTATACCACTCCGCAAATTTTCTAAGACCGGTCCGCAGATTGGTACTCGGCTTAAATCCAAAATCACGCTCCAAAGCAGATGTATCCGCACAAGTAACCGGCACATCACCCGGCTGCATCGGTACCAGTTCCTTATGACTGTCAAAATCATAATCTTCCGGAAGAACTCCCGCACGAATTAACTCCTGTTGCAGAATATCAACAAACTCCAAAAGATTCTCCGGATGGTTATTTCCAATATTGTACACCGCATATGGCGGAATCGGCAATCCATCTTCTCCAATCTTCTTTTCCGGTGGTGCCTGCATCACACGCATGACTCCTTCTACAATATCATCGATATATGTAAAATCCCGCTTGCAGTTTCCGTAATTGAAAATCTGAATCTTTTCATTGTTCCGCAGCTTATTGGTAAAACCAAAATATGCCATATCCGGTCTGCCCGCCGGTCCATACACCGTGAAGAAACGAAGTCCGGTAGACGGAATATTATAAAGCTTGCTATACGCATGTGCCATCAATTCATTCGACTTCTTCGTCGCCGCATATAAGGAAACCGGATTATCCACCTTGTCATCCGTTGAATACGGAACCTTCTTATTTGATCCATACACACTGGAGGAACTTGCATAAACCAGATGCTGCACTCCATTTTGCCCATTGTCATAAGAATGACGACAAGCTTCCAGAATATTATAAAATCCGATCAGATTGCTTTCAATATAAGCATCCGGGTTTGTAATCGAATACCGAACTCCCGCCTGTGCAGCAAGATTTACAACTATATCCGGCTTATATGTAGCAAATAATTTATTGATACAATTCTTATCGGCGATATTACCTTCTATGAAATCCCATTTTGAACCATTCTCACTTGCTTTTTCAGCAACACGTTCAATTTCAGATAATCTCCATTTCTTAATATTGACATCGTAATAGGTATTCATATTATCAATGCCTATGATATGTACATTTTCATTTTTTTCAAATAACTTCAAGCACAGGTTGGAGCCAATAAATCCAGCTGCACCTGTAACTAAAATTGTTTTCTCTTTCATCATATTTCTATTCCTTCTCTTTCTCCATCAAACTTAACGTAACCGTCCTGATTTCACTGCTACATATATTTTCCTTTTTATAATTCAAATTCAGAAAATACTGCAATTAATACCGATACTCGCGTTTTCCAATAATTCGTCGTTTCACAATTTCAATGGTAGTCTTAATAGAAACGCTCACAAATCTTTCAATAACCTTTCTTCAGCTTTAGGACAAGTCACATATAATACAATCTTCTCATTTATAGGAATAATTTGAAAAGGCCATCTCCCCAAACATATGCATCATTCTTTATAGAATCCCATTTATCCTTTGATCAAAACTGACATATATCCCTTGTATGATAATTAGGAAGTTAATTATCACACGTTCCCTTTCTTTTAATATCGTGGTTCAATACAATTCAGATACTATGGACTTTTGATTTTTCCCTGTAGCTTGACTACTCAACTGGAGTGTATTGCCGCTACCTTTATCTGAATTGTTTATCAGCTGGATGTTACCGGAGTGTTTTTCACTCAGAGTACTTATTTCTATCAAGTCTACGATGATAATCGATGGTGGACATCATGGTATCAGACTTTATGAAAGGGAGGTACAACCTCATGAAAATTTTTGTAGGCATTGATATTGCCAAACTCAACCATTTCGCCGCTGCGATTTCTTCGGACGGTGAAATACTCATTGAGCCGTTCAAATTCACAAACGACGCTGATGGCTTCCAACTGCTGGTCTCTAAGCTCGAATCATTCGATAAGAACAGCATCATCATCGGTCTTGAGTCGACGGCACACTACGGTGACAACCTTGTTCGATACCTTGTTGCTGAGTTCTACCAAGTGTGTGTGTTGAACCCCATCAAAACCTGTCAAATGCGTAAGAACAATGTTCGTAAAACAAAGACAGATAAGGTCGACACATTTGTTATTGCTAAAACTCTTATGATGCAGGATGACCTAAGATTTATTACCTTCTTTGATCTCGATATGATGGATTTTAAGGCCTTGGGGCGCTTTCGGCAGAAAACCATTAAGCAACGCACCCGATTGAAAATCCAACTGACAACCTATGTTGATCAGGTATTCCCGGAGATTCAATACTTTTTCAAATCCGGTCTGCATCAGAATGCTGTCTATGCTCTTTTAAAAGAAGCACCTTCTCCAAAAGAGATTGCTTCCATGCATATGACTCATCTGGCAAATCTGCTCAAAGTGAACTCGCACGGACACTTTACTAAAGAGCAGGCCAAAGAATTAAGAGTTCTCGCACAGAAGTCTGTCGGTGCCAACGACAGCGCTATATCTATTCAGATAACTCAAACCATTCAACAAATCGAGTTACTGGATAGCCAATTACAAAAGATTGAAGCTGAGATGACGGATATCATGAAATTCAACGATTCTGTCATCATGACCATTCCTGGTATCGGTTATATCAATGGTGGAATGATTCTTGGTGAAATAGGTGATATTCACCGTTTCTCCAATCCAAACAAGCTGCTTGCTTTTGCAGGTCTGGATCCTTCTGTTTATCAGTCTGGTAACTTTCAGGCTAAGACAACAAGGATGTCCAAACGTGGCTCTCGTGTTTTACGATATGCCCTTGTAAATGCAGCTTGGAACGTTGTCAGAAACAACGCGACCTTCAAGGCTTATTATGATGCCAAGAGGGCTGAAGGCCGGTCTCACTACAATGCACTTGGGCACTGTGCCGGCAAGCTTGTCAGAGTCATCTGGAAGATGCTCACTGACGAAGTAGAATTTAACCTCGAATAAGAGGTCTGTATACCAATATCGATAGATTTTGAAAAAGCACCCTAAGGGAGCTCTATTAAAGTTACCCTTTTTTACCACCGATATGAAAAAGAATTTTTTTGCTAATTTATGGTTGACTTTTCATAGCTGGTCTCATGATTTCTTACCCAATAGTTACACGCTCTCTTCAATAACAAATGCCTTATGTCTTTCCCCCTTAGTCACCTTAGGTGTCATGTAATCCTTTCCATATAATTTTATTAGTAAGCGATGATATCCAATAGGGCACGAAATCTCCAAATCTTCAAATTGTAAATTCACACTTTTCGAAAAAATATCAGGCTCAAAACAACATTTTTCATATCCGTCAGTGGCAGCAGGAACACATATATAAATTGATGATTTTGTATTTTTAGCATATAAATCGGCTATCTCTCGTACTTTTTTTGACAAATATTTTCTAGATTTCAAATGGTTTTTTATGTATTTAGCCTTTTCTTTTAAATTCAATTTGAACCACTTATATTTTAAATTTGAATACAGTCTCGAATGTCTTTTAGCCAATTCCGTTATGTACTCCCCATCTCTCTCATCCGAGAATGCATAATCTAATGGAAAAATGTCGAAATAAATTCCTGTATGAAAATTTTCTTTTCCTATGTTTTCATCCCATTTAAAGGTATTATTTACGCAAATTCTCAACATCTCTGGCGATAGGCAATCAGGATCCGATTCATATGTCTGTAAGAAATATTTGTTTTTATCAAAATAGTTATAAAATTCACTTTCGAATTTGCAAATATTCTCCCTCTTCATCCACAAATCAATATCGTCGTCCCAATCAATAAAACCTTTTTCTCGAACAGCACCTAATAATGTTCCATATCCTGCAAAATACTGAATATTTTCACATTTACATAATTCATTAAATTGACGCAATATTTCCAACTGCATAGCCTGTTCATCTCTAATACCTAATTCCTTATACTTTTTCATTTTCGTACCTCTCTTATTTTTTTCTCAATCAACATACAATAATATTTACATTCCGGCGTTTTCCAATAGCCCCCCAATGTTATTCCCCAATAAATAATCGAAACAATTATAAATTTGAATATAAAATTCAAAACAGTGATTTCTATATGCACTAGTGAAATAGTTAAATAAGAAATTCCTGTACACAAAAAAATCAATAACAGCATTTTCAAATGATAAGTATAATATGATAAACTTGAAATTCCAAAGCTATCATTATATAAAACCTTAATATCGGCTGCTCTTGTAATACATCTAGCAATAACCGTAGCCAACACGATTCCAGATAAACCATAATATAAACCCAATATAAAATCAAGTCCAATATTAAGCATGGCACACATTAGCGGAACATATTTCAACTGATGAAACAATCCCATTGCCGTTCTTGTCATATATACAGGATAATGAATACCTCTCAAGCACAATTCTAGGACTAGCAACACTACTGTTACAGTCGCCAAATCATATTCCTTTCCCACCCATATATCTACTATAAAAGATCTTAGAAGTAGAACCATCCCTACAAATAGATATCCATATAAGAGTGTATTAACAAAATAAATACGCTTGAATACACTTTGAACTTCCTTCTTTTCTGACGTAACTCCAAGATTTCCAATTGAAGATGTCAATGAGTTAAATACTTGATTTAATAAGCTATTTATCATTGAAAGAATTAAGGTATAATTTGACATTATACCTACAGTTGAAACCCCAACAAATGCTGATATAAAAACATTATCTGTTCCATCGAATGCAACTGACGCAATTTTCCCCAAAAGTAGGCCTTTTATATTCTCTTTTAATTCTTTTTTGTCAGGCTCCGAAATACTCTCCTTTACAGGATTATTAATATAAGGATATTTCTTTTCAGCATATCTTGAACAAAAAACATTATTCAGCCAATCACATATAATTTTAAATACCAAATAAAAAGTAAAATTATGTGTCATCAACAGAATAATAATTTGTCCGACATTCATTATTACATTAAAGATTTGTGTATATATAGCTACTATATAATTTTTCTGATCCGCTATTAATATAGATTTTTTATAAGCATACAGATACGAAATAATCGTGTCTACCAAAAATAATAAATACAAAAAGGTAATATTTACATCTATATCAGGAGCATTAACAATATTATGTAGAAAAGGTATTAGACCAAGCCCTATAACGGCTACAATTATTGCTATACCAATGTAAATTTTTTTATAAAATCTAATGTAAACACATAGCATGTGTTCGTCATTCATTGCAAGTGGTTTATACATCTTGTATACCAAAGCACTCCCTATTCCCAACTCAACAAATGATAACATCGTTAAAACATTAGAAAATAACCCATTTAACCCTAAATACTCTGCCCCCAATGTCCTTGTGAACACAGTTCTACAAATAAAACTCACTAATAGATATATAATTTGGCACAGTGTTGTAATTAAGACATTTTTCATGGCCTTGTTTGTTCGTGAATTTTGCATTTTTATCCCTTATCCTAATCTAAACTTTGTTAAACACATATTTTTGTCTTATTAAACCATGATTCCGACACAATGAAAACTTACATCCCAGATAACATTCCGTTCGCTCAACACTTTATCCAGATAATAACTTGATATTTAAAATTTAAATAAATACCAAATAATGATGAACATGAGGACATTTTGGGGAATCACTATGCCTACGCCTTCTACTAATCTAGAAAACTAAATCCTCCAATTGCTGATTTGGTTCTATTTTTCAATACCACCACATATGGATGTCTATCTCTTGAATTCTGCATCACTCGACCTTCACCTATTTATTATTTTATATGCATATACATTTAACTCACATTATGCTTTTGCATATATATATTTGCTCCAATAAAAGCAACACCACACATTGCACCACCAACAATATTATTAATTATTGAATTAAACTTATAACCTTTTACACCATTTTTTCTTAATATCATTGAAAAGATTTCATATATCATCATCCTTTTTAAATATGACACCTTACCTTTATATACACTCCAATGATCCAACATATATCCTTCATTCCACTGACAATTTACACAATATTGTAATGTTCTTGTTTTATGGTTTGTATATGAGTCCTGAGTATTCGTATGATATATTCTTATCATATCATTCACAAAAAAGGATTTATATTTTTTTTCTAAATGCTTCCATACAATATCTTCCGTAACAAAAGTAACTCCTTCTGGTTCAGGCCATGGATTATCTTTTAATATACATGTCTTCATAATTGAAACATGCTCGCCTTTTGTACTGTCACATAATCGAACAGCTTTTTTCCATGGCATTTTATTTATGTTAACTGGAAATGGTTTTCCAACTCTATTTCCAGTTTGATCTTGGCATTGTGCTACAATTTCTCTGTATTTTCCCCTATCTTCATATGGAATCTTCTCCCATGCCTTAATCATGAGTTCTATAGCATCATTTCTATATTCGTCATCCGAATCCAAAAACATAGTATATTCCCCCCTCGCATAATAGATTCCAATGTTCCTTGCTGTATGAACTCCACCATTCTCCTTCTTAATATAAAGCATAGGTAACTTAATCTTATTAAAAAAACTATATATTACCTCATCTATATCATCCTTAGATCCATCATCTATCAAAATGCATTCAAATTTTTTGCTAGTTTGTTTTTCCAATGATATCATTGCTCTTCTAATTGTTTTCGTCCTATTATAAATGGGTATTATAATAGAAACTGTAATATCTGCCTTATCCCAATATATATTTTTAATCAATTTCACCTTAAATTATAACTCCTATACTATTTTATGTTTTATTTTTGATAAAATAGGGCGAATCCGACATTGAAATATAACATAGATTCTCTCATCTATCTTATCCCATATCTTTTTTGATACTTTTTGTTTACAAAAAATATCAAAAGTACAAATTTCCATTTTATTAGTTCTACAAAATTGTTCAAACTCTTCATATGAACTATTTTTAGAATCCATCCCCCACTCATGAGCATGAAATACAGCAGTATAGTCCCCATCTCTTTTCATCACCGGAATCCCTCCAGTTCTACACGGTATACAAACAATTCCATATCTTTCAATTGGTACTCTAGACATTCCATCAGATATATATTTAAAACCACATTTTGACAGCACTTTTAAAGTTGTTTTATCATACGAATGAGAAGGTGCGAAAAAAATAGAGGTATGTATACCCTTTGTTTCCAAAATTTCCTTTCCCTTTTTTACCTTCATATACTGCACAGCAAAAGAATGACCAGCAAACTCTGATCTGTTACTAGCATTAGCCATTCCATGTTTATTACTATCATAAACATGCTTATATCCATGCATTGCGATTGTATAACCCTTTTTTTCTAAATTTCTTACATATTCCCAAAAATCTCTTTTAGGAGCATCAATTTTTAATATGTCATCTTCACATTTGGGAATAACTCCTATTAATGGTTTAATATCTAACTCATCCATCAAATCTATCGCTTTATCAAATTCTTCAAAATTCATTGTTGGACAAATATCATCAAATCTAATTAATATCTTTCGCATATACTACCCTTTTATTTTACAAACTATCATAAATCTCCATATATCTGTCAGCCATTTGGCTAGATGTATAACTTAATACTTTCTTCCTAGAATTTAATCCCATCTGCTCCATTTCAATTTTACTATTATAAAGCATTTGGCTCATTGCAGATAAAAGGCTTTCTTTATTATCTTCGATTAAATACCCATTATTACTGATTAAATCATTCATTCCGCCTACATCTGTACCTATTATCGGAAGCCTTGCTGCCATCGCTTCTAATACAGACAGCGGTAGCGCTTCTCTATGTGAAGCCTGAACATATACATCAGCTTGCGCATAAAATTCTTTTGTCCTATCTATCATTCCAGGCATTTCAACGTAACTCTCAAGTTTTAATGTTGACACAAGTTCAACTAATTCACTATGTAAAGGACCATCTCCAATCAAAAAAAGTTTCGTGTTCGGATGCTTTTTAACTATTTTTTCAAAACACTCTATTATTGCCCGTTGATTCTTATTCGCATCCTGTCTTGCCACATTTATAAATGTAAATTTATCATGTTCACTCTTATAATACCCATCTATATCAATTCCATTGTTAATTTCATAAAGATTATTCTTTACTCTGTAATATTCTTTTGCCTTTTTATAATTTTCTTTTGAAACAGTTACTAACCTAATTTTCTTCTTTTTAATCCCAAACCTAATCAACCTCTCAATTCTAGGGCTAAATGCATTTTGGGGTGTTGTATGAACTGTTATCACCACCCTAACAGGATTAAATAATGACCATAAAATTGCAAATGCCGCCCCACCCATATGCGCATGCAGTATGTCTGGTTTTATTTTTCTTATTTCTCGAAAAACTCTACCAAAAGACGCTACCGTAAGTTTTCCTTTTAATCCAACATAAACAACTCTACAAATATTTTCTATTTGCTTTTCTAGATAAGAATTAGTTTTTTCTCCATAACATAGTACAATAGCTTTAAATCTTCTTACATCATAATTCTTTATTAATTCATATACCATATTCTCAGCCCCTCCAACTGGTAAGGCTGGTAATATTGTCAACACCGTTTTCATATTTACACTCTCTATTCCTATACTTTTTAATGCATACAATTATATTATTCCATACTACATTTATTTTCTATACCAATGTGTAATATATGGGACTATATCCGCATTTCTATATGTAACATAAAATAATAAAGTCAACATAACACCAAGTATCAAAACCATCGTTTTCCTTGTTTCTACATCCAATTCTTCTAAAATATCAGGGACTAATATAAATGTAAATGGTGTTGTATAAAACAACATTCTTGTAAATAAACTAAATGTTGTTGCAACAATTTGAATACATATATTAGGCACCATCAAATTCAATTCCGTTTTTAAAATATCATTTTGCAAAATTCTGTTTACAAAAAGTTTTAAAACTAAAAATAAAATAATATAGAACAAGAGTAAATTATATCCTTCTCCTTTAACCAAATATCCACTATAATCTTGTCTTTGATAAAAAATTGTTATCAAACTTCCACCAGCTACCACAATACCAATCGCACCTAATAAACATATTATTTTTACAATCGCCCTCTCATTTTTTATTCTTTTATCACCAAAAGGATACAACATTATCATAAATAATACTGTTTTATGAAAGCATGCAGCTAAAGCAATAACAATAATATATTTTAAAAGCTTTCTTTCTATAATAAATTTAAATCCCCATATAAATATACTAACAGCAATAACTTGTCTTAATATTGTAAAATCAAATTTCAAATGTCCAAAGCCTAAAAAAAGTAAAAAACTAACAGAAATATTTTTGGAATATTTATAAATCCATATACTTATAATAGTAAATGATACACCATAAATTACTGCTCTAAATATCCAATAATCATCCGTAAACCGTGAAATAATCCAACAAACTGTGCCAAATCCAAAATCGTTATCATGATGTATTGCGGATACAAAATCTAAATTTTTATATACATCCCAATAATAAATCTTATAACTTGAGCTATCGGCCCCTAAAAATTCATTTCTACAGATTCCTAAAATCAATAGATAAATATATATTATCCAAAAAGAAATTTGTTTTATAGCTACCTTATTTCCACCAATTGTTATATATTTCATGTTAGCCTCAAATCCACACAAAACAATTGTAATCAAAAATATTATTATATACACCATCATTTCATTTATTTTTCTCCATCGCTTTCCTGACTAGCACAGTTCTTTAATATAATTAATCCACATTTTTCCTATTATATCTGCTTGAAAAGTTTGTGCCCTTTGGTTCAGTTTATCCGCAACTATTTTTCTCTTATTATCATCTTGAAGAAAACTAATCATCTTTTTGGCCAAAGCATCAATATCCCCAACAGGAATAAGGCAATTCTTTAATTCTTCTCCAAAAAGTTCCTTTGGCCCTCCACAGGGACAATCCGTTGATATTGCAGGCACGCCCACCGCCATTGCCTCCATAAGTGCATTGGGCATACCTTCATAATCTGAACTTAATACAAATAATTTTGCTTTTGATAATATTTCCGGCACATTCTCTCTCTGACCAAGCAAAATAACACTATCCTCTAGTTCTAATTTTTCAATCAATTCTTTGATTCCCATCTCGGTCTGAGTTCGCCCACATATAACCAATCGTTCTTCAGGAAATTCATCATGAACTTTTTTAAAAGCTTTAATTAACATGGTATGATTTTTTTGTGGAGAGATCCTTCCAACAGTAATAATGTCATGTTCTCCACAATATGTTGTTTCAAAAAATTTTGAATCAACTACATTATAAATTACCTTTGCTTTCCTTTGAAGTTTTTTGGGAAACCACCTTTTTGCATCTTCAGTCTGGAATACAGCACCATCTGCACATGGCAACAATATTTTCCCAACTACTTTTCCAACCGTACCACTATACTCTCTATTTGGATCATTTCTTACAGAAATAACCGCTTTAGTTTTAATTCCCCAAGTTGCCAAAACCAATCGGAAATTTGGTTCCCTCATAAACGAAACAGCTATATCTATTTTATAATCTTTACAGATTTTTCGAATAGCTTTTATTCGATTCAAATTTCTCCGGATTGCAGAGTCATTCGTCCTTGTTTGCTCTATTATCACTCTCTGAATTTTATCGCTATATGTATACTCTTTTTCTACACGATATGAAGTAAGAAGAATTACTTTCCAATCATGTTCTGCAAAATATGATGCAGTATTACAAATTGCTCTCTCTGCTCCACCATTTTCTAATGTATTAATATAAAACAAAATTTTCTTCATAACATTCCTATTAATAAATCTAATTTGATTGCATTTGAGTAAATTGATTAAGATAAAAATTTTCGAGCCATTTAGCTGATTCTACAATATCATATCCCTCATCTTTAACTTTACTACTATAATCTTTTCTTTCAATTTTTGATAATTCAATAATACCATCTCCCCATTTTTCAGGAGGCATAGATAAACTCACTCGTTTAACCAATTCGTTTATAAGAATACACTCCTCTGGTATTGTATCAGATATAATGCAAGGTACTCCAGCTGCTTGAGCCTCAACAACAGAAACTGGTAATCCTTCATATATTGAAGGAAATACAAAAACATCCATTCCTTGCAGTAATCTAGCAACATCCGTTCTCAGACCTGCGAAAATCACTTTGTCACTCAATCCAAGTTTATATACTTCATTTTGAATTTCAGGCATTAATTCTCCGTTACCCACTAATAACAATTTTGCTGAAATCTTATCATTTATCGCCTTAAAAATCTTGATCAGGAACTCGTGATTCTTTGGATATGAAAACCTACCTACATGTCCTACCAAAAGTTCAGTTTGTGATACTCCAAATTCTTTTCTTACCGATTTTCTTTTCTGCTTATCATAAACATACTTTGAAGTATCTATCGCATTATTAAGGACTTGAAATTTAGCGCCCGCAAACATCCATTGCCCAGCTTTGTTTCCACAGGCCATAAGATCAGTTGCATACCTTGCTATAAATTTTCGAAAAAATAATTTCAGCGGATATTTTATATTCTTGTCTTGACTAGAACTATGACTATGTGCAATTCTTACTTGAACATTTTTTTCTTTTGCGACCTCCAAAATAATTGCGCTCATGCAATCTTGATGAACGTGTATAATCTGATATTCAGGATGCACCTCAAAGAAATCACGTAATTCCTTTTTATACGATATACTAAATGGATTTAACCTAGAAATCCGATATATCCTGCCACCCAATTCAAGAATTTCCTTGTCATAATCAGCTTCATCTTTTCGATGCTCTAAGAAATCAAATTGAACATTTTCCCGATTTATATTTCTATAATAATTCATAATCATGGTTTCAAGACCGCCACGATTCATCTGTGTAACCACTTGAAGAACTCTGATCATATTCTTTTCTCCCAGTTTCTCTATATAATAGCTATACAATAAATCATTTATTGTCATATATATTTTTTATTTTGTTCATAACATGTTCTTTGCTATACTTATTACTGTTCTTTAAATTAACTAATTTCATTTTTCCTGTTATGAAGCAACCTCTATTGCTTCAATAAACAACTTATTGTCTCGCCAACAACTTTTTTCTTATCAAACACTTTCTCCATATGTTCACGGCCAGCTAATCCCATAACTTGACGTTCTTCATATGAAAGTTGAGTCATTTTCTTCATTACTTTGTATAAGTCCTCAGCATCTTTTCTGTTAGCCAAGAACCCAGTTTTTCCATCAACAACTGCTTCCTTGCATCCGTGGATATTACTTGTAATAATGGGGCGGCCTGTCGCAGCACTTTCTAGGTTTGTATTTGCCATTCCTTCATGCCAAGACGGAAGAACAAAACAATGGCAAGCTTCGATAAAAGGTCGAACATCTTTCTGATATCCGTGATAATGTAGCCATCCTTCAGATTCATACTTTTCAATTTTATCTTTATAATTCTCTTCGTATCCTCCAAGAACATCTAACTCGCAACTAATACCATCCGAAATAATCTTTCTCATAGCCTCAAATAACTCATCTATTCCTTTTTCAGCCATAACACGCCCCATAAATAAAAACTTGAATTTATTGCCTTGTGGATAGTCAACCACTTGATACTTTTCGATATTTACTCCTGCGCCATTTAATCTGTGTGTCTGTTCTTCTTTAACAATCTTCTCTCGGATGAAAATCTGTCTATCCCCCTCATTTTCAAAAAAAACAACCTTTGCTTTCTTACAAGCAGCTTTATTCATTACTGTTACAATTTTCTTTAAGAGACCACCATTTTCAAAAGCAGTTCCTAAACCAGTAATATTCACTGCATAAGGAATCTTTGCCAATCTACATGCAAAACCACCATATACGTTTGGCTTAATCGTATATGTAATTACAAGAGCCGGCTTTTCATTTTTCAAGAGCTCTCTATAATTTCTAAATAAGCTCAAATCAGTAAAAGGATTTATCCCTCTTCTATCTACTGGGGTGTCAATAAACTTACAGCCCATCTTTTTTAGTGGCTCAATGAAATCTCCGTAAGGCAACGAAATAATGACCTCATTTTCCTTGCGTAGTTCTTCTATTAATTCTTTTCTAAACTGATATAAGCCTACATCATTGTTAGCAAGTATCATTATTTTCATACATCAAGATTCCTTACTTTATTTTCTTAGCCGGACTACCTACATAAGTTCCACTTTCATTCAAGTCCTTAACAACTACTGCACCTGCACCTATAATTGTGTTAGGTGCAATATTCTTCCCCTGTATAATCTGCATACCGGTTCCTAATTCAGAACATTCACCTACTGTGACATTTCCTGAGATATTCACACTTGGATAAATAGTTACGTAATCTGCAATGGCATCATCATGTCCCAAAGTGCAATCCAAATTTATAATCACATGATTTCCTATTTCTATATCTACTGTAATAATCGTTCCTGCACATATAATAGTTCCCTCGCCAATTGAAACTCTCTTTGATAAGATGACAGATGGATCTACAATTGTTGCAAATCGCACGCCACTATTTGATAATTTTTCAATTATTTGCTTGCGTACTTTAACATTTCCAACTGCACAAACTGCATACGCATCATTCTGCTGTTTCAAATACTCACAGCCACCAAGTACCAAATACTCATCCTCTTTTGCTCCCCACTTTGTTTCATCATCATCAATAAAGCCCTTAATTTTCCATGTAGGTGTTACTTCATTAATTCGTTCAACACACCACGCAACCTCTCGGCCAAAACCGCCTGCGCCGATAATATACAAATTCTTCATAGCTTCCCCCTTATGCAATTCTTGCCTTAGGGCTTGCTATATTATATAAACTAAGGGTTACCCTCCCCCCCGAAAATACGTTCGTCTTCCATTTTTCACTGGAACTCCTATATAAGTTCCTTTCTCCTTTATATTACTTACCACCACCGCACCAGCCCCGATCATACACTCACTACAGATTTCAATGTTATTGCTCACTGTAGCGCCTGCACCGATCCAGGTTCTCTTTCCGATAGTTACAGTACCTGCAATATGCGCCCCGACCGACACATGCACAAAATCTCCAATACTACAATCATGGTCAACCGATGCACCGGTATTTATAATGCATCCCTCACCGATTTTTGTATCAGAGTTAATTATCGCACCTGCCATAACCACAGTACCTTTTCCAATTGTAACTCTTCTGCTGATTACAGATTGCGGATGAATCAAAGTAGTAAGCCTATATTCTCCCACCTGTTTATGTATCTTTTTGCGAATTGAAGCATTTCCTATCGCAACAATAATATCATAGTCCGAATATTTATCCACATCTTCTGATGTTCCAACAACCCGGAATCCAGCACATTCTTGTACATTAGGATTGTCATCCAAAAAAACAATTTCTTTGTATCCGTTCTTAACAGCAATATCAGCAATCACTTTTCCATGACCACTTGCACCTATGATAGCTAATCTTTTCATTTATTTGTTTCCCATAAACTCTTCCATCGTCGCTGATGTATCAGACGAAATTCCTTCTTTTTTCACTACAGTTTTTACTGTATCCAAAATAACCTTAATATCTGTTTTCATCGAAACATGATTCACATACCATACATCCATTGCAAACTTTTCTTCCCATGACACTGCGTTTCTTCCATGTGCCTGTGCATACCCGGTAAGTCCCGGTCTGACATCATGTCTGTGATGTTGTTCTTCATTATATCTCGGCAAATACTGTACCAATAATGGTCTCGGACCAATGAGGCTCATATCACCTTTCAGAATATTGAAAATCTCCGGCAATTCATCCAAAGAGGTTGCCCGAAGCGCTTTTCCAAACTTTGTCAATCGAACCTCATCCGATAACAAATTCCCGTTTTCATCCCGCGCATCCGTCATTGTACGAAACTTATACATATTGAAAATTCTTTCGTTTTTTCCCGGTCTTTGTTGTTTAAACAGTACTGGAGAACCAAGTTTTACACGAACCATTATCGCTAAAATTATATATAGCCACCAGAACAATACCAGAACAACCAGTGAACACACAATATCTATCAGTCGTTTTACATATTTTTCATAAAATCCCTGTCTATGTTGCATTATTATCTCCTGCTTATGCAAAACACTCTTTGATCACTTCTATAATTCGTTTCTGCTGCTCCACTGTCATTTTATTATCGCTTGGCAGACATAACCCTCGATGAAAAATATCCATTCCCACATCAAGTGGCTTTCCGTCTTTTCCAAGAGTCCCACCGCTGATATAAGCATTGGTCTTCGCTCTTCCGTTTCCTTCCCGTGTCAAAAAACCATTCATACGATAAATTGGCTGCATATGCATCGGTTTCCATATCGGCCGTCCCTCTGCATTGATACTCGCGATTGCATCCAAGATTTCTGTCGGACAGCTTTTCCCCTGTTCGCCGATATAGAGAGCTTCCTGTTCGCCACGTACCTGCTTGCACATGGCGTCCGGTTCAATGATCATACAACTGAGCCAGAAATTCGGTTCACTATTTGTTCCATCATATGGATTCATATGTACCGGAAGTTCCTTCAGACCGTCTTTATATCTTTCGTAAATTGCTTTCTTCTGTGCAATATGCTCTTCCAGATAAGGGAACTGTCCTCTTACCACGCCCGCGATTACATTGCTCATGCGGTAATTGTATCCTAGTTCCTCATGTTGATACCACGGAGCATTTTCTCTGGACTGTGTGGACCATTTCCGCACTTTCTTTGCCGCTTCTTCATCATCGGTAAGAAGCATTCCGCCGGCTGATCCGGTTATGATCTTGTTTCCATTAAATGAGATTGCATTAAAATCACCAAATTGTCCCGTCTGCTTTCCTTTATAAGTCGCACCAAGTGATTCTGCTGCATCCTCGATCAAAATCGCATTGTGTTTTTCACATACATTTCGGATTTCATCCACTTTTCCCGGTGTACCGTATAGATGTGCTGTAACAACCACTTTCACTTCCGGATAAAGTACAAATGCTTTTTCCAATGCCACCGGGTCCATATTCCAGGTATCGTATTCTGTATCGATAAATACCGGAACTCCACCTTCATAGACAACCGGATTCACCGTTGCATCAAACGTCATATCGGAACAGAATACTTTATCTCCCGGTTTTACCCCTGCCAGTTTCACTGCCATATGAAGTGCTGCGGTTCCTGCTGACAGGGCGACTGCATATTTACATCCTACCTTTTCACTGGCTAATCGCTCCACTTCATTGATATTTGCACCAACCGTTGACATCCAGTTGGTTTCATAGGCTTCTTTTATGTATTCAAGCTCCGGTCCATGCATCGTTGGTGAACTGAGCCATGCTTTATTTTCAAATGCTTCTCTTTCTTTTGTGAAGTCAAACATTTGTTTTCCTCTTTCTCTTCTGAAAATTGTTATTAAGCTCTATTATCTCAAAACTAAGATATTATATCATATTTCTACATATATATCTACTTTCTTTCTGTATTCCAAACGATTTTATCTGACTTTGCCGAATGTCCCGTACACTTTCTACTCATCCACCACCGTTTTTTCAATATAATCCATAAATCGCATCTCTCTATGATTTTCCCAATCACACACATATCCATCCATGATTCCAAAGTCACGGCAATTCTCCTGTGCCAGAATTACAAGCATAGGACTAGAGGTTCCATATAACATAACCTCTGCCACAAGCCTGTCCCCTGTCCATGTAATGATTACTGTATGTCTCCAGACTCCAAAGCCTTTTGCATTTCCTAAACTGTCTAGAACTTCCGTGTGTTTTTTATCCCTCTCTTGAAAGAATACTACATGATTAATCTCTTCTCCTGTTAATATAGCCTCACGTATAAAATCAAATTTCGGTTGCATAACGTAGTCTCTGCCACGGACTTCTGCAAGACAATTAAATGCGATCTTTGCGACGACGCGCTTATAGGCATTCATATCAATCATTTGGTGCATATTGGAAGTTACCTGACTCTTTTCTACACACAAATTTCCAAACCCGTCAATGCCAGATGGTATCTTCTCTTCCTCACTTGTTGCAGACTGATTTAGCATTTCCTGTTCACATGCTAATGCTAGCAACCGGATTTCCTTTGCTGTCTCTGACTTCAGCTTTTCCTCATCCATTTCCGGGCGAGCTGCCAGATACCATCGATTTCCCGCTTGTCCCAGTATAATTTCATTCTCGGCCAGCCCTTCTTCTCTTATTATCACACAAGTCTGTCCATCAAACGACTTCACCTCCGGCATCCATTCTGTCACCTTTTCCAGATAATGCTCCTTATCCACTTCTTCTGTATCAAAGCAAAACGAAACCTGATGTTTTCCGTTCTCCATCTGTGTAATATGAATCTGGTCAATGGTAATAGGAGTTCCCATTCGGATATATCCAAGACTATACATACCATTTTCATTCGATTTCATCACAGAGACAATCTTACTGGCTCCTCCGCGTCTCTTGGGATTATGACTTCCACGTTTTCCCGGACCTACAAACATACGAGGAAGTGTAATTGGTGAATTTCTCGCCAGTTTCAGTTCTAATGCCGAAAACAAAGTATTCACTTCATCTGAGACATATCCTTTCGGCAATTTTTGCATCCCGCCAATGCACGCCGGAATAATGTGCTCCTGATTTCTAAAATGTGCTTCTGTATCATTTTCTTTTGTATAAATACATAAATTTTCTTCTTGTGTCATATACCTTCTCCTCTTTGTACCTCCCTCTATTCACATATAAATAGAGGGCCCGGCTTTCACCAGACCCTCAAATGATTTTATAATCCCAAATTCTTGACTCTAATGACCTTCAAAGCTGTTTTCTTATTGTATTTTGCCATATTCCCCAATTAACTTCAAAAAGGTTGTCCTTTTTGGACAACCTTTCTTTATCTTTTGATGCTGATTTTTCTGTTGTCTGCCAACTTTTCGTCTCTCTATATGCGACCTAACTGTGGAGTTTTTCTGTTGCTCCCCAACCTGCCAGCCTATGAACTGGCTAAAATGTCAGATTTTTATGGCGTCAGCTCACCCAGACAAACTAATCTGTCTTTGTACTATTATTACATGAATTTGCTTCTTGTATGTCAAGAACATAGTTTCATTAATTTTCTACTTTCCACCTATATGAAAGTCTCACTTTCATCCTCCATATACCAGAAATCGTCCCTGCTAAGTTGTGGAAAATTATCCACATCCACTCCATGATGCTCCTTCAAGTTGCTCAATTGCTGGCGAATAGTATTTACTTCAGAGATAATAACTGTTGCGTCACTATATCGAAGACAGTTTATGATCTGTCTAAACTGCCTTTGGTAATATTTATTCATTAAGACAGCATTCTTCATGAGCCAGATCATGAAAGGATGATCTAGAGTAATTCCTTTCCGATAATCCAACTCTGCACCGCAAAGATAACTCCGACTCTCATCATTTGCAGCTTTGCAAAATCTCATCGGTGGAAAAAGATCCATGACTGCTTCTAATTCCTCTTGATCTCTCTCATAGAATAAAATAGATTGCCCTTTTTCGAAATCGATTTCCATCCGATTATGTTCTTGTAAGCACATATCCTGATACAGATTCACTAAAACCCTATCACTATAATACTGTAAATAAATATTAATCCTATAGCTTTTTGATAAAGTAGATTCTTTCAAGGAACTTATTCTTTCCTCAAAATAATCCTTCATACTATTTTCCATCCATTGTTGCAGCGGCAGATTTTCGACCGTTTTCCAGTCCTTTCGCGTAAAATTTGCAACAAATCCGCTCCACACATATTGTCCTTCTAAAAGATCTAACATCTTATATTTATTTGCAACGCCCCAAATATATAATCCTACTTCTATCGGCAATTGCGTCACTTTTGCACGACTGGCCTGTGTCACTGGCTGCCACTTATTTTCCAGGAAAAATATTCCCATACAAGAATAATTTGAAGGATGCATCCCCGTCAATGCGCCCACAGAAACGCCTTGATATGCACACCTGATCAATTCGTCTCGAGAATTTGATTTCTGATGAACAATATCCGGGCATCCACATTTTTCAAGTAAAACTTTCATTCTACGACGTTGTGTGTAATTATGATAGCTTCTCCAGATTTCAAATAAACTAACGGATGATTCAAACGGGTTCCATACCTCTCCCAGCTGTTCTTCTGATTTTGGACACACATCACATTTTTCAAATGTTTCTGCAAGTGGCTCTATAGCTTTCGTACCATATTTCTCCTTGACTTCCTCCCATGCGTAGACATAACTTATATGACTTCCCGTACAGCTACTATATAACAGCATTTGAAGCGAATTATCATTTTTTTCAACATGACCTTCTATTTGATATGTTAAATCTTTCACCTGCCAGCAGGGAGTTTTTTCAAAACGTAAGGCATATTTTACAAGTGCACCAGATACTCCTGGCAGTACACGATCCTCTTCTGTATCCAAAGGAATGGTTGTCATTGCAATTTTCGGATACTGCCCACGAACCTCTGAGAACACCTGATCAAACTGCTTTTTCATTTCATCTGTCAGTTCATAAATTTTCTCCCCCTCTACGTCATGAGCTGCTTTCATCATCTCATCATAAGTTTGTCCAATTCTCTCATCATTGTAATACACAGGCACTCTGGAACCACACAGATATTTTTCCACTGTTTTCTTCAGATTCAATGTTCCCAGCTTTCCCGGATTCAGACGTATCGCAATTGAGGTTCCGGCATTCTTCCGATATCCGTTTCTTTCCTGTCGATAGGAAGTTTCGGAATCAGAGTTCCCCCGTTTTGGCATTTGCTCTCTTGCCAAATGGTTCTGTGCCTGGTTCAACAACGTATAGTATCCACTGAGTCCTGTTACCTGCAAACGTAATCCATAATGCTTGTTGAAGTTCGAGTTCGTTGTCTCTTCTTCCCGACGGTTTTTATCAGAGTCAAAATAAAGCGTCGATACCTCCGCATAGTCTCCGTTAAGGAAACATGACAGAAATCCAATTCCAAAGCGACTGATACCATGATACTTTTCTGTTTTATGGTGATCTCTTAAGTCTCTCTCGATTTCTTTGGAAGAATAATACGAATTTCCCACTCTGAGGAAATATCTTTGCAACATTCCCATGGTCATTCCGGTTCCCTCATCATCAATACGGAACCAGATGTTACCATCTTTATCATTCCACTCAGAGAAATCAATACGCGACTCTTCCGGTTTAAAATCAGGATCCATTTCTCCTCGAAGTAAAGTGGCATCGATTGCATTCTGGAGTAATTCTCTCACAAAAACATCCCGGTTATCATATAAGTTTTCGCCTGTCAGCAATTCCAGAATCTTCGTCTGATCCATTGTAATGCAGAAATCTCCGCTCACATATCCAACGGATTCAATTTCATTGCGCAAGATAGCTCTTGGAAATGGAAAATTCTGCTGCCAGCTTTGATGACAATACTTCTGTAATTTTGCACAATTTCCCAGTTCATCATCAACCCAGTCCAGAAAATTACGAACCGCATGCTCCACTCCGGGATTCATGCATCGGGCTTTATAAGGTAGCGCTTGTGTTGTAGGGGATGCAGGATAAGAAAAGCCTGCAGATGCCTGATGTTTCTTCCACTCTTCACGACTTTTCTCGTTACATTCTACATAACTATACAATACCTGAGGTGCCCGGGTATCATCAAAATCCAACAAATCGCCCAATCGTAACAATAGTGCACAAAATAATGGACTTACGTCATTTGCATGTAAGTAATCCAAATTGTGATTGCCGATAATTTCTGACATATTATAGCCATGTGCCTCACAGACAGTTATAATGCACTCTTGTGATACGATCTCCATTGGGCGCTTGTTAATCAGTTCATTCCATGCTTTATTGTTTAATACATCCGCCACACGCTTAGAATGCAGCTCACGAAGATACCTCTGTTGCATATCCTCCGTCCACTCTTCTGCTGGGCTCCCCAGAAATTCCGGATAATATTCTCTGAGGAAATTTTTACAGGTCGCTGTATCCTCATACTGTTCCTTCTTCTCTTCCTCTGTGTATACCATGCCCACATCATGCAGACTCGCAACCAGAATCAGCAGTTCCAGTTCCCCTACAGTGAGATTACTAATCTGATCTCCCAGCAATCCACCCATGGCATCCAATACATTTAAGATGTGTGTTTCGTCATGTAATGTATAATTTTCAAACGTTCTACGAACATCCTTCAAATAATTTGCTGCATACTCATAAACGTCTTTTACCCATATGCATCTTTCACTTCCGGCACCCGCCTTCTTCTCATATTCTTTCCATATTGCAGTTTCATCTAATTTTTTTGAATGGACCATGTATTTCCTTCCTTTGTTTCTTATATAAATTCCTGTCATATGTGATATACCGATATTTTATTGTACCATAAAACACTACTATTTTCTATAAATATCAACACCAATTGCATAATGAAAAAGCACAAATGTTCGATTCTCATGGAAATATGCGGTATAACAATAGCGGAAATATTATAGAATAAGTTCTCAACGCACAACAGGGTATGTACAGTTTCTTACCATACATACCCTGTTGTTATTTAATCTTCATCGCCCCAGTAATCTATTGATTCCTGTGTTCTTGTTGAAATTCCGAATAGCTTATACATAAAATCTTCTCTTTCATCAAACATTTCAACAATAATTATTTTTTCTGATTCAATTCTATAAAAAACATAATTATGACTAACATATAAATAGCGATAATCGCATTCTATATTATACATTACAGATACGGCAATTCCCTTTTTTTCAAACTTCTCCAGACCTCTCACCGCATCTGTTATCTTTTTCACTGATTTTTTGGAAACTTCAGCGCCAAAATCCTGTACCAAATCTGCTTTTAGCTGATTCAGTTTTTTCCTCACAATCTGTGAATATTCTATTTTTTTCAATACAATTATACCCCTAGTTCTGCTTCCAGATCATCTGCTGATATCGTTCCTTCTTCTCGAATAGACACTTCTGCTTCGTTTAGTTTGCTCATTAATGTATAAAGTGCTTTCTGTTTATCTAATTCGTCCAGCTCTTTCATATCTATAATTGCACACTGTCCATGTCCATTTCTTGTAAGATAAACTCTATTACCATAGGTGACTTCATTGATTACTGTTGTATAATTTCTTAAATCCGAAATAGGTTTAATATTTGGCATAATCTTTCCTCCTCGAAAAATTGCTTACCTCTTCTCTACTTCTATATTATACCCTTTCGCTGTGAATCATTCAACTTATTCGCAGTGAAATTTACAGCAATTTTATTTTTTACAATCCCATCATTCCCCGAACCACTCGGTCTGACATCTTCACTGCACCGACCAGTACAAGCATGTTAAAAATCAATTCTCCTATATAGCTCCACACCATTTCACTGGCTTTACAACCGTTTTTTTGCTTTCCAACTGTCAAAGATGGGATTTATATCATATGTATGCAGATATATCCACATTCTTTCCCTTTTTCGGCTATTTTTGTTGTCAAGATATGTTATAGCAAACAACCTAACCGCTACTGTGCACAAAGATATAGTCAACTGTACAACCAAAAGCCCCTACTTCTCAAACTTTTCTATCCACTCATCTATACTTTGATAAAGCTTATAATCTGCGCAACCAGCTCTATTCATTACTTTTTCAATCTGTTCTCTATCCTTATCACTAAAATAGGATATATGCCACTTTGCATTCTGAACACGTTTGTCATGGCCGCCATCTATATAATCCGCAGCAGCAAGTACCGAATAACAATCATCAGGGAGCTGATCTACATGCTTTAATATACAAAGGTCTTCTATAACTTCCTTTGTTCTAGCAGCCTGTTCCATTATAAATCTCTTGCGGACAGCCTCCCGGGCTTTGGGTATAATTTCATCTATTTCATGAATCTTCCCCTCTCCATCTGTATAGACATTTGTTTTTCCAAACAATCTTTTCTCCAGCATTTCTTCTTTAGGAAAAGAAATATTTTCCTTCTGAAGTCCCAATCTTCGATGCTGTGTTGCATAAATGACGTTCAAATGAATCCATTCAAACAATTCATCTTCTGATATGTTCTGTAACCCAATATTTCTTACCTGCCATAGAGCCGATAATTTGTTGACATCAATTCCAACTTGCGTTGCTTTAACAAGGAAGTGAACTACCCATTGTCTAAAGCCAATGGGCTTCCTGCTTCGCAGACCTCGTTTCTACGTTCCACTCCGGTCGGAGCAGAACAAACATCCACCGGATGTTTTGCTCCCTACTATCTCCACAGGCGTTAATTCGGGCAGTCCCT
>CABJAV010000036.1 GCA_902363675.1 Lachnospiraceae bacterium | reverse complement strand
CCACGCTTTTAGATCGTAGAACCCAATGGCGGACCATTAGCCTGTAGGTAAGCAATCCACGTATAACAGAGTGGCCAACTGCCGGGGACTGTTAAACTAGGGCTCTTTTCCAATGCTGTCAGGAAAACAAATGTGACTGGGGTTAAGAAAAATTTCTTGAAATTAACTCTTGACAAAAGTCACTTCATAACAGAAAGAAAAAAGCAACAAAAAAATGTGATGCCGAAGAAGATGCAGATATTGAGATAGATGAAAGTGCAGTAGAATCGTTTGATGTTGAAAGTATACAGAAAACGAAAGCAACTGACTCTATGTCTTCGACATTGGCAACAAACCGTAATATAGAAAGTCTTATGGGGCAGATGGATGAGACATTTTCCCAAAGATTATTACGTTTAATTGATGAGAGAGGGATGACAGATTCTGAAGCATATAATAAAGCTTATGTGGATAGGAGACATTTTTCAAAAATCAGAAAAGATGTGAATTATACGCCAAATAAGAAGACAGTGCTTGCGTTTGCAATAGCATTAGAATTATCTATTGATGAAGCGAAGGATCTTCTAAATTCAGCAGGCTTTGCGTTTTCAAGAAGTTCAAAGACAGATATTATCGTAGCTTATTTCTTACAGAATAAGATATACGATATGTTTGAAATTAATGAGATATTAGATGCTTATGGGCAGCCAATTTTTGAGTAGGTGAAGTATATGCAGAAAAAGAAGAAGCGGATGTACGATGGAGGAAAAAGCGTACTTCATGTAAAAAATAGTGCAGGCGGTTTTTACAAAGTTAAGAAAACAGGAAGACTTGGAAAGAACTGCGTGCATTTTTCAGGTAGAGGAATATGTTCCAAATATGATAAATGGTGCAGTTCTGCAAACTGTCCCGGTTATGAAAAAAGGAAGTAGAGGATTGGAGATATGAAATTGTCGCCTATCATGCGACCAGCTCTGTTAGTTTCGTAGATATAATGTGATTACAATAAACCGAAGGAGGTAAATCACATGAATGCGGAATTAACAGAGCTGGTTTTTATTTTGGACAGAAGTGGTTCAATGGGTGGACTGGAGAGCGACACAATCAGTGGATTTAACGGGATGATAGAGAGGCAGAAAAAAGAAGGAGAAAAAGTTAATGTGACTACAATCCTCTTTGATGATGAAGTGGAAATCATTCATGATCGTTTCCTGATTGATGCAGTTCAGCCATCGACGGATAAAGAGTATTATGTCCGGGGATGTACAGCATTGCTTGATGCAGTAGGACAGGCAATTAACAAAATTGACAATGTGCAGAAACATTTGCCGGAGGAACATCGTGCCGGAAAAGTATTGTTTGTAATTACTACAGATGGATTAGAAAATTCCAGTACAGAGTTTAATTACAATGACATTAAGCGAATGATTGAAGCAAAGAAAGAATGTGGCTGGGAGTTCTTATTCCTTGTAGCAAATATTGATGCAGGCAAAGAAGCTGAAAAAATTGGTATTGAAAGAAACAGGTCAGTAACATATGAGAATGATCATGATGGAGTAGCACTAAATTACGAAGCTGTTGGCAGAGCAGTGAGAGGCGTTACAAAAAGCAGAACCTGCAGTATAGAACTTGATGATGCTTGGGCAGATGATATCACAGAATATCATGATAAGGCAGGAAAAAGGTAGGTGATATTTATGGTAGATGCAAGAGAAATGAAAAAGATACTTCGTAATAACGGATATGAATATCAAAGATGCAAAGGCTCACATTTTATGTATTCAAATGGTGTTTATACGGTTGCAGTTAATAAAGACCTAAATGCAATGGTGGCAAAAAGAATTATTAAGCAGTATCACCTGCAGGTAGCAGGTGTGTAAGAAGGGAGAACAATTTTATGGCAATGATTGTATGTCCACATTGTGGAGAACAGGTATCAGAAAAAGCAAAGAAGTGTGTGCATTGCGGTGCAATATTGATACCAGAAGAGAAGAAGCATTGCACAGAATGCGGTGCTGAACTTGAAGAGGGGATGACAGAGTGTCCGAATTGTGGCTGCCCGGTCGATGATATACTAGGGCAGGAGACAGATGAAAAGCCACAAAAGGTAGAGGCAACAGGGGTAAAGGTTGGCATTATGCAATGCCTAGCTTAATGCTAAAATATTGACAGAAATACTCAAAAGCAAGGTTATGAATTTCTTTCTCACAAAAACTAATGACTTTTAAATGAAAATAATTAAAGCTCGCAAGAAAATGCGATTATTTTGATTGCAAGAATAAGCGTTTTGCACTATAATTTAAAAAGCGAGTTTTTACTCAATTGTGACAAATATAACATGTCTATAGAAGAAGCCACGAGGTGTGAGAATGAGAGTAAGTTACAATAAATTATGGAAGTTATTGGTAGACAAAAAGATGAGTAAAGCCGATTTGAGAAAGGCTGTAGATATTGCTCCGAATACCCTTACAAAGATGCGTAAGGATGGAGAAGTGTCTATGAGTGTATTACTCAAGATTGCTACATATCTGGATTGCGATATTAGCGATATCTGTGAGTTTGTGAAAGATGAAGAATAAACCTTGTTGGAGAGTGCAAAATGGCAGAGTTAGTATATAGTGCAGGACTTACATCAAAATTGTTTTGGCTACAGGAGTCCAGAAAGACCGCAGGATATATCCTGGATGGATATAGTAAGGCGGATATCCGCAAGATAGTCTGGGAAGAGAATATCTATCAAGTAAAAGCAGAATATCGTGCATATGAGGTATTGAATGGTACTTATCGTAGAGTATTTGCTTTACCGGAAGCAGTGCTTCGGGCTTTTACCACTTGTGATGTGGAGACAGCAAAGATTTTAAACTTAATTGCAATTCTTATGGATAGCCGACTATTTTTTGAATTTCTTCATGAAGTGTATGATGAAAAGCTCAGACTTGGAGAAAAGGAAATCACAGACAGGGATTTGAATGTATTCTTTTCGGATAAAGCGTTGCAGAGTGATGTGGTGGCTGGATGGACGGATACAGCAGTACGGAAACTGAAACAGTGCTTTACTAGAATGATGTTTGAGGCGGGATTACTTGAAAGTAGTGCAAAACCAAGAACAATCAAGCCAATTCACATTGACTATCGTACAGAGGAATTGCTGACTGCAAATGGACTGGGAGAATACTTGAAAGCTGTGAAAGGAGTCTGAGCATGGCAAAGTTAAGTTTGGATGATAGACTGAATCAGATAGAAGACAAAATATCAGAGAAGTCGTTTAGAGAGAATAAAGGACTTGGAAATGAAGTCGGATATTATATATTCGATTATGATCCAAGAGAAGAGCTGTATGTGAGAAATCATATAGCATACCTTAAGGATAGAATAAACAACGGAAACAAAGATTTCAGAATAGTTGAGTTTGACCTGTTTCACCTGATGGTTGAGATATTGCAGGAGGAAGGCTATCTGGAAGCATTCTTTGATTTGGAAAAAGAGAATGGATTTTTTGAAATGGCAGACAGTCTTGTAGAAACATTGGGACTGGATGAGACAAATGAGCTGAATCTAATCATATCAAGAATATTGCAGGAAGATTTGACAGACAGTGTGGTATTTCTTACCGGAGTAGGCAAGTGCCATCCGATAATTGCAAGTCACAACATCTTAAATAACCTGCATCAGGTGCTTGATAGTGTGCCGGTAGTGCTTTTCTATCCGGGAGAGTATAGCGGACAGGATTTGAAATTATTTGGAACAATGGATTCACACAACTATTACAGGGCATTCCGTCTGGTGTAGAGGAGAAAATACAATGCAGATTAAAAATATGTTTGAAAAGCAGATTGACCGTGACATCAAGGGTGTTATTAAAGTAGGCCAGTCGGATGAAGAAAATGTATATCAGGAATTAGATGAATATGTAGTGACCAAGGAACTTCTGAAGCATTTCAGGGATTTCTTTAACAATTATGAAAAAGGTGTAGATGGATATACAGATAAGATGGGTGTCTGGATTTCCGGATTCTTTGGAAGTGGTAAATCTCACTTTCTGAAAATACTGTCTTATTTATTGAAAAACAGCACAGTAGAAGGTAAAAGAGCCATTGAGTATTTTACAGATGGTAAAAAAATAGAAGATCCGATGCTTATTGCAGAGATGACAAAGGCTGGAACAATTGAGTCAGATGTCATGCTTTTTAATATTGATTCAAAGGGTTCTGCAAAGGTAGGCTCCGGCAAGGAGGCTATCGTTGAAGTGTTTATGAAGGTGTTCAATGAGATGCAGGGATATTGTGGTTCCATTCCTTATCTCGCAGAATTTGAACGTCAGTTGGATAACGAGGGCAGATTTGAAGAGTTCAAAGAGAGGTTCGAGGCGAATGCAGGAGCACCTTGGGATAAAAAGAGACAGGCATTTGCAGTTATTCAGGATAAAGTAGTAAAGACATTAGTCGAGATGGATTTCATGAGTGAGGAAGCAGCCCGCAACTGGTGCAAGAATGCAAAGGGTAACTATGACCTCAGTATCGAGAAGTTCGTATCACTTGTGCAGGAATACTGTGCGAAGAAAGGACCGAATCATCATGTTGTCTTCTTAGTTGATGAAATCGGTCAGTATATTGCAGATGATACACAGCTTATGCTTAATCTCCAGACAATTGTGGAAGACCTTGGAACAGCCTGCAAAGGTAAGGCCTGGGTTATCGTAACGAGCCAGGAGGATATTGATTCTATTACAAAGACAAAGGGAAATGACTTTTCTAAGATTCAGGGACGTTTTGATACGAGACTTTCTCTTTCAGCATCCAATGTTGACGAAGTAATCCGTAAGCGTGTGCTTGCAAAGAATGAGACAGCAACACAGACGCTCAGACTTCTCTATGAGCAGAAAGAATCAATTATCAAGAATCTCATTACATTTACAGCGGATACAGCGGACAAGAAGCTGTATGCAGATAAGGCGGATTTCGCAGACTGCTATCCGTTCATACCATATCAGTTCAATCTTTTAGGACAGGTACTTACTGCGGTCAGAACACATGGCGCAAGTGGAAAGCATCTGTCTGATCAGTCACGTTCTATGCTTGCACTGTTTCAGGAGTCGGCAATCAGAGTAATGGATAAAGAGGATGGAGTATTGGTTCCGTTTAGCTTTTTCTACAATCCATTGCATAAGTTTATTGACCACCAGCACAGTCAGGTAATCTCAGATGCAGAAAATAACAGTAAGCTGGATGAGTTCGATGTAGAGCTTTTGAAGGTTCTCTTTATGATTAAATATGTCAAGGAAATCAAGGCAAATGTAGATAATCTTACTACACTTATGATTTCCAATATTGATGACGACAGGATTGAAGTCCGTTCTAAGATTGAAGAATCATTAAAGAAACTGATTAAAGAGACACTTGTACAGAAGAATGGTGAAATATACATCTTCCTGACAAATGAGGAGCAGGAAATCAATAATGCCATCAACAATGAGTCAGTGGAGATGGGAGAAATCATCGGAGAAGCGTCTACAGTTATCTTCGAGGAAATCTATACAGAGAAGAAATATCGTTACAGCAGCCGTTACTTATTCCCATTCAACCAGAAGGTGGATGACCGATTCTTCAAGGGCAATCAGTCTAACGATATCGGAGTGACAGTTATTACACCTTATGGCGGAGATTATGCAGACTCTGCACTTCGTCTGCTTTCAGCACAGGAAAGCAGTGTGATTGTGAAGCTGCCAAATGACAGTACATTCCTTGATGAGATTACAGAATCCATCAAGATATATAAATTCCTTAATAAAAATGCGTCCGGAGCCAGAGGCAGCTTTGACAGCATCCGCAGGGCAAAAGAGGATGAGCGTATTGAGAAGAAGGACAGAATCCGAATCTTTATTGAGGACGCATTAAAGAATGCTGATATCTATGTAAATGGCGATAAGGCAACCATTTCAGCTAAGGAGCCGGCAACAAGAATTAATGAAGCACTCGGTAAGCTTGTAGCAATGAAATACAATAAGCTTACCTATATGGAGACAGCACCGGAGCTTTCAGATATCAGTGCCATCTTTAAACACAGCGATGGTCAGATGAGCTTCCTTGGCACAAGTGATACCACACCGAATAAGCTTGCTTTAGAGGAAGTGGTACAGGTAATCGGATTAAATAATGCCAGACATATGAAGACATCCCTTAAGTCATTACAGGATAAGTTTGGTGCAGCACCGTATGGATTTGATCAAAAGGATGTGCAGTGGCTTGTTGCAATGTTGTTCAAGCTGGGAAGAGTGTCTCTTACTCTTAACAGTCAGAGTCTGTCATTGCTTTCAACGAATGCGGATGAACTGGTCAGATATATTACAAAGCGTGAACATGTAGAGAAACTCTTGATAGATATCAGAGAAAGAGCAACGGATGGACAGATTCGCTCTGCAAAAGAAGTTATGAAGGATTACTTCGGATTTACTGTATCCAGCGATGATGATGACAAAATCATGAGCAGCTTCAAGAGCAGGGCAAAGGATAAAGTTGAAGTATACGATGACATCCTTGTAGAGTACAGAATCAATCCGAAATATCCTTGCAAGCGACTGATGGAAGAGGCAAGAAAGAGGCTTGCTGAAATCCTGGATATCAATGAGCCTACAGAGTTCTTCAAGACAGTAGATAAGAAGAGAGATGACCTGCTTGATGATGCAGAAGATACTGCACCTGTATTTGATTTCTTTAAGGGAGACCAGAGAAAGATTTTTGAAGAGTCAGTGAAGAACCTTGCATATTTTGGCAACAGTAAGACATATGTAAGTGACCAGGAGTTATTAAAAGTAGTCGAAGAGATAGAGACTATCGTGAAGGACAGCAAGCCTTTCGGTAAGATTCAGAGATTACCGGAATTAAATAAGAAATTTGAAGAGCTTCATATGGGATTGCTTGAAAAGGAAGCAGCTATCATGGATCCATTAGTACATGACGACTTCCTTAAAGTGAAAGAAGTATTGGATACTAAGCCATTTGCAGAAGTACTCCGTCCTCGTATCAATAAGAGATTTGAAGAAATCTGGGAGAAACTCAGAACATCCAGTGATATCGCTGCAATTAAGAATATCAAGCTGGAAAGTGATACTTTAAAAATCAAGTGTCTGGATGAGATAGATGAATATGAGAGGGCACATCAGCCTGCACCGGAACCACCTGTTGCACCGGTAGTACCCGGTAAAGAGCCGATTGAATCTATTCCAGCACCGACTAAAGTAAAGACAAAGAGACGTAAGAATATTTCCATCAGCAATGTGGCAGGAGCTAGAACATATTCGATAGAGTCAGAGCAGGATATTGATAAGTTCCTTGCCGAGATGAAGCAGAAATTGATGAATGAACTGGAAGAAGATACAATAATTACATTGAGTTGATAAGCTTGATTGGAGGATATAGCACATGAACAAAAATGCAATTAAGAAATTTGCAATAGATGCAAGAAATAAGCTGATAGCATCCGTTACGGACAAAGCTGGTATGCTTGGGATCACACCGGATAATTGCAGTGAAGTAATCACAAAAGGTGCAGATTTTGAGGTATACAAAACAGCAGCAGGAACCGAACTGACACTTAATAAAAAACAGTGTGAGCAGAGAAGAAAACTGGTAGACCAGATTCATGCAAGAGGCTTTGAAGCGGTAGTGGAAGAAGTGGCATATACATGGTTTAACAGAATCTGTGCCATTCGTTTTATGGAAGTGAACGACTATATGTATCCTGTAAGAGTTCGTGTGCTTTCTTCCGAAAAAGAAGGAAAAAATGAGCCTGATGTGGTAACTATGGCTCCAGATATTGACTGGGATTTCACTGATAAAGAGAGAGAAGAAATCATTGATGCCAAGATGAATAACAGGCTTGATGATTTATTCAGAATGCTTTTTATCAAACAGTGTAACCTGCTTCATGAAGTGTTGCCGGGACTTTTTGAAGAGACAGAAGACTATACCGAAATGCTTCTTAACATCTCATTTACAAATGAAGATGATGTGATTCGTATGCTGGTAGATGGTATCGATGAAAAGGATTTTAACATCACAACTGTTGATGAGGATGGCAAGGCAGCAGGACAGGTAGAAATCATCGGCTGGTTATATCAGTATTACAATACAGAGCCTAAAAATAAAGCATTTGCCAAGAAAGCCAAAATCACAAAAGAAGAAGTGCCGGCAGTTACACAGCTTTTTACTCCGGACTGGATTGTACGATATATGGTTGAAAACAGCCTTGGCAGAATGTGGGTAGAAGGACATCCGGATGATGAATTGAAAAGCAAATGGAAATACTATCTGGATGAGGCAGAGCAGGAAGAGTCTGTGCAGCAGGAACTTAATAAGATAAAGGCAGAGTATGCAACTTTAAAGCCAGAAGATATAAAACTTATTGATCCTTGTATGGGTTCAGGACATATTTTGGTGTATGCATTTGATGTATTTATGCAGATATATGAAAATGCAGGATGGTCACAGAGAGATGCTGCACAGAGCATTATACAAAATAATATATACGGACTTGATATAGATGACAGAGCTGCACAGTTGAGCTATTTTGCAGTGCTGATGAAAGCAAGACAGTATGATAGAAGAATCTTGACCAGAAGTATAGAACCGAATGTATATGCTGTGCAGGAGAGTAATGGTATTAATCGTGGTCAGCTTAAATACTTTGGCGCTGGATTGACAGATGTAGAGAAGAATGCAGCAGTATCGCAGATGGAAGGACTACTTAATACATTAAATGACGCAAAAGAATATGGCTCTTTGCTTAATGTTGAAGATTATGATTGGGTGCTGTTAGAGAAATTTATAGATAAAACAGATACAGAAAGCCAGATTTCTTTTGATACATATGGATTGGATGAGACTGCAGAACAGTTGAAACAATTGATTAGAATTGGCAAGGTGATGGCACAGAAGTATGAAGTTGTTGCTACTAACCCACCATATGCTGGAACAAGTAATCTTAGTGCAAAAGTAAACAATTTTGTGAAGAAAAATTATCCAGATAGTAAGGCTGATTTATTTGCAGTGTTCATTGAACGTTGTGGGGAGATGCTAAAGAAGAACGGGTATCAGGCGATGATTACGCAGCATTCGTGGATGTTTTTGTCTAGTTATGAGAAACTTAGAGAAAAATTATTGCGTAAAGAATTGATTAACCTTGTGCATCTAGGAGCACATGCCTTTGATGAGATAAATGGTGAAGTTGTACAAACATCAAGTTTTGTATTTTGTAATGAAAATGAAGCAAAATATAAAAGTACTTTTCTTCAACTTGTGAGTGGAAAAAATGAAGATGCAAAAGCAACATTGTTTTTATCTGGAAATTGTAGATTTTATAAGACAAATAAACAACTAGGTGAGATTAAAGGAACTCCATATACTTCATATTGGGCATCGGATATTGTTTTGGCTGCCTTTAGAACGGCAAAGCTCGTTGGTGAAATATCAGAACCTCGTGTTGGAATGGCAACAGCAAATAATGATAGATTTGTGCGCCTTTGGTTTGAAATAAGTATAGGAAAATTGGGGTTAAATATTTTATCAAGAGAAAATGCAATTGAGAGTGGAAAAAAATGGTTTCCGTTTGCAAAAGGTGGAGAACAAAGAAAATGGTATGGAAATAATGATACAATTGTAAATTGGGAAAACGATGGATTTGAAATACAAAACTTTAAAGATGAGAAAACAGGACGAATACGGTCCCATAATTATAACTTAGATTATATATTTCACTCAGCATTAACATGGACAGTAATCGGAACACAAAAGACAACTTTCAGATTTTGCCCGGTTGGTTTTTTATATTCTAATAGCGGGTATGGAATGTTTTGTGATAATGAGGCAACAAAATATTATCTACTTGGATTTATGAATTCAAAAGTGGCTATGTCACTTTTAAATATACTTTCACCGTCAATGGGATTTGAATCTGGTTATCTTAGAAAGTTACCAATTGTTGAATCAAATCACATGGACAAAGTTGTTAATAAAGTGAAAAAATGTATTAATGAAAGTAATATTGACTGGGATTTATTTGAAACCTCATGGGATTTCAAATGTCATCCTTTAATATCTGTCATTCCACAGAACAGAATAGTTTTTGATGATACAACAGATATTGATTTAGCAGAATGTTACACCTGTTGGGAGAATGAATGCAACGAGCGTTTTAATCAACTCAAAGAAAATGAGGAAGAACTGAATCGCATTTTTATTGATATTTATGGTTTACAGGATGAATTAACACCAGAGGTAGAAGATAAAGATGTCACAGTACGAAAAGCCGATTTACAACGTGATATTAAGAGTCTGATTTCTTATGCTGTTGGCTGCATGTTTGGACGCTATTCATTGGATGAGGAAGGTCTTGTTTTGGCAGGACAGCCATTTGAATCACATTTCTTAGAAAGTTCAGCACCAGTTTGTGGAACTGGATTTGAGGGAGCACCAGTGGCATCCGTTCCAATAGGTGAGTTTTATTACAAGACAGATGATGGTGTGAAAAAATGCACTTATAATCCTGACAAAGATAATATTATTCCGATTAGTGATGAAGAATATTTCTCGGATGATATTGTTTTAAGATTCTGTGAATGGGTGAAGATTGTATATGGTGAGAAATCATTGGAAACAAACCTTGATTTTATTGCAAAAGCACTTGGCAACAAAGGAAACACAAGCAGAGAAGTAATCAGAAATTATTTTTTGAACGATTTCTTCAAGGATCATTGCAATACTTATTCTGTTACAGGATCTGGTAAGCGTCCTATTTACTGGATGTTCGACAGTGGAAAGCAGAATGGCTTTAAGGCACTTATTTACATGCACCGTTATGATGCTGACACGGTCGGCAGAGTAAGAACAGATTACTTGCATAAAGTACAAAAATATGTTGAGACTGCAATGCAGAGTGCCCAGTATACAATTGACAATGCAACATCTGCATCAGAGAAATCAAAAGCTACAAAGGCAGTAACAAAATACACAAAGCAGCTTGCAGAAATGAAGATATATGATGAAGCAATTGCTCATGTAGCCAATCAGAGAATTGAGATTGACTTGGATGATGGTGTAAAGGTAAATTATGCGAAGTTTCAAGGGGTGGAAGTAGCGCAGGAAGGTAAGAAAGCATTAAAAGTAGATTTGTTGGCAAAGATATAGAGTGAAAGAATGAGGTGAATTAAAAATGAAAATCAAAAAATTAACATTAAATAATTTTATGGCTTTTGAAAATGCTGAAATAAATTGGTCTGATAATATCAATATTATCTGCGGTGAAAACAGTACCGGAAAAACAACACTTTTAAAAGTAATGTATTCTTTGATAAAGCCACTTAGTAGTGGAGGCAAAGATAATCTTACAAAGGAGATGGAAGAACAGGTTTTTGTCAAAAAGATCCAAGGTGTATTTCGACCGGATGAAATGAAAATTGGCAGACTTGTAAGTCGAAAACAGGGAAGTAACCGAACGGATTTTTCTATTGATTTAGAAAAGAAACAAAAAATCTCAGTTGGATTTGGAAATAGGCAGGAAAATCATGCAGATGTTTCTATAATACAGGAAGAAAAAACAAAAAAATATGATGTTATATACATTCCTACAAAAGAAATGATTTCTACGGTAGAGCATTTTGTATCTTTATATGATGAATATCATATAGATTTTGAAGAAATGTATTATGATCTTGCAAAACTTTTAGACAGACCACTTTCAAAAGGTCCTAATACTACGGAGCAGAATCAGGTATTAAGCAATCTCGAAGATATTATGAAAGGACAAATTGTACAGAAAAACAAGAAATTCTATTTCAAAATAAAAGGTGAAGGTGAATTTGAGATGGGATTACTTTCAGATGGTTACAGGAAACTATCTATGATTATATATATGATTCTTTCTGGAAGTTTGAATAAAAATACTATCTTATTTTGGGATGAACCGGAAACAAATATGAACCCTAAAATGATTCGCCCGATTGTACAGGTGATGGTAGCCTTAGCTCAGATGGGAGTGCAGATTTTTGTTTCCACACATGATTATTTTATTCAGCAAGAATTTAATATGGTAGCCTCATATTCTGAGCTAAATCCTAAAAAACTTGATATCAAGTTTATTTCATTATTTAGAGATGAAAAAACGAGGGACGTGCACTATGAGATGAAAAATTCAGCGTCTGATTTGGAACATAATGCAATTATGCAGGAGTTTGATGCAATGTATGATAGAGAACAGGGGATTATTTATGGAGAATAACATAAAGGAAGAAAGCAGATTAAAATTTCGGTTTGCAGAAAATGATACAGTGATAAAATTTGATGATACAAAATTTTATCGAGATTACTTTAATAAATTGCCAGAAGCAAAAGGTGTTGATTTTATTTCTGTTGCTAAAGATAAGATTGCATTTATAGAAGTAAAAAACTGTACCGGAGATGAAGGTAACAATCGGTGGAGAATTGCTCCGGATAACCGAAAACGCAATACAACCAATACATCCGTTGACGTGGAAGGACGTGACAGCCTGGATATTGAAATAGCACAGAAAACAGCAATGACAGTAGCAGCTTTGGTTGGAGCAAAATCCTTTGGAAATACAAAAGAGTGTTTGAGTGAATTAAAAGAATATATTCAATTTCTGTCAGGAGATAGCTTTTCGAATGATTCAAAAAAGAAATATGTAGTATTGTTTCTGGAAGGTGATTTCGGCACAAAAACACGGACTAAAAAGATGATTATGCAGAAATTGCAGGACAGTATAAATAAAAAACTTCGATGGATCAATTGCAGAGTATCTGTTGTTGATTCCGATACATATGATCCGAGAATATTTCAGATTGTAAGTTAAAAGTCGATAAATAAAGTGTCCTTCAGAAAATTACATTACTACTTATCGAACACTTTATTGGACACTATCGGACACTTTTTTGAGGCTATCGGATACAAAGTGTTCAATAAGTATCCGGTAGTGTCCGATTAGTATCCATTAGTGACTACTTACTGGATACTATTATCATACTGATTGAATAGATGTAATTTGTGCAGAGACTATCTGCACAAATGGATTAGAAGGTGAAATATGGATTTACAGAACATACAGGATCAATTAAATACAGAATTTGCCAAGTCAGAGACAAGAATCATATTCTGGTTTGATGATAAAGGTGAATATGAGGATGAGGTATCGGAACTGCAGCTTGGTGATGTAAAGCTACACATTCTTGATGGTACAAACTGGCTTTATTCAAAGTATTTATTAAACGAAGAGGATAAAGAGAGTAAATATCTTGTCTATGCAGCCTTTGCAAAGCCAAGTGATGCAGAGAATCCGCTCGCAGATACGTATTATTACTCAACACCTTATTATACAGACAGAGTGTCGCAGATGTCTCAGGAGATTGGCATTGATAATCGCTTTAAGGAGCATTTATCGCAGTATGGTAATTTTTGGAAGAATAAGCATCGTATTGAGAAGTTCAAGGAACTTGGAATTGACCATTACAATGCTCAGACGATTGATATTGGTTTGATTGCTGTACTCACGGATGTAAAGACTCCAAATTTTGAGGAAGTAGTTAAGCAGATAATGCTCGGTGACAATGAAAAGTATTTTAAAGCATTGGATGATAATGGATTGACTGAAAAGTTCTGGGAACTATGCGAAAAATTCTTTGGATATCAATCTGAAAAGCCAAACATGGATGATTTGTCTGCTTGTATGATATTAACATATGCGTCATCTACATTAAAGGCAACAGTTCCGGAAGCAATGAGGACTTATATTCTTAAGAAACGCAATGATGTTGTGGTCTTTATCCGTAATATCATGGACAATGTGAATTATCAGGATGCCTATGACAAACTGGTGGAAAGAATAGATAAGTCATTGCGTTTTGTGACAAGAATACAGGATGGATTAAAGAAAGATGTGGAGAAGAAAAAAGATAGTTCTCTCCAGATGTCTGACATTTTTGCATGTGATGCTTTTGCCGGGTTAGATGACATTATTATTGACTGGGCACTGGAACAATTAAATGATGAAATCCTTGATGCGCAGATTGATGGACTTAACATTGCTCAGGTAGCTGACCAGAGAATGTCTAAGGCATATCATTATAGCGAAAGATACAAGAATGAATATACGACTATCAAGTATGCATATTTGATGATGAAGTCTGTATCACTTATGGAGTTTTCAAGTGATATTAAGACATTAGTTGAAAATTATCAGAAAGAGTCATATTTGATAGATTCATATTATAGATGGTTTTATTATGCATATGATCAGATTGAAGATAACAGCAAATTTTCTGATGTAAGACAGAGAGTAGAGAATATTTATGCGAATACATATTTGCAGAAGATAACACCGAAGTGGAATGAAAATTTCACAAATGATGTAATGAATGCTACAGTCCTGCCGAAGCAGGAAGATTTCTATAAGCATTATCTTAGAGGCTACGATGGAAAGCAGAGAGTCATTGTTATTATTTCCGATGCTTTTCGATATGAGTGTGCAAAGGAACTTTTCAGCAGATTGGAATTGGATGAGAAGTGTACACCGAAGATGGAGTGTATGCTTAGTTGCCTGCCTTCTGTTACATCAGTTGGAATGGCGAGTCTGCTTCCGCATAAAGAGATGCAGGTGGATGGCAACTTGAATGTGACTGTTGATGGACAGGCATGTGCAAGTATGGAGCAGAGAGACAAGATACTGAAATCTTATAATGAAAATAATGTGGCATTGTCATTTGATGAAGTGGCAAATGCAAATCAGACTCGAATCAGGGAATTGATTCAGGGCAAGAATATCGTGTACATCTATCACAATCAGGTGGATGCAAGAGGAGACAAGCCTGCAAGTGAGAATGAGGTATTCAATGCTTGTGCAGAGGCGATAGAAGAGATACATAAGTTGGTTAAGAAACTGACTGGTTATGTATCGGCACCAAAGTTTTTCATAACTGCAGATCATGGCTTCTTATATAAGAGAGACAGATTACAGGAGTTTGACAAGGTAACTTATCCAAAGGATAAATGCCTTTATACAAACAAGAGATTCCTCATTACAGAAGATGCAGTAAATGAGCAGGGAATCATGGCAAGAACAATGGCATATCTCAATAAACTTTATGTGGATACTCCGGTAGGAGCAGATATTTTCAAGGTTGCCGGAGGTGGACAGAACTATGTACATGGTGGTACGTCATTGCAGGAGATGATAGTTCCGGTCATTGAACTTACAACGAATACAAGAGGTGTAGCATACGATTATGTAGATGTTGTTCTGACATCTGTTACCCGTAAGGTGACAAACCTTATCACATACTTTGATTTTATTCAGACAGAGAAAGTCACAGACACCATGAAAGCAAGAAGTATCGTGGCTTACTTTACTACGGAAGATGGCGAAAAAATCTCATTTGATGTGCCTATGATTGCCAATAGCAGGGAAGAAGCACCGGAGAAAAGAACCTTCCACGAGAAGTTTACTTTGAAGTCAAGAGAATATAAGTATGGTGATAAGTATTATCTTGTATTGGCAGATGCTAATGACGAGAAGAATATCTTGCAGCAGTATGAGTTTATGATTGATATTGCGTTTGTTGATGATTTTGGATTTTAGGATGGAGGAATTTTATGGATAGTAGATGGATACAAGGCAGAATAGAAGAATATAGTTTCTATAGGCTTGCTAAACAGATATTGCCTAAGTCAGAATTTCCTGTTCTTTCATACCCAATTGCTAAAGAATCTTTGATGTCATCGAAAATGGAATCAATGAGAGAGAAAATGATACCGCAGTTTTTGTACATAACCAAAAAAGAGGAGCAGGCAATTTTTGATGGAACATGGAATGAAAATACAAATTATGAGCATGAAATTATGAAATATGGTTTTTATTTTGTGGATGTTCCGTTAGGATGCTTGGACATATCTTTTAAGAGTTGGTTTTGCGATCAGATTATAGACGCTATGCTTAAGCCATATTATACAGAAGATGATGGAAGTATTTGTTTTTCAAAGCGGCTTTTAGTAAAGGCTGTATTTTGCATATTACATGAATATGGTCATTACGTTGATTATAAAAAGTTTAATTCAAAAAAAGAATTAGCCATGTGGATTTATAAAGCAAAGGAACCATATAGAAGAATCGATACTTATGTATGTAAAATGAACCAAGAGGGACATCTTACAGAAGAATTATTATTGGAGCGACGCCGTGTGTATAGATGTTGCAAAGATGAATATTCGGCAGATCAGTATGCGTTAAGCCATTTAAATGAAATGATAGATAAGGCAATTGACATTATATGGGACGAAGGAGATAGAATCAATGAGTGAGTATTCAGAAACCGATGATAGACGAGAAATTATAAAGCAGAAACTCCGTCAATATTATGATGGTCGCATTGTTCGTAAGGATTTAACAAAATCAATTCGAGAAGGAGCCAATGTTCCTGTATATGTACTGGAATATCTTCTCGGACAGTATTGTAATTCCGATGATCAGGAGATTATTGACGAGGGAGTAGACAATGTGAAGCGTATTCTGCGAGATAACTATGTCCGTCCGGATGAGGCACAGAAGATATTGTCTCTTCTTCGAGAGAGAGGAAGCTATACAGTTATTGACAGGATTACAGTAGTTCTTAATACAAAGGAAGACCGGTACGAGGCAACCTTCTCTAACCTTGGCATTAAGAATATTCCTATCAGTGCTGACTATGTAAAGGATTATGACCGTCTGCTTTGTGGGGGTATCTGGTGTATTCTCCAGCTTGACTATGAGTTTATTGAAGAAGATAAGAAAAATACACAGCCTATTCGTATTAGAAAGTTGACACCGATTCAGATGCCACATGTGGACATGGATGAAGTAAAGAATGGTCGTAAGGCATTTACTAAGGAAGAATGGATGGACATTTTGCTTCGCTCTACTGGTATGGAGCCGGACAAGCTTTCTGACAGAGCTAAATGGTTATTGATTGCCCGTATGATTCCACTTGTTGAGAATAACTTTAATATGTGTGAATTGGGACCTCGTTCTACAGGTAAATCATACATATATGAGCAGATTTCTCCAAACAGTATCCTCGTTGCCGGAGGACAGACTACAGTTGCAAATCTGTTTTATAACATGTCTAACAATACAGTTGGTCTTGTCGGAATGTGGGATGTTGTAGCATTTGACGAGGTTGCAGGTATCAAGTTTAAGGATAAAGATGGTATCCAGATTATGAAGGGATACATGGCATCAGGTGCATTTTCCCGTGGCAAGGCTGAGATACAGGCAAAGGCATCTATGGTCTTTGTAGGTAATATCAATCAGAGTGTGGAGACTTTGCAGAAGACATCAAGTCTGTTTGATCCATTTCCTCCTGAAATGGGTACGGATACTGCGTTCCTTGACCGTTTCCATGCATATATACCGGGATGGGAGATTCCTAAGTACAGACCGGATTCGTTTACAAATGATTATGGATTTATCACAGATTATCTGTCCGAGTTTATGCGTGAGCTTCGTAAGGATAATTACAGCAATATTGCAGAGAAGTATTTCAAATTAGGAAATAACTTAAACCAGAGAGATGCAATCGCTGTTCGTAAGCTGATTTCCGGATTTATCAAATTGATTTATCCGGATGGAGAAGTCAGCAAGGAAGAAGTTGCAGAGATCATGGATATTTCACTTGAACTTCGTAGACGAGTAAAAGAACAGCTTAAGAAGATTGGTGGAATGGAGTTCTATGATGTGAACTTCTCATACATAGACAATGATAGTTTTGATGAGCATTTTGTATCCGTACCGGAGCAGGGCGGCGGAAAGATGATTCCTGAAGGTATGGGCAAGCCGGGATGCTTATATACAGTATCAAAGTCAAAGACTGGAATGATAGGCTGCTATCGTCTGGAAACACAGATGATGCCGGGAAATGGAAAGCTGACTTGCACAGGTATTGGTTCCGGAAAAGAGCCGAAGGAAGCAACCAATACAGCATTTAATTATCTGAAGGCAAATGGCAATGCAATCTCAGGTTCAATCAGTACAACAACTAAGGATTACATCATCAATTATCAGGATATGCAAGGAATTGGTATGACGGGAAATCTTGCACTTCCTACACTGATTGCTATTTCATCGGCAGCACTTAGTAAGCCTCCAATCAGCAGTCTTGCAGTACTTGGTGAGATTAGTATCGGTGGAACACTTATTAAGGTAGAAGACTTGGCAAGTACATTGCAAGTGTGCCTCGATAGTGGAGCTAAGAAAGTCCTTCTCCCAATCACATCGGCAGCAGATCTTGGAACAGTACCATCTGACTTAGTTGGAGCATTTAGTCTGATATTCTATTCTTCTCCGGAAGAAGCAGTATATAAAGCGCTAGGAGTGGAGTAGATATGATAAGTATTGATAATCAACAGATGATAAGAGAAAATTTATCAAATAAAAAAATACTCAAAGCTATAATAGCTGATTTATATGAAGATAAAAAAGTCAAAAATCTTATGTCTTTAGCAGTAGATTTAGGAATAGAGGAAGAAATTGCAAAAAAGACATCTCTGATAAAACAAGAGGCATATAGAATAGCACAAATATTTCACTATGAATATGGAACGAATATTGAAGATGCAATTGTTGCAGTTTATCAATGGGCAGATATATTTGGCGTCGGATATGAAAATGATGATTTATTTTTTACGGCAAAAGAACTTATATCGGCGAATATAGATTTTGTTGATTGGAATCAATTGAAGGATGATGTATTTAATGTTCTTTCATATGCTTATGTGTTATCTGATAATACTGAAAGAGATGAAATAGTTAAAAATGCTGAACAATTATTTGATGAAAAAAATGTGGAAGACAATCTGATTAAGAGAATTGTGAAAATAGATGAATATGATTTTTGGGAAAAGAATATAGACAGATTGTTCCCAGGTGTGTATGCAGTAGTTGACAAGGCAATTAAAGAACAAAATATTGAGATAATAAACATAAAATGCTATACATACATAAAAATAATGAAATTATTGATAGCTACAATTTTATACAGAAATAAAAAAATATATCAGAGTTTGTATCTTATTTTGATAACAGCAATGTTTTATGCCGATAAAAATAAATTGGACAAGGTTGGTTTTAAAGATAAAGCCATAGATGAAATAGTGTCATTTCCAAGCTTTGAGGATGTTATATTACATAGTGACGAGTGCGAAGAAATGGAATATTGTGATTTGGCTATCAATGAAGTCAACAAAAAAGGAAAGAAATTGTTTGACATTGTAATAATAGATTACCTGATACACCTTGGCATGTGGGATATGCGAAGAAACAGGAGGATGATCCACGGAGACATAAGGCGAGATGCATTCACTATCGTGATGGACAATGTGGATGGAAAGCAAATTATTCGGGGAAATGCATAGGTTCAAGTCATTGCATGGATTATTCAGAGTCACTTGAAGATTTTAAGAAATTGCAGGAGAGCAGAAAGACTGCGGAACAAATTGAAAGAGATAACATTGACAAATATAAGAAAAGCCTTGAACCTAAAAAAGTATAAAGAGAAGTATTCGTTAAAGAGATGCAAGTATTGTGGTATGTTTTATGTGGATATTGATGATTCTACCAGAGATGAGATTATGGATATTGTGAAGGCTGATCCGATATTTGTTATGAATATTAAGAGAAAATAAAGTTCGACAGATAAAGGAGGTGCATTATGATTTCAGATGAAAAAGCTCAAGAAAAATTGGATGAAACAACAAATATGTTAAATATGATTAATAAGATTGAATTATATTCTCTTTTGATGAAGATTAAATATTCTAATAACAGATAAAAAATTATTGATGAAACATTGAAAGTTACAAGATTTTTATTAACAAACGTTATGGATGTAAAGGAAGAATCTTTAAAGAAAAAAGATGAATGCTTTTCGAAATAAATAATTATAAAAGACGACAGGAGGATTACATTATGGAACGAGTAGTAAAATTTTTAAAAGAAGCAGAGACATATTATTTGGCGACAGTAGAAGGTGACCAGCCAAGGGTAAGACCTTTTGGTACAGCACACATTTTTGAAGGAAAGCTGTATATTCAGACTGGCAAGGTAAAGGATGTTTCAAAGCAGATTCACGCAAACCCGAAGGTAGAAATCTGTGCATTTAAAAATGGCGAGTGGCTTCGTGTAGCCGGAGAACTTGTAGAAGATGACAGAAGAGAAGCAAGACAGTCTATGCTCGATGCTTATCCATCTTTACAGAATATGTACTCAGCAGATGATGGAAATACCGAGGTGTTCTATTTTAAAAATGCGACAGCTACATTTTCATCATTTACACATGAGCCGGAAGTAGTGAAGTTTTAATGACTAAGGATGAATGGTACAGGCAGTTATTTGAGCGGCTGGATAATTCCAGGTTCCGAAGCAGTTTCCATCTGAAGCAGAAAGATATTGATTACATAAATGAAAAAGGGTTGGACACAATCAGACAACATGCAAAGGATTTTATTGCAAAGAGAGAAGCTCCGGCATATATAGCAAATGATGGCAAGCAGACACCAATGAAAGGTCATCCGGTATTTATCGCTCAGCATGCAACAGCAACATGCTGCAGGGAGTGCATCCGAAAGTGGCATAAAATGCAGCCGGGCAAGGAACTAAGTCAGGTGCAGCAGGATTATCTTGTAGATGTAATTATGACATGGATTCAACGAGAAATGGAGAGAGGTTAGTGCAGATATTTGTAGATGCAGATGCGTGCCCTGTAGTAGGTATTGTAGAAGAAATAGCAGAGAAATATAATATTTCCACCACATTGCTGTGTGATACAAATCATATGTTGTATTCTGATTACAGCGAGGTGATTGTAGTAGGTGCAGGAGCAGATGCAGTAGATTATAAACTGATAAGTATTTGCCATAAAGGGGATGTCGTAGTATCGCAGGATTATGGTGTCGCTGCGATGGCTCTTGGAAAAGGTGCATATGCTATTCACCAATCCGGCAAGTGGTACACGAATGAGAATATTGACCAGATGCTTATGGAGCGTCATCTTAACAAGAAAGCAAGACGCAGTTCTCACAAGAATCATATGAAGGGACCGAGAAAGCGTACAGAAGAAGATGACGTACGTTTTGCACAGTCCTTTGAAAAACTTATATTGATGGCAAAGTCAAAAGAAGGTGCTCAGAGTGGGAATATTTAGGAAAAAGACAGTTACAAAGACGTATGATAAGGAAAATAAGAAACCAGTAATCAAGGCGAGCATATGTAATGGTGAGCAGGTAGCTGGTTTTAAGGACATTCATACAGGTAAGATAGAAGAGGTTATGTTGATTAAGAACCAGGCAGACCTTGAAGCATTCAAGAAGATGTATGGAATAGATGATGAGATAGAGAAGGAATATTAAACAATGTATTTGATTAAGGCAATAAAAGGTGACATAACAAAAGTAACAGATGTGCAGGCAATCGTAAATGCAGCAAACAACTCTCTTCTTGGCGGAGGTGGTGTGGATGGTGCGATTCATAGAGCAGCAGGACCGGAGCTTTTGGTAGAGTGCAGGACACTTCATGGATGTGAGACTGGAGAAGCAAAGATAACAAAAGCCTATAATCTGCCATGTGATTATGTGATACATACTGTAGGACCGATATGGAATGGTGGAAGAAATAGAGAAGAGGAGCTTCTTGCTAACTGCTATTTTAATTCTATGAAGCAGGCAATGGATAATGGAATCAGGTCTATTGCATTTCCTTCCATATCAACGGGAGTATATAGTTTTCCGGTTGAGTTGGCGGCAAAGATTGCGGTACATACAGTAAATAGAGTTTTGCAGGATAATCCGGATTGTTTTGATCTGGTGGAGTGGGTACTATTTGATACTCACACTGAATCAGTATACGAAGCAGAAGTTGATCAACTGTATAAAATGATATAATCAGAAAGCTGAGTATCAGGTTAATTCTACAATTATTGATTTATATTGGTCTATTGGTGAGTATGTTTCAAAACAAATTGATGTAAATGGTTGGGGCAAGTCTACTGTGAAGGCTTTGTCTGAATATATATTGAGTAAAGAACCTGGAATTAGAGGATATTCATCACAAAATATTTGGAGAATGAAACAGTTTTATGAAACTTACAAGGATAAACCAGTATTGATAAATTTAATGAATCAGGGATTAGCACAGTCGATATGCTTCAATACATGCTGGATAATGATATTAATAATTGGATACATTATTATGCTTATACATTCATAATACCAGTAGCAAAAGGAGAAGAGGAATGTTTCTACGGCAGATTGTTTTGCAAAAGGGAATTCCATTTGAAATGAAATTACCCAAAACGGCACCGTTGACCTATGGTTCTCTTACGAAAGAACAATTTGATAAAGAAATTGAAAAAGGTATGTCTGATGTAAAAGCTGGCAGAGTTTACTCAGCAGATGCCATTGAAGCTGAAATGAAAAGAGATTTTGGCATATGATTTTTTATGTGGCATATTCCGCTGAAGCAAGACAGGATTTGAGGGACATTTATGAATATATTGCGTATGAATTGTTGGTACCTGAAACAGCTGCCGGACAATGGTTGCATTGTTCGGAACGATAGAAAATAGCAATACAAGTTGTAGGCAGGTGGCTACCCAGGAGCAGATGGACCGATTTTGAAAAACTCTGTATCAATTTTCTTTACAGATAAACTTTGTTCATAGATTTATGGTATAATCAGTTTAAGCGCTTGAATAAAGAAGATGGTTATACCATGAATCTGTTTTGCGAAGAGGTCCATAAACTGCCGGATACATGGACACCGACTTTTGACCTGAGCAATCACGAAAAAGTATCGGCACGAAATGATTATGCGGAGAAGCCGCTGAAAAAAGTTGTCGAAGAAATCGTCGAGAGAAAAAATGGAGATCGGATGCAGCGGAATATGCCGTATTTTGTCAGGCTTGTCGTTGATTATATAGTGAATAGAGAAACGCGATAGCGTAGTAAGCAATAATTTCAGATGATCCAGGTTTGATCAGAGAGGAGAAGAATATGAACAACTATTGTATGATCCAGAACTCCAAAACGTTTGCATTTTCCGCAGAGAATCCAACCGGTGTACGCGCAGGTGGTTCCCAGGGCGGTGACTGCACCAAGCTTCGTCCGACCGTGACGATTCCTGCAGGGGAAACCGTAACTCTGGTAGATGCTGCAGGACCGGGTGTGATCCAGCATATGTGGTTTACCGGATATGTCGGGCACCATTTTATCATCCGTATGTATTGGGATGATCAGGAATATCCGTCTGTGGAAGCTCCGCTCTCTGCATTCTTCGGATGTGCCTATGATGAAAATTTCGTGGACCGGGATGGCAAATATCCGGTGTTGAATTCTGCCATGATGCTGGTAGCTCCTGGTCGCGGCTATAACAGCTATTTTGAGATGCCGTTCCATAAGAGAGCTCGGATCACGATGGAAAACCGTGGTGACAAGGATGAAAATCTCTATTATATTATCACCGGAGCTTATCAGGAGATTCCGGCGGAGGCTGGTTATTTCCATGCCACCTATCGCCAAGAGCACCCGGTTCAGAAGGGTCGTACCTACACAATCGTTGACGGAATTGAAGGCAGGGGACAATTTGTTGGTGTGACTCTGGCAACTGGTATGAATGGCAACAATACCTGTTGGGTAGAAGGCGAAGCCCGCATGTATCTGGACGATGATCCGTATCCGTCTATCCACTATACCGGAACTGAAGACTACTTCGGCGGTTCCTATGGATTTGGAAATGACATCATCATCAAGAGCTATCAGACCTTCAGCGGCTTATATACCGGCATGTATGCAATCTATGGAGACAACCGGGAATTCTATAACGGACAGCAGAGATTCCTGCTGTATCATTTCCATATTGCAGACCCGATCCGTTTTGAGAATAAGTTTCGTATGACACTCGACAACATGGGCTGGACCGGACCGCGTTACGATGATTACACCAGTGTTGCTTATTGGTATCAGACCCTGCCGTCCGCACCGCTGATGCCACTGCCGACAGATGCAGAGATGTGTATGAGATAATAGAACCAGATTGGAGATGTCAGATAGATTGGTTTTAACCTTGCGACACGTCGCATCGGTTATATCGGACTGACATCAGAGATTTGCCGGAAAGGATAGAGGTATTATGTTACTGGAAGAGAAGTTTTTGGAATTTCATTGTTATGCCAGTAGCCACAATCTGCCGCTGGAAGCTATCAGTGTCGGAGATGAGAACAAGGTACTCTGTGAGATGCACTACGCAGCAAATGCACCGAGAAATATTTATTCACATACCAAGAGTTTTACGGTAACAGCAGTTGGACTCGCAATAGAAGAGGGAAAACTAAGCCTGGAAGGTCATGTAGCGGAAGTGTTTAAAGAAAAACTTCCTTCAAATCCGGATCCAAATCTGGAGAAGATTCAGTTGAAACATCTGCTCTGCATGTCCAGTGGCTTTGGTAAGGCACTTCTGATGAATGCGGACAGACGTCCGGGCATCGGCGTACCGGATTATGAGAAATATATGATGGCACAGCCGGTTCCTGTGGAGCCAGGCAGTGCATTCTGCTATTCCTCTGCCGATAGTATTCTGGCTGCTCATATGGTAGAACGGGCCGTTGGCAAGCGGATGGGAGAGTATCTGTATGAGAAGGTATTCCAGCCCCTTGATATGGGATGGCCGCTCTGGGAGCATGATCCACAGGGACATCCGAATGGCGGCGGAGGTATGTATCTGACTTGTACCGAGATGATGAAACTGGGACAGCTCTATCTGGCTGAGGGTAACTGGAAGGGCGAGCAGATTGTCAGCAGGGATTGGGTGCAGGAGGTGTCCACCCCGAAATTTACCTTCGAGCCATCTGCAGATCTCTGGCATGTAGGATATGGCTATCAGTTCTGGATCAGTCCATATCCAGGATCCTATCGTGCTGATGGCGCATTCGGACAGATTACAACGATTCTCCCAGAGAAGGGATTGGTTGTTTCCATCCAATGTCCGGAGAGAGGTAATTTCGATCAGGTGAAACGTGCGCTGCATGAACATTTTCTGATGGAATTGTAAGAATAGACTTGCAACAATATGCTATAATTTGCCCAGAAACCGTACTTTTGGCTGAAAAGGCTTAAAATCAAGGCTTTTAGGGAATGTGGATGGGATTTGTACCCCCCATTGTACTCCTATTTTGTAAAACAGTAGGATCATCAGCCGGACTTCCCTCGATAAAAAAGAATATGATTTGTGGCGAAAGAAGTTCCTTCGGGGACTTCTTTTCACTTACATAAAAATGTCGGTTTGAATGTCGGTTAAGTGTCGGTTTGTTTATGATATTTGACTGCAATACATGAGCAGTTTATGATGCTTGGTGATGCGGAATTAAGCAGAAGATTCTCCATGCAGGATGAGGCAGAGCAGAAAGCAAAGATTGACAGGGAACAGGCAAATGAGCTTGAGTATGTCGATGAGTCGCAGAAGTCTGATGCTACAGAAAGTGCCAACACTTCTAATGGAAGTGCTGGTGTTAAGCCTGTAAGGAATCCTGAGAGGGAAAAACCTAAGTGGGAAGATACCATCACAAACAGAATGCTGCACTGGTCATATACACCGGAGCAGAAGGAAGAGGTGAAAAAAGTACTTGCCGTAGGAGTTTCGAAAGCAACGATTCTTACTCACTTCTATCCGGAGGTTACTGTGGAGAAGATGAGTTCATATCGGAAGAAGCAGTAAATGTTATCACATAGGAACAGGAAATGTGGTATACTGTGCCTATGTAAAAAAGAATGTGTTTTACAAATCGAAATTTGTGGAGAGATTTCTTGAACTTTCCTTATTTTACGGGCTTTCCAGCCCCTTAAATAGTGAAATGATATGTATTTTCCCTTATTTTTGACCTTATGCGGAATCAGCAAGGGAAATAAGGGAATTTTTTATTTAGTCGT
>CABJAV010000035.1 GCA_902363675.1 Lachnospiraceae bacterium | reverse complement strand
ATCCTCACCGATGATTGGTTCCATTGCGCATAATGTGTAATTTGTGGTATGGACATCCATGCCGATTTTTAGTATTCTTTTCATATGAGTGATCTCCTTTTGTATGCGGTAATCCCTGTTACCTTTGTTCTTATCAAACTCTAGTATACAGGTAAATCCACGTTGCTACAAATGTGGGGTCACTTCATATTATCTAAATGTAACTATTGAATATCTTAAAATCCCCAACAAATCATCTTTGTTTTGAATATCTTCATCATATTTTATAGTTTCTATCATTGTCTTTAAGAATTGTTTTTCATTCATTTACACATTCACTTTCCATCTGTATTTCCACATATACCCATTTTTCATCAGATAATTTAACTGTATCTATTATTTCCCAAATCTTTATATAACAGGAGCCTCCAAGTTGTTTAAACTCAAAGGCTCTCTTTTTCTTACATAACTTTATGCAAGTGCGGGTTCTTTTCCTGCAATAATCGTTTTCACTTCTTCTACGTTTTTATCTGTAGCCATAGCAATCTGCTCTACAGTAAAACCATTGTTATGCATATTAAGAATAATTTTTTCTTCTTTTCTTGCTTCTCCAATCGCAATACCCTTTTCTTCAATTCCCTGACTCAAGTTACACATAACGCTCACATCCTTCCTGAAGTTCTCCTCAATAGGAATATCGTATTCATTTCCAATTATGTTTAGTTTTTCATCTATTGTAAGTTCCTGTGACAGCAACGCACCTAACAGACGGTGCAGTTCATATGTCTCATCATGTTCCGGCAGATTCTTTGCTAGTCCAAGCATGATGATATTCAGCAGATCAAGATTTCCCTTCCATTCATAGGAACCGATCAAATCTTCTTTTGTGAGATGCACATGGCTCATGCTGCTCTCTTCCATGTTCATGCATACCCAGATCGAATATACACGCTTAATGTCATCGTAGCTGGAGTTCTCAAAATCACGTTCTTTTTGTGATGAGATCAGTCTGCTCACATAAAAGATTGCCCGGTTTAAGATTTCGTATCCCGTTGGCTCGTCTTTCTGTGCTTCTACATTTATGATAATCTGTGACAATCCGTCTCTCATACGCACATAGAAAACGATATCAAATCTTACCAGTCCTTCATTGATCTCTTCATTTTCTGTGTTGAAACCGACCAATCGCTCACCATTTTTTTCGCTGGCTGCATTTGTAAGTCCAGGCTCTACCGGTACCGTACTGATATGTGGTGTCCCCTCGATGCAGTCGACCACATCCTTGGGATTCATGCCCTTAAACTCATCAACTGTTTTTACCAGTATATGTGCCAGTATGCTCTTCTGTCCTAACAGACGCTTTGCACTCGTATCATACTGTGCTTTTGAGTCTGTTGCTTTCACTGCATTTTTCAATTCTGTATTCACTGGCCTTCCTCCTTTTTTGTAACAGATATAGTCATCCCCAAAAAGGCATCTGACCACATCTATATTATAACTTACCCATATCTTTTATACAATCAATTTTTACATTTGGAAGATGAACAAAAGTAAAACTCCAAACCTGTCATAGACTTGGAGTCTTGATTCCATCCATTTTTCACATTGTCTGCACCGGTGCATGTTGTTCCTGCTCCTCATGCTCCAAAGCATCCTGCTCTGGCACATCCTCTATATTTTTTGCTGCTTCCTGCCCTTTTGCCATATACCGGATTTTAATGCTGCTGTAATCAACCCCTGCCGGTTCCAGCACTTTTTTCTGTAACATATTTAACATCGCTTCTGTGTCAAATTTTCCCTCAAAATAAAGTTCCTCATCCACCTTTATCGGTACATCCATTTCTTCTGATGAACTGCCAAGGATCGTCCTCCAGCGTCCGGCTACTTTCCCACACATTTCCATAAATCTTTCAAGGATATCCGGCTGTTCATTACAGGTCTGCAAAATCTTTTGTGCCACCTTTCTCCATGTAGGTGTCTCTATCCATTCTCCCGGTGCGAACTGGACTGCCAGCGGTCTTTTCCCTTTCAGTTCTGCCGGGTACACTGTAATAAGACTGCTTTCCCGGATCGTATCTTTCATGTCTGTCCGCTGCTCCCCACTCCGGTACATCTGGAGCAGGGCATCACATTTCGTGTTCACAAGCTGTAACATTTCCTCCCTCAGTTCTTCTATCAGTTGCTCATAATTCATACGCTTTTTCCTCCTGTCGCAAACTTCATGTGCTTTTTGCTTTTTGCTTTTTCTATATCCACTTTCTTTTGCTCATTTTCCGTTATATGTTTTCTATTCCTATTGTTCTGCACCTATTTTCTATTTTTATTCTTACCATAAACTGGCAGGAACAACGTTTCCTATTTACTTGCTGCCATTCCTGCCGCAGCCTTACTCATATCGAATCTCCTGTTCCATGACAATACCTGACTGGAACTGTATCAGCAGCTTCTCGCTGGATTCCACTTTGATGGTCGAGATCAGCCGTCTGACAAGGTCATTGTCGAACTCCGGTATCTGGCAGGTGCTTGTCTGCTGGTCAGTAAATATCTTTTCCAGTTCCAGATTGTTCTGCTCACAATAAGCTGTAATCTCCTTGATGCCTCTGTCTAAATGCTGTTCTCTTGTACTTGTTCTGTGATAACCATATCTCTTCATGATTATTTGCTCCTTCCTTAGTCCTGAAATGTGTACTTTTTGAAACTACTAAAAAAGGACTGATAAACAGTCCCGAAATGTATGGACATCCCTTTACGAAACGTTCCAGTATTTTTGTATACTTTTTGGCACCACCTTCTTAAAAATTGGTATAAAAAAAGAAGGTGTATTTCAACCTTCTTCTACAACACTTATAAATATAAAAAATGACACCACTCTAACCCTTGATTTCTCATCATAGGCTAATAGGTGTCAATTCTTAAAAGCTATGATACTATACAACCTTTTCAAAACATATATTTTGCTCTACCACATAAGCTATTGGTAATAACTTTATTTTTGTAGCATCGTTAATATTATTTTCATTTCCACATAATAAATATTCTTCATTCATGCGTTTAAATACATACCATTTTTCATTTTCAACATTCAAAACAAAAGTTGACCTTATATCTCCTACATTTAAAAATGTTATTGCTACTATAAACACTTCTACCAAAGCACCTAAAATAGCACAACTCATTAAATTAATATTAAATGCTGTAGATATGGCAAAAGTGATTATTGCTGTAGCTGTTAATATGATGAAAAATCCTTTCCTTTCTTCACACCACCAATACAATTTTATTGCTTTTCCTCTGTTTTTCAAGATACGTAAAATAGAAGACACTAATAACGTTAATACCAAAAATGCACCATTAACTACAACAGAAGTAACATTTACAGTAAACAGATAATTTATTACCCCAAACACAAAGAACAGTATGAAATACATAAAACTAAATCTTTTTGATTCCTCGGTCTTACTCATCAATACAGCTTCAATTCTTGATGCATGAAATAATTGAATATATCCTGTTGCCACACTAATTAAAATAATGCTAACGCCAATAAGAGCTCCTATATTGTCTATATCAAATTCTTTAAGTATTTCAATCAACTTTTCCATTTCTTTTGTCTCCTCTGCCGCATATTATATCAATCCATAGTGCCTCAACGCATCCTTAATATACTCAACCTTTTCCTGCGGACACTGCTTTACTTCTGGATTCTCTTTCTTGGACTTATTATAATTCTCGCCCATATCCAGACCACACATCCGCTTAACCTGTGCAATGTAAGAAGTATGCACATTCACACCATACTTGTCCTTCACATAATCCTTAATCTTCTGATAGGTAGCCTTTTCTTCTGGTGTGTAATTGCTCTCTTCATCAGGCTCCATTGTCACCTCAATTTTCGGTGTATCTTTTTTGAGGGATAATTTGACAACTGTCTCAACGGTACTTTCGTTGTCCCAACAAAGTTCCTGTGTTTCCCTGTCTCCAAAATACACCGGAAAACGGAACTTTATGTGCTTCAGGAATCTGCCATCCGGCTGCTCCTGCTCATAAATATCCACCTGTTCTACAAAGCTGTTAAGAAATTCTTTCTTCTCCAGGTCGGTGAACTTATCATATAGTTTATCAAAATATAAAAGGAATTGATAGACGTTTTCTTCTGATATTTTCTGTTGCCGGATATTCAGCAGGCGGTTCTTGACTTCTTCTATACTGTTCTCCACGCCTTCAATCTCATCATACAAACGGTATAACCTTGTCTCCATATCCTGATATTTCTTCTCATAAAATTTATCCATGATATCCAGATTGTCCATCTGCTGTCCAAGTCTTGCTTTTGCTCCGGTCAGCTGCCTGTGCTGCTTTTCCAATCCTTCAATCTCTTTTTCTATTTCTTCTGTATCAATTCTTGAACCGATTTTATTCAGAATTGCTTCTTCAAATTTAGGATTCTTCACCAGCTTCCGAATAACTTCTTCCACTGCATTGTTAATCTTCTCCTCACTCCATTGTTTACGATATCCACATTTATGACCATCTACCAGGCGACGATGTTTGCAGGCATAATAGAAATAATCCTTATATAAAGTTCCGTCTTTCTTTTTCTTTCGGTTCACGTTTCCATACATACCACTTCCACATAACGGGCATCTCAATATTCCAGATAAAATATGCTCATGATCGAGACTATGTGTCTTTTCATATTTCACACCTGTTTTTTCCCGTTTTTGATGTGCCAGCTCCCAGTCTGTTTCTGAAACAATCCCTTCATGGATACCATCGTGCAGCATATAATTTTCCTGCTTTACAATGCGGTATTCATTTCTTGTACCAGAAACTTTCTCGTTTTTCCTTCGTCCATAAGCCAGCTTTCCACAGTATACCGGATTATCCAGAACGCCTTTTATAAATGATGCGGCAAATGCGTCCAGTGTATTATTCTGTCGTTTTTTCTTTTTATATCCATGCTGGTTCAGCCATGCGGCAATCGCAGAGATTCCCATATTGGTATGAATAAATTTGTCATAGATCAGACGAATAATCTCTGCTTCGTCCTCTGCAATCTGCAATTCTCCATTTACTAATTCATAACCATACGGAGCAAATCCACCATTCCATTTTCCTTCCCTGGCTTTCTGCTTACGTCCTTCCATTGTCTGAACAAGGATATTCTCTCGTTCGATCTCTGCCACCGCAGACAGAACAGAAATCATCAGCTTTCCACTATCTTTTGAGCTGTCAATTCCATCTTCTACACAGATCAGATTCACTCCAAAATCCTGCATCCTCTGCAGAGAGTTTAATACATCTGCTGCATTACGACCGAATCTGGAAAGCTTGAACACCAGTACAAACTGTACCTCATCTGTTCCATTCTCAATATTATCCAACATTCTCTGAAATTCCGGTCTGCCCTCTACGCTCTTTCCAGACTTACCTTCATCTGAATACTCATTTACGATTTCCATATTCTGAAATTCCGCATATCTCTTGAGTTTTTCTTTCTGAGCATCCAGACTGTAGCCATCTACCTGCATGGTTGTGGATACTCTGGTATATATATCGCATTTAATCTTTTTATTCTTCATAATCTTCCTCGCAGTATAACTCTGTTTTATTGTCCCAACCTTATTTTAGTACTTGTTCCAACTATTTTCAATACTTATTTTCCGTATTGACGCATTTCTTCGCCAATCGTATAATTAAGTTAGATACAGAGCATTTCTGTTATCAAAATATTGCCCGCCCACCATTGGCGACTTATAAATGATTGGCTCGAAAATATTGTTCGCTTACCGGAAGCGTCTAATAAATGTCCGGCTTGAAAATTATTTAGAAATAATTTCTGTTTTTGATATTGTGTTTTTATCACACATTGCATATACTATAAATACACAAAAAAGCCAAAAAAGAGGAGGTGTTAGTATGGCTACTTCAAGTATTACTCATAATTTTGTCGTATCCAATCCAAATAGCGTAAAGCGTTTTGTCGCAGCAATTGACGAAGCCGACCGTGACCGCACACCAAAGCAGACACTTCCCGGACGTCAGTTAACGAACCCACAGGAAATCTTAGCTTTAATGTCAAAAAGGAAGAAAAAACATGTCTGATAAATATTTTACCGTTAATATTCGGGCATATTTGGATAAAGACGAACCGACATATATCGGAGAGGAAAGTCTTTACGACTTACTCTCCGATTTTTCTTGTCCCAAAAATCCCGATGTGGAATACTTTTTATTACATAATGCGATTGAGTTTACCAAAAAAGATCAATCTATCACTTATCTGGTATTTGATGCTGAAGATGCTTCACTGGTTGGTTATTTTTCACTTACAATAAAACCAATCTCTGTCCGTGCTTCAAATATCAGCAAGACAATGGCAAAAAAACTGTCCCGTGTCAGTATTTTGGATGAAGAAACACAATCCTATACTACCGCAGCTTACTTGATCGCCCAGTTGGGAAAGAACTATTCTCTTCCAAAGGAAAAACGAATTCCTGGAAATATTCTACTGGGATTTGCACTGGAAACCATATCCAGTCTCAAATATTCCGTAGGTGGCGTTATGGAGTTTCTTGAATGCGAAGATAATGAATTTCTTCTGAGCTTTTATACGCAGAATCATTTCAAGCCATTTGATACTCGTATTACCGCTTCTCAGAATAATGAGCCACACACTCTGCATCAGCTTTTAAAATTTATTTGATTTAAAAGTACATGAAAAAGCGACAGTCTGATTTACATTTTGTATTTCAGGAAACTGCCGCTTCTTTTTCTTCTTTATTCTGTTTTTCTTCCTCCAACTCCCGGAGGACTTCAGCACCGTACTTATCAATCATCCGTACCAGAAAATCAATGCACCGCTCAAATTCAATATTCTGTTGCATAAGCTCCTCCCGTTATTGTTTTGATCTGAGCTTATTTTACAGAACCTGCCGGAAAACCACATTGAATAGAATTTGATTGTAAATTGACACAATCAATTTAAAAATATCTGCATTTTCTTGAATCGAATATATGTTCGTGTTATGATAGATATACTTAATCTTAACTATGAAAGGGGAATTTCTATTGAATCGATGCGATTTTTCTTCTATTAGCACTTGCTTAAAAAATCATATCAGCGAAAGTAATCAAATGAGTCAGCCTGATTTTTATACGAATTATTTGAAGATTTTATGGATGATCCGGCAAATCAGGATTTTTCAATGGACAACGGTCTGGTTTGCCGCTGGATGACTGGTCAGGCTAAAATCAGCCCTAAAATATCCGCTTACTATTCCAAGCCATCCAATCAGGAAAAATTAGCCCATACCATTCACCAGAATCTGCTTCCATTGATGTCTGACTGCAATATGGCTATGCAGGATATATACACATTATTTATACAAGATGACACCATCTCCGATGCCAAAAAGAAAAATCTGGCTTCTCTGTATAAACCAGCCAACTCACGTCTGCTTTTTCTTGCAAAGCTGATTTCTTTTGGCATGGAGCGACAATTTATCAAACGTGATACTAAAAATCAAAAATTAATTGCTGGAGGTGCCCTGTCACCCATTGTGCTGGATTATATTATGGACAGTGAGGTTCCGAAACCATGCCGTCATTTTATCGGAAGAGATAAAGAACTAGAAGAATTATATACCATGCTTGAGGAAAACCGTCATGTTTTTCTTTGCGGAATTGCCGGTATTGGTAAAAGCGAACTTGCCAAAGCCTACGCAAAACATTACAAAAAGCATTACACTAACATTCTATATGTAGAATATACAGGTGATCTTCATCAGGACATTACTGACATGGATTTTATTGATGATCCACCAGAAATCAGCGAACAGGAACGGTTCCAAAGACATAACCGTTTTCTGCGTTCCCTGAAATCCGATACTCTGCTTATCATAGATAATTTTAATGTCACTGCTACACAGGACAGTTTTCTGTCAGTAGTATTAAAATACCGCTGTCAGATTTTATTTACGACCAGAAGTAATCTGAATGAATACTGTACTTTTCAATTAAAAGAAATAAAGGATATAAACATTCTTTTCCAACTGACATCTGCATTTTATTCAGAAGCAGACAAGTATCGTTCGACCATCGAAAAAATCATAGAGACCGTACACTATCATACTTTTGCTGTAGAACTGGCTGCAAAACTTTTGGAAAATGGAATTTCAACTCCAGGTCAATTATTAGCAAAACTTCAGGAAGAAAGAGCATCTCTCGATAATGAAGATAAAATTAAGATAATCAAGGATGGTCAAAGCAGTAAAGCCACTTATTATAATCATATCCATACTCTATTTTCACTATATGCTTTATCCCGAAAACAGCAGGATATCATGTGCAATTTGTGTTTTCTTCCTTACACTGGTATTTCTGCCCGCATATTTGCCAAATGGTTGGAACTGCCTACCTTAAATGAAATTAACGACTTGATTGAAACTGGTTTTGTGCAGACAACTACACGTCACACGATCTCCCTGCATCCTATGATTAAGGAAATTGCCCTTTCAGAGACAAAACCATCTGTAAGTAGCTGTCACATATTACTGGATTCTTTACAGAAAATATGTTTAATGCATGGAATGGAAGTAGCTTATTACAAAAAGCTATTTCAAACAATCGGAAATATCATAGAATTGATTAAAAAGGATGATATACCAAAGTATCTGCTTTTTCTGGAAAATGCATTTCCATACATGGATAACTATAACTACCACAAAGGTATGAATGGAGTCATTCAGGAACTGACGGGGCTGTTAAGGACAAAAAACATTGGAACCGACTCTGACCGGGCATTATTACTAGATTTTCAGGCTACTCTTGAAATCAAGCCAGAAAAAGCAATAAAACTGGAAAAGGATGCACTTGCCCAGATAGAAAATATCACTGCTGACAATGCTCGCCTTGTTTCCAACCTTCATGCCAATCTCGGTGGACTTTACCGCATGAACGGTCATCCCGATCTTGCAAGAGAACACATGGAAAAAAGTATCTCACTGCTTGACCAATTTAACCTGCTTCATATAAATGACAGCATACCTCAGATTGCCAATTATGCAATGTTCTTGACAGAACAGCAGGAACCCGAAAGAGGAATCTCTGAATTGCAAAAATTATCCGGCATCATCAAGGAATACCATTCCGATGACTGTCTGGATTATGCCAAAGTACAGGAAACCCTTGGAACCATTTATCTGATGACTGCCAATCTTCCGCAAGCCAAAACACATTTTAAAAGAGCTTTCAAAATATATGAAAAGATCTGGGCTGATGAACCAGAAATGATTGAAGCAAAATATCAGGAAATTCAGGAGTTATATCCACAGATTGGATTTTGCATTGGAAAAAATCTATCCGGTCTTTTAACAAAATAAGCATAATTTACGGCGGGCAACTTGCCCGCCGTTATATTCAACTATTCGTCAAATAAATATATGCATCTTCCAAAGTGATATCATTATCCAGGACACAATTCTCATTTGGCTTTCCTTTGCTTAATACTTTCATATGAATTCCATTTTCTACATACTGCTTAGATGATATAGAATAATTGGCTTCTAACAAACGGGCTTCTTCTGCATTTTGTACCGTACAATTCCAAACACAGCCCTTTGCATTTTCCAGCAACCCACTCACGCTTCCAGAATATAAAAAACTTCCCTTTTTCATAATGGCAAGCTGTGTACAGGTTGCTGCTAAATCTTCTACTACATGAGTGGAAAACAGCACAGTTCTATCCTTTGAAAAATCAACCAAAAGATTGCGGATCCTGATTCTTTCTTCCGGATCTAACCCGGTGGTAGGTTCATCAATAATCAAAAAATCCGGATTATTAAGAAGTGCCTGTATGAGTCCGACACGTCTCTTCATACCACCAGATAATTGCCGCATTTTTTTATTCTGATGCTCTGTAAGAGAAGTCTTTTCCAGATAATAGGTAATTCTTTGTTCGAGGTCATTTCTGGCTACTCCTGACAGTCCCCCCATATATACAAGACATTCTTTCACCGTAAGATTCGGATATAAGTCGATTTCCTGTGGAAGATAACCAATCTTTTTCTGTATTTTCTCATAATTTCCCTCGTTATACAGAATTCCATCAAGGGAAACCATTCCTTCCGTTTGTTTTAAAACAGTTGTAAGAACCCTCATCAAAGTGGTTTTTCCGGCACCATTCTCACCCAAAAGTCCGTAAATTCCCTTAGGTATTTCAAGAGATGCCTTATTTACCGCAACTACACCATTTTTAAATCTAACTGTTAAATCATTTATTCTAATACTCATAATCTATCCTCTTTTCTTTAAAGTCATTGGTAATACTGCAAATAAAAACAGCCCCGCTATAAAAGACACAAGCGTTCCATAAATCCAACTCTCGGACATTAATTGAGTAGGTTCACAAAAGCTGAAAGAAAACAATCCCAGATTTCCGAAAAATGAACTTCCCGCTTTTGATATAAGTCCAATGACAATTCCAAATAAACATCCAATACCTGCCCACATATTTCGAAGCAATGTACACAAAATCACAGAGCATATACTCCAAAGCCAGATAGTTCCAAACATTGCAATGAAATATAAAAGAAATATCTGAATACCCGAAATGCCTTCGTTTACACTGCCCGGTTTTTGCCAGAAAAACAAAACATATCCAACACAGGAAAGTATTAATAAATATAATATTTGAACGCCCACTCTCTGCGATATTACTTTTAACTGCTTTTTTTGATCATACAAATGAAATACATCGGCACGCTTACTTTTTACTTCCATCAAATATGTGTCACTACAAAAAATAATTGTTAAAAATGCTATTGGAGACTGAATTGCTGAACCGATTTCTTCATAGTATATAATCGGATGAATAACACACAATATCAGTATAAATGCACATGAATAAAAAATCTTATATAACGACAGGCAGTTTTTTAGTTCCGTTTTCAATGAACTCTCCTCCTTTTCCAGATTGTAACAGAAATACATACTAATATAACTGATGAAATTACAAGAATAATCTGATTTATGTTTGACATTTTGGCTGCATGTGTTTCAAAAAATCTGCCAGGGAATCGCACCATAATAGAGAACGGTCTCATATAATAAATATCATTCTTCATGGTCAGCATATTTGAATATATAATGTGTAAAAACAAGATTGGTGCTGCCGGAAGCGGATTTTTAAATATTACTGCTGTAATTGTATAGACACAACATATCATCAAAAGATTCGGAACAATATAGATCAGAGAATTCACGCAAAAATCAATTGGTGTTACTGGAAAGCCCGATTCTAAAGACGTTTTCAAACACAGCATAAAGAATATAACATTCAAAATCACTAATACGCCCAGCATACTAATGAATCCGCTTATTACTTTCCCACATATATATTGGATTGCCGTAACAGGCTTTGTATGTAATAATTCATAGGTATTTTTTCGTGTATCCTGAATAAATAAAAATGATAGCAAGACTGTTGCAAAAAAGGCCATATGCAATCCTGCAAAATCCGTAAATTTTTTGGCAAAGTACCAGGAAAAAGAATGTTCGGATAATTTCCGCTCGATATAATGATTGATTTCTTCTGCTGTCCCCTTATGAATTTCAAGGTCCTCATAAGCATATATTGCATTATAATAGCCATATTGGGATTCCAAAAACTCAGAAGCAGTCTTTACATCCATATTCTGAATTTCTTTCATTACATGATCTGCTTCCTGCCTGCTAAATCCAAAACCATTTTTGGAGGTGTCCATTAACGTCTCTTTGATCGTATCTTCCCACTCCCTTCTTCTTTCTTTATCATCAGATGTGGGAATGTACCCATCCATGACATCAGCATCTTCCAATGCTACGTCATTTTGTGTGATCTGTTCATTCTGTTTGATATAATGAATTTGCAAATACGATGACAGACATTGATACATACTGGCAACTATAATAATCAAGCCAATCCACAAAACAGGGTTCTTTAAATAATCAAGTATACTTCTTTTTATGATTGTTTTCATTGTATCTCTTCCTTTCTTTATTTCTTTAACAACATCATACAAATCAATTCTCAATAAATTCACAACAAAAAAGACTAAAACCACTTTATTTGTGATTTCAGCCTTATAAAGTATTTTTATTCAGCTTTGAAAAGAGCTTCTACATGAGCACCGCCTTGTCTGGCATTATATATTTTCAAATTTCCTCCATGCTTTTCACAGAAAATACGAGAAATATACATACCAAGGCCAAAATGCTTTAAATCATCTTGTGGATTCTTATGATAAAATGGTTCTGTTACTTTTTCCTCAGTATCCACAAACCCTATTCCATCATCTTCAACAGAAATTATAAGAAAACCATCCTTTTTCTTTATCTGCAAAGCAATACTTTTTTGTGCATATCGAACCGCATTTTCCAGTAAGTTGTCTGTCACTTCCATGACAAGTTCCTCATCCACTTTCACAATGTTTTGTTCCTGCACTCTTTCTACCTTACATAATTTACTTTCCTTCTTGGACAGCATGGCAGCTTCTGCCTCAATCTTTTTTGCCAGTTCCGATAATTCTATCTCTGAGCATTGCAGTTCCCTCTGTTCTAAATGGGACATTTTTCTCATGTTTTCCGTGAAATGTTCTATACGGTCAATCTGATACATGCCTGTTTGTAAGATATCAATAACATCCTCTATTTTTATACTCTCAGCAGAAACAAACTCTAAGAGCATTTCCTGATACCCACGCAATATGGAAAGTGGAGAACGTATATCATGTGCAATTGCATTCCGCAAAGCCTTCTCGTCATCAATCATTCGCCACATCTTTCTGTTGTTATCTGCTAAATCACTTCGCATCATTTCAAATTCTTTACACAAAGTTCCCATCTCATCTTTATTTTCATAGGACACATGAAAATCCAGTTCATTATCTGCAATCATTTGTGAGGCATCTTTTAGTTCCTGTAGAGGTGTCTTTAACTTATTTTTATAAAAAAAGAATACCGCAACAACACTCCCAACAATCGAAAAAATCAGTACCGAATATGTTACCATAAAGTCACACATTTCCGAAAGATGATAGTCCAAACGATTCATCTGCGATTGATTAGGTCTTGATATCTCAATCTCGTATTTCTTTCCATATTGCTGAAACACGTCCGTGTAATCTGCATAATCAATATATTTTTCCCATATTTTATTCTGCATATTTCCTGCAAAATGAACTGTAAATCCAGATAACAGAAATGCTGCCGTTAAGCTGATCACAAAATAAAGCAGAATTGTTTTTTTCAGTGACAAGTTTCTTATTTTTTCCATCGGTATCCAATCCCCCATACAGTTTCTATGTATTCTTTTTCTGAATAATCCGCTATTTTTTTCCTTATACGCCGTACTAATTCCGTTATCGTTCTACTGTCCCCTTCCGCATCATATCCACAGACTTGTGCATATATACGTTCTTTATCAAACACCTGCCCTGGATGCATGGATAAGAATTCAATAATCTGATATTCAATTTTTGTGAACTCCATCCTGTGTCCAGCTATAGCTACTATTTTTTCAGAATAATCAATCAGCATTTCATCCATGAAACGGTATTCCGTTTTTTGTTGATGCCTTTCTTCTCTCTTTATGTTTGTGACAATCCTTGCTTCCAACTCCCGAAGACTAAATGGTTTCGTAATATAATCATCCCCACCCGAAAGCAACCCATTAATTTTATCATCTTCGTCAACTCTTGCTGTCAGAAATAAAATTGGACATAACACTTTACTGCGTATCAGACGACATACTTCAATCCCATCCATGCGTGGCATATTGATATCCAACAAAATAATATCCGGTTTCATTTTTATTTTATTTAATGCTTCCATTCCATCTGTAGCCGTAATGGTTTCATATTGTTTCATATTAAAATAACTACAAAGCATTTTCACCAATTCTTTATCATCATCGACAACTAAAATCTTGTATTTCATCCAAACCACCTCCAGTATCCATATTATACGATAAAAAACAATGAAATCACAACAAGAGTACATGAAGAACGTAAGCACAATATATCTTTTTTCTCAATTCCTGCTCAATTTCCCCTCAATGCCTTTTTCCTCCGATTTTCGTATGCTTATCCCACAGCAGAGCAGTACCACACCGGTACGACCTGCTGAATCAATCAATACGAAAACGGAGGTATTTTTTATGCGAGAACTCAGAAACACCAAAATCATTGCTGTAGATCATGGCTACGGCAATATGAAAACAGCAAACACCGTCACCCCAACCGGCATCAAAGCCTATGAAACTGAACCAATCTTCACCGGGAATATTCTGGAATACAACGGCATTTACTACCGGATCGGCGAAGGACACAAAGAATTTATCCCGGATAAAGCTATGGACGAAGAATATTATCTTCTGACGCTAATGGCTATTGCAAGGGAACTGAATGTCTTTTCCATCCGTGAAGCAGATGTTCATCTGGCTGCCGGACTTCCTCTGACATGGATCAGAAATCAAAGAGAAGCTTTTCGTTCCTATCTGCTCCAGAATCCAGAAGTCCATTACCGTTTCAACGGCAAAGAATATCATCTCCGCTTTGTGGGATGTAACCTTTACCCACAGGGATATCCGGCTATTGTAAACCACCTTGGAAATTTCAAGGGAACTAATCTCCTTGCAGATATCGGAAACGGAACCATGAACATTCTGTATATCAACAATAAGAAAGCACAAGAAAGCCGATGCTGGACAGAAAAACTTGGTGTAAACCAATGCATGATTGCTGCAAAGAACGCTGTTCTGGACAAATTTGGAGTGAAGATTGAAGAATCTACAGTAGAACAGATTCTGCGGTTTGGAACAGCTGACATTTCAGCACCATATATGGATTGTATCAGTTCTATTGCCAGACAGTATGTGGCAGAACTTTTTTCCACACTCCGCAAATATGAATACAATCCTGACCTAATGCGCCTGTATGTAGTTGGCGGCGGTGGATGTCTGATCCGTAACTTCGGAACGTATGACAAATTACGAGTCACCATCATTGATGACATCTGCGCCACCGCCAAAGGTTACGAATCTCTGGCTTATATGAGCCTGAAAAGGAGGGGATAAACCATGCAGAACAATATCCGCAACACAAACCTGCGCTTTAATCTGGACAAAGAACAGCAACGGAGAGCCTGGGAATATTTACAGACGATGGACAGGCAGGATTTTAAATCTTACAGTCAGGTAATCTCTCTTGCACTGGTAGATTATTTTGACCGCTACTACCGCACACAGGCTGATCCTTATCTGGAAACAAGAGAACGGGAAGAACTTTTTGTGAAACAGATTGTAGATGCAGTGGAAAACAGTCTGAAACAGGCATTGCCACTTTTTCTTTCCGGACTGACTGCAGGCATGGCGCAAAGGGAGCCCCAAATCAGGGCATCCTTTCCAGCACCTGAAAATTCACAGCCAGATAGTGATGTAGACTGGGATTTTCTTGGGGAATAAACCCTTTTGATTGGAGGTGAGCACATGACTGACTTTCTGACAGCAGACACCAACCTGCCATCTTATATGATGTTTCCCCGTTTCCTTCTGGACATGGAAATAAACGAAACTGCCAAAATGCTTTATATTATCCTGCTCGACCGGGCAAGGCTTTCCCAGAAAAATGAGGGGTGGTCAGATACAGACGGTCATGTGTTCATTTACTTTACGATTGAAGCACTGGCAGAAGTTCTCCACAAAAGCCAGATGACGGTTAAAACTGCTCTGGCAGTACTGGAAAAACAGGAGCTTATCTTCCGAAAACGGCAGGGTCCCGGACAGCCCAATCGGATTTATGTAAAACTCCCAAAAGAAACCATCCACTATACAGACAGATTTCTTTCCCTAAGACAGACAAAAAACTGTCCTATTGACAGACAGGATTCTTTCCCTGATACAGACAGAAAACTGTCTGGTAATAAGAAAGAGATAAAAAAGAACAATTTAGCAATAAGAGGGAGTAAGGAGCCACTCTCACCCTATGGAAAATTTCAAAATGTTTTTCTGTCAGAAAAAGAGCTTGAAGATATCCGGCAGACAATCCCTGACTGGAAGGATTATATTGAACGCTTATCCGGTTATATGGCTTCTACCGGAAAGCAATATCAGAACCACGCAGCTACCATCATCAGTTGGGCAAGACAGGATCATCCTGCTTCCCGACAACGAAATTACGAAAGTGAGGAATACGAAACATTATGACAAAATTTATAGAAAAACCAACAGCTATAACCCCAAACAGAGAGCTTCAGTCTGATGAATATTTTAACGAAACAGACCACCTGATCTACTGTTCCAAATGCAATACGCCAAGGCAATGCAGGCATGAATTACAGGGAAAGGTTCTTATTCCTTCCATCCGCTGTAAATGCCAGCAGGAAATCTTTGAGCAGGAAGAAGCCCAGAGAAAACTTCATGAAAAACAAATGGAAATAGAGCATCTTAAAACCAGCGGCTTACAGGACAAAGCACTCTATGACTACACTTTTGCCAGGGATAACGGCATCAATCCGGAAATAAAACTGGCACACAATTATGTAAGCAACTGGGAAGAGATGAGAGCAAATGCTTCCGGACTTCTCATCTGGGGTGATGTCGGTACTGGAAAATCTTTTTTTGCAGGCTGCATTGCCAATGCCCTTCTGGAAAAAGGCGTTCCTGTACTGATGACCAACTTTTCCCGAATTCTAAATACCCTTACCGGAATGCATTTTGAAGACAGAAACCAGTTCATCAACAGCTTAAACCGCTACAGTCTTCTGATTATTGATGATCTCGGAATTGAGCGGAACTCTGACTTTGCACTGGAACAGGTATTCAATGTGATCGACAGTCGTTACCGCAGTAAAAAGCCCCTGATCATAACGACCAATCTCACTTTATCAGAGCTGAATAACGCCGCTGATATCGCACACAAACGAATTTATGACCGTATTCTGGAGAGATGTATTCCTGTCCGTATCAATAACCGGAATATTCGTCAGGACAATGCAACAGCTAATTTAAAACAGGCAAAAAGAATTCTGTTAAACAATCATGCTCCGAACCAGAACTGAAGCAAAGAAGCATAACACGATAATTATTCTTCACTGACAGTGGTACTACTTTCTTTCCTTATTTATCACCAGAAACATGCCACTGTCAGTTATCCGAAACTATAGTACCAAACCATAAGATTTTAAAACCAATACTGCCCGGATACGGGCATAAAAAGGAGGTGCCAGATATGGCAGATAAAAAAATCATGACACCAGAAGAAAAAGCACTTTTACAGGCAAGACACCGCCAAGAAGAAGCCGAAGCAAGAAATCGCAAAAAAGAACGTGATGCCAGAACACACCGATTAGTCCAGGAAGGAGCCATTTTGGAAAGTATTGTTCCCCATATTAAAGAAATGGATTTGGATTCCCTGAAACGGGAGCTGATAATCCGGCTACGAGGAATGTAAACGCACAAGTTCTACTCCCGAAGGGCGCACTTACTCACCACCCGATAAATCGGGCGGTGGTATCCCCTACGGGGCTCGTGCGCTCTGCCGAGGGCTTTTCCGCTGTTGCAGGCAACATCGAAAGGAGGTGCCAGATATGGCAATTTATCATATGCAAGCCAAAGTTGTCAGCCGTGGTTCCGGACGTTCCGCTGTCGCAGCTTCTGCTTATATGAGCTGCAGCCGGATGTACAATGATTATGATGGTATCCAGCATGACTATACCAGAAAGCATGGGCTGATCTATCAGGAAGTGATGCTTCCTCCAATTGCTCCATCCAAATGGATTGACCGGGAACAACTCTGGAACGCTGTGGAAGAAACCGAAAAGACCAAAGACAGCCGACTGGCAAGAGAATTTGTTGTCGCACTCCCTGTTGAGTTGGATAAAGACAGCAATATTTCTCTTCTTCAGGATTTTATTAAAAAGAATTTTGTAGATATGGGGATGTGTGCTGATTTTGCCATTCACGATACAGATGGTCACAATCCCCATGCACACATTCTTCTTACTGTCCGACCACTAAATGAAAATGGAACATGGCAGTATAAAACAGAAAAAGAATATCTCTGTATCAAAGATGGAGAAGAAAAAGGATTTACTGCTTCTGAATTTAAAACTGCTCAGAAACAGGGATGGGAAAAGCAATATGGCTATAAAGTTGGGAAAAAGAAAGAATATCTGACTTCCTCTGCCGCACAGGAAAAAGGATATGAACGGATTGATAAACACCCCAAGAGCAGCCGATATGGCAGACAGAATCCTATTTCCGAACAATGGAACAGTGATGAACAACTTTGCATCTGGCGGGCAAACTGGGCAGATGCTGTAAATAAAATGCTTGCACGTAATCAGATAAATGCTACCATTGATCACCGCAGCTTTGCAGATCAGGGAATCACCGAACAGCCAACTATCCATGAAGGCTACATTGCCCAGAATATGGAAAAGAAAGGCATGATAGCAGACCGCTGTGAAATCAACCGTCAGATTCGTGCGGATAACAAAATGCTCCGAGAATTAAAAGCAAAAGTAGCAAAACTGGCTGAAGCTGTAGAAAAGTCTATTCCAATAATTGCAGAAACATTGGAAGCAATCCGAAATCACATGATTTTTACACAATATCATTTGCTCCACAATGAGATGCAAAAAAAAGTGATCCATGACTGGATGAATCATTTTAATCCAATACTGAATAAATACAACACCGTTAAAAAGAAACTCAAAGCTAAAGTTACAGAACGGAAAGAACTGAATGTGCAAAAGGATAAAACCAGTATTTTGAATCCCATCCAGCATATAAAATTAAATCAGCAGCTTACCACTATTACCGAAGAAATCGAAGAACTGAAATCAAGGAAAGAGCAGCTAATCTTCCAGGCAGAATGCTCTACAGATAAAGATATGACGAATCTATCCAAGAAATACGACCAGATGAAGAACAATCTTGATATCCTAGATTCTCAGGGCATCTCGCTCAAAAAACAGCTTGAAAAAGATGCTGCCGCTTTCCGAGAAGAAAAATTTCGTCCTGAACCTGAACAGTATACAGAATTGCTGGACACCAGAATCCAGATACGTCCTGATTTTCGGGATAAGCTGATCGAACAGCTCAAAGGTACTTTCGGTAAGTATTATGACTATCACCGCCGTGATATTGCAGCCGATGAGGTGGATTATCTCAATGTGGAGGATCCTGATGTTTTCTCTCATCGTGCATGGGAACTTGAATATCAGAGGAAACAGGAGATGCGACGAAATCAGCCTATTCGATCTAAGAAAAGGTCACATGATATGGAATTATAATTTGTTTCTTCTTTGACCTCTTATAAACACAAGAGCTGAACAAATAGGAGTTTTCGTCCTATCTGTTCAGCTCTTTGTTTACTTATTATAGTTTATCCTCTCGGCGGAAACGGATCATTTCCATATGAATCTCTTTCTCTAATTCTCCCATTTTTTCCATGAATAAACAGTTCAGATTCTTGGTTCCTAGCTATTTCTCGTGCTCTCTGTATAGCTTTAGCCTGTGTATCAGTTCTAACTGTTGCTCTTGTATTGTTCTCACCCTTAACTTGCCAGCCACCTTCTTTATGTGGCGTTACATGTTGATTTTTTCCCATTTATGCTACCTCCAACAAATCACGTATTTCTTGTTGCCAATTATTATTATGAATTATTCGTACATCTTGCAAATTCTCTTTTAAAATTTCGGCTTTAGTAAGTTTTGAAAGTTCTTCCCAATTTTTTCCAAAAACATATGTGGCATTGTTCGGATAAACGCTTTCCAAAACATATATGTTCCTATGCATGAATCCAAAAATCACATACCCATGAAATCCAGATTTCCCATATGCTCTAAAATCAGGCTGAAAAGAATTTATAAACTCACATTTATCAATTAGCAATTTTTTCGCAGTCTTACTACTTTTAGCAGATACTTTTTGTAAATCATCTTGCATCCTTTTCCACGGATAATCTCCACTTGGTAACACTTCCCAATTCAGCTTTATAATTCGGGTAGGCATCACATTTTCAAAATTCTCAGTTAATATTTCACACTCTTCAAAATTAGTAAGAAAAATATTAATCGTATTTATCAGCAACTTTTCATTATCATGACAATATGAAATGAAATCCGTCATTACCATCAACTGGCCTTGTTCATCATATTTCAAGAACAATTCCACACTGTATGGCTCGAATTTTATTCTTGCATATCTCTCACGAGGAATGGTAACAAAATCCGTCACCTCTCTTGTCTCTCCACGGCCTGCCCACTCATGTCGCGTCCACCATAAAGTTTGTGTATACTGTTCTTTCGGTTTTGTTTTATCCTTAATATAAAAAGGCTCTGCATTTCTCTTCAGCGTCGGATTTAACATGGATGGTAAAACTCTCTCGCCTTCAATTAAATCCTCCGAAAATCCCAGTTTCACTAATATCCCTTTAAATCTCGCTGCATCACGTAGTACCATCATCAGATTCTTTCCCTCTTCAACATGGTTCAAACATGATAAACTATTAATTCTTTTCTTTTTAATAATCAAATTATTTCCTCCATTTTATATAAAAAATATATCTATATGAAAAGGAGAAATGACCAAAGTACTTATAAATTTAATGGCGCAATAGCTACCATATTACTACAATTCCGTCATATATTTTATCTCTCCTGTATTAAATTTTTATTGAAAGTTTGTAGTAACCATGGTATTATTGGTTTGGATTATTTTATATTGCGCCATGGTCATTTCGCCCATGGTTACTACATTTGGTAGATATCTACCACCTGAACCAAAGTTGGCGCTTTGGTTCTTTTTTTATTACAAATTCTGAGTATTGGGAATCGCTCCAAATACTCCTTGTAAGTATTTCGCAGCAATATTATCATTGCTTCTCACATTTGGATAATCGCTTAATCTGCACATGCTTGTTTCTCCATACTGGTTCTTATCTGTAAACCATACCTGATCTCTCCGTACTCCATCGAGTAGCAGTGTGTCATGTGTTGTACATATTAACTGTGCATGATGCGGATTAGATTCATTAGAATTAAACAAACCAGCTAAAAGCTTTACTAAATTAGGATGTAAACCATTCTCTATTTCATCAATAAATAACGTACTTCCAGCATCTAATGCCTCAAAAATAGCAGGTAAAACTCTCAGCATTCGAATAGTTCCATTTGATTCATACTTCAAAAATGGAAGTTCTATCTCCCCAACTTGTTTATGATCTTTGTAAGTAGCATGAAGTGATTGAACACTTACATGTATGTTTTTGATGACCAGCTCTTTGTTCTCTAAATCGTCTTCACTCAATACATGTTTATCCATTTTTGATTCCAAATCAACCTTTAAATTTGTCAATGTGGGATCAGCTATTTTTAAATACTTGAGATATCTTTCTATTGCTTCCTCATTAGTATTTTCTTCATCAAAATCCGGTGCATTTCCAACCGAAGCCATATTTATCACACGATAATTCATTATTTCATTCAGAATCATACTTGCTAAAGGATTGTTTAACATAGCCGCCATTGCCAAGCATAATGCGTCTTCTCTAACAACAGATACCATATTCTTGAAACTAGACAATCCGGAGCGAAGTACTATGTCTTCATATTTTGGAGAAGTCCTCTTAATAAGTACTTCTGTCCGTTTCTTCTTTTTGGTCAAAAGCTCTTTTTGAATTTTTCCATCCTGAATTGCAAATGAATAAGTGTATAAAATTTCCTCGATAATCACCTGAATCTCAAAATACGTCTCTTTACTTTTACAATCAATATCAAACTTAAAAGTTTCGATTGGTGCTGCTAGTTCTTTCTTAATTGCAGGAACTTCTAATAGCTTATTATTATTAGCTCCCAACACAGTAGACATTATTATCATCTTCTGCATTTTCGTAAGTGCTGCCAAATAATTTGTTTTTCCAGAACCATTTGCTCCATAAATGTATGAAATTTTATTATAGTTCTGTCCAGAGACTTCAAATGTATTTTCCTCTAAGAACTCTTTTTTCAAATTCTCCGCAAGGGTTGTGATTCCAGTTATCTCCTTGAATGGACCTGTATTTCCTACTGAAAATGAAACAAACATAATTACACCATACCTTTCTACATCTTGGATTATACCTTCCCCCATCCAATCTGTCAATAGTTATTTTATATTTTCGTATTTTTTTACGATTTTCAGCTTTACCATAGCTCATTTCAATAAAAATCAAATAAAATATATGTATTTAACGCGAATTATGTCATTAACACCTGTCACCAATTTTAGCTGCCAAGAAATAACAAAGGGACTGTCCAACAGTCCCTCAGCTATTATTTATAAATTATTTCATGACGCACAATCTCTTCTGCAGAATTCCGGACATTATTTACCGCTCTAACCCATTCCATCTGGTCACGAGCTTTCAATTCTTCCGTAATGCCCTGCTTCTCCATCATCTGACTCACCAGAATATCCATTCTCTCCTGTGCTTCATCGTCCACAGTATTCAGATGTTCTGTCAGTCTGTCTTCCAGCATATACAGTGAATACATTGCCGGACGATGCTCTTTCAGATATGTTTTCCGCATCATTCCATATTTCCCATAATGCGGTTCTTCATCTGTACTGACAAGATTCGGATAGTAAATTCCGTCTGCGCCAAGTGTGTAGGTTCCACCCATTTTTTCAAATGTGCTTTTCATGTGTTATTCCTCCTTGAAATCAGCGATGTCCTTAGATCATCGCATAATATTTCAGGGCAGCCTTGATAGCATCTTCTTTCTCTTTCGGGCATTGCGGAACTCTTGCATTTTCTGATTTTGAAAGATTATAGTTTTCTCCCACTTCAATTCCACATTTGCGTTTTACCTGAGAAATATATAAACTTGAAACCTTCAAGCCAAATTCTTTCAGCACATAATCTTTGATTTCCTGATAGGTTGCTTTCAACTCGGCACTGGTGGCATCCAGCTCGTCCAGGTCTAAGTCGATCTCTATCGTGTCATCTGGTTTTTGTTGGGACAAAAGAACAACCGTCTCCACATGTGTCGATAGGGTAATTGAGATGCACTTTCCAGAGTTTTCACTGTACTCTGGGAGTGAAAAATGTTTCCATCCTCTCTGACGAGGCTGCAAAAATTGACATGATGCACTCTCTCCTGCACCTGCATAGAAAAAGATTGCATTGTATTTTAGATGTAAGCCAGATCAGCTTACGATTGACTCTGCTCTTTCTCTATGGTTCACTTATCCCGTGATGATAACTTCTAAGATATTGTACCATAGATTGTTTATTTGGGAAATTACTTCCCGATAAAAATGGGCAGAAGAAAACCTCCAAATCTGTTGGGGACTTGGAGGCTTGATTCCAACCATTCACTGTTCATTTTGGATTTTTTCAATTAATCTCAAATTCTCTGGTTTAACAGTTCCTATAAAATTCTTCATTCTTGCGTCAAATGAGAGAACATATGACGATGCATCTATTAAAACACACGCACTCTTGGTTTTATCTATATGATCTAGGCATCCAACACAAAGCATATCAAAAATATCATTCTTGTCTAATTTTTTTCCTCTTTCAAACCATGATGTAAACATTACATCCCGAAGATATCTTCTCTGTGTGGCAGAATATTTTCCTTTTTTAAACATCTCTGACACTTTTACTTTCGCTATATCTAGGAAATGTTGGTCTGTTGCCAATGTATCTACTATACACGGCATCGTTCCCATATTTCCATCCAAACCATTTTCAATACTCTTTTGATATGTCTGCTGTACAATACTTATGATATCCTCCTTGTCCTGTTTGCAAGCAACACATCCTTGAATAATAATATTGGTAAGCACACATGCTTCATTCAATTCTTGGATATAAAAATCCTTGAGTACTTTTTTCTCTTTATTTTCATCATACCCTGACTGCAGTTCTTCTTTAATTCTTTCTTCTAATAAATTTTGATATTCTTTATATGCAACTCTTCCAATATACCCCAATATAGCATCTTTGTTTTTTTGTGACAGTCCATCTGTCATCTCTAGTTTGTAATGAGCATATAAATCTTTTGTAATTTCAAAAAATAAAAGTGTAAATTTACTCTCAATTTGAATTTTGCTTTTTAATAATCTATCCGCATAATTTTTGAGAGCTACTTGATCCATATATGCAACACTGGTAATTTCATCTTCACTCACAACATAATCTGGAATATTATTAAAAAGCGGCAACCCCTTCGCATACCTAAATTCAAGTAAACTTTGTAACACTTTGGGATTATTTCTAAAGTGCGTCATTATCTCAATATATACTGAAGTCGGAAGACTCTTTTCGCTCTGTTGATCTAAATATTTTTTCAAACGTTTTTCATCAACTGGTTCTGATGTCATTCCTAATTTGCTTCTTCCATAATATGAATAAAAGGCATTTGCATCCAAAAAAATCATTTTTTCATCCTCTACTTAAATCATTTTTTATCAATAAACTAGTTTGTAATCTTTGTAACTTTTCATACATTATATCACATTTATTCTTTTCGCAAAAAATTTTACACAGGACATATAAAAGGAAACCTCCAAATCTATTATAGACTTGGAGGCTTGATTCCGACCATTTTATTCACAGAAAACTGTTTTTCTGCCACCATAAAAGAACTATGCAAGTGCAGGTTCCTTCCCTGCAATAATCGCTTTCACTTCTTCTATATCCTTATCTGTGGCTGAAGCTATCTGCTCTGCTGTAAAACCATTCTTATACATTTTTATAATAAGTCCTGCTTCACCTTCCGCACGTCCAATCGCAATACCCTTTTCTTCAATTCCCTGACTCAAGTTACACATAACGCTCACATCCTTCCTGAAGTTCTCCTCAATAGGAATATCGTATTCATTTCCAATTATGTTTAGTTTTTCATCTATTGTAAGTTCCTGTGACAGCAACGCACATAACAGACGGTGCAGTTCATATGTCTCATCATGTTCCGGCAGATTCTTTGCCAGTCCAAGCATGATGATATTCAGCAGGTCAAGATTTCCCTTCCATTCATAGGAACCGATCAAATCTTCTTTTGTGAGATGCACATGGCTCATGCTGCTCTCTTCCATGTTCATACATACCCAGATCGAATATACACGCTTAATGTCATCGTAGCTGGAGTTCTCAAAATCACGTTCTTTTTGTGATGAAATCAGTCTGCTCACATAAAAGATTGCCCGATTTAAGATTTCGTATCCCGTTGGCTCGTCTTTCTGTGCTTCTACATTTATGATAATCTGTGACAGTCCGTCTCTCATACGCACATAGAAAACGATATCAAATCTTACCAGACCTTCATTAATCTCTTCATTTTCTGTGTTGAAACCGACCAGTCTCTCACCATTTTTTTCGCTGGCTGCATTTGTAAGTCCAGGCTCTACCGGTACCGTACTGATATGTGGTGTTCCCTCGATGCAGTCGACCACATCCTTGGGATTCATGCCCTTAAACTCATCAACTGTTTTTACCAGTATATGTGCCAGTATGCTCTTCTGTCCTAACAGACGCTTTGCACTCGTATCATACTGTGCTTTTGAGTCTGTTGCTTTCACTGCATTTTTCAATTCTGTATTCACTGGCCTTCCTCCTTTTTGTAACAGATATAGTCATCCCCAAAAAGGCATCTGACCACACCTATATTATAACTTACCCATTTCTTTTATACAATCAATTTTTACATTTGGAAAAGGAACATAAGAAAAACTCCAAACCTGTCATAGACTTGGAGTCTTGATTCCGTCCATTTTTTACATTGTCTGCACCGGTGCATGCTGTTCCTGCCCCTCCTGCTCCAAAACATCCTGCTCTAAACTTTTTGCTGCTTCCTGCCCTTTTCCCATATACCGGATTTTAATGCTGCTGTAATCAACCCCTGCCGGTTCCAGCACCTTTTTCTCTAACATGTTTAACATCGCTTCGGTGTCAAATTTTCCCTCAAAATAAAGTTCCTCATCCACCTTTATCGGTACATCCATTTCTTCCGGTGAACTGCCAAGGATTGTCCTCCAGCGTCCGGCTACTTTTCCACACATTTCCATAAATCTTTCATGGATATCCGGCTGTTCATTACAGGTCTGCAAAATCCTTTGTGCCACCTTTCTCCATGTAGGTGTCTCTATCCATTCTCCCGGTGCGAACTGGACTGCCAGTGGTCTTTTCCCTTTCAGTTCCGCCGGGGATACTGTGATAAGGCTGCTTTCCCGGATCGTATCTCTCTTATCTGTATGCATCTCCCCACTCCGGTACATCTGGAGCAGTGCATCACATTTCGTGTTTACAAGTTGTAACATTTCCTCCCTCAGTTCTTCTATCAGTTGCTCATAATTCATACGCTTTTCTCCTCCTGTCGCACACTTACTTCATGTGCTTTTTCTATATCCACTTCCCTTTACTCATTTTCCGCTATATATCGCTCCTGCTGTTCTTTCCTATTTTTGTGCCAACAATAAAACGCCCGGATCATCGGGCATTTTATTCTTACCATAAACTGGCAGGAACAACGTTTCCTATTTGCTTGCTGCCATTCCTGCCGCAGTCTTACTCATATCGAATCTCCTGTTCCATGACAATGCCTGACTGGAACTGTATCAGCAGCTTCTCGCTGGATTCCACTTTGATGGTCGAGATCAGCCGTCTGACAAGGTCATTGTCGAACTCCTGTATCTGGCAGGTGCTTGTGCTTAAGTAATGGTCGATATCTTGGATTCTCTGTTCATAGCTGTCAGCCATCCATTTCTCGTTTCTGGCTGTTTTCTGTGCCTCTTTTAAGGCATTGATTTCCTCTGCTATGGTGCGATAGCGTTCATCAAACTCCGGTGTGTAGGAGCCGGTCTTTGCATTCTCTGCGATCAGTGCCACCATCTCTTCCTGCTTTTCTTTTATCTTTTCTTCGTATTCCTCAGACTCTTTTGCGGTGCTGTAGTTCCCGATGACATGGATGATGTTCTGCCGGAAGTTTTCCATAAATTCCATATCATCACTCGTGATCCTGTGGATGGCTTCCATCACCGCCCTGTTTAATGTGTTCTCTTCGAGTGTCTCGGATTCCCCGCATTTCTTCACTCCGTTAGTCAATCGGTTGCTGCATCTCCAGACAACTTTCTTTTTCCCGTTTCTCGCCCAGGTGACTCTCCGGTACTCCTGCCCGCATTTTCCGCAGATCAGCATGCCGGTCAGTGCATAGGTGGAGGAATACCTGCTCCTCTGGTTCTTCTTCCGGGTGACAGCCGCCTTGCATAAGGATGCCCTCCGCATCATCTCTTCCTGTACCCTGTAGAACAGCTCCTTCGGGATAATCGCCTCATGGTCATCTTCCACATAATACTGCGGTACGATTCCAGTGTTCTTGACTTTCTTTTTTGTCATGAAATCCACCGTATAGGTTTTCTGCAGTAATGCATCTCCCATGTATTTTTCATTGCGGAGCATTTTGTCTATTACCGTGGAATGCCATTTGTCCTGCCCTGTGGCGGTCTTGATTCCCTGCTCTTCCAGATGCTTTGCGATCTTCCCGGTACTGTAGCCCTCCAGATAAAGCCGGAAAATCAGCTTTACGATCTCTGCCTCTTCGGGTACGATGACCAGGTCACCATCCTCGTTTTTGGTGTATCCCATGAACTTTGTGCAGTTTACGATGACCTTGCCTTTTTCAAATTTCCTCACGACTCCCCAGCGGATGTTCTCGCTGATGTTGCGGCTCTCCTCCTGTGCCAGACTGCTCAAGATGGTGATAAGGATTTCGCCGGTTCCCTCCAGTGTATTGATCCCCTCTTTCTCGAACACCACCGCCACGTTCTTTTCCTTCAGTTTTCGGATGGTCACCAGCGAGTCTACCGTGTTCCTCGCAAACCTGCTGACCGACTTTGTAAGGATCATGTCGATCTTTCCGGCAAGGGCATCCTGTATTGTTATTCGTAAATTTATCTGCTCCTGATGTCTTCTTTTTCATGCAAGTTAAAAGAAGGTACAGAACAAAACAATCCGACATATTTTTCTCCAGATTGTTTTATCCTGTACCTTCTTGTATTATC
>CABJAV010000034.1 GCA_902363675.1 Lachnospiraceae bacterium | reverse complement strand
AGGGACTGCCCGAATTAACGCCTGTGGAGATAGTAGGGAGCAAAACATCCGGTGGATGTTTGTTCTGCTCCGACCGGAGTGGAACGTAGAAACGAGGTCTGCGAAGCAGGAAGCCCATTGGCTTTAGACAATGGGTAGTTCACTTGCTGTAGTAGGCGTTTGTGGCACAGTTTTTAGGAACATCTTCTTATGTAGAGGATTTCACGAAGTTTAAGGGATATGAAGTGTATCAGCCGAAAAAAGGAACCGGCGCAGTGATTCGTTCGGAATTCATGGAGAAGGCTTTGCAGAGCATATGAAGGATATTCAGAAGCACAATCCGGATATTGTATTGATTGTCGGGGATTTTGTGGATCTGATTAGTGAACTTGAGAAAAACAAGGTTCATGTGATGCAGGATGATGTAGAGTTGGAGGCTAGTTATAAGCCTGAATGTAAAAAAAACATTATTTATAAGTAAAATTTATGACAAAATGCGCATTCACACTTTAACGTGCGAATGCGCATTTTTTAATTTTTTACAAAAACAACATACGAAATGCACAAAAAACTTACATTAAATTTGTTGATTTTTACCATAAACAGTGTTATACTAAAACCGAAATGAAGAGTATATCATATGAAATACCATATGATTCGTACTTTTCAGGAACCAATTCACTTGTGAGGCATATGTTAACCAAGTGAGGATAAAATATAAGGAGGTGTATCGACATGTATGCAATCGATCCTACGATGTCCTTTACTCAGGTAGTCCAGTATTACAAGGATTATGTAAAGCGGACGAAGAGTTGCGGACGTAAACCGGTATCCTTCCTGCGATTCGTGACAGGTAGATACTAAAGTCGGATGACAAAAGAGGTAGCGAAGAAGCTACCGTATGTCAACCGGCTTTTTCTCTTTCATGAGATTTGAATCGTTGAACCATTCGAAAATCACATCTCCAGGTAATTGGAACTTAAGTACCGAATTACCTGGAGGTAAAAATACTATCCAAAATTTTATTAGCACATCTGCACAAAAAATACCATGTAAAATTAGAATTGTATACGAAAAGTCATAAAACCACTTGTGAAAATATACGAAACAGGTCTATACCCACTGTGCTGAAAACGTTACCGAAAATATTGTCGGAAACGGTTCCAGAAAATGACATTTGATACACAGAAAGGTGACAGTGCAAAGGGAGGCACTGACGGATCTGTGTACTTGTTTAAACTTTAAACCTGAGACAGATGAGGCCTGGCAGGATCTGGCACAGACTTACACTGATCAGACAGGCGTAGATGTACGTGTTGTTACCGCAGCTGATGGACAGTATGACACAACCTTGCAGTCCGTGAGCAAAAGCATTCTGATTCTTGCAAAAGGTACTTCGAATATGCTTTTTTCCAATATTATTGAGGCAGTTCAGGTTATATTGGAAAAATCCAACTATACCCTCCGTGTCAATTATCTGGATGAGGAAGCAAACGAAGTTTCTGAGGCTATCAGAGTGTGTCGTGAGCATAAACCCATGGGAATCTTATTCCTCGGAAGCAATGCAGCAGCTGCTTTCCAAAAAGCTTCCGATTACAGCAGTATTTGCAATGAGTGATGTTATGGCAATCGGTGCCATGCGTGCAATCTTTGATGCGGGGCTGTGCGTCCCGGAGGACATTTCAATGATTGGATTTGATGGCACGGTTTTAGCGGATTATTATAATCCAAAGATCGTCACTATTTGCCAGCAGTATGATCGTATTGCCCAGCGCAGCGTGGAAATTTTGCTGAGCATGATCGATCTGAACAAACCTGCAACCCATGAATTAATTCCATTTTCACTTAAAAATGAGGAGAGTGTTATAAAAAAATAAAAGCGTATCGTCAGATACGTAGCAAGCCCCCGGGTGTCGACTGGCATCCGGGGGCTTGTTTGTTGCCGTTTGAAAAATTTGAACCTTTCACCATTTAATTGTAGAAGGTATCTTGAAAATTTAAACAAGGAATTATAATATGATTAAAAGAATACATGACAAATGCAAGACAGGTTAAGGAATGAAAGAAGGCGTATGGGTATGAAGACAGGTTTGGTTATGGAAGGCGGAGCAATGCGTGGCATGTTTACCGCTGGTGTGATCGATATCATGATGGAACATAAAATGGAATTTGACGGGGCAATCGGTGTGTCTGCTGGAGCAGTATTTGGATGTAATTATAAGTCCAAACAGCCGGGGCGTGTTATCCGCTATAATGCAGCGTACTGTAACAATCCGCATTATGCAGGTGTGGCTTCGTTACTGCGAACGGGAGATATTTTTGGAGAACAGTTTTGTTATCATGATATTCCGGATCGTCTCGACCCGTTTGATTTTGATACATACCGCAATAATCCGTTGCCGTTTTATGTGGTTGCAACCGATCTGGAAACTGGAAAAGCAGTGTATCACAGAGTGGATGACTGTGATGAGGAAGGTATGAAATGGCTGAAAGCCTCTGCGTCCATGCCGCTTGTGTCAAAAATCGTGGAAGTGGATGGATACAAACTGCTGGACGGAGGTATCGCAGATTCGATTCCCGTTCAGTATATGGAATCCCAGGGGTATGAGCGAAACGTAGTCATACTTACGCAGCCGGAAGGTTATGTGAAAGGCAAAAATCAGTTGATGCCGATGATACGTGTGGTGTTGCGCAAGTATCCAAAGATGATCGATGCCATGGAACATCGTCATGAACACTACAATGAAACATTAGAGTATATTCGAAAAAAGGAAAAAGAGGGAGATTTGTTTGTGATTCGCCCACCGAAGCCAATAGCGGTAAGCAAGGTAGAGCATGACCGTCAGAAGCTTCTGGTTGCATATCGCAGTGGCCGTGAGACGATGAAAGGACAGGTGCGTAAATTACAGGAATTTCTCCAGTAATTGTATGAAAAAGAGCGCACCCAAACGTGCGCTCTCACGAATTACAAAAGTCTGTAAATGAGAATTGCAATCAGGATTCCAATGATCCCTGCAATCGTAATTTTAATTTTCAGTCCGAATGTCAATACAAGAATTCCAAGATTAAGCACCAACGGATCGGACAATCCGAAACTCTGTCCATAGTTAAGCCAGCTTAAAAACGATACATTCGAAGTCAGCTCGCCGATAAAACCACCTAATACAATACCTGCAAGAACCAGCAGAAGTAATGTCCAATAATTTTTTGCAGCTGCACCTTTTGCCATAAATAGTTCCCCTCTTTCTGTCTTTTGTGATATAAGTGCATCGTCATTTTAGCACAAAAAACAAAGAGGTACAATTGCAAATGAAAGAGGATTGAAGAACCGGTTGCTTTGTGGTACATTAGAACTATTATCAGGGGAGATTTTTATTCGGACGGTGAGGGGAAATGAAAAAGATCATACTTATTTCAGACGGTTGGCGCAGACTGGTAACATATGCCTGGGTAGCCGGAATTATGCGGGAAATCCGCAAACGTGACTTGGATATTGCATTGTATCAATACAATAGTTACGGAAATTGGAGTAAAGATGCACTGCACAATATCGGGGAGTATAATATTTATAACTTGCCTGATTTTTCCGAGTATGATGGTGTTATTTTGGACTGTAGCAATATTTCAGATCAAAAGCAGAAACGCAAAATTATCAATAAGTTGCATGAAACCGGACTTCCGGTCGTCAGCATCGAGTTTGAAGAAGAGGAATTTCATTGCATCAGTATTGATAATTATGGACCAATCATAGAATTGATGCATCATATGTACGAGAAGCATGATTGCCGGAGATTTGTATTTGCGGGTGGACCGAAGAATGCATTTGGCAACCGTAGAAGAGCACGCGCATACAAACAATGTATTGAAGAATTTGGGTTGAAACTGGATGAAAATCCGATTCTTTATGGAGAATATGATTATAATACAGGTGTGAGATACATGCGGGAGTTTGTGGAACAAAAGCGCAAGCTGCCGGATGTCTTTGTGTGTGTAAATGACAATATAGCTGCCGGAATTTGTACAGAAGCAGAAAAAAACGGGTATCAGGTTCCGCGTGATTTTAAGGTGACCGGATTTGATAATCTGGATAAAGCAGCTTTTTTCCGTCCGCAGATTACCACGGTCTGTCTGAACCGGGAGGAAATTGGTTCTGCCTGTGTGGATATGTTGATGCGCATATGGAACGGAGAAGAAGTTCCGGCGAAAAGCTATGTAAAGTCTGAGTGCATCTATGGAGAGAGTTGTGGCTGTCCGAATAGCGGAAGAGTGGATTATCGTGAACATATACGGGCACAGATTATCAGTGAGACTGCCAAAAATGCAGATGATACGCTTTTGGTAGAGCTGGAAGCACAGATGGCGCGGCAGTCGGATATAACTGGAATGTTTGACTGTATTATGGATTATTTTCAGAAGCTGCGTTGCGATGGCATGTATATAGTTGTGGACCGGAATCTGTTTATAGGAGATGCGGGAACAATTTTCCCGACGGAGGGATACAATTGGGGAAATCTGATTGTCGCTGCAGGGGTTGAGAATCATGAGCGTATTCCAATCAAAGATGTCAATGAACTGAACCATCATCTGGAAGAAAAAGCTTCGCAGAGTGCTTATATGTTTACCCCGATTCATTTCAGGGAGCAGTCGGTTGGGTATATTATATTGAAAAATGGGCATTTTTTATATGACAATCCATATTATTATGACATTCATTGTACGATTGTCCGGATGTTAGAGAACCGGTTCAAGCAATTACAGTTGGAACGGGCATTGGGCGAGCTGCAGGAGTTGTATAATCACGATCCGCTGACGGGAGCATACAACCGCATTGCCTACAATGAATGGATCCGCCCGGCATTTCTTGATTACAGCCGACAGGGAATCATTTGTGCATTGATATTTCTTGATGCAGATAATTTTAAGAGACTGAATGACACTTTTGGTCATGAATATGGTGATAAAGTATTACAGAGAATCGTAGCTGTATTAAAGGAACAGTGCCCGGAAGGCGGTTATGTATGCCGGTATGGTGGGGATGAATTTATTACATTTTTTCCACATGCGACACCAGCCAATACCAACGAATATGTACAGAAAGTGCAGAAACTTCTTGGTAAGGAACGGATCGAGGTAAGTATGGGAACAAAACTGACACAGCCGGGAGATGGAGAAAGCCTTGATGATTATCTTGCACTTGCCGATGAACGCATGTATCAGCAGAAACAGCAGCGTAAGGAACAATCCCATGATGCACAATAGCATTGACAAACTTATGACATAAATGTATAGTAAATCAGTAGGAATTGGATGAATGTGGATCATCCAAGACAATAGATAGAAAAGAGATGGGATTATGAAGATATCTACAAAAGGGAGGTATGCCCTGCGACTGATGCTGGATTTGGCCATGAATGATACTGGTGCGCCAATCAGTCTTAAGGATGTGGCAAAGCGTCAGGACATTTCGGACAAGTATCTGGAACAGATTATTTCGGTATTGAATCGTGCAGGTTTTGTAAAAAGCGTGCGGGGAGCCCAGGGTGGTTACTTATTAAAGAAAGAACCGCAGGAATATACAGTTGGTATGATTCTTCGTCTCACTGAAGGTTCGCTTGCTCCGGTAGCGTGCCTGGATGGAGACGAAAATGATTGCGAGAGACAGGAATCTTGCGTTACACTTATTTTATGGAAGAAAATATATGATGCGGTCAGTGGTGTTGTAGATCATACGACGCTACAGGATCTGGTAGACTGGCAGCTCGAAAAAAATGGAGATTATGTAATATAGGAAGGTTGATTATGAGCAAATTAATTTATATGGATAATGCGGCAACAACCCAGGTTTATCCGGAAGTATTAGACACAATGATACCATATTTCACAGAACACTATGGTAATCCGTCTGCAATTTACAGTTTTGCAGGAGAAGCAAAGCGCGGTGTGGATCATGCCCGTGAGACGATTGCCAATGTGATCGGTGCTAAAACAGAAGAAATTTATTTCACCGGTGGCGGAAGTGAATCGGATAACTGGGCATTGAAGGCAACTGCAGAAGCATATGCCAATAAGGGAAAACACATTATCACGACTACCATTGAGCATCATGCGATTCTGCATACTGCGCAGTGGCTGGAGAAAAAGGGATATGAAATTACCTATGTCAATGTAGATGAAGATGGTAAAGTAAAGCTGGACGAGCTGGAGGCAGCTATCCGTCCGGATACGATTTTGATTTCTGTTATGGCAGCAAACAATGAAATCGGTACGATTCAGCCATTGAAGGAAATCGGAGCAATCGCAAGAAAGCATGGTGTTCTGTTCCATACAGATGCAGTACAGGCTTTTGCCCATATTCCCATCAATGTAGATGAGATGAATATTGATATGCTTTCAGCCAGTGGACACAAGATCAACGGTCCGAAGGGAATTGGTGTGATGTATATCCGCAAGGGCGTGAAAATCCTGTCCTTTATTCATGGTGGTGCGCAGGAGAGACAGCGTCGTGCCGGAACCCACAATGTACCGGGAATCGTCGGAATTGGTAAGGCGGCAGAGATTTCTGTTGCAAACATGGAGAAAAATAATGCGTATGAGATTTCACTTCGCGATCATCTGATCGAGCGTGTATTATCTGAGATTCCATATTCGAGACTGAATGGACATCGCACCGATCGTCTTCCGAATAATGCAAATTTCTGTTTCCGGTTTATCGAAGGTGAATCTATGCTGATTCTTCTGGATCAGGCTGGAATTTGTGGAAGCAGCGGAAGTGCCTGCACATCCGGATCCTTGGATCCGTCCCATGTTCTTCTGGCAATCGGATTACCTCATGAGATCGCACACGGAAGCCTGCGTCTGACAATTTCAGAGAAGACAACCATGGAAGATATTGATTATACCGTTGATACCTTAAAGAAAATCATTGAGCGTCTGCGTAGCATGTCACCATTATACGAAGATTTTGTGCGCAAGAACGGAAAGTAAAATAATACCACCCCAAGAGAGGAGATATATTTATATGTACAGCGAAAAAGTAATGGATCATTTTAATAATCCACGTAACGTAGGAGAGATTGAGAACCCAAGTGGTGTAGGTACCGTTGGTAACGCAAAATGTGGCGATATCATGCGTATGTATCTGGACATCGATGATAACGGAATCATTCAGGAAGCAAAATTTAAGACTTTTGGATGTGGTGCAGCAGTTGCTACAAGCAGCATGGCAACCGAGCTTGTAAAAGGCAAGACGATTCAGGAAGCTTTGCAGGTGACAAACAAGGCAGTAATGGAAGCGCTCGACGGACTTCCACCAGTAAAGGTACATTGTTCTCTGCTTGCCGAAGAAGCAATTCATGCTGCATTATGGGATTATGCAGAAAAGCACAATATCAAGATTGAAGGACTTGAGCGTCCGGTAAATGATATCAGTGAGAAGGAAGAAGCTCCGGAAGAAGAGTATTAATATATGAAAGAAAAAGTTGTTGTAGGTATGTCTGGAGGCGTAGATTCCTCTGTCGCTGCCTATCTTTTAAAAGAACAGGGATATGATGTCATTGGTGTAACGATGCAGATCTGGCAGGATCAGGATGTGTTCACACAGGCGCAGGAAGGCGGTTGTTGCGGATTGTCTGCGGTAGATGATGCGCGTCGCGTGGCGGATCGTTTGGAGATACCGTATTATGTGATGAATTTCAAGGCGGATTTCCAGAAAGCGGTCATTGATTATTTTGTAGATGAGTATGAAAAAGGTCGTACGCCGAATCCATGCATCGCATGCAACCGATATGTGAAGTGGGAGTCTCTTTTACAGAGATCTCTTGAAATTGGCGCGGATTATATTGCCACAGGACATTATGCCCGCATCACGAAACTTCCAAATGGAAGATACAGCATCCGAAATTCGGTGACTGCCGCAAAAGATCAGACATACGCACTGTACAATCTGACCCAGCAGCAGCTTGCACATACCCTGATGCCGGTCGGAGATTATGAAAAGCCACAGATTCGACAGATTGCAGAAGACATCGGTTTACCGGTTGCAACAAAGCATGACAGTCAGGATATTTGTTTTGTCCCGGATCATGATTATGCGGGATTTATTACCAGAGAGACGGGAAAAGAAAGTCAGCCGGGCAATTTTGTGGATGAGGAAGGAAATATACTTGGAACGCACAAGGGAATCATCCATTATACGATTGGTCAGCGCAAAGGACTTGGAATTCCGGCAAAGACACCGATCTTTGTCAAGGAGTTACGCCCGGATACGAATGAGGTTGTACTTTGCCAGTCGGAGAGCCTTTTTCGGAAGGACTGTCGGGTGAGCAATGTCAATTATATGGCAGAGGAAAAGCTCGATGGACCGACACCGGTCATCGGAAAGGTTCGTTATTCTCATGCAGGTGCACCATGTGTATTGTATCCGCAGCCGGATGGAACTTTGCGGGCAGAGTTTGAAGAAGCACAACGGGCGATGACACCTGGACAGGCAGCCGTATTTTATCGTGACGATTATGTCCTTTGTGGTGGAACGATTGAAGGATGAAAAAATCGCCTTTGCAGCTACCGGAAAGAAAGCGTAAAATAGATGGTAGAAAGCGGAGGTGACGGCAATGCACAAAACCCGTGAGGAGATTCATGAACAGATCAGGGAATCATCCGAACAGGAGTAACATCTTATAAAATTTAAGTTGAGACAGAAAATGAAAAGGACGAGCAAAACTCAGAAAAAGGTGGAGTTTTGGCTCGTTTTTTGTTGTATGCATAGAAAAACATATTCCCCTATTTACATAGTAGGGGAGTAGGGAGTATAATCAAGGCGCAAATGAGGTGGTGAAAAGAAAATGATGATATCAGCAAAAAGCCGGTATGCCCTGCGTGTCATGGTTGATCTGGCGCAACGCAATACCGGAGAATTCATACCGGTAAAGGAAATTGCAGCCCGGCAGGGAATATCCCTGAAATATCTGGAAAGTATAATGACCATACTGACAAAAGGCAAAATGCTCGAGAGTGCCAGTGGCAAAGGCGGCGGTTATCGGCTCGTGCGTAAGCCATGTGAATATAAAGTAATCGAAATACTTCGGCTTGTCGAAGGAAATCTCGCTCCGGTTGCCTGCCTGTGCGATGATGGAAAGAAATGTGAGCGAACCACAGAATGTACCACACTTCCATTCTGGAAAGGACTCGAGACCGTCATAAACGATTACCTGGAAAGTAACACATTGCAAGACATGATCTGCGGTGCAGACACCCGGACAGAAAGTTCTTGCATGTCGTAAAATTTTTGGAGGAAAAACGAATGTCAAAAAACAATTTATTAGAAATCAATGATCTACACGTCAACGTTGAAGATAAAGAAATCCTGCACGGAGTGAATCTTTCCGTAGGCACCGATGAAGTCCACGTTCTGATGGGACCGAACGGAACTGGAAAATCAACTCTGGGTTATGCCATCACAGGTCACCCGCGTTACACCGTCACATCCGGAAAAATTCTCTTTGACGGCGAAGATATTACAGAGATGCCGGTCAATGAGCGTGCAAAGAAAGGCATTTTCCTTTCTTTCCAGAATCCACTCGAAGTGCCGGGCGTAACACTGAGTGCTTTTATTCGTAATGCATTGGAGCAGAAGACAGGAAAACGTATTCGTCTGTGGGATTTTAAGAAAAAACTGACAGAGACTATGGAACTGCTTTCTATGGATGCTTCTTATGCAGAGCGTGATTTGAACGTAGGATTTTCCGGAGGAGAAAAAAAGAAAGCAGAGATTTTGCAGATGCTGATGCTTGAGCCGAAACTGGCTATTTTGGATGAAACAGATTCTGGACTGGATGTAGATGCGGTGCGTACCGTTTCGAAGGGAATCCAGCTGTATAAGGAGCGTTGCAAAGGAAGCCTTTTGATCATCACCCACAGTACAAGAATTCTTGAATCTCTGCAGGTTGATGTGACACATGTCATGGATGAAGGAAAGATTGTCAAAAATGGAGACGCTTCTTTGGTTGATGAGATCAATGAGAACGGTTTTGAGGAATTTGAAAAATAGAGAAAGGTGCATGCGAAATGAGAGAAAAAAGCCAGGTAGAAGATATTGACCGCAGCATCTATGACATCCGTGATGAGGAAAAAGATGCGTATCGTATGGAAGAGGGACTGACTCCACAGATCGTGGACAAGCTGTCCAAAGAAAAGGGAGATCCGGTATGGATGCAGCAGTTTCGCCTTCAGTCATTACAGATTTATAATGAAATGCCAATTCCAGACTGGGGCCCATCCATTGAAGGTCTGGATATAGATCACATTGCCACGTATGTACGTCCGAACACAAAAATGCAGGGCTCATGGAAAGATGTGCCGGAAGACATCAAGGATACATTTGAACGTCTGGGAATCCCACAGGCAGAGAGAAAATCACTTGCCGGTGTAGGCGCACAGTATGATTCGGAACTGGTCTATCATAATGTCAAAGACGAAGTTGCAGCACAGGGCGTTGTATATACCGATATGGAGAGTGCGTTAAAGGGCGAATATGCCGATATGGTGCACAAGTATTTTATGAAACTTGTCACTCCGCACGATCATAAATTTGCCGCTTTGCACGGTGCGGTGTGGTCCGGCGGATCGTTTGTGTATGTGCCAAAGGGAGTACAGGTATCCATCCCGTTACAGTCATACTTCCGTCTCAACGCAAAAGGCGCAGGACAGTTTGAGCATACACTGATCATCGTGGATGAAGGTGCGAGCCTGCACTTCATCGAGGGATGTTCTGCTCCTAAGTATAATGTAGCCAATCTTCATGCCGGATGTGTAGAACTTTATGTGAAGAAAAATGCAAAGCTGCGCTATTCCACGATCGAGAACTGGTCAAAGAATATGTACAATCTGAATACCAAGAGAGCTTCGGTGGAAGAGGGTGGAACCATTGAATGGGTTTCCGGTTCTTTCGGCTCTCACGTAGGCTGTCTGTACCCGATGAGCATTTTGAAGGGAGAAGGTGCCAAGATGGAATTTACCGGTGTAACATTTGCCGGAAAGGGCCAGAACCTGGATACCGGAGCAAAAGTTGTGCATGCGGCACCAAACACAAGCTCCTACATGAATACCCGTTCCATCAGTAAGGATGGTGGAATCAGCACGTTCCGAAGCAGCGTGGTCGTTGCAAAAGAGGCAAAGAAATCTAAATCCGCGGTATCCTGTCAGTCACTGATGTTGGATTCCGAGTCGCGTTCGGATACGATACCGGCAATGGATATCCGCACCAAAGATGCAGCAGTGGGACATGAGGCAAAAATCGGAAGTATCAGTGACGATGCCGTATTTTATCTGATGTCACGAGGCATGAGTGAGGACGATGCCAGAGCATTGCTTGTCAGTGGATTTGCAGACAATGTATCAAAGGAACTTCCTCTGGAATATGCAGTAGAGATGAATAATTTGATTCGTCTTGAAATGAAGGGCAGTATTGGATAGTTATCAGGAGGGCAAAAATGACAGAAATGACGATTAACAAACTCCCATCGAAGACATGGTACTGGCTGAAGGTCAACGAGACAAAGCTCCCATGGGATTTTGAACATACAACAGAACTTCCGGAGGAAAATATATCTGTCGGCCAGGAAGAGACCGCGCGTTTTTCTATTACGGGAGAGGGTGAATACAGCAGTAAAAAAATTAACATACATGCAGCAAAAGGCGAGACAACAACGGTATTTATGGATTATGCACCAACCGGCAAGCTTGCGGTTTATACGAACCTGACACTCGAGGAGGACGCACACATTCGTCTGATCCAGTTGCAGCACAGTGCAGAGGATTCGCTTGTATACAATGCGATTCAGGGAACCTGCGAGAAAAATGCGCAGATCGAGCTGGTGCAGATTTATATGGGAAAAGGCGATATTTATTCGGATACTACAATTGCATTGAATGGTGATCGAAGTGGTTTCAAGAGTGATATCGGATATATTGGCCAGCATACGCATGTCATTGATATGAATGAAGTGGTCAATCACTTTGGAAAACATACAGAAAGTGAAATCAACGTAGCAGGAGCTTTACGCGATGGTGCAAAGAAAATTTTCCGTGGAACGATTGACTTTAAGACAGGTGCTGCAGATTCGGTCGGAAATGAGCAGGAGACGGTGCTTATGCTGGGCGATGATGTGGAAAACAAAACCATTCCGGTTATTTTATGCTCGGAAGAAAATGTGGTTGGAAACCATGGCGCAACAATCGGCGAACTGGATGAAGATACCATGTTTTATTTTGCAAGCAGAGGCATTGACAAAGAACAGGCAGAGAATATTATGGCACGCGCCAGCATTGAGCGCCTGAAAGGACTGATCGCAGATGACAAATTTGCTGCAATCATAGATGAAGAACTTGGGGAGGTGTAACATGACGGATTATAGAAAGGATTTTCCTTTGCTGACATCCATCGGTACTCCGGAAAATGCATCCATAGGGCACGACTGGATATACATTGATAATGCTGCCACCTCGCAGCGCCCACAGTGTGTCATAGATGCAGAGACAGATTTTTATAAAAAGCACAATGCGAATCCATTGCGCGGAAATTATCCGCTCAGCATGGAAGCGACAGATTTGTACGAGAATGCCCGCAAAGCTGTGCGCGATTTTATTGGCGCAAAATCCGCGCGGGAAATTATTTTCACAAGAAATACGACCGAAAGTATCAATCTGGTAGCATACAGCTATGGTCTGAATCATGTGGAGGCAGGCGATGAGATCCTTGTGTCCATTATGGAACATCACAGCAATCTGCTCCCGTGGCAGATGGTTGCAAGACAGACCGGTGCGACGCTCCGCTTTATGGAATGCCGTCCGGACGGCTCACTGGATTTGGATGAAGTGCGTCAGCAGATTACGGAGAAAACGAAAATTGTTGCTATCGCACAGGTGTCCAATGTGCTGGGACGGGAGAATCCGGTAAAGGAGATTGCCGCAATGGCGCACGAGAAAAGTGCGGTAATCGTTGTGGACGGTGCGCAGAGCACACCGCATATGGCGGTCAATGTGCAGGATCTGGATGCGGATTTCTTTGCTTTTTCCGGACATAAGCTTTTTGGACCGATGGGAATTGGTGTCTTATACGGAAAGAAAAAATTGTTGAAAGCGATGCCACCATTTCTTTCTGGAGGAGAGATGATCGATTCGGTGACAAGAGAGGGCGCAAAATATGCCGAACTTCCGCATAAGTTTGAGGCCGGTACGGTAAATGCTGCCGGTGCTGCCGCATTACACGCAGCAATCCAATATGTGCAGTCTGTTGGATTTGAAACGATGCAGAAACAGGAGCTGGCGGTGACAAAGCGTGCGTTTGATGGACTGAAAGCGATTCCGCATGTTCACGTATTAGGATCGGATAAAGCGGAAGAACATACAGGCATTCTTACATTTACCATCGATGATGTACATCCACACGATGTGAGCGAAATCCTGATCTCTGATGGAATCTGTGTCCGTGCAGGGCATCATTGTGCACAGCCACTGCTCAATTATCTGGGAATCAATTCTGCAACACGTGCAAGTTTTATGTTTTATAATACAGAAGAAGAAGCAGATTTATTCGTACAGAGTATTGCAAGTATAAGGGAGCGAATGGGATATGGAAAATAGAAGTTTTTATAACGAAATACTGACAGAACACAATGTGCGTCCGGAATTTAAACACGACATGGAGGATGCGGATATTGTTCTCGAAGGAGTGAATCCGAGCTGTGGAGATGATATTTTCCTGAAGTTAAAAACAGATGGAGACACTATTGTAGACGGCGCTTTTGTCGGAGATGGCTGCGCAATCTCCCAGGCTTCTGCGGATATTATGCTTGGAATGGTTATCGGACGGAAGAAGGAAGAGGCCCTGGAGATGGGCAAAATTTTCATGAAGATGATCAAAGGCGAAGCCAGCGAGGAGGAAATTGACTCTCTCGAAGAGGCATCTGCGCTTCGGGATATTGCCCATATGCCGGCACGTGTGAAATGTGCGGTTCTTGGATGGAGAACATTGAAGGAAGCGTTGTTAGGTGAAGACGCAGATGACGACGAAGATGATGAAGACTGGTAATAAGATTTGAAAATCTTGCTAAGCAGGGAATTTTCCCTACTTGGCAAGATTATTTTTTTTCATATATTCTCCGATTTTCATATCGGAGCCTAAGATATGATTGGATAGCCAGCTAAGAAGAAAATCAACAAGATTAATCAGATAATCCTGCTGGTTGTCATCCATATTGTCAAGATCTGACAAATCAATCTCTACCAGACGTTCCACAAATGCCGTATGCGCACGCTTTTGAGCTTCCAGTTCCGGATAGTGAATACGTTCCATTAAGGCTTCCTCATCATGAAAATGAAATTCCGTATATTCCCGTAACTGGGTGAGTAATCGCATGATTTCATCGTATTTGTCATGAAGAAGTTCTTCATGAATCAGGTCGTTTGTCTCCCGGATAATATCGAAAAGCCGTTGATGCTGGTCATCTACGGACTGGATTCCTGTTTTGAATGCATCGGTAAAGGCGAATGGGTCGCTTGCTTTTTCAGTTTTGGACGGAAGTTTTCCAATCATAATATCGCTGCTTAAAATATGGTTAAAAAGCCAGTGGGCAAGATAGTTAAGCAATGTCTGCAGTGATTCGCGGGCTGCATCTGCCGATGATGTATCTGGTACAAATGTATTTATTTTTTTGGTAAAAGCGGCGTGCTCTTTGCGTTGCAATGGAAGTTCCGGATCGGAAATGCTTTCCATATAGGTCTCTTCGTGTGCAAAGTGTGTAGCTGCATAATCTTTCAGATTTGCAATGAGATTATTTGCAACAGGTGTTACATCTGCGGATTCGTCAGCGAGCTGGATGGCTTCGTTGAGCATTTGAAATAAGCGACGGTGTTCGTCATCAATTTCGTCAATATGAATCAGGCAGTCTTCTGTAAATTCGTACATATGTCATACCTCCCTTTGGTACGTGATTTTTGACCATCATATCACAATTTTACAGAAACGGATAGCCTTTGTTCACGAGTTTCAAAAAAAGTAGTTGACAGTAAGCAGGAAAGGGTGTATATTCAATACAACAAATTAATTCCTAGTAACCGGGTATGAAAATAAGGAATTAAAAATGGAACGATAAAATCGGAGGTTGGATCATGGGACATATTTATGAAGGAACATTAGGTTTAATTGGTAATACACCATTAGTAGAATTGACACATATTGAGAAGAAGTTTGGTTTAAAATCAAGATTACTTGCAAAGCTGGAGTACTTTAATCCGGCTGGATCTGTTAAGGACCGTATCGCAAAAGAAATGATCGAGCAGGCAGAGGCGGACGGAAAATTAAAGCCGGGCTCTACCATTATCGAGCCGACATCCGGAAACACCGGAATCGGACTCGCAGCAATCGCAGCAGCAAAAGGATACAGACTGATCATCGTTCTTCCTGAGACAATGAGTATTGAGCGCCGAAACATCATCAAAGCGTATGGTGCAGAATTGGTTCTCTCTGATGGAAGCAAGGGAATGAAGGGAGCAATTGCAAAGGCTGAGGAATTACATCAGGAGATTCCGGATAGCTTCATCCCATCTCAGTTTGAGAATCCTGCAAACCCTGCAGCACACAGAAAGACAACCGGACCGGAGATCTGGGAAGATACTGACGGAAAAGTAGATGCATTTGTAGCTGGTGTTGGAACCGGTGGAACAATTTCTGGTGTTGGTGAATTCTTAAAGAGCAAGAACCCGGATGTAAAGATCGTTGCTGTTGAGCCTGCAACTTCTGCAGTATTATCTACCGGTCAGGCAGGACCACACAAGATTCAGGGTATCGGAGCCGGATTCGTACCAGACACATTAAATACAGAAGTATATGATGAAATTATCCCGGTAGACAATGAAGATTCTTTCAAATATGGAAAGGTCATTGCCAAAGAGGAAGGTGTATTAGTTGGCATTTCTTCTGGTGCAGCACTTTATGCAGCACTTGAAGTTGCAAAACGTCCGGAATTCGAAGGCAAGACGGTTGTAGTATTATTGCCGGATAGTGGAGACCGCTACTACTCTACTGATTTATTTAAAGATTGAATCACATCGTAGATGTGATTCCTACGCACGCTATATTGCGAAGCAATTTTACATGTAGCGTGCTCTATAGAATCCCTGTATTGTGCAGCAATGCAGGGATTTTTTTATATAACTTTAATCTTTTATCCATTTTGTTTTCACAGAAGGTAAGTTATAATTGGACTATACAGGTAGTGGAATAGTTATCTGATCAAAAGATGAAATACACATACAAATGGAGATACAGATTATGATAGATAAAAACATGAATACTTATGTAGAACAGGCTATGGATACTTTTGTGCGTCACAGCCTGATGTCCGATGAATTTCTTGATTTTGTAAAAGATAATACAAAACCATTGGATTCCCTTATGGCTTATTACCGATGTGCAATCATGGAGGTAGAAACAAAGTTCAAAGTATTGAATGAGCAGTTCTCCCTCGAATATGACCGCAACCCGATCGAGTCAATTAAGACCCGTGTGAAATCCATGGATGGCATTATTAAAAAAGTGCGCAAAAAAGAACTCCCGCTGACATTGGAAGCCATCGAGGAAAATATCAACGATATTGCAGGTGTTCGGGTGGTGTGCTCCTTCCCGGAAGATATCTATTTGCTGGCAGACTGTCTTTTGCGGCAGGACGATATTCGTCTGATTGAGAAAAAGGATTACATTCAAAAGCCAAAAGAAAGTGGATACCGCAGTTTACATCTGATCGTTGCAGTTCCAATTTTCCTCCAGAACGAAAAGCGTGAGATGAAAGTCGAAGTACAGCTGCGTACGATTGCGATGGATTTCTGGGCAAGTCTGGAACATAAAGTGCGTTATAAGAAAAATGTTCCGCCGGAAGAGGCGGAGCAGCTGGCGCAGGAACTCTCTGAATGTGCAGAAGTGAGCGCTGCTTTGGATCGACGCATGCAGGATATTCGAAATCATCTGGCAGCTGTAACCAAGGCACAGACAAATACGAAAAAAAGAGAACCGCTTCGCCTGACAGGACCGCTTGGATTGCATGCCATTCATCAGAAAAATGATTTTTGAAAAAAGAAACGGCCTATGCTATAATAAAAAAGCATTGTTTGCAGAATTGATACATTGAGGTGGATGAGGACATGTTTGAAAAAAAGCAGATTATTTACAGTGAAACGCAAGGCGTATGCCGGGTAGACAATATCGTATCACTTTCCGCCACAAAAGGAGTGCCGGGCGTGCCATATTATGTGCTCCGCTCCGTCTTTGATGCAGACAAGGTATCCTATATTCCGGTAGACCATCATCAGGTTGTACTTCGGGAGCTTTTTACCAGAGAAGAAGCGCAGGCGCTGATTGGAACAGAGGAACTTGAACGGGATGAGAAATTAAAAGAAGCAGTAGAGTACGTTTTACATAATAAGGAGGGCTAGAATGGCGCAGCAGCAGGCAGTGCATAAGTTCGTACTGGGAAACAAAGAACTGGAAGGAAAAGTTGCTGAGTTTCAGTATGACAAGGGCTGGTATAGTATCACAGATATCGTTGGTGAAGAACGTAATGTGATTTATAAATCAAGAAATGCACAGGAAGCATATATGAAATGGAACGTGTATATTGGACGGAAAAAGGAGCGTGTAATTCCGGATGACCGCCGCAAGGCAAATCAGGAGAAAAACGAACTGGGAAATCGCCCACAGCGAGAGAATCATGAAACCAGAGACCGCAGTGAGAATGAAAATAATGGTCGACATGATAATTACAGAAGACGCCGGAGAGATAACCGGCGAGACCGTCAGGTGCAGGAACAGGAATAAGAGAAAGCATCGTTTGCAGAGTTGATTTGCAGACGATGCTTTTTGTTGTACGCAATAATTATGCGCTTTATATAGCGGAGAGCATGGGATTCGAACCCACGTTGCGTCTATTCGACGCAAACCGCATTTCGAGTGCGGCACCTTCGACCACTCGGACAACTCTCCATTCTTCGCATCGCAAAGCAATTATGCATGCGAAGTGCTCCTTTATTATATCAAATCCACTGCATTTTTCAAGACACTTGTCTTGTTATCCCTAAAAAATTACGTTATAATAAAAAAGGTTTTTGGAGATAATTAGTGAGACAACATATGGAGGAAAAGTGCATGATGAGAATTGGAATGTTGACAAGTGGTGGTGATTGTCAGGCATTGAATGCTGCGATGAGAGGTGTCGTAAAGGGACTTTCGGCAAATGTTTCAGAATTAGAGATATACGGATTTGAAAACGGATATAAGGGTCTGATTTATGGTGATTACAGACATCTGACATCTGCAGATTTCTCCGGGATTTTAACAAAAGGTGGAACGATTCTTGGATCTTCCCGCCAGCCGTTCAAGCTGATGCGTGTGCCGGACGAAAACGGTCTTGATAAAGTGGAGGCCATGAAGCAGACCTACCACAAGCTAAATCTCGACTGTCTGGTTATTCTTGGTGGAAACGGAACACAGAAGACAGCCAACCTTCTTCGTGAAGAAGGATTGAATGTAATTCATCTTCCAAAGACAATTGACAATGATATATATGGAACGGATGTGACATTTGGTTTCCAGAGTGCCATTAATATAGCAACCGAAGCAATTGATTGTATCCACACAACTGCAGCATCACATAATCGTGTATTTATTGTAGAAGTAATGGGACACAAAGTAGGATGGCTTACGTTGTATGCAGGTATTGCAGGCGGCGCAGATATCATTTTACTTCCGGAGATTCCATATGATATTAACAAAATTGTAGAAGCAATCCAGAAGAGAAGCAAGGATGGCAAAGGCTTTACGATTCTTGCAGTTGCAGAGGGAGCAATCTCCAAAGAAGATGCAGCATTAAGCAAGAAGGAATATAAGGCAAAACTTGCCAACAGCAAATACCCGTCTGTATCCTACGAAGTGGCAGACAAAATCAAAGAAGTGTGTGGTACCGAGGTACGTGTTGCAGTGCCGGGACATACACAGAGAGGTGGCAGCCCATGTCCGTATGACCGTGTACTTTGTACTCGTTTGGGTTCTGCTGCCGCAAAAGCAATCATGGATGAAGATTATGGCTGCATGATTGCCATGATCAACAACAAGACGAAACGGGTTCCGTTAGGAGATGTGGCCGGAAAGCTGAAAATGGTAGATTCGGACAGCCAGATGATCAAAGAAGCGAAGAGAATTGGAATCAGTTTCGGTGACTAGGAGGTTATAGAACATGTCTTATACGGCGTTATACCGTAAGTTCCGTCCGCAGGAATTTGAAGATGTCAAGGGACAGGAACATATTGTGACAACACTGAAGAACCAGATCAAAGCCGATCGAATAGGACATGCATATCTGTTTTGCGGAACGAGAGGAACAGGAAAAACCACAGTAGCCAAGATTTTTGCAAAAGCCGTCAATTGTGAACATCCGGTAGATGGAAGTCCTTGTGGCGAATGCCCCACTTGCAGGAGCATTGCTGCCGGGACTTCTATGAATGTAATTGAGATTGATGCGGCCTCCAACAATGGTGTAGACAATATACGTCAGATCCGGGAAGAAGTTGCTTATCGCCCGACCGAAGGCAAATACAAAGTCTATATCATCGATGAGGTACATATGCTTTCAGCAGGAGCGTTCAACGCATTGTTGAAAACACTCGAAGAACCGCCGGCATATGTCATATTTATATTGGCAACGACGGAAGCGCATAAGATACCGATTACGATTTTATCCCGATGTCAGCGATATGATTTTCATCGGATTTCCATAGATACGATTACAGACCGACTCGCAGAACTTATGCAGGAGGAGAAGGTAGAGGTAGAGGATCGCGCGTTGCGGTATGTGGCAAAAGCCGGAGATGGATCGATGCGAGATGCACTCAGCCTTCTGGATCAGTGTATCGCATTCCATTTAGGCGAGAAACTCACATATGAGAACGTTTTGGAAGTACTTGGCGCGGTGGATACGGAGATTTTTTCGAAGCTGCTTCGTCAGATTCTGAATCAGGATGTGGTGGCGGCCATTCAGACGGTTAATGAGCTGGTAGATGAAGGCCGGGAACTTGGACAGCTCGTCAATGATTTTACCTGGTATATGCGCAATCTCCTTTTGATGCAAAGCTCCGATGAGATGGAAGAAGTGCTGGATATGTCCGCAGACAATCTGGCAGCACTCAAAGAAGAGGCACAGATGGTAAGTCCGGAGGCATTGGTTCGGTATATCCGCATTTTTTCCGAGTTGAGCAATCAGATCAAATTTGCAGCACAGAAACGTATCCTATTGGAAGTGGCCATTATCAAACTCTGTCGTCCGCAGATGGAACGGGATTATTCCTCTTTGCTGGAACGAATGGATGAACTGGAGAAAAAGCTGGAAAATGGCGTGGTGACTGTTCCAGCTGCGTCCGCATCTGTTCCGGAGACGAGAACGAAAGCACCGGTAGAAAAGCCAGTTTTACCGAAAGCAATTCCGGATGATGTGCAGCAGATTATCAAAAACTGGAAAGCAATGTTGTCGGAAGCCGGTGGAATTACAAGGCAGTATTTAAATAAAGCCGTTCCGAGTCTCGGAGCAGCCGGAGAATTGATGCTCGTATTTGATGATGCGAATGCATATAGTTATCTTAACGAAGACAAGGCGGGATGCATGACACATTTTAAACAGATTATCGGTGAGCGGATCGGAAAAGATGTAGAAGTGACTCTGCGTATGAATGAAAGCGGGCGAAGTGCGGCGGACACGGTTCCGGATCTTCGGCTAGCGATTAATTTTGATATTGAGGAAGAGAACTTCTAATGGTAAGATAGTAAATATATAAAATATAGTAGGAGGATACCCCACGATGGCAAAAAGAGGTGGATTCCCAGGTGGCATGCCTGGAAATATGAATAACATTATGAAGCAGGCGCAGAAAATGCAAAAGCAGATGGAAGAAGCGCAGAAAGCTTTAGAGGAGCAGGAGATTACAGCAAAAGCAGGCGGTGGAGCTGTAGAGGTGACTGTATCCGGAAAGCATGAAGTAACAAAAGTAAAACTTTCAGAGGAAGTTGTTGATCCGGATGATATCGAGATGTTAGAGGATCTTATTATGGCAGCAACCAACGAGGCGATGCGTCAGGTTGATGAAGCAACACAGAAATCAATGTCACAGATCACAGGTGGCTTAGGTGGAGGATTCCCATTCTAATATGGAATATTATAGTAATGAAATCGCCAAACTGATTGAAGAACTGTCTGCACTTCCGGGTATCGGGGCGAAGTCGGCGCAGAGACTCGCTTTTTACATCCTGAATATGCCGGAGGACAATGTGAAGGCACTTTCTTCTGCAATCATATCCGCAAAACAGAATGTGAAATACTGCAAATGCTGTTTTAACTTGACAGACCAGGAAATTTGTCCTATATGCAGTGATGAAGCAAGAGACCATAAAACTATTATGGTGGTAGAAAATACAAGGGATCTTGTGGCATATGAGAAGACAGGAAAATACGAAGGTGTTTATCATGTTCTTCACGGTGCTATTTCGCCGATGCTTGGAATCGGTCCACACGACATCAAACTCAAGGAACTTATGGTTCGCCTGGAGAAGGATGTTAATGAGGTAATCATTGCGACAAATTCGAGTCTTGAAGGAGAAACCACGGCGATGTACATCAGCAAGCTGATCAAGCCGACGGGAATTAAAGTGACGCGAATTGCAAGCGGAGTGCCGGTTGGCGGCGATTTGGAATACATTGATGAAGTTACTCTTCTTCGCGCATTACAGGGGAGAACGGAATTATAAAGAAAAGGAGACACTATGAACAATTTAGAATTGGAAAAAATCGCGAATGAAATTCGCAAAAGCATTGTAACCGCAGTGCACAGTGCGAAATCCGGACACCCGGGTGGATCATTATCCGCAGCAGATATTTTTACGTATCTGTATTTTGAAGAGATGAATGTAGATCCAAAGAATCCGAAAGATACAAACCGTGACCGTTTTGTGTTATCCAAGGGACATGTTGCACCGGGACTGTATTCGACTCTGGCCGAGAAAGGGTATTTTCCAAAAGAGGATCTTGTGACACTTCGTCATACAGGCTCTTATTTACAGGGACATCCGGATATGAAACACATTCCGGGTATTGATATGTCAAGTGGATCATTAGGCCAGGGTGTATCAGCAGCCGTTGGTATGGCAGCAGCCGGCAAATTTGACAACAAAGATTATCGTGTATACACACTTACCGGAGATGGTGAAATTCAGGAAGGACAGATTTGGGAGGCTGCTATGTGGGCAGGACACCGCAAGCTGGACAACCTGGTTGTTATTGTCGACAACAATAATTTGCAGATTGACGGAGAAATCGACAAAGTATGTTCTCCATATCCAATTGACAAGAAATTTGAAGCATTCAATTTCCACACGATCGTAATTGATGGAAATAATTTTGATGAAATCCGTGCAGCATTTAAAGAGGCACGTGAGACAAAGGGACAGCCGACAGCCATTATTGCAAAGACTGTAAAAGGAAAAGGTGTTTCCTTCATGGAGAACCAGGCAGGATGGCACGGAAAAGCTCCGAACGATGAAGAATACAAGATTGCAATGGAAGATCTTGAGAAGGCAGGTGAAGCATTATGTCAGAAGTAAAGAAAATCGCAACACGTGACAGTTATGGTAACGCATTGGTAGAACTTGGTAAGGAACATGAAGAACTGATCGTATTGGATGCTGACCTTGCTGGTGCTACAAAGACCTGCATTTTCCAGAAAGAATTCCCGGAGCGTCATTGGGATTGTGGTATTGCAGAGTGTAATATGACTGGTATTGCAGCAGGATTATCTACTTGCGGTAAGGTACCATTTATCAGCTCTTTTGCAATGTTTGCAGCAGGACGTAACTATGAACAGGTGCGTAACTCCATCGGTTATCCACACTTAAATGTAAAAATCGGTGCAACACATGCCGGCATTTCCGTAGGAGAGGATGGTGCAACACATCAGTGTCTGGAGGACCTTGCATTAATGCGTGAGATTCCTGGAATGGTTGTAATCAATCCGTCCGATGATGTAGAAGCAAAGGCCGCAGTAAAGGCAGCATATGAGCATGTGGGACCGGTATATCTGAGATTTGGACGTCTGGCCGTTCCTGTTATTAACGACACACCAGATTACAAATTTGAAATTGGAAAAGGAATCACATTAAAAGAGGGAACCGACGTAACGATTTTTGCAACCGGACTGGAAGTGTCTGAGTCATTAGAGGCTGCAAAGATGCTCGAAGCAGATGGAATTTCCGCAGAAGTAATCAACATCCACACAATCAAACCGTTGGATGAGGAACTTGTGGTTGCATCTGCAACAAAGACCGGAAAAGTCGTAACCGTAGAGGAGCATTCCATAATTGGCGGACTTGGCAGTGCAGTGGCAGAAGTATTATGTGAGAAAGCTCCGACAAAGATGCTTCGCATCGGCGTAAACGATAAGTTTGGAGAGTCAGGACCGGCAGTAGAACTGCTTCATAAATATGAACTTGATGCAGAGGGAATTTACAAGAAAGTAAAAGCATTCTGCAAATAAAACAAATAAATTACAAAGAAGGGTTGAGGCACATGCGAAAGCATGTGCCTTTTCTGTCGAAACGCGTCATACGATTCTTCCTGTGGCTTCCATTTTTTTGCAAAATACGCTCCTGTATGTGTGATAGCATAGAGAAAGCTTGGAAACAAAAACGCAGAGATGGACAAGGAGACAGGATATGATTGATATCGAAAACCCAAAAGAACGCGATTTAAAAAACATCCGTCAAATCGGAAATCCAACAGAAGATGATAAAATTTACATAGAAAATGCTGCTTATGCCAGAATTCACGAAGAAGATTACGCGCAGAAAAGAGTGTTCATATTTATGGGACACACAGAATGCAGTCAGGGAAAATATGCAACATTTGTGGAGGCGGCGATTCCTGTACGGGATTTGGAGTTTGCGCAAAATATTCCCAAATGGGACAATCATGCGTGGAGCGACATCTTCCGGGAAATAAAACGTTCATATGAAAATTCTATTATTGTAGGATGGGCAATGGATATAAAAGGCTTTTCTCCATGCATGACCACAGAGTTGGAACATGTGCATAGGGAACAATTTGGCGGAGCGCATCAGGTGCTTTTTCTGATGGATAGCGTCGAGGGAGACGAGTGTTTTTACATAAATAAGGGGAATTGTCTGCAACAAAAAGAAGGGTTTTATATTTATTATTCGAGAGAGCTTCGAAAAATGCGCACAGCAGATGTTACGGTGGAGTTTCCAAAAATTTCCCGTACAAAAGAAGTTGTGCAGCCACAGGCGAGTGTGAAAGCACATTATCGTGAAAGTATGCAGGAAAAAAATGCTTCGGGAAGTCATCGGGCAAGTTCATATGCAATGACTGCCGCAATCTTATTGCTGCTTGGAATTGTGGGTGCTGGAATCTGGCAGGATCGTATCAAACTATCAGGAATTGAACAAGTAATTGAAACGATGAGCCATCAGATCAATTCGAAACAAAGAAATGCAGAAGTCCTTGTGGGAACCCAGTGGAACGAAAATACACAAAACAATCAGGAGACTCAGGATGCAACAAGGGAGACCTATACAGAAACACTTGATTTGATCCCGATTGAAAATATTCCGATGGGAGATGTGAAAAAAGAAGATTCCGAGAGTAAGGAAAATGCACAAAAGTCTGACACGGTTGATTCAGAAATTGAAGAAAAAGCGAAAGAGAAAAAACAGTCAAAAGAAAAAAAGAAAACAGAAAAAACGACGAAAACAAATGCTCAGGCAAAATATTATGTGGTGCAGGAAGGTGACACATTGACCGCAATATGCCAGAAGCAGTATGGTTCTACAAAAAAACTTGCGGATCTGGCAGCTGCAAATAATATGGAAAATTCCGATGAAATTCGTGTAGGGCAGAAATTGCTACTTCCTTAATAGAGGAACGAATGTTATAATTGCACAAGAAGAAACAGACTTTTATATGTTTCGCAGAGTACAAGGAGAGAATATCCATGGCAAGCAAGATGGATTTTAAAACAGTCCAGACGGATAATGAAAATCTGGAAGAAATTGAAGAGAAAATCAGAAAGCACAGGCGAAGGATTATACGGAGATTCGCAATTGCTGTAATTGTGATTGTAACAATTGGAGTATGCTTTCAATTGTGGAGCGCCTTGCGTACTTATTCGAAGTATGAAGTGCGCAGTAAGACGGAACGGCAGGATAGCGTAGCAGCTAAATACACAACTTTTCTTGGAAAACTCGTAGAATATAATAATGATGGAATTGTATACAAAGATGAGAATGATGAATTGATCTGGAATCAGTCATTTGAGATGAGTACACCAATGGTATCCATATGTGAGGGATATCTTGCGATTTATGATCGTGGGGGAACATTGATTTACATTATGACATCAAGTGGTATGGCAAAAAAAATTGAGACGACAACACCGATCAGCACAGTATGTATTGCCAATCAGGGAACAGTGGCTGTTTTAATGAAGGAAGATAACGTATCTACGGTTCGTATGTATGATCGTAAAGGCAAGGAACTTACCAACGGGGAATTTTATGAAGAAAAGGGAAGTTTTCCAGTGGATATTGCTTTGTCAAATGATGCACAGAAGCTTGCTGTGGATATGCTGGACGTAACAGAAGGAAGTGTACGTTCGACGGTCAGCTTTTACAATTTTGGTTCCGTAGGACAAAATGAGATTGATAATAATGTGGGAACCTATACATACGATGACACATTTATATCAGAAATCTCTTATGTGGCATCGAATCGAATGATTGCAATTGAGGACAGCGGGTATATTGTGTTTGAAGGGGCGCAAAAACCTGCACCAAAGCGAGAGGTAAAGTTCAAAACGGAAGTGCAGAGTGTATTTTATGACAATAAATATGTAGGAATCGTATATAGCAGCCCGAAAAAAGAGGGGTGCTGGAATATTAAGGTATATGATATGGCAGGAAAGACGGTTATGGAAAATGAGACTACCATAGCATATGATAAAATAGAATTTCTTGATAATAATGAAATCTGTGTACGTAATACGCATGATTGTGAGCTGTATACTATCCATGGTATTCGTAAATTCTCATACACATTTGATAAAGACATATATAAGATTTTGTCAGGCAGTGATAGTCAAAGTTATACATTCGTTTTCAATGGGGAAAGAGACGAGGTGCGTTTGCAATGAACTGGCTATTGGTATTAACGGTTTTATTTGTTGCGGCGAATATTGTATGGGGCTTTTATCGTGGATTTTTGCGGGTGTTATATTCCATGGTCGCATGGATTGTGATACTGGTGGCTGTATCCTGGTTGTCACCTTATGTCGCAAATTATCTGACAGAACATACCAGGCTGGATACTTATATAGAAGAAGGCTGCAATCAAAAGTTACATGAATGGGCAGATGCCCAAAAGCAGGAAGATAAAAAAGAAGTAAAAGAACGTGGTAATGATACGGGAATGCCGGAAATTATCCTGGAGAAGCTGACAGGAGAAAGTAAAATTGCGGATCAGTTGCTCGAAGATACAGGTGTTTATGAGGTGATTACACAAAAAATGGTACAAATGACCATACAGGGCGTTGCATATATTATAGTATTTGTACTTATATTAATTGCCACAAGATTCATATTCATTGCGTTTAAAATTGTGGATAAATTACCTTTGATTGGAGGAATTAACCGAGCAATTGGGGCAGTAGCGGGATTCGTTAAGGGAATGGTTATTGTATGGATAGTATTTGCATGTGTTGCAATGACAGTCACAACTTCTTTTGGGCAAGAGATTGTTCAGGCAATATATGCGTCGCCGTTACTTATATGGCTGTATGAGAATAATCTGATATTGACACTTCTTATGAATATTTTATAAAAGAGTCTGTTGGGCAAAATATACTGGCTTCAACAGGCTCTTTTCCTTTATTGATAATACAAAGAAAAAATAATATAAAAAATTTGAAATTAATGGTTGACATTGTAAAATGTACATGATATTATATCTAAGCTGACTCGTGAGGCAACAGTGCAAGGCACTGAAAATGCTGCATTTTGATGAATTGCTTGTTAGACAAGCTCACAAAAAAGAGTTGGAAAAAATAAAAAAGTTGTTGACAAATGATTGCACAGCTGATATACTTAAGAAGTTGTCGCGGTTGACAACAAAACAACGAACATTGATAACTGAACAGTGAAAAACCTTGAAAGATTTTGAGAAATGTAACGATTTGTGAAACGAATCGTTACCAAGCGACATTTTTTACTTAATAAAAATGTTGTATCATTCAAGAACGCTTCTATAAAAGAAGCAACCTTAAAACAGTAAATCAGGACATTGTTTCTGATTAAAAGCCAGATTTAATTCTGGCAGGACAAAACTTTTTAACATGAGAGTTTGATCCTGGCTCAGGATGAACGCTGGCGGCGTGCTTAACACATGCAAGTCGAACGAAGCACTCTATTTGATTTTCTTCGGAGATGAAGATTTTGTGACTGAGTGGCGGACGGGTGAGTAACGCGTGGGTAACCTGCCTCATACAGGGGGATAACAGTTGGAAACGACTGCTAATACCGCATAAGCGCACAATACCGCATGGTACCGTGTGAAAAACTCCGGTGGTATGAGATGGACCCGCGTCTGATTAGCTAGTTGGTGGGGTAACAGCCTACCAAGGCGACGATCAGTAGCCGACCTGAGAGGGTGACCGGCCACATTGGGACTGAGACACGGCCCAAACTCCTACGGGAGGCAGCAGTGGGGAATATTGCACAATGGGGGAAACCCTGATGCAGCGACGCCGCGTGAGCGAAGAAGTATTTCGGTATGTAAAGCTCTATCAGCAGGGAAGAAAAAATGACGGTACCTGACTAAGAAGCACCGGCTAAATACGTGCCAGCAGCCGCGGTAATACGTATGGTGCAAGCGTTATCCGGATTTACTGGGTGTAAAGGGAGCGCAGGCGGTGCGGCAAGTCTGATGTGAAAGCCCGGGGCTCAACCCCGGTACTGCATTGGAAACTGTCGTACTAGAGTGTCGGAGG
>CABJAV010000033.1 GCA_902363675.1 Lachnospiraceae bacterium | reverse complement strand
TCTGACTACTCCCACAGGCAAGCCTGTGGGGTTCTTACTGCCAAGTTTAGCCTGTAATCGTGCACCATACGAATATTTTCATAGGCTTTGGAATACAGGTATAAGTCTGTTTGAGTAAGAACTATTATTACCAAGCAGCCCAACGGCCACATTATTATGTAAGAAAGCTAGTTGTTTTTCGGTAAATTTCTGCCATTTGGCAAGGAAGTATAGTCAGTCTCCCTAATGCGTTTTCGTTATGCTATTTTAATTCCACTGTTTAGTACTTTGATTTTGTTTGTTTTAATCCATTCAATGAAATCCTTTTCCATGCTGTAGCATTTTTTAAATTCTGCAGCACATTTCTTTTTATCTATACCATTGGTTCTGTAATTGTAGCAGTACAACAGGAATGAAGAATACCAGTCCCTTTGTACCAGTGTACCGTCTGCAAGTTTATACATCCTGTCGGACAGCTTCTTTTTTATGTAATCATCTGCCGTGTGATCATACTGGCTTGCCCTGTAATTATTGGGTACTTCTATATATGTACCGCCGGATGTTTTGAACTTATTTTCCACGGCAGCCTGGAAACCGCCCGGGCACCGGTTCTTTACCGACTTTCCAAAACGTTTCTTCCTGTTGATCTTGCCTTTGTTATTAACAGTTGTCTCTTTCGCCCGTTTCATGAGCCTGGCTGCATTTTTAGGTTCCGTGACAAATGTATCTCCGAGACAACGCAGGTGGTTTACATCCTCATTTATGGCAAGCTGCCTGTTTGTGGCATTTATGCGGCAGAGTTCCGCATGTTTTGCCTTCAGCTTTTTGTAATGCCTGGAGTAAGTCCACTTCTTCTTCCCTTTCTTAATGGTGCCATCGGCGTTGTAATTCTCCGGATTCGTGGCACGTCTGCTTCGGTTCATGGCGCGGTAATAAAGTCTTTCAAGTCTCTCTGATGTCTGTATACTGTTGCCACGTTCTGAAAGGTTTTTAAGCCCCGTCTCTGTATCAGAAGTATAGGCTACAGTCTGTGTGCCGATATCAGCGCCAACGATGCCATTGCCGTATTTATGTCGGGGATTGCCAAATCTGTCGTATTTAGGTTTTGCCCTGCCCTCAATGGTGAGATGCAGGTACACCCTGTACTTTCCGCGGATAAATTTCGGCACGAGAGTTGCATAGCATGGCCGGTACGTGCTTATGCAGCATGCCTCTTCCAGAAGAGTCTGTACGGCTTTACGATCCGTAGTCTCTGGCGAGGCAAGGTAATCCAAAACGGCATTGACTTCATCAGTTTGGAACCGGTCTTTGACCTGTATCCCGAAAACTAATTTCCCCAGCTTAAACTTCAGTTCATCGTTTTTTACGGACATCGGGATACCTCGGTTGATCTGCTTTGCCCGGATGCATGGCAGATCCCCATATTTGGAGAAATGAAGCGTTTTCCCATTCCCGTAAAGACATTTTTCAACGCCGTGCCATACATCCTCGGCTTTCGTGAGGGCAAATATGGCATCAATGCCATACTTTTTACCAATAGGTATCATTAACGTCCGGCAGGACTCTTTTGTAAGATTGTACTGTTCCTGCATCTCATTGAGCTGTCCGGCATATGTTTTGCGTTTCTTCTTGTCCTCAGTGGAGCCATACAGTTGAAGCAGCTTGCGGTACTTTTTGGTACGCATGAGCTGTTCATAATTCTTTTTCATAAGGCTAACAAGCTCATTACCGGCTTTCCGGATCCTGTCTGAGAGATTTACGACCTTCTGCACATCAGGATAGGACATATCCGCCTCAGCGACCAGGATATGCCTGTCAGAAAGTTTATGAAATTTTTTCAGAAGTTTTTTGTACTCGTCAGCATCCATTTGTTTTCTGCTCCTCAATGTATTTGATCACTTTAAGTGTTTTGTACGATATTTATGTATATCCTTCCTGTTCATACTCTTATATGTCTAATTAATGTAAAAAGAAAGTAGGAAAAGGGGCTTTCATCCCACAGGCAAGCCTGTGGGTTTTTCGCCATAAATTTATAACAGACGGACCGCCTGCTTATCAGAAAAAGCTGTCAGGAATAAATTTGGCATATATTGACAGAGTTGGCCAAGGAGACCCATCATGTCATCGTAATTTTTCTGATCCGAAAGAAGAATACCTTTTTCTCCATTAATAGTTGTCTCTGTAAAGAAACCTGAATATTCTCTCAACATTAGGTCGATATCGTCTCTGGAAAGTGTAAAAGTAGTCGGGATTTCCTTTTCTTTTAAAAGATGCGCGACTTTTTCTCCATAACATTTCAATGTGTGGTATGAAATGAAGGATTGGCTTGGATCAAGGGAAAGAAGTTCGGCAAAAGCATGTAATGATACCGTCTCGATTCCAAAACGGTATACCACGTCTTTTGAAAAATGCTGCAGTAAAAAGGATTCCCCATCCCAGATGATTCCACGTCCATCTTTGTTGAGAACAGAAAGACTAACGATTCCATTTTTGTTAATGTTTGCAGATGGTGCATACTTTTCATCGCTTTCGTAGCTTACATGGTAAAAATCGAGAAACTGCATAAAAGCTTCAGAATTATCGCAAATATTTTTGCAATCTCTGTATCTCAGAGAAAAAATGGTTCCGTTATCCGGGAATACTTTCAAACAGATGGCAAGCATTTTATTCAGATCTGCATTTTTTAGCTGAACATATTTCATGAATTTTTCTTCATCGTCTTTTCCCCCGTAGTACAACATTTGACTGATGTGGCCGAAATACTCTCTGGCAGAAGCAAAGCTGAAGCCGCGCACTTCGTCTTCCGTAAGTGGAATATAGCAGTAGTTGTTAAGTGCCCTGAATTTGCGTATCCATTCTGTAAGGGTCGAAACTACTGCGTACTTCAATACAAGGAGAATACACAACAACAGAAATAAGCCAACTATGTTGCCTGCCATAAATGTAATCAGTAAAAGACTGTAAAAAAGTCCACTGTTTGTATCCGGAATAGCAAGGGAACATTCCCATTTGGCAGCCAGGTAGTTCAGAATACACAGCAAAACCATCGCAAGCAGACAAAGAATAAACTGAATCAGTTCTGATCTTTCCAGAAGCACTTTGATACGACTTTTCTTTTTCAATAAATTTTTCACCAATTTTCCTCCGTTTCTTTCGTACCATTCGGATGGAGTACATGTTTGTTCTTACGGTATGTATATTGCGCCTTTTGGAAAATCGTCAATGGATTTTGGAAAGTTTTTTAATTTTTTCAAATAGTTTTACGGAAACGTGGAATGACCGGCAGGTTGGACCGAACGGAAAGGTATTCCAGAAAGACAAGACGAAGATCATCAAGAAACTGGATATTAACGAATACCGGTATCCAAATCTGACGGCATCAGAAAAGAAAGTTGTGAAACCGGGATTGCAAGAGCTGGCGTATAAGTTAATGCCGGAGATATAGGGGGACGTATGAGTAAAAAAGAAGAAGCATTGGAAAAGGCATTCCCGGATGGGTTCTCTTTGCAGAAGGATGAGCATACTTTTGTAGTTGCCGGGGACGAGAAGGGAAAGTTTTTCGTTGGATTATCGGATATCCTACAGGCGCTTGCCTTTGCAGAAGATGAAGCGGATGTCCCGGAGATACCACAAGAGTGGTGGGAAGAGATCGGAAAGCTGTATTCTGCGTAAGAAATCTGGATGGGATTATAACGGAAGGCACTTGATTTCTCAAGCGCCTTCCGTTATAATCTAGTTAGAAGCTGATCGGAAGAGATTTCCGATTTGCCCTCGGTTTAATATTATTTCTTCAAAGAAATAGCATCTACTTTGGACGGTGGGATGCTATTTCTTTTTATTGTTATGATTGTCTATGTAAGACAGCGCCGCGAAGACTACAAGCAGCAAAGTTAATACTTCTGATGTACTCATAGGGCATCACCCTCTCTTTCGTAATACTAGAGGGCAGTTAACAATCGGAAAATCGCATCCGTACTTCTGTTCGATTACATACTTATTGTACCAAAAATTGAATGGGAAGACAAGAAACAAAATTCCTTGTCATATTCCCTTCAAATGCTATTCTTCCAAAATCTTAATCTCAGATGGTTTCACCGCGATCTCTTTCCCGGAATCCAATTCAAGAATGGCGAGATTTGCGCCCCGCCAGCTACCCGTGTTCTGGTGGCAGGAAGCAGGGGTGAGTCTGCGCATGTGGTTAATGAAAAATAGTGTAAAAATAGTGAAATTATTCCTTTCCCCCTTCCTCCACACCTAACCAATCGCTGACGGAAACGATGAAGACGCAAAAAAAAGATTTGTTTATTCATGCATAATAAAAAAGCTGCTTTTATTTTTACTTTCCTTGCGATTTTCTCTTCTGACACCATTGCAGCGTATGCTCCGGCAGTTACCCGTACTTTGGCAGCAAGAAACTGGGGCGAGGAAGGCATCGGCAGAATAAACGGAAGCAGCATGGATTAGCTTTCATGGTCAGCGCCCGCATGCCGGAAAAACTTTTTTATTTGATTTTTATAATTATATTGACATGTGCCATAATAACTATTAAAATGAAAATACAAAAAAGATTGACATTGTGTTTTGTTTGTGATAATATATACAGCTGTCGCAATACGCTGATGCAGTATGGCAGTCTTTTCGTAAAATGGTTTGTAGGAGGTGGGAAAATGTACGATGATGTAAGGCTTTTTGGAAATAATTGCCAATTACAAATGCAGAAGAATAAGATCGGCAAAAGTGAATTTGCAGAAAAATTAGGCTATAGTGATGACGAGGTAAAAAAGCTGTTAGAAGGGAAATTACCTTTATTTAATGATGACATCAAAGATATTGCAGCGTTTTTTAACATCTCTGAAAGTGAAATGTTCAAAAATTATGGAGATCAGGCATATAATGATGCTGGATGTATGCATTGTATGGGAGATTTTATAAATCCTGAAAACAAGGAATTAATATTGGATATATTTGATCAATACTGCACATTGGAAGAATGCATAGAATAATAAATATGAGAAGAAAAATAGCCGCTTAACTCAAAGTGGCTATTTTTTATATGAGGTGGTCTATTTTTATGGAAAAAAAAGTTGTTGAATTGATTCAGAAGTTATGCGATGAAGCTAAAGAACAAATGCATATTACAGACCCGGTTATTCGAGACGATGTATTTGAACTTTTACAGGCCAATGACTGTATAGTACTATATTATCCTTTGCCAGATGAAGCAGAATCTGGTGACAGGGGATGTGCTGGATGCCATGTTGAAAAAATCGTAAATGGGGAAACACGTCAGTTTGTTTTTATAAATACAAGTAACACAAGAGAACGTCAAGCATTTAGTGTTGCACACGAATTAGGGCATATTCGAGGGATTGACAAGCAGGTTTATAAAAAAATGCCTGAAGCTAAATCAATTAAAGCAGAAGATATTATCAATCGTTTTGCCGCGGAATTATTAATGCCTGAAAAAGAATTTTGTTCTGTGTTGAAGGAACGTCTGCAAAATATTCATTATAATGGAAAAACAATCAAAGAAACGGAACTTGTAGAAATATCTGCTTATATGATGAACTACTTTTTTGTGCCATTCAAATCCGTTATAATGCGTTACAGTGAGATAAATCGTCTCCAGAAAGAAGATCTTCCAAAACTAGAAAAATACAATGATAGCGACTATTTACGCGAGATCATAAAGGCAAAACAGTACACCCGTTTGCTGATTGTGAATGAGGAAAAAAGTATGGATAATCTTCAGGAAATTTTATCTAAAGCGGATAAAGCTCATATCCTGGAAGGAAATTTAGTATCTCGGTTACGTGAAGAATTTGATCTGAAAAATACACAAGAAGGAGAGGACTATACATTAGCGTTCTAGGTGAATATAATGACAAAAGATTGCGATCAGGTGGCTGTTGATACTGCCTTTCTTATAAAAATAGTAGAATCAGATAATGGAATTCTTTTCGAAAAAATTATGAAACAAATGAATCGAATACCTGTGATCCATGAATATGTCTATCAACATGAAATAATGGAGAATAGAGCCATAAAAGCTCTGATTGATAAGAATATAATTAATATAATTAATTATTCAGATTTTTTACTTGAAGAATTTGATAAAGAACAGTATGAAAGAATTTTTCGTCAGACTTATAAAGGCATGAATGGACAAAGTCTCCATGAAAAGGAAAATATTTTTCTCTATCACCGTGCAGAGGAAAATATTGGCGAAATACATACGGCATTAATGGCATTACACTTAAACATCGATCTTATGGTATCTGATGATAATGGCGCGAAAAATTATATTGAAAAGAATTTAAGTAGTAAAAGACATAAATTATCAGTGCAAAATATTCCTGATGTTTTACTTTCGCTTGCATCCTCTGATCGTTGTTTTTTACACTGGCAGGATATTAAAGGCTTAATAAAACGGCTTTATGGAAAGAATTCCAAAATATATATTGAAATTCGCAAATGTTGGCAATCTGTATAATATTCATGATGTGCTTAATGAATAAAATCAGTGCTTATATACTGAATATAAGCAGCAGAATTTAAGGATCATCCATAGCGGTGGTTCTTTTTTTGTGTGTGGACATTGGGAAAGAAAAAGTGGACATTGAAAAAGTCAGATCAGCTTTCCCCTATTCCTTTCCCTGCCTCCGCGCAAAGTCCACTGCTTCACGGAAACGATGGGAAAAGAGGAGGGGAAAAAGAAAGGGATAGGACTGCCAAATATTCATGTCGCAGAAGTAAAGGAAGCCCCGCCCCGGTTTACCTTTTGTGGCGGCTGGGGCGGGGCGATTACGCTTCACATGTGCAATATAAATTTCAATCCATGCACCCCGGAGGGCGCAACTATGCAAATTCAATCTGTTACAATATATTTCAATCCATGTGTTACAATATATTTCAATCCCTACACCCCTCCGAAGAGGGATGCAATTGTAAGTATAAAATGGTGCAAGCCTTATTTCTTGAACTGGATGTCCAGATCGAAGGAATACGCGGCTTTATAATCAGTAGAGTTGTATAGACAGCTCATAGATCCATCATAAAAACTGGTATTATATGGAGCACAAGTTGTTTTTTTGCCGGAATTATCAATTACAAATACATAAGTCTGACCTTTTTTTAACTTTGTTGTGAATTTCATCTTAGTAGTTGTGAATTTATTCACGAAAGATACCTGATTATTATAATCGTCATTTAAAATATCCTCATAATCCGGATGCTCCATTGCATAATTATCTAAGATAACACGAAGTTTTTCAAGAAAATTATTTTCATAAAGCATTTCATAATCACCAACGGTATCAGGATAAAGGTCATCTTCCAATGAATATTTTTTTCCAATTTTTTCAATTCTGTAAATGTTACAATTAAGTTCTTTTACAGATTTGTTGTCCGTACACTGTAAGTTTGTGCAGGTAAAAACATATTTCCCGGTTTTCGGTGCTTTAAATTTTACAAAAGACTTATAGATTGAATAGTTTTTTTTCTTCGATACCGATTTTACTGAGGATGTGACAGCCGGCACATTAATCGTTGTTTTTCCTGTTTTAATCACTGGCAAAGAGTTCAGATCTTTATAAAATGAATTCTTTGAGAAAGTAATGGCATATCCTTTTTTGTCAAATCCTCGCAAATGATATTTATAAGCAGAAGTTACGCTTTTTGTTGCAGCTTCAGCGGTTACAACAGAATCGTCAGCTATGTTAGGAACAACAGTAGTTACGATGCATACAGCGGTAAGAACCGCACACATCAATTTCTTTAAATAATTCTTTTTCATAATAAAACCCTCCTTTGGTTTTGTTAAAATTTATATGAATAAGTAGCTGAAGGTAATCTTTTAACCCCTTCACCTTATATATTGCGCCATTTGAAAAAACGTCAAAGAAAAACGGAAAACTTTATGAACTTTTTTACTATACACTTTCCCTTTTTACGTTTTTACCTTTTCCCGGTTTTCGCTCCTCGCGTAAAAATAAGGCCGCAAAAACAGCATTGCATATTAAATATTGTAACATGTGATTATAAAAAATGCTACCGCAGGAGCGGTTTTATAATAGATATTCTTTATTTAGGAGGAAAATCATGGAAGAAAAGAACAGTATTTCAGAAAGTAAATACAAAAGTAGACTTTTCAAAAACATTGCATCGTGGTTAAGCAGACATGGAACTGCGCTTACAGCAGTTGCACTGGTTGCAGTATCTGCAGTCTTGGGATGTGCAGAAGCAAACATCATTTATGCAGGTGGTGCCAGTAACGATTATGGTATCCACGGCACCACATCATCGCCATCTTATACAGGTGGTAGTGGAAATTCTCCAACGGTGTATGAACCGGGTGTTGTCGGGGTGTCACTTGTTACCTATGATCTTGCTGATGTTGCGCAAGCAGACAAAAGTGGGAAAGCAAAATATGAATATGGCGGTTCAAAAAATAAATTAAAAGATGGAACTGCCGCAGTGTCATCCACTGGCGATCCAAATACGGTGGAAAGGGCAAAAGAAAAATATACTCCACCAGCTGACCAGAAGGATTATTACCCATACTGGATCGAGATGGGTACCACAAACGATGGCAAGAGCATTTATAAGTATAGCAACAGCCTGCATCATGCGATTACTTCCAATATTCTCGCAATGCAGACATCATATGAGTACGATGATAGTACAATGATATTTGTGCCGAGAGTCATCGCGAGCAACGATCATCATAAATGGATCATGAACGAGACCCAGTCGGTGGTGATCGGCCGCGCAAAAAAAACGAAAAACCTGAATAATGCGGCAATCTTTTATAACCTTAACCCTTGGTACGCGGAAAAAGATGCCGGCAACTTCTCCAAGACCTCCAAGAGCGTAACGGATGGAATTGCCGGAAGCAGCAAGAACAAAGCAGGTATCTATTACGCTGAACTGAAAAAATACATTAAGAATAAGGAAAAGAAGAAAACCAAGAAGTCTTTTGTTACCGTTACGTCCGGTGACAGCGGTAAGAAATATGACATCTGTAATTACTCTTACTTTGCGAACCTGAGTACAGCCGATATTAAGGAAATTATCGGCTTCAAAGGAAACTCGTTTACCTCTGATGGACAGAAAAAGCTTGCTCGCGCAAGACAGCTGTATTCATCCATCGCCAACATTAACGAGACAAGTACAGGGCAGTATACAACAACCCCTGAGATGGCAGATGTATTTTTGCGCTATACAACAGCAGCCAGCCTTGGCAGCGATTCCTACGGCACCAGCATGTTCTCAAAGAACGGTATCAAAGAGGGATTGTACGGAAAACAGAAAGGGGTAAGGGATGCCGCAAACAAAAACATGGTCGGCTCCCAGGTACTCCGAAGTATCTATCAAAGCAACAAACGTTTTAAATCGGTGATTGCCTCTGGTGCTACAAAAGAGATGGACAAGACAAAGAAAGCCGTATTAACGAACGAATACAATAGTCACTACCTCGATCTTCTGATCAGTGGCTATGCACTTGCGCTGGCAAGCGGAGATAAACAGGTTGCGTCCAAATGGCTTGAGGGGGTAAAGATCTACGCAAAAACCGCTGCTGACGGCAGCGATGGAAAGAGTGGAAGCGCAGGAATGGAAAACGTCGTTATCCGTCTGGATATGGGTATGGTGTATGCGACCTCAAATGAGGTCACCTATGCCTCCTGTGGAAGCGTAATAAATAAGCATTACAACTTCTCTGGTAAAGTTGATGCATTTGAAAATAAGAAAAGCACGAACAGCAAGAGCTTAAACAAGGGCTTTATAGGCTTCAGCGCGCCTGACGACAGTTCGGGCCAGAACTATCAGGCACACAATCAGGAAGTTGCCACAAAAAAGGGTGTTGTCACTAAAAGTTCCTATAAAAATGCGGGATACGGGACGTACTACAACAGACTTTCCCATGCTGTAAAAAACACAAAGGCCGTCACAGGCAACGGACAGGGATGGTACAGCCGCATGGTCATTATGCGTACAACTGCGGCTTATTACAGCATGTCCAGTAAAAACGGACCAGTGAATTCGCGTGTTTACAATAAGCTGGCAACCGCGGAACTGCTCCGGATGGTAGCGTCGGGCTATGGTGTCAACCCGCGTAAAGGAGATACCAGTAACCTCGCATGGCAGTACGGCACTTATGCTGTGGATGGATATTACTGGGCGTTCACTAACGATACGGATGATTCTGATATCAGTTTTAACCTTACCATTTACAGCAAGGATGTGAACGGTAAGGAACCGGCCCAGAATGGAAAAGACATCAAGGATACCTTCCAGTCTTACAGTATGACGGGGAAAACACACACAGCAACTATTAAGGACAACCTGTATGTGAAACTGTCGCCGGGGAAAGACCAGGAATCCAAGAAACTTTTCGATAAGGTGCTTGCATCGGATAAATACCATGTAAAGATTGTGTTTGAAAATGCAGACGGGACAACCGCTGCGAGCCTGCTCGATCCGAAAATTGTAAAAAGTGTCCAGCAGGTAACGGATCCGGAAACAGGAACCAAATATGATGCAAAAAAAGAAGTTACCTATTATAAGGCGCTCAACGCATACGATTCCACCAACAAGGGAAGTGAAAAGGGAGATGAGCAGAATTACAACAAGCTTGTGTCTGCAAAACAGATTGGTGGTAAAGACCTGCAGGCAAACCGGAGCCTGATCTGGCGCATTTCCAATGCAGATGTGCGTACCAAAGGGTTTAAGATTTCCGGCACCGGCAGTTATTATGTCAACTGGAAAGCAAAAGTGTATATCATGCAGAAATCCGGCAGCGGTGCGAAGAAAAAATGGACAAGCGTGATAAATGGAAGTTCGGTCACAAAGACAAAACCATCCATGTCTGACCTTAAGGCAGGTGGCTGTGCAACAACAAACAATGTCATTGCACAGTATATTTACCGTAAAGATGATACAGAGGACGTAAATCTTTCCAGCACCTATGAATCCATTCCGGAAGCATATGCAGAATTAAAGGAAGGGTCCATTTATAATGAGACATTTGAAGCAATGGCAGGTGTGCCGAGCACACGGTCCCTGTACTTTGCAACCGGCGGGTCAGAATTCATTGTCAACATGCAGGCAGTCTATGATGATTACTACCTCAAGGAAATTTCAGGTGGAAGTAAAAACAGCTACCGTTCCACAAGACGATACAAGAGTGTTTTCAACAGCACGGACTGTGAGTACAAGAAAGGTGATACTTTAAAATCACTTACCGCAGGGAATACAAAAGAAGAGACTTTTGTTGCAGATGCCAATGACAGGAAACAGGAAAAATCGGTCACTGCAGAAAAGAACAGTGCCGTAAACCCGCAGGGCGCTGCCGGTTATAACACGACCGTAAACGGACACGACAGCACAACCAAATTCCATGCGACATGGACAGGGACGATCGGGAACAATACTTCCCGGTGGTCACAGAGCGGGTCGAATGTAAGCCCGTCCGGAAAACCATGCGAGGGCGGAAATGCCGGTAAAGTATACAGCATGTCCCCGACCCCGGCAAACTGGGATGTTTCTGCCTACAATACGGCATTAGGGCAGGCTGCAGATTGGGCCAAGAAGATGGAGGAAATCGGTAAAAGTGCAGATGGCACGGTTTACCGTATTGATGACTCTGACGGATATAAAAGGGTATACCACGTAGGGACCGCCACGATCAATGTAACACTGACCGGAGGGGAAAAGAGCTATGATACCGGTTCCTCACGGTCTTATGGAGGTGGAACCTATACGTCATCAAACCTTGTATCAGGTGCAAAGAGGACAAATACGTCATCCGACCTTGGAACAGGATGGAGCTATACCAAAGGTAATATAGCCTCTGCTTCCGGCTCCCACACAACGGATAAACATGGAAAAGTAACCGGACACTCCAGCTGGAGCGGATACAAGGGATCCGTGGATGGGAAATCTTCCAGCATCCAGTACAAAATTGAAGTAACATTCAAGGATGGAAGCATTACCGCAGGCAATTACGATGGAAAAGTAGGGGAAAGCGGGCTGAAAGTAGAAAAGAAAAGCGGCCTGACCCAGTTTGGGGCACATGACCTCTGTGGCGCATGCTGCCAGCATGTACTCCCGGCGATCGAGGATACATGGATCCAGAAACTCCGTTTCGATACGATCCGTTTCACAAACCTTAAGGTATGGAAACTGCAGGAAGGCTATGCCGAAGGCATGGGGGAGATCCGTAAGACAGATGATGGCAGCGGAAGCAGCATTGAAGGGGAAGCAGGAAAAGCAGAAGCAGATGCAGTAAAGAAAGAGAAGGAAGATAATAAGGATAATACCCAGGTCGTTGACCCGGACCTGTCCGGTGTGGAAGGCACGGAAGCCGCAAACGATAAAGAGTATGATGAAAACGGTGACCTTGTTATCCCGGACTATGAGACCGGGGATATAGGGGATGACCCGGATGCAGAAGGGGAAGAAACCTGGACGGACACCTCAGAAAATGACCTTGATATTGTAAAATCAAAGATCGTAAGGTACGACCCGAATATTTTTTATAACATTGCACAGGCAGATACCTCAAAAGCCGGGCGTATCCGCTACAGCCTGCAGACCGGACAGGATGATGATGTTACATGGACAGAATTTAACAGTGATAAAAAGCTGACCCGTACAGATTCCTGTGACGGACAGACTGCATCCCATGGGGGAAGCCCGGTTGTGGTTACGGCAAACGGCCATAAAAAGAGCTGGTGCAGGGGATGCCTGTATACAAATAGTACATACAGCAACCTCCGCAACAGACACGACAATGCCAAAACAGGCGGGAAAGAAAAAGGAGAAGCCGGGGAAACAGCAAAGACCAAGACCGGATATACCGATAACACAGCCGATGCAGTGGACAAGACAACGTTTGAGTGGAAACGTTTTGATAAGAGACGTAAGTTAAACTGCAAGGCAACCGTTATTTCAGATTTCCTGATTTTACAGACCAGCTCAGGCAATGAGAGTATAGTCTACTATCAGGATACTGCAGAAACAAAACACCATGAGTGCCAGGAAAATTATGAGGATACCCTGTGGTATTCCAAGCCGGCAGATATGAACAATCTCAAAAAAGAGAATGTCAGCAAGGCAAACTGGATGTGGACCGATAAGATGTGGACGGATAACCCTCTGGTTAAGAAGACATCAAACCTTAATGTAGGAAGCTATAACGGCAATTACAGCAGTACATCCACGAAGTACCAGGGCACCGGAGGCAATGCAGTTGTAGAAACCGCATTTGATAAAGATGAAGAGAAGTATAACCATATCACAGATACCGATGAGAATGGAAATACCCTGGATCTTGCAAAAGTAACATCTGCAAGGACGATTGAAACAAAACAGAAGCAGATGGACGATGTAAAAACCATCATGCAGACAAAATCGGATTCGATTGACGGGAATATCTGTTCCCCTGGATGTGGAAACACTTATGGCGGAACAAACTATGATACTTATGGCAGCGGATCAGCGCGGATGGGAACAAATACTGCGGATGTTTATACTGCACCTACCAAGCAGGATGTATGGGGGAAATACAGCTGGATTAACCGGATTCTTCCTTCCTTGAACGGACAGACGGATGCACCGGAACCGGCGCAGTTTGGTAATGCCGGACTTGTGCTTATGCAGGACGGTATTGCACAGTGCCCGACAAACCCGAACCAGGAATATGTCACCGGGCAGTCCCGTGCATTCTTTATCCCGCTGGTTACATATACGAACTTTGGTGCTGATAAAAACGCTGAAACACATGATATTACAAACTATACTTTCAAGTATACAGACGGGAATGATAGCGTAGCCGGAAGAGTCGGTTATACCATGGATTCCATCTACACAAACGGACAGACGAAAGTCAACAACATCGTTGTCCATGACCCGGTATCCGTACAGGGGGCAAATATCCTTACAGTAAACAAGGAAATGGATCAGCGTGTGCTCGGCGATGATAAAAGCGGGGCAGCGGAGATGAATAAGGAAGCTGATGATGCGACTTGTCCGGGAACAGCAGAAGAATGCCAGTACCGGCTGTTAAACTGCCAGTATGGAAAGCCGGTGCGCAGGGCGGCATTTAATGTTGACAATGCAAAGCACAGTGATGTGGAAGACGATGATGGAGTCGTACACAGCTATGATTCCATTATCAGTAATATCCTTGCCCCTGGAGGCACTTACATGGATGTCAGTCTCGCAGACAGTGGCTTTGTCATCAAGCGTTATGACGGACTTGAGGCATTCGAAGGCACGTCCGAAGATGATGAGAACCAGCCGGACCGTTACCTCTCCGGAAACGGCAGCGCATCCCTTGCAATGTCATGGAGCGCAATGGGAGTGGATACAGAAGAAGCAAAGAGTGATACTTATGAACTCCAGGGAGTATTTAATTTCCACAATGCACTGGATTCAGAAAAGGCACTGTTTACTACCCGGGCAACAAAACTTCTTGCAGAGCCGGACGGTTCACTGAAGATCATGCTTGCAGATGGATCGGAATATACATCTACGACCTCTCCTCTGGTAAAGGATGGAAAGAACACTATCCATTATCATTTCGGAATGGATTCTGTGGTGTTATCTCCTAAGAAGATTAATTACAAAGACGGTTCTTATACCGTTGATGCCAATACAGGCGCAACCGTGGATGGAAAAGAAATTTCCTTTACCAAAACAAAGAATTCTTCTGGGGACATGACAAATTACATTGGTGACGGCATCTGGTTCGGTAACCAGGATGATTCAACTTCCAATGATACAGCTTATGATACCGTTTATGACTGCAGTTATTCATTGGATAATCTTGCAGTTACGAGACTTGCACCGGAAAAGGACGCAAACGGTATTTCATACAGGCATACCTTATCCTGCTTTGCAGGTGTAACAGAACACGCCAAAACAACACAGGATTATTACAATGGCATAAGTGATAAAAAGGTACAGTATACTTACAATTATACAGGTGATGTGCAGACATTCACTGCCCCGGCAGACGGAGTCTATACCCTTGAGGCATGGGGAGCTTCTGGCGGTGATGGATATGATGACAGCGTTGACAGGGAAACTACAAGTTCTGTCGCTGGAAATGGTGGATATTCCAAAGGAAATATCAGCTTAAAGAAAGGACAGAAAATTTATGTTTTTGTTGGCGGCGCTGGAAAATATGGAGCCGGGACAAACCGCTTTGGAGGACCAGCTGGTGGTTACAACGGCGGTGGTGACGGTGGTGTTGCTGACAGCGGTTCTGGTGGAGGAATGTCACATATTTCTACCACAAATAATCCTGCAGCAACAAGCTGGAACCCGGACGGAACACTTCTGGTTGCCGGCGGCGGTGGCGGAGCAGACAACAGCGGGGGAAGCCGTGGATCTGATGATGGACGCGGTGGAAACGGCGGTGGAAAGAATGGTGAAAATGCATACATTGAAAATATAAAATCTACCGGAAATGCGACATGGACACCAACAAGTGGTTTATCACTGCGTACCGGGACAACACTTTCTGGTAACAGTGCAGTAACGAATGGAAGTGAACAGGGTGTATTTGGCCCATATAAAACCTATCTTCCGGGACAAAAGGTTACGATAACAGTAAAAGGTGATAATCTTACAAATGGATATCCGGTTGTATATACCAATTATGGAAGATACCAGACAAGAAATTATACGGTTGAAGCAGCAAACAGTAATGAATACAGATATTCATTTACCGTACCAAGTGGACTTACATCTACAACAAATACCGACGGGACTTCTGCAGATTCCGGACAGAATCCATATACTATCTGGGAATTCTGTTTCCATGCAAGGGGTTCTTCACGGATGAGGATAGACTCTGAAACTGCATCCTGTGACTATAACTCAGCCAACCAGAATATGGGTGGCTGCGGAATGGGAGGAACCCAGGGCAGCGGATACAAACAGGGTGTTGGGGAATCTGTAACATTTGGAACTGATTCTGGCGGTGCCGGCGGTGGCTGGTACGGCGGATATGTTACTAATGCAAATAATGGCGGCGGTGCCGGCGGTTCGGGATATACAGCATCCGGTCTTACAAACACAGAAATGAAGTCCGGGGTACGCCGTGGAAACGGTCTTGTAAAAATCACTGCAGCCGGAACGATTGACTGGACACGCAAGTTTGATGATGGCTACCAGAAACAGACATCAGAAAACAACAGACATGTGCATACGGAAGCATGCATGGACACGCCATCGGAAGGTTTTAAGATTGCAGTAGATGAAGCAAGCAACGGAAACACTGCAGACCTTGGAAAAATGCTTGGATCTGCGGTATGGGGTAAAATTAAGGATCAGCTGAAGAATTGCTATGGAAGTGGCAGCGGCGGATCTGCAGGCAGCGTAGCTGCAGGAAAGACCTATACCTATGACTATTCCGGATCCGTGAAAAGTGTTACCCTCCCGGCTGGTAAATATAAGCTGGAAGCATGGGGAGCATCCGGTGGAGGCAGAAACCCTGGAAAGGGTGGATATTCAGCCGGAACAGTAACATTTGCAAATGAAACTACCGTATACATTGTAGCTGGACAGTCTGCAGGTACATATAATGGTGGAGGTATCGGATGCCATGGATATGGCGGCGGTGCAACACATTTTGCAACAGCAAACGGTGAATTAGCTGCATTATCAAATAATAAGAACAGTGTCTTGCTTGTAGCAGGAGGCGGAGCCGGAGGAAGTTCCGGAGCTGGTGGAGCCGGAGGCGGCGCAAACCAGAGTGGTACAACCGGTGGAAACGGATGTGGCACGAAAGGGGAAGGCGCAACTGTCAGCGGACCTGGAAATGCTTATTTCAGCGGATCATTTGGAAAAGGAGGATCGAATTCCGGTTGGAATACCTGTGGCGGGGGCGGCGGTCTCTATGGAGGTGGCGGAAGCTACGAAAGCTATTCGCGGAATGATGATGACGACGCTGGTGCTGGCGGTGGTTCGGGATTTGCTTCCCCTTCTTTGACAGATGTATCCGGTATAACCGGAGAGCATAGCGGAAATGGGTACGCAAAGATCACTGTTATCGAAGCACACACTGACTATGATCCGGACAAAGTGTTTGACCTGGTCAAGAAAGCAACCGGAAATAATTATTCACTGATTCCGAACAGTGTCACTACAGATGGACATACCATCATAAACCCGTTTTGGAGCTGCCAGTGCATCTACGACAGCCATGTATGCACGAAGCACTGCAAGACCACTTATGTCCTGCAGTGCAAGGAACCGCATCATAAGGCAGTTAACGGAAAGATTGGACATTACGATGCTGGCAATGAGATCTGTTATGATGCATGTCATAATGATGAGCTGCATAAAAAGGGTGCAGAGCAGGCAAATGCAGGAAAACCGGGAACGTCCAAGCCGCTGAAATTTGGAGATTTCGTCCTGCTTGATAACTATTTTTATATTTACTTCCCAAACAGTGGCGATTTTTATGAGTCAGATGATTATGGAATCGCCCAGACCGAACAGCGGAAGGGAAAAGGATATGCGAATAATTATGACTGCACGGAGTGGACCAGGGAGAAATGGATTAAATTCCCATTTTCTGTTTTGTATAATCGGAACGGAACCTTTGAGGAGCACCCTGCGGGTCAATGGTTCCAGCTGGAAATTACGGACAAGGTGACGAACCGCAACGTTAAAAACAACTGTTACGATCTGACCAGCTTGTCGGAGCGTGATGATGGATTTACGTATCAGTTCTACGCCCAGCTTGACAACCATGAGATGAGTGGGGCTACCATTGAGTATGCCGTGGAAGCAATCAACAACCAGCCTTCCCCGAGCGGCAGTGAAAACCCATACGACCGCGACGGAGCGTTATCACTTGACTGCTCCCAGGACAACTCAAGCATTACAAATGCAGGACGTGCAATTGACCTGACGGCAAAACATTCAACATATAAGCAAACGTTCGTCGATTTAATATCAAGGATTGGCAACCTCACGGTGCAGGATAGTACCGACCTCCGCTTTAGCAATTTGTTCAAACGTAAGACAAATGATGATAAATGGTATATAGATGGTATTGTTCATGCAGTCGATAAGAGTATACAGAACGCATACCTGTCATGGCATAAAAATAATGGAGATACCGCAACGGATATCCGGGGCGAAAAGGTATCCGCATATAACCAGTGGTACAATACATGGCATACAGCAAAGTGGTCTGATGTAGGAGAGGACTCCAGCAGGTGCGTATCAACCCCGCTTGAGTCAGCAAAGAATAACATCGCAGCACTGCGGGGAAAGAGTGAGCAGCTTCAGCTTGGATACAACCTCTTATGGGATATCCAGGTATTAAGCCGGGATTTCGCGGACGGAAACGTCCAGATCGAGCCGAAATATTACATCCTCGATACTAAGAAGGACAAGCTCATGGCAGTTGATGTGTGGGGCAGCCGGAATGAAGATGTAACGCTTGTCAATGAGTTTGGTCTTATGGATAAGTATGGAACAGACTACTTTAATCAGCAGAAAGACAAAATTTATGACCATGCCATGTTACTGAACTGGGATGACGAGAAGGCACGCCGGAACTACAGCGATGAAGAGAAGGCTGCGACCGAAACGGCATCGAAAGTGCTCGGCCGTACAATACTCGATGCAAATGGAATGCCGATGACCCAAAAAAATCCATTAACTGGTATGGAAGAAGAGGTTGTTGCACCGCTGTCTATCCCGATGGGGGATGGCTACCGCGAGGGTAACGCGCAGTTCCTGTACCTGAATGGACGTACCCGTACTTTTATTGGAAACAGTAAAGTTACAGCACTCCATAAAGATATTAATGGTGATGATGACCAGGAGCTTTTCAAGGAATTTGATGCTATTGGAAATGACCTTGGATCTAATGGGGTTTCAGAGGATGAGTACAGTTTCTGTGCATCCCGCTGGCACGTAACACTCGGGCTGCCGTCTTCTGCAAAATTTACGGATGTGACCGTGGATAAAGATGGTAAAGAGCAGCATATCAATCCTTACGATATGATTACCGACGAGGATACCGGGGATAAGATTTATGCGTACCAGAAATATGACCCAGATTACCTCAAAGAACATGGAGATGAGAACCGATACATGATCCTCGAAACAGCACGTATCACAGCATACGGAGCGGTCTACAACCTGAGATATTCACAGCTTATGGACAATGGATCGATTACTGCAGCCAACGGGAAAACGTATAATTTCGTCGACAGTGCAACATATCCAGGCAAGGCAAACTCGATACCGACATTGCTTGCGGTATATGGCATCACTAACTCAGGTAGGGACTATGAGACACTACAAACACATTGATGATTTGATAACTGCTATTGATATTTAATAGTATAACGCAAAAAAAGAAAGCCACTCAAGGAATTTTCCAAGAGTGGTTTTTCTTTTGTCCTTTTTTTAGTCCATGCACCACTTGTGGGGTGCAACGTAAAAAATATGGTGTTCCTCATTTTATATATTTGTTTCAACCCCTGCGCCCCTCCACGGGGTGCCACTGTAAACGCGAATGGGAAATGTGTTTCCGCAAGTGTCAGGGTAAAAATCGACTTTTACAGAAGATTTTTCATAAATTCCTTTGACGATTTACAAAAAAAAGCACAATATGTATAATGAAAACATTGCTTTATTTTGTGCTTTTCTCATTTTGGCTAACTTGGGAGAGGGCAAGGAAATTGTGTTGCATATTTATTAAGGAAGGGTGGTGAGCGGTATGGAAGGTGATTAGCGAAAACACAGGTCGCACCCCGTAAAGGGGTGCGTGGATGAGGAAAGAGGGGGAAAATATATGAAAGCAATATACCCAGTAATACTTACCCCGCATTACTGGCAAATGAATTATCGGAGTATTACAACTTTTTACATTCGGTCAAAATAAATAGGACAAAGGCATGGCTTCGGCTGTGTCTTTTTTGTTTCATATTCCTGATGTAAACATCAAAGCAATGAAAGGAGAAAAGATTATGAACAACGCTTTTGAACAATATGACAAAAACTGTCAAAGAATTATTTTTATTAAAGTAGATCATTTCAATAAAATATTATCCGATGCAAAAGCCGGAGTTACGATTCTTCACAGAAATATGGAACTACATAATAATTACCAAGCGTATCTGGACAATTGCAAAAATAGCTACGAAGTGCCATTGAGCCTTGATATGTATGAAGAGAGATATTTTATGGCGAAATGTTCTTCTGTCACAAAAGATAACAAGCCAGCTTGTGCGTCCATTTGTAAGGCATTAGGACTTAAATCAGTAGCATACGAATGGGCTGAAGATTATCACGGAAAGAAATTAAACGATGAGCTTGAAGTAAGATATACAGTATAACTGGTAAAAAACGATCACATTTATTAAAAATAAATAGGACAAAGACACGGCTTCGGCTGTGTCTTTTTTTTATCTCATATTCCTTGTGTAAATAATAAAGCCATCGAAAGGAGAAAAGAGAAAATTATGAGTAAAGAATATTACACTATTATTCGAGAACATTATGGATTCCCAGATTACATCAATACGGATTTGTCAGAAAAGGAAGATTGCTTTGCTTTTGATACGGAGTGTGAAGCGAATCAATGTTTACGAGATATATTCGAAAATGGCGAATGGATGGAGGATGAAAGGCATGGAAAAATAAGACATTATGTGGCGAAAAAATATAAAAACTTTTATTAAAAACAAACAGGACAAAGACACGGCTTCGGCTGTGTCTTTTTTTATCTCATATTAAAGGTGTAAACATCAAAGTTATCGAAAGGAGAAAAAGAGATTATGGGAAGAAAGAAAATAAAAATCATCGGGAAACCTCCTCCTGATTGAAACTTTTGTGTAGGTAAAGAAACAAGAGTTTCAATAGAAGAATGGAGGAAAATATTATGAAATCAGTTAAAAGAGAAGAATTACAGGGAGCAACAATTAATGGATTAAAAAATCTTTTAGATGATGTAAATCGTAAAATTGTGGAAACTAAAGAATTCTTAAATGTTCTCAATGAAAATAAAAAAGTGTATGAATCAGAATTAATCGAAAAGCAGAAAATCAAAACAACAAACATAATAAAAATACAAAAATACAAAGATTGTTTTTCTTCTACAACTGATATAGAAATATATCTTGATAAAGTAGATAAAAATGGAGACTTAATTGAAGAGGTAGCTTTCCGAAGACTTAAATATAGCGATAGAACTTTACTTTTCGATGAATTAACAGTATTGTATGAGGAGTATGGGTTTGAAAATATTATTACAAGTATGAAACTTACAAAATCTATTTCTGAAAAATATAATGTTGAATTTGATGAGACTATGAAACGATGATTTCATCAAGAAAATAAACAGAATAAAGACGCGGCTTCGGCTGTGTCTTTTTTTTATCTCATATTCCTGGTGTAAATAAAGCCATCAAAAGGAGAAAAGAGAAAATGAATGAAGATCTGAGAAAATTTGCGGAAAAATATAATTGGAAATTAGAAGTGTGGCATGGAGAGTACAAAGGAGTTTTATGTGGAGTACAAGAAATGAATCCAGGTGAACCGCCGCTTCCATTATATAGATTTCCTGGAGGCGTTTCATTGGAATAAGCAAGATGAAGCGACGATTTCATCAAAAACCAAAGGCACGACTTCGGCTGTGTCTTTTTTTATCTCATATTCCTGGTGTAAACATTAAAGCTAACGAAAGGAGAAAAAGAGATTATGGCAAAATATAACGTCACATATAGCTGCGGTCACGAGGGAACCGTCCAGCTCTTCGGGAAAGCCGATGCGCGCGACCGCAAGATCAAATATTATGAAGAATATGGTCTTTGTCAGGAATGTTACAAAAAGCAGAAGCAGGAGGAGAACGCAAAACTTGGCTTTCTGATCGGCGGATCTGTAGCGGATACACTCTCGGAGAAAGGCGAAATCCAGATCTGCCTGTCCTTCGCCGGGGATACCCTTCCGCACAAGGAAGAGATCAAGGCACTGGGATACCGGTGGACAGCCGTGGATGCCAGCCAGATGGCCTATATGCACAAGCCGGACATGGGATGGGTTAAGGTTGTCCCATACGAGCATCTGGAAGAGGAAAAAGAAAAAGCTTTTGCAATCGGTGCAAAGGAAGCAGAGATTTCCGACCGGGAACTGGCAAACCAGAAGGAACGGTACCAGGAAATGCTTTCCGAGCAGCGTATATACAAAAGAAATCTTCGCAAAAAAGCACCGCGGGATACTTCGGAAAACCTGGAGAAACAGCAGATGTATGAGGAAAAATTAAGAAGCCTCTGCCCGGTGGAACCGGATGTCATCCGTGGGAAATACTGGAACGAAAAAGTTTACGGAAAAGCCGGACGGTATTCCATATATCCGGACAGCAAAAGATTTGAGATTTCCGATGAGGAAGCCACAGCGCTCAAGAAATATCTGTCTGACCGCGCGGAATACAGGAAAACGAAGAAGAAAATGGAAGAAGAGGGATTTGTGCTCCCGGCATGGGCGTAAGAATGAAAGGGCTGTCTCAATCGAGGCAGTTCTTTTTTTGCTGCATATTGAGGATATACAACAAAGCACGAAGCTGTGGAGGAAAACAAAAAATCCCGGTGAAGTTTTAAATATTTTTCTGTAACCCTTTGACGATTTTCAAAAAGGCGCAATATATCAGATGAAGGGTATATTTCTACCTTAATACAAGAGAGGAAAGGAAGGAAAAATCATTGGAAATAAAGGATATTATCAGGGGTAAACATCCAGAGAAGAAATTGCCGTGGAAACGAAACGGGAAAAATGAGGGAAGCAAAAAAGAAAAAAAGAGGGGTACTGAGGAAGGCTCCCGTCAGTGGAAGACGATGGACCGGATCTTCAAGGCCGCGGTGGGGATTGCAGTAGTTGCCTGTGCCGCGGCCGCATGGATGATCGTGCCAGAGATCCATCCGATGGCAAGCACACTGATCGCACGGTCACTGACGGAACAGCAGTATAACAACTACATCAGCGGGAAGATGGATGTTAAAGTGGATGCTTCCGTAAAAGCAGAGGATGGGACTTATGCAGGGATGGTAATTGAAAACCATATGGATAAGGTTGTCTTAAGCGGTGGGAAGGCGGATATTACCGGGGCGGTTGATATTAATTACGTAGGTCTTGCGGAGAATAAAGACAGATACCGGATTTACGGGGATGACAGTACCCAGACCATGTATTTGTATTTTAAGGACGAGGACGAAATACCTGTTACGGGAGTGACGGATAAAGATTATAGTAAGTGGTATAAGATGAAGCAGCCGGAAAAAGAGAGTGATGAAAAGAATGTACCAGGGATCTTAAGGAAAACACTAAAGGATATCGAGGACAAGTCGTTTAATAAAGAGAAGCTGTCCATCACGGGTACCATCACCGCAGACCGCCTGGCATACATCCTGGATTATTTTAAAGAATTTGATCCAAAAAACATGAATCTCTTACAGGGACTGCAGGGGGGGACTCAGTTTGACATTACTCTTCAGTACGCGAAGAAAGAAAACCGGAACATCTTAAAGAAGATTACCCTTCTTGCGGAGAATACCTGTGCGGGGGATAACGTGAAAATCGGAAATATTGAGATCACCATGGAATTAGATGAGACGGTGCACGGAAAAGAAATCCATATACCAAAGGGACTGGATTCCGGGGCAAGCGGCGAAGACTTTGTAATGCCGGAGCCCACACCGGTTGAGTCTGCCCAGCCGGAAGCATCCCTCCAGTCCTTTATGTCTTTAGGACTTGTACTGGATGGAGAAAGGATGAATGATATGACATCCGTAAGAAGCTATATTTCCGGAAACAGCCGTTACAGCGGGTGGAAAGTATCAACAGACGGGAACCTGTATAAAAACTCTCTTATAACAGATGAAAATGCACAGGTGTATGTATATACGAATGAAGCGGATCTGGTAACCCAGCTGGAATTTGACAATACCTATGCAAAGAAGAATTCGCTGAATCTGCTGATCGGGGGGCTATCGCTTGGATGCAAAAAAGAGGAGCTGACAGGAAAATTTGGGGTACCGGAGAAAACTATTTCCACACAGGAGAGCGATGAGCTGCATTACTACATCGGGGATGACCATGCACAGGAAATTGTGCTCATGTTTTACAAGGGAGACCAGACAACGAACAGCGGTCTGCAGAAGATCACGATTTTCTGCAACCCGGGAAGCATTGTCGGGGTTGAAGGTGAAACGGAGACGGGAAACGGAACGGAGAAACAGTAAGAGGGAGAGACGGATTTCAACGCACTGGCAGCATTGATTTACCAGGTGAAAGCGTAGATCGAGTTCCAGAAGAAAAAATAATCATACAGGAGTTGTTCATGGTAATCCATACAATGTATAAGCGGAAAATTAAACATTACAACCATATCTTTGATGATACTGTCCGTTTGTACCGTGGAGCTGTGGATTACCTTATCTCTGTATGCATGGACCGCTGGACGGAGATTGTTGCCATACCGAAGGAACTGGAAAGGAAGACTTACGTGGAATCCATGATTCACAAGACAAAGGATAATCCAGTTGTTCCTTATGCCTTTGATGACCTCAATGCATCATATAACATTGGGGGCACGATATTTTATAAGAGAATTGTTAAAGACTGTTCCGGTGACGGAACAGCAGGGCATCCTGGCAAAAGTTCCAGGGTGTTCGAAGAGAAGTACCTGCACACTGTCTGATCTTATTAGTCTTAATGCAGTGCTGCGCGTTTAAACAGCGTGCAGTTACGGTGTTATCACTGTATTTTCAGTCAGCGAGTCCATGCCCCAGAAAAACAGGTATGGAAGCACGCGACCTCGGTCGTGTGAGACTTCACATAGCAAGGAGGATTTATGATAAGTGGATTACAATTAAAGAAAACTTCTGTCTCATTACAGGAAGTTCAGGATCTAAAGGATAAAGTTGAGGCAGTGAAATTACCAAGAGATAGAAGCGTACTACTGCTAATACCAGCATGTTTGCTTGCAATAGTGTATGCAATGTGTTGGCTAGTTTTTTACGATAAGTTTTTTATAAAATGGCTGACGAATAATTTTACCTTTTGGACTACCTTTTGGTCTGGTGGTCTGGTCTTCATAGGGATGATAAGCATGAGCGTGGCTTTAGTCCTTGGCTTTAGATTTATCTGGTTTGGGCCTGTTATGTCAAAAGTAAATCGCCTATATCTTCACAATAAGAAGCTAAAAGAGGAACTTTTGCATAGAGTGTCAGCACTGCAGGATTTAGTTGCTTTGCAGGAGAACTTATTACTTGCGCTAGGCAATGTGAAGAATCAGCATGCTTATTTATCTACTGATTATATTTATTTTACAGAGAAAGTAGATTCAGTGTATGTTATCACTGAAGAGTTTGATCTTCCGGAAGGCATTGTGACTGCAGATGATCCAGGAGTACTAAGTATTAGCATTGCCGATGATGAATATCATGCCATACAAGAAGACTTTAAAGCGTTGAACCAATAAAGGAAAAAGATGAAAGAGATTATATATTTTAAATATGAGACTTGTGGAAAGTTATGAGAAAAAGCCCTGTTGAGCTGAATTTTATAAAAGTTAAGGGACACACAGGAGTTGATGGTAACGAGGAAGCAGACAGGCTTGCAAAAAAGGCAGTTGGGGTGACATTCTGACATTGGAAAGGATAGAGAAAATTTATGGATAAGAAATTTAGCAAAGAATATAGAAGAAAAACATGGATTATTGCAATATATGACTCGGACGATCAAGGTAGCTGGATGGGTAAAATCGAAGCAACTAAAAAGGAAGTTAAGGAGATACTTGCAGCAATAGTTCAGAGTTTTAGAGATAGAAATCTTGATTTTTATGAAGGTGGAACTGAGACTGCTGAAAATGTACGAGAAAATTGGCAACCTTTAGAATTTTGGACACCTTTAGAAAATTGGCCACCTTTTGTAAACCAAGATTCTTTGTATGCATACGCGAATTTTTACACTTCTTGCATCAATATAACCGCAGTCTCTCTGGAAAATATTCCGGAAATTAAGTGAAAATAACCCGACATACACCAAATTGTCTTGCGTCTTGCAAAAACGGAAATATATGCTTTAATCGCTTAAAAGGAGGCAATCATGAGAAGAAACAAAGATTTCTTAAGAAACATCAAAAAATTAACAGCATTGGTTTTGGCTGCCGCAGCCATAGTAACAGCATACAACATTCCAATAGATAAGACAAGGACGATAACCGGATTTATGCAGGACCCGAAGAAAAACTACAACGCAAAGAACCAAGTCAAGGTTGGAACAGTTAAGATTACGGCTTTTAAGAACCGGCTGACTACAGAAGCAGAATTGGACAAATTCAGAAAGAATATGGGGAAAAAAGATTTCCGTGAAACAAAACTTGGGGATATTGAAGACGAAGCGTTTTTTTATGCTGAAGAATACTTACCGCGTGATGATATACATATACAAATGTATTATCTAAAGCATGTAAAAACATACAAAAAAGATAAAATGCAGTTTCATGCAGCCCCATGCAATTCCTTTACCCAAATGGTTGATACCCGCTGGAATAAGGTGTCAAAAGCTTCTGGATATGAAATCCGGATCAAACAGAGCTACAATGGCAACTGGACGGACTGGACGTATCGAAGAACGACCGCAAATCGTGTCAAGATATATGGACTTGATGGAGCAAGAGAATTAACACGAATGTATAATTTTTTCAAGTCCAATCATGATCAGAAATATAAATATGTAGACGATGGAATAAGTGTTGCTTTGTCAACAGGCTGTACCTATAAAATTCAGGTACGTGCCTACCGAACCATAAATGGGAAATACTACTATGGCAAATGGTCAGATATTAAGACAGCAGGAAAGATTAAGCGTACACCATACATAACGATTAAAAGAACTGGAAATGTTGTATCTGCGGAATACTCCATGAATATCAATTGTGGGCAATTTAATTACGATTATCGGATTTTTGAATCGAAAGAAATCACCAATCCATTTGCAACAAAGCCAACCGGCTTTGAGGTACAAACTGCAGATGATGAAGATTTCAAAGTAAATGCTACGACAGTCAAGCAGCCAACGACAAAAACCTCCATCACTATAAATGATCTTCCATTTGGAAAGTTCGTCAGAGTAAGAACATACAACGATTCCGGATCAAGTAAGATTGTTGGATGGTGGAGCGAAGCGACCAAAATCAAATAAGATCCAAAAGAAAGGCACCCGAAAGGATGTCTTTTTCTTTGCAAAAATGTATATATATGCTATAATCGCTTGACACTCCAGAGAGACTTGAAAGACTTTATTACCGCGCCATGGACAGGAGCAGACGCGCTACTAATCCACAGAACTATAATGATAATGGTACTGTTAAAAAGGGTAAAAAGACTTGGAATTATTCCAATCACTATAAAAAACTGAAGGCAAAACATGCAGAACTCTGCCGCATAAATGCCACTAACAGGCGTCTTGCCATAAATGAGGATGTAAACCACCTGCGAAGTATTGGAGATGTTTTTATAACAGAGCCTAAAAATGCCGCCAAGCTCATGAAACGGGCGAAAGAGACAACTGTTAATAACAAAGGCAAGATCAACAGAAAGAAACGTTTTGGAAAGTCGGTAAAGAACCGGTGCCCGGGCGGTTTCCAGACTGCCGTGGAAAATAAGTTCAAAACATCCGGCGGTACATACATAGAAGTACCCAATAATTACAGAGCAAGCCAGTATGATCACACGGCAGATGATTACATTAAAAAGAAACTGTCTGACAGGATGTATAAACTTGCAGACGGAACACTGGTACAGAGGGACTGGTACTCATCATTCCTGTTGTACTGCTACAATTACAGAACCAATGATATAGATAAAAAGAAATGTGCTGCAGAATTTAAAAAATGCTACAGCATGGAAAAGGATTTCATTGAATGGATTAAAAAACATAAAATCAAGGTATTAAACAGTGGAATTAAAATAGCATAACTAAAACGCATTAGGGAGACTGACTATACTTCCTTGCTGTAAAGCAGAAATTTACCGAAACACAACTAGCTTTCTTTACATAATAATGTGGCCTTTGGGCTGCTTGGTAATAAAAGTTCTTACTCAAACAGACTTATACCTGTATTCCAAAGCCTATGAAAATATTCGTATGGTGCACGATTACAGGCTAAACTTGGCAGTAAGAACCCCACAGGCTTGCCTGTGGGAGTAGTCAGA
>CABJAV010000032.1 GCA_902363675.1 Lachnospiraceae bacterium | reverse complement strand
TATCAAGTTTCTGTACGTAGGCTCAAGAACTTTGTTACACCACTTCCTTCATCCATACCATTACTGGTACCGACTTGTGGTTCACTACACTTGGCGGTAAATACCCGTGACTGGACTTTCACCAGTAAGATTAGTGCCATGCTCGGCACACTAGAAAAAAGGAGACGGGATTTTCCCGTCTTCTTTGTTTCCAATTCTATGACATACCATTTACGGTCTTGTATTTGTAAAGCATTTCTGCATGGTTCTGTTCTTCGATCTGAATATCTGCAAGCAGTTTACGAACATCCGGATCTCCGAAAACAAAAACATCCGAATTATATTCGCCGGATACCATTTTCTCTGTGCCAATACAATCCGTCGCAAGAAAACAGTCGTTCTTCTTATCCTCCGGATTGGTCATGGAATCATAGGTAGCCTTCGGCTGATACTGGGCGCCGTCTTTGTCATTGCAATTGCAGGCTGGAACTGTGCCATTCAATACTTTGTCCAAAGATTCGTAATGTTTCTGTTCCTCTTTCTCCAATCTGGCAAACAGCTCCTGAAGAACCGGATCCTTTGCCTCCTGCCCATATCTCTTATATTTTTCTACGCAACTCTGTTCCTGTGTGCGCAGATCTTCGATGGTTGCTCTTTCTTTTTCTGTTAAAACCATATCACACCTCTTTCTATATGCTCAAATGTCATTTTACAGAGGTAGTATGACCATCTCTTCTTTTTTTATTCCATTTCTTTGTCCAGATTTGCCGCGTAGATATCTGCCACTTCCGTGAGTGATATGTATGCGCCCGGATCAATCTCATGGATGATTTCTGTCATTCGCCCTACCTGAAAACGATTGACAACAAAATAGAGCATCGTTTTCTTGGAATCCGAATAATACCCTTTTGCATCAATGATTGTTATTCCATTTTCGAAAGCCTCGGACAAAGCGGCGCACACTGGCTTTGGCTTCGTTGTAATGATGCTCGCTGCCTTCGACCGGTCAAAACCTTCTATAATAAAGTCAACTGTCTTGAGAGCTGCCGCATAAGTCACAATCGAATACAATGGTAAAATCCAGCTTTGAATCGCAAATCCGCATATCACATAGAGAATCACATTGTAGATCATCACAAATGTACCTACTGTAATTCCAAGCCTCTTTGCAAAAATAATGGCAAGCACTTCGATGCCGTCCATTGCACCGCCTGCACGAATGGCAAGACCACTTCCAATACCGGAAATGACACCTCCAAAAATCGCACACAGAAATAAATCCGATCCTGCCAGTGGCGAAACGATACTCACATCAATTGGGAGCACATCGGTAATCAGCCATGCCGCCAGCGAATAGATAGCAACAGTATATATGGCACAAATTGTAAAATTTATCCCCTGCTTTTTCAATCCATACAAAAAAATCGGAACATTCAAAACCAAAAGGCAAACAGAAAGGCTCAGCCAATCCGGTGTCTTCTGTGAAATCAACATGGATGTACCGGAAATTCCACTGTCATATAATGCTACAGGTGCCAAAAACACCGTCACACCAAATGCATTGATGATTCCCGCTATCGTCAGAAACAGGAAATTCTTATATTTTAATTTTACTTTCATCGGCAGTCCTCCTTTTACTTTCCACATCGTGTTCTTAAAATCATAACAGAAGATTGCTTTTTTGCCAATCACACAAAAGTATCAGATATTACGTTTTACACCAGAATCTCCTTCAGCTTCTCATCCGTTGCCAGAACCTCTTTCGCACGGTCACGGTATTCCTGCTCATGAAGATACGTATGTCGAAATGGCTTGATCGATGGTGCCAGATCAATCGCCTGCTCAAAGTCCACATGTCGCATCCCAAGTGTTTTTACGAAATCCCAGAAACCGGTCTGCGTAAAGATCGTGTTGACTCTCTTATATCTGTGATCCTGCACCACGCTCATCAGATAAGTAGCAATTCCTACCTGAATGCCGTGAAGCTGCGGCTGCTCAAGCATTTTATCAAGTGCATGGGAAATCAAATGCTCACTTCCGCTGGTCGGTGCACTGCTTCCTGCGATTTCATTTGCGATTCCGCTCATCGCAAGCGAATCCAAAAGTTCCTTAATAAATAAATCCTCTTCAATGCTCTCGAATGGTGTCCGCACAAAACTGTTGACTGCCTTTTTGGCAATCATTGTGGCGAAATCATTTACCTTTCCATAACCATGTTCCTCTTCAAATTTCCAGTCATAAAGAGCTGTGATTTTGGAAACCATGTCACCAATTCCGGAATAGATGAATTTCTTAGGTGCACTTTTAATAATTTGTGTATCCACCACAATTCCATATGCCAGACGTGCCGGAACCGATTTGCGCCGTCCCTCAACCAAAAGAGAAGCACTTGCGCTGGAAAAACCATCGCTCGAAGCAGATGTCGGAATACTGATAAATGCCAGGTTCCGCAAAAAACCACAATACTTCGCTGCATCGATGACTTTTCCTCCACCAATACCAATCACGGCCTGTGTTTTCGCCGGCATGGAAAAAGCAAGGCTGGTAAGATCCTCCAGGCGTACTGTATCCAGTTCCTGATACTCCAATACATCAATCCCCATCTCTGCAAGGGACTTCATGACATCCATTCCAAACATCTCAATCAATCCGTTACCAAACAAAATCACGACCTTTTCCAGTCGCAGGTCCTTTAAGTATGTGCCAAGTTCTCCCAATGCGCCCGGTCCGATTTTTAAAAGCGCCGGGATCGCAATATGATTATCTCCCATGGATTCTCCTCCTAATTGTTTTCCAAATCGTTACTGCTTTTCATTATAATCAAGCATGTGAAAAAGTGCAAACAAATATCCCTCCTTGCCGTTGTAATCCCTGGAAAAATGCATTAAACTGAATGTCAAAGAAAATAAATATCATTATTTTATATAGAAAGGATTGTTTTCCGGTCATGAGAAAAAAAGAATTAGCACTCGCAGTCATTGAACGTCTGAAAAAAGAATATCCGGATTCTGACTGCACTTTAGATTATAACGAGGCATGGAAACTTTTAATCAGTGTCCGTCTCGCCGCACAGTGTACCGATGCCAGAGTCAATATAATTGTGCCAAAATTATATGAAAAATTTCCGGATGTGAATGCATTAGCAGATGCCCCGGTCGAAGAAATCGAAGAAATTGTTCGTCCCTGCGGTCTTGGAAAAAGCAAAGCAAGAGACATCAATGCCTGCATGAAAATGATTCGTGACCAATACAATGGCGAGGTTCCCGACGATTTTGATGCATTACTCAAACTTCCGGGCGTCGGTCGCAAAAGCGCCAACCTTATCATGGGAGACGTCTTCGGCAAACCTGCAATCGTCACCGATACCCACTGTATCCGACTGAGCAACCGTATCGGTCTTGTGCACGGAATCAAAGATCCAAAGAAAGTCGAAATGGAATTGTGGAAGATCATTCCTCCGGAAGAAGGCAATTCTCTCTGTCACCGCTTTGTCGATCACGGACGCGCAGTCTGCACCGCCCGTACTACGCCTTATTGCGACAAATGCTGTCTGGCAGACATTTGTGAGAAAAATTTATAGTTATATTTTCATTAAATTTTTCATATCCGTAGGCATTGAAACGGAGAATTCCATTGGTTTTCCCGTCATCGGATGTGGAAAAGAAATTTTATGAGCATGCAGCGCCTGGCGGTGGATCAAAAGATCTGCCGCTGCTTTTTTATCTGAACAACCGCCATTTTCTTCTGCATGTGCCAGACGATCCAACTGGTTGGCTGCATATGCCGGATTATATAAAAAATCTCCTATCAAAGGATGCCCAAGATACGCCATATGTACCCGAATCTGGTGAGTTCTTCCTGTCTCCAGCTGCAATGCTACCAGACTCATTTTCTTATTTGACCGGGCATTTTTCCACGTTTTCAATTTCTGATAATGCGTAATCGCCCGATCGCCTTTTTCATAATCAACAACACGTTCAAGACACCGGCTTTCTTCTCTTGCAATTGGTGCATCGATTACACCTTCTGCCGGTTCTACATTTCCCTCCACAATAGCAAAATACTCTCTGTGAATGCCCTGTGCCTGTAACCCGTCCCGCGATTTTGCCGCGACCATCTGTGCCAGAATAGCGCCACTCACCATATGTTTTGCCACAATGGTAAGCCCCGATGTATCCCGGTCCAACCGGTTAATGCACCGAAACACAAAAGCCTGCTGTTTTTGTTTATAATACCATGCCAAAGCATTTCCCAGAGAATTATCCGGATTGTTTCTCGACGGATGAATCGGCATCCCTGCCGGCTTATTTACCACAAGCAAATCTTCATCCTCATACACAATATCAATGGGTAACTCTACGGGTATGATCTGTCCGGAACTTTCTGTTTCCCGGATATAAACATTTAAAATATCCCCCTGCTGCAATACATAATTTTGATAGACATAGGTATCATTCACTTCTATACTTTTTAAATTTTTCTTTAAATTCACCAGATTTTGCTCTGAATATCCTTTTTCTTTCAGAAATCCACTTATTTTCTGTCCTGGTTTTATCTTATCCACATAATAGGTGATTTTGCGCTGCATTCCACTACTTCTCCGCTCTGTCTCTTACTCTAATTCTACGCGCATCCTGTTACTGTTCGCAACAGGCGTATGACCACTCATCTCATCATAACATAATCCTTTGTAAAATAAAATCTTGTATTGACAGCACCAAAACCTCATGTTATATTTACTACGTCAAACGTACTACGGCTGTCGTAGTACTGACAATCGTAGTACGACTGTCGTATGAAAAAGAAAAGGAGGAAAATGCATGGCCATCAGTAGTGATGTCATTCGTGGATACAATGACACGATGATACTTTATCTTCTGTTAGATAAGCCATCTTACGGATATGAAATATCCAAGCAGATTAAGACATTGTCCAATGAAAAATATGTCATAAAAGAAACCACACTCTACTCTGCATTCACCCGCATGGAGCGAAACGGTTATATCGAGTCTTTTTCGAATCAGGACAATGCAGCCGGCAAGCGACGCACCTATTACCGCATCACCGAAGCCGGAAGAGCATATTATCAGCAAAAATGCGAAGAATGGCTGCTCACACAGGAAGTTGTAGAAAAGTTTATTATAAAGGGGGATTCCATAAATGGAAACGATTAGAAATTATTTAGAAACCATGTTCTTAAAACTTCCCAACACTCCGGAAGTATATAAAGCCAAAAACGAACTCTGGCAAATGATGGAAGACAAATACACCGAACTAAAGGAAGAGGGCAAATCAGAAAACGAGGCGGTCGGAATTGTTATATCTGAATTTGGCAATCTCGACGAATTAGCCAACGACCTTGGCATTTCCCAGTTCGTCGAAAGCCAGCCGATGCCACAGGGAAAGACACTCTCCCTCGATCAGGCAAAATCCTATCTTGCCGATGCAGGAAAAAGCGCATACCATACCGCACTCGGCGTCATGCTCTGTGTTCTGTCCGTCTGTGGTCCGATCTTTTTCGATGCTTTTACTGCATTTTATCCGCAAAAAGAAAATCTTCTGGATGCATGCGGCGTGTCCATTATGTTCGTACTCATAGGCATTGCTGTTGGATTATTCATCTATTCCAGTGTACAGATGAGCCATTGGAACTATTTAAAGAAAGAACCTTTTGTTACTGATTTTTCGACAACCGAATACCTGCATCGTGAAATGGAACATTATAAATCCACCTATGCACTCCTTTTGACCATCGGTATTATACTTTGTATTCTGAGCGTCATTCCAAGTATAATTTTAGACAGTCTTGATATCTATGTTACTTTCTGGTCAAACGCTTCCGGTGGTTTTGTCTTCATTCTTGTAGCAATCGGTGTCTTTCTGATTGTTATGGCATCCACAAAACTTAGCAGTTATAAAACATTACTGCACTTAAACCAGCAGGACACAGTAGGCGGAAACTATGTACCAAGCCAGACAAATGAGCCACAGTATATGAATCAGACGATAGCTGCGATCATGTCCGTTTACTGGCCAACGGTTACCTGCCTGTATTTAATCTGGAGTTTCCTTACTTTTGATTTTTGGATTTCCTGGATCATCTGGCCAATAGCAGCAATCATTCACACACTGGCAAAAAATTTATTACGTAAATAGATCACAGTATCCTATTTAAAAGGAGGAGTTTATTCATGAAAAAAAATGTATATTTAATTATATTAACACTTGTTACCGTAATCTGCATCATCGGTGGCACCTGCTATCATCTTGTCGGCTGGGGTGTATCCTTTCTCAGCCACCTGCCGTTTGCTTCTTTTTACAGCGATTCCGATGATACAGAAAGTTCCGGTACAACACTCTCGACCGACACAGTCTTACTTCCTTCTTTCAATACCGTAAAGATTGATTCCAAAGTCATGAATTTATCGATTGAAAAAGGAGACGATTACAGTATTCAGTGCGACGCTGACAAAAAATTAAATCCCAAATATGAAATCAAAGACAATACTTTAATTGTTTCACAGAAGCAGAAAATCAAAGTCCATAACTTCATGAAGAACCAAAAATGCAGTGTTCATATTACCATTCCGGAAGATACGGCCTTAGAGCTGATCAATGTAGATGGATCTGTGGGAGACATTAATTTATCAAATCTAGACGTTACAACATTAAAAATTGACAGCTGTGTGGGCGATATCGAGCTAGACGATTGTAAAACTGACTCCATCGATATTGATACTTCCACAGCTGTTGTGGAACTGAATGGTTGTGAAGCTAACGAAATTGATGTGGATACATCGGTTGGAGACACAGTAATCAAAGACAATATATTTGAGATATTATATGTCGACAGCAGTGTAGGAGATGTCAAAGTAAGCAGCTCGAAAGATTTGTCCGACTACGCATATGATCTTGATACTTCCATTGGTGACGTGAGTATCAACGGTGTTTCCCATAAGACGGAATACCAGCAGAAAGGGACTGGCGGAAAGATTACCGTAGATAATTCTACAGGAGATATTTCCATCACTTATTAAATCCTGATACCGTATATGTAGAATATATCCTTGATTGCCGCAAGAACTACCATTGGCTTATCAAGTAAAAAAACTGCTGTCCGAATGTAAATCTTCATTCAGACAGCAGCTTTTTTCTAGTTATTTGCAGAACGATGTACTAATTTTCAAATCCATAAGAACTATTACGAATATAAGGAATTGCAATAAGTGCCGGATACAATATAGCCGAAATTACAAGTCCACCGATACCCTGTATGATATTTCCCGGAATACTTGCAGCTGCACCAGCGCCGTAAATAAAATATTCGCAAACAAAATATCCGCCAGCTACCAGAATAATATCGATCACACCACCAAGGATCACACCTGCATAACGTGTTGTCTTTGTTTTTCCAATTGCACGATACACAAGTCCTGCACATAATGCAACAAGTCCTTTAATTACAAATGTGATTGGCACATATACAAAATATCCACCGATCAGATCTGCCAGACAGGAACCAATACCGGCTGCAAGAAATCCCCACACTGGTCCAAGAATAACACCACAAAGAATTACAATTGCATCACCCAGGTTGATATAACCTTCTGTTCCAGGTGTTGGAACTTTGATAATCATTGTTGCTACACATGCAAGTGCTGCAAACAAAGCTGCCATAATTAATTTTTTCAAGTACTCTCTTGACATAATAATCTCTCCTCTTTTTATCAATAAATTTCTTTTTCCATCATATATCGCCTTTGATTATGAAAAAAGAATCAATTTCCGACAAAAATATAAGACCAGATTGTCAAAAGGAACCGAAAACACTAATATTTTGCTACCTGATCCGGTGTAATCGGCAGTTCATAGAACCGTTTTCCTGCCGCATGGCTGAGCGCATCCGCAATCGCCGGAAGCGGTGTATTGATGACCACTTCTCCGATGGATTTTGCCCCGAACGGACCGGCTTCCTCATAACTGTTTTCAAATGCAATCCGAATATGGCCGATGTCCATGCGGGATGGAATCTTATACTGCAGGAAGGAATTTTCATAAAGTCTTCCCTGCGCATTGTAAGTCACATTCTCTGACATTGCCATACCGATTCCCTGTAAGATACCGCCCTCTGCCTGCACGCGCACGAGATTGGTATTGATCGGTGTGCCACAGTCCACACAGGCATCATACTCTACGACATGAGACTCTCCCGTCTCTAAATCCACCTCGATTTCTGCCGCACCGACCATATACGGTGGCGGGGAAATCGGAGAACTGTGTGTGGTGGAAGCTACCAGTTCAATCTCATTTCCACACTGGGATGCTGTCGCGATATCCGCAAGAGAGACACTCTTTCCTTCCGATCCGTCCGCGAGACAAACCTTCTTTCCGTCAAACTGAACATCCTCTGCTTTGCATCCAAGAATGTCTGCTCCTAATTTTTCAATTTTTTCACGAAGCTGCAATGCACAGTTTTCCACAGCTTTTCCAGTAATATACGTCGTGGATGATGCATAGGAACCGGAATCATATGGAGAAATATCGGTATCCGCTCCGAACACATTGATATCATCCACTGAACAGTCGAGCACTTCTGCTGCAATCTGCGCCAGTGTGGTATCGCATCCGGTTCCCATATCTGCCGCACCGATCAACAGTGTATAATAGCCTTCATCGTTGACTTTCATTGTAGCACTACCCACGTCAACGCTGGAAATTCCGGAACCCTGCATCGCCATTCCCATGCCGACAACACGGACTTTGTGATCTCCCACTTTTCGCATCGGATACTTTTCATCCCACTGAATCATCTCTTTTACTTTTGCAAGACAACGGTCCAGCGTACAGCTCGTATTTACCTGACCGTAATATGCCGGCATCACATCTCCCTCGTGGATAATATTCTTCTCACGAATCACAAACGGATCCATGTGAAGCATCTCCGCGAGCTCATTCACTGCGGATTCCACCGCAAAAAGCCCCTGTGTCGCACCATATCCACGGTATGCCCCCGCCGACATATGGTTGGTATATACAACATCGCTGACAAAACGGAACGCCTCTGCCTTTCCATACAACGGAATGGACTTGTGTCCGGACAATCCGACCGTTGTCGGTCCATGTTCTCCGTACGCACCTGTATTGGAAAGTGTATGTAAATCAATCGCTTTTACAATTCCATCCTTTGTCGCTCCCAAGCGTACATGCATCTCCATCTCATGACGTGGCGAAGATGCAATCTGAGATTCTTTTCTTGAATAAATAATCTTAGATGGTTTCTTTGTCATCCATGTAACGAACGCCGGATAAATTTCACTGACCGAAGTCTGCTTTGCACCGAAGCCTCCACCAATACGTGGCTTGGTCACGCGGATTTTGGATGTCGGAATTCCAAGCGCATGTGCGATAATTCGGCGGCAATGAAATACAATCTGGGTTGAACTTACCACATGAAGTCTTCCGTACGTGTCGATGGAACAAAACGTCCGGAATGTCTCCATCATCGCCTGCTGGCAGGCTTTCGTATGATAAGTACGATCCAAAACAACATCACAGGAAGCAAGTACTGCGTCCACATCTCCATCCTGGCACTCATCATGTGCACAGAGATTTCTCTTATTGTCCGCACCTACCGGACAAAGCGCTTCCCAGTTTTCTTCCGGATGGACAAGGATTGCATTGTCTTTCGCCTGATGAAAATCAAGGAGCGGCTCTAACACTTCGTACTCCGGCTTGATCAGTTTCATGGCACGATCTACGCATTTTTCATTTACTCCGGCAATGATAGCCACCGGATCACCAACAAAACGCACATGCCGGTCCAAAAGCAGACGATCATATGGACTCATCTCCGGATAAGTCTGTCCCGCACAGGTAAAACGCTTCTGGTTCTGATCAATGTCCTTCCATGTATAGACCGCTTCAATTCCCGGAACGAGCATCGCCTTGTCCGTATTGATTTCTTTGACGATCGCATTCGCATGCGGCGAGCGCAAAAGCTTTACGACCAGACAATCTTTCGGCGCAATATCATCCGTATATACCGGCTTACCAAGAAGCAATTCCATTGCATCTTTTTTACGAACTGCTTTATTTACTTCCCGCATGATGCTTCCTCCTTTCCCTTAAGTTCTTTTGTATTCTTCCATTCAAGAAAGTTCAAAATTCCGCGCAATTGTCCTTCATATCCTGAGCAGCGACAGAGATTTCCGGAAAGATATTCCTTGATTTCATTTTCGTCCGGCTGCGGATTTTCCCGAAAAAGCGCGATGGCATTCATCACAAATCCCGGATTGCAGAATCCACACTGCTCCGCTCCCTGGTCTGCGATAAAGGCTACAAACTCTTCGGCTTCTTCCTGTAATCCCTCTAATGTGGTCACACTGCTGCCATCGGCACGTGCTGCAAGAATGGAACAGGAAAGTACCGGTTTTTCATTCAAAAACACCGTACAAAGTCCACAGTTGGATGTCTCACAGCCACGCTTGACACTGTAACATCCGTTTGCACGCAGGAAATCCAAAAGCGGCAGATCCGGCTCAATTTCCTGCTGGATCTTTTTTCCATTTACATTGATATTCACTAACATGCTTTGCTCTCCTCCTCACACAGCTGCTCCAATGCCCGTCGGCTCAGCACTTCCACCAAATGACTGCGATATTCCCTGCTTCCGCGCATATTGCTGTCTGTCGGAACAACTTCTGCTGCATACTTTGCATATGCTTCAATCGCATTTGTAGTTAATTTTTCTTTTAATAACTGTTTCTCATCCGGCACAATGACCGCGCGTGAAGGTCTTGCCCCGATGCTTATGGTATACGTTCCATTCTCCTTATCATGCACACCACAGCATGTCAGCACCGGCAAGTCCGTCTGCGTAATGCGGACAGCTTCATAATACATTGCCACCGGATGTTTCTTTATGATGATCTGTACCAGAATATCATTGTCCGGCTTTCCTTTTGCGAACTCACGGAGCGGAACAATCCCTCCTTTGTACAGTTCCACATAAGAATCCAGTCCGATCAGCAGTGTAAGAACATCGGAAAAACCGTATCTTCCATAAATACTGCCCCCCACTGTGGCAAGATTCCGAAACTGCACGCCCACAATATGGCGCAGACTTTCTTTGCACATATTCTGGGTATAGGAAACAAAACCCGGATGTGTCTCCAGTTGACGCAACGTCACCATACATCCGATGCGAAACTCATCTTCTGTCTCCTCGATCGTATCCAGTCCCAGTCCTGACAAATCAATCGCTGTCTGAAAATTTGAATCCCCCAGACGCATCCACATCATGCCGCCAATGACACGGTTCGCACGCTTCTGGTTCAACTCCCATGCTTCTTCCAGACTTTGTACTTTTTTATACTCTCTTATCGTCAGCATATCAACCTTCCATTTCTTTGTTATTGCTTCTGCATAGTTTCCTTTATTTTAACACATGCTTTTTATTACAGCAACGAAGTACACATTGTAATTTTGCGTTTTATTTGATACATTAGTATCAGGTATACAATCAGCTTATTATTGTAACTCTACCATCCTATTATTTTAAAATTTAGGAGATCTTATATTATGAAAAACGGAAGGGCAAAAAATATACTTTTAGATTTAATTTATGATATCATAGGTTCTATTTTCTATGGCATCAGCATTTACACATTTGCCAAAATCGGAAATTTTGCACCGGGCGGAATGAGCGGTCTGGCCCTGATTATGAACTACCTGTGGCATCTGCCGATTGGTCTGACCACGCTGGTACTGAACCTGCCGCTGATCTTATTGAGTTATAAGATTGTCGGCAAAGAATTTCTTTTAAAAAGCTTCAAGACCATCTGCATCAGTACCTTCTTTCTCGATGTAATTTTCCCGCATTTTCCGGTATATACCGGCTCCCGCCTCATGGCGGCGCTTTTTTCCGGTATCTTCCTTGGAATCGCACTGGCGCTGTTTTATATGAGGGGTTCTTCCTCCGGTGGTACAGATTTCCTTACCATGTCGGTAAAAGTGTTGCGCCCGCATTTGTCCATTGGCATGATTACCATGCTGATTGATCTTGTCATCATCTTTCTGGGCTGGCCGGCATTCGGAACCATTGACGCCGTCCTCTATGGTCTGACCGCCACGATTCTGACCTCACTTGTCATTGACAAAATCATGTATGGCATGGGTTCAGGCACACTGCTGATCATTATTACGGATAAAGGCGAAGAAGTCGCTGCAAGAATCTCAGATGTGATCGACCGCGGTTCTACCGAGATTAAAGCACGGGGAAGCTACACGCAGGATAACAAAGATGTTCTTCTGTGTGCATGCTCCAAATCCCAGGCATATATGGTGCGGCGTCTTGCCCATGAAGTGGACAAGAATGTATTTATCATGGTAACCGAAACCAACGAAGTATACGGGGAAGGTTTCTTAGAAGAAAAGCCGAAGCAGTAATGCAGAAAGGAACTCTTATGGTATCAGATTTACGCATCGGTTGTGTCCTTATGGCTTCCGGCATGGGAAAACGATTCGGAAGCAACAAGCTTCTTGCGACTTACAAAGGCCGTACACTTTTTTCCTGTGCCTGCGCCATCGCAGCTTCTGTGCCTTTTTCTAAGATCTGCGTGATCACCCGGCACCCGGAGATTGCAGCTCTCTGCCAAAAGCGGGCACTTCCGTTTATCCTGCATGACAGGACGGACCGAAATGAGATGGTTGCCCTTGGCGTTTCCACCTTGCTTTCAGATACAAATAATGTACAAGATATCTCTTTGCTCGACGGCATTCTCTTTCTGCCGTGTGACCAGCCATGCATCCATCCGGCAAGTATGAAACGGTTATGCACTGTATTCTCCGAACAGCCGAATTATATCTGCCGCTTATCTTATACCAATACTTCCGGTGAAACGATTCCTGGTTCCCCGGTTCTGTTCCCGCAACAGTTTTTTCTGGAATTACAACATCTTCCTCAGAAAAAAGGTGGCAGTTTTCTAGCAAAAAAATATCCTCTGCAGGTGACATATGTACCTGCAGAGGACCCTTTGGAACTCTTCGATATTGATACACCGGAAGACTTATCCCGGCTTCCATAACGATCTACTGTTTGTTTTCTTTGTCTTTTGGCAGAATCACATTTAAAAGAATGGCAACAATCGCAGCCGGCACAATACCGGAACCACCGAATACCAGCTGGATGGTCTCTGGCATCTGTGCCAGTACTGCAGTGTTTGCACCCATTCCATATCCTACACCTAGAGCGACCGATACAATGGTCAGTCTTCTCGGTGTCAGAGGCTCCTTCGTAATCAGCTGAATACCACTTACAATAATGGAAGAGAACATCATAACTGCTGCTCCGCCAAGTACGGACTGTGGCATGATAGAGATCAAAGCTCCAAGCTTTGGAATCAGTCCACATAAAATCAAAAATACAGCGCCGGACGCTAATGCGATACGGTTTACCACCTTTGTCATCGCAACGAGACCTACGTTCTGACTGAAGGATGTATTTGGAAGAACACCAAACAATGCTGCCAGCGTTGATCCAAGTCCATCGCACATAACACCACCGGATAACTCTTTATCGGTAGCTTCACGATCCATTCCACCTTCGATGACACCGGAAATATCACCGATGGTCTCCACGGCGGTCACAACGAACATAATCAGAACCGGTACAATTGCTCTCGCATCAAATACGGGCTTGACCGGCATAATTTTCGGAACGGCAAACCAGCTTGCCTCTGCCACTTTGTCCCAGTTGAGCACCCATGACTTTGTGTACTCCACACCATCTGCTGTCACTCCGGTGTGCGGCAGGACACATCCCATAATGATTGCAGCAATATATCCGACAATAATTCCAATCAGAATTGAAGATGAACTGAGTACCCCCTTGGTCCAATGCTTAAAGAACAGAATAACTACAAGCACCAGACATGCAAGAAGCAGATTCTCTGCAGAACCAAAATCCGATGCCGAATTACCGCCACCAAAAGAATTGATTCCCACACCAATCAGCGATAATCCGATGGAAAGTACAACGGTTCCGGTAACGACTGATGGGAAAAAGCGACGTAACGGCTTTAAGAACGCGCCCAGAACCGTCTCCATGAAACCTCCGATGATTGAAGCTCCCATGATGGCTCCATATCCTAAGATCCCACCTCCCATAATGTTTGCGACACTGCTGAACACACCAATAAATCCCGAACTTGTTCCCATGATGATTGGCACCTTTCCACCAATCGGTCCAATTGCAAACAGCTGGATCAACGTAACAATTCCCGCGATGATCATTGCATTCTGCAGCAACGCTACCTGAATCCCTGCATATTCTCCACTATTTCCGATGCCACAGACTCCGGTAATAATCAAAAGCGGTGTCAGGTTTCCCACGAACATCGCAAGTACATGCTGCAGGCCGAGTGGAATGGCCTGCCTCAGTGGCAGCTTTCCGTCAAAGACATAGGCTGCCGGTGAAAGTTCATTCGCTTTACTTTTCATCTTATCTTGTATCTCCTTTTTCCTTCGTTTGCTTTTGATATTAGAAGAAAAAAAGCACTTTGTAAACAGTTTCCATATAATTCCTTATAAATAAGTAAAAGATTTTGTCACTTTTCTTGTAATTTTCCGCATAAAATGCCATAATAGCAAGCATATGAATAAAATTTAGGAGGATTAAAATTATGGGTCAAAAACGTGACACTTTTTCCAGCAAATTGGGCTTTATCTTTGCGGCGGCCGGATCTGCTGTAGGACTTGGGAATCTATGGCGATTTCCATACTTAGCTGCAAAATACGGTGGAGGAATTTTCATTCTCGTCTACCTGTTGCTTGCAGTCAGTTTCGGATTTACGCTGATGATCACAGAAGTATCTCTCGGACGTAAAACCGGACTCAGCGCAGCCGGTGCCTTCAAGAAACTGGATAACCGCTTCGGCTTCGTCGGTGCTCTGGCATGTATCGTTCCGTTTATCATCACACCATATTACTGTGTCATCGGCGGATGGGTCATCAAATATATGGTTTCTTTTCTCAGTGGTCATGTAGGAACCGCTGCCGGAGATGATTTCTTTACCAATTTCATTGCACAACCAGTTGAACCAATTATCTGGTTTGCGATCTTCGTACTGCTGACCTCCGTCGTTGTTATCATCGGCGTACAAAAAGGTATCGAAAAAGCCAGTACCATCCTGATGCCGGTACTCATTGTATTAATTATCGCCATCAGCCTTTACTGCATCACTCGTCCGGGGGCTGCAGCCGGCGTGAAGTATTATCTCTTCCCTGACATCAAGCACTTCTCTGCAACAACTGTGCTTGCCGCCATGGGACAGCTCTTTTACTCCATGTCACTGGCTATGGGTATCATGATTACTTACGGTTCTTACATGAAAAAAGACGACGATCTGCGTGACTCTGTTCGTAAAATCGAGATTTTCGATACACTCATCGCTTTCCTTGCCGGACTTCTTATCGTACCTTCCGTATTTGTATTTTCCGGTGGAAGCAAGGATGCCTTAAGTAAAGGACCTTCCCTGATGTTCATCACACTGCCAAAAGTATTTGACAGCATGAATCTCGGTGGACTGATTGGCGGTGCCTTTTTCATTCTTGTGCTTTTTGCAGCATTGACTTCCTCTATTTCTTTATTGGAGACGAATGTATCCATTGTCTGCGACAAACTGCACTGGGGACGTAAAAAAGCAACCATCGCAATCACAATCTATGTATTGATTATAGGTGGACTGGTATCCTTAGGCTTTGGACCTTTAAGCTTTGTTAAAATTCTCGGTATGGGACTTCTGGATTTCTCTGATTTCATCAGCAACAGCGTTCTGATGCCGATTGTTGCCATGCTTACCTGCATCTTTGTCGGATTTATTGTAAAACCAAAGACGATCATCGACGAAGTGGAAAATAGCGGGTCTTTCAAAGAGAAAAAATTCTATGTTGTAATGCTCAAGTGGATTGCTCCAATCTGCCTTGCTCTGATTCTGATTTTTGCAGTATCCGAAGCTTTAGGTTTCATCACCGTATAATTACTAGATTTGGAGGAAAACTCTATGTGGAAAAAACTACTCAGTCTTACGCTGTGTGTGTCAACACTTCTTCTAGGTGGATGCGGAATGACTTCCAATAAAATCCGTTTTGGTACGGCTGCATTAGGTGGCATGTATCACTCCTTCGGAAGCGCGTTCACACAGCTCGTCTCAACAGAAGACATTGACTGTCAGATGGAAATGAAAACGACCGCCGGTTCTGCGGCCAACTTACGGCTCCTTTCCGATGGGTACATTGAACTTGGAATTGCCCAAATGGACTTAACTGCAGATGCCTACAAAGGAACCGGTATCTTTGAGGGTAAAGAATATCAGGGATTTAAGGCAATTGCAGGCCTGTATACGGAAGCCTGCCAGATTGTTGTCCGTGCCGATTCCTCTATTCATTCGCTCAATGATCTGCAGGGAAAGACCATATCCATTGGCGAGGAAGATTCCGGAACCGAGCGAAATGCCAATCAGATTCTGAAAGCAAGCGGACTTTCTTCCGAACTGGTACACACTGTGAATCTGGATTACGCGCAGGCTGCTTCCCAGCTGCAGTCCGGTGATATTGATACGCTGTTCTGTACGGCCGGAGTGCAGACAACAATGATTGATGAATTGTCCCGCCAGTGCGATATCCGGCTGCTTTCCATCGATGCAGACTGTCTGGACAAACTGCTTCAGCTCAACGATTGTTACAGTACATACACCATTCCTGCGGATACCTACAACGGACAGACCGAAGAAGTGACAACACTTGGTGTACAGGCGGTACTTCTGGCAAGTGACAAACTTTCCGAAAAAACAGTCGAACAATTAACGAAACTTCTGTTTTCTCACGCACAGGATATTCAATACAGCATTCCTGTAGATTTACAAATGAATGAAACTTCTGCAACACAGGGCATAACCATTCCTTTCCATCCGGGAGCTGCGGCTTATTACGCCAAGCAGAACATTCAGGTATCAACGGAATAACGTTTAGAAGGGAACACTATGCAAATTCATTTAGATATGTATCAGACGCTTGCCATCGCGGTCGTCGTTCTGATGCTCGGACAATTTTTAAAACAAAAAATACATTTTCTGGAGAAATTCTGCGTACCTGCACCAGTCGTGGGCGGTCTGCTTTTTGCGATTTTTACCTGTGTCTGCTTTTCTACCGGCGTAGCGGAATTTTCCTTTGATGACACGCTGCGGGAAGTCTGTATGGTATTTTTCTTTACCTCTGTCGGATTTCAGGCAAATCTGAAAGTATTAAAAAGTGGTGGAAAATCCTTATTTATTTTCCTTATCCTTGTCATTGTACTGATCCTGTCACAGAACTTCCTGGCAATCGGAATGTCATCTGTTCTCGGACTTGATCCATTGATTGGTATGTGTACCGGTTCCATCCCTATGGTCGGTGGTCACGGTACCGCCGGAGCATTCGGACCGGTTCTCGAAGACTTCAACGTACAGGGTGCTACAACAATCTGTACCGCCGCAGCGACATTCGGACTTATCGCCGGAAGCCTGATTGGTGGTCCGATTGGACGCAGACTGATTGAGAAGAAAAACCTTCTTGAGACTGCTGTCACAGATGATGACAGCCTTTTGGTTGAAGAAGAGATAAAACACGAGCGTCATACCAACATGTATGCAGCTGCAGTATTCCAGCTCATCATTGCAGTCGGTCTCGGAACCATTTTTTCCTGGCTCCTCACCAAGACCGGCATGACTTTCCCGATTTACATCGGTGCCATGATTGCTGCCGCTCTCATCCGAAATATCGGTGAATACTCCGGAAAATTTGTCATTCATATGGGTGAGATTAACGATCTGGGTGGTATCTGCCTTTCGCTTTTCCTTGGAATCGCTATGATTACACTGAAACTGTGGCAGCTTGCCTCTCTGGCACTTCCGCTTGTTATACTGCTCGGTGCCCAGGTTCTGCTGATTTTCATCTTCACATACTTTATCATTTTCCGCGTGATGGGAAGCGATTATGATGCTGCTGTACTTGCAGCCGGCACCTGTGGATTCGGAATGGGTGCAACCCCGAATGCCATGGCAAACATGCAGGTTCTGTGTGAGCGCTATGCACCTTCCGTGAAAGCCTACCTTCTGATTCCACTGATTGGAAGTCTGTTCGCAGATTTCTTAAACAGCCTTGCTATTACATTCTTTATAAACTTGTTGTAATTTTTTAGGGAGATTAGATTATGTTCAATTTTTTTAAAGAAAAGAAAGAAAAAAAAGCCAGGGAAAAACATACGTATGATTTGGAAATTGATAATTTAGCTGTACCGGAAATTCATACACACAAACCGGAAACCGAAAAAAAAGAATCCCCGGAAGAAGAGCAGCCATCTGTCACCTATGACACGGTTGCTATCCCGGAGATTCATATTCCGAAAAAGAAATCTTAAATTTATTCTCTACGCTGATCTTTATTGGCATACATTTTCTTATCTGCTTTGCCAATAATGGTCCGTATATCTTCGCCTTGTCCTACCGCATATCCGACCGATGCAGAAATCGGGAACTTACTTGTATCATCAATTTCTGTGACCACTTTTTTCCACTTAGCAATAATTTCTTCAGCAAGATCTGCAGTGCCATTCTTTATAATCATAATAAATTCATCGCCACCGTAGCGGAATGTTTCTGCCTGCTCACCACACACCTGCCTGATCGACTCCGCAATCTTCACGATCAGGAAATCCCCCGACAGATGACCGAATGTATCATTCACATATTTGAGACGGTTAATGTCCCAGTAAATAATTGCGACCTGCATATCTTTATATGTATCACTGTTCACAACTTCCAAAAGCTTATTCCGATTGTACATACCGGTCATATCATCCATGGCAGCAAGTGTTTTTACACGGATCGCATTCTCCATCATCTTTTCCACGATATGATAAACATTCTTACATACCGCGTAAAAGCAGGTAGCCAGAAGTGACCTTGGAACTACATAATACAGTCCCAGCGTGGCAAGTGGATTTTTATTTACTTCATTCATCAGGAATACGCCATCCTTAGAAATATCCGACAATTTATTCGTTGTCAGCAGTGCCATGTTTGCATCACACACACCATTATAATACCCTGCATAAGTAGTAATGATAATACTCAGAATCGTAATTACAAACGCATAGTTGGCAAGCTTCTTATCTGCGTACATACTTGAAAAAATAATCGGAATCACAACAATTATCACCGTATGATAAGTGAGTGCACTTCCCGCAATCGTGACCATAACAGCAATGACCGTAATGTTCAGATACTTTGTAACCGGCTTTTCCAATCCAATCGATGTAAGCAATGCCAGATAAATCAAAAGCGCCACGATCATCTCTACATAGCTGATAACAAAAATCTGTGTATCCACAATAAATACATCGATAAGATTCAAAAAAAACGTAAACGAGTACAACAGAAAAACAATGATAATGCAACGAATGGAAAATATATTCTGCATTTTATCTTTCTGCTCATAATATGTATTTTTCTTAAATATTTCTGACCAGGCAATTTTATCTTTGCTCATTTTTTCCCTCAAAAAAATCAAAATCTGACGTATATAACTATGTTGATTATAACATATTTACAAAGTTCGTGCAAAACATATTCCACATGTGTCAAAAAAAAGCCAAAAACTTGCGGCCTACTGCTTTTTCATGTATACTACACCCATGTTGCGAATGAATCAAAGCATACAAATTACAAGAAATGAGGATAAATCATGGACATTTTATTAGGACAGTACAAGGGACTGAAAGCTACCATTCCGGTCATTACCTACACAGAGGATGACGTAAATGCGCAGATCGGTACCCTTTTAGCCGGCAACCCGACACGCGTGAACAAAGAAGGCCCGGTTGCCATGGGCGATACCGCAGTCATCGATTACGAAGGATTCAAAGACGGTGTTCCTTTTGATGGTGGAAAAGCTGAAAAATACCCTCTGGGCATCGGTTCCGGTGCTTTCATTCCCGGATTTGAGGAGCAGATTGTTGGTATGGAGATTGGCGAAGACCGCGACATCAACCTTTCCTTCCCGGAGCAGTATCATGCACCGGATCTGGCAGGAAAAGAAGTTGTATTTAAAGTAAAATTACACGAAATCTACTCTGAGAAAGCATCCGAGCTCAATGATGAATTCGTTGTATCCCTTGCTATCCCGGAAGTAAAGACTGTTGATGATTTAAAGAAACACATCAGCGAATATTTAGATTATGAAGTACAGGCAAAGAAAGACGAAGCTTCCAGAGAGCAGCTTTACGATCAGATTCTTTCTTCTTCCTCCTGTCTGCTTCCTCCAGAAGCAGTAGAAGCTGCCATCGACGTACAGCTTCAGCAGATGGAAGCCCAGCTTGCACAGCAGGGAATCCCGCTCGCACAGTACCTGCAGATGATGGGCAAAACAACCGAGGCTTTCCGCGAAGAAGTAAAGCCTTATGCTTCCAAACAGGCAAAGCTTGAAGTGATTCTCGATGAAATCATCAAAGCCGAGCATATCACCGTTTCTGAGGATGAAATGAACGAACAGTACGAACTCATTTCACAGAAGTATCAGCAGCCAATCGATGTGGTAAAGCAGGTTCTTCCAGCCGTTCAGCTGAAGTCCGATCTGCTTCGTATGAAAGCATCCCAGCTGATCTTAGATACCGCAGAGATCATAGAAGAAAATAAATAATCGTTTCCTGTACGCGAAAAGGCCGTTCCCACTGTGGAACGACCTTTTCCGTATTATGTAAATTACAATTTTTATAATTCTGTCTCTTCTGAATTGTTTATTTCTTCATCTGCTGCAGTTTCTGACTTCGCTTCCTCAGAGTTATCCGCCTCTGCTTCATTATCAGTTACGTCCTTTGCCGGTCCTGTACTTTTGCTTTCTACATTAGCATCGCTCTGCACTTCCGGTTGTGGCTTTTCTGCCTGCTTTGATTTCTTTATTTTCTGCCGAAGTTTCTCAAACCAACTCTGTGTTTTTTTCTCTTGCCTTTTCAAAAGACGCTGCTGCTTAACATCCTGCTTTTCCAGTATTTTCTGATTTTTCTTTACCTGTTTTCTTGCTGATTTTTCCACCGTCCTTATCATGCTTTTTGCATCGCTGATCCGACGCCTTGCCACACGGTATGGATCATACAGAAAATATGCTGCTGTCGTGATTGCCAGCACCACAAACGCTCCCGCCAGGCTATAAGGAAGTGCAAATTTATAGTAATCAAAATGCAATTCATATCCGATAAAAAGCACCAGCATTCCCGGAAAAATAATGCTTCCCAGAAATATACAAAGAACTCTCCAGAATGCAAAACATTCTTTTTCATGAACTAAAAGTGCCGCCTGTGTACCTGTAAACATCAGCAGCACCAGACAGATCTGTGATGTAATTCCGTGAAGATAACCTGCAAACACGCACAATGCGAGCGATAGGAAAAACATCGCAAGTGCATAACCTCTGCGGTATGCCTGCTTATATTCCCGCATGCCTTCCCGCTTATCTGCACTCAGATCATGTATCTCATAGACCCTGTCCTCAACACGCTCCCGGATATCCTCACGATACTTGCGCCCTTCCCTGACGTGTTCCATATTGACGTCCATATCGTCATCCATTTCCTGAAGCAACTGTTGTTCGCGGAAAATCTGATCAAGCAACTGGTCTTCCTGTGCGCGTTTTTTGTTTACTTCCTCACGAATCCATAGAGCTTTCTGTAACTGCAGACTTTCTTTTGTCAGTCTTTCATCGGTTTGATTTGTATTTTTATCCAACTGTTCACTCATTTTTTACCTTTTCGAATATATTCTATTCGTAGTTTGTCATTTAAAGTTAATTTTATTCTAACATTTCTAATTAGAATTGAACAGAGGATTTATGCGTCGGATCTGGCAAAGGCATTCTTCATCTGTCCGCACAATTCAAACAGAACTTTATCGAGTGTATCGGCAGCTTCTTTTTTTACCATATCTGCCACCGCATTGTTTGCTTCTGTCTTAAGCGCCATACGCTTTCCTGCGTCGGTTTCTTTTTCCAGCAGTTTATCATAATGATTGATAATCTCATGACCCTTGGACAGCACTTTCTCCTGATACCGTTCGACATGGAACACCGATTTCTTATAGGACGCATCTGCCATCGCACCAATCATCCGGCTTACCCAGTAAAAATTATCTGTAGAAACTTCTGCTGTCGTATTGGCCACATATTCCGGAGTTTCCTCCACCTGCGCATAAAACGGCACCATGGCATTAAAAGCATTGGAGCCATATGCAACCCACTCCAACACATTGGCATCCTCTCCATGCTCCGGGCGGATATGCACGAGACCAACAAAATCATTGCGGTTGATACCGATAGAACGATACATGCCGCGCAGCCCCGGATCTCCATACGCTCCATATGGATCGTATGGCGTCCCCTGATAATGCGAAGAAAGCACATATTTCACATCTTCCACAGTAAGCTTCCGCTCCGGTACCAGCGTCCATGGCAGATCATCGGACTCCGGTGTAAAATCCGCATCCGGTCCATCCCAGTTGTATGTGTGTGGATTCAGACAACGCAGCATATACCACGCACGCGGTGTATTGTACACATGATCTGCATCGTCATGGCTGCCAAAAGCTTCCCTCGGATTCAGACTGCCATCCATGGAAAGATTCAGGTGATTATTCGCAATAAACTCCCGCATATCTACAGAACACATATGATTTTCCTGGATGGTAAATGCATCATCCAAATCAAATGCATCAATTCCAAGCTGATTTGGCATAACCACATACGCATCATCCGGCACACGGCGTGCAATCCAGTGATGTCCACCAATGGTCTCCATCCACCAGATTTCATTCTGATCGGAAAAGGCAATTCCATTCATTTCATAAGTGCCATATGTTTCCAGAAGTTCTCCCAATCGCTGAACACCCTCTCTTGCATTGTGGATATAAGGAAGTACTAACGATACAATATCTTCCTCTCCAATCCCGTTTTCCACCAGTGGATCTGCACCGAGTACACGTGGATTGGATGTGATCGTCTCGGTTGCCGTCATTCCGGTCCGCGCCTCATTGACTCCACACGCGCCCCAGACTCCCTTTCCTTCCACCGCATTTGGCATAGCCGTATAGCGAAGTGGATTTTCCGGAAGCGGAATTTCCACGGAAGAAAGTACCGCTTTGTATACACGCGGCTGCTCCTTTGGCTGCACCACAATCATTTTCTTTGGCGTAAAGTGATCATTTCCACCCGCATCATCATTTCTCGCAATCATGGTTGAACCATCATAGGTTGCATTTTTTCCTACTAATATCGTTGTACAAGGCATATTCGTTATCGCAATCCGGCGTTTGTCCTTCTACCTTAATTTTTGTGTCCGGGCATCGCTTCGACCGTAATGTCTTCCTTTCGTTTCACCTTAAATACCGGAATCCACGCGGTCTCCGTAACCGGGGCATAATGCAGATTTCCGGTTGTCAGACGGTTCTGCTTCTCTGGTTTCAATTTTCCCATAAGAAAAAATGAAGTCGCCCCACTCACTTCGCTTTGGGAACCGTCCGGATTCTTTTTATAAATTCTTTCTGCCGGGGAATCGTCCTCGAGAGAAACGGCCGGATCATCGGGTGTCAGTTTGTAGCGCATGCTCTGCGCAAAACGTGGGTAACAGATATCATTGTCCGGCATCCGTTCTGCCGGTATTTCTTCCTCTGCTATTTCCAGCACATCCAGCCGGTAGGTCTGCCCTGTGACCGGATGTGAAAAACGGATCTGATCGCCTATGCGAAGAATAAAACTTTCTTCTCCATAGATTCTTTTTTCTTCTGCCTGCAATGTCAGCACAAGGTTTTGTATCTTACTGGCAGTTACCGGCTGCTTCCACATAAAATGAAAACGCCCGATCCACCAGAGGTATGCAGGATCTAAACCATAATGCTGCCTGCAGGCTTCTGCCTCCGGATCCTGTTCCCATTCCAGCTTTTCCAGAATGTCTGACGGATACCAGCCCATCCCCATGGTTCCGTCGCTTTGCAGTTCCTCCCCATTACAGGTAAGCAGCACTGCCGGGCATTCACCAAGTGGGGATTCTACCTCAATCTGTGACAGCTGCCGGTCCGTAAGCCGGTCTTCGTCCGCCTCTTTCCATTTCTCATAAAACGCAAGGTACTGTTTTGGCGCCACCTGCTTTGCCAGTTCCAGTACCAGCCCCTGTGGACAGGCAAAAACCGACAATGCTTTCCATCGTTCACTCTGGGAATTTTTATTTTCCCACACAATATCCTTTTGCAAAGGAATCTCTGCACCAGGTTCTTCTTGGGCCAGTTCTTCATAATTTTCATAATAAACGCGATACTCTTCTCTCATGACAGTTCCTCCCTATCTGATATAGAATACGCGGTTTTCTTTTCTTGGAATAACATCCGGATAATCCCCGTCCACATAGCCGAGCGCACAGTGTCCGATTCCCTCATATTCATCCTCAATTCCAAGGGATGCAAGCAGTTCCCTGCCCCAGCTGCTTTCAAATTCCTCTTTCGCGCGGTGAATCCAGCAGCTGCCGATGCCCAGATCATGGGCTGCAAGCATGAGGTTTCCCATCACAAGACTGCCATCATAAACATGTGTCGGCCAGTCTTTTTTTCCTAAAACGATAAGCATTGCCGGTGCGCCGTAAAACGGATCACCCTCACTTCCCATGATTTCTGCATTTTTCTTTGCGATTTCATCGCGCTTCTCTTTGTCCGTCACCTGAATGATGATGACATTCTGTGCACCTCTGCCGTTTGCCGCATAGGTTCCCGCTTCAATGATCTGGTCTAAAATTTCCTGCGGGATGGCATCCGGTTTGAATTTGCGGATGCTTCTTCTGGTTTTCATTTCTTCTAATACGTTGCTCATTTTGGTTTCCTGCTTTCTTTTTCACAATACCAAAGCAGAACCCTTTGAAACATAAGAGTTCTGCCTGTTGATTCTTTTTTATTATACGGGAAATTTTCCTGTTTTTACAAGTGGTATACAAAAAGCTTTATTTTCTTTTAAAAAAAAATCGATTGATATCATTAAAAAAACGGTACCTATGAAATCGTTCATAGATACCGTCTCCTTTTGTGATTTATTTTACCTAGGCGTTTGCGAAATGCCAAAAGCCGCATAAATACGGCATTTTTTTTGTTAAAATAAAATATCTCCTCAAGGTTTATGGTAAAATAGAGTTGCGAAAAACTATAAACCAATCCACCAAAAGAAGATATGCCTATATGATAACACATAAGCAGCTCACTTTGGCAGAAGTTTTTGAAGATTGCCAAAATAAATTCGACAACGACAAATATCAGTTCCTTTCACTTCTTGATGAAGCCATTAAAAATCCGTGTAAACGTTGAAAAATCTATTAACCACTTTAAAGACAGCTTTTGCGTAGCTAATCGTAAAACCCAGAACGAAAAAAGGCTTCATACTAACTATGAAGCCTTTTTGTCATGCCCTAAATGAATGACTGCCACCTTCCATTCCAAGAATCCTGCATTGCAGGATTCTATCCTTGTTTTCAATCAAGATTGCGAACTTGTTTCGCAATTACCTATATAGTAGTAAAAATCCTCAGCAGAATTTCTCCTGCTGAGGCACCTTTATCTCATTCCATCTGTTTACTTTATGTACTTATCCAGTTCATGAGATACCGCAAGCACATTGTCAAGTTTCTGTTTTGCCTGCTCGGCATTGTTTAAATTCTCAACTGACAGATCCGCTACCTGTACGGAAGAGGCCGTCACTTCTTCCGTTGTTGCAGAAAGATTACTGATATTGTCTACAATCTGATTGTTTGCATCCGACAGACGGTTTAACATGCCGTCAATGCCTTCGATCTCCTGAACCAGTGTATTGACATTCTCATTCATTCCCGAAAAACTCTCAGACGCTTTCGCAATCATGGAATCCTGCGCATTGGTAGCCTCAATCGAACGGCTCACCGCCGTTGCTGCATCCTCTGCATTTTTAAACAATTCATCCAGAATCTGTGCAATGCTTTCTGTCTCACTTCTGGTTTTCTCTGCCAGCTGACGGATTTCATCAGCCACTACAGCAAACCCTTTTCCGGCTTCCCCTGCACGGGCACTCTCAATAGAAGCATTGAGCGCCAGCAGATTGGTCTGACTGGAAATGGAAAAGATGGTATCTGCAATACTCTTTACTGCCTCGGTACGCTCCTGTAACGCTTTCATGGAATCTGCCACTCCGGAGTTTGTCTCTGCGATTACCGCGGACTGTTTCTTCAGATGTTCCATGATCTCCATACTCTTCTGATTCAGTTCCCCGGACTGCTTTGCCACTTTTACCATATTCTCGGAACTTTCCAGTGTCTGCTCAATTGAATGCTGGATATCCTGTGTCATGGTTGTCTGTGTCTGGATATTTTCCGCCGTGCTATGCGTGCTGGAAGAAATATCTTTCATCGCACCATTGACCACCTCTGTCGATCCATTCAGATCATTGACAATCTTCATCACGGATTCCGTACCCTTACGCACTTCTTCCGCCACACCGATCACATCGTCTAAAATTGCCTGCTGCTTCCGCTGCTCCTGCTGTTCACTGTGCCGGGTATCATGGTTGAATTTCTGTGCCACATTTGTTGTAAAGATCACAGCAAATACCAGTACCCCCAGTGCCAGCAGATCCAGTACAAGATTGATTGTCCCGGCTACGCCTTCCGGCTGCTGACGGATCTGACCAAAGACAGTCAGCGCATTCAATACAAGATAACCGATGCCGCCGATTCTGGAATATTTCGGATCAAAAAACAAAATACAGCCGATAAAAGGAGCCAGTCCCAGAAAACGGATAAAGCTCTCCGTATAAGCAAAAGTCATGAAAAATGATACGAGATATAACCCGATCAGTGCCAGATATCTCAGCCGCTCCGATTCCGGATGCCGCTTCCATCCGATGAGCAATGCACCTCCGGAGACTACTGCAATCACACTGACAAATGCCGCAAAGCCCAAAGAACGTACTCCTTTTGCTCTTGATGCCCAGAGCATAAACAGAATAAATGCATAAAAAATCAGATATTCTGTTATAAGAAAACGGTTTACTCTCTGTATCTGCTGCCCTTTTTCCGCAAAGCGATAATATTTTTCTTTTATTTTCATAATCAGTCCTCTTTCCTGTTATAGTTATAACACACGAAAGTTTCTGTTTCCATACTAGCACAGAGTAAAATAAAATGCAATTCTGTCCGCTGTAATAATCTTATTCCAGTTCTTCCATGACACTCTTATATGCCGGACGAATAAGGTAGTAAATCACACTTAAAAAGCACAATTTCCACGATGAAATTTGTCTGCCCGAAAATGAAATGGGAATACAATAAAGCAGATAAAACAAAACGCCGTGTATGCCATTGTGATAATCCCTGCACAACATCTTCCTGTGGAAGAATGATTTACGTTTATCCCGAAAAGAATCTTCGTGCCTATCCCGGAGTGGAACGGGGGTCAGAAGAATGGGAAGAAACATATAAAATCCGTGTAAACGTTGAAAAATCTATTAACCACTTTAAAGACAGCTTTTGCGTAGCTAATCGTAAAACCCAGAACGAAAAAACGCTTCATGCCGATTTACTTTTGGCTGGCATAGCTCAACTTGTTACAGTAATCGTTGCTGATAAAATTCATCAACATCAATACATCCGAAGTCTTAAGCCTTTGATTGCTTAAAATTGAGATTTTATAAATTTTTCTGCTTCATACTAACTATGAAGCCTTTTTGTCATGCCCTAAATAAATGACTGCCACCTTCCATTCCAAGAATCCTGCATTGCAGGATTCTATCCTTGTTTTCAATCAAGATTGCGAACTTGTTTCGCAATTACCTATTTATTTTACCACACAAGGAGTGGTTTCACGATCTTATTTTACTTTGATTTTCATGGAAACGGTCTTTGTTGTTCCGTTCTTTAACGTAACCTTTGCTTTTACGGTAACACTTCCTTTTTTCTTTGCTGTGATCTTACCATTTTTGTTTACGGTTGCCACAGACTTTTTGCCGGAAATGTAAGTTACTTTCTTGACATTGTCCATGTTCAGCTTGCTACTTAACTGGATGGATGTCTTCTTTCCTGCCTTGACAGACGCACTGGTCTTTTTCACCTTTACCGTCTTTAATGCAGCTTTTTCTACTGTCTTTGCCTCGGCTGTGCTGACCAGTTCGTAATCTGCACCGGCCGGAAGATCAAAGGTGATGCTTCCATCTTTGTTGACTTTATACGTCTTTGCGTTGACAAGTGTCTTCTCACCGGTGGTCTGATCCACAGCTACCACTTTCAGTTTTGCATTCTCAGTCAGATTCTTTGCGGTTGTGGTAACGGTGTACTGTGTCTTTCCATTGGCATCGGTAACGGCTGTCTTGATTGTTACCTGATCGGTGCCTGCTGCCTCTACCACCTTTGCGACAACGTCTGTGGAAAGTTCTGCCTTTGTGGTGGTAACGGTTGCCTCTACCTTCTCACCGGAAGGAGTGGTTGCAGTTACATTCTTTGTCTCTGTCGTGTCCTTATCGTCTGGTGTTGTTACCGTTGTATCGCTGGAAGAACCGGAATTTGATCCGTTATCGTCCTTATTATCCCCAGCCTGCTGCTTTATTCTCCACTGCAACACGAAGTTTTACGATTGTCTCTTTCTCAAGTGTAAATGTTACGGTCGGAGTCTTCCAGTCGTTCCATGCAGTTACCTCTGTCGCATCTCCGCTGAATAACACACTGTCATCCTCTGCATTTAATACCTGCATGATAACACTTGCATCTTTTCCTTCTGCATATGCGTGAACTACCCATTGTCTAAAGCCAATGGGCTTCCTGCTTCGCAGACCTCGTTTCTACGTTCCACTCCGGTCGGAGCAGAACAAACATCCACCGGATGTTTTGCTCCCTACTATCTCCACAGGCGTTAATTCGGGCAGTCCCT
>CABJAV010000031.1 GCA_902363675.1 Lachnospiraceae bacterium | reverse complement strand
GCAGAAAAGAGCAGACCAATCTGTTCCGCGAGATTGGAGAAATATTTGCATAAGAAAACCGATGGTTTTGACTACGATTAGTCTATACCATCGGTTCTTTTGTTACAAGTTTACCTCTGAACAGTAACCGAAAATGCATTTTTTAAGTATATTTAAGGTTCGTACTTTATCTTATTCGTGTAATGATGTTATCATATGTAGAGAATTATGTAACGAAACAATAAGGAGGAATTCCATGCGTTTACTTCTTGCAGAAGATGAAAAAGATCTTTCAGACGCACTGGTAACGGTGCTCAAACATAACAACTACTCGGTTGATGCGGTGTACAATGGTCAGGATGCCTTAGATTATCTGGAAGCGGGAGATTACGACGGAGCGATCCTTGATATCATGATGCCGAAGATGGATGGCATTACAGTTCTTAAAAAAGTCCGTGCTGACGGCATTCATCTGCCGATCATTCTGCTTACTGCAAAATCGGAAATCGATGATCGTGTAACAGGACTTGACAGCGGTGCGGATGATTATCTCACAAAACCTTTTTCCATGAAAGAATTACTTGCACGGATTCGTGCCATGACGCGCCGGCAGGAAAAGACAACCGACTCCATTTTGCAGTTTTCGGATATTCAGCTGGACCGCAGCACGTATCAGCTTTCCAATTCGGAAGGGACAACGATAAGACTTGCCAACAAAGAATATCAGATGTTGGAAATGCTCATGACCAATCCCGGTCAGGTCATTTCCGTAGACCAGTTCATGGACAAAATCTGGGGATACGACAGCGAAGCAGAATTCAATGTGGTATGGGTTTATATCTCCTATCTCCGGAAAAAGCTCAGTTCACTCCATGCCCACGTACAGATCAAAGCGACGCGCGGCGTCGGATATTCCCTGATTGAGTAGCCGATCGAATGCAAAAGGAGAAATGATATGCTAAAGAAACTGCGAAAAAAATTTATTGCGATTGCCATGTGCTCCATTGGCATTGTATTGGCAATCATCATGACTGGAATCAACCTTGCGAACTACATGAATGTCTGTCGCAATGCCGATGCGCGCATTTCCATGATTTCTGACAATGACGGACATCTTCCGGAAGAATCGGACAACACGCCTCCGCCCAAACAGGGGGACGACAAGAACAACAAAGATCAGAAACCCGCCGACGATCCCGGTGCCAAACGACAGATGTCTCCGGAAGCCAGTTTTGATACGCGTTTTTTTACAGTAACACTGACGGATGATGGTACGATCGAACAGATTGATACTGGAAAGATTGCTGCTGTTACCACACAGGACGCTTCCGATTATGCATCTTTTTTATATAAGAACGGAAAAAGCCACGGATTTGTCAGTTGCTACCGCTATCAGGCCGTAACACTGGATAATTCTGAAAATATCACCTACATTTTTGTGAACTGCGAACGCGAGCTGAACACGTTTCATGCATTTTTACTGGCAAGTGTCGGCATCAGTCTTGCCGGACTTCTCGTGGTATTCCTTCTTGTAGTCTTTTTTTCAAAAATCGTTCTGCGACCGGTAGCGGAAAGCTATGAAAAGCAAAAGCGTTTTATCACGGATGCAAGTCATGAAATCAAGACACCACTGACAATCATTGATGCCAACACCGAGGTGCTTGAAATGATGGAGGGCGAAAATCAGTGGACCAAAAGCACGCGCAAACAGATTGCCCGCCTGACTTCCCTGACTGAAAAACTGGTTTTTCTCTCCCGCATGGATGAGGAGACAACCACTTTGGACATGCAGATTTTTGCAATATCGGATGCTGTCATCGATACGGCAGAACCATTTATTGGACTTGCTGCTTCGCGTGGAAAAACACTTACCTGCGATATTGCTCCGAATCTCACCTACTATGGAAATGAAGGAAGTATCCGGCAGCTGATCTCACTGCTTTTGGACAATGCCGTCAAGTATTCCACAGATGACGGACAAATCCGCCTTTCTTTCCACAATGCAGGGCGCAATCTCATCCTTCAGGTGTGGAATACAACGGACTCCATTCCGGTCGGTCGACACGACGAACTGTTCGAGCGCTTTTACCGCGCCGATAAATCCCGTAACCAGAAAACTGGTGGCTTTGGTATCGGACTATCCGTTGTCTATGCAATTGCAAATGCGCACAAGGGAAAAATTACCGCTCGCAGCGATGATGGAAATTCTCTTCTTTTTACAATTACACTTTCCTCATAAAAATAGCTTTCTATTAAAAAAACGGCAAAGACTGTTTTACAGTCTCTGCCGTTTTTATTTCTGCAATATACAATTATTTCAGGAATCCAAAAGAGCTTACGATTGGTGCTTCCTTTGCTTTTCCGAAACATACCTGGAAGAAGCAGATAATCTTTACAACGAAAAGAATTACCGCACAAATTCCACCTGCGATTGGAACAATCATGGTAAAGAAAAGAACCACTGTAATAATAGTAACTAAAATGGTACATACAGTAATCTTCAGTGCCTGACGTACATGAAAATATGTATATGCAGATTCTCTGCATGCCAACAAAGCGATAATGATACCGATGGTTCCCATCAGATATGGCAGCATAGCCATTACTTTGTTATCTGAAATATCCTTTGGATTGAACTCAGCAGTATGATCTTTTGGATCTACATATGGCTGCTGAGGCATACCATAAGGCATTCCGTTCATCTGTGGACCTGCCTGTGGGTTTGGGTTCCCCTGTGGCATTCCATTCATCTGTGGATCTGCCTGTGGGTTTGAATTTCCCTTCGCCTGCTCATTATTCTGTGCATTTAACGCAGCTCCGCACTTTGTGCAGAACGCGCTTCCATCATTCATCTCGCTTCCGCATTTTGGACAAATCATGTTTTATTCCTCCTTTTATTTGTGTACTAACAACAATATCTATTGTATATAATATACGTTCTTATGTCAATCAATGAACCTTTTTCCACATTAACATTCCTTTAAGGTTCATTTAAACTTTGCCTACTATACTGTGTACATACCGGAAAGCAAACAGTTTCCATACATAATCAACAAGGACAAAAGGAGCACATTTTTATGACTAATCAGATGATTTTCAAACGGTATGAAATCAAATATATGTTAAACAGGCAACAATACACAGCGCTGCGGTCGCTCATGAAAAACTATATGACAGCCGACCCACATAGCCCCAGCACAATCCAGAGTCTTTACTTTGACACACCAGATTATCTTCTGATCCGGCATTCACTAGAAAAGCCTCTGTACAAAGAAAAGCTCCGGCTTCGCAGTTATGGTATTGCATCCCCGGAGACCCCAGTCTTTGTGGAACTGAAAAAAAAATACGATTCCATTGTATACAAACGCCGGATTGAGATGCCCGAGTCACAGGCTATGGATTATCTGCTACATAATCATCTGGTTTATGATTCCCAGATTGCACATGAGATTGACTATTGCCTGCGCACGTATCGACATCTCGCACCAAAAGTTCTTCTTTCCTACGAAAGAGAAGCTTTTTACGACAAATTTAACCCGGATTTTCGGATGACCTTTGACCGCAACATTCTTTGGCGGAACAATAATCTGGATTTAAAAAGCGGGATTTATGGAAATCCCATTTTAAATGACAATCAGATTTTACTGGAAGTAAAAACAGCCGGAGCAATTCCTCTCTGGCTCGTACATTTTTTCAGCGAACAGAAAATTTATAAAACATCTTTTTCCAAATATGGAACTGCTTATCAGACAATTATGAAAAACGGAGGATTTCAATATGCTTAATACATTATTCCAGGGAGTTTTTACTTCCACTACAACGATTCAGATTCCACAGTTTCTTCTCTGCATTGCCATATCACTGGCAATCGGGCTTTTTCTCTCTTTCTTATATATGCACAAAAGCCACTACACGAAAAGTTTTGTTGTAACGCTTGCGCTGCTCCCAGCTGTCGTATGTGTTGTCATCATGATGGTTAACGGAAATGTCGGCGCAGGCGTTGCAGTGGCCGGTGCTTTCTCTCTTGTACGTTTCCGGTCCGTACCGGGAAGTGCGAAAGAAATCGGAACCATTTTTCTTGCGATGGCAGCCGGACTGATCAGCGGCATGGGTTACCTCGGCTACGCGGTGCTTTTTTCCTTTGTGGTCGGAGTCGCAATGTTCCTTTTAAATACCAGCCGCTTTGGAATGGAAAAAGGCGAAAATGACAAATTTCTTCGCATTGTTATTCCGGAGGATTTAAATTATGGAGATATCTTCGAAGATCTTTTTGCCAGATATACGTCAAAACATGAACTTGTTTCTGTAAAAACAACAAATATGGGCAGTCTTTTCAAACTGCAATACCATATTACTTTCATCGATACTACAAACGAAAAAGAATTTATCGACGCACTCCGCTGCCGCAACGGCAATCTGGAGATCATCGTCACGCGACAGGAGGCGAGTGCTTATGAGCTATAACAATACGAAATTAGTAGCCGGATTATTGGGATATGCCCTGCTGGCCTGCAGCATCAGTGGATGCTCGTTCGACAGCTTTTCAAAGACTGCCACAGAAACTTCCTCGGAAAGTTCCTCTTCTGCTACCGAGATTACTTACCTTAATGCAGACGATATGTTCACCAACCGTGACAAAGAAGTCGGCTATGATGAAGATACGGCAACTACCATCACACTGTCCGACAATGCAAGCAGCTGTGATTCTTCTTCCGTTTCAATTTCAGATAATACTATCACAATCACAGACGAAGGTACCTACCTTCTCACCGGAAGTCTCAGCGACGGTCAGATCATTGTGAATGCGGACGATAAAAAAGTGCAGCTTGTCCTTGATTCCGTAGATATCAACTGTGATACCAGCGCTGCATTGTATGTCAAAGCGGCCGACAAAGTTTTCGTCACACTTGCATCCGATTCCGAAAATACCTTAAGCAATACCAACGACTTTGTTGCCATTGATGACAATAACATCGATGCCGTTATTTTCTCCAAAGACGATCTGACGCTCAACGGCTCCGGAACCCTTACTGTCACCGCAAAATACGGACATGGCATTGTTTCCAAAGATGATCTTGTCATTACAAGTGGCACGTATCAGATCACGGCTGCCAAACATGCATTATCAGGTCAGGACAGTGTGCGCATCGCAGATGGTATACTGACCCTGAACGCCGGAACCGATGGCATACACAGTGAGAATACCGATGATGATACAAAAGGCTTTATATACATTGCGAATGGCGATATTTCCATCACCGCCGATTCTGACGGTTTTGATGCCGAAGAAACGCTGCAGGTGGATGGTGGCAATATCGAAGTCTACGCTGGAGACGATGGTCTCCATTCTGACGATGATCTCATTATCACCGCCGGAACCATTAACGTAACCAAAAGCTATGAGGGGCTGGAAGGTATGACAGTTACGATTGAAGATGGCGATATTTCTGTAGTATCTTCCGACGATGGAATCAATGCCTCCGGAGATGGATCTTCCGGGGATTCCTCTTCTGATACCAAAAATTCCAGTGCTGACAACAACTCTGGTGATACGAATGCTAACGACTCCAATACTAAAGGCTCCAATTCCAATAAGAAAGATGATTTTGCTCCTCCTTCCGGTGAGGATAAAAAGACACCCCCGAACGGAGACTCCGCACAGGGTGACACACCTCCGGAAAAACCGGATGGCTCTGATTCTACCGAAGACCGGCCGGAACCACCTAACGGATTCGATAAAAATGATAACTCTTCAGCGGATAGTAACTCAGATAGTAATTCCGACAGTAAATCCGCAGATTTGCCGGACGGAAATGCCGGACCGGGCGACGGAAATGGAGGTCCCGGCGGTAGCAACGGTGGTCTGGGCGGTGGCAACGGTGGTCCCGGCGGTGGAATGGAAGAGGCAACCGATTACAATCTCATTCAGATCAGTGGCGGAAAAATTTACATCAACGCAAGCGGTGACGGCATTGACTCCAACGGAAATCTGACTGTAACCGGCGGTGAAATCTATGTCGATGGACCTACCAGCGGTGGCGATGGTGCCCTGGATTGTTCCGGAACGGCATTGATTTTCGGCGGAACAGTTATCGCAGTCGGTTCCAGCAGAATGGCAGAGAATTTCGATTCTTCCTCTGCACAAGGCAGCATCATCACCACAGTTTCCGACTCCTTGATCACCGGTGATATTACCCTGACAGACTCCGACGGAAACACCATCGTTTCTTACAGTCCTTCGAAAGAATACTCTTCTGTTGTGATCAGTTGTGAGGATCTTAAAGAAGGAGAAACCTATACACTGGTGGCAGGGGATACAAGTACAAGTGTTTCCTTAAATCAAAAGTAGGGGGATTATTTCATGGGGATGCCAAAGAGGGAGACTTTCTTCTTCAAGATAAATTTGCAAGTTAACTCCGCGAATGATTTTGGGACTATTGGCTGAGATATGTGCAATTCAATCAGACAATGTAACCACGAAGCAGTTGCAAATTTTTCTTTCATAAGAAGTCTCCCTCTATGTCTGGCTATGAAATGTAATTCTTTTTCCGAAATGACACCTACTTTCCATAAAATAGGACCATTTGTTTTACTTTATGTAGTTTGGTACCATTTTTTGAGGATTTTTCGCACATTTACTTTGGAAAAGTAGAACTATTTTAAACATTCTTCTTTCTTTAGTACCACTTTTCACATTGTTTTCTTCAATAATGCCTAAAAAAGTAGGACCATATTTCATTTTTTCACACTCTGGTACTACAAATCGAATTTTTCATAAGAAGTCTCTGGCTGGCTATGCAAACAATGGGCCTCTATGATTGAGGTGTGTCTTTATTTTCAGGACTATATTCAAGGATGTCTCCGGGCTGACAATCCAGCGCATCGCAAATAGCCTCTAATGTCGAAAAACGGATAGCGCTGATTTTTCCTGTCTTCATTTTAGAAAGATTCACGTTTGAAACACCGACTTTTTCTGATAATTCTTTTAAACTGATTTTCCGATCGGCCATCACACGATCAAGTCTGAGTATTATTTTTCCCATAAATCCTCCTTACAACGTCTCATCCGATTCTTTCTGCAGCGCCTCTCCATATTTGAAAACATACGAAAGAATATAAAGTATAATTGCCATGATTAGAAACGTTATATTTATATTATACATATGGCTGTAGTCTAATAAAAGGTCTGAATTAAATAAAGCCTTCATATCAAACGCACTAATCTTGTAATTGTTATAAACCAAAACAAGAATCTGATGAACAGCGCCACCGACCAGCGAAACCAGAGCAAGTTTTCTCAATTTTAAAGAAATTCCGTTCTGGAATGGCTGACCTTCTTTCATTGGCCGTAAAATATAACGCAGGACATGGATTCCATATGCATAAATGACACAGAAAATCTCCATAGATAAAAATTTCAGAACAACAATATTTCGTATTTGTGAAGCATCATAATTGCCACTGTTTTTCATTTTTAAGATATAGTTTCCAAGGTTAACCGTGTACGAAGATTGAAATAAATGACCGGCTGATGCCATAGTTGCAATTGAACTTAACAGGGTTATACCCATAAGAATGTAATTGATGATCTGCACTATTTTTAGGATTCTGTCCATAATCCCTGCCAGATTCGATATTTTTTTAAGTTCCATAATAGCCTCCTTTTAATTAATAGCGTAATAAAATTATCGTTTATCATTAATGATAAGGTTATTATAGTGCAGAAATATATGTATGTCAACAACAAATTAATGTTTATCGTTAATTTTGATTTGTAGATGAATTTCACTGATAGATTTCACAGACAGCCAGGGAGAGGTATTTTTTGAAAGAAAAAGAAGTACACTCTCTTACGTTCCTATAAAAAAACGCCTCACCCTTTTCGAATGAGACGTTCCTTTTCTATATTTACTGTCCAAGCTCCAACATTGTATTGATGCAACGGCCCGCTTTCTTACGCACCTCTTCGTCCAATACAATCTCTTCTCCTGCAATACCACGCACGCAATTGTATACATCTCCAAGCGTTGTTAGCTTCATGTTATGGCATACACAGTCTTTGGATAATGGATAGAACTGCTTGTCCGGACATTCAAACTGCAAATGCTGTACAATGCTGTTCTCTGTACCGATGATAAATTCTTTTGCATCGCTTTTCTTTGCATAATCCATAATTCCTGTGGTACTTCCACGGAAATCTGCAAGTTCAGATACTTCCGGCAGGCATTCCGGATGCACGAGCAATAATGCGTTCGGATGTGCTTTGCGCGCTTTTTCCACATCGCGTTTTGACATACGCACATGTGTCGGGCAACCGCCCTGCAATAGCTTAATGTTCTTCTCCGGCACCTGATCTGCTACCCATTTGCCCAAGTTGCAGTCCGGAATAAACAAAATATTTTTGTTTTCAATATTTTTCACAATCTGTACTGCGGATGATGATGTTACACAAACATCGCAGATGGTCTTTAACTGCGATGTTGTATTGATATATGCAACAACCGTATAATCCGGGTACATCTGTTTTACACCGGAAATCAGATCTACATCCATCTGCTCTGCCATCGGGCAGCCGGCCTTTGGATTGGAAAGAATGACTTTCTTCTCCGGGGAAAGAATCTTACAGGTCTCTGCCATAAAGCGGACCCCACACATCAGAACCGTCTTCTGATCCGCCTGCGCCGCCTGCTTACTAAGACCGTAAGAATCTCCCACAAAATCTGCAACTTCCCATATATCATGACTTTGATAGGCATGTGCCAAAATACAAATGTCTTTCTCTTTTTTTAATCGGATGATTTCATCCTGTAATTCTCTTGTTGTAAACATAGTGTCTGCTCCTATCTCTCTCAATTGCTACATTACTCTGATTATACTGATGGCAATGTCAGGTGTCAAGACACTTGTATACACAACGTTAAAATTGTTAAAACCACGGCAGTTTGTGGAATGGAATCACAACCTCAACATCCGATTGGATCTTATCCTGGCTGATATACGGATTCTCCCAATAGCGGGCATCATAAGAAACTTCACGGTTGTCACCCAGCACAAAAATACAGCCATCCGGCACAACAAACTCATCCTGCTCTCCCGGTTCTGTCACTACGGAATCTTCCAGATATGCCGATTCGTCCAGCCGCTCTCCATCTACATATACATGACCACCCACAAATGTAATTGTCTCTCCCGGCAGACCAATCACACGCTTGACCATTGTCTCCTGTTCTTCATCCGAATAGAAAATAACGATATCTCCGTGTTCTGGCATCTCGTCTTTGTAAATCGTACGGCTGCCGATGGTCCAGTCATGTATCATTAACGTTGGTTCCATACTTTCTGACGGGATTTTTCCAATCATCCAGATAAAGTGAAAAGATATATACAAAGCGACAAGAACGATCGCATATACGGTCCACTCAATGATATGCTTCTTCCTCTCTTTCTTTTTTTCTTTCTCTAATGAGGTATTATCTTCCTGTGAAGCAGCATCCTGTACTTCATTATCCTGTAAATTTTCAGCTTGTGCAGTATCATCCTGCAGGTTTTCAACTTGCAGATTTGTCTCCTGCATGTCATCCTGCTTTTTATTTTCTTCGAAATTGTCCATGGCATTCTCCTTTATTTTTCCTCGCACTATTATAACAATTATGTATTTCTTTTACAATAAAAAGAACCCCAGAAGCTTCATAAAAGCCTCTGAGGTTGCCCCTGCCAAGGATTCTCTCACCCATGTACCGGAATCCTTGCATCGTCGGCGCGACAGGATTTGAACCTGCGACCTCTGCGTCCCGAACGCAGCGCTCTACCAAGCTGAGCCACGCGCCGTCCTATTTGCTTACAAACAAATCTATGTCCGTAACAAATAATAATTTATCACAATTTTTTATAAAAATCAAGTGTATTTTGTTTTTTCATGAAGCTTTATTACTCTTGCACTGCCATCTCCCTGATTGTACCCATTGCTTGGATTTTCCCGCAGGTCTGGTGCTGCGCAAGTAATAACATCGACATCATACCACATCGGCTGAACATTGAGATTAAAATATAACCCTGAGCATCTGCAAAGACACTCTTCCTGTGCACTTGCCCCATGTACTACACCGCCCCCGGGATTAGACCCAGAAGCAAAATTGTGAACCACCGTTCTCAATTGTCTATATGCTGCCGCAGCCTCAAAGATCCGCTTTTTCGAAACAATCACCCTGGCATCATTTTCGTATTTCTTTATAGATTGGACCATCACCTTATCAGCTTCCAGGATCAGCTTCTGCCGCTCTGTAGATTTCTTTACCGATTCCATCAGGAAAACACGCCCCACAATCGGGATCGCATTGGGCATCTCCATAAGTCTTCGCAACAACTGAATGGGATTTGGTCCCCGGTCTAGTATATCTCCCAATATATACAGTGTGTCGGTATCCTGAAATTTAATTTTTTCAAGCATTTTCATAAACAAATCATATTCCCCATGAATATCCGAAATCACATATATCGCTATAAAAATCACCTGTCCTTTTATCATTTAATCTTTGATTTATTTTTCCGTTAATTTAATTATCAGATCCCTTAATTTTCCTTCCCAATCGTTAATCTCATTAAACCAGACACATCCGTAACCCAATCAATTTCAGCAGATACTACGCTTTTTATCGCTCTTGAAATAGCGGAATGTTTCATCGCACTGTCTTCTAAATGAATAATTTTAAATGCCATATCGTTTTTTTTTATCCTTTCATTTGTTTCAGCTTTCGCATCATTTGTTTATATGTATACCTTATTCCGTGAAACTTACCTTAGTGTTACATCCCGTTTTTTCAGCAATAATACCTGCTGGAATGAGCGGCTCATTACTCCCAGTGGTCTGGTATTCGTAGGGCAAATACTTGGAAAAAGCAGTTTTGTTAAAAAAATCAACCGTGCTCCTCACCTATATTGGTATGCTCTGTCAGGGAAAACCCAAGTATGAGGCTGTCCGTGAAATGATGGATGACCCTGACTACTACAAATACGCATTAGGCATCTCCTATGCGATTCCTTCCGCCGAAACACTCCGTCAGCGTTTTGACATGATCGGGGATTCCCTGCGCAAAGACATCCAGCAGGCAAATGTCGACATGCTGCGTGAAATGCACATAGAGCCGACAGCCCTGGATTCCGGCAACGATGCATCTGAAAACATAGGCATCTTTATGGAAGAAAGCTATAAATACAACAATGTGTCTTTCATCATAAAACGGAATCCCCGACAGGAAAGTAAAGAAGAATGGCAGGGATCCGTCAGGGAATGCTGCCAGAATATCCAGCATCCACGTGATAGGAAAACTTTTTATATCGGACAGACCTTCCGGGATGTGACATATTCCCTTTCTGATAACGAGGAGAAAACTGTCGGAATACGCACAATTTATGAGATCACGGAAAGAACCATTGACCGATATGGGCAGTATCACAGTGAAATCAAGACGGACATAGATGTTGAAAGACTCTCGTCGGGAAAGTTTGAGAGCAACAAACTGGTGCTGGAGCTGACAATGATCGCATATAATATCCTTCGAATCATAGGGCAGGAATCGCTGGAGATTTACATTCCAACGAATCAAAGTATTCACACGTTTTGAAAGATACAGGCTTCCAGCAATTCCGATGATCAGATAGACTGCAAAACCTGCGGCCATCACATATCCTAATCCATATACAACACGATAGATTTCCGTAACCGGTGATACGATACAGATGGAAACCGGAATATCCTTGAGAGAACCATAACTGTACATATTTCCCCTGTATATTGCAGCCCCACGCTTCCGTGACTTCATAGCCTCTACCACAGCCCGGCACTCTGTATATTTCTCTGTAAGTATTTTTTGAGTGTCCGGATGTGCCTGCTCCGTTCCATACTGATTTCATTTGCGATCATCGACTCCATAACTCGCGTCTGATGCTCTGCATCATTTTTTACCGTAATCACAATGTACATCCCGAGAATTGTTAAAATCAAAACAAACGGAAAATAAATATAATAGGGACGACACACTGTATCGTCCCTTTCCTTTTTCTATTAATAATCTTTTCCTGTCAGATATAAATGCTCCCAGGAATATTTTCCATCATCAGCCAGATCCTTAGATTCCTCTATCGTGTGATCCGACCAAAGAGTCTCCGACAAATAGTATTTATAGCGTTCTCCACCACCGCTATGCCCATTCATAATCGGATCATCCCAGGTACAGTCGATATAATACCACTTTCCGTCCACCTTAACCTGATTCCATGCATGACCTCCACCTTTTGCAGTTCCTGTCACAAATTTGCAATCAAGTCCTGCCGATACTGCCATCATATAAAAGGCGATGGCATAACTCTGACACACACCTTCCTTATGGATCAGTACTCCACCGGCTCCATATGCCCAGTTCTCCGCGCTTTGGTAGTTACCGTCATTGACATAATTGGCACTATAGATCAAATAGTCATGGATGGCTTTTACCTTTTCTTCCTCACTCATTCCATCCTTAACCACCTGATCGACAGCAGCAAATGCTGCGTCAAATACTTCTTTTCCGTCCTTTGCGTAGCCCCTTGCATCTTTCTTTACAAGTGCGTCCTTCACGGAATAAGTGACATCGGCTTTCTGACTATACTGATTTATTCCGGCAACGATCGTAAAGGTGTGTTCTCCCGGAGTATAAACAACTGTATCCGGCAACGGCTTGCCGTCAATTTGAATTTCAATTCCCTTATTTTTTAACTGCTTATAGTTAAATGACTCATCAAAGAACTCCCATTTTAAAGAACTCGTATCATAGCTTACCCCGGCCCAGATATCTTCTGATCCCCATGTATCCGTCGGCGCAATTCCGTCCATAATTACTTTTTTATCACAAACATACAATGTAATATTTTTTTTAAACTTTCCGTACGAATAGGACAGCGATCCGCTCATTTGATAACAATTGGATTCCTTAAAATTACAATTTCCCTTGTGGTCGATTTCTTTAAAAGCACTATCGATATACAGCTTCACCTGACTTGTATCATACTTGTCGGAAACCAGCTTTAACCGAACGTTCTGTCCGCTTAAAATCAGTTCCTGATTCAGTCTTACGTCACTCTTCTTCGCCGGAATGACCGTGACCGTATATTTTTTTGTTTTCGCACCGCTTTTTACCGTGATCGTTGTCACGCCAAGACGGAGTGCCTTCAGTTTTCCCTTTGCATTTACCGTAGCAACTTTCGAATTGGAACTTAAGAACTTGCAATTTCGATATCCCTTCGGTGCCTTCACAACGGCATTCTTCTTGCATACGACCGTTGTCGACCTGGTGATTGTCTGTGTCGTTGCCGCGTAGGTCGTTTCCACCGACAGACCGGTCATATTTACCGATGTGAATGCGAGTGCAAATGCAAGCACAAATGCTGCGCATTGTTTCATCAACCTGTTCATTTTACAAACTCCTCCTTATTCTTTTGCCTCTATCTTACTTCTTAAGACGATCGATTGCAAATTTAATATTTTCGATTACAGCGTCACATAAACCGGCTCATGCTCCATCTCCAGAACAACCTTTCTCCATCGCCCTCAGCTCCGGAATCACGGTACAAAGCATCGTGATAAAGCAGATGCTTCCGCCGATCACATTTGACACCGGCTCCGCCATAAACACACCATCCGTTCCAAGTTCAAAACAATGCCTGCACTAGATTGAAAAATCCTGCACAGGCATTATTAAGGTTGTAATTATTTTATTTTCGTATCGGTCATCTTTCGCACGATCAGTAAAAATACACAGGTAAATATCATGCCCTTCATCATGGTTGTTGTCGTAAGTGCCCACCATATTCCCAGAATTCCCAACACACTGCTGCTTAAAATGATCGCAAGCGGGATGCGAAGCGATGTAAAGGCAATACTGATCACACTACACAGACGCGTCCTTCCAAGTCCTGATAACGCACCTACCGTCATCATCTCCACACATAAAAACGCTTCACTGAATCCGACAATGATCAAATAATCAACCGCTGTTGCAATCGCTTGCTTCTCATGGAAAAACACACTCGCGATCGGTGTCGGAACACACACAAACATAAGGGTGATCAAAAGTCCCCATATGCCAACGGTCCATAAAGATACCCAATATCCCTTCTTCACACGTTCGGTTTTACCTGCGCCATAGTTCTGACCGATAAAAGCATTCATAGCTGCACCAAATCCGTCCGCCGTATTCCATGAGATTGATTCGATCTGACCGCCTACCCGCTGCGTAGCAATCGCCTCCGGGCCAAAGCCGGCCACCATGCGCGTCAAAATCATGGAAATAAAACAATACGCCATACCCTGAAGCGCCGTAGGAATTCCGATTTTACAGATTTCCTCCACATATTCCAGCGGAATTTTTACAAACAAACGGAATCCTTTCAGCACATTATCCTTCTTCTGCACGAAAATTCCCAGCAGCATGATCCCGCTAACAATTACCTGAGCCAAAACAGTCGCTATCGCTGCTCCTGCAGCCCCAAATCTCGGAAATGGTCCCGGTCCCAGAATCAAAACCGGATCCAGAATCATATTCGCCGCTAAACCAAAAAGATTTGCGACAAACGGCGTCTTGGAGTCTCCCTGTGCCGTATATATTCCGGTTAACGTTACGGACAAAAAAGAAAAAACGATGCATCCGCACGCAATCCTGGTGTAATCCAACGCAGCTCTCAGTGTTTCCGCATCCTCCAACCGGAAAAATCCTACCAGCGGATTGGCAAACAGCGCTACAATGATTCCATAAGCCAGTCCCATCAATAATGCCAATTGCATCGCTGTCTGCGCGAATCCATGCGCTTTTTGCCTCTCTCCTCGTCCGATGCACTGTGCAACCTGTACCTGACCGCCCATCCTTGCCATTGAGGCAAGGCCCTGCGAGAGCCAGGTAAACATACCTCCTACGCCTACTCCGGCAACCGCCTTGGCGCCAAGCAACCCGATCCATGCCATGTCCGTAATATTATATAATGTTCCCAAAAATGACGATGCCATAATCGGAATCGCAAGTTTCGTTAACGTCTTTAAAATTGGTCCTCTTGTTAAATTTCCTTCCATTCAGTTCCTATTAGTTCCTTTTTTCTTCGTTTTCTTGATATGAAAAAGCCTATCTGCCCGTTGTTCCGATGTAATTGATTGCATCTTCATTTAATGCATCTTTGCCGATAAATTTCTTATTCTCTGCATCATAGACAAAATCTGTCACTCTATATTTTGCAGTACGCACATCCCTGAGAATAATATGCAGCTGCTCCTGTTGATCGATAAACACATCCGCTGCCGGCACTCCAATGTGAACCATCTCATCAAACAGCACATAGGATTCCTCTCCACAGACCGCCTGTATCAGGAAATTGACTCTGTCATCCATGGCCAATTCCCCATCTATCAGCATATCCTCCGGCACAAAAGTCTGAAGCTTCCATTCCGAATCTCCATATACAAACGGACATTCAGCGTTCAAAGCCTTCCCCTCTAAATTCCCCTCTGAAATGCCTACTTCGATAGGTTCTGCCAAATCCTTTTCCGCCTCTTCCGGTGCCTGTGATTCTTCCGGTGCTCCGGTTTCCGGCTGTACCGTCTCAGTATTTCCTGCCTCAATCCGGTTTTCTTCTGTGCTTTTTTCCCCCTGCTTCTGACAGCCGGAAAGTGAAAATGAAAAACTTACTGCAAGTAAAATAATTGGTAATGTGTACTTTTTCATAAGCATTCCTCCTCTTAAAATCCGCCTTTCAAAGCTATAAATATTATACCATAGAATATGGCGTTACTCAATTCATAGCGCCATAATGTGTGTTTTTTGAAAACTATTGAACTTGAAACAAGCCCTTTTCAATCATATCGTAAATACTCATTGAAATCGAATTGTTCTGCTCATACCAACCATCTCCCATAATGCAGGCTCTGCAGCTATCCATCGCCGGTATCACCATGCCAACGGTTCCATCTTCCCTCGTTAAATACATCACATATGTAAACGGGCAGGCTGACATACCATATCCTTTTTCCGCATTCGCATAGCCTGTTTGAATATCTGCAAGCACTTTTTTGTCTTCACACACATAATGCTTTCCGTCATAATTTATCTCAGCTCGGACGATATCATAGATATCCGAACGATTGAAGTAGGTCGCATTTTTCAAATCATCTGTTACAAATAACGAAAATACTAAATTATAGTCGGCATCCGGATCATAACGTATATATCCAAGTTCCCCCAATGGATTATTATATTCATTTACAATATAATAGGAGTTCTCTTTTCCTGTACTTGTCGTAAAATTTGCCTCAGATCCAGAGTCGTTGATAATTCCCTTATACAAGTTGTTCTCGTCAAGGGCATACTTCTTTTTTACGAATGTATTATTTTCGACAGAGTACTCATACATGTTTTCCTTATCCGACATAACATGTAAATATACTTTCGTTCCGTCTTTATTGACCGCTATCTCACATGCATCATCCCCCTGTGTTTTGTCACAGCCAATCGGTTTTAAATCCACACTTTGTATGTATTTATGATTCTCTGTATCATAGACAAATAGCCCATAATAATCCGCAAAAATAATTTTATTTTCATCTGCGTAGTATAAATGCGTACCATCTGCGCCCGGATAATCGTCAAGGTTTATCGTCGGTTTTTGTCCGGCAATTTTCTCCTGCTCTGTGCTTTTATTTTCGACCGTCTCTTCCTGTTTAGCGGAATTATTTGTATCAACAGAACCATTGTGCCGCATTCCAAAACATATCACAATGATACCGCAGATCAGTATAAGAAAAATTGTAATGCTGATTTTTGTCTTTTTATAACCCATAACTTTTTTCACCCTCTCCTTTACGCCTACCTCTCCGAATCCCAGTGGAACAAACATAACTTTTCTACGGTTCGTACTACATTCTAATAAAGTCTGGCAGTAATTTGCCCTCCACAATGAATCCCGTCCGCTGATCACTTTTTCGTCGCAGGCAAATTCCACATCTTTACAAAACAGATAATATGCAAGCCAGCAAAGCGGATGAAACCAGTAAATACCAAGCAGGAAAAAACCTGATATTTTCCATATATGATCTCCACGTTTTATGTGCATTTTCTCATGTACAACGATGTACTCGTATTTATCTTTTTCAATGCCTGATGGAAGATATATCTGCGGTCTTATTATTCCCAGTAAAAACGGGCGATTAATCTCATCACAAATACGCACATTTTCTTCTACAGCAACCGAACAGGAAGTCATTTTTCGCATCATAATACTCGAAATAAGCATATACAAGAATAATACAAAAATTCCTGCCAGCCAAAGATAAACACATACATCATAAAAATTCCCCTGCACCGGGGTGGCGGATGGGGAATTTATGTTATTCCCAATAAAATGATTTGTGCCTTCATCTACCATACGCAAACCGGTTTTTACGATAACAGGTGCCTGCTCCTGACTACTGTATTCCACGATCTTGTCACTCGGAAGAAGCCCAAATGAACTATGAATGTCAAATGGAATTAATAATTTTACCCCAACCAATCCCCATAATAGCGGACATATGAACTTTGGCATTTTTCTCATAAAAACGCGGATAAGAACTATAACCAAAATCATAATTCCGGCAACCATTGCATTATCAAGAATCGCAGCAAATACTTCTCTCATTTTTAATTCTCCCTGATTTTATCAATCATCTCCTGTATCTCGTCAATGTCTTTTTTTGAAAGTTTCCTTCTGCTTGTAAACGCTGCCAAAAATGTCGGGATTGATCCCTTATAATTTTCATTTACAAACTTCTCGCTTTTGGCAAAATAAAATGCATCTTTCGAAATTACTGATATAACGGTTCCGTTGACATTCTGAAAAATTCCTTTTTCACATAATTTTTTCAGAACTGTATATGTCGTTGATTTTTTCCATCCCAGTTCTTTCTCACAGATTTTTGTCAGTTCTCCTGATGCTATTGGTTCTCTTTCCCATATGATGTCAGCAAACTTTGCCTGTACTTCACCTAATTCAATATCCATGATATTTTCCGCTCCTTTTTGGTCTATTCTGAATAGATTGGTTATAGTCTATCTTGAGTAGACCGTTTTGTCAAGATTTTTCATGCTAAATCTGTTAAGCAAATAGCAGTGCTCCTGCTTAGTTCCTGAACCATAGCAAGGGACTCTCCGCCCTCTTCATGATAATCATGATCCGCCTGATATAAGCAAAAACTGAATCGCAATATATATAATCAAACATAACAAAGCTAATGCAACAATTGCTACTACCAGCGAAATAATATTTTGCAAAAGCAACATTATCTGTGTATTCTTCCTATGTATCCATTCTGGAAATTTTGACAATCCCTCTGTCTGCCAAAATATAAGAATCGCCAACATCATCAAAATCCTTGCTTTTTGTTTCTATTGGTCTATACTGATATTAATGCAAACCGGTGCAATGATTTACCGAACAACGCACCCGCTTGCAACGATCGATTGGAGGTTTCAATTATGATGGAAAACATGGAAAAAGTAAAAGATGAAGCATATAAGGCTGCAAAAGAAATTCTTGAAAAAGCAAAACTGGAAAAAGGCGATCTCTTTGTTGTGGGATGTTCCACCAGTGAAGTATGTGGAGAAACGATCGGAACACATTCGAAGCCGGAACTGGCCGATATGGTTTTTGCCGGAATCTATGAGGCAACAAAGGAATACGGCGTATACCTGGCTGCACAGTGCTGTGAGCATTTAAACCGTGCACTGATTCTTGAAAAAGACGCTGCCAGAAAATATGGTTACCCGATGGTCAACGTGGTTCCACAGCCAAAAGCCGGCGGTTCATTCGCCACAGCCGCATACAAGAACTTTAAGCATCCGGTTGCCGTGGAACACATCAAAGCTGCTGCAGGAATGGATATCGGTGATACACTTATCGGTATGCATTTGCAGGATGTCGCTGTACCGACCCGCATCGAGACAAAACAGATTGGAAATGCGCATGTCGTATGTGCCCGCACCCGCCTGAAATTCATCGGTGGCGAACGCGCAGTATATGATCATGATCTGATGTAAAACAGGATGAATAAAATTATGAATAAAATTGCATTGATTACCGGTGCGTCCCGTGGAATCGGGGCTGCACTGGCACGCGTTTTTGCTCAAAACGGATATCATCTTGCCCTCTGCTGCCACAAATCCGACGCACAGCTGGATGCTTTGGCAAATGAATTATCCAAACAATATCATATAGAGATTTGTACTTTCACAGGGGATGTAGGCGATTATGCCTTTGTCGAACAGATGGTGAATAAAACACTTGAAAAGTTCTCTAAGATTGATGTGTTAGTCAACAATGCAGGCATCTCTTACATTGGCCTGCTGACAGATATGCAGATTGAAGACTGGAATCATATAGTTGCTACCAATCTGACCTCTGTATTTTCTACCTGCCGCTGCTGCGTACCTTCTATGGTATCGCAAAAAAGCGGAAAGATCATCAGCATTTCTTCTGTCTGGGGAAATGTCGGTGCCTCCTGTGAGGTCGCTTACTCAGCCTGCAAAGGCGGAATCAATTCTTTTACCCGCGCACTTGGCAAGGAACTTGCTCCGAGCAACATTCAGGTCAATGCCATCGCCTGCGGTGTCATCGATACCGATATGAACCGCTGCTTCAGCGACGAAGAACGTGCCGCTTTGGTCGAAGAAATTCCTGCCGGACGCATGGGTGCCCCGGAGGAAGTTGCACAACTCGCCCTGCACATTGCAGAGGATTGCAACTACCTCAACGGACAAATTATCACATTAGATGGCGGCTGGATCTGATTCCGAATTTACTTCCGGCTCCGCCGTCTGGTCATTTTCTGCAACCAGAATAATGGTAGAACGCTCCTTGATGCGGATGCGGTTTCTATCATGTTCTGTGTAATGTTCAAAATCAATTCCATCTTCATACTCGCAAAACGTATTTGCAACCACTTTCCAGTGATATCCTTCTGCCAGAGGTGGAAGATTCATGTTCAATGGCTCCCAGTAGGAATTCATTCCATAGAAAACAATATCATCTTCGGTATCTTGTGCATTTCTTCCGGCATACATGATTCCGATCAAATGCGAATCAAAGTTTGTATAATCACGATACGGCTCTCCATTGTGAACACTGATAAACGGGAATCCACAGGTTGCTGCCTTTGTGTCTTTACGGATGATTGGATGCGCGGCACGAAAATGAATCATGTAACGTGCAAAATCGTGGATTTCCTTGTATTCTTCCAGACGATTCCAGTCAAGCCAAGAAATAATATTGTCCTGACAGTACGCATTGTTGTTACCAAACTGTGTGTTACAGAATTCATCACCGGCAAGGAACATCGCCGGACCACGGCTGCACATTAATGCCGCGAACGCATTTTTTACCAGCCTGCGTCGCAATCCTTCAATAGCCGGATCATCGGTATGTCCTTCCTGTCCACAGTTCCAGCTGTGTCCATTATTATCTCCGTCCGTGTTGTTCCAGCCATTTTTCTCATTGTGCTTTTCATTATAAGAATACAGATCATACAATGTAAATCCATCATGACAGGTCAGGAAATTCACAGATGCACTGTATCCTCTGCTTGTATGATCGTACATATCCGACGATCCCGTAATTCTTGTAATTGCACGGCCAGCCGCTCCCTGATCTCCTTTTAAAAAACAGCGCATATCATCACGATACCGGCCATTCCACTCTGCCCAACGGTTCCAGGACGGGAAACTTCCTACCTGATACAGTCCACCGGCATCCCATGCCTCCGCGATCAGCTTCATATCACCGAGGATCGAGTCAAAAGCCAGCGCCTCAAGAATCGGTGGATTATCCATTGGTACACCATTCTGATCTCTTCCGAGGATGGAAGCAAGATCAAAACGGAAACCATCCACGCGGTACTCAACTGCCCAGTGGCGCAGACAATCCCGGATAAAATGGCGTACGACCGGATGATTACAGTTCAATACGTTACCACAACCACTAAAGTTGTAATAATAACCGTCCGGTGTCAGCATATAATAAATGTTATTGTCAATTCCTTTGAAACAGAAACTTGGTCCCATCTCATTTCCTTCTGCAGTGTGGTTAAACACTACATCAAGAATTACTTCAATTCCGTTTTTCTTCAGTTCAAGGATCAGGCGTTTTAATTCATCGCCTTCATGATTGTGTTCCTCGTTGTAAGCATAACTTGTATTCGGTGAGAAAAAGGATACCGTATTGTAACCCCAATAGTTGTACAGCTGTGTGCCGTCCACCACTCTGGCGCTCTCCATCTCATCGAACTCAAAAATTGGCATCAGTTCGACCGCATTGATTCCGAGATCTTTTAAATATGGGATCTTCTGTCGCAGGCCTTCAAACGTTCCGCCACCTGTGACATTGGAAGATTTGTCCTTTGTAAAACCGCGCACATGTGCCTCATAAATGACCAGATCCTCAAACGGATGTTTCAGCTGCGATATGCCGCCCCAGTCAAATGTGCTTTTTACCACGCGCGCCTTATATACGAAATCTTTTCCACCTTCCGGACGCTCGCCCCATTTTCTCTGTCCTGTGACAGCCTGTGCATATGGATCCAGAAGAATATTTTCTTTATTAAAAAGCTTTCCCTTCGCCTCATCATACGGTCCGTCAAACTGATAGGCATACTCAAACTCTTCGATTTTCAGTCCAAATACCAGAATGGAATATGTGTCACCGATCTTGTAATTATCCGGAACACGGATTTTTGCATATGGTTCCGCCGCCATCGGACGGAACAAAAGAAGTGTACAACTCGTTGCTCCGTGAGAACTTACGGTAAAACTGACACCTTTCGCCGTCTGGTAAGAACCATTCATTCGGAAAAAGCCGGGTCTGACATCAAATCCTCCGATATGGTCAAGCGGATACAGACCTTCTCCGAGGTCCTCGCGGGCTCCCGGCATCATATTCTGCGTCTGCGGTTTTGCGGTTTGGTTATCTGTAAAAAATAAATTCATACTCTATTCCTCTTCTTCTAATACCATCAGTTTACCACTACTGTCAAATCCTGCCTGACTATATGGTTTCGAATAGTCATTCATATCATCAAGAATCGCCTGTTTGCGCTCTCCCTCTGCGACAGTTGGCTGAAAATCATTTCGAGCCGTTGTTGAACTGATCGTACAAGGAATAATATCGGCTGAAATGTCTTTTTGTAAAATCCCATCTGAAAAAGTAAATGTCTGCTGATAGATTGCCGTATCCTTTACTTTTGGATTCCGATTTCCTCCAAAACAGAAATTTCCGAGACTGTAACAGATTACTTTTCCATTATATAATTCTACCCCCTGCAGCACATGTGGATGCGAACCGATCAATACATCCGCGCCCCAGTCAATCACCTGATGTGCCATCTCCTGCTGATAGGAGTTCGGATAATGATCTCCCTCAATGCCCCAATGACAGCTGGCGATCACCAGATCTGCGCCCTCATCTCTTAACGATTTAATTCCATCCCGAATGTAATTGGCGTGTTTTTCATCGGCTGCCAGAAGATTTGCAGAAACAATACCGATCACAATGCCGGAATCCGTGGTATAGGTAGCTGTATGCTCGTTAAGTCCATATATAATATCTGCGTCATTCAACACATTTATCGTATCCTGCAGTCCTGATTCACTGTAATCATAGGTATGATTATTACCGAGGCTGCACCCCTCTACGGAACTTCCGGTAAGAATCCCCACATATTCCGGTTTTCCCTTCAGATTCCAGGTTTTCTCGATCCGGTCATTGGAATTGGATAAGACACATTCCAGATTCACCAGCGTAAAATCATCCTGTTCAAATATCGAGCGGACATCCTTAAAGAAATAATCTTCCCCATATTTATCATAATATTCATGAAAAGAGCCCGCGTACCCATGTGTTTGCGTTACACCAAGCGTACAATCCCCAACCGCCGTGATGGTCACCTTCTGCACCACCGGCTCCACCTGCGTCTCTGTCTCCGGCTCTGTTTGTATTTCGGTAGTCTGCGTTGTGAAATTTTCTGTCTCTTCTGATGTTTCCGCCTTTGCGAGTTGCTCCGTTGTATCTTTCGGCGTTACATCCGTCTGTGCACTGTTTATTCCACAGCCTGCAAGCACAAGGGAGAATCCCAGAATTCCCGCCATGATCCTTTTACTTTTCATACGTCGCTCCAATTAATTTTATCCATATTTTATTTTGTCAATATATCCACCGTATGTCCACTTGCTCCCATGAGATCCATTCTCTCACAAGTCGACATGTGATAGCGTATGAACGCATCAAACTCTTCCTCTGTCAGCGCATTCAAAAATGGCCGAATGTAATTTGCGGCTCCATCTGCTGCAATCACTTTCTGCCGGATGAGCCCCGCCTGTTCATTCAGTCGCTCCATATCTTCCAAACGGACAAAACTGTACAACGGATTTGCTTTCTCGGTACAATGAAATTGTTCATCCAGCATTCCTTCTTTTATTCCCTCTAAAATGTGTCGTTCCTTAATTGCATAAGTGATCACACTGTATTCATTCATAATATAAGCTACAAGAATACGTCCGCCGGGCTTTGTCACACGCTTGGCTTCCATCAGGGCCTGCAACTTTTCATCTGGTCCATGAAGATGATACATGGGTCCAAACAGCAGTGTCACATCAAACATATCATCTTCGAACCGTTTTAACTTCAATGCATTCCCCTGATAGGCCTTCACACGGTCTGTTTTCTGTTTCAACCGTCCCAGATTATGCTTTACCAGTTCCACCGCCGAGACATCGTATCCTTCCAAAGCAAGCGGTACACTGTAACGTCCGGTGCCTGCACCGATATCCAAAATGGAGATCTCCTCTTTTTCCCTGCCTGCCGCAACTTCCTCCAGACATTGGTGGATATAATGCATGCTTGTCACAAACTCCACTCTGCCATGCCGGCTGTCCAAACGTTTTTCTTCATTAAACTTGTTATAATATGCTTCTAATTCTGTCACAGATTTTACCTGATGCTTTCTCATATAATTGTAGTTATTTTTATTCTAACATAGCCCCTGACAAATACCAATACGAAAGTCTTTTGTGCGTAAAAAAAGACTTGCCGTAAAACTTCACTGCAAGTCTTTTTCCTATTTTCGTTTTCTGCTGTCAGATTTTTGTAGAAAATCTGACCTGTTATTTCACCGCTTTCTCAAAAGCAGATCGTACAGCGCTTACATCATCACAAATAATCAGTACCGCATACTGTCCCTGGGAAAATACGACGCCATCCTCGATTCGCTTGACCTGTTCCGGCTCATACTGTTCCAACAGTTTTTTGCGGTCTTCCCTGTGACTCTCAAGGCTTTTTACTGCCTCATCCACATCATTTTTGTCTTTGACAGCAATTACCACGATCTCATCGGCCTTTCCGCCTTCTTTCGCATAGCTTATAAAAAAACTTTCCACCTTTTTATAATCCATATCCGAAACATTTGCAAATTTTTCATCCGGGTCATCATCACTGTTGCTTGCGCAAAGCATCTCCGGAAGGCTGCTGTCCGCAGCCTCCATCGTTTGGCGCAAATCATACATGCTGACCGTATCAGATGTCTGTTGTCCGCAACCAGACAACAGCATCAGCGCTGTAGAAAATATTAAAATCATACTTAATATTTTTTTCATACGTTTATTCTCCCACGACAGGTTCTTCCATAGCGTCTGTTCCGCCGATCACAGCGCCATTTTCTACGGATTGTTCTTTCGTCATTCCATCAATATCTGTGGTAGAGGTAGTCACATTGTCCGATCCCCCATCATACATTCCGCTATCTGCGGGTGTCAGACCATCAAAGGCTTTCTGTACTGCCTTATTAACTTTCTCTAATTCCTTGTCGCTTAAGTTCTGTGCATTGTCGGTGGTATTATAAGTTCCCATTGATACATTGAACAGATAGTTGTCTCCATCCGGATCTTTTACCCAGTTATAAGAATTCAGTGAATATGGCATATCCTTATAATTTCCATTCATTAACAGTTCACTGATAGAAGATGCGATTGCATTCGCAATCTCTGCATCGGATTCCTTGATTTCTTTGTTAAATGCAATCATGATAGCACCCTTCTTATCATTCATTGCCTTACGCAGTGCCTTTGGAATATCATAGACATCATCTACGGTTTCCTTGTTCTGGTATGCCATATTATATTTCAGAGAATTTGCAGCCGGGAAGAATTCATGATCCCAGCTCTGTTCCTGTCCCCACATAGCATCTGTCATATTAAAATGCGCATAGTTTCCATTTCCCTGATCGGAATAAATATCCGTAATATACCAGTCTCCATCAATCTTGACCAGATCCCAGGAATGATATTTTTCTGTGTTGTGCTCAACCATACACTCAATGTCCATCATCTGCATGAACATACGGAACGTTGTCGCATATCCGACACACACTGCATTGTGATACTTTAATACACCATATGGATTGTCGCAGTCTTCCTGTGTACTTGGAATTACGGTCAGTGCTCCGCTGTCATACTGCAAAGAAGAAGTCATCCAGTCATAGACCGCCTTCTCCTTTTCAAAGTCGGACATGCCGTCTTTGATCTTCATCTCTTTTAAAGCATCCTTTGCCATATCGAGTGTTTCTTTCTCACGGTCTGTCAGCTTGGATGTATCACCGGATTTGTAAGCATCCGAAATGTTGGTTGTTGGCTTAATTTCATACTGCTCGGCAATTGTAACATAATCTTCCGTTGTCTCTTCGTTCTGATCCTCATTCTGTGTTGCAATATAAGATTTCAATGTTGCAAGGTTAAATGCGGAAAGTGTCGTGCTACCTACAACACCTGCTGTCAATACAACAGCTACAACCGCTTTCCATGCGCCCTTCCCTTTCTTCTGTGGTACAGGGTTCATCTCCGGCACCTGATTTGGTACGCTTCCATTTATTATAGTCTCATTTGTTTCCATAGTCTTTTCCTTTCTTTCTCTTTGCCTCGATTTTGAAGTTGCTTTGATTATAGCGGATAAAAAAGGAAAAATACCAATATTCAAAGAAACTTAAAAATTAATTAAGAAAGGACCATTTTAATCAATGGTCCTCCTCGATATGCTCCCTTCCCTGAGCAATAATTGTACGCACATGACCATCTGCCAGCGAATAAAAAATCGACTTTCCTTCTCTGCGGCTGTTGACCAGTTTATTCTGTTTTAAAATGCGAAGCTGATGGGATATTGCCGACTGCGTCATATGAAGTGCTTCCGCAAGATCACATACACACACTTCCGCTTCAAATAATACAAACAGGATTCGAATTCTGGTAGAATCTCCAAAAACTTTAAAAAGTTCCGCCAGATCATATAATTCTGTTTCTTCCGGCATCGTGTCATTTACGATTTTCAGCAGATCCTCATGTACACATTCTTCACTGCAGCATTCGATCTCTGTTTTTTTTTCTTCCATAGTTTTCCTTTCATCATTTATAATTTCTTTACAAATAATGCACGAACTGCATTCAGGACTGCAATTACCATAACACCTACATCCGCAAAAATTGCCACCCACATGTTAGCAATACCGATGGCTCCAAGCAAGAGACAGATCAGTTTGACACCAATTGCAAAATAAATGTTTTCATATACGATGCGCAGACATTTCTTTGCGATCTGAATTGCCTTGGCAATCTTGATTGGATCATCATCCATCAATACGACATCTGCAGCTTCGATTGCCGCATCCGATCCAAGCGCTCCCATGGCAATACCAATATCGGCACGGGAAAGTACCGGCGCATCATTGATTCCGTCTCCGACAAATGCCAGTGCATCTTTTCCCTGCTTCTGTTCTAAAAGACGTTCTACCTGTGTTACCTTGTCGGCCGGAAGCAGCTTGCTGTGTACTTCGCTAATTCCAACTTCATCAGCCACCTGCTGTGCAACACGGTCATCATCACCGGTGAGCATGACCAGACGATTCACGCCGGCTGCTTTGAGCTTTTTCATGGCTTCTGCCGCATGTGGCTTGATGACATCCGCAATCAGAATATGTCCTGCATATACATTGTCAATGGCAAGATGCACGATTGTTCCCACACAGTCACACATACGATATTCAATGCCAAGCTTTTTCATCAATTTGTCATTGCCGGCTGCCACCTGGTGACCATCAACCGTTGTGATCACACCATGTCCGCTGATTTCCTGTACATCGGTCACACGGGTGTTGTCAAGTTTCTTTCCATATGCCTTCTGCAGGCTCACGCTGATTGGATGTGTACTGTGGCATTCCGCCAAAGCCGCATATTCCAAAAGATGTTGTTCCTCTGCCGTATATTCCGGCTGACAGGTTCCATCGGCTTTCTTATGTTCGCTGCAGGAATGCTGATGGATACCACATACTTCAAACACACCCTGTGTAATCGTTCCTGTTTTATCAAAGACAACTGTCTTTGTCTGTGCCAAAGTCTCCAGATAATTCGATCCTTTGATAAGAACACCTGCAGCACTCGCTCCACCAATTCCTGCAAAGAAACTAAGCGGAATACTGATAACAAGAGCACAAGGACAACTGATAACAAGGAATGTCAGTGCCCGGTATATCCACTCACCCCAGTCTGCCGGAAGTCCCATAAAAATCATGCGCACAAGTGGCGGAATAATCGCCAGTGCGAGTGCACCGTAACATACTGCCGGTGTATAATAATGTGCAAATTTTGAAATAAAATTCTCGGAACGGGATTTCTTTGAGCTGGCATTCTCCACCAGATCCAGAATCTTGGAAACTGTGGATTCTCCAAACTCTTTTGTTGTCTGAATCTTTAACAAACCAGACAGATTGATACATCCACTGATAATCTCCTCGCCTGTGGCAACTTCACGCGGAACACTCTCTCCTGTCAGTGCGCTTGTGTTAAGTGTAGATTTACCTTCTACAACAATACCATCAATCGGAACCTTTTCGCCAGGCTGTACAACAATGATGCTGCCAATCTCAACTTCATCCGGATCAACTTTTTCCAACTGTCCGTCGCGCTCAATATTCGCATAATCCGGACGAATGTCCATCAGTTCAGTGATGTTACGGCGGCTTTTTCCTACTGCATAACTCTGGAACAATTCACCGATCTGATAGAACAGCATTACAGCTACACCTTCTTTATAATCGCCCAAAGCAATCGCTCCGATGGTAGCCACAGCCATAAGAAAGTTCTCATCGAAAACCTGCTTATTCAGAATTCCCTTTCCCGCCTTCTTTAATATATCATATCCGATTACCAGATACGGAACCATGAACAGAATGAATTCCACCCATCGGTTCAATGTGACAAATTTTGCAAGCACTGTCAAAGCTATCATCAACACCGCAGCTGTAATAATGCGCACTAACATTTTTATCTGTTTTTTGTTCATGCATCTGCTCCTTTAAATATAGATTTCACAATCGTCCTCTACTTTTTTGCAATTTTTAAGTACGTCCTGCATAACGGCTTTTGCGTCAGTTCCTTCCTCAAATTCAACGATCATTTTAAGCGTCATAAAATTAACGGTTGCATCCTTTACACCTGTAGTTGTCTTAGCAGCTTCCTCCATTTTATTTGCACAGTTTGCGCAATCTACCTCGATCTTATATGTCTTCTTCATAACCAATTCCTTTCCGGGGGATTCCCCATTTGCTTTTCATTCTGCTAACATATGAACAATTATTCATATGTTTGTTTTTATTATAGCACCACACATCATTCTGTCAACTGTTTTTTCACTTTTTTCTCATAGTCTTCAATTTGCACAATCATATTAACTTGTACATTCATTGACGAATCAATAGTAAAATGTTATAATTTAATGGTTGAATATCACATTTTATTAAACACATCGCACAATTGCATGTAAATAGGCTAATGTTCAAAGAGGAGGATATTGTTATGAAAAATCTCAAAGTCCGTACAAAATTAAACCTGATTCTGGCTTTGGTAATTTTACTTGTAGTATTAGCAAGTGCCGTTTCCATTAATAATATGAATCAGGTAAAAGATAAGGCACTCGAAACAATCGACGCATCATCCAGACAAAGTTATGATGATTCCATCAAGCAACAGGTCAGTGTCGTGATTTCTCTTCTTTCCGAAATCTATGATGAATATAAAGCAGGAGCCTACACGCTTGATGAAGCAAAAAAAATTGCTGCAGACGAAGTTCGCCAGATGCGTTACGGAGATGCGGGATATTTTTGGATTGATCAATCCGACGGAACAAATGTCGTGCTGCTCGGAAGTGATACCGAAGGAACCAACCGTATGGAAACACAGGATGCGAAAGGTTATCAAATGGTAAAAGAAATCATCCGCGTTGCTGTCGAAGATGGTGGCGGCTATACAGATTATGTATTTCCAAAAGTAGGAGAAACGAAACCGTCTCCAAAGCGTGCATACAGTGAATATTTTGAGCCTTTTGACTGGGTCGTCGGCACCGGAAACTATATCGACTATATTGATACCGCAATTGCCGCACAGGATGAAAAATTTTCATCTTATGCCGTTAAAAAGGCTACCACAATGATTGTAGCCTGCGTTGCCATGCTTATCATTGTAGCAATTCTTATTGCAATGATCTCCAGAGATATTACCAAGTCATTAAAGAAGATCAAAGATCAATTTGATATCATTGCTGGCGGAAACTTCGCCAGAAAAATGCAAAAGCCTATGCTCAAACGCAAAGATGACTTTGGACAGCTTGCAAATGAACTGGAAAAAATGCGGGAATCCGTGCGAAGCCTGCTTGCCCAGGTAAAAATTGAAGCTGCCAATATCGATACAGTCGTAGAATCGATCGACAGTCATGTATTCAATCTGAATGGGGAAATTGAAGATGTCTCTGCCACCACAGAACAACTTGCTGCCAGCACACAGGAAACAGCTGCTTCTGCGGAACAGATCAACGGTATGACACAACAGATTGAAGAAGCGGCCCGTGAAATCGCCATTCGTGCGCAGGATGGAGCAACAGAAGCGGAAGAAATCCATCAGCGTGCCACCCAGACCAAAGACGAGACCGTTGCAAACCGTATGAAAGTAAAGCAAATGCTCTCTGAAATCCGGCAAGGCCTCGAAAAAGCGCTTGAAGACGCCAAGGTTGTAGAACAAATCGGTGTACTTGCAGATTCCATTCTTGCAATCACCGGTCAGACAAATCTGCTCGCACTGAATGCCTCCATTGAAGCCGCACGTGCCGGGGAGGCCGGAAAAGGCTTTGCAGTCGTAGCCGAAGAAATCCGTGTACTCGCAGAGCAGTCCAAGGATGCCGTCGCAAATATTCAGTCTGTCACAGAAAATGTAAATCATGCTGTAAAAAATCTTACCTGCGATTCCAACCGTCTGTTGGATTTTGTTGACACTGATATTGTAGAAAGTTTCAACAATTTTGAAAAAATGGCCGATGATTACAATCTGGATGCTGCAAAGATCAATGATCTTGTTTCCGATTTCAGTGCTACCTCCGAGGAGCTGGTTGCCTCTATCACAAATATCACACAGGCAATCGACGGAATTTCTTCCGCTTCCAATGACAGCGCTGCCGGAACCACAAACATTGCACAAAAAACCGTATCCATTGCCAGTGGATCTGCAGAAGTAATGAAAGGTGCAAAAGATGCGGAAAGTTCAGCCGAAGAACTGCGGAAAAACGTAAATAATTTTATTATAGAAGAGAATCTGTCGGAAGCTTAATCTTTTCCACGAAATAAAGTGTGCGCATTTTTGCAAGCTTGCTTGCTCTTGCTGTAATAGGGTAGAGGGAGAATAATTATCTCGCCCCTCCCATTGAACCGTACGTACGGATCTCGTATACGGCTCTACAACTTATATTCCAACTTTTGCTAAGTAATAGGATAAGGGATTGAGCAGACCAGCTCCATCTTTTATCCTATTTTCAAGTAAATCTTTACTGATAATGAAATTCACCACGTTCATTCCACTTCTT
>CABJAV010000030.1 GCA_902363675.1 Lachnospiraceae bacterium | reverse complement strand
ATCCTCACCGATGATTGGTTCCATTGCGCATAATGTGTAATTTGTGGTATGGACATCCATGCCGATTTTTAGTATTCTTTTCATATGAGTGATCTCCTTTTGTATGCGGTAATCCCTGTTACCTTTGTTCTTGTCAAACTCTAGTATACAGGTAAATCCACGTTGCTACAAATGTGAGGTCACTTCATATTATCTAATGCTTTTTTCGCTGATATCGTATCAAACAAATGACGAAACTGACTCATAACTGCATCTGCCATTTTTTCGTCGACTCCCGCATCATTCAACGCCAACTTACAATAAGCTCTAATAATATCATTAAAAGCAGAGCTGTTAACCTTTTTAGTTTCCTCTCTTTTTCCAACTGCGCCTCTCTCAACGCTTTTACGCTGCAAGATTCTCATAAAAACTGTAATACAGTCCGTTACCTATTATAATAAAATCACTCATTGGAATTCCTATCTGCGGTACATCATTGAGAAGCTTTGTACTCTTCTCTTTGTTAGGATCAATCAGGAATTAACTTCCATGCATCAGGAAGTAATCGAAAACCTAGAAAGTATCCACGGTGCGTTATTACGAATGAACCGTTCGATACAAGCAGAAGACACTTTCGGAATTATGAAAAACGACCGTTAGTACAAGAGAATTGTCCGAAGAGGTATTCATTCAGTCAAACTGGAAGTTTTACTCGTGGCGATAGGCCACAATCTATATAAATATCAGAAAAAAAGATGAGAAACAGAACTGCCGCATAGATTCAAAAAAAGGATTTCTATGGGGTAGGGGAAGTGCACTTTCTTTGCGCATGATTTCAGTCATTTATACACAACAGGTACAAAAAGGGAGATGCGAAAAAACTCAATCGAGTTTTTTCACATCCCCCTTTTGCATATTCCTCACACTCCCTGAAACAAAATGTCCTTTCTGGCTGATGCAAATCCATTCCAAAAGTTCTCAAGCGCCACCTTCAAATCACTTTTTTGTGTATCCATCCACGATAACTCATCAATAAAATAATTTTTTTCTTTTCTCTTCCTACAAGCATGTCATATATACTCTAATATACATTTCTTGGATGTAAACAATTATTTAATAAATACGCCACCTCATCAGCTGTAACTGCTAACAATTTATCTGGTGCATCACTCAGCTCCAGTACCATAACAAATCTCTGACCGCAATCATTGAATGTTACTCTCTTTAAAACATTTTCTTCTTCATAACCAACATATTTGCTTTTGTTGATTTCTATCAGCTTATCATTCAAAATTCCAAAACCATAAATAACAAGCATAGAAGAAAAATCAAATGTTAAACGCTTTGCAAAATCCGAATAAAAATTGAATATTGCCGGCATTTCACTGATTCCTCCACGTTCCGTGATTGCAGAGCCCGGAATAATACGGAATTTCTCCGGCCGGAAATAATCAGATAACTTTACCAGCTCCAGATCATTTACTTTTTCTGTTGTCATTTTGTATCCTCCTTGATATGTGCATTATACCAGAATGTATATGCCAATCCATCATTGTAATATCCAGTTAATGACGGATCGATCAAATCCTGATTCGAAGCACTGAATAATGGACAAATTACAGTATCATCTGAAACCAGAATCTTCTCTGCTGCAAGCAACTGTTCCTGACGACTTGCCTCATCGAGGTTCTTATCAGACTCCTCGATTAACTTATCATAATCTGCGTTACTCCAATTTACATCGTTCTGAGCATTGCCCGTCTGATACATCTTAAGCCAGCTTGTAGGATCATTATAATCTGCATACCACTGCATTCTGGCCATCTGTAATTTACCGCTTCGTCTCTCATCAACATAAACTTCATATTCCATAGCTTCCAGTTTTACATCAACACCAAGTTCTTTCCATTCTGCCTGTAAAACCTGTGCTACATTTGCTTCGTAACTCATTGCCGGGTATGTATAGGTAATTGTTGGAAGTCCCTTACCATCCGGATATCCTGCATCTGCAAGTAACTGTTTTGCTTTCTCTAAATTCTCCTCCAGTAATTCATCCTGAAGGTCGCTCCATTTTGTTCCATCTGTTTTACTCTTATAATTTTTTCCAACAAATGTTGTTGCCGGTTCACACGCCGTACCTACTACTGCAGCAATATCTTTACGATTCAATGCCAATGAAAATGCCTGACGTACACGGACATCATCAAACGGCTTCTCGTTAATGTTAAATAAAATATAATTTGTCTGAGGTACCTCACGAATTCTCAAATCGTCCTTACCTTCATAAGACTCAGCAATATCGCTTGGAGCTCCCTGTAAAATATTTATCTCACCTGTCTGATAAGCAGATGCTTTCGCCTGATCGTCATCCATAAATTTATCTGTGATTTTTAATACAGTTACTTTATCGGCATCTCTATAATACTCATTTTTTTCGAATGATACATGGTCACCATCCACATGCTCAGATAAGTGATATGGTCCATTACCTAAGTTCTGTTCCGGATTCATATCCCAGTCCTTATTATCATCTGTTGCATATTTGCAGTTTGATGGCATGTAAGTTGGCAGCTTACATAAATCAAGGAAATATGAGCACGGCTCCTCCAATGTAAATTTAATGGTCTTATCGTCGATACATTCAATACCTACATCTGAGAAATCGCATTCTCCATTAAAACATTTCTGTGCATTTTTAATGACAAATAAGAAATCAACATACCATGAACCATTGTCCGGATTTAAAGCTCTCTTCATCGTATTTTCGAAATCTGCACTTGTTACATCGGATCCATCTGACCACTTTTCATCATCGCGGATATAAAAAGTATACTCCGTTGCTTCATCGTTAACATCCCAATGATCTGCAGCTGCTGGCTGAATCTGACCTTCCTCATCGTATGATACAAAACCTTCATAACAATTTGTTTGTACACTGAAATACTCATATGCTGCGGCTCCTGCCGGATCATACTCTCCACTTTCCGGCTGTACAGCATCAACCAATTCTGTAATTTCTCCTTTATCATTTGTCTGTACGGTGCTACTGCTTCCGCCTCCACCACATCCTGTAAGGCCACCGATTGCAACTACCGTTGATAATAATACTGCCACCATTTTTCTTGTCTTTTTCATAAGCGTTTCCTCCTTGTTTGAACATCAGCCCATTTATTCTACTAAAATCTGCTCTGGCGTTTTACCCACCGCCTTATACTTTGCAAGATTTTCTGGAGAATACAAATTACATGCCACCTTACGATTGTCATACTCGTAATTTTCCGGCTTCTTTTGTCTGCATGATTCCGACGCATATCTGCATCGGCCTGCAAACGGGCATCCTGCTGGCGGGTTCAGTGGACTTGGCACCTCACCTTCCAAAATAATACGTTTTTTTTCTTTCGCAAGATGCGGATCTGCAATCGGTGCTGCAGAAATCAATGCTCTTGTATATGGATGTAATGGCTTCTTGTATACATCATCCGATGATCCAAGCTCTACCATATTTCCTAAATACATAACACCAATTTTATGGCTGATATGATATACCATCTCCAAGTCATGAGCGATAAACAGATAGCTGAATCCTCTTTCTCTTTGTAGCTTTTCCAACAGATTGATGACCTGTGCCTGAATGGACACATCCAATGCTGATATTGGCTCATCACATACGATAAATTCCGGACGTAACGCCAATGTTCTGGCAATTCCGATTCTCTGTCTCTGACCACCTGAAAATTCATGAGGATAACGTCGGATATGGTCAGGTTTAAGACCTACGGTTTCAATCAATTCCTGCACAATCGCTTTTCTCTCATGTGCCGTACCCATTTTATGAATAATCATTGGTTCCTCAATAATCTCTCCAACTGTAAATCTTGGATTTAAAGATGCATACGGATCCTGAAAAATCATCTGCATTTTTTTCCTGTAAGGAAACATTTTTTTATTACTAAGATTTGTAATATCATTTCCTTCAAAAATAATCTGTCCGCTCGTTGGTTCATGAACTTTTAAAATAGTTCTTCCCATAGAACTTTTTCCACAACCGGATTCTCCTACAATTCCTAATGTTTCTCCTTTTTCCAAAGTAAAAGAAACTCCATTTACCGCATGTACTTCTTTTCCATGCCCTACGGGAAAATGCTTTGTCAGATTTCTTACCTCTAATAAAGGTGCTTCGTTACTCATATGCATCCTCTCCCTTCAATACTTCATGCCAGCGTTCCTTACAATGCAGCCAGCATTTACATTTATGTGTCTCTCCAAATTCTGTTACAAGAGGAGAAGCTTTTGTACAAATCTCCATTGCCTCACTGCATCGGGATGCAAATGGACACTGATCACCAAGTTTTAACAAGTCTGGTGGTGTTCCCGGAATTGGTTTTAATGGTTCTCTATGATCTACATTTGAATTAGCAATACTATTTAACAAACCCTTTGTATACGGATGCTTTGGATCGTAGAATATTTCATCGGTGGTGCCTTCTTCCATAATATTGCCACCATACATAATACTGATTCTGTCACATAAGGAAGCGACAACTCCAAGATCATGGGTAATAATAATGACTCCGGCATTGCTTTCCTTTGTAATATCTTTTAATAAGTCCAGAATCTGTGCCTGTACAGTAACATCCAAAGCAGTTGTTGGCTCATCGGCAACAATTAATTTTGGATTACAAGCTAAAGCAATCGCAATAATGATTCTTTGTCTCATTCCACCGGAAAACTCAAATGGATACTGCTTTAACCGGGATTCCGGTGCCGGAATTCCAACCATTTTCATTAATTCAATTGCACGCTGTACCGCCTCTTTTTTCGAACACTTTGTATGAAAACGAATACCTTCTGTCATCTGTTTTTCAATCGTAACAATCGGATTTAAATAGGACATTGGATCCTGAAAAATCATACTAATATCATTTCCACGAATCTGATTCATTTTCTTTTCGTATTCCTTCTTTTCCTTCTTGGTTTTATACTTAATCGGTGAAATATCTTCTCCATCAAATATCATTTCACCTGCAGTAACAGTACCATTCGGAGCAAGCAATCCCATAAGTGAAAGCATACCAACGCTTTTTCCAGATCCAGATTCACCTACAATACCAAGGACCTCCCCCCGGTCTACCGTATAATTAATTCCGCGCAACGCTTTCACAACACCCTGTTCTGTTTGAAATTCTGTTTCTAATCCTTTAATCTCCAGCAAACTCATACAAATCACCCCTTATCTTTTTCTCTTTGGATCAAGTGCTTTTTCTAATCCTTCACCTACAAAGTTGAAAGAGAAAATTGTAATACAGATTGCTATCATTGGATAAACTGTCTGCATTGGATATGTCATAATCAATTCTCTTGCATCCTGTGCTAATGTTCCCCAGCTGGCCATCGGTGCGGAAATACCTACACCTAAGAAACTCAGCCAGGCCTCTGTAAAGATTGCCTGCGGAACCATCAGTGTAACGGTTACAATAATCTGTCCCATTGTATTAATCAGCAAATGCTTAAGTAATATTCTGCTTGAACCGGCACCCAAAACAAATGCTGCCATTGTAAATTCCTGCTCTTTTAAACTCTTTACCTGCTGCCTTACAATTCGTGCCATGTCAATCCAACAGGTAATAGAAATACCTAACATGATACTCACAACACTTGCGCCAAAGATTAACATGATTAAAACGATATATAACATAGAAGGAACCGAATAGATAATATCAACAACTCTCATCATGATCATATCTACTTTGCCACCTACATAACCGGCAATTCCTCCATAAATTGTTCCAACAATCAGGTTAATAACAGCGGCCAGACATCCAACTGCCAATGAAATTCTGGCTCCAAACAGGATTCTTACAAAAATATCACGACCCATTTTATCGGTTCCAAGCCAATGATCAAAGCTAGGGGATGCATTTCGAAGAGCCATATTCTGTTCGTCATAGGAATACTTACAAAATGGCGGTCCGAAAATAGCCAGTAAAACAACAACAATTAAAATAATTGCACCTACAACTGCTCTTTTGTTTCCGATAAAGTCATGCCAGACAGATTGGAGAAATGTTCTACTCTCAACTGCAATAAACTCATCATTTTTTTCTTCGTCTTTTAACTTCCGAAATAATTTTTCTTCCATTGCTTTCATGAGCGTTTCCTCCTTTTATAATGATTTTCTAACACGTGGATCTACGATTGCGCAAATAAGATCCGACAATAAATTACAGACAATAATGATTGCACCTATGAAAATTGTGATTCCCATAACCACGGTATAATCATGATTTGTAATGGCTGATACAAATTCTTTTCCAATTCCAGGTATTGTATAAATCTGTTCAATTACTACACTTCCTGTTAAAAGAAACGCTACCATTGGTCCCATATATGTAATTACCGGAAGCATCGCATTCTTTAAAATATGTCGAAACAGTAATGTCGTTTTGCTAATACCTTTTGCCTTTGCCATTGTGATATAATCCTGTCGCATTACTTCTTCATAACTATTCTGCGTCTGTCTTGCTACTGCTGATATTGGATATAGTCCCTGTGCAATTGCCGGTAAAACATAATGCATTGGAGTCGTAAGTCCTAATACCGGGAATATTCGAAGTTCCACACCAAATATAATAAGAAGTAATAATGCTACAATGAAGTTTGGAACACTTACACCAAGTGTTAATGCTGATAACCAGATTCCTTTGGTTACATTGCTTTTTGATCTTGCCATCAGTATTCCTGATCCAATACCAACTACCAGCACCAATACAAATGTAACTGCTCCAAGTTTCAATGTTGGAACCATTGTCTGAGCAATAATCCCATTAACGGATTTACCAATCTTCTTATAAGATGTTCCCATATCTCCATGTAACAGGTTCTTACAATAAATAAAGAACTGCTCTACCGGTGGTTTGTCCAATCCATATGTTGCCTCCATTTTCTGAAGAACTTCTCCGGATACATTTTTTGACTGTAATGGACTTCCTGGCATTACTTTTGTCATTGCAAATGTGATGGCTACTAATACAATCAGAGTAAGTATTCCAATGAGTACACGTTTAATGATGTACTTTACCATATAGATCCATCTCCTTTCCTCGGTTCGAAAAAATAAAAAACAGCAAAGATGCTTTTTATAGCACCTTTGCTGCATTTATCTCTCATATAAAATTGTTAATTTACAGTAAGTGTTTCCTACACCTCTCTCACACAAGCATATTTTTATCATTTATCCAACGTTAAGTCAACCAAATCACTTTCTTTTTGTAAAAATTACAAAACTTCTTGTCTATTTTCCAAATTTTCAGTCAATATCTCATGAATCGTTGACTTTTTTCCCAACATCACATATTCTTTCACTTATTAGATCAATAAAGGAGGTACTACTTATGAAAGTTGTTGTAATTCCAGAACCGGTACTACAACCGGACATTACAAAAGAAGATATGGATATACGTTGGAAAGTCCTGCAGGATCTTCCAGAGGTAGATGAGCTTGTGATTCATCACTTCGATGGCTACCCTTCCAATGAAATGTTACATCCTGTAATTGGTGATGCAGACGCAGCCATCGGAATCTGGGTAAATGGCAATAATATAAATGAGGACTTTTTAAGTCAGCATCCGAATTTAAAATATGTTGCTACGCTCGGACATGGTTTCGGTGAGTTTGATGTTGATATGACAAGAAAAAAGAATATGGTAATCACAAATACCATATATGGAGCTCAAACAATTGCTGAATATGCCTGGGCACTCCTCATGGAAATCTGCCATCATGTAGAACGCCATTCGGAAAATGTAAAGAAAATCGATTGGGATCATGCTACTCTCAAGGATTATGAAACCTTTGGTGAAGTACTTACTCCTCAAATTGAGCTTTATGGTAAAACCTGTGGAATCTTCGGACTTGGTGCTATTGGATTTGCATTTGCCAAAATGGCCCAGGGATTTGGAATGCGTGTCATAAGTTATTCCCGTCACAAAAAAACAGATCCTAAATACGATTTTATTGAACAGGTTGACTTTGATACATTCTTGAAAGAAAGTGATGTTATCTCCATTCACGCACCATTAACCCCTTCAACGGAAAATACCTTTGATGCGGAAGCATTTGCCAAAATGAAAGATGGTGTCATCTTAATCAACACTGCCCGGGGTGGATTAATCGTAGAGGAAGCTTTAGCCGATGCATTACATTCCGGTAAAGTATATGGCGCAGGTCTTGATGTACTGCGTGATGAACCCCCAAAGAAAGACAATCCTCTGTTTCATCTGAATAATACTTCTATTACCGCACATATCGCATGGTTAACAAGAGCATCCCGTCTGAGAGCGATTGGCATCGCAATTGAAAACTTCAAAGCATACTTGAACGGAACTCCAACCTCTGTAATCAATTAACAACAATTCTGTAAAATCATAAAAATACCGCCTTTCAATGATTCAATTAGAAACCATTGAAAGGCGGTATTTGATTTATGCTTATTTAAACATTCTATCATGCATTTATATTACGGCGCCTCTCTTCCATTTTCCACTCTTTAGGCGCCATACATTTGCTACACAGCGTGCAAGCCAATCGATCGTCATTGCTATCCACACGCCCCATACACCTAAGCCCATCGGCTCCATCATTCCACCAATTACATAAGCCAAACCTATACGGAATACCCACATAATAACGATTGATGATACCATCACAAACTTGACATCACCCGCTGCTCGAAGTATTGCAGGAAGTGTCCATGCCGCCGGCCACATTACCATACAGCAGGCACTATGATACCAAATCAGAATTCGTGCCAGATGATCTGCTTCCGGTGATAAATTGTACCAGCTTGCAATTGTCGGAGTCATAAAAATAATAACAATATTTAACCCCCACAACATAACATATGCCCATTTCATCAATTTCTTTGAATAAGATTTTACTGCTTCATAATCCCCGGCACCCACACATTGCCCTACCACAGTAGTAAGTGCAAGTCCCATTGCCGAAGCCGGTATGGTTGCCAATAACTCAATCGTACTTCCAGTTGCATTTGCTGCTATTGCAGCCGTTCCATAACTTGTAATCAAACTCTGTGTAAACAGTTTACCAATCTGGAACATACCATTATCAATGCCACTTGGAATACCTATTCGAAGGATTTTACCAATAATTTTTCCATCCCATCCAAAACGAAAATACTTATCTATATGTAAGTCATACTTCTCATTCCGCAATAGGACAATTACAATCAGACCAGCAACAACTCGTGAAATCAAAGTTCCGTATCCAACACCTGCAATTCCCATTCCATAACCAAATACAAAAATTGCATTGCAGAGAATATTAATACCATTCATGATTGCTGACACAATCAAAGATGTCGATGCCTTTCCCATAGAACGCAACAACGAAGATGCTCCATCATATACCGAAATAAAAGGAAAGGAAAATCCTGTAATAAACAGATAAGTAACTGCCTGTTCCATAACCTCCGGTTCTACCTTTCCATAGATCAGCGTTAAAATCTGCCTGTCAAACAGTATACATATTCCAGCTATGATTACTGAAAAAATAATGCAAATTAGGATCAGCTGATTTGCAACAATCTTTCCTGTCTCTTTCTTTTTCGCCCCTAAAGCCTGGGATGCCACTACTGCTCCTCCGGTAGCCAGTGCATTGAATACATAAATAAGTAAATTACTGATGGTATTTACTAACGACACCCCCGAAACTGCAGTATCGCCTGCACCTGATACCATGATCATATCCGCCATACCAACCGTAACTGCCAAAATTTGTTCAACTACCAGGGGCAAAACTAATTTTATTAAGTACTTTCTATTAAAAATAACTTTCGTCTCTTGCATATGAACCTCCTATCTATTCCGTATAAATAATATGAAACATTTTTAAATGTAATTATGTCCCATGGAAAAGTCAAACAATTTTGGTAAATTTACGAAAAAATGTAATTTTTTAAATTATATCCAATTTATTTTGTAAAATTTACATTGTTTTCCATTTTGCGAAGTATTAAAATGCACCTCATAGCAGTGGTAACCAAATAAAATACATTACCTCACACACGAACCCGTTAACCCAATTTTTTTACTAGGAAAAGGAGTGTTGATCTTATGCAGAAATATATTGAATTATTAAGAAAACCTATGCAGGTAAAACCAGAAAGTTTGCGGGCCGCACGTCAGAAAAGCAGTTCTACGCCGCCTCATGTATATCGTTTAAATTATAACGAAAGTCCTTATGGTCTTGGTCCTCTCTCCGAGGAAGCATTAGAAAAAGCGATAAAAACTCCATACATTTATCCGGATTGGTTTTCTGTTGAATTAAAAACCAATATTGCCAAACTGTATGACCTTGATTTTGAAAACGTTGTTGTGGGACCTGGTTCCAGCGCAATGATCAACATGTTAGGAGAATTATTTATCAATCCTGGCGATGAATTCATTTTCGGAGATCCAAGTTATGAAGCCTTCCGTGATGTTGCCAATGATTATGGTGCCGTAACGGTTCCGATTCCACTGGATGATGACATGAATTATGATCTGGATGCAATGCTCGCCGCAGTAACTGATAAAACGAAAATTCTTGTTGTTGTCAATCCAAATAATCCTACAGGTAAATTCATTGACTCAAAGAAATTGGAAGATTTTATTCGAAAAGTACCAAAACATGTTATTACGATAATTGATGAAGCTTATCTGGAATTCGTCACAGATGAAAATTGTTACAGCATGTTAAAACTTATTAAAGAGGGCATCGACAAACCGTTAGTTATTATGAAAACATTTTCAAAGATATATGGAATGGCTGGTTTACGTGTCGGTTATGCAATTACAGATCCTGTTATGGCGGATCATTTTGGCAAATCAAGCAATGCATGGAACGTAAGTTATATTGGTCAGAAGACTGCTGCCGCTGCCACATTAGATCAAGAGCACGTCTCTATGGTTAAAAATATAAATGCGCAGGAACGTGATAAAGTCACCAAAGCACTCCGTGAATTAAATTGTAAAGTATACGACTCTCAGACAAACTTTATCTTGTTTAAGGCACCGATTGATAACATGGAAGTCTATACAAAGCTGGAAGAACAGGATGTCTTAATCGGAGCACCGATTGGAATGAACCGTGTAAGTCTTGGAAAACCCGAAATGAATGAAAAATTTATCAAAATCATGAAAGAAATCCTTTCTTAAATGCATAATAAAAAGTGTGCGATTAACGCACACTTTTGCGCGCAAGCGCGCACCATTACAGAAAAATCTCACACCATCGATCTACTACATAATCAGATTATGCAGCAGATAACTTCGAATCACAATTGCCATTTCTTCATTCGCTGTATTCTCCGGTAAATTAAGAAGCTGTTCCGCTTTTCGAATTCGATAACGCACTGTATTGCTATGTTGGAATAATTCTTCTGATGTCTTGGCATAATCCCCATTATTTTTAATATATGAGATTACTGTTTCTAATAAATTTACATCATGAGAAGCATCATATTTCTGTAATACGAAAATACTGTCTTCCACTTCATGATACAGTATCGGATTATTTACAATCGACATGATATATTTATATACACCAATCCTTGAATATGCAATATTATTACATTCCATAAACTGACTTACAACATTTGCATTTTTTGCTTTTACAACGGATTCATTTAGTCTCTCCAATGTCATTAGTTCATCACATATTCCAATGTAAAAAGATGTTGGCTGAAACCCTGTATTTATCAAAATGTCATATACATGATTCACAATTTCCTGATAGCTTTCCGGCAAATTATCTTCCATATAAGAACAAATTAACACAACTCCATGGCCCATTTTCACAAAAGAATAGTCATGAATCCTTGTATCCCGGTACTGCCGATACATCAACCTGTCAAAATATGTGTGAATCTTAAGGTTATTCGATGTATCCCCAGACGATATACTTACTGCAATAATATTTGAATAAAAATTTGGATTAATCTCTAATGCTATTTTTTTAATTGTAGATGGCTGATGCTTTTCATTTATGATTGAATTTAGTTTCTCTTCTGCAACAACATACTGCGCGCGCGTTTTCATAGATTCATTAATACAAATAATCAGATCCTCCATGAACTGATCGTAAAATGTAAGTAATGGAACATGATAAATTTTTGCCAGCTCAATAATATCCTGTGGCAGTTCCTTTTCCGGTGGGATTTTTATCGCAATTCCGGAAACTTGTTTTTGAATCAATGTTTTTAATGTTCCATTGACTAATTCGGGGTCTTTATCTGCGAAAAAATAAGAAAGTAAAACAAAATAACCATATCCATAGCCGTCATACTCCATGCGACTGCTTTCATACTCCAATATTACAGTAGCATTCACCAAATTACTCAGATATTTTTCGCCACAAATAATTTTAAAATCTTTAAATAAAGCTAATTCTAATATTTCACTAATTTGTATCATACTATTCCCTCTTTTCGTACTGTAAGATTAATAAAACACTACAACAATCTCTAATCACAAAACCAACTCAAACCCATAGCAGGTCGAACCGGACATCCAGAATGTCGGGAAAAAACTGCCATGGCAAAATCCTGTTCTGTTGCCTGTTTTATCACCATAATCGCTTCCTCCTCTTAAACAACAAAAAGAAGGGCGTTGATAATCTCTATCAACGCCCTTGTTGGTTAACAAGAAGAATAGCACAACTCCGCCTTCTTGTAAATATAAACTGAAATATCTCCTCGATCTCACCCATCTCTTAGGTTCATCAAATAAATGCTACCATATAGAGCGGTAATGTAATGATGCCATCTTCATCCACACCGATATTTCCATCTGCAAATTTGTATCCATAAGAAATATCTTTATGGTTCTTCATAAGTGACTTTAAAGAATTTGCCCTTGTATTTCCTCCTTTTACTTCAATCGGAACTACCATTCCATCTTTTTGGATTACCACGTCTATTTCCCTTTTCGTTGTCTCATTTTTATAAAAATATAGCGGATATCCTTTCTTATACAAAGCATCTGTTATTGCGTATTCATAGATACCGCCTTTGGAATTTCCCTCTAAAGTATTTTCGACAATACGCTGCTTTAATGAAAAGTCCTTCATCGCCATGAGCAATGATAAATCAGTTGTATAAGCCCGGAAAAAATCATCTCTTGCATAATCATCTAAATCAAATCTAACATCCGTCACAAGCTTACTTAAATGTACCATATCTGCACGAAGCAGCCACTCAATACTCGAAAAATACTTTTGTGCTCTGCCTCCATGCTCAACTTCTTTATATTGAAATTTGTGGTTTTCTTTATCAAGCAGCTGCTTTGCAAGGGAAAGATAACATTTCTCTGCCTTTACCTTTTCTTCCGCAGTTGCATAATGTGCTATATCATACTGATATCCTAATAAGAGACTCCTCTGTATCTTATCAATCTCTCTGAAATCCTTTGTATCTACATATTTCTGTACAGCTTCCGGCATACCTCCTATTGCAATATACTGTCTGTAATAATTCATCATTTGGGAATGAATCGCCTCTGGTATCACCGTCTTTGATTCCAGATATCCACAAAGATTTACGATCATATCTTCAGAAATCCCCATTCCCCAGAGAAATTCTTCAAAATCAATTCCATACATTCTCAGATAATCGACATAACCAACCGGATACGACGATGCACGTTTATAATCAATTCCAAGAAGTGATCCCGATACAATAACATCATATCTGTTATCAATTGCCCAGAATTTAAGGGATGTGATTGCCTCCTGACACTCCTGAATCTCATCGAGAAAAATCAAAGTTTTTCCTGGCAGAATTTTCTTTTCAGGAAATCGGAAACGCATTGCCATAACCATATTATCCACCGTAAGATCACCGGAAAAAATGTCAGCAGCAGAAGCCATCTGCTTGAAGTTTATTTCAAGCAGTTCCTCATAATTGTCTTCCGCAAACCGTTCAATAATATACGTTTTTCCAGTTTGTCTGGCGCCCTGTACAACAAGACATTTTTTATTTTTTGTATTAATCCAGTTTTTTATTGAAGTAACCGCTTTTCTTTTTAACATAATGCACCCCAAAATAATGAAATTCATTTCTATAATCGCACTTAATCAACATTTTAGAAAATAAAAATGTTTATCAATCAACATTTTGGATTATTGTATCATCATCATAATTTCTAATCAAGTATAATATGTCAAAATTACATTTGTAATATTCCTGTGCCATATATTTATAGAACTCGCGTATCTCCTGAATATAAATAATCATTTAATGTAACCATATTATCCCCTGAACTCATACTTACGAATCTCGCAATTTCTTATTCCAAATGCGGCAAATTCGTCATTTGTCATATCGTAAAAATAAGACTGCACCGCGCGTGATATGCCGTTGTGCGCAACAAGCAGGTACACTTTCTCATCTGCCTCTTCTTTTATATCATCCAATAAATTGTATATTCGCTGGCAAAGACGCAGCATAGATTCTCCACCATCGTAATGATTCACAAAGCTCTTCTTTGCCTCGCGAAATTCTGCTCCGTCCCGTGGTGTCGATTCATATTTGCCAAAATTCTGTTCCATCAGCCTTGGTTCCACCCGCGCCGGAATCCCGGTAATCTCCGACACATATCGCGCCGTATCCGCCGCCCTGCTCAATGGCGAATATAAAATTTCATCAATGTGTATCTGTTCGTCCGAAATTTTCTGTCCCAGTTCTCGCGCCTGCTGCCGCCCATTTTCTGTCAAACCGATATCCGTGGCTCCACAGATTTTATTTTCTACATTCCACACAGTCTGTCCGTGTCTCGCAAAATAAAAATGTCCCATATTTTCTCCGTTCTCATCGATACAGCTATCCACCAAAAAAGGACCAACTGTCCGAAAACAATTGGTCCGCATTTCATACGATTTATTCGCAAACGTATGGCATCATAGCCAAATGACGTGCTCTCTTGATAGCAACTGTAAGAGCTCTCTGGTGCTTTGCACAGTTTCCTGTGATACGACGAGGAAGAATCTTTCCTCTCTCAGAGATGTATCTCTTTAACTTGTTGGTATCTTTATAATCGATGACATTGTCCTTGCCACAGAATACACAAACTTTTTTTCTTCTGCGCATTGGTCTTCTCTTCATAGAAGAACCTTCAGCTGTCTTATTGTAAGCCATGTTCTTTACCTCCTGATTTTAATTAAACGGTAACTCTTCATCAATTCCTTCCGGAATATTCATGAAGCCATCTCCGGCAGCTCCACTTGGTGACGGAGCAGATGGTGTACTGTTGAAGTCTCCACCGCCACTTGCATTCTTGCTCTCTGCAAACTCAACGTTCTCGGCTACAACGTCTGTTGTATATACACGCTGTCCATCTTTGTTTGTATAACTGCCTGTCTGGATACGGCCTTCCAAAACAAATTTTGTTCCTTTACGACCGAATCTCTCCAAAAACTCAGCTGTTTTGCCAAAGGCAACACAGTTAATGAAATCCGCTGACTGCTCATCATTGTCACGACGGAAACGACGGTCAACTGCAAGCGAAAATCTTGCGATAGCAGTCGAACTCTCCCCCTGTGAGTAACGGATTTCTGCGTCTCTGGTCAATCTACCCATAAGAATAACTTTATTCATACGATCTCCTACTTTCTTATATTACGCCTCGTCTTTTCTAACGCATAAGAAACGAAGAACATTGTCCATAATACGAACATCCTGCTCGATATGAGCTGGAACATCAGATGCTGCATCAAACTGAATGAAATAGTAGAAAGCTTCGCTCATCTTCTGAACGTCGTAAGCTAACTTCTTCTTACCCCATTCTTCAACTTCTGTAACAGTACCGCCTGCACGAGTGATGTACTCTTTTGCCTTCTCAACGGTTGCTGTTCTCGCATCATCTTCGATCTTTGCACTAACAACGAGTGCTAATTCATACTTGTTCATCGAAAATTTTACCTCCTTTTGGTCTCTGGCTCACAGGATATGCCTGTGAACAAGGAAAAAATAGTTATCACGAGGATATACTATATCATAATTTTCCTGCTTATGCAAGAGGTTTTCCCAGAAAAAAGCCAAAATTCCGCTTTTTATTTACTTTCTTCTTCTGCCTTACGAAGTCCTCTGGTGTTTTTCTCCACCAGTTTGCGGGTTACCATCACCTGATGACCGCATCCTAAACACTTCAAACGGAAATCTGCGCCTACACGAAGAATTTCCCATTCATTACTTCCACATGGATGCTGCTTTTTTAATTTCACAATATCGCCAACTTCATAATGATACTGGTTCATAGTGCCTCCTATAGTTCAATTTTAGAAAATACATTTCCCAGACCGTCCTGAATCAACAAATCTGCCCGTCCGTCTTTCGGCGTAGCGCTCTTGTTGATTAAAACAAGCTTATTTCCTCTATAATAATCAATCAGCCCAGCTGCCGGATATACCGCGAGCGATGTTCCGCCGATAATCAGCATGTCCGCATGGCTGATATAAAATACGGCATCCTGCAGTGTCTTCTGATTTAATCCTTCCTCATATAAAACCACATCCGGTTTCACTGGTCCGCCACACACCGGACAGGTCGGTATCCCTTCTGAATGCAGCACATCTTCCGCACTCATGAACTCTCCACAGCGCTCACAATAATTGCGCAGTACACTTCCATGAAGCTCCATAACATTTTTGCTTCCCGCCTTCTGATGCAGTCCGTCAATATTCTGTGTAACAATTCCTTTAAGTTTTCCGGCCTTTTCCAGTTCTGCCAGTTTATAATGCGTAATATTTGGTTTAGCATCAAGGCAAAGCATTTTGTTGCGGTAAAAACGATAAAATTCTTCCGGATTATTACGGTAAAAACTGTGACTCAAAATGGTCTCCGGCGGATACTTATACTGCTGATTATACAATCCGTCTACACTCCGGAAATCCGGAATTCCACTCTCCGTAGATACACCGGCTCCTCCAAAAAATACGATATTATCGGATTCTTTTACCCACTTTAAAAATTGTTCAATTGTATCCATTATGAGTCCTCCTTATGACAAATTGGTTGCAGATGCATAAGATGCGACTTCGTCGCGTATCTGCGTAGGTCATAAGGAATCCTCCCACTCCGTGGGTCCCTCCTTATGACAAAAAAGAACCATATTCCAACGAATACGGTCCTTAGTTGCGGGAACAGGATTTGAACCTGTGACCTCCGGGTTATGAGCCCGGCGAGCTTCCAGACTGCTCCATCCCGCGTCGTTCAATATTTATTATAGTTCGCTTGCTACCAAAAGTCAACTCATTGCAAAAGTATCATCAATCCCATGCCAAATGACATGGGATTGATAACCGAAACTAATTATCTTTAGTTTCCAGATGTGTACTCTTTCTTACAAAGAGTAGTTCCATCTGCATCAACATACTCAACTCTGACCTTGATTGGATCCTGATCAATGTATGATGTAAGAGAATTTGCAACATTCTGCATAGTAGCATCCTGCTGTGCAAGTGACTTCTCAAGAGAAGCCTTTACTGCATCTCCATCTACATCATCTGTAATAACCTGCTCATCAAATGTGTATTTGTAGATGAGTGTATCCTTTTCACTAAGGATTTCCATGTTAAGGCCCTCTTCTGTTGAAGATAAAACCTTATCCAGCTGACTCTTAATTGTCTCATCTGCTAAGTAAGCATCTACATCAACATACTTGCCATCATCTGTCTTTCCAGATGTTGCATCTTTTGATGTATCTTTCTCTTCGCTCTGTGACTCTGTTTTAGCCTTTGTATCATTGCTTTTACCAGTGTCTTTGCTTGAACCACATCCTGCAAATGCTGTAGCTGCAAGTGAAGCAGCAAGTAATATGGTTTAGTTAATTTAAAAACGCTATACTAGACATTAAAAATGAAGTCCCTGTCCACTCAACTGCTGTACTGTACTCTCCATTTGCTTGATTTCTGCAATAATTGTCTTAGAAGCATTCTCCACTTCCTGGAAAAGCTGCTGTGCTTTATCAAATTCCTGATTGTCCACTGCCTTGACAACATTATTTCCGGTTTCATGTACTTTTTTGTAATCTTCCACTATCTTATTCCAGATAGCTCTAACCTGTTCATTCTGTGGTTGCATTGCATTGATGAGATAACTGAATGCACTCTTTCTCTCACTTGTCTGAATATGTGTTACAATCTTGCTGTCCACGGCGTCTTTAATGGATGCCACCCATTCATTATAAGTCGTCTCTGCTTTTTCCATATTCTTTAAAAAGAAACTGTTATCCATTACATAGAATGGGTCTTTTCCCATCTCACCGATAGTTGTAATTGCTGCATTGATGTCTTTTTCTACCTGATTTACAGGTGCTGCAGCATCTTTTAAATTAATACCAATTGTCAGTAGCTTTTGTGTCTCATTCTGCTGTTCCTCACACTGTTTCTGAATATTACTTGCCTGTGTTGCCATCTCATCCATAGAACTTGAAATTTCCTGGCTCACTGCTGCAAGTGAACTTACAGAATCGGTAATACGTCCTACACTCTTCTGGTTTTCATCGTTGATTTTCCATACAGAGTTAATCTTCTCATTCATATTGTTCATCGCGGTAACAGCTGCATTTGCACTGTCTGCGCTCTTTCCGGAAGCTTCTTTGATACGCTCAACGAATTCTCCCATGTTTGCCGTCATCTTCTGTGTCTCTTCTGCAAGCTTTCGGATTTCTTCGGCAACGACTGCAAATCCTTTTCCTGCTTCGCCGGCTCTGGCAGCCTCAATAGACGCATTCAATGCAAGCAGATTAGTCTGTCCGGAAATACTGTTGATTCCATCAATCACCTCATTCATATGATTGATGACATCAAACAGATTCTCCATGTTATCTTTCATTTCACCGGACTCTGTAATGGTTGTCTGCGACAAATCCTTGATTTCTGTGAGCTGCTGCTGTCCATCTTCAATATTTTTATAAATGGTAGCACACTCCTCAGATGCTGACAGAATGGTCTTCGTCAGATCTTCATGCTGATTAGACACTTCACCAGCTACGCGGGAAGTCTCCGTGGAAGCCTGAAGAATCGTATCCGTAGAATCTGCCAGATCATTTGAAATGCCGCCCAGGCGATCTGTATAGTAAGTCAATGTCTTCTCCAGAGAACTGATCTGCGTGACTGCAGACAAATCTCTTTCCATTACTGTCTCCAGCTGACTACGTCCACCTACCAATCTCTGATACATTTGTCCAATCTGTGGATCTGCCTTGGTGTAATCTGTCTCCTTTAATTGAGCTACTGCCTCCAGGCAGATTTTATCTATTTTGCTTTTTCCAAATGCCATCGTAATCCTCTCCCATCATCCTTGATCTTTCGTAATATATCCTTACTTTCTATTTTGACCACTTCTTTCAATAAAGTCAACTATTTTTGTGCTTTTTCTCTAATAATTTTTCTTTTTATATGTATTTGTATAGCATTTTTACCATAATTTAAATATTATTGCATAATATTTCACATATAAGTTGCCAATATCACACTCGCTATTATGCCTGCGATTGTTGCAATCAGTGCACCCGCCAAAGTATATCTCGTTTTCTTCACCTTCACGGACATAAAATAGATCGACATTGTATAAAAAATCGTTTCTGTACTGCTGAGCATGATCGATGCTGCCATTCCAGCGAAGGAATCACATCCATGCTCTTTGTACAGATCCAGTAAAAGCCCCGTTGCTGCCGAGGATGAAAACATTTTTACAATTGCAATCGGAAATAAGTCCGCCGGTAGATTGGTAAAAGCCAGCAATTTTTTCAGACATACGGATACAAAATCCAGGAATCCGGACGCACGCAAAACCCCGACCGCAACCATCAGTCCAATCAGTGTCGGCATAATTTCGACAACAGTACGAATACCGCTTTTTGCCCCATCAAGGAAATCTTCATATACTTTCTGATGACGCAGTAAACCGCTTCCTACGATCAAAAATAACAACAAAGGAATTATCGCTTCTGATAGAAAAACAACAAATTGCATGCATCTTTTCCTCCATAAATGCTACCGGCTCGATGACAGTAAATGCCGCAGTTTAATAAACAATATGGCAACTCCTGTGGACACACAGGTAGCAAGAATTGCCGGACCTACGACCGCTACGGGATTGACTGCACCATATTCTGTGCGGTATGCAATAATATTTACAGGAATCAACTGTAAAGAAGAAATATTCAATATTAAAAAATCACACATGGCATCCGTCGCATAACCCGTCCTTGCATCCAGTTTTTTTAACTGTTTCATGGCCGAAAGGCCTGCCGGTGTGGCCGCCCAGCCAAGCCCCAGTACATTTGCCACTATATTACTGGCAATATCACTTCTTGCCGGCGAAGATTTTGGAACAGAAGGAAACAGAAAATTCAGCATTGGATTCATTTTCTGTGCTGTTTTTTCCAATATTCCCTGATGTTCTGCAATGCGCATGATTCCTACCCAGAATGCCATTGCTCCCGCCATGGTAATGCAAAGGCTGATGGCTTCTTTTGCAGATGCTAACGCCTGATTGGTCACCGCATTCATATTTCCTGTAAAAGCCGCGTAGATGACTCCTACAAGGATCATACCACCCCATAGATAATTCATGCTTTTTATCCCGTACTTTTTTCTTGCTTTCATCCTATTCCGGAAAGCATAGCAATATACCTTACAGCGGTTATGTTTCTTTTAAAATCCGCATAGAATATATAAATTTTCTTCTTGGAGCATGCACATGAAATCGATTTTTAAAAAATACCGGATTTTCTTTGCTGCCGCTTTTCTTCTGGCTCTGTTTTTCTGCTTCCGTACTCTTTTTCCGGCGTTCCAACTGCAGCATAAGGGAAGTGAAAGCTTCAACAATTTTATTTCCCGGTTATTTGCAGATGAACTTACTTCGAACACGATGAATCTGCATTTTACACTCAAGGATCCTTCCTCAATGGGTATTGATTCTTACGAAGTGACATTCGGAGATTTTTCCACCAAATCACAAAAAAGCAGTGCAAAAAATCTGGAGCATCTGCAAAAAGAACTGTCCCATTATTCCTATCGTGCTTTGGATGCACAAAACAAACTTACATATAAAATTCTTGAGGATACACTCAGACGTCAGCGGGCACTTGCAGAGTATCCGATGTATGAAGAAGTTGTCACTCCGTCAAACGGTGTGACCTCACAGCTTCCAATTTTGCTGGCGGAATATCCTTTTTACCGCAAACAGGATGTGGATGATTACCTGACTCTTCTTGCCCAGATGGATACTTATTTTTCCAACATTCTTTCCTACGAGGAGGACAAAGCAAAAGCCGGGCTTTTTATGTCGGACAAAAAATGTATGAAAGTCATCGAGGGATGTGAGATTTTTACACAACATCCGGAAGATAACTTCCTGTTATCCACATTTTCCAACCGCTTGGACACATTGAATCTGAGCGACAGTGAAAAGGAAGAATATATTGCAAAAAATAAGCAGGTAATTGCGGAGCATGTCATTCCCGCCTATTCTGAAATGATTTCCGGCCTTACGAAACTGCTCGGCTGTGGCCGGAATGATTGGGGTCTGTGCAATTATGAAGATGGAAAATCCTACTATGAAGCCCTGGTTGCCTACAATACCGGAACCGATTTCACGGTAGATGAACTCTTTCAACAGATTGCCGATGCCCGGCAGGAAGATGTGGATATCTGTACAACGATACTGGCTTCCAATCCAAAACTTGCTTCCATGGATATCAAACTGGACAGTCAGTTCACAGATGAGAACGCCATGATCGATCATTTAAAAAAGGCCATCACCAAAGACTTTCCAAAAGCCTGTGATACGACCTGTGAGATTACCCATGTGGACGAATCTCTGTCCGAATACCTTGCGCCCGCTTTCTACATCACTGCACCAATCGATGACTATTCTACTAATCGTATTTATATCAATAATGCGAACAATTACACGGATCTGTATTATTTTACGACTTTGGCTCACGAAGGCTACCCCGGTCATCTCTATCAGACCATACAATCCTACGATTATGGACTTCCACCGATCCGCTCGCTTTTCAACTATCCGGCATACACGGAAGGCTGGGCAACTTATGTGGAAATGTTAGCCTACTATTATGCCGGACTGCCCAAAGATCAGGCCAGCCTGCTGCAGCACAATCAGGCTGCCATGCTCAGCCTTTATGCCAGTTCGGATATCGGTATTCACTACTATGGATGGAAAAAGGCGGATATGCAGAAATTCTGGAAAAACTTCGGAATTGATGATGAAACGGCCATCGACTCTATCACAGATCTTGTTCTTGAAGATCCCGGTAACTATTTAAAATACTATGTAGGCTATCTGCAGTTTCGGCAGCTTCGCGAAACATGTGAAAAAAAATACGGCGACAAATTCGATGCGTCTGCTTTCCATGAAGCAATACTCCGCACCGGACCTGCGCCGTTTTCCATCGTAGAAGAACAGGTAAAACGCGCATTGCGTTGACCTTTCTTCCACTTGATACATTATTTCATTTTAAAGAAGACTCTGGTAAATATCGCGTTTGCTTACACCGCGATCTTTTGCTACCAGTTTCATCGCTTCTTTGCGGGCAATTCCCTGCGATTCATAATGCTGCATATGTTCCTCAATGCTCATGGATTCCCAGCTCTGCTGCTGCTCCTTCTGAATCTGCGCACGGGATTTGCCTTCAATGACCAACACATACTCTCCACGAGGTTCATGTGTCTCATAGTACTGCAGACTTTCCCCGAACGTTGTCTGCATTTTTTCTTCATGGCGCTTGGTCAGCTCTCTGCAGATGGTAAGTCTGCGGTCGCTTCCAAGTGTCTGTTCGAGTTCTTTCAGTGTCTTTACAAGATGATGCGGCGCCTCATAAACAATCATGGTGCGGGTTTCTCCTGCAAGTTCCTCAAGTACTGCCTGATGTTCCTTTTTATCCTTTGGCAAAAAAGCCTCAAACGCAAATCTTCTTGTCGGAAGTCCGGACATCGTAAGCGCTGTCACACAGGCTGCTGCACCCGGCAGCGATGTTACCTCAATGCCTTCCTCATAACAAATACGCACAATATCTTCTCCCGGATCAGAAATTCCCGGAGTACCTGCATCTGTGATCAATGCAATATTTTTTCCTTCCCGCAGACGATCCACAAGCTGATAGGCTTTGTCAATTTTGTTATACTCATGATAACTTGTCATAGGAGTCTTTATCTCAAAATGATTCAGCAACTTAATCGAATTACGTGTATCCTCCGCTGCAATCAGATCAACTTCTTTTAATGTGCGCAGTACACGGAATGTAATGTCTTCCAGATTTCCAATTGGTGTTGCGCATAAATATAATGTACCGGTTCTTTTTTCTTCCATTTTCTTTATTACTTCCTGCTAATTGCTACTTTTTTGGTGTAATACGGGTCACTAAGGTATCCATCGAATTGCATGCAAGCATGCATCGATGATACCTTTTGACCCTTTAATCATACTATGATTTATAAATGCAGGCAAGCAAAATAAGAGCCGGAGAGTTGTAGCTCCCCGGCTCTTATTCTGCATATTTATAACTATGCATTTTTATTTTAATTCAATGGAACGAATTTCCTGACGTACTTTAAGTATCATGGATGGGCTTACGGATAATTCATCAAATCCCATCTTCAGGAAGGTCTCTGTCAGTGTTGTATCTGCTCCAAGTTCTCCACAGATACCAACCCAGCATCCACCCTTATGTCCATTATCTACAATCATCTTGAGCATCTTAAGGATTGCCGGATGATGAGAATCATAAATATTGTCAAGCTTTGGATTCTGACGGTCAATTGCCAGCGTATACTGTGTCAGATCGTTTGTACCAACGGAGAAGAAATCAACTTCCTGTGCGAGTTCTTCACTCATCATAACTGCTGCTGGTGTCTCAATCATGATTCCGATTTCTACATCCTTATATGGAATCTTTTCCTCATCCAGTTCTGCTTTTACTTCTGCAATGACTTTCTTAATTTCTTTTACTTCATTTACAGAAATAATCATTGGGAACATGATGGAAATTGTTCCATAGTAACTTGCACGATACAATGCACGAAGCTGTGTCTTGAATACATCTCTGCGGTCTAAGCAGATACGGATTGCGCGGTAACCCATGGCCGGATTGTCCTCTTTATCCAGATGGAAATAATCCACCTGCTTATCTGCACCAATATCGAGTGTACGGATAATTACTTTCTTTCCTGCCATAGATTCTGCAACCTTACGGTATGCTGCAAACTGCTCTTCCTCTGTCGGATAATCTGAACTCTCCAGATACAGAAATTCGCTTCGGAAAAGGCCGATTCCACCAGCATCATTTGCAAGTACAGAAGCAACATCTGCAACACTTCCAATGTTTGCATAAAGATTAATTTTCGTACCATCAATGGTGACGTTTTCTTTTCCCTTTAATTCAAGGAGCAGGCGCTTTTTCTCCTCATCTGCCTCTTTTCTTTTCTGGTAAGTCTCCAGAACGGAAACAGGTGGATCGATAATAAGCTTGCCTTCATATCCGTCAACAATTCCCATCTTACCTTCTGCATCTTCCGGATAATCAATACCAATCAATGCAGGAATGTTCATGGTGCGGGCAAGAATTGCCGTATGAGAATTTGTGGAACCATGTCTGGTTACAAAAGAAAGGACCTTGGATTTATCGAGCTGGACCGTCTCGCTTGGTGCAAGATCATCGGCCAGAAGAATCACAGGCTCATCTGCATTCAGGCCACCTGCACCCTTTCCCTGCAATACAGCAATCACACGGTTGGAAATATCTTTCACATCCGCTGCACGCTCACGCATATAATCATCATCCATAGAAGCGAACACTTCCGAAAGTGTATCTCCGGTTGTTGCAACTGCATACTCTGCATTGACTTCCTGACTCTGAATCATATTGATAACAGACTCCACATAATCAAGGTCATCCAGCATCATCTGGTGAACTTCAAAGATGGCTGCATTGACTTCTCCAACTTCCTTTAAAGCTTTCTCATATAAACCGGCGAGCTGTTCTTTTGCAGTATTTCTTGCCTCTTCAAAGCGGGCAAGTTCTGCATCAACATCACTGATTTTTTCTCTTTTTACCTGATTATCTGCCTTGTGGTATATTGCGAGGCGGCCAATTGCCACCCCGCTGTATACGCTTTTACCCTCAATCATCATATCCTCACCTCATTCAAATTTTAGAGATTTGTCTCTAAGAATTTGCTTAATGTCTCCATTGCTGTGTCTTCCTGATCTCCATCTGTTCTTAATGTGATTTCTTCTCCGCATTTTACGCCAAGTCCCATCACACCTAAGATTCTCTTTGCATCTACTTCTTTACCGCCTTTTTCAATGGCAACCTTGCAAGGAAAAGCTGCTGCTTCCTTTACCAGAAGTCCTGCCGGACGTGCGTGGATTCCTAACTCATCTTTGATTGTATACTTGAATTCTTTCATTTTAATTTCTCCTTTTTATGATTAATTATTTTTACTTCTATTGCTGCACATCTTTTTTAATTACGCCAAGCAACAATGCTGTGATTACAGAGCCAACTGCCCAGGAAACAATATACATCAGAGGATTTCCAACCGTTGCAAATACGAAAATTCCACCATGTGGAGCCATCAATGTACATCCAAACAATGCGGATAAGAATCCGGCAACTCCGGCACCAACCAGTGTACAAGGAATGACATGTAACGGATCAGATGCTGCAAATGGAATTGCTCCTTCTGTAATAAAGGAAGCTCCCATAACAAGGTTCGAAACTTTTGAATTACGTTCAGCTACTGTAAATTTCTTCGGGAAGAACCAGCATGCAAGTGCAATACCTATTGGCGGAACCATACCTCCGACCATGATGCATGCCATCGCAATATAACAAGCCTGTACTGCCGGGTCAGATATCTGCGCACCATTTTCCATTAACTTTGCTGCTGTTATAAGCATTCCATTACCAAATACATATGCAGCCTTATTGATTGGACCTCCCATATCAATTGCCATCATTGCACCAAGAATTAAACCAAGTACGGTGATAAAGCCTGCATTTGCAATTCCGGTAAGCATATTGCTTAAACCTGTATTAATTAATCCAATTAATGGATTAAAAATAAAACACATTAAAATACTGATAATTAAAATTCCAAGCAATGGATAGATTAAAGTTGGTTTAATTCCATCCAGTGAAGCTGGGAGTTTGGAAAATGCTTTTTTCAGGAAAAGAATAATAAAGCCTGCAAGAAAACCTGCCAAAATTCCACCTAAAAATCCGGATACGGTACTTCCTCCGTCTATTCCCTGGAATGCAAAATCAGCGACAAACTTCTGAAAACCAGTTGTTCCATCTGCCCATTGATATCCTTTTACTAATGCATTACCGCTTGAAGCTAACAAACCTCCTGTAAAACCAACAGCAAGACCCGGACGATCTGCAATCGAATATGCAATGTAACCAGCCAATACCGGAACCATCAGTCCCATGGCAAGACCACCGCAATACTTAAAGAATGCAGAGAGAGGTGTACAGGAACCAAATGCAGATCCACCCGTTGCACCATATCCTAGGATAGTATCAATCAGGAATGCCATGGCAGTCATAATACCACCACCGATAACGAACGGAAGCATGTGAGATACACCACTCATCAGATGGGTATATGTCATATGTCCGATTCCACCGGAACTCTTTTCTTCTTTTGTCTCTCTCTTTGCATCTGTTGCATGATAAACAGGTGCGTCACCACTCATCACACGATTGATCAGCTGCTCTGCCTTATTAATACCATCTGCAACTTTGCATTCAATGACTTTCTTTCCATCAAATCGATCCATTGGAACTTTTGTATCTGCTGCAACAATAATTCCGACTGCATTTGCAATTTCCTCATCTGTCACAACATTCTTGGCACCACTGGAGCCTCTTGTCTCAACCTTAATGGTATATCCAAGTTCTGCTGCTTTTTTCTCAAGTGCTTCTGCTGCCATATACGTATGTGCAATACCTGTCGGACATCCTGTCACGGCAAGAATCTGTACACCCTTCGGTGTCTCAACCGGCTGCTCTTCTTTGGCATCTTTCTCGTTCTCTGCCTCATCAATCACAGCAAGGAACTCATCCACACTCTTTGCTTCCATTAGATTTTTGGTAAAATTTTCATCCATCAGCAATACGGATAACTTACTGAGCACATCCAGATGTACATTATCCTTTGTGTTTGGAGCTGCGATAAGAAACAGAATGTGAACCGGTGCTCCGTCTAACGAAGCAAATTCCACACCGCCTTTTACGACCATTGCTGCAAGTCCCGGTGCATTGACTGCATCCGACTTACAATGTGGAATAGCAATTCCTTCACCAATTCCTGTTGTTCCTTCTTCTTCTCTCGCAAAAACGCCTGCGCGATAGGTCTCAATATTATTGATTTTTCCGCTTTTCGCCATCAAATCGACCATCTTGTTCAGGACATCTTTTTTGTCGGTTGCAGAACCATTGAGTTCAATGCTTTCTGCTGCTAATAAATCCCTGATTCTCATTAAATCTCCCTCCTAAAATAAATTTTTGTTTTTTTCAATTAAGGCTTCCACTTCAGCCTTTGTTGCCAGTTCTTCCGAAAAAGCACTTGCGCTTCCTGTGCAAATTCCATAACGAAAAGCATCTGCGTAATTATGATTCTGCAGGTAACCATATACAAAACCCGCCACCATGGAATCTCCTGCTCCAACAGAATTAACCACTTTTCCTTTTGGTGCTTCGCTGCGAAATTCCTGACCATCTTCTGTCACAAGCACAGCACCATCTCCAGCCATGGAAACAAGTACATTTCGTGCACCTTTTTCCTGAAGCTTCTTTGCATATTTTACAACATCATCTTTTTCCGTAATGGTCTCGTGGAAAATTTCTCCAAGTTCGTGATTGTTTGGCTTGATTAAAAATGGATGATAAGCCAATACATTCATCAGAAGATCCTTTGTTGCATCTACAACAATGTTCAGTTTCTTGTTTTGTAAATGCTCCATAATATCCATATACATAGACTCTGGCATTGTATCCGGAATACTTCCTGCCAATACCAGGATATCTCCATCCTGCAGACTATCTAATTTCTCGTACAATTTCTTGATATCTGCCGATGCGATTGCCGGTCCCTGTCCATTGATTTCTGTCTCTTTCTGTGCACGAAGCTTTACATTGATTCGGGATGTTCCCTCAGCTACATGAATGAAATCGGTAGAGATTCCTTTTTCTTCCAACAATCGAATAATCTCCCGGCCCGTAAATCCAGCCATAAATCCCAACGCTGTATTCTCGCATCCAAGATTTTTCAGTACCATCGAAACGTTGATTCCTTTTCCTCCCGGAAAAATAATTTCCTTACTTGTTCGATTTACAATTCCTGTCATAAAATCATTAACTGTGACAATGTAATCCAACGATGGATTAAATGTTACTGTATAAATCATTTATTTTACCTCCACAATGTTTTTATATTTTTTCAAAGCGGGCTTTTTTAACTCAGTTGTAATAATAGTAGCCTGCTCAAAATCCGCAAATTTTACACTGGACATCTGGTCAAACTTACTGGCATCTGCCAATACATAACACTTTTTACAGTTTGCCATAGATTTCTTTTTTACCATTGCCTCTTTTAACTCCGGTGTAGAAAAACCTTTGCTTACACTGATTCCGTTGGTTCCCCAGAATCCTTTGGTAAAATTGTATTTATCCAAAGTTTCCATCGCTTCCTCACCAACAATTGCCTCTGTCTGCGATTTAAATTCTCCACCAAGAATATAAACTCTACAGCCTTTCTCCGACAAAAGCTTTGCATGACTGATTGCATTCGTAACAAATACTGCCTTCGTTGTCTGAATGTATTCAATCATCCGTTCGGTTGTCGTACCTGCATCGAGATATACAAAATCTTCCGGCTTAATTAAAGCTGCCGCATATTTTGCAATATCCGCTTTCTCACCGGCATTCAATGCTTTACGACTTTTGACATTTTCATCATGTGTACTGATGGAAGGTCTCTTTGCAACCGCACCTCCATGCACCTTGGTCAGCAATCCATTATCATCCATTGTATTCAAGTCTCTTCGGACTGTAGATTCCGATGCATCAAGAGCCGCCATAAGTTCTTGCATTGTCGCACTGCCCTCAGTTTCTATTATGGACAATATTTTTGAAAATCTCTCTTCCGCAAGCATATACATCACTCCTTATTCGTTCACAAACGTTCAAAGCCGTTCATCTATATTTGTATTATATCGGTCAGCTTTTTCATAGTCAATCATTTTCCGTCAAAATCATTCACAAAAAAGGTCTTATAAATTTGTGCATTCGCGACAATGTACAGACATATCATACAAAACATAAATATTTACTTTAAAAACCAGTTAAATGCAAACTCAGAAACTTGCTTTTACTATTATATAGAAAAAATACCAGAATCTCCTATACCTGCTTTTGTACAGAAAATCCTGATATTTTATAATCATTCAATGCTAACTACTATTTAATTTTATAATGCCTGTCATTCATAATGTCTCATAATGTCTATGGCGTAAAACTATGATTGTTAAAACTGTAACTGGTCCATTTCATCATAATTTTTCAACATATTATAGCTTTCCAGTTTATAAGATTTATTTGAAGGATAATTCAAATAAAAGGTATCTCCTATATAAAGCCCCCGGATATCATAATTATCCACATATAAATCATCACAGGTCTCATACATGTCATTTTTAATTTCAGGAACCTTTTTTTCAAATTGCTTCACAAAATGATTGTTTTTCCAGGAATAAACATAATATCTTCTTCCACTATCCTGTGCAGTTTCATCTTTTTGTGTCTGTTCCCATTGCTCAACAGTAAAGCCAATCACATTCTTTTCACTATCTACCAGTGCAGTCTTATAATCTTCCGCAGCACTGCAATAATCTCCATTTAAGTGAAGCGTATCGATAACCTTTAATTTTTCTGGATTTGATATATCAAACATTGTCAGCTTAACTCCCAGCTGCTCTCCTGTCACAGCATCCGTTTCATATCCAATTCCAAGAATCTTATCCTTTCCATATGGGTGCAGATAATCAGAAAATCCCGTAATTTTAAGTTCGCCTATTACTTTTGGTGTCTCAGGGTCTGATATATCCACTGCAAAAAGCGGATCCGTATTGTGATACGTTATAAAATATGCAATATTTCCAATATATCTGGCCGCATAAATTTCTTCGCCATCCGCAATACCTGACAACTTTCCTAAAATTTGCATCTTATCATCCAGCATATATAATCTGTTTTTGGATTGCTCATCCCATTCCGTTGTAAGAACACGAAGGATATTATTCGATTCCGAAATTGCAAAAACATCTGTTATTTCTCCTTTTACGGTCTTTGATGCCACTCCAGACATATATCCATCATTATACTGAAATTTTGTAATATTAGTATAAGCTTTTTCTTTCTTATATTCTGTAGAATACAAATAGATTGCATCTGTTCCCATATAAACATTTACACTAGCATTCATGACCATCATCTGGTCAACAATCTCTGTTGGCTTCTTTACATTAACTGAAACTGCAATAAATTCGCTGTTGGCATGATTCTGCACATAAATGCATCCAGAAGGTATTTTCTCATCGTTAACGAGAGGGATGATTTTTTCTTTATCACCTTTATAGGTTGTTTCATTATACAAAATACCTTTATTGGTAAATAAATATACAAAATCTCCTACTTTTCTTGAATCTGCATACTCTCCTTCGACAACTACGCTTCCTTCTAACTTGGCATGTTTTCGATCTGCAATATTGTACGTTTGAAGAATACATTTCATTTTATCTGATGCATTTTTTTGTAACACAAGAAACAACTGATTGCCATCGACATACATTGCCCTTATATGTCCATTCTTCCCTAAATCCGGATATATTTTTCCCAATATATTCATCTTTTCGTTTCTAACATCTGTAATAACAATTTTATCTTCCTTTTGCACATATATATAACTGCCATCTGTTTTTACATAATCGCTTTCGTCAACACCATCTACCTGCAGATTTGTCTGTGAATAGCTTTCCTTTTTTGTAGCACTTGCATCTTCCTTATCTTTTCCACAATAAGAAACATATATATTGTCTGTGTCCACGAGTTTGTAAACTTCTTCATAATTACTTGCAAGATGATATGTTCCAATATCATTTTTCTTTTCCAGGTAAGCATCTGCGGAATCTAACTGAGATTGGTCGGCATCATTTCTGGTATTCTTATCCGCATCCTCGCAAGATGCTACTTGATTAGATGCATTTATCTCATCACTTTGTATATTTTTCTCTGATTCATTTCCCGCTTGTCTTGTAATAACATTATAAATTCCAGCACTGCCGATTCCTATAACCAAAGCAATTGCCGCAGCGTATTCCACAATTTTTCTTACATTGAATTTTTTGTTCTTATGCTTTTCTTCATTCACTTTTTTGTATTCTGATTTCTTATAATTCATATAATTTGATTCCTCTGATAGTTTTCTTTCCTTTAATTTTTTCTTCACATTATTCGGATCAAGTGAAGCAGGAATTTGTATATCGTCTGCAGCTTTTTCTATCTCTTTTAAAATATCATCCATTTTCTCTCAGTCCTTTCAATTTATTTTCCAACTTTTTCATTGCTCTGCTTTCTTTTGAACGTACCGTATTATCATTCAATTCCATAAATTGAGCGATCTCTCTTGTCTTATATCCGAAGAATAAATACAATCCTATGATCATGCGTTCTTCTGATGATAACTCCATGAACGCTTTCCGTACCTCATAGTGTTCTTCCTTAGAATGATCCCACATATCAATATCCTCATATAATATGTCTTCACGATAATATTCCCTCATTTTTCGTTTGCATTTATTTGCTACAATCTGGTACATCCAATTTGAAAATGCTTCTTCTCTTTTTAATTTTCTTATTCCTGTAAAAGCATCTGTCACAGCCTCACTTACAACATCTTCCGCATCTTGTGGATTTTTCAATATATAAAGTGCAAAACGATATAATTTTTTATATACGGTTGTGTATAACTCTCCAAACGCTTCTACATCTCCTTTTTTTGCCTTTTTAATTAATACGTGCTCTTTCATATTAAACTCTATAACATTTTCTCCTTTCTGATGACGTCTTCATATTATAAGTGTCATGTATTTTATATTTTGTTGCAATAATTTACATTTTTGTATGGTTTTGCAAATGTGCGTGGTATGGTTCTGAATAGTTATAAATACAATAAAAAAAGACCAGTTAAATTCACTGGTCTCATTCATAAAGGTGACTGACGGATTTGAACCGACGATCAGGGAGTTGCAGTCCCACGCCTTACCACTTGGCTAAGTCACCAAAACTCCCCGAGTAGGGCTCGAACCTACAACAACTCGGTTAACAGCCGAGTGCTCTACCATTGAGCTATCGAGGATTATTAGAAAAAGTATATTCTATTTCATTATACTTTCAAAACTTCATACAGATTATTAGACTTTCTAAATTCTTTAATGCCAACATACTCGCTTGTATGCTTTCG
>CABJAV010000029.1 GCA_902363675.1 Lachnospiraceae bacterium | reverse complement strand
TCTCATACGAAAACTGTTTTATATCATCTGATATCTGTCTCGAAACCAGTAATTTCTTTCTATATTTGCAGACAAAAATAATGTGATATTGTAATAGGTATTTGTGTCTGTTTTTAGATTTCCATGTTCCCATGCCATGAGTATACAATAATTTCTGATTCTATTGATCCTGCAATCTTTCTGCAATCATGGTTCTTTCATCACTTTGAATTCCCTTCGAACAATAATCCTGAAGTTTTTTGAGTATCATCCGCTGGCTTTCCCTTGTATGGATCATTGCATAGTAGTTTTTCCCGTACTTTGCCCGTCGCTCTTCCTCCAGAATTCCGGCAGCTTTTCCTTTCTCTGTAACACGTTTTACTTTTTCCTCACCCTGTAGAACCTCTTCAAGATATCCCTTTTCAACCAACAGCTCATTGACAAAAGCGGCTGTCAGTTTCTTTCGGTCTGGCTCCTCGCAGAGCGCATTAATCCGGTTTGTCAGTTCTGAAAGCATACAGGTGTCAGTCAGTTCCACCTCATCGAGTTTTTCCGGAACGATATAAAACGGCAGCTTCTTTTTTCTTGCAGGGACTGCTGTCGTAGTGTCTACTGTCATGCCAGACAATGCCTCCGTTATTGCGGTTTCTCCCCCATGCTCGTTCAGAAATGCTGTGATAACCTGTGTAAAACGTGCACCGTAACTTTCGATTTTTTTTGCCCCCATTCCGTACACGGTCTCCATTGCCCCAGAATCCACCGGACATTTGGCGCACATATCTTTTAACGTCTTATCGGAACAGATGATATATGGCGGCACACCTTTTTCCACGGCAAGATCTGCCCGGCATTTGCGAAGCTGTTCAAACAGTTGCTGCCCTTCTGGTGTCAGATCAGCAAACTGCAGTGCCTTTTTCTTCTCTCTTCCGCTCCGGATATAAGTTTCCTCCGCCTCATCTTCCACAACCACGCAGTTGCTGCATTTTTCACAGGTGCACGGACTGTTGTCCCCAAAATAGGACAGGATAAACTGGCGCAGACACTCATCGGTCTCGCAGTAACGGATCATCTCATTAAGTTTCCGGTGCTCATTTGCACGCACCACAGGATCATCGGATGCCTGTCCGGATGTCACTTTATACTGTAACAGGCGTTTGTTGATCATGATATCCTGTTTCGAGAAAAATAGCACGCACTCCGATTCTTCTCCGTCACGCCCGGCACGGCCAGCTTCCTGATAATAATATTCCAGACTCTGTGGCATATTGTAATGAAGCACATAGCGCACATTGGATTTGTCGATTCCCATGCCGAATGCATTGGTTGCAACCATCACACGGATTCTGTCATAAGTAAAATCATCCTGATTCTTTTTTCGTTCCTCTAAAGACAGCCCCGCATGATAACGTCCCGCCGCAATACCATATTGCAGCAAAAGAGCATACACACTGTCCACGTTCTTTTTGGTGGCACAATAGATAATTCCACTATCATCCTCATGCCTTTTCACATAATTTATTATACTATTATCCGTCTCTTTCCCACCCTTGCGGTTGACCACACGAAAGAACAGATTCGGACGGTCAAATCCTGTCACGACTGTCACCGGATTCTGCAAATGCAAACTTGCGGTAATATCCTGCTTAACACGCTCTGTGGCGGTCGCGGTAAATGCACTGACTACCGGACGGTCTGGCAGTTTTGCTAAAAAATCCGCAATTTCAAGATAACTCGGTCGAAAATCCTGTCCCCACTGGGAAATACAGTGTGCCTCATCCACCGTAACCATGGAAATATCAGCATAATATGCAAAGTCCAGAAAACGCGCGGTGTTGAGCCGCTCTGGTGCCACATAGATAATTTTGTATTTTCCCTGCGCTGCATAGGCAAGTGCTGCGCGTATCTGGTTTTCTGTCAGGGAACTGTTAATGTAAGCTGCGTGTACGCCTGCCTGATTCAGTGCCTTGACCTGATCCGACATGAGCGAAATCAGCGGGGAAATCACAAGCGTAATTCCCTCGAGCATCAGCGCTGGAACCTGATAACACAGAGATTTTCCCGCACCTGTCGGCATGATGCCAAGGACATCCTTTCCCTGTAGGATTCCGTCCATCAGTTCCTGCTGGCCGGGCCGCAGGCTATCGTATCCAAAATAATGTTTTAAAGTCTCGAGTAAGTTCAATTGATTCTCCTTAGTAGTGTTTTCTTGTACCATGTCCAAATATTATTTCTTGTTCAGGTGCTAAGTAGACAAAAAACATATCATACAAATACTTTTTTTCCATCTGCTGGCGCAACTGTTTTATTACCTGCTGACTGCTGCATCATCTGTGATAGACTTTTGTCTGTTTCATTTCCTGTTTCATTCCTGTTGTTTTTCTCATTCATTCCATTCATTTTATCTATACAAGCCGAAAATGTTCTTTCATTAACTCACGAAACAGTGCATCTGCTGTCCAGAATACATTGTGAGGTGTAACAATCGCTTTCAGTGCAACCGGCTGCTCGCCCGTCGCTTTATAGTCTGCCAGAAACGCATCCACCTGCTGAGGATTCATACCGGAAAACACCATCATTTCCGTTGCGAAGTCCGGTCCTTCATACTGCTTCTTTTCTTTCGGAAATCCTTTGATTCCGGCTAATGCACCGAGTTTCTGTCCGTAATCTTTGCGGGCAACTTCTGTCACGTTCGCTCCCTGTTTCTGTGCCACTGCACGTACGGCTTTTTCCTTTTCTTTTTTTAATCCAAACAATAATATAACTGCCATCATTTCACCTCGTTTTCTGTTCTGTAAACAAAGCTTTCGCCTTTGCATGTGAGAAATTGTATTCGCGCAATCCTTCTTTTTCTTCCTCCAGAGTTTGCACAACATATTTTCCATATTTCTCAGCCCATTCGCCATTTTGTGTGGCAATTACAGGTGCTGCATCGGTGGACAATGTCTGCAAATAATTGTAATCAATTGCATTTTCTTCTCTCATATGATTCATATGTGCAACGTCATATTTTGCAATCCAGTAATCCGGGTGCGCAACACCAAGTGCAAATACACAGACCGTCACAACCACAATCGTATAACGGAACATTGGAAATTTATTCACATAAATCTGTACCAGAATACCGGTCAGAAGAATACCGATCACGGCAAGCATCCACAGCACAAAAAGCCGTAAAAAAGTAAGATTGTAATGCCGAATGTACAAACACATCCGGAATGCGGATGATGCAATCATAATATACGTGCATCCACAGATTACAGTGAGCAGGATCTTTTTGAAATGATTTTCCCGGAATAACCCCATGAACAACAGCACCAGTCCGACATTGATCATACATACAAACAAAAGCTGGAAAAAGCCCTCTCTGGCATATCTTGCGTACGTATATCCATCCGGCAGTCGCATCTTTCCAAGAAAGAGCGAAAAAATCTGGATAAACGAAAATGCCGCATACACGATAGATATCAGTACCAGAATTGTATTTGCGATCATCGGCTCAAAATGCCGCATGTCTTTGCTTTCCGCTGAAATCTTTTCCGATGCCAGAAAGCGAATGCCACAGTAAGCTGCCAGCAAAGCATAGCCAAACATAAATACCATTCCTACCCATGTACCGAAATGAAAATCTATGGAGAACAAGCTGCCAAATAAATTGGCAAACACCGCATCCGCCTGATACAACAGAGCAACTACAATTGCAAGAACCGGAATAGAAATCAATACGCCGATCACAATATACCCTGCTTTTCCTGTTTCCTTTTTCTTTTTAAATTTGCGGAAACAACTCAGGTCACTGAATGGTTCCCCAATATAACTGATTGCACCTCCGATTGCAACGAAAATCGAACCTACACCTTTTGCAAGTGTCCATTTTTTCGTATTGCAAAATTCAAAAAGAAGCATACAGATCAGCAGACATACAATTCCTGCCTCATTTAACATCCAGATCCATTCGTTTCCGGTACTTGCCGTACAAATGGCCAGACCAAGCATCCCAATCATACAGAACAGGCTCATTGGTTTGACATGAAATTCTTTCTGATTCATTTTGTACAAATGAGTTTTCAGATACATACAGTAACCAATTGTAATCACAACAAAAAGCGACAACGCAATACTTTGATAATTGTTGTACAAAAGAACCGTATAAAGTGCCGCATAGATGCATGTTGGAATTGCCATAATGGAGAATATTTCCGCACGACGCTCCTTCTGTTGCTGTGTTTCTCCAAACTGCATCTGCTGTACATTATATGGTGACATATTTGATTGTGTATCATATCCGGGTACATACTGTCCGTTTTCCTGTCCCTGCATATTCATTTGTGGCTGCATACTGTTTTGCTGTTCCATAATATTTCCCGCTCCTTTCTGAACCTCTACGATTCCGTCTCATCCGGAACATATTCAAATAAATCTCCCGGCTGGCAGTCCAGCGCCGCACATAATTTATTCAATGTTTCAACTTTCACCGCTTTTGCCTTTCCATTCTTTAGAATAGAGACATTTGCCATTGTGATTCCAAGCTTTTCCGAAAGTTCTGTCACACTCATTTTCCGCTTGGCGAGCATGACATCAATATTTACGATAATTGCCATACTTCCACCTCTAAATTGTCAATTCGTTTTCACGTTTCACATCATATGCATACTGCACCAGACGGGAAAGACATTCACACAATATTGTAAAAATTGTAGCGATAAGAATCTCTCCGATCACAAATACAATCTTATATATATCCGCTTTTCCAACTGCTGCCACCCAGATCATTCGGGCTGCAAATCCAAGAATACCACCAATTCCATAAAGTCCCATATGATGAAAATACTTCGCATTTTCCAGGGAAAAGGAATTATCTTTTCCAATCTGTGTACAGACACGCCAGAATTCAAACAAAATGAGATAGCACAGTACTGCGATATACCAGCTGAATCCGACCCAGCCCCACAGTACATTTCCCTGTGCTTTCAACTGAAATGCATACGCGGTCAGCGCACCAAAAAAGAAAATGCCCATCACAGCAAGCAAAATCGTCATTCCCTTTAACCAGTATGATATTTTTGTCTGTTTCATAATCATCACCTCATAAAATTATTATTTACGTTTTCTGTAGTATATCCCATATGACAATAAAAAGCAACATAAATTTATCGTATTTCAATAAATTTATGTTGCTACATAATATTTTATCACTATTTTACTTTGATTGATACAATGTCGGAATACGCTCCATAATACTTCGTTCCGTTATAAGTTTTGTATGCACGCACCTTATAATGCTTCGTCGATCCTTTTTTCAGCTTCGCATCCTTGTAAGTAACTGTTTTTCCGCTTTTTACGGTAGCAATTCTTACATATTTCTTTGTTTTGCTGTCATAACGATATACTGCATATCCACTGGAACGGGCTACCTTGCCCCAGCTTATAGTCACCGCAGAGGACTTAGTGCTCAGTTTCAGATTCTTTGTTTTGGACGGATTTGTACTCTCTTTATAGACAACCGAACTACTTCCCCATACATTTCCATCCTCCGCCTTTTTATATGCACGGACTTTAAACTGATACTCCGTTNCGGACGCAAGTCCTGTGACCTTGTATGAAGTCGTACTTCCACTTGCAATCGTGGTGACTTTTTCATAAGCTTTTGTCTTTGTATTATATTTGTATACACGATATCCGCTCGCACCGGAAACTTTTTTCCAGGAAAGTGTCAGATAGGTACTGCTCTTCTTGGCGGTATTTACACTGGATACTTTTGCCGGAGGCGTTGTCACCGATACAACAGAAGAATAATTTCCATAATAATTTGTTCCACCAATGGTCCAGTAACAGCGTACCCTATATTGGTACGTCTTGCCACTTCTTACATCCTCATCGGAATAACTGCGGCTTTTGGTCGATTTCAGATAAACATACTTATCCTCTGTCGCATCGTACCGATATACGCGGTATCCTGTCACATCCGCAGCCGCCTTGCTCCAGCTTAAAGTTACCGGTCCAGATGCCGATGGCGCCTCCGCTTTTAATCCGGTTGTCTTGATACTTGTATCTTTGTACCAGAAATCTGCATCCAGATTTCCGGTATATCCACTGACTCTTGAAACAGAGGAATACTGCCAGAAATCATAATCATACGGTACATCCCCGTACGCACTTCCACTCTTGGAATTGCTGGTCGTTGTATTATTATAACGAGCAATCCAAATCCCACATTTATCGAGCGAGTCGGTATCAATATAGGATTTGATCCATGCATATGATGCATATACACTCGCCTGATATCCCGCCTTTGTAATCGTGTCTGCAAAAGCCTGGCAGACAGCTGTCTCCTTGGTCTTGGATAACTTTCCTCCAGTCAGACGATTATGACTTCCTTTCTCACGGTCGATCACGATCGGAAGTGTCACATCCCAATCATATTTCTTTAGCTGTTTTAATACAAAATTAGCTTCTTCCCTTGCTTCCTTTTCTGTAAGTGCCTGAGAAAAAATATATAGCCCGATATTGATATCGTTGTCCAAAGCCGCCTGAATATGGGAATCCGCTGCGGTATCAAAATAAATGCTGCCATCTGCCGTATCTCTTGATCCTACGCGGACAAATGCAAAATCAATCCCTGCATCGTGGGCTTTTTCCCAATTCACTGATGTTACCTTTTTATCTTTTGTCTGCCACCAGGAAACATCGATTCCGTTAAATAACTGATAATCTTCATAATCCACTTTATGATAATAGGTTGCACGCGTATAAGTTCCTGCCGTGGTAAAAGAACTGTCCAGAAAATCCTGCGAATAGGAGGAACCTTTTGCCGCCCTCATGGTCGGTAATGAATATGTTGCCGCAGCACCTTGCATAATCAAACCATCCAGATTCGGCGTTTCCTCATATGCCGTCTCATCTTCCATACTCTGTCCCATGACACCGTCCATCTGCGCTGCCGGAACTTCCGCCTTTAACTGCTGCGGGGCAACCACACATGCCGCCGCCAGTACCAATCCTGCCACCATTACTTTTGCTTTTGAAAATTTCAATTGTATATCTCCTGTATATCTTACTATGTCTTTTCTTTCGTGTGCCCAAAGCACACAATTTATATCTAACCAAAAGATGCCATTTCTGTCAATGTTATTTTCTTCCATCTCATCGTATCATTGCAAACACAACACTTACATTCTGTACGCAAAGCATAACCATAACCTTCATAAGAAGACCCGCGATCATTGGCCGGATCCATTTGCGGATAATCCGGAATACCTGTAATGTAATCAGATAATCATACAAATGATATGCCAGCATAAAAAAACTGCAGGACGCCGCAATACTGCAACCAAATCCCGCGATTGCAAACAAAACTCCAACAACCGCATTTCCACCGATGTTCCATCCCACATAATACCCGACTGCTGCCAGTGTCTTACACAAAATGGATCCGGGAAGCACATTTACCGCAGGCACAATATATCCATAATACTGCTGCCCCGTAATAAAACCTCCCTCGACAAAAAATCCATCTGCGATGGTCAGATACGCATCACCACCCCCAAAAGATGCCCATGTAGAAAGCACGCCTTCTCCTGAAAAGACAATTGCGGACCGACTTTCAATCACTGCCGGAAGTAATAGAATCAGAAAAAACAGTAACCATATTCCGACATCTTTTACTATCTCTCTACGATCGGCTTCCCCTTGCCACTGGTTCTCCCTGATATTACAACAAACCCCATAAATACTTAATATCGCCATAAAAATATAAACTGTATAACGGAGCACAACATATTCTGCACCGAAATAAACGCTATTGGTATATAAATACATTGCTGAAGTGATTGCCAGCAATAACATATTTTTGCGACAATAATTTCCCCTCGTGAAAAAGATTCCAAAAAAGGCAAGCACCAGCACCTGCATGGTAGATACAAAAAAAGACAACACAAAAATGCCCAGCATCAAAGCCACCGCTTTTCGTTTTCTGCTTTTTCCGTCCTCCGCGCAGGACTTTAACATATTCCGGATATACGCCATAAGCATATATATGATAAATGCCGAAACAACAACCGAAACCATTTGTACCACATTGAGAATCTGTTCCTGAAAGACCGAAAGAATGGTCACAAGAAGAACTGTCAGCACCGTCCCCGGCAGCGCCATCATCACAGCTCCCGCGATCATTCCTTTTCGTCCGAATCCTCTTCGTCCAATCGATGCCGCAATTTCTACCGGCAACGCGCCGGGCGTAATACTGGCAACAACGACATCTTTATCTATATTTTGTTTCGCGTCTAGTCCCTGCTTCTCTGCAATTTCCTGCTCTATAATCGGAATCAGCGCACTTCCTCCACCGAACCCAATACATCCGATGTAGAACATGGATTGAAGAAAACGTCTGAATTTCTTCCTCCCGGCTGCTACAACACACATCCGAGCTGATTCAATATATGATCCACACATGCTTCCACATCCATTTCCGATGTATCCACTGCAACATCCGGATGCTCCGGCACTTCATAAGGGCTTGTAATCCCCGTAAAATGCGCAATTTTTCCTTCTCGTGCAGCTTTATATAAGCCTTTGACATCCCGCTTTTCACACTCTGCGATTGAAGTACTGACATATACTTCCCGAAATCCTTCTCCAATGATCTTTTTCGCATTTCTGCGATCCTGCCGGTACGGAGAGATAAATGCGGTAATCACAATCAGTCCCGCATCATTCATGAGCTTCGCAACCTCTGCAATCCGCCGAATATTCTCTATCCGGTCCTCATCGGAAAATCCAAGGTTACTGTTTAATCCCATACGTACATTGTCCCCATCCAAAAGCATGGTCTTCTTTCCCATTGCATACAAACGCTTTTCCAACGCATTCGCAATTGTTGACTTTCCCGCTCCCGACAGGCCGCTCATCCAAATTGTGCAGGCATTCTGCCCCATCTGTTGTTCCCTTAATGTCCGGTCTATATCCATATTATGCCATGTAAGATTTCGTTCCATCTGATTCTACCTGCTCTTTATGTTTCTATTTTTCTTCTTACTTTCGCTTGAAAATTTTGTTCCACAATGTCCGGAATGGATGTTTTACCTTCCACATAAACTGCATAAAACGATTTCTAAGACGTTCGTTTTCATATCGCAGCCGTTCCGTCTCTTTTCGCAGCTTACGAATTTCTGTTTCCTGCTCCGCACTCCTGCGATAAAGATCAATGGATACCGAAGAGAAAAATGCGATCACATCCGGAAGCATCTGTGGATTGTCCGCATCCCACTTCGGAACATTCTTAATCTGTTGTGAAAAAAGCGGTTTCCCATCTTTGAGATATGTCTCTGCAACATATGTATTTCCGGCTTCGTATGGTGCAAGAAACTCTTCCAATTCCTCTACCGAAAGCATCTCTGATGGTTTTTCTTTTGTTCCATCTGCTGAAAGCGTCTTTAATGCCTGCCCCAGATAAGCCACTTCTTCTCTGCTCAAATTTGGAACCGTATTCACGATACGCTTGATTTCCGTCTCATTTTTTCCCAATCGAAGATTTGCATCCTCCTCAAGCTCCATAAACGACTCCGTAACCGGAATTCCAATTGCCTCCATAAAATCATGAATAATAGAACCATCCACCCAGCTCGTAGGTTCGAATCTGCGCACGATCAGATTGTCTGCTCCAAAAATGTCTGCAATCTGATCCAGTTTGTGTGCATAATTTAAAATTTTTCCATCTTTTTTCAAGGTTTTTCTTATATACTCGTCACAGGACAATACGGAACTATACCCGACATTTTGTTTTACCGCCTGATTCCAGCGTGACAAAAAGAAGGTATCCTGCCGGCGAAGATATACGATAATTTTTACCTGATAGTGATTGTCATCTGCCTGCTTTTTTAAATCCGTAAACAGATCTTTACACGAATAGCTGGACGCAAACCAGACAGACTCGTCAGAAAGGATGACATGATCATAGGTTTGAAATTCTTTAGCTATAAGATCATATCCTTCCTGCAGGTACTGTTTTTCCAGTTCATGATCTCTGCCACCCTCTGCTTTTTCTACTTTCCGGACAAGGAAATGACCATTACGACGAGAATTTACATTCAGATACCGATGCAGGGATTTTGGGAAAACATATCCCTTGCTTTCAAGCACTTCCCTGTTTTGTGCTAAAAATTTCTGAATAGAAGAGGTCGCAGTCTTCGGTGTGCCTATATGTAAATAAAGTGTTTTCATGTATCATTCCTCCTGATGTACTATCATCATAAGGAGGTTTCCTTGAAAAAGCCTTGAAAGGAATTGCAAAAGGAAAAATTTATGATTTATAATAAAAATTATAGGAGAACAATATGAGAATTTTAATAATTGAAGACAGCGTCCGGCTGGCTGATACCATTGCCGACGCATTACGTGATGAAAATTATATAGTAGATATTGCAAATGACGGATTGCAGGGATATGAAAATGCGGCAAGTGGCATCTATGATATGCTTATTTTAGATCTGATGCTGCCGAAAATGAACGGATACGAGGTTCTTTCCTCCCTTCGCAAAGATGGAAATGATGTCCCCGTGCTTATTCTCTCCGCCCGCACAGAACTTGACGATAAGATACAGGGATTTACAGTAGGTGCAGATGATTATGTCACCAAACCATTTGAAATTCAGGAACTTCTCATGCGGATTCAGGCCATCAGCCGACGACGCATCCACCATGACATTCTTCGTCCACATGCCGGAAACCTGTCTTTTGACAGCAATACCTGTGAAATTTCCAACACCAGCACCGGAAAATCCATGAAAATAAGTGGAAAAGAAATGCAGCTTTGCGAATTTCTGTTGATAAATCAAAATCAAGTGCTCGAAAAAGAACAGATTGCAACAAAAATATGGGGATATGATTCCAACGCAGAATATAACAATGTGGAAGTTTATATTTCTTTTTTGCGCAGAAAATTTCACTATTTACAGGTCAACGTAACGATCCGCGCCGTCCGTGGTGTAGGATACATTCTGGAGGTAGCCAATGATTAAAAAATTACAAAAAAAGCTAACTACGCTGCTTATTTTCCTACTCACTATTATCTGGATTGGAATTTTACTTCTCTTTTTAAATTCTACATACAAGAATAATCTAAAAGATGTGAAAGAAGATGTTCGCTCCGCTCTCCGGGAAATCAAATGGAAAAATTTTATTCGTACACAGGGAACTGCATTAGATCTCGAAGATATTGGTTATTGTGTATTTCAAATTGATGATTATAAACAACCTCATATTTTATTCCAAACTTTCACCAACAAAACAGATGAGGAATTGTTGCGATATGCAAAAAAATATTCATTGACATGGAAAAAAACACACCAGACATACAAATATATTTATATTTACAAACTACGGAAAAAACAGTTAATGTTGATCAGCTCTGCTCCGGCTCTGCAGGCTACCATTCCGGCAATTGTATTATGTATCTTTCTTCTGTTTGGCGGACTGATCCTTTTTACATTTTCTTCCCGTATTATCTCCCGCTGGCTGACACAGCCCATCGAGGATATGATCAGTTCTGAAAAAAAATTTATTTCGAATGCCAGCCACGAACTGAAGACACCTCTTGCAGTCATTCGCGCCAACACACAGCTTCTGCAAAAAGAGATTTCTGCAGATAACAAGCACCTGGAATATATTCATCAGGAAACGGAACGCATGATTGTTCTTGTAAACAAAATGCTTACACTTGTGCGCCTTGATACGGCGCAAAATCAGGCCCAGCCGAAACGTTTTCGTGTGGATGAAGCTTTATATGATATTATCTATCCAATGGAAAGTGTTGCATATGAGAAAAAAATCCGCATGACAGTGGATATTCAGGAAGAAATGTATATCGATGGAATCGAAGATCAGATTCAGAATCTTCTGTCCATTCTGCTGAACAATGCGATCAGCTACACACCAGAGTACGGTGAAATTGTTATTCGCGCTTATATTCAGGCAAAGAAATTTTATCTTAAGGTTTCTAATTCCGGTGATCCAATTCCGGAAGAAATACGTGACCGTCTCTTCGAACGCTTTTTCCGTGCGGATGAAGCGCGTGAAGACAACGGTCACTATGGTCTTGGTCTGTCAATTGCCAGCAGCATTGCCGCCAATCACGGCGGACGTATCCGCGTGGACTACGAAGATCACAAAAATGTTTTCTCCGTTGTCCTTAACGCGCATTCGCCGGCTCAACATTAACTGATTTTCCTTTGATCTTGACATTTTTCATGCCACGGAGTACATCTTTTCCGTACTCCTGTGGTACCTCAACAAATGTATAATTATCATACATATCGATGGCACCTACCAGCTTACCCGGAATCTTTGCCTCACCGGCAACCGCACCAAGAATATCTCCCGGACGGATTCTCTGGCTTTTTCCAATATTAATAAACAGGCGCACCATGCCTTCTTCGGCTCCGGTGTCACCAGACAATGCATCTTCGATATCCCGATCCTCTTTGGAAAGTTCCACTCCACCGATCGCCTGTTTCAAAAATGCAGCTGCAATGTCCATAGCTGTATAATCGCTGTTGTTGACCTGACGCTCGATGAGATCGATCATATCATTTAACTTGCCCTCTTCAATAATCTGTCCGATTTCTCCGAGAACTTTCTCTGCTTTGATCTCTGCCACATCATCCGATGACGGAATTGGCTGTGCATAAATCTTTGTCTTGCAGTAACGCTGTATTTCTTTCAGTTTATAGACTTCCTTGCCTTTTACAAAATTAAAAGCCCGTCCCGTACGGCCTGCACGTCCTGTACGACCGATGCGGTGCACATAGTACTCATTGTCCTGTGGCAGATCATAATTAAATACTGCCTCCACATCATCGACATCGATTCCACGCGCCGCCACATCTGTGGCGATAAGAATATCACATCTTCCGTTTCGGAAACTCTTCATCACACGGTCTCTCTGCTGCTGCTTCATATCTCCATGAATGCCTTCTGCCGCATACCCGCGTCCCTGTAACTCAGAGGCAAGTTCATCGACCATACGCTTTGTGTTGCAGAATACCAAAGAAAGCTTCGGATTGTAGTAATCCAACAGTCTTGTCAGTACATCGACCTTATCATTACGACGTACATCATAATAGTATTGGTCAATATTCGGAACCGTAAGTTCCTTCTTTGTCACTTTAATTGTGGTCGCATTCTTCTGATATTTCTTTGTAATATCCAAAATCGGCTTTGGCATGGTTGCAGAAAAAAGCACAGTCTGACGGTCTTCGTTCGTGATATACGATAAAATTGTCTCGATATCTTCGCGAAATCCCATGTTGAGCATCTCATCTGCCTCATCAAGTACGATGGTATTCACATGATCACAACGGATCGTTTTGCGACGCAGATGGTCCATAATACGTCCCGGTGTACCAATGATAATCGTTGCACCGCCTTTTAACGCTTTGATCTGACGTCCGATATCCTGACCTCCGTATACCGGAAGCACTTTGATTCCATGCATATATTTGGCAAGCTTGCGAATCTCCTCCGCGCTCTGGATTGCCAGCTCTCTTGTCGGAGAAAGCACGATTGCCTGTGTCTTTTTATTGTTCGGGTCCACTTTCATAAGAAGCGGAATACCAAATGAAGCGGTTTTACCGGTTCCTGTCTGTGCCTGACCGATCACATCCACACCACTCATTACAACCGGAATGGCCTGCGCCTGAATCGGTGTTGCCTCCTCAAATCCCATCTCCTTAATTGCCCGCAAAAGCTGCGGGTATAAACCTAATTCTTCAAATTTAACTGATTCCATTCTTTTCCTTTTCGTTGCTTGTTAACATGTATCATTGTGATAAATCCATCACAATATCATCGGATTCCATGATGTCTCCGATGCAATAATTATTTCTGCTGAAATTTTTGACCTTATACAACATATCGTCCGCCACATGCAGATAATCCCACATACGGTTTCCTCTCAGCGGAATGCCCCAGCAGGCCCCCTGAGAAATTGTGACCATCGGCATAACTTTGGAGTACCGATGTTCCAATCCACAATCCAGCACGCGCTCACGCAGTTTCGAGCAAAAAGCAACCATCTCATCATGAGAAATTCCCTTGATAATGATTACAAACTCATCTCCACCGTAACGTGCGCAAAAGGCATCGTACTCTTCTGTCAGTTTTTTAATTACATTCGCAATCGTCAACAGACATTCATCTCCACGCTGATGTCCATAATTGTCATTAAATTCTTTAAAATAATCCACATCCAGAATTTCTACTGTGAGCGGAGTCTCATCCTGCAGCGCCTGTGCAAAAATCTCATCGGAAAAATCATTCAGACGATAGCGGTTCGCCATACCGGTCAGTGCATCCAGTTCCGATTTCTTTTGCAGAATCATTTTCTCCTGCTCTGCCTTCTGCCGGGCTTTCTTGACCGACTCCAGCTTTTTGCGCAGTTCAATTACATTTCCCATAATACCGCGCGCCTCATTCTCCATGCGGGTAGAAAGCTCGTAATACAATCCTGCCGCCTGTAAAAACTCTGCACTCTGATCATGTTTACGATAAAACTGCATTTTTAATGACAATATTTTTAATTGCAAATTAATAATATTGAAATTACGTGCCAGAGGCTCTAACATTTCGATTATATGCCAGAATGACGCATCCAGATCTGTCTCCAAAAGAACCGTACAACAATTGTAAAAATCATTAAAAAGATCCAAAACTACCAGATTCTCCGGAAGTATTTCATCTATCATGCGAACACTCTCATCTCTGTGGGCAACATCACCCAACCGATGATAATACAATACTTCTACACAACAGATTGACAATTTATCGTATACTTCACAATAGGGCCAGTGCACCTGATAGATCTCTTCCAGTATCGGTGCCACTTCTTTTAACCGATTTTGAAATACAAGACTTCGAATTAAATTATTGTAAATGCCAATCATGCATATATGATATATCTCGTCCTCCGGGTGCTTTTGTACACATGCATAAGCATCCCTCAAGGATTCCTCTGCATCCTTATAACGTCCGCATTCGTTATAAAGCATTCCCATATTTATGTACAAATAAATAATTAATTCTTCAATCTGATGTTCTTTTGCATAATTTAATCCGTTTAAGTAATAGTCCAGCGCAATCGGTGCATTACCACGGTTCATTGCAGCAATTCCCAGATAATTGTAGCAGCGCACCATCAGCTCCCACTCCTCTGCCTGGTCCAGATAAGACAATGCACGGTTAATCGTCTCAAAAAAATGGCTGCCATCATTGAGTGTAAAATACGTTTCTCCACTGTAATAGTAACCAAATCCAAGCAGAAAAGCATCGTTGTGCTGCTCTCCATATGCTATGATTTTCCTGCTGTACTGTAAGGTCTGTGCCGCATCAATCCCTCGACTTTGAAGCACAAGTCGTCTCCACTCATTCACTTCATCTGTATAATTATCAAAATTCACTCTGCGGCCCCCTTTTTCGTAACAGACCTGACTCTCCCGATCCAATCTATTCCTCAGCAAAATTTAAAAGGTGCTTTTTAAAAAAGCACCCTTAATTGTATCAAAAATAAAAGTAAAGTCAAATAGGTTCTTCCTAATCCAATGTATTCATCGGCATTTCCGGCAGATATTCCTTTGGGTTAACCGGCTTGCCATCCTTTTGCAGTTCGAAGTACACGTTACTTCCCTCTGTGGAATAGTATTTCGTAGGTTCTCCCACGTATCCAATAGTTTGACCTGCCTCTATCATATCACCCTTTTTAAAATTAAGTTCTTTTAACTGTCCGTAGATAGCTGTATAACCGTCTCCCAGATCCTGTTTTACCGTACAGCCGGTCACTTCATTTTCTGAAATATCGGTAATTTTTCCTTTTGCAACTGCATTTACCTTATCATTAACTGCCGCGGAAATAACGATTGCCGGATTATAACGGTACTGCTCCAAAGTCGGAAAATACACCGTCGCATCCATACTGTAATCCAAAAGGATCTCTCCTTCAAGCGGCCACTGCATGCCTGTTTTCGTGTCGAAATGCAGACTGTTTTCTGCTGCGGTTGCTACAGTCTCCGTTTTTTCTGTCTTTTTTTCATTGTCCTCTTTTTCTTCCGTTGCTTCCGTCTGCGACTTCTCCTTTTCAGAAACCTTTACAGCATCCTCTTCTACTTCCGGCGCATTCTCTGCCTGCTTGTCAGTCTTTGGCTTGATTTCATAAGAGGCCGCAGACAACTGCTCCGTAGACTCCTGCTGAATTGCGTAATCACTGTCATTACGCTTTTCCTGATTTTTTTCCGTTGCATACACACTTGCAAAACCAATTGCTCCTGCCACAAGACATGCGACAGCAGCTATATACTGTTGTTTTTTCATAGGGCTTTCCTCCATCATCAAATTATTCTGATTTCAGTATTTCCACCCTGTGAACTTTTATACATTGTAACTAATTACGTTTCATTTTTGCATTGATAATATTGCTCAGCTTTGCAAACTGTTCCAGAGAGAGTGCCTCGCCACGAATATTTACCGGTACGCCAAGCTCCTCGATGCTCTTTTGAATCTCTTCTTTTCCCAAAGAAAAACTTCCGAAATTGTTGAGTCCGTTGGCAAGTGTTTTTCTTCTCTGGTTAAACGATGCGCGAATCACCTGAAACATGAGTTTTTCATTATCCACATCCACCGGTGGATTCTCATGTCTTGTCAACCGGATGACCGCACTCCCCACTTTCGGCTGTGGCATAAAACAGCTCGGCGGTACATTAACAACGATCTCCGGCTTTGCATAATACTGCACAGCCAGCGACAGCGCACCATATTCCTTGCTTCCCGGTCCTTCCTGCATACGATCTGCCACTTCCTTCTGCACCATGATTGTAATGCTGTCGATTGGAACATGACTTTCAAAAAGCCCCATAATAATCGGGGTTGTGATGTAGTATGGCAGATTTGCCACTACTTTGATCGGTTTACCGCCATTTCGTTCGTCCGCAAGTTTTGCAATATCTACTTTGAGGATATCTGCATTCATTACCTCTACATTATCATATGCAGACAATGTATCGCCTAGAATCGGAATCAGATTTGTATCAATCTCTACCGCAACCACCTCTCTGGCCGCCTCACAAAGATACTGTGTCATCGTTCCGATTCCCGGACCTATCTCTAAAACGAAATCCTCTCTCGTAATCTCTGCAGCATCAATGATCTCTTCGAGAATACTCGTGTTGATCAGGAAATTCTGACCGAATTTTTTTTGAAAATTGAAGTGATACTTCTGCAGCACTTCAATTGTATTTTTTGGATTTCCTAATGTAGCCATAGCTTTCTCCTTTTAAAACATTGCATCATACATTGCAAGCAGAAATTCTTTGTACAGACGGTTGTATTCTTCATGAAATGTCGCTGCGATATTTTCATCATTTCCACCGTTCATCTGCGCTTCTTCGTAGATTGCAAATGCCGTCTCATACAAATCCGGGTTCTTATCATAGAAAGCTTCCGTCAGACTGTCCTGAAATGTAAACTGTGCTGTCTGTGACAGATTGTCCATAAAATCATCTCTGTTTATATTGCCACTTTCTCCATAATCTGATACAAAAATATGTTTATCGGATGCTTTGACAAAATCCTCATATGCATCCTTCACATCGGCATATGTGATCGGAACATAGTTTTCATTCCAATATGCATCAAAGGATTCTCTATCTTTTAATTTTTCAAATAAGTCTTCCATTATATATCTCCATTTCATTTAATTGTACTCTATTCAAGTTCCTTTATATTTTATACTAAAAACAGTGCCTCGTAAATGCAAAAAAAGAACAGCGCACCGGAATTTCCATGTGCACTGCCCATTTCAGTAACCTTATTATCCTTTTACACTTCCAACTGCCACACCCTGCACAATATATCTTGATAAGAATAAGTACACGATGATAACCGGGAAGATTGAGAATGCGATCATTACATAAACCTGACCCATATCAAACTTCAACCAGTCTGCTGCTCGAAGCTGTGCAATCAGAATAGGTAATGTCTTTTTCTTGTCATCATGTAATACAAGTGCCGGAGTAAAGTAATTATTCCAGCTGCTTACGAATGTGAAGATTGCCTGTACGGCGATTGCCGGTTTCATAATCGGAAGAACCACACTGTTGAATGTATGGAACTCACCGGATCCATCCATTCTGGCTGCCTCAATCAGTGATGCCGGCAGTGAACTCTCCATATACTGTTTCATATAGAAGAAAGTAACCGGTGCTGCAATTGTTGGAACGATAAGAGGGATGAATGAATCCATCAGTCCCATCCTGTTCACCAGCTTGATAAATCCAAGTGCAGTAACCTGTGTTGGAATCATCATAACCGCAAGAATAAACGGATAAATATATTTCTTTAACTTAAAGTCATATGCATGAATCGCATATGCTGTCATCGTCGAAAAATATACACACAGGATTGCACTAAATGTCGCAATAATCAAACTGTTGAACAAACCATTCCAAATAGGAAGTGTTCCTTTTACCAGATTTTTCCAGTTATCCATAAAATGGGTACTTGGAAATGCCTGGAATCCTGACTGCAGCTCTCCGTTTGATCTGGTTGCGTTAATAAATAATATGTAAAACCAGAACAAGCAGAAGAACGTAATAATTATTAATACGATATAGGCGATTACTCGTCTTGCATGGAGACCAACGCCTTTTTTTAATCCATTGCTTTTGTTGTCTGCCATGTTACTCACCCCTTCCTCTTATCATTACCTGTCACCTTAAAAATAATAAGACTTAAGATTCCGGTAATGATAAACAGTACTACAGACAAGGCTCCTGCCATACCATAGTTCTTACTATATAAGTGTTTGTTCAGGTACATGATCAATGTCATGGTTGAACGAACCGGATTTCCTGTACCATTTGTCAAAATCTGTGGTACATCAAATAACTGGATACCACCGATCAATGACGTAATGATTACATATACGAGAATCGGGCGAAGAAGCGGTAATGTAATTTTGAAAAATACCTGTGTAGATGTTGCGCCATCTACTTCTGCTGCTTCAAAGAGCGATGTATCAATTCCCATCATACCAGCCATCAGAAGAATGGTGGTATTACCGAACCACATCAGGCAGTTCATCAATGCGATCAAACCTCTCGCACTTCCTGTATGTGACAAAAATTTATATGGCTCGGAAATAAATCCAATCTGCATCAACAGAGAGTTAATCGGACCTCCATCTGCAAACAATGTAAAGAATAACATAGAAAATGCAGATGCCATAATCAGGTTCGGAAGATAAATAACTGTCTTAAAAAATCTTGAACCTTTAATTTTGAGGCGGGTATCTGAGAACCAGGCGCCTAATAATAAGGAGAGGAAAATCTGTGGAATAAAACACATAATCCAAAGCACCATTGTATTCTTAAAATATACCCAGACGTCCCCGCCGGTAAATAACTTTCTGTAATTTTCAAATCCAACAAAGTTAGGTCCAATCTGCGTCAGACCTGACATGTAGTTCTCAAAAAAGCTGTAATAAATTGTTGTAACAAGCGGTATCAACTGAAAGACAATATATACCACAATGAATGGAATCAGAAAAATATATCCCCATTTATTATATCTGACTGCTTTTCCTCCACTTTTCTTCATAAAAATACCTCCCATGTCGGACCTTCACAAAAACCCAACATATGAATTGTGCCTGCCTCCCTTTCGGTGCGGCAGGCACATTCCTTTTATTTGTTATTTGTCAAATTCAGTCAAACAATATTAGTGAGATAATTCTGGATATTTCTCTTCAGCTGCTTTATAGAACTGATCCAGTGCCTCATCTAATGTTGCACTTCCTTCGAAGTAGCCCTTCATAGCGTTCTGGAATTCCTCGTTACATCCCTGATCGTAAGAAGAAAGGTTGCTTAAGTCAAGATTTTCAACACCTGCACAGTACATGCTTAATGGGTTCTGACCACCGAGAATCTTGCTGCTGTAGCTTGAATCTTTTGCCATTGCTTCCATGACTGTCTTGTTGTTTACGAAATCATCATCCTTAACTACGATATCTTTCATGATATCATCGTCAGTTGTCATCTTTAACATAATGTCTTTGATTAAGCTTGCGTTATCTGTTCCCTGTGCTGCACAGATCCATGTACCGCCCCAGAAGAAGCCCTGTGGTCCCTGAGCTGCGCCCCAGCCACCTTCATAACCGATAGATCCTTTTGTGTCTGCTGCCATTGAGAAGTTTACTAACCAAGCTGGTCCAAAGTAGCAGAATACTTTTCCGTCTGGATAGAAGCCTTTCTTCCAGTCATCACTCCAAAGTTCTGCAGAACTTGTTTCTTTTGCATCATACAGTGCCTTAGAATCCTCAACCCACTTCATAATGTTGTCGTCGATTGTGATTTTTCCATCGTTTACCCACTTTGTAGATACGTTGTTAGAATATACACGATATGAATCGTTTACAGAAGATGTCATCTTGTATCCGGCATCTTTCATCTTCTTTGCAGTATCGTTAAAGGTATCCCAATCCTTAACATACTTCTGAACTTCATCCGGATCATCTGTTCCAAGTACTTCCTTGGCAGCTTCTCTGTTATAGAAGAGAACACCCGGGCAGCCCTGCCATGATACGCCTTTTAATGTTCCGTTGGAATCTGTTACGATATCCTTTGTGTACTGATACTGTTTTGACAAATCATCGTCAGTGATTCCAAGATCCTTGATTGGCATTGTGTAATCGCTGTCAACATACTTTAATGCGTAATCAGCTTCAACTAAGAATAAGTCGATCTTGTCATCTGCTGCTGCATCTGCCTGACTTAATAATGTTGTGTCCAGATTGTTCTGGTAAGCATTATCATCATTTGGCGTAATGTTCCAGTTAACCTCTACATCACCGATTTTTCCATGTGTAGCATCTACTTCCTCATATCCAGGATAGTGATCTGTGATACGGCTCTTGAACTCTTCATTCCAGCAGTAAATGTTAAGGACTTTTCCGTCATCAGAGCTGTCGGATACTGTAGCATCACCTGATGCCTGTGAACTATCCTTTTTAGCATCTCCGGAATCTCCGGAATCTCCTGAGCTTCCACATCCTGCAAACATTGTTGCTACCATTGTTGCACATAATAATGCGCTGACGATTTTCTTCTTCATATGAAAAACCTCCTCCTTCATATATGTGGTCTTACGACCGATTGTTTGTTTTTTTCAGGAATTTCTATCCCGTGTGAAAATCTGTTACTTTCGTATCTCCCCTACAGACTTTCCTGGTATTAGACTTCCTTCTATAACGACTCTCTCAACGAGAGTTGTTCGCGGTTGTTCGATGGTGTGAATCAGTCTTGCTGCAGCTTCTGTTCCGATGATTTCCGTGTTCTGGCGAATCGTTGTAAGCTTCGGATGAAGCAACTGCGACATTCTCGTTCCATCATATCCTGCTACGGATATATCTTTTGGGATTCGAAGTCCCATCTCAATGATGACATTACGTCCTCCTATTAAAGAGGTGTCATCCGGATAAATAATACAGGTCGGTGCATTCTGCAGATTCAGCAGTTCTTTTGTTTGTTTTGCGGCTCCTTTGGTTTCGAGATAATCCGCTGTCCGAATATACTCATCCGGGATTACCAGTCCAAGCTTATCTACCGTCCGGTAAAAGCTCGCCAGCCGGTCTCTTGTTACATATAAACCATCCTGACCATGTATATATGCAATTTTTCGGTGTCCCTGACTGTAAATATACTTCACAAGTTCTTCCATACCCTGTATATTGTTGGAGCATACTGCTGTGCAATTATGATGTACATAATCAATGGTCACTACTGGCAGCTCACTGTTCATCAGCTCCATGACATCGGGATCATTAAAATCGGCACAGACAATTGCGACTCCCTCAAAATTCCGGTATCTGCAATGTTCGTAATAGGACATCTTCCTATTCTCATAACAGGTATTGATAAAGGTAATATCATATCCCTGTTTTTCTGCCTGCACTTTCAATCCATTCAATACTCCGGAGAAATATTCATGGGTCAGACCACTTCCTGCTTCTTCTTCGAAGAGAACTCCTATATTATAGGAACGGTTCGTTTTTAATGCTCTGGCTGCGGCATTTGGGAAATATCCAAGTTCATCCGCAACCTTCTTAACCCGGTCTTTTGTCTCTTTGCTGATATCTTTATGACCATTTAAGGCCTTACTTACCGTCGCAGTGGACACTCCACATCTTTGGGCGATTGTTTTTAAAGATACCATTCATTCCTCCTGTTTCTGAAAACTTGCTTAATCGTTTTCGTAGCTTTACTATACCCCTAATGTCAGACAATTGCAACTGTTTTTGTGCATTTCGTCACGTTTCACACTTTATTGTCATACTTTTTGTGCATATTTCACCCTAAAAATTCTAGGAACAACCCTTTTTACCTTATATTTATATTTCACTTACACGTTTACGCAATTTCATTCGTAATTTATTGTTTCGAAGCCGTTTGTCAGTTTGCTGTATTTTTCATTGTTCTTTTTGTTCAATATGCCATATTTTCCTATTTATTGGCTTTTTCTGTTGCTTTTTCTACTTTTAGAATATATACTCTATCTTAAGAATTCGATTACTTAATCGTTTTCGTTATAATCGTTGCGTAAACACAGTATAAATATATTATCAATGGAGGTTATTTATGAAATACGGATATTTTGATGATGCCAGAAAAGAATATGTCATCACATCCCCAAAGACTCCACTCCCATGGATCAACTATCTTGGATCTGAGGATTTCTTCTCTCTGATTTCCAATACATGTGGAGGTTATAGTTTCTATAAAGATGCGAAGCTTCTTCGTCTGACACGTTATCGTTACAACAACGTTCCTTATGACAGCAACGGACATTACTACTACATTAAGGAGAATGACACGATCTGGAATCCTGGATGGATGCCGACAAAGACAGATCTGGATTCTTATGAATGCCATCACGGAATGGGATATTCTACCTTCCGAAGCACAAAGAATCAGTTACAGGCAGAGCTGACAGCCTTTGTACCGGTCGGTCGCAGTTGCGAGATCAACGAACTGACACTTACGAACAAGAGTGATGCTCCAAAAGAATTCTCTGTATTTTCTTATGTAGAGTTCTGTCTGTGGAATGCTATGGATGATATGACCAACTTCCAGCGTAACTTCTCCACCGGAGAGGTTGAGATCCACGGATCTGCAATCTATCACAAAACAGAGTACCGTGAACGCCGGAATCACTACGCATTATATGCAGTCAATGCTCCAATTGAAGGATTTGATACAGATCGCGAGTCTTTCCTCGGCGCATATGGTGAGAACTCCGCTCCGGAAGTTGTCGTAACCGGCACTTCCAAGAATTCCGTAGCAAGCGGCTGGTCTCCGGTTGGTTCCCATCATTTGAAAGTTTCTCTGGCTCCTGGAGAAGCAAAGACCTTCGTATTTATTCTTGCTTATGTTGAGAATCCGGTAGAAGAGAAATGGATCGGTCGTCCGGAAGATGGTGTCATTAACCGCGCACCAGCAGAAAAGCTGATGGCTGAATTTGATACCAAGGAAAAAGCCGATGCCGCACTTGCAAAATTAAAAGAATACTGGGATGAACTTTTATCCCATTTCACAATTTCTTCTTCCGAAGAAAAGCTCGACCGTATGGTCAATGTATGGCACCAGTACCAGTGTATGGTAACCTTTAACATGAGCCGTTCTGCATCTTACTTTGAATCAGGAATCGGCCGAGGCATGGGATTCCGTGACTCCTGTCAGGATCTGTTAGGATTTGTTCACCTGATTCCGGATCGTGCAAGAGAACGTATTCTGGATATTGCAGCAACCCAGTTCGAAGACGGAAGTGCTTATCATCAGTACCAGCCACTTACCAAGAAGGGTAATTCCGATATCGGAAGCGGATTCAACGATGATCCATTATGGCTGATCGCAGGAACTGCTGCTTACATAAAAGAAACCGGTGATTACACAATCCTTGATGAGATGACACCATATGACAGCGATCCATCCAAGGCAACCGATTTCATGGAGCACCTGAGACGGTCCTTCCACTATACTATTGATCATCTTGGACCGCATGGTCTGCCGCTGATCGGTCGTGCAGACTGGAACGACTGTCTGAACTTAAACTGCTTCTCGACAGAACCTGGAGAATCTTTCCAGACATTCGGACCATCCGAGGGTCCAAATGCAGAATCTGTTTTCATCGCAGGCATGTTTGTCCGTTATGGTAAAGATTACGTTGAAATCTGCCGCCACCGCGGACTGGATGAAGAAGCAGCCCTGGCAGAGAAAGCCATCGCAGACATGGAAAAAACAGTTCTCGATGCCGGATGGGACGGCGAATGGTTCCTTCGCGCATACGATCACTATAAGAACAAGATCGGTTCTAAGGAATGCGAAGAAGGCAAGATTTTCATCGAGCCTCAGGGATTCTGCGTTATGGCAGAAATCGGTCTGAAAGAAGGCAACTGTCTGAAGGCTATGCAGTCCGTTGAGAAATATCTCGACACCAAATACGGCATTGTATTACTGCAGCCTGCTTACCATAGATATCATGTAGAACTCGGTGAAATTTCTTCTTATCCACCAGGATATAAAGAAAATGCCGGTATCTTCTGCCACAACAATCCATGGATCTCCATTGCAGAGACCGTTGTCGGACGAGGCAATCGCGCATGGCAGGTATATACAAGAACCTGTCCTGCTTATATTGAAGATATCAGCGAGATTCACCGCACCGAACCTTATGTATACTCCCAGATGATTGCCGGTAAAGATGCAAAGAATTTCGGTGAAGCAAAGAACAGCTGGCTTACAGGTACCGCAGCATGGACTTTCCTGGATGTATCTCAGTACATTCTTGGTATCCGTCCGGATTATGACGGACTGGTTGTTGATCCATGTATCCCATCTACTTTAGATGGTTTTGAAGCAAAACGTGATTTCCGCGGGGTTACTTACCATATTACAGTGAAGAATCCAAAACATGTGGAAAAAGGCGTTTCTTCCATGACGGTCGACGGTATTTCCGTTGCCGGCAACATGATTCCATTACCAACAGATAAGAAAGAAGTTACTGTTGAAGTTGTAATGGGTTAAGCTAATTAGCTAATTTTCATTTTTCATAATTTATTTCCTACCCACTTTTTTGAAAGCGGTTGTGCATTTTACACAACCGCTTTCCTGTTTTTTGTGTTGCTTTTACCCTTCCCAATTTCTCAATATTCATTTTCGCCAATTTTCGATTCCCTGTTTTAGCATATATTAAAGAAGATATTTTTTAGCTTAATTTTAATCTGAATGCAGCGGTTGATTACTGGAAAGAAATGAAATCCATTTTGTCTGCAAATAAGAAATATGTGATTGTGAACATTGCAAACGAATGGTACGGCACATGGAACGGCAGTGCCTGGGCATCCGGTTACAAAACCGCAATCAAAAATATGCGTAATGCCGGAATCCATAACTTACTAATGGTTGACTGTGCCGGATACATGGGATGGTCATGGAAAGGAAACGGCGAGACATGGGCCTGCCTTGACCTCGCAAACTCTTTCGATGGTTCCAGCCTGTCTGACTGGGGAACACTTTATTCTACGGAGACAACGGAATCAGCAAAACTGCCCAGACATGTACGGTATTCAAAGGTTCTTGCAGCAGTTCTTCTGGCAGTTCAAGCAGTAGTTCTTCCAGCTACCATTCACTGTTCTGGCGGCGCATCCTGGGCAAAGGTTTCTATCAGTGAAGCCGGCTCAACAAATGGTCACCGCTACATCAAATGCTCCTATGACAACTGTGTATCTGCATTCGGTACCAGCGATTTCTCTGGTAAGCTTGATCAGGATCACGTAAGTGCAAAATCAGGTAACATTACTGTTTACTCTGTTTGCTATATATATTAATTGATAAATACATAAAGTATTTTTCATCCCTCACCACTACTGATAACATTGACAGTAAAGAGTCGTTCCGGTTTGTTGCGGGTTTTTAGCGGAACATTTGTGGTGAGAAGTTCGTTGATACCTGACTTGGTTAAATTATTACGTGTATCAGGTGACTCCTTATGTTTTACTATAGCTTTACTGTCTTGATTAAAATTTACGATAGTCTCTTTTCCTGCTTTTTCATCTGATGCAATCATTTCTGATTCATTCATTTCCATATGTGCAAAGTTATCTGTACCGATATCTGTTATAGTACCGATCATATTGTCATTCATTTCTTCAGCAACACTTAACAATTGTTCTCTGCCCTCTACCTGCTGATAATAGAAAGTAGTTACAACACCGATTTTTAAGAGATTATCAATATCTGCTTTCAGCTTCACATGGATTCTGTCCTCAAATACGATTATCTTATCAATAATTAACTCCAAGTCTTTCTTATCCAGACTCTTCTTATTCAGGATATCATTGAAAATATCTATGGCCGTCTTAGCCAGTCTGTTGATTCGAATAATATCATTTCGCTTATCCACACTCAGATTCATCTGATTTTGGAGTCCTTTGATTCTGTTAATCAATTCATCCTCAATCTCTGCGTAGGTCTCTTCAATAATTTCAACTGTATCTTCATCAGCCTTGGCAATTTCTTTAATCTTTCGTTTCTTCACTGCTTTCAGTTCATCCTTGGCATCCGAAAGCTGATTTTCCAATAGTAAAAATGTATTCTCACTTTCCTTAACCTCTGTGGATTCTTTCTTAATGGAAGTTTCCAATTCCTTAATCATATCCTGGGAGTTATCTCTTACCTTCTTCACATACTCCTTCAGGATACTATCGAGGAAATCCACTCTGATATGATGGGAACTACACCCCTTCAAACCTCTTTTATGGTAAGTACCGCAGGTATATGCCGGTGCAATGTCGCTTCTGCTCATAGAAAACATCGGTGATCCGCAATCCCCACAAAACAGAAACCCAGAGTATACATTATCATATTTTTTCACACCTCGGTAATGTGTTGTAGTTCTCTTTTTAAGCTGCTCCTGCGTATATGCCCATGTTTTATAATCAATAATTGCTTCATGATGATTTTCAAATACAAAATGTTCTGATTCATCCACCTTCGTATCTGCTCCGTGAATCTTCTTCCTTGTATATTTATGCTGCCGAAGGGTTCCGATATAGAAATCATTCGACAGGATTCCCTGAATCGTCACAATACTTCATTCCGGTTTTGCCTTTAATTTACACTCATCCCCTCGTCCTTCCGCTCGCTGAATCTCTTTCATACAAGGTGTCGGTATCTTTTTATCAGTAAGATAGTTTGCGATTTTCTTGTAACCCCAGCCATCGTTGTATAGTTCAAAAACCTTACGAACTACTTCTGCCTCATCCATTACCACCGATATTTCCTGTTTTTTCATGTTGGAGATAATATAACCGTATGGGACTGAGCAAATCCATTCGTCGTCTGCCTGCCTTCGGCTGATTACGCTTCGCACCTTTTTGCTGGTATCCGTTACCGGCATTTCATTTATCAGAAAGCGAAACTGTATCGCTGTCCAGTCATCATAGGTAGGATAATCAATCGCATCACCAATAGAAATGATACGCACGCCTGCATCACGCAGGTCTTCCAGTTCCACAAGTCCCTTGCTGTTTCGACGAGAAAATCAGCTGAAATCCTTTACAATAAGTACACTAATATCGCCATTCATCAGTTTCTTACTAAGCTGCTGGTATCCTTCACGCTGCTCAAAGGTATATCCGGAACGGTCACGGTCTTCATATATAGAGAGCTTACACGTGGGAAACTTAGCTTTTACAAATTCTTCGATAATCTTCTTCTGGTTCTCGATAGAGGTATTGTCTCTGTCCAATTCTTCATCAAAAGAAATACGGCAATAACCGGCAATTTCCTGTGTAAGCGTGAGATCGTTGGTATGTTTTCCCATGTTGTTTTCTTTCCTTTCTTATATTTTAATAACATTGCAAGCTATGAGTGTAAAAAAGGCAAGCGGAAATGCTTGCCTCTTTATTTACATTCTTTTATTCGAATACAATAATGAAACTGCACTCAAAATACCCCCATATGCAATACAAAATAACCAAATACCACCTAACGACATAGCATATTATTGTGCAATAAACCGCGAAAACAGCATACCCATATCTTTAGGCTCTATTTTATCCAAATTTGCCCCTTTACGTTGATAATACTGGTTATCATATATCGCCGGTTTATCCAACCCTTCTATCTTCATAATTAATATCGATTTTCCCCCATAATCTATAAATCTAATATTATTTCCAATATATGATTTATACTGTTCATCAATTGGCTCCTTGTCTAATATTTGAATTAGCTTTTGGAAATAGCGATCGGCAGATATCCCAAGTTTTTCACTATCATAATCAAGTCCAACCACATAATAACCACTCTTCTCAATCGGTACAGAATAACAAGAACTCTTCTTTAACTCCTCGATATCTTCTCTTTTATCTGCAACCCCGGCAATAACATATCCTACTTTACCTTTACCCTTGTTTGCCATCGCTGTTAATGTTTTTATGCATTTTCTATATGCGCTCTCATTAAATTCACCTGTTCTCAAATCACAAAATCCAATTTTATAATCGAAACAATTTTGCTCAATTTTCGATTGCATCAATATTGTTTCAAATTCTGTACTCCATTTTTGTACTGCTGGATCTTCAGAATTGTCCACAAAGCACTTTTCAATTAATCCTTTAACTGCATTTATTGAATTCTCCCGTTCTATAGCGCTCCAATTCCCTCCACCTCGGCTCAACTTAATACTCGCTGTCATTCCATCAAGCAATTTCAATAATTCATATTGTGAATTTATTTTCTTATTTTCAATCACTAATAATTTATAAAAAGCTAAAAAAACAATCTGATAATATCTCGGTACTTTATCAAAAGTTCTATCTTTTGAAATTAATGCATTGAATGTTTTTCCAGCCACATTAAGTAAATTTTTTATTTCATCAAATACCTTTATAAAATTCCTTCTTACCGTCTCAGATGAACATATTCTAATTCTTTCTTCTAATTCACTGGCTCTTTTGCTCTTAGCTTTAAGTCCATAATATTCATCTAAAATACTACTGCTTGTCGCCGGGGTACTCTCCAATAACATTGTAGCCACAATTTCTGCAATAATTTCCTCATCCTTCGACTCTCTTACTTGCTCTCTTCGAATTATTGCACTTGAAACCCAGAACACATCATCAACATTTATTCCATAATCTAAGTTCCTTGATGTAATACTAATTCTTTTCATATTATTTAAAACAACTCTATCATTTAGTGATACATCACCTCTTATCTCGCTCGCAATCTTTCTTACGATATCTGCAAACCCTGAAATTGCTCCTGCTTGACGTATTTCCTGTCTTGATAAATGCTTTCCATTTGCGTTAATTCGCCTAAACACTTCATCTATTTCATGTTCACTGGCTCCCTTGTATGTGGATGTTGGGAAAACATAAGATACAATATCCGCACATTTTTTTCTATTAAGAATTGGCTCCTTTTGTGTCAATTCTTTATTATCTTTCTTTAGCTTTGTCTCTGCCATCGTTTCTAAATCAAAGTACTCTCCATTTAAAGAAAACTCATTTTCTATAAATGAAACAATCGCATTCAAACGCTGCATACCGTCAATGATTTCAAGAATATTGTTTTCTACACTTTCATTTTCTGCCAATAAAATCATTGGAACAGGGTACGATTTTGCGATTGAATCAATAAAAGCCTCTTTTTCATCTATGGACCAAACTAGCTTTCGTTGATATCTTCTATTCACCACCAGTCTTTCATCAATATAATAATTATATAGTCTCTGTATGCTCTCTGACCTTACTGTTAAATCCTGCATAATTACTTCACCCTTACCTTTCCAAATTTATTACACTCAATTAGCTTTCATATTTCATCAAACGCACGCGTGCGTTTATCGTGCGTTTATTTTATCAATTCATAATATGCAGCTCTTCCACTTCCAACAAGCCTAATCTTTCCCTTATCAGACATTTTTTTCAACAGTCGATAAGCCTGTGAAGGAGTAACATTGAGCAATTCTACAACATTGTCTCTTGTAACCTTCCCGCCTTGTTTCTGCAACAGTTCCATAATCCAAGCTTCATATTTCACCGCATCAATTCCCGTCTGGCGAACATATCCCACAATATTGTCTTGCTCCTTATATACTTTAGAACTGAGTATATAGAAACGTGACTTATTATTTCCGCTTGCTTCGACCAACCCTGCTTCAACCAATTTTTCAACGACAGCTTTAGCACGCATTTCTCCAATGTTCATTGTTTCTGCAAATTCTGCAATCGTTAATCTTCTCTGATTTTGCAACGCTGACAAGGCTAATAACGAATTTATAGGTAATGACCTGCCTAAACGATTTTCTTCATTTGAAATCATTTTTGTAAATGCCAAATCAGGTTCTGCTCTTTGAATAAAGAGTTTTACATATGTGGATGTTGTTTCTGAATAATCCGGTAACGGTCTACCAAACACAATAGAACCCTCAAAAATCCTATCAATTCCTCTACCGGTTTTTTCAGCAAGCCCTATTCTTTTTAATGCATCCGCTAACACCGGATTGCGCCCATGAGGTTCTACTGTCAGAAGATTTTTCAGGTTTACTCCTTCAATAAATCCTCCCGGACTACTAATGGTTAATCCCTCATCCTCTATGGCAACCCTCACAGCTTGAATAACCGTATAATCTCTATGGCAAAATGCATTTACTAATCCTTCACGATATGCAGGCTCCGAGAATTCCGGAATGGGTACTCTGAACAAACCATATTCCATTTCTCTTTCCGGATTCCATGCTTTCATATATTCTTCAAACAGTTCAAAAGTAGCAAGTAAAGGCTTTGACACTTGCTCATTTTTTCTGACTTTTGTACCTTCAAGAACCTGAAATACTGCTTTGGATGTAGGTAACAATTCTGCTATTTTTTCTTCTTTTCCCAACAATAACATTCCCGTAACCGTTGGATGTAAAACACCAGCCTCTTCTTTTACAAGCTGCAAAGCCTTGTCAAGCTCTTCATCTGTAAGCTCCAGTAATGTTTTGTCGCCTTTTCGATACTTAATAATATTACGAAGTCTATCCCTCTCATTACCATCCAAGTCATCCATTGTTGCTCCTAAAAGAATTTGTGCTGAATAATCAAGCTGGCTGAGACTGGACAGTCTTCCCGGGATCTCATACGGGTACATCGGAACATTTTCCGGGCTGCCATCAGGTTTTAACCGTCTCCTTTGTATCTTTCCATCTGATGTCGCAATAATGGTCTTACTCATTGGAATCTGTATCTGCAACACTTCGATGCCTTCTTCCTCTATTATCTCTGCACGTACAGACAATGATGGAACCGTTTTATTCGCAATCAACGCCATAGCTCCATTCGGGTCATTGTGTCTTTTATGCACCCCTGTTATTTCACCATCATCCTCTACACCAAGATATAATATTCCTCCTTCGGTATTTGCCATTCCGACAATTTCCGAAACCAGTTCTTTCTCATCTAAGCATTCAATATCACTTTTAAATTCAATTGTAATTGTTTCTTTTTTTGGTATCATTCTCATGGTTCATACCTCCAATGACAATTCTATCACTTTTCGTGCGTTTTTTCAATAATCAAAAACGCACGCGTGCGTTTTGCGTGTGTTTAAAAATGAAATGTTAATTTCTCTATGTATTTTCTACCCCATTTTCGCTAATTTGGGGTAGAAAGAAACGATGTGGGGTAGTATCGGGCGAATCACCGCTCACTACCTTGCTCCTGCTGCCTGTTTGGGCAAAGCAGTTGTTTTCCCATCATCAGTCTTTTCCAGTCCTCGATTGTGAATCAGCAAATCCGTTGTCTTTTCCAACAAATCCTGCTCACCTGATTCAAAAATAGCCAATCTGTACTTCTTCTCCTTACACTGCTCAATCAAAGGCTGTAGGCTGTCCATAACTTTTGGATCAGCCTTTTCCGCATTTGTAAACCATACTAAGGCATACTTGCCCGCTTTGTTTACTGTCAACTCCATGCGAAACCTCCTTTACCTAAATGATTGCCAAGTTTTGTCATCTTTATGCCGGCAATGATGCGTAAACCTGATAGATTCATTTTAGTAAAACCGGTCGCATTCTACATTGAGCCACAATTGAGTCCAAATTGAATAAAACTCAAATAGAATTTAAGAAATGGAATCCCAAAAAATCTTTCAAAAAATAGCTCTCGCGCGTTTCGAACAGTCGTTCTGTTTCTTATTTTATGATATACATCCCATATCGAAACGATTTACTACCATTAAATAAGAAACATAGAAGATTACAGGACAAATTACAGGAGATGATTTTATTGAATAGAATTGATTTTCATAGCATTGCTACCATCCTTTTGGGATGTTTAATCGATGCAGACTACTCGCAAATGGATTTTATCTATATGTTGTTTGGTAGCTTTGCCAACGATAATGTAGATTTTGCATTTGATAATGGTTTGGTCTGTAAATGGATTAAAGGGCAGTCTGTTGTGCTAAACTATAGTTGTAACACAACAAATAGATAATTTACATTATGAGAAGTTCCAAGATGGTAGTGTAAAATGTATTGAAGATGAGATACCTTTTGAAGTGCCGGAAGGGTGGGCATGGTGCAGATTAAAGCATGTTTGTACGATGGCAGCTGGAAAAGCTAAACCCACAGACCAAATTATGACTGAACCTTTTGAAGGATGTTACCCTTGTTTTGG
>CABJAV010000028.1 GCA_902363675.1 Lachnospiraceae bacterium | reverse complement strand
AAGAAGTGGAATGAACGTGGTGAATTTCATTATCAGTAAAGATTTACTTGAAAATAGGATAAAAGATGGAGCTGGTCTGCTCAATCCCTTATCCTATTACTTAGCAAAAGTTGGAATATAAGTTGTAGAGCCGTATACGAGATCCGTACGTACGGTTCAATGGGAGGGGCGAGATAATTATTCTCCCTCTACCCTATTGTGGATTACTCATATTCTTTTATATTATTTCCACCAAAGTCATTGCAACAAAAAAAGTGTGCCATTAAGACACACTTTCTTCTTTTTTCTCGAGTCTTTCCCTGTAAATATTTGAAAGAACCGTACGGTAAGTGTTATCGACAAAAATCTTTTTCTGCCGTTCATTGCCTTCACCGTTTCTGCCATACATCTTAAGAAAATTCTTTATGTTATCCTGGAATTTGCAGCGTTTTGTCTGTATTTCCCACAGAATAATCAGATCATGGCCAAAACAGTCTTGGATCACTTTTGTTTCAAATCCTGTGATTTTGTAATCGATACGCAGTACCGATGACGGAACACTTGTAATCCAGTATTCTCCGGAAAATTCTGCGTCAGGAACATACTTCCTTACTTCTTCGTTATTCATACCTTCTCCCTTTATATAGTAAGCATGAATAATAATAGGAAGTCTCAGATCTTTCATAGCACAAATAACGTCCCCTGACTGTGGTAGAGCGTTAATTGCCATTGTAAGATTTTCAGCGACGCAAATCCGAGAAATAGTGGCATCTTCCTCAGGGCATCTTTGCTTTGGGATACGTGGAGCAAAATGATCCACAATATCAAATGACACATGTACCCCTTTTATAATCGTATTACTTGCCATTTTCTATCTCCTTTCATGAGTTTACTTCGTTTCAATAATGAATATGAAATAAGAAAAATATTGGATTGATTGCAGATTACGTTTTGTATCAAAGGAAAAACGATAATAACTAACTGATCTGCACACGAATCAGGATTCATGGCAGGTTTAGGTTCCACAGACATCACTTAAGGTCAGCATATCAGGTTTTAAGAGTTCTCCTTCGGAGAGACTCTTTTTTCTGTAATGGCACTGATACTGTCTGTTGTAGTCTGCAGGCTGACAGTTCATGCATCTGTACACATACATGAAAAACATTTAAAGCCTCTCGGCAGTGCCGGTTTCACATCAATACATCCGCCCTGTACAAAGACTCCTGTGCGGCTTAAGGATTCAGTTTGATCCTTTTTTATTACTTTTATTTTGTTGTTTTACATTATCATTGTTGCTTGTTGTCTGTTTCTTATGTCTGTTTCTGGTTACATATCTATCCGCAACAGCAGAGTACCACTTCCATAGGACGTTCCGCATGGTGGTGGATGAATGCTACTGGTTTTTTATGTAATCCTGTACAACAGCACGACTGTTTGTACCAACAGTCGTGACAAAATAGCTGTCCGTCCAGAAATACGGTTTCCAATAGTATTTCCCAACTTCCTTTGGGTAGTCACGTCTTGTAAAACGCGCCGTTTTCGTTTTGACCACATTTGCAAACTCCATAGGTGACATGTCTGGTCCTGTTTCGAATAGCAAGTGTACATGATCCGGCTCACCATTTATTTCCAGTATCCGGTACCCGCGTTCATCACACAGATCTTTAATGATGTTGTAAACACTTTCTTTTACTTTACCCTGCAGCACGGGTTTCCTGTACTTTGTTACCAGTACCATATGGTACTGCAGCAGAAAACAGCTGTGGCGGTTTGTATAATAAAGCTGGTCTTTTTTACGCTTATACATGAGATTTTCCTTACCATCCATTTGTTTTTATGTTATAATTATACCACAGAAACAAAGGCTTTTAAAGAGGTACACCCATACGTATTCAGTATCACGGATCATGATAAAAGAACAGCATCCTTTATATAGTTACTGCATGGAGACTACTGCAGCTTCCAAGCGGCTTTATAATGCTGCCCTCTTTCGTATCCGCAACCGTTTTACCGGTTACCGCAAGGTTGCCCTTACGGATCATGAACTGCAGGTACTTGAAGAACTGGATACCCTATAGAAGTCCGGCATCCATACCGGAAAGATAAAGTCTGTTCTTTCATACGGCAGGCTTGAGAAACTCATGCGTGTAACAGACAATCCGGACTTCTTCTGTCCATCATTATCAAAACAGACAGCGCTGCATGTACTTAAGGATGCCACAAATGACTTCGACAACTGGCTCAAGGCATTGAAATCATACAAAAAGTATCCATCAAAGTTCCTTGGCCGTCCAAAGATGCCGGGATATATCAAGTCTGACATCCGTACTACATGCCTTACCAACCAGGACTGTACCATAAAGAACGGTATCCTTAAGTTTCCACTTGCGCAGTCATTGAGGTACCACAGGTGCCGGATGATGCAAAGCTTGTAGAGGTAAAGATCAAACCTTACTATGGCAACTTTATGATCCTTTGTACCATTGAAACAGAAAGTGTGTCTGTAACAGAAGACAGACCGTTCATGGCAGGTATTGATTTTGGAGTAGACAACACTGCAGCTATCGTAACAAACGAGGGCTATGCCCTTTTGTTCCAGGGCGGTGCATTAAAGTCTGCCAACCAGCACTTCAATAAGGAACGGGCACGTCTTATATCCTGTATCACTGTCGGACACAAGACAGAGGAGAATGTCACTTCAAAACGCTTAAGGAATCTTTCCATGCACCGTGACCTGTTCCTGCGTGACCAGATGCATAAGATCAGCAGTCTGATTGTCAGCTTCTGTGTAAAGCATAACGTCGGCACACTTGTACTTGGTGTCAATCCGTTATGGAAACAGTATTCATCCCTTGGTGATGTAGGAAACCAGAACTTTGTGCAGATCCCACTTGCCGTGCTCAAGTTCATGATCACATACAAAGTACAGAGATCCGGCATTACGGTCATGGAACAGGAAGAATCCTATACTTCAAAAGCGGACTTCTTAAGCCATGATTTCATACCAACATACGGAGTGGATGATGACAGGGCTGATTTCTCAGGACTGCGTGTAAAGCGTGGACTGTACAAAAGCGGTACCGGAACATATCTGAATGCAGATGTTAACGGTGCGGCAAATATACTGCGTAAAGCAGTACCGGATGCTTTTATAAAAGTAAATGACTTTTCATACCTTAAGCATCCATACGTTTATGGATTCCACGAAGTGAATCCCACAGGTATTTCTTATGCTGCATAAGCAGCGAATGAATAGTGGCTGTGTGAACCAGCCATAGTGGTACGGACAGCCGGGAGACCGGTTGGAAACAGGCAACTGTCACGACTGCTTAGATACCATTTCCATAGGATACTCCGCATGGGAGTGGTAGTTCATATTTACTTATGTTTTTCCTTCTGATAGTAATAAGGTATCCTTCCGGATTACTAAACCAGACGATAACGTTTTCATCCCAGAATAAGTTGGATGTTGCCTTCTTAGTCGGAATCATGTGTCCGGTAGCATTAACAATATTTGATATTGTAATATTTCATATTAAAAAGTGGATCGAAAAACAAGTCAGTAAGTAAAAGAGGAAAGGGAAATGTATGAGTGAGAATAATACAAAACAGGAATTATGGGACGGAATAGAAGTTTTTGCTATTATTGACCCAAACAAAAAACAGACACTGCGGAATTTTATTCTTCAGCTTGGAGAAACTGTTCTTTCAGAAATTGCGGACACAGCGGCAAAATCTAAGGATCACTCTGCAATCCACTCCTGTATTGCGGCTATTCATATGCCGGAAGATATCGATAATCCGGAGAAGATTAAAAAGGTAGCGCAGGACATTCTTCATGAAAATAGTGAATCCCGGTATCCGTGACCGTATAGAATATCTTACGGGTCGTTTACACGTTTTTGCAGACATGGCATTAACATTCCGCGACCAAGAACAAAAAATGGGCAGGTAATAATGAGAGGAAAAAATAAATCATGAATAAGAAAGATATAGAATCAATAGTATTTTTGGTTTCTGCCACTATTATGATGATGCAATGCAAAATAACAACGAGAAACTCAAGGCACGGAATCAGGGTAGATATGCAGCAATGTTTGATTTGCTACATGAATTGGAGATTTATGAAAAGGAGGAAACGTGATAAAAACAATGAATAACAATTTTTATTTATATGAGAATAATATAAGAGAGTCAGGAAATAATGAACTCGTTTTTGGCGAGCCTGGACAGGGACAAACCATTTGTTTAAAGCAGGAATTATTACAATTTGCAGCTAAACACATGAGCAACATGGAAGATAAATTTCAAGTTTTTGTGATTGATAAGAGTGGAGAGCTTTTATCATTAGCTAATGTTTCTAAGGGACATGCTATTTCTATCAAAGATTCCGGCGTCGACATTTTTGAAAAATGTAATTCCATCAAAGAAAATGAGGATGAAGGTGTCTGTTGGGGCCGCAGGTGTTATATTGCATTTGATTTTGCTGTTGCTTTATGCGAACAACTATACAGGAAATATCTCTCTAGCCGTACTAAATCTTATATATATGATATTGTACGGCGGATGTATGAAGATAATGGTTTGAAACCCACAATGTCAACCTTTTACAATGAACTCACTCAGATAAAAGATAGCTCTGAAATAAATAACTTGTGCGAGTACATCAAGTTGTTTTGTAAACCCAATAACACGCCAGAAGGAAAAGAAAATAAACTTATTGTTTATGATCTGCATGAATTTCCCGAAGCGTATATGGGTGCTGCGTATGTTTTTTGCCTGTTGGATATATATAAACATATGAAAGAAAATTACAAAAATGGAATCAAAACATATGTTTACATAGATAGCATGTATCAACTTTTTTCATTCGATGGTTATGGTTCTGCAGATATTCTTTCTCATATGTGGATTGCGGCAAGAATGCATAATGCTTCTTTTTACGGAATATGTGATGACATTAGTATACTTAAAACATCGTGTGGTAACAAAATTCTCATGTATACGCAAAATATCCGCATTTTTCATTTGAATTCATATGACTGCAATCTATTAAAGAAGATATTAGATTTTTCTGATGAGGAATCTTTACTTATTTTAAATCTGCATCTGGGTAATGGATTGTTTGTGTGTGATAATAATATTTACCCGTTTAGAATATTTATGGGAAACGTTAATCAGAAAATTCAGTAAAAGAATAAGAAAAACAGGAGAAATAACAGAATATTTCCCTCTGGATTAAGAGACACGGTTTAATGCCATGTCTCTTTTTTTTTACCCATTTTTGCACCGTTTCTTTCTTTGCATTTTAATTCTGCATTATTTCATGCAAAAACCGCCAAAAATATCCTTGCAAAACCGCCATTGCATATTGAGTGTAAGGAGGAATGAAGGAGATCGGTGAATGCAGCCCACCTTTTTCTTAGTTCAGTACTTAAATCCAAATCCAATGACAAATGAGAGGTGAAAAGAATGGGAACTAAAAGAATTTGTATAGACGTTCCAAGTGAACTTGCGATGGCGGACGAAATCCGCATCCGATTAAAATGCGAAAAGACTGACAGTATCCGTAAAGATGACCATAATACGGAAATGCCTAAAAGATATATGGGGAAGAAACAGGAGGGGGGAAGTTTCCGTTGAAACTCAAAGAATGCATTAAGGTATTTCTGAACAAATGGTTTGGAAAAGGCCCAGATGGGAAAACGAACCCGCACCAGCTTACCCTTCTTACAGCAGTCATCGGCTTTCCGGTCGCGGTGCTTTTGCATCTGCAGATGGGGTATGAGATGGGGACGAACCCGAGAGTGCCGCCGCTTCAGAACCTGATGAGTGCGCTGGCACACCTGCCAGAAGTGAAAAGACTGGTGCAGAAAAGCAGCTACTATACGTGGGATTATAACTTTTCCTATTCCTGGCTGATTTTTTTCATTTACATCAGTATTGTATTTGCCATGTATATCAATAATGAACGTTTTAAGCGTCTTGAAAAAAATTCAAAAGGTGATGAAAAATGGAATGACTGGAAATGGCATAACTTGAACCGTGTTTACCCAAAAGATAAACCGGAAATTTCAGAACCGGAGGAAAATTCCAACAAAATTGGAAATGCCATCCTTGGTCAGAAGACGAGATTGAACATGGAGGATGTCTGGGGAATGAACCTCAACATGCTGATACAGGGATCTCCTGGATCTGGTAAAACGCGTTATGTGTTAAAACCGAACCTGCTTCAGTTTAACAGTTCCTATGTTATTACTGATCCATCAGGAGAGTTGATCCGGGCGTCCGGAAAGGCATTGATGGAACATGGGTACCGTATCAAGGTGTTCAATCTGGATGATATGTCATTTTCCTGCCAATACAACCCGTTCCGGTATATCAAAAGCGATGATGATGTGTTAACACTGGTTGAATGTTTGATGAAGAATACGGATGACTCGAAATCAAGCAAAGGAGACCAGTTTTTTACAAAAGCCGAACAGTGTTTATTTTTATCCATTTTTTATTACATTGTGCATGTATATAAAGATCAGCCGGAGAAACAGAACTTAAACGAAGTCATGAGAATGCTTTTGATGGCAAAAGTATCGGAGCAGAAAGAAGATATGGAATCAGATCTGGATAAGTTGTTCAACAAGCTGGACAGAAGCCATATTGCTGTGAAGAATTACACGATTTTTAAACAGGGTACTGGAAAGACGTTAAAATCCATCCTTATTTCTGCCGGTGTACGTATGGCTCCGTTTAACATTCCTGGTGTAATCAACCTTGTTGCGGATGATACGGTACATCTGGAAGAAGTCGGGGACAGGAAACAGGCATTGTTCATCATCACACCATCTGAAAAGCCAACCTATAACTTCCTTGCTGCGATGATGTACACCCAGTTGTTTCAGGCACTTTATAACAGAAGTGCAGAGAATAAAGACCGCTGGATGATTAAAAAAGGACCAAATACAACATTACGCAGTCCTATTTTTAAGACAACTGAACAAAAAAAGAAATACAAAGAAGATCTGGAAAGGGAAAGAGAAAAATATCTGGAGGCAGAAGATGCAGACGACGATCCAGAAGCACCTGAGTTCCAGAAAGAAAATGAAAACGGTATCCGACTTCTGCCAAAATACAGGATTAAGGATAAGAGTACAGGAGAAATTCTTCAGGAATTCCAGAGTCCGCAGGAAAAGGCATTGTTTATGGACTGTATTAAAAACGGGGAAATTGTGTTTTCGCAGAATGAACGCCTTCCTTGTAACGTCCGCTGTATGTTAGATGAGTTTGCGAACACGGGAGAAATCCCGAACTTCCAGAGTATCCTTAATACATGCCGGAAATACGATATCAGCTGTATGGTAATCATCCAGTCGCTCGGTCAGTTAAAGCAGATGTATGATAAGGATTATTCATCGATCATCGATGGATGCAGTACCCAGATGTACCTCGCAATCCAGGATGCAGACGACCTGAAGCGTGTATCCGAACTGCTTGGAAACAAAACTGTAGACGTAAAGAATACTTCCAGAAGTTTTGGCTCAAAAGGAAGCGATTCCCAGTCAATCAATACGGATTCTACGGCTCTTATGACAGCATCACAGATCCGCCGTATGGATCCAAAGAAATGCCTGATCTTTATATCCGGAGAAGCGCCATTCCTGGATGATAAATTTGCCCTAGAAAAGCACGTAAACTATCCACAGCTTGCAGACAGTAACCCGGAAAACAAATTCAATTTCCGTGAATACTTCTACATTGTCCCGAAAAAGACAGAAGAAGAGGAGAAAAAGCTCCAGCAGACATTCCGCGCAAGCAAAGCCGGACAGGAGAAATTTAAGGGGCGTAAAAAGATGAAAGCTGTCACCATGAAAAATGCGGCCGAACTTGCGCAGAAAAATGCATATGAACCGCAGGAAAAGGGCAAGGAATTGGATACCGAGGAACGGGTAGAGTCTATACAGGGATTGATTGATAATTCCGCAGGTAATAGACGTGTTAAAGATCAGTTGGAAAAAGATGTCAAAATTGGAAACATCAAAAAAGATGGCAACGGGATTATTCATGTTGATCACCCGAATAAGGAAGAGCAGTTTGCTGATGATGATGAAAATGCCGTTGCTGATGCTGATAATGGAGATATAATGTCTTATATGATGAATTAAGCTTGCTGTTTCTCGGGAGAGGTGGAGTTATTCTGCCTCTCTTTTTTTTCCCTTCAAAAATCCTATTCCATATTTATGGTAGAGAGATTTTTTCTACAACCCGGAAAGGAAGGTTCATTTTCTTCCCCGGTTTCTTTCTGGAGAAAAAAAGAAGGAGGAGAAGATGCGCCTTAGAATAGAAACAAATGAGACAACAAAAGAGAAAATAGGATCCGCTTTGAAGGGATCATTTGATGCACGCAAGGATCATATGACAAGGGAAGCTTTGAGGGCTGGTACAAGTGTGGGAGATGAAGACCGGGATTTTGCAACAGGAATGAACGTTGCCCGTACATACGGCATGCCACTTGTATCTGTTTCTGCCGCTGCCCTGGCAGGGTTTGCAGCCCATATGGAAGCAGAGTCATATGACCGGGTTTTACACGGGAAAACAAGGATTGATTCTTCCAATGGGGAGAGTTCCGGTACGGAAAGTCTTTCATCATCTGTAAACCCGGAACAGCCTTCTGCTGGAGATGCAACGACATCCGCGGACAGTTACAAAAATCCGGCAGCGCATTCAGGCGGAAGTTACATGGAACCACTCCATACGCCTGGCGTACCGCCGATTTCATCTGGACAGAATATGCCAGGTTCTTCCATTGCGCCAGCCATGCGGGATGTGTATCATCAGAGCGCAGTCCGGCATAGCAACAATACGTTTTCGGACTCCGGCGCAAAAGGAAATGGAATCGCAACGCACAATCAGGATATGCCAGCTGCACCGGGCATAGGAGCTTATAACCAGCAAAGCGGTTCATCCAGATTTCCAGCAGGGATTCCTGTAAGCAGAGCAGTACAGGTAACGGGGTTAAACTTAAATCATATAGGAAATGGTGCGTCATTATCTGTGTATAAAGATATAACCATGCAGTCTGTTACCCGGTCGATGAAAACCACACCGGTACAGCTCTTACCAGTAGTAGCAAAGACATCGGAGAATCTGCCTGTACCGGTTTCACAGGGGCATCTTGGCATTGTGCCCCTGTCTTCAGTGATGAAAGAAACAGGACTGAGTTTAGGTGCGGGAACTACAGAAAATGGAATCCCTGTTTCATCCATCCGAGACTTCTTCTCCCATCAGAGGGGAATGAACCATGTAGGGGACGGAATTTCTCTGGCTCATCCGAAAATAGCAGAAACGAGTGCCACTGTATGGAGAAATGCAGCACGGTTCCGTTACAATTACGTGGATGCAAGAAAAGAGATTGATGCAGTTGCAAACGGGGCACGGTATGTTTCTGAGTTTACCAGGGTTAAACCGTTTGGGGTTTCCCATATTGACATCAACCGTGATCCGCTTGCTGTTGGGCCGCAGATAGCCAAAATCCATTTTAACGGCAATGAAAAGGGGATGTTAGACGGGTTCCATGTCACAGAGCTGTCAGAAATGCCGCTTTCTATGAAAGTCGGAGTGGAAGACCGGTTTTTTGTACCGACATCCATGATCAGAAAAACATCTGTGAAAGGTGCTCCTTCCACAACCGATTTCTTCAAAAGCCGTGGATGGGATTCCGGAATAACCGCAATCAATGCAGATACCGGGGAAATCATAGGACGCGTTTACACACGGAAAACGGGAGAGATTTTCAATAATGCCGGACAGGTATCATCAAACAACCAGATCTTTAAGCAATATATGAAGGCAAAGGGCATCACAAAACATACCCCGCTTAAAAAGCTTACAAAAGAAGAACGTCTGGTACAGGAACTTGCAAGGAAGAGCTCCAAAACGGGACGTTTTATCCGTATCAAGAAGCTTGCCCTGCGCCAGTTCAGGATGAGTCTGTTCAATATTCCGATGAAGGATATCCGGAATACCGAATTTGGCAAAGGACTGGATGTTGCACAAAGAACTATGATGGTTACGCGTACCGCAACTGCACCGGTAGGACGTCTGATCAAACGACAGACATTAAAGAAGCTGGATGCAGCGGTGTTCCGGCGTACAAAGCTGCTGCTTGAAGCAAAGAAAGTCGGTTTTGCAGATATCAAAACATTAAAGGCTCTCGCCCCGGACAAATACCGTGAGGTATTAAAGAATATTAACCGGGCGGTGTTAAAGCAGAATGCAAATGGAATGTTTGCAAACTGGATTTACGAGAAAACCATGGGAAATCTGAATGCGGGAATCCAGAAGATTACGCAGGCTATCGAAAAGAAAACGTCAGGCACTGTCAATACAGCAGCCAGCAAGTTTGGAAATGTCTCACAGAACGTCTATGAATCCGGTGGAATTGGAGCGTATAAAAAGAAACTGGTCGCAAAGACGAAAGATAAAGCTAAAAAACAGCTGAAAAAGACTGCCAAGAAAGTGTTCAAAAAGACTTTCCGATGGAAACCTGCGCAAAAATTCTACCGTTTGCTATATAACCAGACAAAAGCGTTGAAAAAAGGACTGAATGCAGTAAAAATCGCAATGGCCGCAATAAAACAGGCATTGAGGACGATTCTGCTTTTGTTTTTACAGGTGATCATTATATTTCTTATTGTTCTGTTCCTGATTGATACGGTTTTATGTTTCCTGCAGGTTACAGCAAATGCAATTTCTGGATTTACTGGATTTACAACAATTGCGGATGGGGATGACCTGGAAACAGCCTATAATGAACAGTTGGATGTAACAGATCTAACAGATGAACTGCACGATCTGCATAAAGATTATGCAAAAGTAATTAAAAAAGCAATAAGAGATAACGACGCAGTTCCGACTCCAGTATACGATAATGGTTCAAAGGAAAATTACAAAGAATGTATCTCCGCTTTAACCATCATGGCAAATTACGATTATGGAGCAGCTGGGAAAAAGGTGACGGAAAGCGATCTGAAACAGGTTTATGATAAGACGCACCTTTATTCGGTGGTTCCTACGGAATTTACCGGCACAAGGAGCACAGGGAAGAAGGATAAAGATGGTAACCCGATTATGGAAAGTTACACATATATTAAAAATGTCATCCATGTAAAGATTATGCGTGACCAGGCAGTTGTTAACCAGACTATGTATGAACAGGTAGAAAATGGAGGAAGTTCAACCATTCCGGAACCGGATAAAATTTCAAATAATAACTGGATTGAATGTGTAAAGAGCACAAAGCAGCTACTGGCATCTAAGGTTGGCTATTACGGCTATGGACAGTATCGGACATTTTCCTATAATGGGAAATCCTATACCATCCGAATTGACTGTTCCGGATATGTAAGTGCCTGTTTGTATTTTTACGGACTCCAGTCCGGATTAAACGCGTATTCTTCAGCGGGACTGGAAGGTAATATCCCAGGCTTTGTCAAATATACATGGAATGGTTCCACCAAGAATCTACAGGTAGGCGATATCCTTGTTTATGATGGACACACGGAAATCTGGGCCGGAAAAGGGCAGGTGTATAATTACGGAAGTAATGATTCTGCAAAAGTTCCTAGCCCAACAAATTGGGGAAGTGACCATACACCTAAATGTATTCAGAGAATAAAAAAGTCTGAATCAACGAGGACACAGGACAAAGCAGTAAGTAAAGATTCCAGCAAGGATACAAAGCTGGATATTAAATCAAACCCAAAGGATAATAAGACCGGAGTTGTTACGAGCACAGCGAATCCAACGCTGACAGGAGTTAAATATTACGATGCTTCTGTTCCAGTAAATCCGAACTATAAGGGAAATAAGACATATATGAGTTACACAGCAATCAAGTCTAAATCAAGCAGGCAATATCAACTGCAACATACGCCTGGAATGACAACTGACCATGATGGCTACAGAAGATTTGGTGACCGGTATGTTATAGCTGTAGGATCAGGAGTAATTGGACAAAATGTTTCAAATGATAAACATTATATGCTGATTGGACAGTATGTTGATCTTATATTAGAAAATGGTGTAACTATAAAATGCGTAGTAGGAGATGCAAAATCAAATGATCATACAGATTTAGCCACACATTTTTTCACATGTCGCTGGCCGGGACATGCCAATTATGTACCATCATGGTGTTGTAGTGAATTTGTTACAGATGGTACACCTGCACAAGTTCCTAATCGCCACGCAAAGGGCTGGTCTGCTAAGGTTGCCACCATTCGCGTGTATGATAAAAATGCATTGGGATCAAGCGGTTATACCGGTACAAGTGCGGATGGTGATGTTGGTATAGAGAATGAAATCGAGTACAATAAAGCCGGAAATGAAGTTGGCGGCGTAACAGCACTCTCCAATACACTTAAAAAATACCAGGAAAAATATGATGATGGTGAATTTAAACTGAAATATAAGAAACGTTCAAAACATATTATTAAGAATGGTTCTAAAGTTACGTCACTTGATTATCTGCGGTTTATTTATGCGAAGCATGGAGTTTCGTTGCCGGTTATTTCCGAATCTATTTCTGGGACGTTGAAGGAAGCTAAGAAACGTGGCATAGGTGACATTATGCTTTATAAGAGGGATGCAACATCAGGGGATGGTGACTCGAATGTCGTTGCGTTTGCTTATATCGGAGATGGCAAAGTGACAGGATTTGTCGGAAAGGATTTTGAAGACAAAAATGGCACCGAATACCCGGATAATTGTATCATAACAATTGATGTAAAGAATCTGGCAAAGAAAAATAAATCATGCTGGTATGATGTAAGTGGTATTCTTGTCGACCAGGCATATGGGGCATCCCCGTCTACCGGATTCGGCGGATGGCAGGAGGATACCGTTGACATGTACAATGCAGTTTATGGCAACAGCGAGATGTGGGTCGAGAACGCGGAATCTTCCAATGATGTATACCAGACCTGCTATAAAGGCTATTATGAGGATGACTTTGTAAGTGATGTTAAAGCCAAAGTCAGTCGTGCAGATAAGAATGCCTTTAAAGATAGTATCAAAGATGCTGCAATGTATGCTTACAACGAATACGGAATTCTCCCGAGTCTGTATGCGGCACTCGCGTGTGACAGTAGTAATTATGGTTCTACGGTTCTTTCTGGAAAGTATCACAATCCGTTACAGCTGAAATGGCACAAGGGTTGCCAGTGGAATGTGGTTTCCAACCCGGCAGACACGTCTTCTGATGTGCACGGAAATAAGAGCAACTATATTTCCTGCAGTTCGTATAAGGATAACGTGGATGCATGGGTAGAACAGATGGATGCGTCCGTAAAGGGAACCCTTTTCAGAGGACAACTCGCAATGATTGCAGACAAGGATGAAAGTCTGCTGAACGATGGAATATCCGGACTGTATGAGCTTGAAGTCAGATACTATCTGAATGACAGCTCGGATGCGGATATCGAACGTATAATCAAGGTAATCGAAACGAACAAGTTTGAGAAATGGGATCGGGAAGCAAAGGGAAATTAATCCCGTGTTTTCACTATATCAGTACAAAAAAAAGAAGAGGCAGTGAACGCTTCTTCTTTTTTTTGTGTTACATATTAAAGGTGACGGCAAAAATATACGTATACCTTATAAGGGGGAAAGGAAAAGACGATGAAACAGAGACAGTACAATGCATTTGAAATAGAGTTTAAGAGCCACACTCTGGACAAGGAAGAGTTCCTGAATATGGATGAGACCGATAAGACAAACTATCTGGATTTCCTGACCGAAAAGGAAATCCGCCTACGGGAACGGGCAGAAAATGAAAAGAAGCGCCCAAAACTTGTCAAGAAGCTTAATAAAGATGCAGACAAAATCCACGACTTCTTACAGATGATTAACAAGGAAAGAGAACAGGGAAAAGAAGAACGGCAGGAAAACGATGAAATTCCAAGAAATAAAAAACAGCAGGAAGCAAGAGACTCTTACATGGACCCGGGAATTAATAAGCAGATCAATATATTCATTGAGCAGAATGGTCTTGAAGGACACCGGATCTTTTACAGCCGGGCAACCGGGCAGCTGATTGACAATTCCGCAGCCGGAGAAGCGATTGCTGTCGTAAAGGAAAAGAACGGTGTCCTGACAATTACGAGAAATAACATTATTGACCAGATCAAGGCTGCGGAACAGCAGGCACTGAATGATGTTAAGGAAGCTGTCGGAGATGCGGATGATTTCTCCAGGGTATATATGGTACACAAGAAAAATGGGAATAATACCATTTATGCGGATTTCCAGAAAGGTGAGAAAAAGGAAACGCTCCCGATCCGTGAGTTTTACTTCCAGAAAACTTCCTTCACAAAAGAGCACCGGGAAGCAATGTATAAAGAAGCCGAGGCAGTTGCGGAGCGGCTGAAAGAGCGTATTAAAAATGCAGTATTAAAAACTGACCAGTATCTGAAAGAGAAACTGCATCTGGAAGAAGAATATGCGGAAACATTTGAGGAAGAAGCAGTAAACGAAAAGGAAGAAGAAGCCAGGGATGAGACAAAACGGAAAGTGGAAAAAGGGGAAGAAAAACCTTCCAGACCTGTCCTGTATAAGGGAAAGGATATCTCTGAGGCATTGCAGGAGACCAAGAACCGCCATGAAATTAAAAACGAGGATATGGTATTCCATGTTGACGGAATGGATTTTGATATGAAAAATATCAAAGGATATACCCTGATTGCGATTAACCAGAGCATGGAACTTGAAGGGTTTGATCCAAAATCCCTGACAGTACTTTATGATTCTCGAAAAAATTACGGCTTTGTGGTTGGCAATATCATCGGTAAAAACGCAGATATCTGTGTCCGCTTCGGTAACATTGATAGTGACAAAAATATTGAATACCTCGATGATCGCGATATCTATGAGCAGATTGAACAGTCAAAACAGATTAAGAAAGAAACTTTGGAACAGGAATCCACAGTATCCAAACCAGAAGCTGCCGGGGAGTCAAAGGAAAAACCGGAAGCAGAGGAAACGAAAGAATCGCGGCAGAAGGAAGTGGATGAATTTGACCTGCACGCGCAGGAATTTGATATTTCCTCCACATGGAAAGCCCCAGCTGCACATGAGATGGACGCGATCAAAGTTGTGTGCTCCATGGAGGGCGATTTCTTTGCCACGATTGATTCTGACGGAAACATCCATGATGGGGAAAGCAACCATACCGTGGATGCAAAGAGTGATGTAGGAAAGAATCTTATCGAGTCGCTTGACCAGATTGCAATTGCTTCCGGGGTAGAGAGGGATAACCTTGTAATCGTTGACGGATGCTCCTATGTTACGACCACGGATGGACGACAGGTTGGAATCCTTTCCCCGGATGGCGAAGTCCTTGCGACCGAAATTGACATCCGGGAACAGCAGATCCTGTTTGATTTTGCAAAGGAACATTCCATTGCCTTAAAAGATATTGACACGGACGGAAAGGTGATTTTTGCGAAAGAGAACCAGGCAGTCCTTGCGGAATTCTGCGAATCCGTACAGGAAAATATTCTGTCCGGAGACAAGCTTGAGATGCATTTTGATGAAAAAGCAGTCAGTGAGATAAAAGATTCCGGCAACAGAGCCGAAACTGTTGAACAGGGTGGAAAGGAGACAGCAGAACCGGATAACGACAGGGATACAAGGGAAAAAGAAGATGATAATAGGGAAGAAGTTCCTTTCGATGAAGCCTTTGATTTCGACATGGATTTTGGCGACCGTTAAATATGATTTTCAGATGGGTGTTTGCACTTACAGGCTCCCATCTTTTTTACTTACAGGGGTACGCTTCCGTACCAATGGAAAAATGTTTAAAAACTTTTCAGATTCGTTTTGACGATTTCCCAAACGGCGCAATATACAAAGTAGAAAGAACAGTTAGACACAAAAACATTTTGGGAATTTTGAAATAAGTTGTATAATGGACAACAGGGGAAGCGCAAAGGAGAATGAATTATGGATAAAGATGCATTGATTTTAATTATTTCAATCATAGCAGTAGGCTGGGTACTGGCACAGATAAGCAGTGCAGCCGGACGGAAATCAAGACAGAAGGCGTCAGAGCAGAAGGCTCCAAAGGCAGAATCAATTAGGACGATCTTCCAGTATATGGATGCATCGCAGGAACTGCTTGACCGGGTTAATGAACTGAATGGCAAGTATATCAAGCTGATTGCAGACAAGCATCAGCTGATCGCCATTATGAATGATCCGGCTGCTTTGGATAAATTAAACCAGATTGAAAAGGATTTTAACAACTGCGTGCTTGATGCCACCGTATTCCGGGACCAGATAGACCGTAGCATCCAGTTAAGAGACATCGACCTTGATCTGTATAACAATCTGGAAGACATTGTTACCTATATGGAGATGTATATCCAGGCAATCGAAGATCTGGATGTTGACATGTATGATGCAGATGACAGGAATGCTTACGAGGACAGAACTGCCTGGGAGAATGAAGCAAGAGCCGGTATGCATGGCCATGTGTATCAGGAATTTTATGAAAGGAATGATGCTTACCACGATGAATACCGGTACCAGAGACAGACTGGGCATCAGAGTCAAACCAGTAACCAGTATAACAACTATAACAACGGAAGCCAGCAGCAGAATAATCAGTACCAACAACAGCAGCAACAGCAGAGTTCTGGAAGTGCACAGGATACAGACAGCTACTTTGCCGGATGTACAACGATGGAAGAGGTCGAAAAGAGGTACAAAGCACTTGCAAAAGTTTTCCACCCAGACAGCCAGACTGGAAACGATGTTTCCTTCAAACAGCTGCAGGCGGCTTACGAGACTGCAAAGAAGAAATTTTAAACAGACGCAAGACAAGAGTTACCCAATTGGGTGGCTCTTTTTTTGTCTTTGTAAAGAGCATTGCATATTAAAGATGAAGAGATCACGAAGAAAGAGAGGGATTAGTAACATTGAAAGGTACAAAATATTACAGTGTTATAGGATTGTCTGTTGCAGGTATCCTGTCTATTGGCATTGGCATCATCATGCTGTTAGAAGGAGGTATCGCTCAGCTCAATGCATTGTCGAATGGTTCTGCCGCGCCGGACGACTGTATACAGGGGATTGCTGGGCTTATCCTTATCCTGTTTGGAATTGTCTCCTACAAGCCCCTGGATGCCAAAAGGAAACAGCTGCGTGAAGAATATGAATATGATGAAAACGGCGTAAGTCGGAAGAGAGGGAAGTTTTCCGATCTGTCTGCACAGGAACGAGTAAAAATTGAAGAGCAGAAAATGCTTGATGCGGAAAGAATCCTTGATTCCCCGACCGTAAAGAAGATTACGCATAAAGGAGAAGAGGATCCCGTTGCGGCAATGGATCATCTGGTCGGACTTCCAAAGATCAAAAATCAGATGCGTGAGATGGCAGCAAGAATGCAGTACGAATTACAGGAATATGAAAAGACGGGAAAGAAGCTGAAAAAAGGACAGACCATCCCGCATTCGTCCATGCATATGTGTTTCTTTGGACCTCCGGGAACCGGAAAAACGACCTGTGCGAGAATCATGACAGGATTTTTGTATCAGTACCGCTATATCAAGAAGAACCAGTGTGTTGAAGTGGACGGCAACTTCTTTCGCGGTATGGCACCGGGAGAAAGTACAAAAAAGACAAGAATGTTGATTCAGCGTGCGTTAGGCGGTGTCCTGTTTATTGATGAAGCTTATTCCCTTGTAAACAGCGCAGACAGGCAGGAAGTGATTGCCACGATTGTAAAGGAGATGGAAGACCGAAGGGAAGACCTGATTGTGATTTTTGCGGGATATGACAGGGAGATGCGGCAGTTCCTTGACACTAACCCTGGACTTAGGAGCCGGATAAAATATGACTTGTGGTTCGGAAATTATACAATCAATGACTTAAGCGAAATCTTCCGTATTTCTGCGAATGAGAAGGGCTTTGTTGTCAGTGCTGATATGGACACCGTATTTCGTGAAAGAATTGAAAAAGAAATGCATGCAAAAGATTTCGGAAATGCAAGAACCGTCCGCACTCTTCTTGAGAAAGTGATTGACCGTCACGCGGTAAACATTATTGACCATATCCTGCCGGAAACAGACCGGTACGTTTTACAGCAGTGCGATATGCCAGCCGCCGGCCGGTTTTAAAAAAATATAAAAAATCCGCAAATTCTTTTGACGATTTGCAAAAAGACTCAATATATAAAGCATGAGACAATACTTACCTGCAAAGAAAAGAGAATATTATGGGAAAAAGAACGATAAAAACAACGATATCTGAAAACACAGGAGAAATGAAAAAAGAGAATGAAGCGCCCGCTGCATCCGTCAATATCCGCCCAGAAGACTTTAATGGGTATATAGGGCAGGAAAAAGTAAAAGAACAAGTGCTTACAGCTGTAAAATCTGCTATTATCCGGAGTGCACCGGTAGAGCATATCCTGTTTTACGGGCCTCCAGGGCTTGGGAAAACGACAATGGCACATATTGTTGCGAATGCCCGGAAAAGCAACCTCAAGGAAGTGACCGGACCGATGATTGAGCATCCCGGAGAAATGGCAGCGATTTTAAACAGCCTCCAGCCTGGGGACGTCCTGTTCATTGATGAAATCCACCGGCTGGATAAGAAGGTGGAAGAAAGCCTGTACAGTGCCATGGAGGACAGCAAGATCAATGTCGTGATCGGACAGGGTGAACAATGCAAATCACTTACAATTGACCTGCCGCCTATCACAATTATTGGAGCGACAACGAGAGCCGGGATGCTGTCTGCCCCACTGCGTGACCGTTTTGGACTGACATGCAAGATGGAATACTACAGTGCTGATGAGCTCGCCCATATCGGGAAGATCACGGCAGGAAAGCTTGGAGTTTCCATAAAAGATGAAGAGATTTATAAGATTGCAGAGGTGTCAAGGGGTACACCCCGCGTGATGAACAGTAATATCAAGCTGATCCGTGACTATGTGACAGCCAACTCCATCGAAGACGTAACAGCAGAAATCGTAACGTCTGCCATGGAACTGTACGGCATCCATGACAAAGGACTGACTGATATTGACATCCGCATACTCAATACCCTTGCGGAAGCAGAAAAACCGGTAGGACTTCTTACGCTATCACACGTTCTTGGAGAAGATGAAGGGACCATCGAAAATGTCCACGAACCATACCTTTTGATGAACCATTACGTTGAAAAGACGTCAAGAGGGCGTATTATTACAGAGAAAGGGAAGAAAATTGCGTATTCCCTGATTGCGTAGTTTGATTTTTATTTCTTTGATTTTACAGACAAGAGATCCCCCATATTTTTCTTAATACTACTTAAGAAAAAGAACGGAGGAATATGACAGTGTTGGATATTAAAGTAGATGATTTTCTTGATTTTACCGAGAAAATGCAGAATTTAGAGGACATTCTGCAGTCTTATATTCCATCAGACGAGGATCTTGACACCATGCGCCGGGAACCGGATAAGTACATGCTCTTCATGAACTATTATCTGAATGTGGAGCGGAAGATGGATGTAGCGAATGAACTCAGCGAAGAAGAACGTGAACGCCAGAAATTTGTGAAAAAACAGATCAATGAGATTGTAAGAAAAAATCTTATCATTAAATAGCGGAGGAGCCATGTAGATCATTCCTGCATGGCTTTTTTCTTTTGCATACATTTGGTTGTCAAAAAGCTGTTTCATATTGATTATAAAAGGATTAAAGATAAGAAAGGAAGGAAAATAATGGGAGTGACAGAGAAAGAAACACTTTATAATAAGCACGATTTCGACGAAATCAACATTCCTGCACCACAAAAGAAGGAAGACGGAAAAATTGAAATTCCGAACCTGACTGCGGAAGATATCTTCAAGCAGATTCTTCTGCATAACGAGGATGGCTATGCGGCAGACTGCATCATCGCCACGGTCGAAAGAATCCACGGGCTGCTGCAGAAAGGCTACGAGAACATTACTGAAGATGATGAGGAACTGATTGCGCAGGTTCAGCCAGAGTTCTGCAAGGTGGAGATTTATGCTTTGACAGACGATGTGTGGACAGTTTCCATGATTTTTGACTCAAAAAATGATGCCTATCTTACAGATCTTGTTATCGCTTTGGACAAATACAGGGAAATGGTAATGAATGAGCGGACAAAGACAATGGAAAAAGAAGGATATACCCCAGAAGCAATCCCGATCTTTAAGATTTCATTTTTCCCATACAGCCTCGGCGGACTTGGAGTTGGAACATTCAGTGATCCAATTGATTATTACCGGACACTGGAAGATGATGACAAATGTGGTCTCCATCTCCTGTTTGCAAATGATACCATGAATTTCGAGCAGATTTCCGCAACAGAAGACGACATTGCGGATATCCAGGCAGATGTTATCCGTGAAGAGTCCGAGAAGCAGAACTTTGAGTACCGGTCAGGGTTTTAAAGTGTAGTCCACAGAATTTTATTTCATATTGGTAATGTAAACAAAAACATTACCGAAAGGAGAAAGAAACCATGACAAATACAAAATATAGCTTATATCAGGAGGAAAAACGGCTGACTCTGGTGATTGATAACCCAACGGAAGAAACAACAGCAATGATTATGAAGCTGATGGGCGCCGGGATCAAAGATTTAACCGGGTTAAATCCTGTCAAACAGGAAGAAACTTCTGTACCGGAAAGAAAACCGGATGCTCAAAAGACTGTTGCGCAGGAACAGGAGGAAAGAAAGGAAGAAAATGCAGATGCCGGAACACAGGAGAAAGTAGCGGATGAAGCAGCTGTTCCGCCTACGGGACAAAATGCAAAGTATAGTTATGAAGAACTGCTGGAGATTGTAAAAAGCAATAAACGAATCGCTGAAATCGGTCCTGTTGAGATTGCGGTTGCAATCCATCCGTATCTTACGGATGACGAGCAGAGATTAGTTCTCATCAATATGTGTGGGAAAACACCGGAAGAGGTTGCCGGCGATAAATTGATGATCGCCTTTAAAAGTGTCTGCAGTTCAACGAAAGACATGATTCCACTTGCAAACGGGTACGTAAGACTCCTTCGAGGCAAGGAGAAACAGAGTGGTCAACAGAAATGAAAAAACGGGTGCCGTAAAGGTGCCTGTTTTTTTTATGGCTGCAAAAACGCTGTTTCATATTATTGATAGTACCAGTAAGGTGGTATCAAATTCAAAAAAAAGAAATAGAAACAAAATACACCCAAAGAAAGGGGAATTTTATGGAGACTAAAAGTTTTGCGACAAGAGCAGAATGGAAAAAGGCTGATAACCCGAAGAAAGAAGGGAAACATATCATCGGTCTCGACCTTGGATATTCAGGGGCGAAAGGATTCTATGAGAACGGATATTTCTGTATTCCGAATTTTTCTGCTCCGATTACAGAAGATTTATTTGGTTCCCTGCACGATGGAGATATCGTGTACGAAAACCTTAAGACGAAAAAGAAATACTTCGTTGGGAAAGCCGCGATTGAATCCCTTGAGTCCGGAAGCGTGGTCGATGAATCCGCGATGTTAGACAGAAACCACTACCTGAGTGCCGAGTATCTGGTTCTTGTACATACTTCTATCGGAATGGCACTGTGGGATACCAAAACGGATGGGACGGATGTCGTAATCCAGACAGGGCTTCCGCCTGCATATTTGCGCGAGGATGAACCGCTGATCCGTTCAGTTCTTGAAGGAGAACATATTTACAAGCTTACAATCGGCAACGAAAGCCGGAGATTTCACTATACTCTCCGCCATGACAATGTGGATGTCATGCGCCAGCCAATGGGAACCTATTATTCGGTTGTGTTTGGACCAGACGGAAAGCCAACGCAAAGACTTGGGCAGTTTATGAAATCCAATATCATCATTTTTGACGGCGGTTTTGGAACCCTCGATAAATTTATTATCAAGAATCGTGGCCGTCAGAGTGTTTCCGACACGGAGCCACAGCTTGGAATGAAACGGGTATTTAGTGAAGCAAGGGACATGATTGAAAAGGATTTTAACGTGAGTATTTCCATCCCGGCTATGCAAAACTGCCTAGAAACAGGCATGTTCCAGAAAATTGACCGTATTGCACTAAAAACGAATGAGTATCCGGTCAATAAATACATTGAGCAGGCGAATGAAATGGTAAGGGAAGAAGCGTTTGATTATATCAAGAATGATCTTGCAAGTGCGCAGTTTCTGATTATGTCCGGAGGAACAGGCGCGGCATGGTACGATTATTTTTGCGAGCGGACAAAGTTCCTTAAGAATCTGCAGGTATTGGAAGGGAATTATGGTTCCGGTCTTCTGGGAATCTATTCAAATGCCAGAGGTTATTATATGGCACAGCTCCAGAATAACTAGGCAATAAGAGGTATTTTACATTATGAGGTTTAAAGACGTATTACTGGTGGAGAAATATCTCGTGTCTGCGTTTGACGATATCTGGGGAAAACTTCCAATTAGGGAAACATTTACAAAGATGATAATTGATGAAAAGTTGTATATCCACTCTATCGAGGTGTGCAAGCTTGCAACGCAGATGGCAATAACCAGGGAATGTAGCGAAACTGCAATTCACAAAATCTGCATCGCGGGACTTTTACACGATATCGGGAAAACCAGAATTTCTAAAGATATCCTTTATAAAAAAGAGCCTTTATCAGTGGATGAATTTTCTATCATAAAAAAACATCCCACAGCCGGCTATGCTATTTTGAAGAATGCGTATAAAGACGAAGAGATCTGTCAGATGGTTCTAAAGCACCACGAAAAGATAACCGGAAAAGGATACCCGTATGGGACTTCCGAGAAGACAGTTCAAGAAGAGATTATAACGGTTGCAGATATGTTCTGCGCCATGACAGAACCGAGAGTTTATCACGAGGGAAGAAATCTTTATGAAGTGTACGGTTTTATGTGCCAGAGCCATGAATTAAAACCGGAAATCCTACAGGTTCTGGCAGACAGCATTTTGTTTGAAGGATTTTAAATATCCGTCCATTTTATAACGCAGGGAAGGAGGAAACTGATGCCAAACCAAAAAAAAGATACACCAATGCAGATCACTGTAAGACTGTACCGGCAACATGATATGGATCTTGTCGGTCTTTACCGGACAAAAGATTTTAAATTCCAGAGACATATGAAAAATGCTTTAAAAGCATATGCTGAGGGCAAGGATTACCGCATCAATCATCCAGGGGATGAAGATATCCGGAAAGGATATGTCCCGAAAATTGTACAGATGCATATCTATTTAACCGTGGAACAGGATGCGGATGCAATCTCGGCACTTAAAACAATAAGAGAAGGATATAGGGGCGCTTTTCTGAAAGCCCTTTTTCGGAAATATCTAAACAACGAACCGCTTGAGGCCTATAAGGATAGAAAAGACTTAATCTTTAATGCTGAGGAAGATTATCTGGAAGCCCCTGAAGAGGCAGCAGGAAATAAGAAAGAAATCGAGAAATTAAGGGAACAGCTTAAGAAAGAAGAGGAAAAGAACCAGAAACTGCAGGCAAAGCTTGACAGCAGCGAGGACAAAAAGACAATTGCCGTCATGGAAGCTGTCAAGAAAGTTGAAGATGAGAAGAAGGACCTTGAGACCCAGCTGACACAGGAAAAAGACAGGGAGAAAATCCTACTTGAGCAGAAGGACGAGCAGATCGCCTACTACAAAGACCTTAAGACAAAAATGTCAACAAAGATGGTCGGGGAGACACTGGAACAGCACTGCGAGATCCAGTTCAACCAGTTAAGAGCCACGGCATTCCGGAATGCATATTTTGAGAAAGACAACGATGCAAGAACCGGAAGCAAGGGAGACTACATCTACCGGGAAACCGATGCGAATGGCGTGGAGATTATTTCGATCATGTTCGAGATGAAAAACGAGATGGATGAGACGGCCACAAAGCACAAAAACGAGGACTTTTACAAGGAACTGGAAAAAGACCGCCGGGAGAAGAACTGTGAATATGCTGTACTTGTGTCCATGCTGGAAAGCGACAGCGAGTTGTTCAACGCAGGCATCGTGGATGTATCTTACAAATACGATAAGATGTACGTTGTCCGCCCGCAGTGTTTTATCCCAATCATCACACTGTTAAGAAATGCAGCCATGAACGCGCTTTCATACAAGCAGGAGCTGGCTGTAGTCCGCAGCCAGAATATCGACATCTCGAATTTCGAGGAAAACCTGATGAATTTCAAGGACAATTTCGGACGCAACTACGATATCGCCCATACTCATTTTGACAAGGCAATTGATGAGATTGACAAGACGATCGATCATCTGCAGAAAGTCAAGCGGGAACTGCAGGGGTCTGACAACCAGCTTCGGATCGCCAACAATAAGGTGGACGACATCAGCATCAAGAAGCTTACCAAGGACAACCCGACCATGCAGGCAATGTTTGAGGAGATTAAGAAGAGAGAAGAAGAATAGCAGGAATATGAAAGGACATCATGCGTACGTATTGGCATACGAACAATTTGTGGTACCGGGAAGAGGTTGGGCGGTATGCCCCGTTTCCCTCCGTTAACTTTGGAAAGGCTGTGGGTCTGCCGGAGAAATGAGAGAAAGATGGGAGAAAATACAGGAGTTCCAAAGAGAGTGCCCCTTTTTCTCAGAACCTTCCCGAATGGATCTTGAAACCACGGTTAATATCGCTATATATGGTATCCACGCACCCCATAAGGGGTGCGACTTTTTTGTGCATTACTTTTCGCTATCATCCTTGACAACAGCATCTGCACCCTGGACGGTAACCCATCCATGTTTGTAACGGGCTTCTGCTTCTTTCATGCGGATCAGTTCGTTTGTAATGGAAGAACTTAATTTCTTATTGGCTTCTGCTTCGGCCTTTGCTTCAATGAGTCTTGCATCGGCATCCGCCTGTGCTTTGGTTTTCTTAACCTTTGCGTCCGCTTCTGCCTTGTCGATTGCAGTCTGATTCTTGATTGCCTGTGTTTCAGCTTTCTGCTGTGCCTGGATCTTAGAGTTGATTGCCTTCTGGGTTTCCTTGTCCACGCTCGCATTGATCATGGAAACATTCGAAATGGAAATTCCATATGGGTCGAACTTGTCTGCAAGGTATTTTGTTAACGCTGCATTAACATCCGCCCTTTTTTCACCAAGAACATCAGAGACCTTGTAGCGTGCGATGACTTCCTTGGTCCAGCTGATGATGTTTGGTTTTATGAAGCTGTCCCGTACAGTCTTTCCTGACTGTCCTTTGAACTTTGTAAATACTTCGCTGACCTTATCGTGCTGGTAATTGTACGTGTAAGTCAGATCAATCTGGATGGATTTTCCCTCAGATGAGGACGCAGAGAAACTGTCGTTATCCGGTGAATCCCCATTCTTTCCGGAAGTAAGGTAACTCTGTTCGATACCAACCGTATACAGCGTTACCTTAACGGTCGGAGATTTAAAATGCCATCCCTGATCCAATACATCCCCTTCAACACCGCCGTTCATATTGTACTTGACACCAACATATCCGGCGGGAACTTTTGTGATGGACATTGACAGGATGACTAATCCGATGATCACAATTACTGCAACAATGACTGCACCAACGATCCATGAGTTGGTATTATTTTCTTTTTTCGACATCTTCGTTTTCCTTTCTCTCTTCACTTTGAAAAATATTTCTAATTTTTTCAATTACATTACCGCCAATTTTTGAAAAGAGTGGCGATAACAGCAGCCATAAAAGAATAGCTGCCAAAATAACCAATATCGTAAATACTGGCATACAGGTATCCTCCTTCCCTGTTAAAGTGTTAAAGCAGATAAGATGTCGGACTTCTTGCCTCTGGTATTAGATCTCCCCCTCTCTCTTTTGTATGAATTTTTTGTCTGAAAGCGAATATTTTCGTCTCATCTTGTATATTGAGCCATTTTGTAATTCGTCAAAGGGAAATAGTAATTTTTTGTAATTTTTTTTGTTTTTGAAAATTGGAAATAAGCATCGTGCATAATTCGTTGTTGCATATTAAAGATGTAAAGAAAACATAGGATGGGAGGTACAAAAGAATGTCACACATAGGTTGCGGGAACAACATTACACAGCCTACGGGACAGTGTTTTGGTTGCAAATATTGGAAGCCTGCTCGTAAAACATTGTTTCTTAGTACATCAGGTCATTGCACTTTAAGTTACTGTAAGAAAAATAGCATATATAACAAAAAGAGGGGTTAAAATATTCTTCGGTGAATACTATGTACTGTCTGGACAGTTATCAAACGGCCAGTATCTTCGTGCGTACGGGGATAAGAAAACAAACTACCCGGCAAAGAAATGCCGGATCATAAGACACAACGAGGGGCTTGTATTTGTTGCGTAGAAAGTGCGGCTTTGCACAATTCATCTCGTATATTGAATAGATGGAGCGGAGAAAAATATGAACACAAAAGAAATCAAGACAGAATTTAACAATTTCCTGAAAACGGAAGAGGGTAGGAGCTGGCAAAAAGAGAAAGCCGATCAGAATATGTCCGGGGATTTCGGAGATTACCTTTACGATTTTTACCCGGAATATCTTGCATAATCTTTGAAAAAGAAAAGGACGGCTCGCAGAGACCGTCTTTTCTGTGTTATAAGTTTTGTTTATTTTGGCATTTAAAAACCAATGCCCTGCAAAATTAATATATACCTTTTCGGTGCAGAAAGCAAAGGAAAACCGTGTTTCATCTGCAAATATTTTTCAGTTTGCTCATTATTTTTTCCTTTTTTCTTTTGAAACCTTATAAGATAGGTTAAAAGCACGGCTTCTCGGTCGTATCTTTTTTTGTTTCATATTCCTGACGTAAATATTGATGCATCGAAAGGAGAAATGAAATGAGTAAGAAGATTGAATTGGGCAAAGAGTACAGATTTGCGGGATATGACTGGATCGCTGTTTTATGTGATAACAGTAATGGAGTAATTTTGCAATCCCTCGGGATCACATCAGGCCCGTGGCCGGGATACAAAATGGAAGAATATGGCAATAGCCAGTATTACAGCAGTGATATCTCAAGTATTAACGACTACGATGAGAAGACCCGGAAATTGTATGAGAGAATCAAGGGTGTGGAAAAGAAGTATTCCGCCCGGGAAGAGGGCTTATACTTCCCTGCCGGATATGTTGCTGGCACAAATAAGGTATGGCGGAAGGCACTTGTCACCTTGGCAGAAAGAGCAATGGATTACGTCTGGCTCGGAGTTGTCCGCGGGAAAGCTGCCTTGTATATCAGTCCGTGTGCCGGAGCAAAGGATTATTACCTCAAAAGCTACTGTAACCAGGAGAAATCCTGTGTTATCGCCCCTGCGTTTTACCTTGATTTATCAAAAGTTACCATAAAGGATAACGAAATTCTGATTGGCAACGAAAACACTGCGGAAACCTTGGAAGAATTGAGAAAATTCGGGATTGTCTTAAAGAAAAAGTCTTTTCCGTGGGGACTGACGAAACAGGATGTGGCAGAATTGTACGATATGCTGGATGGAGAGGAAGCATTTCCTCTGGAACTGGAACCGGATTTTGTGGAAAGTTCCGCAATGGGATTTATTACACCGGAAGCCGCAAAAGCTCTGGAATATGAGTACCAGACCGGGCTCAGGGAGTTTGTCGTAAATATCCTCGATGACATGGAAAATGAGTCAGAGGACGGCACCTATGAGTACAAAGGCATCCGGATCCATCTGAGCAGATAGGAGAAGAAGAAAGAATCCTGGGAGGGAATACGAATGTATTTCCCTGCGGGGTTCTTTTTTTTGAGTGCATACAGAAATCCCCTGGATTTCATTCGGAGCTTTTTTGGGATGTGAAGGATGACGTGGCATTCGATGTTCTGATCCGCGTCATGCAGAAAGAGGTACCAAGTCGAAAACCGGTCGGGTACGGCGAGGAAGGTGTCCGGATGCTCAAAAAATAATGGCCGAAGGATTAATTACTTTTTTTTGTTTCATATTGAAGGTGTAAAGCAGACATATTTTGTTGTGGAGGAAAGATATGAGTACAAAGGTATTGTGGTTCAGCCGGCACGATATGACACCGGATCAGAGAGCAGCGCTGGGAGACAGCGAGATCACACAGATCGACAAAACGATCAAGCACGCAAGCGAGCTGGCAGATGAGATCAGCCAGTGTGACGTTCTTGCTGTAGTTGCACCTGTTGAGCTTCAGAAGGAATTCTTGGAGCAGGCGGGGGATAAGCCCGTCATTACGGCGGTGAACGACCGTATTCTGATTCCGACGGAAAATGGGGAGTCGAAAGTCCAGTTCAGCTTTGTAAAGTGGGAACAGGTCAAGAAGATCGATATCGTTAAGGAAGATTTCGATATAGGGAAATACGAGCAGGATAAGGAAGAAAAAGAAAATAGCTTTTTCTCCGAACCGTCCGAAGAAGACCTCGAAGCATTCAGACACGAAGAAGAACAGGGGGATACTTATGAGATGGTGTCCGGCGACCGCCTGGAAGGCCTTGAGGATGAGCATGAGGCGGCCGCCCCGGAGGTAGCGGACCACGAAGCGGGAACAGAAGACCGCGAGACCGATGGGTACGATGCGGGCGATGATTTTGAAGACCGGTAATTTAAAAAGTTAATATTTGAGGGAAAAGAGAGCTGTTGTTGCAACGGCTCTTTTTTCGTGCGCAAAATGCTTCCGTACTGGGAAAATGCGCACGTTTCTTTTATGGGCGGATGAGCGGGAACTGGAGGTTTCCTGAGCGGTTTTTGCAGAATTGTGCAGCTCGTCTCCTGCATCATGGTTCCTGTGCCCGTATTCCCGTTGTATCCCTGTTTTTCTTCTACATTCCCCGTCTTCCTTGTCAGGTGGATTAGAGAAGGGATATGGGACAGATACGGGAGGTACAGGGGAAGAATATGGAGAATGGGTATTGGTACGGATACGGGCACAGAGGGAGGGCATGGGGAGTACATCCGGTATTCCTCTGTCAGCCTCTGCCACTGTCATTACCTCTGCTTCTGTGTATCCCTCTGTGGTTTCCTTCTTCCTTCTTCTTCTTTCCTCCTGTGGTATTCCTTTCCCTTGTCATCCTTCTTCTTCCATGCATCCCTTGTCTCTCCCCTGCCTCCAGTCATCCTCCCATCCATTCTCTCATCCGGCTCCATGGTTATCCCTTTGCGATAACAGATAATAGGTTAACAGGTCCTCATACACTCAGATATGCCATCACCAGAAAATGAGAAAGTGCATCCGCAGATAACCAGGTTTGGCTGTAAACCAGCCACCAGAGCGGCTTTGAAGAGTGTGGCATGTGCTGTCTTTGACCTGTCCGCAGTAAGACGCATACGATTTTCGGATGGCAGAGACGAAAAAAAAAGAGGAAAACAAAGCAGGAAAATGTTTCCATAAGACAGTAATTTTAACGCAAAATGTACTTCAGACACGAAAATAAGACCGTCAGAGGCGGCCGGAAGGAAAAAGTATGAAATTTTAAGCGGGGACAGCCTGACCGCAAAGTCTGTCGCAGTCAGCGGCATACTGAGTGAAATCATAAAAGAACAGGTTATCCTGTTTTTTAATATGTAGCACAAAAAGTTCCGAGAATGTCTGATTCCGGATGGCTTTGTCAATCATTCCTTTGAGATATTCCAAAAGGGCTGACGTATTCTTTCCGCCCTTTACGGTCTCACCCATGGATTTTAAAAGACGGTAAACAGAGGATTTTGCCATTCCTGTTTTTTCACAGGTTTCCCGGACACTTCCGGTTTCTTTGATGGTGCGAAAAATCATGCTGATCTGTCTGGCAGACCGTCTGGTTTTTCTGTCGGCGCGTGCTTTTCTTGCTTCCTGGTTACGGCAGTCGAGTGTTTCCTTCCGGTGTTGCGCTTTTGCTTCCGGAGTGTAGGTGTTGCGCATATGGGAAAGTTCTTCTTCCCCCATGTCCAGCAGGCAGAACAGGTCGAAATCTGACTTAACCTTAACCTGGCCACTGTTATGCAGGACGTACCGCAGGAGGGTGTCTACCTGACGCTCGCGGAGAGGAGAGGTAAAAGAGCGGTTCAGTTCTTTTGTCTTCTGGATCAGGTCCTCCCTGCCTATATTCATGAAACATAAGTTGGTGGCGTAGTTGTATAGAATAAGATCGCGGTATCCGGTAACGTCGAAGTTTCTCAGCGCGACAAGTGTTTTAACGTCGTGGTCACGGTTCTTGTGGAACGCTTTCATTTTATCCTTTTCAACAGCAGAACGTGTTCCTGAAGTTTTTGCGCCGGTATTGCCTTTCCCCCGCTTCCGGTGTGCCTTCGGTGCATCATCGAAGAGTATGTGGGACAGCGAGATCATCTCGTCGGTAACCTCGGTATTACCGTATGCTGTCGGATTGGCATTGCATTTTTCTGTATTTTCCTGGTTTACCAGTTTCCGATTTGCCTGCGGTGCATGACCCTGTCTGTTGCCTGACGCGGTGGTACCGTTTGTATCATCGCATCCTGTCTGACCGTGTCCAGATGGTGGGTTGCTGCCAGAGCCATCATCCGAATCATCATCTGGATTGTTATCCGGACCATTGTCTGGATCATTGTCAAGACCATAGCCGATGGCGTCCAGATAGGCAGACAATATCATGGAGCCGTCCGGATTCCATGTCTTTTTGTCCGGGTCCCATTTCTGTTCCACATATTCCCGGTCGAACTTGCTGGAGTAGCGGTATTCCATATTCTTTGAGTCTTTGTAAATTACCGTATGTCTTGCGACGTCTTCCATGGCATCGCAGAAAGAATCGAAATCATAAATCTTGTCTGTCTGGCACAGGATTTCCGGCTGTCCGACAGATACACCAGACCCGGAACTTAACCGGCTGCTGTATGGAACACGCACGATGGAAAACAGGGAACCAACAGCAGGGTCGGCGTGAAAAAGATGCACAAGTGTCAGATGGAGACGTTCGAAACGCCGTTTCTCGTCCCGGACATTTTTATTGAAAAAGAAGTACACCTGTGCACCCTTTTTCCCGGTCCGGACGATTATGGATGGCGGGAGCATCTTGAAAAATCTGCAGAACCGTGGGTACAGCAGAAGATATGTAGCTGCCATTTCCGTGGACATTACATAGTTCCCATTTTTATCCAATTTGTTGATCTCTGGAAGGTAGTCGAGATCCATCACAGCTGTGTAGCAGGCGGCAATATTCCTTGAAGTGGTGTCGATTTCTTTCCGGTTGTTGCACAAACAGGTGTGTGCGTACACGCTGTCAGAATGTGCAGTCTGCTTGAAGATCTCTTCGGCAGTGGTAAGGGTGCTTTCCCTGACAGGCGCCATCTTTGCGAGCGGAAACATCTTCTGTCTCATATGGTTTCCCTGCTCCCATGCGAATACCATGTTTGTGTTTTTCATGGCATCCGGGCTGACGGAATCCTGCCCCGAGAGAAGCCCCTGGATGCCCTTGTACCAGTAATCAAGCTTCGGAAGACAGCTTTCGTATTCTGCGATTTCGTCATCTGAAAAACAGGTATGTATTTGGTCTTCTACTTCTTCCGGAAGTGTTTCCTGTGGCATGAGTGACTGCAGGTAATATTGTAAAGTTCGGTTTTCCATTCTGATTCCCTCCTCGTATAATTTTTGTCTTTATATGGGATATTGCGCCATCTGGGGAATCGTCAAAGAAATATGGAAAAATTTTATGAAAAATATGAAAAACCTGCTGTTTTGCTTAATGCAAATGTTGCAGATGAGATTTACATGGCAAACCTATGAGTTTTTCGTCATAAATTTGTAACGTGTACTTATGCAGGACTTGGGAGTATCGGGTTCTGCGTTTTTTTATCTCATATTACTGATGTAACGAAAAACATACATCGAAAGGAGAAAATAATACGATGGGAGAAAATGTATATCAGCTTGTAAGACCGGGTATCGATGAAATTGTTAATTATTGCAAAGACCTGCTTTCAGACGAAAAACTGGAGGTGTATGAATTCGGAGAAAACTGCGATCTTGTTCTGCACATATACAAGGATGAAGATTACAACCCGGATAAAGACAGGGATTACTGCAATATCGTGACAATCAGCACTGCGAGAGATGGAAAATTTGTGGATGACACAGATGATGTGTATGTTAGTGATGGCAGCCTTGATCGGGAGCTGAAAAGAATTAATGAATACAGGGATTTTGCCACAAAATAATATGAGAAAAAAAGAGATGCAGAGATTGCGTCTCTTTTTTATTTCATATTACTGATGTAACGTAAAACATACATCGAAAGGAGAAAATAATACGATGGGAGAAATGACCGACACAGAAAAACTTTACAATATTCTTTCCAATAAGCTGACCTGGCTGAAGGAATATGGAGAAGAGGTATATCTTGCAGCGAAAGAAGATATCCGCAGCGCGATCCAGGAAGCAGAGAAAACATTTGATGCGGACAAAGCCTTAATACAGCTGGAAATACTGGAAGAAGAGGAGCCATTACTAGCCAGTCTTGGATTCGGCACAATGGTAACTATTTTCCGGAGGGATGCCGTACTGGATATCATGCGCAAATGCGGAGCCGGAAATGAGCTTATGAATCAGATGAAAAGACTGAATTCAATTTCCGTCATTAGGCGTGATGAAACGTTTGAAGCACTTCGGAAAGATGTTGTGTTGGCTATCGTGAAAGGTGGTGGAGTAGATGAAGAGTAAGCCGATTTTTATTACTTCTGATCTGATCCCGGCGCTGCTGGATGGAAGAAAAACCTGTATGCGTTGTCCGGCCACATTCCTACCTGGAGAAAATCCGAATTGGACGGGATATATTAAGGATGGAGCGATGCTGTACAACGGCAGAAATGAGCCGTGTATTGAGAAAGCGCCATATAAACTAGCAGATATCCTTTATGTGCGTGAAACATGGCATAAGTACATCAAGCGAGTAGGCAAAGGCGAAAGTTGCCATCTGGCAGAATTTTACGGATACAAAGCAAGTATTGCTAACTCGGAGGATGCGAATGAGCCGTGGAAATCGCCGGTATGTATGCCGAAAGAAGCCGCACGGATCTGGCTTAAGGTCAAGAATGTGAGAGTAGAGCGGCTGCAGAAAATTACAGAAGATGGATGTATTGCAGAGGGTGTGTATCCATCAAATTGCAGAGGATGTAACGCCACATTTGGATGTGATACATGTCCAGACGAAGGTTACAATGAAATTGATGAATTTTCGGAAATTTGGGATAGCACCGTGAAGAAATCTGATATTGATCGTTACGGCTGGGATGCAAACCCGTGGGTGTTCGTATACGAATTTGAGCACTGTGAAAAGCCAAAGGAAGAGTAAGAAAACAAAAAGAATGCAGAGTTTGGGAACACTTTAGCTGCATTCTTTTTTTTGTTGGAAAAATAAGGGTACACTTCTGTAACCTTGAAAATACTCTTATAAAAAATCCTTTGAATTTCCATTAACTCTCCATATTTTCTATTGGATGAGGTGTATGTTGGCTCTTCTTTGTGGTGCTTGCGAAGCACTAACGCTTGATTTCGAATGCCTCAATATGTGGCAATTTCCATACAACATAAGAGTAAATAGCGGTTAGAATGATGAGTGGGAAAATGAGTGTAGTTTCTTTCTGAACAATTGCAATATATGGACCTACTATTGAAACACATACCACATATACAAAGAATTCACTTTTTATTTGGTCCCCAAAGGCTTCGATTTCCTGCATGGACCGAGCTCGGAAATACGCAGGAAACCGTTTCCGAAAAAATCGGTTGTAATGAATACCAGATAAATCAACAAACAACAAAAAAGAAAAGCCGAATGGCGCACAGAGAGGAATGTTATATAAGAAAGCCACAAGGATGGCACTAATTCCGAGCACAGCAAAAAAAGAACGAATTGCATAAAAGCCGAAAAAATAAATCTTTTCGTTAAATTGCTTGACTGTAAAATCTTTTCTCATACATATACCCTCCAAAAAATCAATAGCTAATTAGATAAACCTTTCCGTTCTTAAATTTGATTTCGTAGTCTTTCAAACGGATGCCATCCAAATCGAAATCATCGCTGACAGGTTCTCCATCAATGAAAATATCCGAATTCCCGGAAGCAGCCAACTTGCGTAATTTCTTCTCCTGAATTTCGCGGGTTTCCTTTTGGGAAATCAGACATTTTTACAGAAAAAACACGCGGCTGGAATACCGGATGTTCTGGGGAAAATCAAAATCTGCATAAAGTAATGCAGAGGCACCTGCGTAAGCAGTCAAAAGTAATCCTTGTAACAAAGGATAAAGGGAAATGTGTATTTCCAGCGAGGCGTACCATGCCTCGTAAAGAAGCCTCGGCCAACCCCGGTTGTCCGATGGTGTATCACGCCTTCACAATAGATATTGAGTCATTTGAAAAATCGTCAAAGGATTTCTGGAAACTTTTTGGAATATTTTCAACGTTTCATATTAATAAATGAAAAACAAAACATTAACGAAGGGAGAAAAGCACTATGAAAAAATTAAAGAGTAACACAGAGGACAAGAGTTTAGTATTTGAACCTGGCAAGACCTATAAATTTGCCGGGTATAGCTGGACAGCGTGTGAGGTGAATAATAACCGTCATGTTGCTGTGATCCAGTCGCGTGGCGTAACCCACGGTGCTTGGCCAGGCTTTAAAATGACGGAATTTGACAGTAAATATTCCATTGATGGATATGATATCAGTGCCTATGATGTTAAGACGAAAAAACTTTACGACGCCATCAAGGATGTAGAAGATAAATCTGCATCTTATGGCAAAGGTTTGTATTTGGTTTCCAAGG
>CABJAV010000027.1 GCA_902363675.1 Lachnospiraceae bacterium | reverse complement strand
ATACACGGAATAGCACGTATAAAATCCCATTTTTTAATTTAAAATCGTTTATGTGAAATTTTCAAGGTACAAACCGTTTTTTACGAGGTGGTTTTGACCCTCAAATCATATTATAATAAGGTGTTGAAAAATAATATGGAATTTCTTAAGGTATCGTTTTTACCATTAGGATTTATTATCACCGTGATGGGATTCTGTTTTACTATTACGGGAATGAAGATACAGGAGCTTCCATTGAATTTTACGATAATAGCTAATACGTTTATCAGCTTAATGAATTATAATGATGAGTCAAATATATTAATGCAGTTTTTGAAAATCCTTGCATCGGGAGGAATTATACTGATTTTGTTTTACATTTTGAGTTTACCGGTTCAAGTGGTGTCGTATTTTATTATTTCGGTTATTAATTATTTTAGAAAACATAAAGCAGGATACATAGGGCTATTCAAAAAATATTGGGGTATTGTAATTTATTTGTTAAAAGGGATATGGTAGAATGATTTATTTATGAAAACAGACAGATAATATACACCAACTTTAAAATAAAAGGGGTCTGACCCCAATGTGGTCAACCTAGCGTCAACTTAAGAAAATCAATCCACAAATCGGAAAAGCATATTCGAAAAATCTTGGGCGGCACCAGACTGGGACCGTAGCTGAGCTAAAAATAAGCGCACTTTAATAAGGACTGCGGCAAGCTCCAGAAAAAACAATGGTCAGAAAGCTGCTTTTTGGTTATTGAAATGAGTTCTTCCCTTTGTCTTATTTTTCTTCCGGCGGAATGATCGTCCCGGTATGATCTGGAAGCGACAGCGAAGAGAATCCTGAAACAGCAGATCAATGGAAGGCAGTTTCAGGATACCGCATAGGATTTTGGGCAGGATACGTTTTATGCGTCCGATCACAAAAGCACGGTTGGCCTGATACCTGTAGCATAAATGGGGTACTGTTTGCCGATATTATGGTATCCCGAGCAGATGCATTTTTGCTGCATGTTACCACTACGCCAAGTGTGGCATATGTAGTCCGTGATTTATCTGGCTGCCAGATCTTACGATGGCATGCGCGTGGGGCTGGATTGTTCCAACGGAAGTACGTTTAATATTGCAAAGAGTGTGTTTGATGCGCTTGGCGCCAAAACATATGTGGTTGGCAATGAGCCGGACGGTACCAACATCAATATGGGATGTGGATCGACACATATCGAGAATCTGCAGAGACTTGTCCGGGAGAAGAATCTGGATTGCGGATTTGCGTTTGATGGAGATGCGGATCGGTGTATTGCCGTGGATGAGAACGGTATGGAAGTGCACGGGGATTATATCCTGTATGTCTGTGGGAAGTATCTGAAGGAATGTGGCCGTCTGCAGAATAATACGGTGGTTGCCACGATCATGTCCAACATGGGATTGTTCAAAGCGATGAAGCGCGAGGGCATTGGGGTATGTGTGACCACGATTGGCGATAAGTATGTCAATGAGGCGATGGTTGCCAACGGATATGTGCTCGGCGGAGAGCAGTCCGGACATATCATTTTCAGTAAGCATGCGACGACCGGAAATGGAATCCTTACGGCATTGATGCTGATGGAGGTGATTCTGGAGAAGAAGCAGAGCCTCGGCACGCTGTGCAGGGGGATGCAGATGTACCCGCAGCTTTTGAAGAATGTGAAGGTTGAGGACAAGGCTGTGGTTACCGGCAATGCGCGTGTGCAGGCGGAGAAGGATCGGATTAGCACCGCTTTGGGTGAGGATGGAAGAATCCTTCTGCGTGAGAGCGGTACGGAGCCGGTGATCCGTGTGATGGTTGAGGCACAGAGTGATGAGTTGTGCGCGAAGTATGTGGATGAGATGGTGCAGGTGATCCGGGAGGAAGGGCTTGCGGTGGAGTAGAGAGAAGAAGCCGGTGTTAAGCCGGTTTTTTCAGATACATAAACTTTAATAAGTTAATTCAATTGTGTGCGCGAATTGTCATTTTAGAAAAATATGCTTGATAAACGATATTTATAAGAGTATGGTATAGATAACGCTACAAAGAAATGATAGTGGAGGGGTATGGATGAAAGATGCTGTGTCTGAAGTTTACAAAGCAACGTCCACGTACGCTTTGACAATGCTTATTATAGCGTAGATAAAGCGTTTTTGCATAAGAAAGTATCTATTAAGGCAGCAGAAGTATTGAAACCTAAAATGAAATTTTAAATTCTACCTCCCTGTAGGGCAGTGGAATTTAAAATTTCATTTTAGGCAAGGCGTGTAGCGAAAAAAAGATAGTGCAGAAGGTACGATTTTATGGTAAAATATTCTCTATATATTTACGTTCAGAGTTGTACTTTGTGCAGTTTATATAAATTGACAAAGGAGATAGTTATAGATGGCAAAAAAAGAAGTTAAAACAGATTTATGGGTATACGATTTATTGAAGGATAGTTGGATAGATTTAAAATTATAAAATGAAAATTGGCAGCTTTGGCTGTCTTTTTTATTGTTCAATAAAATTATTGGATATATAATTAAAATAATATAAAAGCAGGTTAGAAATGTGAGTTGGAAAAATATTCTATCAAAAATTGCTTTGAAATTTGTTGTGTGATAATATTGTTTATATGTAGTATAAAATCTGATAGGAGGGCATATAATGAAATACGATAGTTTGTTTGAAACGAGGGTATTTAATGGAGTGAATGAAACAAATTTGGAGTATATAAGTATTGTTGGACTTTTTGATAGATACAATATTGAAATCCCTTTTGATAAACAGGTAAATATTTTTATTGGGGAAAATGGATTAGGAAAGACAACTATATTGAATTGTATATATTATGTGTTAGAAAAGAAATTTTCGAAATTAGCTGACATTCAATTTTCTGAGATAAAGATAAAATTTAGAAGTGATTCTAAAATCCATACAATTTCTATTGCAGATATCAACGAATATAACAGGAGCAAAAGGGGATCTTCCTACAAGTATTATAGAGATCGAGAGCTGTATACGACGGATATTATTGAAAATATTATTTTACGATATGATGACATGACGTCTGAAGATGATATTGAACGTAAGTGGGAAAAAATAACCTATGAGCTTGCCAGAACATTAGACATGCCAGTAAACGTGGCGAGAAATCAAATTAGACATTACATTAATGATAAAGAAATTTTTACTAAAAACAAGCGAAAAGGAAATAAAAACAATGTGTTAGAGTTAATAAAGGCTATATCATCAGATGTTTCGCATAGAATTATTTATTTACCGACGTATCGTAGAATAGAAGATGATTTTGCATCATTAAATCTTAGAAATGAAGAGCTGAATAAAGCAGAATTATTAATTAGGTTTGGAATGTCGGATGTTCAGACTTCTATTGATAGAATTTTGGAAAAGATTCGTTCACTTGCAATGGAGGGCTTTACAGAAATGACGGGAGTACTTTTGAAGCAATATGCAGATGGAAAAAATCCATTAGAAGAAAATTATAGTAAGCGTGCATATACAAATCTTGATTTTAATACTGTTAAAATAGTGCTAGATCGAGTGGGAAAGGAAATAGAAGAACCTTATAAGAAAAAGATTTTAGATTTGGTAAGCAGCGGGGAAATTAGGGAATACGATTATTTGTATCTGTGGAATTTGATTAATAAACTTATAGATAATTATGAATTGCAAAAGGCATACGATGATAGAATAAAAAAGTTTGCTAATACATGTAATAAGTACCTTATTAATAAACATTTCAATTATAATCAAAGTACATTAAATCTTGATATTTTTTTAGACAATGAGTTTGGTGAAAAGAAAGATATTATTCAACTAACACAACTATCATCTGGTGAAAAACAGATTGTATCTCTTTTTTCTAAATTATATCTTGAAAGTGATGAAAAAAGTATAGTTATTATTGATGAACCAGAATTATCATTATCACTTCAATGGCAGAAAATGTTGTTGCCAGATATTATGCGTACAGAAAATTGTGATTTATTACTAACAGTTACTCATTCACCATTTATATTTGAAAATGAGTTTGATTATGATGCAAAAGAAATAAGAAGATATATAGCGATGTACAAGTGAGGATGATAAAATGATAGATGGTAGTAGTATATCATTGGAGCAAATGCGTAAGGAGCGAGGAACACATCAGGCTATTTTTACGCAATTTGCAAATAATAGTAAATATTTTAAAACATATGCGTTTTGCTTTTATGAGGGAGAAGATGGGAAGTATTATAATTCAAGAATAAGAAAGAAATTCGGTGATAAATTTGTTACCTACACGGTAGGAAACAAAAAGGAAGTATTAAAATTATTAAATAGGATTACATCTACAAATTTATATGATGATGTATGTACTATGTTCTTTATTGATAGAGATTATGATGTGAGTCTAAGTGGACAGAACGAAAAGTTATTTGAAACTCCTTGCTATTCAATCGAAAATCTTTATGTTCAAAGAGAATGTTTAAAGCAAATATTACAGTCGGAATTTGGACTAAACGAGATTGACAATGATTTTCAAAAATGTTTACAGGATTTTGATGAGCGAGAAGAAGAATTTAACAAACAAATATTAGAGTTTAATTCTTTGGTATACTTGCGAAGAAAGAAATCAGATTCTAATAGTAACTGTGCATTCGGTTCAATTAAAACATCACATATGTTGAAGATTCATATTGATAAGGTAGAAAAGGCAACAAAATATGATGAAACAATAGATGAGATAAAAGAAAAGTTACAATTTGAAGAAATGGAAATAGAGAAGGCTGAAGAAGAATTGGTTAGAAAAGGAAAATTCTCTTTGAATTTTAGAGGTAAAAATCAATTAGATTTTTTTGTGGGATTTATTAGAACCCTTAAAAAAGTGAATGATGATGGCGGATATTTTGAAACTAAATATAATAATATACATATTAATCTGACATCGAATCGTTTAAGCGAATTGAGCCAATATGCAGTTACACCACCTACATTGGAAGATTTTTTAGAACGACATAAAAAAGAATTTATGATATTAACTAATGCAAGTTAAGGATATTAAAGAGTTTGTTTAAAATGGACAAGCTCGTTTTAGTTTGGAATTTTTAGATGGACAAGAAATTTTAATAAAATATATTTGTTCAGTTGTAACTGTTCAGAGAAATAAAAGGGGTCTGACCCCATTAAAAAAATATAAACTTTTTTAATGGGGTACTGTTTGCCGATATTACGGCATCCGGAGCAGATGCATTTTTGCTGCATATTACCACTACGCCAAGTGTGGCATATGTAGTCCGTGATTTCCATGTCTACCGATCTTACGATGGGATGCGCGTGGGATGGATTATTCCAACGGAAGTACGTTTAATATTGCAAAGAGTGTGTTTGATGCGCTTGGTACCAAAACATATGTGGTTGGCAATGAGCCGGACGGTACCAACATCAATATGGGATGCGGACCGGTGTATTGCCGTGGATGAGAACGGTATGGAAGTGCACGGGGATTATATCCTGTATGTCTGTGGAAAGTATCTGAAGGAATGTGGCCGTCAGCAGAATAATACGGTGGTTGTCACGATCATGTCCAACATGGGACTGTTCAAAGCAATGAAGCGCGAGGACATCGAGGTATGTGTGACCACGGTCGGCGATAAGTATGTCAATGAGGCGATGGTTGCCAACGGATATGTGCTCGGTGGAGAGCTGTCCGGACATATCATTTTCAGTAAGCATGCGACGACCGGAGATGGAATCCTTACGGCATTGATGCTGATGGAGGTGATCCTGGAGAAGAAGCAGAGCCTCGGCACGCTGTGCAGGGGGATGCAGATGTACCCACAGCTTTTGAAGAATGTGAAGGTTGAGGACAAGGCTGCGGTTATCGGCAATGCGCGTGTGCAGGCGGAAAAGGAGTGGATCAGTGCTGCTTTGGGAGAGGATGGAAGAATCCTTCTGCGTGAGAGAGGTACTATAGTGGCTCAGTTGTCAAGACAAAAATCTGAGATTTTTATAATGAACTGATATGGTTGATAAGTTACAGAGAACATAGAGAAAGTAGTTGAACCTTCCCTAGTCCCATTTATGCTAAGCTACATATGGCAACAGCATTGCCGGATAGTAGCATTCAGCCGGTGTCTTATAATCAAGTGCAGAATGACGCCGCTCAAAGTTGTAAGTGTGGATATACTGTCCGATGGCAGTTCTGGCTTCTTTGATGTTATTGTATTGTGTCAGATAAGCTTCTTCATATTTGAAGCTGCGGAACCAACGCTCAATCATGATGTTATCTGCCCAGCGGCTTTTGCCATCCATGCTTTGCCGGATGCCGTTTACCTTTACAAAATCAATGTACTGCTGACTTGTAAACTGGCAACCCTGATCAGAATTCAATATCTGCGGTTTTGCTACCTTGAATGCCTTTTTTAAAGCATTAATGACCATTCTGGTATCAAGCGTATCATCTACTTCCCAGCCAACGATGCAACGACTGTGCCAATCAATAACAGCTGTCAAATATAGAAAACCTCGCTTGATTGGAATATATGTAATGTCAATAGACCATGCCTGATTTGGCTTATCTATGATAGCATTACGGAGCAGATAAGGACATACCTTGGCCTGTTGCATACGCTTGGAAAGGTTCATCTTAGGATAGATTGGATAAATATCCATTTCATTCATGTAACGACGTGTTTTTCGACGTCCCACATGATATCCTCTAGCCTTCAGCTGGGCGGACATTTGTCTTGCACCCCAGGATGGGTTATCTGTATGGAGATGATCGATAATCTCTTTACAAGCCAGTTCTTCATCGGATGTAGGCGTGCCTTTGTAATAAATACTTGTACGATTGATATCAAGCAGTTTTGCGCCGACAGAAGCCGGGATTTCTTTAGTCGTCAAAAGGTTTTGGACTAAACTTACTCTCGTAGTCTGGTCCACAAATTTCTTCAGATTTTTTTTTGAGCCAGTCAACCTGCATGGTTAACTGACCAACCTTTTTGGCATACTCCGTCTTTTCCTTGCGTTCTTCAGCAAGCTTTTCTTTGAGGTTATCCTCACGCTTGTCATCAAATACAGCAGAAGCATTGTCGAGGAATTCTTTTTTCCAGTTGCGGAGCAGATTCGGCTGGATATTATTTTCAACAGCAAGGGTATTGAGATCTTTCTCACCCTTAAGTAGTTCGATTACAAGGTCTGATTTAAATTTGGCACTGAAATTTCTTCTTTGTCTGGACATTTTTATGAATCCTTTCTTTGTTACTGATTTTAGTATATCAGATTCATTAAAAACTGTCCGAAAAAGTGTCTTAATTTATGAGACCATTATAGAGTAGAATGGAATAGAATAGTGAGATGGTAAGGGGAGCCGGCGCTGGTGCGCCGGCTTGTTTAGTTTTCTGTGTATTAGAGATTTATTGAAATAAATTCAATTACATAAATGATACACTTGACAAAAAAACGTATCATTTATATAATTAAAAAAAGGGGAAAGGAGATGAGGTACGTGAGCCCCATGAGCAAGATAATTGCTCAGAGACTTCATGAAGTGGTGTTAGATGGGGAACTTGGTATTGATTACACATTTGCCGGAGATCGTGCTAAAAATATTGCACTTCGCAGAAAATACAAAGTAAACGATGCTAAGATGAAGGAAATTCTCTTGGAGATTACAGAAGCACACTATAGTAAAAGTGAACTAAGTACAAATAAAGATCATCCAAATGATGTAGTTCATGTATTTAAAATCCAAGAAGACTTGATGCCTAGATTTGTTGAAAATTCCAGCTATGAAAATGTTTGTATATATGTAAAGATTACATGGCCAGATGGCATGAAACCGATGTTTATCATTTCATTTCATGAAGATGAAGAGTAGAATTTTACATTCAAAATGTATAATCAGGCAAAATTAAATATGATGATTATATATAATCTGTGAGGTTGCCATAATGAAAGCAATTTCATAGATTGATGTATTCAAAAATAGAAATTATGGAAAACATAAAAATTTGAAAAGAGAATAAAGGAGAAAAACAATGAGTGTGGGAAAGAAAGAACTTTTATGCAGCAATTGCCGTAAAAGAGTTTCATACCATATTTTCAAACGCCATGCAAAAACTATAATTAAAGATATTGAAATTAAGTATGAAGAGTATTATGGCATATGTGATGAGTGTAAATCAGAAATTTTTATTCCTGGGTTAGATGATAGGAATGAGGATGCAATTGAAGAAGAATTTCGAAAGAAAAAAGAATTAATAACCATTTCTGATATTAAAAAAATTCTTGAAAAATATAATATTGAAAAAAGACCTTTATCAAAACTGTTGGGGTTTGGGGAACTTACAATAACAAGATATCTTGATGGACAATTACCTTCAGTTAAATATTCAAATATTTTATTTCAAGTATTACGAGATGAGCAGAAGATGAAACAATATGTTGAGTCAAATAGTAAAGAAGTTTCTGTGGTAGCTGTAAATAAGGTAAAAAGGGCAATTGAAAAATGCGAGACAGAAAAGAAATATAATAATTCTGCTGAGAAGATTGCTTTATATATTATAAGTTCCGGAAGAGAGATTACGAATCTTTTATTACAAAAAATTCTTTATTATGTAAAGGCGATAAGCAAAATATTTGAAGGTGAATCTTTTATATTGGAACCATGTGAAGCGTGGAAATTTGGACCGGTTTTTCCATCTGTTTATGAAAAATATAGAGAGTTTGGTAAACAAGAAATAAAACTCAATTTGTCGAAGGATTATATAAGTGAACTGCTTTCAGAAGAGGAAAAAACAGTTACTGATTTTGTAATGAATACATTTGGAATATATAATGCATGGTTTTTAAAAGATTTAACACATCTTGAGGAGCCATGGATTGTTGCCAGAAAAGGTCTGGCAGAGGATGATGCAAGTAGAAACCAAATGGATGAAGAAATTATTTCAAATTATTTTGCAAAAATGAATCAGATGTATGATTTAAAAACAGCTGTTGGTGTAGAAGCATATATTAACCATATGAAAAAAGAAATGTAATAATGTTTTTGAAGTGTAAACGGTGCAACCCGAGTACCTTTACTGTACCACGAATTTCTGTAATAATAGTCATAAATACTACAGCAGTATAAAAAGTTAAGTCTCAACTTTTGCTATTCACTATGATCAGGAGCATAATTATGACTACATCAATAAAAATGTGAATAATTTGTGCACTGTAATGGACTTGGAGTGGTCTGGAAAAGCTAGTATAATAGTTTTATCAAGATGAGGGAGAAACAATATAACTAATGGAAGAATATATTGAGTTGCATAATTGTTTGCAGGATTTATTTGATTTATACTTTGAATCAGAGTCACATGTTTATTGGGAAATTTTTTATAAATATATGAGTGAAAAAAATCTGTCGTATGCTAAGTTAGGAGTTTTATATCATTATTCGACAACTAAAATAAGAAATATTGTGCATCTGGTAAAGGATTTTTTGGATGATCTAATGGAGAAGTTTGACTACAAAGACTATCCTTTATCAGTATTGTTTGATAAACAATGCATAATGCTGAATGTATTTTTAAGAGGATATTATTCATTGCCTCTAACTGAATTAAAGTTGTTTCACGAAGCGGTTTGCTTATATCAGAATTTTTTCCCGTTAAGAATTCCCAAAAGTCATATTTTGGCGTGTGGTAGACAGTATGCAAACGTAGACAGAAGAGAGAAGGTGTGTCGAAATTTACAAAATTTAAAAATATATACAGAGGAAGGTACAATTAAAATTTTTAAGAAGTTTGAAAATGATAAGGATGGCATGAGCTTTGAGTTTACGGAGCAGGCACTTGATTACATAGATATTAGCCAGTATATCATGAGATTATTTGAGAAAGATAGAGTGTGACACTATGGTAAGGGCAAGAAAACAAACGATTACTTCATTGTTTTGTAGTCTGCAACAAGTGCTGGTAGCACTTTGGAATAGTGCAGATGAGAATGATTTTTTGGAAATGATAAAGGAATGGATATATTGTCAGGATAAAACATTGGATCCATATCGTCAGATACTCAAACATATTTATTATCGAGAGCATCCAAAAGAACCTGACATCCCAAAGGCTATTATGGATGGGCTTGAGAAGAATGGAAAAAAGTGTATGTTTATAGGCGTTTGACTTTAAAAGATTAAATGGAGACATTTAAATGGGATTATTAGTAAAATTTATAGCCGCAGAAGACAAAAAAGAGATAGAACATGAAGAATATGTCAACAAAATATTTGAGGATTTGTGTAATGCAGGGCTAATAAAAAATATTATGTTGACTCCGGATGAAATGAAGGACAAGGAAAACCCAGTCCGTGAATTAGATGATGAAGAGAATCATTTTTTTATTAATTTCAATAGTGTTTCAATGGATAAGTCGGATAATTTGGGAATTCATTTTTTATTTGGAACTTATAATGATGCAAAACAGTTAGAAATTACGATACAATCGGATACGTATAATGTTGAATTAATGAATGACTTTTTGGAAAAGTTAAAACTTGGCATCAAGAAAAGCATTGTGAAAGATTGGGAAGATATTATATGGCTTATAGATAAAGATTCAGAATGTTTATCATTTGATTTGTATGCGAAGATTTATAAGATAGAAAATTTATTGAGAGAATTAATAAACGAAGTAATGGTTAAGCAATATGGTACTAAGTGGTGGGAATTGTTGGTTCCATATGATATAAAGGAAAAACACAAAGCAAGACTAAAAGAATATAAAACAAAAATTCGTTCATTTAATAATGTTGATGATCGTTTGCTGGCTATTGATATTGACGATCTTGGCAGGATATTAACATTGATTCGTTATAAGTGGAATCCGGTATATAATGATGAAATAAGCGGACTGATTAATGGAGTTCAGAAGTGTGTCGATAGTAAACTTAAAGAATTGCTGGAAAAACAGAGGGTGGAAGATGTGAATCTTTGGAAAGAGCATTTCTCAAAATATTTACCAGCAGATTTTGTTGAAAATTTTAATTTGTTTTCGAAAGATCGAAATCATGTAATGCACAATAAACTCATTGACAGGTCGGCATATCATACAATGAAAGATTTGGCGGAAAAATTGGAAAGCAATTTAATGGAGGCTTTAAAGAAACAAAGCAAATTGGTTTTATCAAAAGAAGAAAAAGAACAGATCGAGAGACAACAACAAATGGAACGTCAGATGCTAGAAGAAGCAGATCATGAATGTAGAGAAAATGATGCAGGTGTTACTATACGATCAAATGACGAAATACGTGAATTGTTTGAAGAGAGTGTAGAAGAATTTGTTACTGCTATTATAGAGGAACTTCGTTTTCGAGAGGATATTGAGGTGGAGGAGGAAGATATTTCATTAATTGATGATGATGGACCTTTATTGTGGGTGCAGTCTAAAGTTGATAACAAAGAATTGCATATAAAATATAATTTAACAATTATTGAAGAGGAAGGATCTGATAGTGTATTACAGATATTATGTAAGGGGGAGGAAACTGATTTCTGTGAAAATATAAACTATAAAAATGCTGAAGTGGAGATGGATGAAGAAAGTGGTTTGTATGTTCCGGTTACATTGGATGAATTGCCAAATGTGGATGATGCGGTAGATGCTTTGTTTGATTTTATTGAGAATGAATTAATAGATTATCGTGAAGGTTTATCACAGGAGGATATGGCGGAAGCAATTTCTTGTAGTGAGTGTGGGGAAGATTTTATTTGTATTAATCAAGAAATTTTACCAGTTGGTACATGTGTAAATTGTGGGTATGTAAATGAAATCTATCAATGTGATCGTTGCGGAGAGTGGTTTAATGCTGAATGGGATGGAAGTCATGACAAGGATGGAGTTTCGTTTTGCGAAAATTGTTTGGAGCAAATAGAGGCAGAATAGTGTAATATTTCATATCAGGAAAAGCAAAAGAAAAAAGAAGTTAAAAACCCGAAATTCCCTATATTTATTCACATGTATTTTGAAATGTCGGCCTGCAAAAACATTGTGATTGTGGGATTATAAAAATTATAATGATTTTAGAAAGGAGTTGAACAAATATGAGTAAATATAAAGATTTATACAAGACGGATTCCAGATTTCAACCAGAATTAGCAGGATTTCAAGATAGTCATACTAATTTTTGCGTAATAAAAGATTTTCGTAAACGTGGCTCTGCTGTTTGGGGCTGGAATAAGAATACAAATCCAGAAGAAAAAACAACTGCAATGAGATGTTTACTTTTGGCCAAGTCCCCAATTCAAGTTGTGATGTTCAGCGGGGCAGATTGTCTGTTTACGTATAGTGAGTATGCACTTCTGGCATAGAGAATTTGAACAGATAGATTAAAGGGTGGTAAAAATATTTTAGAGATTGATAAATTGAATTCTGTCTGATACAATTGCTCATGGGTGCTACCATAATGGTAGGCGGTTAGTCCTTCGGCAGAGGGACTGTGACCCTCTGATTACATAGAAACCCGTAAGGGAATCCAAGGAAAGGAGGGCTAAGCCATATGAGTATTGTTGACTTTATTGCAGTAGTAAGCTTTGGCTTAACCTGCTTGGGAATCGGATATTCCTTTGGTAAGGATAATAACAAGACACAAAAATAGCCGCCCACGTCTGGTAAACTAAGCGGCATTTTTGTCAAACTAATTTACTTGGGCTAACCGTCTATCGGTAGCACCCTTTCTATAATTATACTAACACTATATAACTAATATGTCAAAGAATTTATTTCGCTTGGAAAAAACATAGGGGATCAAGAGGTGTCTGACATGAAACCATTGGCAATGCCATTAAGCCAGTTGTTCGAAGTTTTGTTCGATAGCTCAGTTGTTGTCAAATATCCAATATTTTGAACTCAAAAAGCCAAAAACAGGTATGCCAAAAATACAGATGCTGTCCATCTGCCAAAAAGAAGGATATTCAGTTGCAGAACTTACCGATATCCAAAATGAATTGCGCTGATTCCACGGAGAGGCCGTTGAAACTGCCGGAACCTGTCTTTCACTGCGTGGACATATTTCATCATCAGCCGGATAATATCGATGTGCCTGCCGGAATCCCTGCGCATGAAGAACTTTCTGGCTGTTTTGAATGAAAGTACAGAAGCCCGGCCGCATGTTTGAGATAGCGGAGAGAAATTTGATGGACGGGAGGAGTTGCTGTAGAATAGACAATTGGGATGATAATTTCGAAAGGTAGATTTTGCAGAACTTATGGGGTATAATTATATTTATTTTAAGAAACAATCGTAATATTTGAAAAAAAGCAGAGATTATTAGTGTATTTGGAGGCAAAGTCATGTTTAAAATATTAAAAATACGGATAAAAGGATTTCATTCGTCACAAAAGATAATTGAATATGAATTTTCGAGCGAGAATGTAACTATTATATATGGAGAGAATGGTTGCGGAAAAACAACATTATTACAAATTTTGAATGCATTGTTTTCGAAAGATGATGCAATACTTTTTAATCATAAAGTAAGCGAAGTACGTATGGAAGTATCACAAGATAATATTCAAAAACAAATTTGCATAAAAGAATGTAAAAAGGACGTTATTGCGGTTGAAGAAGGATCTGAGCGCAGAATAATGAGAAAAATGTATGACTATAGTTATGATTGGAGTGAATTTGATAGTTTAGTTGAACAAAGAACTTTGTTATTGGGAGTTGATAGAATTAATGTGCAGGCATCAGTATCACCATCTGTTATTTTTAATTATATTAATAGTTCAGCAATGGGGAGACAGGTGTTTTTACAAAAAGGAATGGCTGTGAAAAAAGCATTTGCGGATAATTTGGCTGAATATATAAATTACAGTCGAAAGGGAAGGCTTCGAAGAAACAACATAGATTTTGAAAATGCCCATATCGTTTTGAGTGGAAGTAATGTAGACATTTCAGATATGGAAGATACAATTATTATAAATTATAGACGAGCTGTGCATGGTGCATCCACAAATATACAGAGTGCTTTATTTGCAACTTTATCGCAGGTTATTGAGAGCAAGAAGATAAGAAATGAAAATGTTGAAATTTTGGAAAAGGATTTGTGTGAGTGCTATCCATTAATTTTGGTTGCAATCGAAGAAATACCAGAAGGAACAGATAATGAGATACTAAATTTAATAAAAAAATCTTCTTGTGAGGAGATAATTGAGAAGAGTAGAGAAAATTCATATTTATGCTTATTATTATTGAATATATTACAAAGAATTAAGGAAGATATAGTCAAATATAGAAGTATTTTGTTACTACGTGACTTTTTTAACGAATATACAAGAGAAGATAAAATAATGAAAATCAGCAGGGAAGGAGTTGATATTGAAATATTTGATCAGGGAAAATTTGTTACTAAGCACGGATTAGGTGAACTATCAAGTGGAGAAAAACAGCTTTTGACATTGTTGACGTGTCTGTTTATTGATGGAAAAAACAGAAATATTGTATTGATTGATGAGCCGGAGTTGTCTTTGAATATGAAATGGCAGAATAAGTTGATAGATCTATTTGAAGAATATCTACCATCAACACAGGTAATAATGGCAACTCACAGTCCATCAATTGCAGATGGTCATACGAATTGTTTGAGAAAGCTGGTGTAATAATGGGAGAAGAATTACAATATCAAATTTCAACATTGCTAGCAGCAGCATTGATGTCAGAAGAACCTCTTGTTATAGTAGAAGGGGGAGATGACGTTGAGTTTTATAAGAAAATAACGGATAATAAGATAAATGTGAAATGCAGTGAGGTTATTATAAATAGTGAGAATAATAAATATAAACCTGGATGCGATGGAGTAATAAAAATTGTAGAAGATGTTCAGACTTTATTAGAGCGAGATCCACGGTTGGAAAAATTTTTCTTAGGGATTATAGATGCCGATTATCGTAATTACTCAGAAGAAACATATTCTGGATATAAAGGACTTTTTATTTTGAAATATTATTCATATGAAAGTCATTTTTGTACAGATAATTCAGTGATAAATTTTATTAGTGCAGTTACGGGGGCTAGAAAAGATGAGATTACAGAGGATATACTGGAAATTGCAAAAAAGGGTATTGAAGAACATGTGAAGGAGTTGTATTATGTTGGTCTACAGGCCTTGGAAGGAATATTAAATCAACGTACAACATTAGTTAGCTATGATATGACCGCAGAAAATTTGTTTGAAGAACATGAGGGAAATACGATCGTAAAACAGGTCATGGAAAGAGTTGATGAGTTAGATGAATTTGCAAGTGAACATGAAATTAAGAAAGAACATTATCGGTGTATTATTCGAGGAAAGTGGTTACTATATACAGTTGCCAAAATAGTTTATGACAATATTTCGGAAATAAAGAAAAGTTGCAAAGAGGCATTGATAGAGCAATGTGATTTTTGTAGGAATGAACAATACAGTCAATGTATTTGGGGGAAGAAGATGGAGTTGAAAAGAAGCCAGTTAGTGCATTATTTTATTTATAATAATCTGATGGAGCCGGAAATAACATATATCAAGGATAAAATTAATACTCTGGGGGTATAAGTTTAATGAGGTGTGCGATATGAGTGATAAGTTGTTTTCAAAGTATGAATTATATGATTTGGTAAATGCACAAGACAGTGCATTGGTAATGGAAGAAGAAACTGGGATTGGAAGTGGCTGGTACGAATTTGCCTCAGAGGAAAGATACGATGAGAGACTGCGCCAATTGGACTGTGGTGAAGAAAAATTTGAAGAAGATTTGAAACACACGGCGATTGCGTTGAGAAGTGAGTTTGAAAAGTTGGTGAGTATGCAAGAAGATGAATTCGAATCTGCGGAAGATTTTGAAACAGAGAGAAGTCATATAGAAGATACTATTTTAAATTATATCGAAAAAAAATTAATAAATTATTGTAAAGAGGAGTAATACTGGATATTATTGGTTAGGCAGATCTATGAACCTGCCGATACTGTTGAAACAAGGGGTAATGCCATTAAGCCAGTTGTTCGAAGTTTTGTTCGATAGCTCAGTTGTTGTCAAATATCCGATATTTTGAACTCAAAAAGCCAAAAACAGGTATACCAAAAAGACAGATGCTGTTCATCTGCCAAAAAGAAGAATATTCAGTTGCAGAACTTACCGATATCCAAAATGAATTGCGCTGATTCCACGGAGAGGCCGTTGAAACTGCCGGAACCTGTCTTTCACTGTGTGGACATATTGCATCATCAGCCGGATAATATCGATGTGCCTGCCGGAATCCCTGCGCATGAAGAACTTTCTGGCTGTTTTTAATGCTGAAGAAAAGTCAAGTTCATAGAGATACTTGTTGTTGCCATCCCGTTTCTTTTTCCGGTTTTCTTCTGCCGCTTCGTTTGCGATAAAAATGCCGAAAGTGTACAGAATCAGGCGGGAATAGATTTCCTGTTTGTAAACGCTCCATAGTCGGTACTAATACTAGATTAGCCGCTCCAAAGAGCGGCATTGGTTTTCGATGAAGAGGTCGCCGCTGTGGATCGGGTGAAAATGAGCACTCAAATTCTTTTGTTTCATATAAAGAAAAAGTTTGTTATACTATATGTGTATTGTAATACCATAGATCGCAGAGGCTGCGAAGGAGGATTTCGAAATGGAGAACAAAATAACTCTTCCAATCGGAATGAGCAATTTCACAGAAATTCGAAAGAATCATTACTATTATATTGATAAAACCGGTCTCATTGAGAATCTGCTTCAAAATAATTTGTCCAAGGGAACTTTAATTACCCGTCCAAGACGATTTGGCAAGACATTGGCAATGTGCATGTTGGCAGATTTTTTTGATATTCGTAAAGATAGTCGGGCACTTTTTGATGGATTATATATAGCAGGGAATAAATCCTTATGTGCGGAATGGATGAATCAATGTCCTGTCATTTTTCTGACATTGAAAAATATTGATGGCCTCAAATTTGAATCTGCTTATGATATGTTAACGGCTGAATTGGCAGATCTGTTTAAACAACATTCCTATTTGCTTGATTGGGATCGGATGGATGCCAGTGACAGATCTATTTATGAACGATTGAAAGACAACCGGGCTACAACTGCAGAAATTAAGAAATCACTATCTTTTTTAACCCGAATTATGGCTCAATATTATCATAAGCCGGTTATTCTGCTTCTTGACGAATATGATGTCCCGATTGCAAAAGCGGATTCCAAAGGCTATTATGATCAAATGCTTGAGATTATAAGTCCCTTGCTTGGTACTGCATTAAAAGATAACGAATTTTTAAAATTTGCAGTCATTACCGGATGCCTTCGCATTACAAAGGAGAGTATTTTTACCGGTACCAATAATTTTATTACCGATACAATTTCCGACAATCGATACAATGAATTTTTCGGTTTTACGCAACCGGAAGTTACAAAGCTTCTTACAGATACACATTGCGAAGCATGCGCTGCCGTCATTCAAAAGTGGTACGATGGCTATCATTTCGGAAATTTAGATATTTATTGTCCATGGGATGTGCTTAATTATATTCAAAAGGTGATGGCAACCGGTACTCAGGAGCCTGAGAATTTTTGGGAACATACAAGCGACAATTCTGTTATTCGCACTTTTTTGGAACGGACTGATTTTGATGTGACCGAAAAATTCGAAACATTACTAAATGGTGGAACAATTAGCGAAGCAATCGAAGAAAATCTTACTTATAATGTACTCACATCTTCGGAACAGAATCTTTGGAGTTTATTATATCTTACAGGATATCTTACGAAGGTGGGCAGTACGCATAATTTATCGGAAACGCTTCTTAAGATTCCAAATCATGAAGTGATGTCTATTTTTCAAAAAAGCGTAACAGAATGGTTTTCGGATTCACTTGCGCGAAGCAACAGGAGTTCGCTATTTGAAGCTTTATGGAATGAAGATGCGGACAAACTTACAGAAATTCTATCCGATCTGCTTTTTAATACGATCAGTTATCATGACTACGCGGAAAGCTTTTATCATGCATTTGTTGCCGGATTATTTGCCAACGCCGGGTATATTGTTGAGTCTAACTATGAGAACGGATTGGGACGATCAGATCTGGTAATTAAGGATCGAAAGCTTCGGAGAGCCATTGTTATCGAATTGAAGATTGCAAAAAATAAGGATTGTTTGGCAGACGAATGCTATAAAGCTTTACAACAGATCGAAGAGAAAAAATATGCAACTAAAATTGAACAGGATGGTTTTAAGAAAGTGATTCGATATGGTATTGCCTTTTATAAAAAAGAATGTCTTGTAATGTAGTAAGAACCAGGATATCGCATAGCGTTTATACTTTATGGTTCCACTCGCAAGCCCTCTAGACGGTGTGAATTTACAGAAAAAATTCACACCGTCAATGTATAGGGAGATGCAATCCGTCGAATCATTTTGCGCTTACGTCATAATGATCTAACAACCATTTCCATATCGGGACAACCTCAATCTGAATCCCATCATAATCAAGGGTTGCTTCTTCAGATGGAACATAGAAGTCTATTTCTACTTTGTTTTTTCTTTGTTACTTACCAAGTAATTCTATCCCTATATTATTTCAAGAAATCCCCATTTTATCAACACTTTCAGAGACTCTCTATGTCCGGATATTGTGTTAAGGTAACTGCCAAGAATGCAGTAAAGAAGCAGCAAGAAATATAAAGAAAGGTTGGCGAAAAGCACAAGTTGTAGTATAGTTATAGCTATAATGATAAAAAGGAGGACGTTATGAGAAAAGTAGTAAGTTTGATATTGACAGGGGCTATATTGTTGTCGGCTTTTTTGCTGCCTACCGAGCAGGTTAAGGCGGAAACAACTCTGGTGGATGGAAATGATTGGTATGAGATGGCCTTGCCGGGTGGATCCTCGCAGGAGTATGTATATGAGATGCCTGCGACCGGATATATAACAATTGAGGTCGCGTGCCAATATTATACGCACAATGGCAAGGTCTCTGATTCGACATTCTGGTGGTTGCCGCTCAAGGTTGTTGTCAACGATAAGCTGTACGAGAATAAGGATGTGCATTACTCCGATGGTGTGTGGACATCATCTATGTTATCGTTTAAAGAAGGCACTAAAATCAAATTGATTTTTTCTTCTACATCGGATTCGGATCACCAATGGTATTATAAGTTCCGTGTGGTAGAGCACAAGGTTAAAAATCTGGAAACCGAGAATAATAATAGCAAGGGTTCCGCAGATAAGGTAAAGCTGAACACTACATATAATGGAATTATGATGTTGGATGATCAGGATTATTATGTGTTTACAGCTCCGTCCAAGGGTAAATATACATTTAAGGCAGTGAATACGGATATTGATCATTATTACGGTCTGACTTGTGCGTTATATAATAATTCGTATAAGTGTCTCGCCAGTACACAGTTAGCCAGTGGCGAAGGCTGGAAAAATATTAGAAAGGTTTCTTTGAAGAAGGGACAGAAAGTATATATGAAATATTCTTCATATAACAAGGATTTCTGTTATAAACTGAAAGTTAAGAAGGTATCCTAACATCAGAGACAACATTTACAAAATTAAGAGGAGAAAATGAAGCTATGAAGAAATGGAAGAAAAGTTTGATGGCTGTATGCCTGACGGCTGCGATGGTACTTTGCACATTTGCAAGTACGGTACCAACGGGCGCTGCGTCGCTGACTGCGGATCAGTATTTAAAGAAGATGACCAAGGCAAGCGCAAATGTCAAGTCGTATGAGACAACGACAACCACGGTGCAGAATATGATTTCGTATGGGGTGGCAACGAATGCAAAAACTATACAAAAGATAATTTCTTTTGCCAAGCCCATGAAGACAAAGGGGGTTGCTACGACTACGATGACAAGCGGCGGTCAGACCAGCAAGGCAAAGACAATCACGTATGTAAAGAAGAATGCGAAGGGAAAGATGATTGCGTATGTTTCCGCAGACGGTAAGACATATGATAAGGTGGATGCGAGCAGTTATGCAGATGCCCTTTCGTCAATTGATACGGATATTTATTCCAATGCCAAGATAGTAAAGAAGAACGTGAAGGTCAACAAAGTGAATACGGTGCAGATCTCTGCAGAGATTGCAGGGGAAGATCTTGGAAAAGCGATGGAAAGCGTTTTTGCAGCAATCGGCATCGGAGGGGATGGATCTGATGATGCGGCAATCGATTATTCCGGTTTGAAAGCGGTGAAAACAACCATCTGGATTGACAGGAAAACGTATCGTCCGATTAAGATTACAACGGACATGACTGCATTTATGAATGGTTATATGACGGTTCTGATTCAGCAGATGCAAGGCATGGGAATTAATGAGGCGGCGGATCTGGATATCAGTTATACGAAGGTAGCGACAACACAGGTTTTTGCAAAGTATAATAAGGCGACCAATTTTACGATTCCTAAGGCTTGTAAATAGTCCGGGTATGTGAAAGCGAATAAAAAAGCGCCAATTCGACAGATTCATGCCGATTTGGCGCTTCTTTATTGTTCACTCCAAATATTACTTATTTATTTTCTTGAGAAGAATTTGTTATACAAAAAAGAAGGAGGATAATTTAGATTATGAAAGAGAAGTTTTGCAGAAATTGCGGAAGTCCAATCAAACAGGGGCAGAGTTTTTGTACAGTGTGTGGAAAGAAAATACAGGAAACGCAAGAGAGTGGAAAAGAACAGAAAAAGGACAGAAAGTGGAAGATTGCTTTCGGAATCTGTTTTATAGTGGCGGTTGTGATTATTGCCGGATTGATTGTATTGTTGGTGGGAAAACAACAAAACTTAAGGCCAGATGATAAATCAAGTCAATCATCACAGATTTCACAAAAAGAAGTTGCAACAGAAACAGAACAGACAACGGAAAAAACAGATGCGCAGGATGCCACGATTGATATCGCACAGATTGATACAAGTAATTACCCAAAAATCAGCGTATATTTTACGGTAAGAGATCTTGATGGAAATGATATCAATCATTTGGATAAGAGCCAGTTTACGTTATCAGAGTTGGAAAACAATAAAGAAAAGAAGCAGAATTTTTCTTTGGATTATTATAAAGATAGAGTAAACCAGCAGAAAACAGTTACGTTTGCCATGGATATCAGTGGAAGTATGGATGGAATACTTGGGGAAGAGTTTGATGCAGCTGATTATATTTTAGGTTTAATGAAGGAGAAAAGCGGGTATTGTGTGGCAATGACTTCATTTAACAGCGACCAGCAGGAATTGTATGGTTTTACAACGGATATTGATAAAATGAGGGAAGTGTGTGCGCAGGATCGTGAGGCGGAAGGAAGCACAGCTCTTTATGATACCCTGACAAATGCTTTGTATCAGGAAGTACATCAGACCGGGCAGAAATATATTCTTGCTTTTACAGATGGTGCAGATAACTGTTCGGTTTCTGCAACCGCGGATTCGGTAATCAGTCTGTCGGAACAGTATCATATCCCTATTTATCTTATTTCGGTTTCCGGGGAAAATGAGACGGATGTTTTGCAGAATATTGCAAATGCAAGTGGCGGAAAGTATTTTGAAATTAAAGATATCAGTGAATTACAGGGATGCTACGAACAGATTTTTGAACAGCAGCAGGCTATGAATGTGTTGACTTATACTACAACGCAAAAAAATACAGATACACAGATTCGCTTGTCGTATACGGCATCCGATTACAGGGGGCAGCAGGAGGCACAGTATTGTGCACAGAAACCGGATATTGATGAAAATATCAGTAATGCCATTATTAAAAAAGTGAAGGCGTCAGATGCGCTTGATCCTATGACCGATAATAATGGTAAGACAGCAACTTATGATCCTGAGAATGCAATTGACGGGGACTACAGAACCGCGTGGGTAGAAGGAACAGATGGTGCCGGAATCGGATCGTGGATTGAATTGGATTTTGATGGGGTACATAAAATAAACGGAATAGAGATTAGTAACGGTTACAAAAAAGAAGAAGGACTCTATCATAGAAATCTTCGAATTAAAAAAGTCCGCATTTATGATTCGGACGGGAACAGCAAGGTATATACGTTGCATGATCAGTTTGTAGGAACGGATCGAATTGATTTTGATGAACCGTTGGAGACATCCTCACTGCGTCTGGAAATTGTGTCTGTATATAAGGATAAACAGACGAAACATATGGATACCTGTCTGACAGATTTTAGTATTTATTAAATGCTACAAAGCTCTTTGTTTATTCGAAAGTATGTGAACATAGAGATTATTAAAATGAAATTGAAGGGAGAAAGTTATTATGAAAAGACAGGATAAAATAGCGGTATTGATTGATGCGGAGAACGTATCAAAAAAATATATTAAATTGATTATGGATGAGGTTAATGAGTTTGGAACACCTACATACAAGCGTGTTTATGGCGATTTCTCAAATCCAAGTGTATCATCATGGAAAGATGTTTTAAGCACATATGCATTAACGCCTGTAATTCAGTTTAATTATGTGAAAGGAAAGAATTCTTCTGATTCTGCAATAATTATTGATGCAATGGACATATTGTATTCTGGAAATGTAAATGGATTTTGCCTTGTAACATCGGACAGTGATTTCACAAAGTTAGCAAACCGTTTAAGAGAAGCCGGAATGCTGGTTATTGGAATGGGGGAGAAAAAAACACCGACATCGCTTGTTGCAGCCTGCGAACAGTTTAAATATTTAGATTTACTGTTCGCCGAAGAAGAGGAAGAGCGTGGGGCTGAAGATAATAGCATAGCAGATGAAGCCGTCGAGGAGCAGGCAATTGATGAGAAAGCGCAGGGAGAGGCAGATGTGTCAGAAAATCAGGACACAACAGATCCGGAAACGCAGGACTTATGTGATATGCCATTTATTCCTACGCAGGAAAATATAGGAGATGAAATCAGAACAATTATTGAACAGAAGTCAGATGAGGCAGGCTGGATTAACCAGTCCGAGATAGGAATCTTACTTTCCAAGCGTGTACCGGGATTTGATCCAAGAAATTATAATTATAAAAAGTTAAGCCAGCTGATTGAAAGTTATGATTTCCTGGAAACAAAAACAATTCCGAATCCCAAAAATGATCTGTTAAAAATAGTATATGTCAAAATAAAGTAGGAGCAATTTTAGTTCCGGAATCCCCGATTGGACAAAAGAGGTGGGAAATCGCCGGTATAAGTATTATAGAAAGTGGCATATCCGCGTACCGGATTGGCCGTGTCTCCCTGGATTTTTGCAACAGCAGCAGGGCGCAGAGTGGTTAGTGTTTGAATAAAAAGAGATGAAGACATAAAAATTCCTTTTTTATTATCATATGGGAGAGGGTTACAAATAATAAATCCAGATGTTTTCTGTATCATAAAAATTTGCTATACTGACAAGGAGAGGGCCATTAAATATACCTGGATTGTGGAAAGGATAAGAGAATGTCAGGAATTGTTTTAAAAATTACTATAGAGGATACACACCCGCCGGTGTGGAGAAGATTAGTGGTACCGGAAAACATAAGTTTTTATGACCTGCATCGGGTAATACAGCTGGTTTTTGGATGGGAAGATATGCATATGCACATCTTTGAAGCTCCACAGAATCGTTTTGAAATTGTGGCAAATTCAAAAGATGCATACACTGATTTTTTTATGGAGAAAAAACTCCCGGTTTCAGCTGTAGCGGAGCATGAAAACTGGATCCGCTATGTATACGACATGGGAGATGACTGGCGTCACAAAGTTGTATTTGAAAAAGTATTGCAGGACTATGAAAAAGATTCTGCTACATTAATGAAAACAAAAGGAAACAATTTTGTGGAAGATTCCGGTGGCATCTGGGGAGAAGAACAGGTTTCGGGAAGTTATGATGCCGTGAGCGTGAATGAACAGCTGGAACAAATGCATTTTGCAGATATCCGTCTGGCAGAAAAAGACCGCAAAAAGCTGGAACAGATATATGTGATGCAGCAGATGGACAAAGAAATAAAAGAGATGCTAAAGCATGCAGTAAGCAGGCCGGCATACTATAATGAAATTGTGCCGGAGAATAGAAATTACATCTCAAAACAGTCGGACTCACAGGCTGATATGGAAATATTTGCATGGAGACAGTTTTGTGGAGAAGATGAAAAAGGTGCAATCTGCAAGATGGCACCACGGAAAATGAGCAGGGAAATACTTGCAAGATTAAGTGATGAGGAATTACAGAATCTGGAATATGCATTGTATATTGACGAAGAAAATGTAACGGATCAGTCGAAAGAAGAGCGTATTCTGAATATGTTCCAGAAACATCCGGAGTATTATTTTTGCGTATTGGATGAAACGGATCTGCAGGAAATAGAAAAAGTCCAATTATTTGAATATAATCAGAAAAATGAGATGAATGCGGAAACGGTTGAAAAGGGAATTGCCTTGGGATTGTGGCACATGCAGATACCGGAAAAAACGCAGGCGTCATATTTGTTCCCGGCAATTGATTTTGAGCAGAGACTGGAAAATCTCCAGAATGCAGACTGGAAAAATCAGATTATGAATATGCAGGATTTTTCAGATAAACTCAGGAAAATTCTGCTTACATATGCAGTGATAGAACAGAATGCTTTCTATGACATTTTTGAAAAACAATGGAATATGAAAATAGAAAAGCAGGAGTTTTTACGGCTTATATATCTGAATGGTTTGATTGCAGGAAAATATGAAATACATGCATGGCAATCTACCGGAGAAAGATTTATCTGTGTACCGGGCCTGGATGTGGATGCTATTTTGAGTCAGAGGATGTTATATGCAGCGGATCTTTCTTATAAGCAGTTTACAAAGAAAGAGTTGTTGAAATATAGTCAGCCGTTGTATGAGCTGGAGCCACAATGGGAAGGCGTGGAGAAAATCGCCCGCAGTTTTCTGTGGGTTCCACAGGAGGCAATGGAAGCTTTTATTGTTGCGTGCTATCAGGATATTTGCAGCGGCAATGGAATTCATGCAGTGCTTGAACATATGGGAATCTATGAAACAGATTTGCCGCTTTTGCATTCGTGTGGGTTATGGAAAATATTAATGAGGTTTATTATGGAAACCCGTCTTCCGATGCTCAATGGATATTCAAGATTAGAGTATCAGAATATGACGGGAGAAGATGCTTTTTCTATGGGTGTATTTCAGAAAGATCAATTAGAAGATGACGTAGAAACAGAGACTCCGTTATATGCGATGCCAGGCTCTGTGCAGGAGATGATATATCATGCACTTTCTGATCACAGAGGGGCGGATCAGATACAGACATTGGAACAGGTAACCAGAAAACTAAAGATACATAACAATGAACTGGATGTGCTTACAGCGATGGCGTGTGCAGAAAATGAAAAATATACCAAAGCCTGTAATATTTTAGATGATGTGGCAGACCGTACAGAAGATCCGAGTGTGATAAGTACAATTGATATATTGAGTGAACAGGCGGAAAGAATACTGGAAAATAATGCATATTTTGGAGATCCTTTTATGGGCATACAAAAGGAAATGCCTTATCAAAGAGAAACACCGAAGGTTGGAAGAAATGATCCATGTCCATGCGGAAGTGGGAAAAAATACAAAAAATGTTGTGGAAAATAAAAAGGAAAAATTGTTTTATACATTGTCAGTCCTCCGATTGTGTACTATAATAAACCCTATTAGGGAAGCGTAGTTAGCTTCTTATTTCAGGTAAATGAACAGACACAAAGGAGAATAACGTGCAGGTAACAGACAAGCTAACCAAAGCACTTACTGAAGCAAAATATTTGAATGCGGATAATGTCAGCAGATATCGCTGCATTATGCGCATTTTTTTTGAAAATTACGAAAAACTTCGTTATTGGCTGTATCAGGAGGAGGTTTATGCCCAGATGATACAAGATCCGTTTTTTGTGGATTATAAGCCTGAGCAGTGCCAACAGGATCTGGCAATGCTTGTAGAATGGAAGAATCTGAATACGATTCAGGATACGAAAAAAGTATCTTCCATTGAAGAGTTTAAAAATAAAAAATTCAGGTACCAGATGTCGGAATACAGCGTGGAGATTGAACGTCTGGTATTACGGTTGGAAAATCTTTTTATTGAAGGGGCTTCTTTGGAGCCGACGCTTTTGGAACGGATTCGGATAAATATTGCGCGTTTTCCACAGATGGCGGAGGAAGATATCAACAAAGTTTATACCTGGTGGAATGATCTGAATAACGACTTTGTGCGTCTGAATCAGAATTATCAGGACTATATCCGTGATTTAAACAGCGTGAAGGCAGAAGAAATGATGCACACAAAAGAGTTTCTGGTGTTCAAAGACCGTCTTGTCGAGTATCTGCGTAATTTTATTAAAGGATTACAACGCAATGTCGGTGTGATCGAGGAAGACCTGCGAACATTGGAAGCTGGGAATAAGCAGCAGGTGTTTGAAAAAATCGTGCAGTATGAACTGTTGATTCCACGTATGGATGTGGAAGTCTCACGGGAATTATTGGAAGAAAAGACAAAGGGACGATTTCAGAGTATATATGACTGGTTTGTCTCTTCGAATGGCGAGGAAAACGAGGCCGGCAAGCTTTTTGATGCGACCAATGAAATTATCCGGAGGATTACAAGATATGCAGCACAGCTCAGCGAGAAAAATGCGTTTGGTGCGAATCGGCGGGAAGAATACCGCAAAGTAGCAGAACTTTTTTTGAAGTGTGAGGATGTGCAGCAGGCACACAGGATGTCTGCTATGGTCTTTGGATTGGAGAGACCCTATCATTTAAAGGGAGATCTGATCCGTGAGACGGACAGCATGAACCAGGGGGTTTATGAGGAAAGTCCGTTTGAAGTAATGTTGAAACCGCGTGTGAGAACCTACAGGGAGAAGTCCGGCCGCAGTGCAATCCGGGAATCTGCAGAAGAAAAGCAAAGAACGAGACGGCAGATGATTGAAAAACAAAGAGAAGATATGCGCAGGCTCCGGGAATTGGAGTCCGATGGAAAAATAGATTTTTCCACTTTGCCGGTCATTGAGTCGCATGTGCGGGAAATTCTGCTAAAGTGGATTTCCGATGCGTTGGAAAATCCGGCAGGTGCTGCAACAACGGAAGAGGGACGGCATTATATGCTTGATATGAGCAGAAAAGAGGAACGCTGTGTAGTGCATTGTGAGGATGGAAACTTTACGATGCCAAGACTTGCGATTGTATTTCAGGAGGAGGCATGATGAAAGAACTCGAAGTACTGTTGAATCAGCGCTGGGTGTTGAAATCGGAAAATAAAGAGTTATATTACCAGCTGAGAGATGCAATCGGTGATATTCGTAAGTATGCATCTGACAAGCTGGGATGCCAGGTGACAGAGAATGCGTTGATGGTGAAAATGGAAAAGATTCCGGTGATTCCGGAGACTTTTATGGGAATCCAGGATTTTTCTTCGAAAGAAGAATATGCATTCTTTTGTATTTTGCTTATGTTCCTGGAAGAAAAAGATACGCAGGAACAATTTATTTTATCGCAGCTTACCGAGTATATTTCTGCAAATATGCCGGGAGAGCCGGTCGACTGGACCGTATATACGAGCCGGAGAAGGCTGATCAAAGTTTTACGCTATGCAGTGACACAGGGAATTGTCAGCATTACCGATGGAGCGGATGATGCTTTTATGGAAGATGCGACAGGGGAAGTGCTGTACGAAAACACCGGAGCATCGCGTTATTTTATGCGCAATTTTTCCAAGGATATTACGGATTATGGAAGACCGGAAGATTTTTTGGAGAGTGACTGGTTTGCGATGGACGAGGACCGGGGAATTGCAAGAAGACATCGTGTGTATAAGCGCTTGTTATTTGCTTACGTGTGATAAAGAAGTAATAGAAGTGTAAAAAATTTTGCCGTTCCTATCCGGCACTTGCGCATTGTGTCGGATAGGTCGGGCGGTTATTCGGGCAAGTCCACCTTGCCAACAAAAGAATAATAAATCTCAATGTCCTGTCTGCGGGTCTTGTTCTCGTCATAGCTGCACTCATGTACAACGATTTTCTCTACAAACTCCCGCAGCAGAGTAGGGGTAAGTTCTTCAAAGCTGGTATGCCGCCGGACAACATTCATAAACTTTTCTGCGTTCACGGTGGCTTCCTGTGCTTTGGAAAGCTCCGCTTGGATAGCGGCGGCTCTTTCTTTCAGTTCCCGTTGTTCTGCTTCATAGTCTGCCGACAGCTCTGTGAAACGCTCATCTGATATGCGCCCGGTCACGCTATCCTCATACAGCCGCTTGAAGATAGCGGATAACTCGGCTATGCGTTTCTCGGCGGCTTCCAGTTCCTTTTTCTTGGCGGCGTTCCTGCGCTTGCCCCCGTCCTCGTTCTGCTCAATCAAGAGCTTCATAAACCGGGCTTCATGCTTTGCCGCATAGCTGGTCACTTTCCGCAGATTGGAGAGTACACCAGCGGTCAAGAGGTCGGTGCGGATAAAGTGCGCCGTACAGTCATGGGTGCGTTTCTTGTAGTTGCCGCAGATATAACAGTCCTGCTTGCGCTTGTCTGTCTGGTATCGCTGCTGATACATGACGCTGCCGCAGTCCGCACAGAACAGTATGCCGGAGAACAAGCCCACTTCATCATAGCGGTTGGGGCGTTTGCGCTGCTTGCGAAGCTCCTGCACCCGTTCCCATGTTTGGGTGTCTATGATAGGCTCGTGGTGGTTCTCAAAGATTGCCTGCTTATCCTCGTCATTGTAAACAATTTTACTGCACTTGTAGGATTGCGTGGTAGTTTTGAAGTTTACCAAACAGCCCGTGTATTCCCGGTTTTCAAGGATATGCACAACGGTATTGGTCGCCCACTTACACTCATAGCCGGGGTGGTAACGGTGAGTGTGTCCCGTCCTGCGGTATTCTAGCGTCCCCGGCGTGGGGATTTGCTGCTCTGTGAGCATACGGGCTATCTTGGTCGGACCGTTCCCGGCAAGGCAGAGGTTGTATATCTGCTTGACTACGGGTGCGGCTTCCTCGTCAATAATGAAATTTTCGTCCTCGTCCATGAGGTAGCCATACACAGGCTTGCTTGTGATGGGCTTGCCACTCATGCCTTTTGAGCGTTTTACCGCCCGTATTTTCTTGCTCGTATCTCTCACCAGCCATTCGTTAAAGATATTCCGCAGCGGGGCAAAGTCATTGTCGCCCTGTGCGCTGTCCACTCCGTCATTGATAGCGATGAAGCGGACACCTTTCTGTGGGAAAATCATTTCCGTGTACATTCCCACTTGCAGGTAGTTTCGCCCTAACCTCGACATATCCTTTACGATAACTGTCCCGACTTTTCCGGCTTCAATGTCCGCAAGCATGGCTTGAAAACCGGGTCTTTGAAAGTTCGCACCAGAATAACCGTCGTCCGTGTACCAGCGCAGATTGGAAAAGCCGTTCTGCTTTGCATAGGTTTCAAGGATACGCTTCTGATTGGAAATGGAATTGCTCTCGCCTTGCAGCTCGTCCTCATGGGAAAGTCTTGGGTAAAGGGCGGTAATTGGTTGTTGGTTGGTCTGTCTTAACATAAAATCCTCCGTTTCCGACAGCCAGCCCCACTATTCCGTACCTTGATTGTACCACATGGGGTGGCTGTCTGTATAGCGGCAAAAGCGTCAAATCTGCTTCTTTATGGTCGGTCAAATCGCCGTTTTTTGTGTAGCAGCTTCCGCTTCCAGCACTTTCATCATCTTGTCGGCTGCGGTGTCGGTTGCCCCTTGCTTGAAGAAGCCGGAAACGGTAAGGACGGAGTTGCCCATGCGGATTTCCGTTACACAGTCCGGGCGGCGGTCTGTTTTGGTGGTGCTTGTCTGTTTGGTTTCTGTCATAGGCTCTCCTTTCGCTGCTTCATCAGTTGCTTTAAGCGTTCCAGCTTTTCCTGTGCGGTTTCCTTTCGGAAGTTGCTGCCTGTGAAGCGGACGGGGGCGCACATGGAAGTCAGCCTGTCATAGATACGGGCGTGGGGCGTGTCCTGCGGGTGCTGCAATTCCTCCAGCGTGAGGTTGGTCGTGGCGATCAGCGGCTTGCCGCTTCGGTAACGGCTGTCAATCACGCTGTAAACCTGTTCCAGCCCGTACTCTGTTCCTCGCTCCATACCAAAATCATCAAGTATCAGCAGGGGGTAGCTGCAAAGGCGGGAAATATATTCATTCCTACCCTCAAAGCTGGCGGCAAGGTCATTGAGTATCGTTGCAAAGTTTGTCATGCAGACGGCAACCTCTTTTTCCATAAGGGCGTTGGCGATACAGGCAGCAAGGTAGCTTTTTCCTGTCCCCACACCGCCCCAAAACAGGTAGCCGATATTTTCAGCCTGCATGGTTTCCCAGCTCTCCACATAAAAGCGGGCGGTTTCGGTCTGCGGGTTTCTGCCGTTGTCATGCTCGAATGTCCAGTTCCGCATAGCAGGGTCGGTAAATCCCCGGCGTTTCAAGTCCTCCACTGTTTCAAGGTGCTTCTGTCGGCTTTCAGCGGCTTCCCGTTTTTCACGGGCTGCCCGTTGGCAGTCGCACTCTGCCGGGTGTCGGTCATGCCCTAACCATTGGGCGGTTTCTTTTGAAAAGTAGGCTTCTTTGGGCGTATGGCACTTGCCGCAGTATAAAAGCCCGTCCTCGCCTGTGTAGTCCTCCGCTTCGGCGGTAGTGGTTGTAATGTCCGTAATCATAGCTTCAATCTCGTTTTTCATAAGCTCTCGCCCTCCTTACATGAATAATCGGGTATGCCCTGTTTCGGGGCAGCCTTGCCTTTGGCAGCGTCCTCCTGCGCCCACTTGTAAATGGTGGCTGCATGGCTCTGGTACTGCTTCCCGGTGGAAGCGATATGGCAGGAAAGCCGGTCAAGGTAATACTCCCACTTGTCGGGGAAGTCCTGTTCCAGTTCCAAAAGTTCTGCGTCAGAAAGGAATACATTTTTATATCTGCCATAAGCGGCAGGGGGCTGCCCCTCACTCGCTCTTTTTGTTTGGCTCTCTATTAGGTTGTTTATATTAGTTTGGTTAGGGGGCGGTTTTCCGTCCGTCAGTTGGTCGGAAAACTGTACCACTGGAATATCCGGCACTTTTACATACAGGCGGTTGGCACAAGAAAAGCCCGCCCGTCTGCGTTCCAGCAGTCCGGCAGCGTCCAGTTCGTTCAGTGCGCCCTTTATGGTGGTACAGCCTTTATCCAGCATTTCCGCTATCTCTGCTATGGGGTAGACAATGTATGTCCGTCCCTCGCTGTCCTGCCAGCCGTTCTTCTGGGAAAGGGTGGAACGGTCTAACAGCAGCGCATACAGCAGCTTGGCGGTGTGGGATATGTCCATTTTCAGCAGGAAACGGGGGTAAGGCAGGTAAGCGGGCAGCTCCGTTTCTGCGGTCATATAATCAGCGATAGGGTTCACCTCCTTGTGGTGTCTGTCTATGGGTTCTGTTACGCTTTTAGGGGGCGTTTTTAAGGGAAAAGGATAAATGTATCACGCACCCTTTGACACCCTCCAAAAAAGCCTTGATTTATGCGGGTTTGAAATGCCCTAAAGCGTGACATTTCTCCCTTTGTTTCCGCTTCCGTTTGGCGGCGTTTATCCGCTTCATGCGTCCGGCGCAGTCCGGGCAGTATTTCCCCCGGTTGGATTTTGGGAAGAAGAACGCCCCGCAGACAGCGCAGCGTTTCCGGCTTCCCCGGCGCATGAGGGCGGCTTCCAATGCTTCATCAAGGGGCAGGACAGCGGCAGTAAACCAGCGGCAGAGCAGCGAATAGCTGATACTCTGCACACACACGCAAGGCTCGCCGTCCTCCAACAGCAGGCAGTTCCCGCTGTCATAGTTGCAGCACTCATGCACAAGGCGGCGGGCTGCCCGGTACTGGCGGTAGTCCATGCGGGGGATATTACCGTTCATGGTTCTGCTCCTTTCTGCGCTGCGGCTCGCTCCGGTGTAAAATCTGGTCGATATTGCCCTTGATAGTCTGTAAGCGGCGGTATTCCTCCCGTTTTGCCCGGTAATCGTTGTAGCCGCTGTTTTTCTCTTTGATAAGGACTTCAATCTCTGCTTGCAGGGCTTTATAGCTCGGCAGCTTGGAAATGCCATTCTCCCTGAAATAACGGGCGGCTGCGTCTGCTATGATAAAGTCGCTTTCGTGCTTCTGACGGTAGGCTGCTTTTGCTTTGGCGTTTTTCTGCTGTTTCAGCCCGTCCCGGACAGGGCGGGTCTTGGAATAGGCAAGCACCTGCCGTTGCAGCTCCTTTTTCCCGTTCAGCGTCTTTTCCACCTGCTTCAGCTCCGTAAGGCTTTCCTGCATGGCGGCATAGGCGGCAGAACAGGCTTCGTCCAGTTCCTCCGGGGAGGAAAAGCCATACTGCTGATAGGCGGTAACGGTAGCTGCCATTTGCTTTAGGTTGTGCTTTGCCGCCCAGCGGTCATAGCCCACGCCCTTGCCCTCGGCTCGCTTGGCTTCCCGGTCAACCATGCGCTGCAAGGTGTTGTCTGCCGGGGTGGTTTTTGCGGCTTTTTCCTCCCGCAAGCGTCCCTTTTGGGTGTGGGGGTATTCGGGTATGGCTGTGGTCTGTTCGGCAGCTCTGCGGGCGTTCTGCGTGAGCAGGGCAAGGACAGCAGCCTTGTCAAAATCGTCCCCCAGCTTCCGGGCTGTGATAGGCTTTGTCCTGTCCGGCGTGAGGTAGGAAAGCCGCCCCCGGCTCTCCTTGGCGGTCACGCCCTCCCGCAAAAGCAGGGAAGAAAACTCGTCAAAGCTGGAAGCATGGGAAAGAGCCTGCCGGATTGTCCGGCGCAGCATTTCTTTGTCCGTTTCAAACTTGGTGGTTTTCGGTGGCTGTCCCCCGGCGGCAAGGGCGGCGTTCTCTCTATCAAGGGCAAGCTGCCCCTTTTTCTGCGCCCGGTATTCCCGGTCTGTTATGCGGTTCTTACTGCCATTCAAGAGGTCGATTTGGTAAAGCCCCTCCCGGTGGCACATCTCCATGACTTCGGCTTTGAAATGGCGCAGGGCGGTGTCCGTACAGCGGTGCTTGCAGCCCTCCCTTGTGTCGGCGGGTCGCTCCATGTAGGGCAGGAACGGAACTTCTGCAATCCTTAAACTGTTTATGACGATATGCACATGAATGTTCCCGCTGCCGTTATGCCCGTCCGGGTGGGTGCAGACAAGGGCTTGGTGTCCGGGGAAGTGTTCCCGGCAAAATTCCTCGCCCAACGCCTGCGCCCGGTCTGCGGTCAAGCCGTTGTCTGTGCCGGCCCTTGGGTCAAAGGAAATGATATAGTGGTGGCTCTTTACGTCCTCCCGTTTTTGGTTTTTCCCATAGCGGAGATTTGCCCGCATACAGGCGACAGCAAAATCATCGCCCCCGCAGTTGAGGGAAGAAATGCGGTAGTCCTCCCTCGGTATAAGCCGCCCGGTTTCATCAAGGACGGGCTTCATGGTAAATTCGTCGTGTTGGAACAGCAGATACTTTTCGGCTGCCCCGTAGTCTGCATTTTTAGAGCTGAAATGTTTGAGTATCGCCAACCACTCCACCTACTTTCTGCAAGACTTCATACTTGAGGGCTGCCAGTTCCGCCGCCGTCCCCCTTAGTTCCTTTGCAAGCTGGGGATAGGGTGCGCCGTATTCGTTTAAGCAGCGGGCTATCTGCTTTAGGTTGCCGCCGATTTTCCCGTACTCCGCAGCCAGCTTCCCGACAGCGGAAAGCAGTTCATCATTGACCGCCGACACATGGATAACGGGGCGTATGGCTGCCTGCCGGATTGCCTGCCGTAAAAACTCCGACTGGCTGATACCATAAGGGGCAAGCCGCTTCGTGAAGTCGGCGTATTCTTCATCAGACAGCCGGGTCTTAATAACATGGCTGCGGTGGGGCGTGTTGTATCTTTTTCGCATGGTGCAAGACCTCCTTTCTGTTGCCGCATAGCTGCGGCTGTGATAAGCGGCATATGCCGCATAAGCAGGGTTTGGGGAAGGCACTCCCCAACAAGTTTCCCGCAGGGACAAAAGGAGCGGTAAGCGAATTTTGGTACTGTGGTAGAAACTTGCTCTAAGAAACTGCCGCTTTCCGCTGTGTCCGGCGGGGTTCAATCTCCTTAGTGCCGCAGGTGGGAAATGTGCCAACTTCCAGCGGTAACATTTTCCCTTTCACTCCCTACAAACCACAAAAGAGCGAAAATGACGGACTTTCCGGCAGAAACTTTTCCGGCGGCTCATTCTTTCCCGACAATAAGGCGTTTTGAAAGCTGTATTCTGCCCGCTGCTTGATAGAAAACGGGAATTTCCCTCTGTTCACTTATCAGTACTGACACTTTCCCGATTTGCCAAAAACGGGCGCAAAAAAAGCAGCAAATCTTTTTCGGATTTACTGCTTCCTGTGCCGCTGTGGGGCGGCGGGATATTCAGTTGTAAATAATAAAAGAGGGGGAGCACTTTGGGCTACCCCTCTACAAATGGAAAATTGCAATATTACTATTACAACTACATCATATTAGTATATTCATGCCTGATTTGTAGTCATCCAAGATACCGGGCTTGACTGGCTTTCCCCAATTCCATGAGGGGTCTCGCTGATGTACATATTCTCCCAATCGGTCAGCCTCTTGCAGACTAATCTGATTTAATGTCCACCCAGCGGCAGCTCGTTCTTCGGGTGGCAATGACATAACATAATTTCTTATGATTTCGCTTTCAATTTCTCCATCACTCATGCCGCAGTTCTTTTCCATGCTCTCAAACACCAAAGATTTTATCTTATTTGCAACGCCCTCGTCAACAGGGACAATGCGGCGAAAATCTGTTCGACCTGTAATATCCATTCCCTCCGGACAATATGGGTTAACATGCTCCTTTGGCGGTAAAGAGCCATTTGGAAGTTTATGGGTTAAGTGCGAATTTTGAACCTTATAATTTTGTTGCACAAATCGTGTCATTCCTGTAATCGTCATAAGTACACCTCCAAATAACAATACACCCTGTTTTAAGAATAGCTGTCATATTCTTTATAAATATAATCGGCTCTTTTGGCGAAAATATAATATCCATCCCCCCAAAAAAAAATTTCATCGTTGCAAAAACACGATTTTCCGGCAGCTCGGCTGGATTTGCTATCTGTTCGACAAACTGAAATTTATATAATTATTCCTCTAACTTTCCCCATTTTATAGGCTTTCCCGCCTGTCCATTAGTGAAATGATATGTAGTTTCCCTTATTTTTGCCCTTATGAGATAATCACAAGGGAAATAAGGGAAATTTTTTAGTCATTGCCCACCACTTTATCAAGAAGCCGAACTGATTTTCGTTTCGCATCTCTTGTGGAGTGAGCATAGACGTTCATTGTGGTACTGACATCTGAGTGTCCCAACAATTCCTGCACATCTTTTGGGGCAGCTCCATTTGCTAAAAGGTTGCTTGTATAGGTGTGACGTAACTGGTGGAAATGAAAGCCTTCAAATCCCTCTAATGTTTTTGCCACCTTTCTGCAAACAGTCCCCAAAGTAGTTGGAAGTTCCAAACAACCATCCGGTCTTAAACAGACGAAAGAAATTTCTTTATAATCTGTCGGGACTTCCTCTGTTCTGTCTAAACAATAATATTCGTAGTACACTCTGTTTTTCTCTTTGACCTCTTTGTAGTAGTTCGTGTGATAAAGTTCTCCGTACTGCATTCGATTTTTTAACTGCTCTTTCCGGGCATTACGGAAAATCTCTACCAGTGTATCTCCAAAATCAACAACCCTTACTTTTTTCCGCTTGGTTGGTCCGATGATATATTTGCGCTTTGAGCCATCATATCGGATGCTGCGTCTTATGGTAAGGCATTGTTCTTCCAGATTTACGTCCTGCCATGCCAAACCGCAGGCTTCTCCAATACGAAGCCCGGCATAATAGGCTATCTGGATTGGAAGTATTGCGGCTGGGTTCTTTTTTTGCAGATAAGCAAGCAATCTTTCATAATCTTCTCGTGAAATTGGTTGGACATTTCCGTCCATATCCTCATCGGAAAACAAATCCACTTCATCCGTCTGATACCGCAGTTTAATATACTGCATGGGATTGAACGTAATATACTGCTTTGGAAATACTGCAAAACGGAAGGACTGCTGCATGACTGCGGAAAAAGAATGGATATAATCTTTGCTGTAACCCTTTCTCTCTTTTCCGTCGGGATGAACTCCCCCGAAGGAAAGCAAATCGAAGAAGGATTGCAAATGTTCAGAGGTTACATTTTTCAGTTTCCGTTCTGCCAATGGGTGTTTCTTGATATTTCGGATTGTTCCGAGGTAATTCTCCACCGTACCATTGCTGAGCGTACCTGTTTTTAATTCCTCCTCTGCCCACACATCCAAAAGCTGTCCGACTGTGAGATTTTCCGCTTTGGCAACAAATTTCTTTTTCTCATAATCATCCATTGCCTGACGGAGCAGCTTTTCAGTTTCACTTTTGCTTTCTGTTCCAACGCATTCTTTCTGAACAAGATTGCCGCTTGCGTCCTCTACATAGAAGCGGTAGTACCATTTCTTTCCTTTTTTTCTTACAGATCCTTTTGCCATAATCGTATGTCTCCTTTCGATATTAGACAATCGGAACTGATGAAATGCTTCGTGCGTGTAAGTATATCATAACTCCGGTTGTCTTACTATACCGATTCGGAATCTTCGTATAAGACTTCTGATAAAAGATTTGCAAGCCTTTGTTCTGCTGTTTTTGGTTTCTTGGAATAGAGCCTTACAACGTCTGCCATCTCATTAAAAGCATTGATGGTGTGAGTGATTTCCCTTAAGAACATAATCTCATTATATTCATCATTCGATTCAAACCCTATTGTTTTGGCAATATCCGTCTGACCAGCATTCCCCTTGAAGTTTTTGCAGGCGAACTGGAAGGAATCCAAAAACAGACCATATTGTTTTAACATCAGCAGTAATAAATCTTTTGAAAAAGCATCTTCTTCTTTGGTAAGGGCAAGCGGTAACTGTTCCAGAATATCTCCCATCGCATCACGAATCTGTAACTCTCTCTTATCCGTAATGTCGGTTTCATATTCATCTGTTTCCCCTTTGAGCCATTCCACAGATACATGGAGTGCTTCCGAAAGACCTTCCAGCACCATTTTTTTCGTATTGTCAATCGAACCATTCTCATAACGCAGGATTGTAGAAGCGGTAACACCCATCTTTTCTGCGACATAAGGCTGT
>CABJAV010000026.1 GCA_902363675.1 Lachnospiraceae bacterium | reverse complement strand
GGCATTTACATTCTTTATATAATACCACCCATTGGCAATTGTACCATTATTATTATCAGATCTTATTGGCTCAAATACCCAAAGCTGATTAATTCCTCCATAATAACTATACTGTTGTACATTCGTACCTTCATACGTTCCTTTATTTGATGCATCAAGACCTTTAGCGCCCTCACTGGTTTTAGTTACAATGCCATATTGATTATTTCCATTTGACTTTAACATAAACGTCTGAGCTGTTGCACCATTCTCTGAACAGATTTGTATATTTGTACCATCTGCATTCTTTCCACCTGTAACGTCAAGCATATATCCAAGTTCACTTTTTAGTGTTATCTGTCCACTTCCCTTATTTGAAAGATACCAGCGCTGACCTGAAGATCCATTTCCACTTCCCAATTCAACATTTTGTCCACTTTGGGCTTTGTTTCCTTGAACCTGAAGATATTTCTGGGCATTTACATTCTTTATATAATACCACCCATTGGCAATTGTACCATTATTATTATCAGATCTTATTGGCTCAAATACCCAAAGCTGATTAATTCCTCCATAATAACTATACTGTTGTACATTCGTACCTTCATACGTTCCTCTATTTGATGCATCAAGACCTTTAGCGCCCTCACTGTTTTTAGTTACAATGCCATATTGATTATTTCCATTTGACTTTAACATAAACGTCTGAGCCGTTGCACCATTCTCTGAACAGATTTGTATATTTGTACCATCTGCATTCTTTCCACCTGTAACGTCAAGCATATATCCAAGTTCACTTTTTAGTGTTATCTGTCCACTTCCCTTATTTGAAAGATACCAGCGCTGACCTGAAGATCCATTTCCACTTCCCAATTCAACATTTTGTCCACTTTGGGCTTTGTTTCCTTGAACCTGAAGATATTTCTGGGCATTTACATTCTTTATATAATACCACCCATTGGCAATTGTACCATTATTATTATCAGATCTTATTGGCTCAAATACCCAAAGCTGATTAATTCCTCCATAATAACTATACTGTTGTACATTCGTACCTTCATACGTTCCTCTATTTGATGCATCAAGACCTTTAGCGCCCTCACTGTTTTTAGTTACAATGCCATATTGATTATTTCCATTTGACTTTAACATAAACGTCTGAGCCGTTGCACCATTCTCTGAACAGATTTGTATATTTGTACCATCTGCATTCTTTCCACCTGTAACGTCAAGCATATATCCAAGTTCACTTTTTAGTGTTATCTGTCCACTTCCCTTATTTGAAAGATACCAGCGCTGACCCGAAGATCCATTTCCACTTCCCAATTCAACATTTTGTCCACTTTGGGCTTTGTTTCCTTGAACCTGAAGATATTTCTGGGCATTAACATTTTTTATATAATACCACCCATCTGATAATGTAGAATAATTCTGGCTTCCTGTACCAGTACCTCCTTGATTATTATTTCCTGAACTATTAACAAATCCTGATTCATTATATGCCTGGATAAATTTGTAATAAGAATCCTTCGGCACATTTAACGATGAGAATAATAATGGATATTCGCTTGCTGAAATCCATGAAACATCATCAGATATTCCCCAAAGTGTTATTCCCGAAATATTTCCCCCTGATTTTTTAACAGAATTTACATTTTTCATAAGTTGGTATACATAATTCGCCTGATCTGAGATTGATTTACTTGAAGTATCCAGCTCCGTTATCTGTACCTCAAATCCTGCATTCACGAATGCCTTTAGTGCCTGCGTATAATAATCTACACTTGGAAAAGTTGTTCCTACATGAGACTGCATTCCAACACCATTACATAATTTTTTGTCAGAGTTAATGTAATTAATCATCGTAATTACATCATTTACTTCCATATATGTATTAAAATCATTATAAAAAAGTGATACCTTACCAGAAAGTCCATAATAATCAAGACAATCATATGCGTACTGGTAAGCACGTTTTACAAAAGCCGGCCTATTTCCACATTTTCCATAAACAGCTTCCCAGCCTGAATTTGTAGCATGAAGATACTCATTTACAACATCCCATGCATAAACACAACTTCCATAACTACTACTATAAACATGATTCATAACTGTCTTTATATAAAATTCCATTCTGGCATCCATAACAGATTGTGAAACATATCCATTCGATGCTGAGTATTCGTTTTTGAAAAACCATTGCGGTGTCTGGCTATGCCATACAAGCGTGTGCGCCCTCATACCAATGCCGTTTTCATAACAAATTTTCATCACCTTATCTACTGTATCAAAATTAATCTTCGGGACAGTAGATTCTTTGTAATTATCCGGAATATAATATCCCATACTTTTTGCCTGTGAAACAGATATTTTATTTGCATATCCCCCAAGTAAACTGTCAGGCTTCATCTCATTTTCCAAAGTTATGCTATTATACTGTGATTTCACATGATTTAATACAGACTGGTTTGTCAACTGGCTATAATTAATACAGGTTCCTACATGACCATATGTACTACCATAAGTTGACCTCAGAGTCTGTGTTGTCTGCGCTGCATACGCCTGAATGGGCAGCAACAATATTAGCATTGCTGCAACAAGCATAATGCTAAAACATTCTTTTACAATTTTTTTTGCATTTTTCATTCATTCTTCTCCTTTTTTAATGCATATTTACATTTTCAAAAATAACACCTATCATTTTCAATGTCAATATGTACAAAGGTACTAATATATTACAACCGTTTATTATACACAATTTCCAATCATCACAATTTAGGCAACTCATCTGATATACTCCGATAAAATTATAACTCGTAAACAGCTCTTGTCATTTACAGAATTTTGGAAAAGAAACTTAACGAAAAATATGAGAAAAATTTTAAATCAAACCAAAAAGAAGTAAATATTACCACATACTTTTTGAGCCACGAAAGCCCGCAGACCTAGTAAATACACGGTCTGCGGGCTTTTTTAACTGTTTCATCCGCCCATTTTCTACTTCTGTCCTATTTGGTAAAATGCTGTTCCAGATTTAATGATAAACTGGATATTTCTTCTATTTCAGTGGAGATATTGTTGATGGAATCATTCTGTGCCGCTATCGTTTCTGTTATATTCTGAATCGTAGCTGAATTCTCCTCGGAAGTAGCTACCAGAGTCTCTATTTCCTCCTGAATATGGTTAAAATGATCTTTCACATGCTCAATGATCTGATATTCTTCACTGACTGTTTTGCTTGCATCATCTGTTGCACTGTTAATGTTTGTAAAATATTCCAACAGTCCACTGACCATTTCTACACTGGCTGCGGCGGCTTCTGTTCCCGCCGTAATATTCTTTGATACCTGAGAGGTTGTTTCTGTCAGCCATTTCAGAATCTCCTGAATATTGTTGGATGATTTGGCACTTTCCTCTGATAAGGAACGAATTTCGTCTGCAACAACTGCAAACCCTTTGCCATGTTCTCCCGCTCTGGCTGCTTCTATTGATGCATTCAGAGACAACAGATTCGTTTGGGAAGCAATGGAATCGATATCCCCCAGAATAGCTGTGATCCTGTTCATTTCTGTAAGCAGTGAATCTGTAGACTGACGTGCCGACTCTACCGTCTGTTCCATTTCCAGTATAGAATTCTTTGCATGAACAACCGCATCATTGCCCTTGGCTACAGCATCCTGTACCTTCTGGAATCCACCATCTAACTGTGTAGCCAGTTCATGATTCTTATTGATCTCATCTGTAGCAGCATTGATCTTATCCATAACTGTAACCGTAGATTTGGCAGTATCCTCTACTACCTGCCCCATCTGAGTCGCTTCTGTCCTTACACTGCTGCTGCCCTCTGCGAGCTGATGAATAGAACTCATGCTTTTTTGAATTGTTGTATTCAGATTCTCTGAAATTTCATTTGCTACACTGGCATTTTGTCTGACCTGTTCCAGCGCTTTTTCCGTCTTTTTAACAACATTCGCACCACGCTTCGTTGCCAGATATAATAATACGCCCGTTACTGCAAAAAGCAAAACGCGTGAAACAACACCCGCCCATGAATAATCATTTCCCGCAATTGTTTCCGGACTGAAAATCATAAAAACTATGGAGATTACTGTAAAAGGTACTGCAAACCAGATAATCACAGATTCTATAAAGTATGATGTCGCCATTGCCAGGAGGACATAATTCGTCAAATATGTTATTGAATTACCTCCTGTGATACATGAATAGACCAATGTACCTAAGGCCGGTGGGAATACCAGCATCAATACTTTTTTATCATCAGGCAAAGGCAAAAAATAACCTATTGTTGAAATGATACCACATACGATTACAACAATACTGCCTTTCAACGCCATAACAGATAATCCAAAACCCAATACCGAAACCATAATCAATGCAAGAATGGAACACCATGTAATGATCAAATTTTGTTTATGTAACTTCTTCATATAAATTGTCCTTTCCTTTCTGAATACATACCAATTTATAGCTCTAATTTGACACTTATATTATAAAATTTTATTTGTAAAAATACAATATTTTGGAAACTATTTTTATTTACTCAAACTTCGCACATAAATTTTAGCTATGCACCTTGATATCCCATCGTTTTCCTTATCAACAATCCACTCTCCAATGGAATCATCCTTTATTTTATCAATTAAGCCGACTAGTTCTTCAAACACAGCACCACACCTCCTTGCACCGCTGTAATCAGTTATCTGCTTCAAATGCAACTTGCCACATACACATATCCATTAGTTTCATTACTGGATACTCTACACCACAGGTGCTTAACTCTGCTCTGACAGTCTCAAACGCATCCTTGTGAGATAAATAATACTTTGCTACATCTCTTACGGATTCTTTGTTGAAACCACCTGTCGAAATACCATACTGCTTTACAGACTGCACATAGTATCGGTCATATGCCGGAACACAGCCAAGCGTACCCAATAATATCTTTGTGACTAGAGTATCCGTGGCATTGTTTGTTCTTTCCTCGATTGAAGGCTTTTCATCCGCATAAGCCCTACGGATTCTTGCACTTACATCCTCCAACAAGGTAAGATTTTCGTCCTTGATAAGTTCTTCAGCCGTTATCCCCACCAATGAATTGTACTGTTCTTCCATGAGAATTTTCACAACCGGGATATGCACTTTATAATCTTTCTGTAATAAAAAGGATGAACCTCTATACATTCCCCAGCTTGCAAGATAAAACGCCAAATGAAGTGCAAGATAGTCAAATGTATTCTCATCCAAACCACCCCTGTTCGTAATGAATGCATTGTAACAATGCTGCCATGATAAATATCGACCATGTGGGTCTTCGACCGTTTCATTATAGTATGTACGAATACAGCGTATAGCTTCCTCCACAGACAGAGTTACCGATTTGCATTGTATCTCCTTCTTAGGTGAGTTAGTTTCTTGACGAGGTACAGCCATTCCCTCTCTAACAAATTCTACTGTCTGCTCTGGGATATTAACCTGTCGTGTCAAATAACCAGCATTAAGCCATCCAAAGGCAAACGACTGTGATTCAGAATTCGACCATTGAGCCGGGTAAGTATATGCCGAATCAGATAGCCTAAAGCCAATTATCCTTTCTATTTCTGAAAAGGACATCTTGATTTCATCCTTCCCACACTTTTCCAAATATGCTGTTAAAGCTATAAATTTATCTCCTTTAGGCACCTTCTGTTCCTCCGTCAAATTTGTCAGGTCTTATTGGTCACAATATATAATTGCCCAATAGGTATGTCAACACATTTTTAGTATTTTCTAAAATATTTTACTTAATTATTGTCATTTAGTATTTTTTAAATTATTTTCGTTTTTTGCTCATTTTCTTTCACTCATGCGTTGACCCATTCCGGAAATGATACTATAATTTATAAAACAGAAATGAAACAACAAATCAAAAGGGGGTATTTATGCTTCACATCACTTCACTGGATGATGGACTGGATATTTTTAAAGCACTCGGCTCCAATGTTCGGATTGAAATTATAAAACTGTTGATTGAAAACAAAGAAATGAACATGAACGAACTGGCAGCAAAACTGAACATTACGAACGGTGCACTGACGGGACATATTAAAAAACTGGAGGCATGCGGAATTATCAATATCTCCAATGATTCCAGCGGGCACGGAAACCAGAAAATCTGTACTCTGCATCTGGATAAAATTCTCATTGATCTGGACGCACCGGAAGAAGCGCAGAATGTTTACAATGCAGAACTTCAGGTCGGACATTACTGCAATTATGAAGTCTATCCGACCTGTGGGCTGGCTACCGCTTCCCATCTGATCGGTGAAGTGGATGATACGCGCTACTTTGCACATCCTGATCGCTACAATGCAGATATTCTCTGGTTTTCCAAAGGATTTGTGGAATATGAAATTCCAAACTTTATTCCAAGCTCCCAGAAAATCACGCAGATTTTAATCTCCGCCGAGCTCAGTTCCGAAGCCCCGGGAATCAACAATGTCTGGCCATCCGATATCAGTTTTTACTTAAATGATGTCTGCATCGGCATCTGGACATCCCCGGGAGATTTCGGAGATGTCCGCGGTATTTTCACTCCGGACTGGTGGTTTCCGAACTGGAACCAGTATGGATTGTTAAAAATGCTTGTGATCAATAAAAAGGGAACTTTCATTGACGGATTGCAGATTTCAGATGTCACCATCCGGGACTTTAATCTGGACTATCGCAGCAGTATGAAGCTGCGTATGGCAGTGAATGACACTGCGGAGCACGTTGGAGGACTCACGATTTTTGGTAAATCTTTCGGTAATTATGGACAGGATATTAAAGTCAGCATTAATTACGCACCAATTGAAGAATAATTTTATTAAAAAAGGTTTTGCATGTTATTTCCCCATGCAAAACCTTTTTACCGGCATTCATTATACTAGATTTCCCATTTGTCATAGGGACAGTTCTGTCCTTTTACCGCAGCACGAAGCTGCACATAGCATCCGCAGGCACGGCACATATACTCACTATACCATGTGCATTGCCCACAACATGCCAGACGCCTTGCATACGTCACATCTTCTGCCTGTTCTTCCGGCGTAAGCTGTGCAAGGTACCGCAAAAGATATTCCTCCAGACCGCCCCCGTATTGTTTTGCCAGTTCACATTTTCTGCAATACCGCTCTGACTCTTCCATATAAATAATCCCGTCCATTTTGCATTATTGCAGGCGCAGCTCCACCACACTGCATGGAGGAAGCATGACTTTTATCCCATTTCCACACTTTTTATATGCAGTAAATTCTTCTTCTTTTACAAGTTCCGGAACATCAAACGTATTATGTGCGTGCATCTCTGCCGAGACAACCTTTGCTTCTTTCACTGAATATACGTGTTCATCTCCGGCAAACGCAATCTCTATTTCCTTTTCCTCATCCGCAGAAAGATTGTTTAATGTAACCGTAATGATATGCTCCGCATCCTCGGATACGGATTCCGTCACCTCCGGAACTTTCCATTCTCCTATACCGGTTTCGCCCACTCCTGTCAGTGTACTGTTCAAAAGCGTTGCACCCTGATGGTGCCGGTACATATGGAATACATGATACGTCGGTGTCTTAATCATCTTTGGTCCTTCTGTGAGAATGACAGACTGCAATACATTTACCATCTGTGCAAGATTTGCCATCTTCACGCGATCACAGTGCTTATTAAAGATATTCAGGGTGATCCCTGCAACCAACGCATCCCTTATCGTGTTCTGCTGATATAAAAAGCCCGGATTGGTTCCCGGTTCAACTGTAAACCAACAGCCCCACTCATCCACGATCATTCCGATTTTTTTATCCGGATCGTACTGATCCATAATCTTTCCGTGGCGTTCCACAAGAGTTTCCATATAAAGTGCTTTTTTTAATGTCTTATACCACACTTCTTCATCAAAATCCGTTGCACTTCCCTTGATTTCCCAGCCTTCCGGATGCACATAATAATGCAGGGAAAGCCCATCCATAAATCCATGAAATTCAGGAGCGGTGTGATCATGGGTTGTCTCTAATACCTTCCTTGTCCAGTCATAATCATCCACATTTGCTCCGCCACAGATCTTTTGGATCGGTTTCTGCGGATCATAATTGCGCACATAGGTCTGATATCTGCGGTACTCATCTGCATAATACTGCGGTCTCATATTTCCCCCACATCCCCAGTTTTCATTTCCAACACCAAAATAATCAATGGTCCACGGCTCCTCATGTCCATTTTTTTTGCGCAGATCTGCCATCGGGGACACCCCGTTAAATGTCATATATTCAACCCATTCCGACATCTCCTGCACGGTTCCGCTTCCAAGATTTCCGTTAATGTAGGTTTTACATCCAAGCTGACGGCAAAGTTCAAAGAACTCATGCGTTCCGAAACTGTTGTCCTCTACCACACCACCCCAATGGGTATTAATCATTTTCTTCCGGTTCTCTTTCGGTCCGATTCCGTCTTTCCAGTGATACTCGTCCGCAAAACATCCCCCCGGCCAGCGCAATACCGGAATCTTAATCTCTTTGAGTGCTTCCACCACATCTGTACGCATCCCATTGACATTCGGGATTTCAGAGTTTTCACCCACATAGAGTCCTTCATAGATGCATCTGCCCAGATGTTCCGAGAAATGCCCGTAGATCTCCGGTGCAATGGTACCTTCTTTTTTATTTTTGTTGATCATTAACTTTGCCATATCTCTTTACTCCTTTTGGATATATTGTACGCCCCAGAGAGTTTCCTCGTTGTCTCCTGCAGCCAAAAAACAAAACACCGGATTTTCCAGATATTCTCTTCTTCACCACCAGCAAAATAGATGTACCATTTTCCTTCCAGATAGTGCAGTTCCGATGTCATAAAATAATACCAGCCATCCTTTTCATACACATACGGATCTGCTCTCTGCAGAATCCAGGGTTCATTAAATTCCAGTCTCTTATCCATGTGTTTTCTCCGTTATCATATAGAGGATAAACATAAAATGCAACTATTTTAGATTTTTTTAAACAATTTTAGTCATGTTGAACAATATTGTGCATTTATTTTTGTGAAAGAATTACTTCATTATCTTCTGATGTCCGACCATTTCTTGTTTCAGAAATTGCTGGCCGCAAGCGTCAGAGATACCGGACTGACACCCGGACAGCCAAAAATTCTCGACTATCTCATTAACCATGAGCATGCAGTTCACTGTAAGCATTTTACAAAGACGGACTGGGGCAATGTGAAAAATTATGATCTCTGTATCAAATCTGATGATTTTTTGCACAGTCCATTATGATTTTCTGACACATATCATATCCTAATACAGAGCTGTTCAAAGACAATGTATAATTGCCTGCCATTCCCCACTTCTGTTCCGTATAAAAATTATAGTTTGTTCTGCGTCTTTTATCTGTATCATTTATCATATTTATAGCATCAGCTTCTGTAACATTATACAATTTACATATGCGCTGTACTTTTTCCGGCATATTCCCATGAATGAACACATTTAACACATCATCCCTGTCTTTCAAAACGTAATCAGCATTTCTTCCAACAATTACACAAGGCTCCTTTCCAGCCAACTCCAAAATAACTTTTCTCTGTGCCTCATATACCATATCTTCTATGGACTTTCCTGTAATGTCACGTCCGGCAAAGGCATATGCAAATAAACCTTTCTTTGGAGATAACTCTGCATTTTCCTTAATGTACTCTGGTGACAATCCTGACTGTTCTGCAATCTGTCCAATCATATCCTTGTCATAATATGCAATGCCAAGTTTCTTTGCCACTTCTTCACCGATAAATCGACCACCGCTTCCAAATTCCCTGCTGATTGTAATAATCCTTTTTTCCATTTTTTATTTCTCCTTAATTCAAAACATCTACGTTATTCTTTCTGATTCTCTTTAAAAATACATATCCTACCAGACATGAAATAACCTCAGTTATTGGAAATGCCCACCAGATAAGGGAAACTCCCATCTGACCATTTCTGACAAACGCAGAAAAAATTCCAGCCAGTGGCAGGATAATGATAAGCTGTCTCAGAAGAGAGATTACCAATGATTCAATGCCTCCATCCAGTGCCTGATAAATTCCCTGATAAGCAACATTTATTCCAGCAAACAGAAAGCTTATTGAGATTATCCTCATTGCCCCGATAAAATATTCTCTTGACTGTCCTGCATTGAACAAAGTTGCAAAAGCTCCAGGAAAAATTTCAGTAATTGCAATTCCAAGAATCATTAATACAACTGTATAGATCAGTCCATACCTGATCCCATCCTGAATTCTTTTTTTACTTCTCATTCCATAAGCAAATGCAATAATCGGAGTGATTGCATCTCTAAGCCCAAAGGCAAGGAATAATACAAACTGCTGTACTTTATAGAACAATCCATATGCAGTCTGTGCGGAAGGACTGAATTTCAAAATCAGATTCATCACATATACCATGATAGACATAAGTGCCTGTGCAATAATTGCAGGAAGTCCAATTGCATATATTTCCTTGATTATTCCGCTATCCGGTTTCATATACTTTACATCATGTTCAAATTCCTTATTCAGTTTCATATGAAATACAAACAATAATATTGCAGACGCAACCTGTCCAATAACAGTTGCATATGCAGCTCCCTTCACTCCCATTTCAGGAACCGGTCCAATACCATAAATCATAATCGGATCAAGAACAATATTCACCACTGCACCCACAACCTGACCGATTGTAGAATATAGTGAACGTCCTGTTGCCTGTAAGAGTTTTTCAAATAATGAAAAGAAAATAATTCCAAATGAAATTACGCAGCATATTCTTAAGTAGTCTGTTCCCATTGATATAACTTCAGGGTCAATTGTCTGTGATGAAATATATGCTCTTACTCCGAAAATTCCAAACAACAGACACACCGCATAAATAATCACCCCAAGAAACAAACTGTTTCCCGCAACTTTTGCTGCCTTTTTACCATTTCCCTGTCCAAGTGTTCTTGCAAGAAGTGCATTTGTTCCCACACCTGTTCCGATTCCAACTGCTACCATGAGCATCTGAACCGGAAACACCAGTGTAAGTGCATTAAGTGCCGCCTCACTTCCTGATCTCATGTTTCCAACAAAGGCACTGTCCACAATGTTGTAAACCGCCTGCAATGCCATAGATAAGATCATCGGTATTCCCATCTGAACCATGAGCTTATTTACCGGCATCTCTCTCATCTTGTTACTTTCTGCCATTTTATTATCCTCCTTTTTCTGCATAAAAAAAGTGTGTACTTACCTCATAAGCTGGACTTACGCTGATAAGCTACACACTTTTAACTGCATGATATATTTTCATAATGTGCGACAGCAGGTGCACACAAAACGAGTAGCAAAACTGGATTTACGCTAGTCTGCTACTCGTTTATCAGTATTATATTTTTCTTTTTTGAAAAAGTCAAACAAAAATTTTCTTGCATTTTTTCCAGATACTTTTCATTTGTAAACAGTCCTTTGACCACTCTCTTTAATCCTGGATATTTCTTCTTGGATACAAAATCCTTTGAAATGTTTTTTACCTCTATCATAAACTCTCCCCCATTGTTCTGCTTTTGGTACCACTGACGTGCTTTTCGTCATTTTAGTACCACTTTTAAAGTCTTTTGTCTTCACTTCACCTCGAAAAGTAGTACCTACACGTCTCCTTTTCTCTTTTTGGCACCACTTTTGCTGCCTTTTGTCTTCAAATCAACGCAAAAAGTAGTACCTACATGCCTCTTTTCCTCTTTTTGGTACCACTTTTGATACCTTTCGTCTTCAAATCAACGCAAAAAGTGGTACCTACACGTCTCTTTTTCTCTCTTTGGTACCACTTTCTACAGTCTCTGCCCCTCGCGTCTCAAATTTTCCCAGCAAAATACACAAATACTACAGCCCAAAAGCTCCAGCTCTCGCAGAATTCAGCTCTCACTGTCTCACTGTCTCTCTGTCTCTCTATATATCTCTCTATCTCATTCTACAGTTTCTACAGATTTTTCAGAAAAACCTCCTGCTCAATTGTCATATTTGTTTCAAGAATACACTGCTTCAACTCCTCTAACATTCCGGCGTCTTTCCCCAGCAATTTTTCGCGGGTTTCCGGTTTTAATTTCACACCATATCCCGCCTGAATCGCTTTGTAAAAGCTTTCCTTGTCCATAAGATACGGCTTTATGTCCGGAAAGATATGGTTCTTTATAAATTCGAAAATGTTGATTCCACCATAATCCATATCGCCCCAGTGCAGATATTCGCAGGCATCCCCTGCTGCATCTTTTATCTGCTTTAAAAATGCAATCTCTTTCTGAGTAAAAAATCCATGGCAAAAAATGTAGATGACATCCGGGTCATAAGGCATCTGCATATAATTTGCCTTATTTTCTATGGTTATAACCTTTTTGCAATGCAGCGTTCCCATGATCTTTGCATGTTCCATCGTCTGCGAATTCAGTACAATTCCATATGGAAATGCCGACGAATCTGCCGCAACGATTGTGCCGTTGTAATCGGTCTGAAATGCTACTTTTCCTTTCCACTGCAGAATCTGCGCATAAGAATGAATATTATGCATGGCAAGCAATTTTTCACTGCTCATTTCATCCACATAGTAAGGCGAATATTTTTGCAGCGCTGAAATTACCTTTGTCTTATACTGCTTACGAAAGACCTTGGAATTTCCAAAAACATTTGTGCTGAACGCATTCTCCCATATAAAGGTATCCTGCGCAGCAATGCAATTCATGCAATGAAGCATTGCCTCATCTTCCGCTTCCGGCGTCTTATTTCCTTTGCGCAGACTTGCAAGCATCTCCTCATAATATTTTAAAATCCAGCTTTCCTGATTTGATTGATCTCTTGTTTGATTTCTTGTTTGATCTCTCCAGGACTGCACCATTTCGATGAGCTTCTTCTGATGCTCTCTGGCATCTTCCCGTCCTACTCTTTTGCACAAAAGCGGTATGGCAGCAATCTGAAAATGAATTGTTTGAATATCACCCTTCATGTCACGCCAGTCAAACCAGATATCTTCCGAATTTCCCAGTACCGGATCATCCTCTATTTCTTTTGCCTGCTGCAAAAGCGCTGCGTGGCCGCCCACCGCAGCGATCATTTTTGCATCCACTTTTGGATGCTTCCAGCCGGTGAGCGCGCCTTTTCTGTAATTTGCATTATCTACACTGTCAATGATCCAGTTGATCAAAGCATTTCCCTGCATTTTCGCTCCTATAACCAACGGAAAATTTCCGTTCCTTTTTTCTTAAGCCACATCAAAAGCAGCACACTGACTGCAATCAGTACAATTGTCAGAATCACAAGATACAAAGCCGCACCCATATGCCAGCCGACCGTAATATAAACACCGCCAATCACCAGCGAGAATCCCCAGCCGCCAAACATTTCAATCATGACGCTGATGCTCTGTTTGATTGGCGCAAGCTCATTGGTCCATGTCAGGTTCGGCATCTTAAGGCCAAGCATCAGTCCGAACAAAGCCATAAAAAGGACAAACAAAACGGAAACGACCACTCCAAGAAGCAGCTCCCAAAAGCCAGCCTGAAGAACAATGCACATACAGATGTCACAGAAAAGCACCGGAATTCCAGTGACCAGAATCTGCACCATAAGTTTTGCGCGCAACGCATCCCACGGCTGAACCGGAAGCGACTGTGCAATCCATATGTTCTTTCCTTCCAGTGAAACAGACGGAACGACCATATCATTCATGGATGCGATCATACAGATGACTGTCACAACAATGACAACCGGAATTCCATTTCCGCCACCGGTGCCAAAAATCTGCATCATCATTTTTGTAAAAGCATTGCCTTTTACCACGAGCACAACTCCAAGAACGAGTAAAAATATCGCGCCAAGACCACAGTTTAACATGTAAGTCGGACTTGCCGTAAAACGCCCGAACTCCTTTGCCAGCATTGCCTGAAAAATATTTTTGGATTTGATTTTCTTTTCCTTGCAGGCAACTCTTGCTGTCTTCCCGCTTGCAGTCACAATCGAAAGAAAACTTCTCGATAAAAGCCAGAAAGTAAGCGCACAAATTCCAAAGATAACAACCGCACACACAATGATTGCCAGCACATCGCCTTCACCTACACGGCCAAACAGGTAGAGCGGATATACCGAGGCTTTGACTTTCTTTCCATAAGTCTCTGCATGAAGAAGGATTTCCTCTATCACACTCTGTGCCTTGTAAAACACAAAATAGTATGCTGCAAAAAATACCAGTGAAACAAACACGGTAAGAAAACTCTTATTTTTCAGTTTCATACTGATTTTTGCGACGCACCAGCCCAGTGCACATGATAAGATCAGCACAATCACAGATACAAATAGTACAAGTAAAATGCACCCGATCACTGCTGCAAATGTAACCGGTACAACGACCCAATAAACAATGACTGCCGGTACAATCACCACTGCGGAATACATCAGTCCAAGCAGATATACACTGGCAAGTCTCGATGCCAGAATGCTCCGCACCGGAATCGGAAGTGACAAAAGCAGGTCGTTATCTTTTGACATATACAGACCGGAATATGTATTAAACACACTGCCGAACGCACCGAGTGCAATCGCGATCAGACTCATCATCAAAAAGTACAGCCAGCTCATATGCAACATGGCAAAAGGCCCGCAAAGCGTCACTGATAAATAAGTAAACATTCCCCCTAAAATTCCGACCATGACCACCAGATACAGAAGGATGAACATCACCGTTGACGTCGTGGAACGCTTTTTGTTCTTCTTTGCATCGTAGAAATATCCGCGGAAAATTTCTGTCATCTGTTTCTTTAAAAGTGTTCCAAACATTATTCTCCCTCCAATTCCAGAAATACTTCTTCGAGGCTGTCATCACCCTTTACTTCTTCCATGGTGCCGGAACGAATCAGCTTTCCACCTTTGATGATTGCGACCTTATCGCAAAGTTTCTCTGCGACCTCAAGCACATGGGTAGAGAAGAAAATAGCACCACCATTGTCGCAGACTTCCCGCATCATTCCTTTTAACAGATGGGACGCTTTCGGGTCCAGACCGACAAACGGCTCATCCATAATGATCAGTTTCGGATCATGCATCCATGCTGCAATGATCGCAAGTTTCTGTTTCATTCCGTGTGAATATGCAGCAATCGGCTGTCCCAAATCGTTCGTAAGTTCAAACAGCTCCGCATACTTTCGGATACGTTCCTGGCGGATGTTTTCATCCACACCAAACACATCTGCTATAAAATTCAGATATTTGATTCCGGTCATAAAATCATACAGATCCGGATTATCCGGGATATAGGCGAATTTCTTTTTGCATGCGAGCGGCTGCTCCCTGATGGAAATGCCATCGATTGTAATCTCTCCCTCATCAAACTGTAAAATGCCAACCACTGATTTCAGTGTCGTCGTCTTTCCAGCGCCATTGTGTCCGATGAATCCGTAGATTTCGCCCGGCTGAATGTGAAGCGAAAGATCATCCACCGCTTTCTTGCCTCCGTATACTTTTGTCAAATGTTCAATTTTCAGCATAATCCAAACTCCTTATATTTTATTATTATCCCTATCTATTATTCTACTTTCGTGCAGCAGGCAATTCCAAGACCATCCGGTCCGATATGACAGGATAATCCAAGTGATAAATTATCACACATGACATCGAGTCCCGGAAAATTTTCTTTGATCTGTGCAACCCATTCTCTGGTCACTTCCTCCGTTGAGCTGGATGCTGCCATCAAATATACTTTTCCGGCTTCATAGGCATCTTTGAAAGTCGTTGCAAATTCCTTTTTGATTGCATCGATCATTGCTTTTCTTGCGTTTTTGATACCGCGGCATTTCTGGTAAACGTCCAGTTTGCCTACACCGAATTTCATAACCGGCTTAATATTTAATACATCTGCTGCCACTGCTGCAACCGAACTGATACGCCCGCCTTTTTTCAGGTAACTTACCGTACTAAGCCCAACGTAAATGACCATATTCTCCCGATTGTCTTCCAGAATCTTTTTAATTTTTTCTGCGGAATATCCCTTGCCTGCCAGTTCCACAGCATCAAGCACAGAGCGATGCATCGGTGTAGAAACACGACCATTGTCTACAACAAAAACTTTTCCTGCATATGGCTCATCCTGCGCCATTGCCTGCGCAGTCATACAGGAACCACTCAGACCGCTGCTGATTGGAATATAAACAAGTTCCTCATACTGTTCCAACATGGTATCCCACATCTTCATCACTTCTTCCGGTGATGGCTGGGACGTCGACACATCAACGCCTTTGCGAAGGCGATCGTAAAACTCTTCCCTTGAAATATCCACACCCTCGCGATATAACTTCTCATCGATATAAAAAGGCATTGGCAATACACCAATTCCAAGTTCATCGGCCTCACTCTGTAAAATACCACTGTGGCTGTCTGTCATAATTCCTGTCTTTTTCATAAATTCATCCTGCCCTCTTTTTCTGATTGATTTCAGGCCACCATTGACTTCCTGAAATAGTTATTATTTAGTATAACACATTCTCAATAAGAAATGAGTGTTCTGCTTATAATTATATCCTTAAAATTATATAAACAAATGTTTTTTCCATCCATTGAAAAATAAAAAAAAACAGACTATAATAGGAATACTGCCTGTTTTTCAAAACTTGCAGCGATATTTATACTTCAGAAAGAAAGGCAATTCATATGACAACACAACAATCCAATCCGCTTGCAACGGACAAAATTTCAACACTGATCGTGCGTTTTTCCGTGCCGAGCATTATCGCAATGCTTGTGAGTGCGGTCTACAATATAGCAGATCAGCTTTTTATTGGAAATGCAGTCGGTACATTGGGAAACGCCGCAACCAATATTGCATTTCCACTTGCAATGATGTGCACCGGGCTCGGTCTCCTGTTTGGAATCGGCGGTGCTGCAGCATTTAACCTGCACATGGGTGCAAACAAAAAAGAAGAAGCTCCTTATTTTGTCGGAAATTCCATTATGATGCTTATGACAACCGGCATTCTTCTGTTCCTGATTACGGAGCTTTTCCTCACACCTCTGCTTATTGGTTTTGGTTCTCCGTCGAATGTTCTTCCGCTGGCCCGCCAGTACGTACGTGTTACAGCAATCGGATTTCCATTCCTGATCTTAACGATTGGAAGCGGACATCTCATTCGTGCAGATGGCAGTCCAAAAATGGCCATGTTCGTGAATATCTCTGGAGCCGTCATCAATATCGTATTGGATGCCGTGTTTGTTCTTATTTTCAAATGGGGCATGTATGGAGCAGCGGCTGCAACCGTGATTGGGCAGATTATTTCAACTATCATTGCTGTCTGCTATCTTCTGCATTACCGCACCGTGGAACTTGAAAGAAAGCATTTTATACCAAATATAACCTATTTAGGACAGATTTGTTCCCTTGGAATGGCATCCGCCATCAATCAGGTTGCGATGATGATCGTGCAAATTACGATGAACAATCTTCTGAAAAAATATGGTGCGCAATCTGCATACGGCGATGCGATTCCGATTGCCTGCGCCGGTATTGTTATGAAAGTTAATCAGCTTTACTTCTCCGTGATCATCGGCTTATCCCAGGGAAGTCAGCCAATTCAAAGTTTCAACTACGGAGCCAGACAATATAAGCGCGTAAAGGATTCTTACCGTATGGCAGTCACAGTCGGTGCGATTGTTTCCATCGCATCCTTCCTTTTGTTTCAGATTTATCCACGGGAGATTCTTCGACTGTTCGGAAACGGAACGAAGGAATATTTTGATTTTGGAATACGCTATTTCCACGTTTTCCTGCTGTTTACCTGGTTGAACTTTATGCAGCCGATTTCGTCGACCTTCTTCAGTTCGATTGGAAAGGCTTACAAAGGAACCTTTCTGTCCCTGACGAGACAGATTCTGTTTCTGCTTCCGCTACTGCTGATCTTCCCGCATTTCTTCGGAATCATGGGAGTGTTGTATGCCAGCCCGGTAGCCGATTTACTTTCCTTTGCCGTCGGACTCGGAATGGTGATCCAGGAGTTCCGCTGCATCAACCGGCTGGAGCTTGAGGCATCTGCATCCAAACGCAGAATTATTGTGTAAAATTACCATTTATAACTACAAATTAAAATCAAATATTTTTAACAAAAAAAGCGGAACCCGTGCTTAAACCTGCACGGTTCCGCTTTTTATTTCATCTTATTCTATCTTCTTTTTCATATTTCGATGATCTGTTTATTATTTCTCTTCTGCACCGATATGTGTTCTCAGTTTGTTCTTGATCTCATTGTCAATCTTTTCTACGAACTCATCCAATGGAAGTACGGTTGTATCTTTCTCTCCATGCAGACGGAAGGAAACGGTACGATCTTCTTTCTCATTGAATCCGACAACCAGAAGATAAGGAACTTTCTGTACCTGGCCTTCACGCATACGATAACCAAGCTTCTCGGATCTGTCGTCTAACTCTACACGGACATTCTTCTCTTCCAATGCATTGCAGATTTCCTGTGCATATGCAGTCAGTTCTTCGTTGTCTGTCTTAACAGGCATGACACGAACCTGAACAGGTGCCAGCCATGTTGGAAGATTTCCCTTTGTCTCCTCAAGGATATATGCCATGAAACGATCCAAAGATCCGAGGATTGCACGATGCAGTACAACCGGAGTCTGTTTCTCGCCATTTCTGTCAATGTAAGACAGATTGAATTTTGCCGGCAGACAGAAGTCAAGCTGGCAGGTAGATAATGTAATTTCATTGCCGACAGCAGGCTGTACATTTACATCAAGCTTTGGTCCGTAGAAAGCAGCTTCTCCGATTTCTTCTGTATATTCAATGCCAATGTCATTCATTACTTTACGAAGTGCATCCTCTGCCTTGTTCCACATTTCATCATCATCGTGATATTTCTCTTTGTTCGCCGGATCACGAAGGGACAATACGCAACGGTAATTGGTAATTCCAAAATCCTTATATGTGCTGAAAATCAAATCCACAACCTTTTTAAATTCATCCTCGATCTGCTCCGGTGTCACAAACAGATGCGCATCATTCTGACAGAAATGTCTTCCACGCTCGATTCCCTTTAAAGTTCCGCTGGACTCGTAACGGAAATCATGTGCGATCTCACCGATACGGATTGGAAGATCTTTGTAGGAATGTCTTCTGTTTGCGTAAATCATCATATGATGCGGACAGTTCATTGGACGAAGTACAAAGGACTCTCCCTCCATCTCCATCGGTGGAAACATGTTCTCTTTATAGTGATCCCAGTGTCCGGATGTTTTATAGAGATTTACGGTACCGACACAAGGTGTCATAACATGCAGGTAACCAAGCTTTCTCTCTTTGTCTTTGATATAGTTTTCCAGCTCTTGCCAGATTGTGTATCCCTTTGGAAGAAACATTGGAAGTCCACGTCCAACCAGATCATCGACCATGAACAGGTTCATGTCTTTACCGATCTTTCTGTGATCTCTTTCCTTTGCTTCCTCAAGCAGCTTCAAATGTGCTTCAAGTTCTTCCGGTGTCGGGAAACATACACCATAAATTCTCTGCAATACTTTGTTCTTGCTGTCACCCTTCCAATATGCGCCGGAATGACGGATCAGTTTAAAGTTTCTGCAAAGCTTTACATTATCTACGTGCGGTCCACGGCACAGATCTGTGAAATCTCCCTGATCATAAACAGTGATGTTGCCATCTTGCAAATCCGAAATCAAATCCAACTTGTACTCATCATCTTTGAACATTTCCATTGCTTCTGCCTTGGAAACCTCACGACGGATAATCTTCTTTCCGGATTTTGCCACTTTCTTCATTTCTTTTTCAATCTTTTCGATATCCTCGTCACGGATCACATCATCCCCGAGATCTATGTCATAATAAAATCCTTCGGCAACAACCGGTCCTACCCAGAACTTTGCCTGTGGATACAAATGCTTGATTGCCTGTGCCATCAAATGTGCACAAGAATGATTCAATGTGTTTAACTGTTCGTCTTCTTTAAAGTTTACCATAATTCATTGACTCCTTTTTCTATGATTTTTTGCTGTGTAGAGAATTCCAAAGGAAATTCCTATACAGTAAAAAACACCCTCAGGTACTTTCATACCTAAGGGTGCATAATTTACACGGTTCCACCTTATATTTCACTCCGGAGTTCGTATATTCACCGACTCCTTATAGCTTTAACGCAGCTACACGGTAACGCTTGATTGATTTCACGTACAGCTCAAGAATGGTCTTCATGTAATCTTCCCATAAGTGGCTTCCAGCATCTGTCACTCTCTCTGTATGGTTCAACTGCACTACTTTTTCTTTCATCGCTTTTGTTTATTTCGTTTGCATTGTACCACGATATTTCATGTAATACAATAGGATTATTTTTATTTTTCCAAAGAAAACTTGCTAATCAGGTCATTCATGGTCACAGCCTGTGCAGATAACTCCTCACTGGTTGCAGAAGTCTCTTCTGCATTTGCGGAGTTGGACTGAACAACTTCGGAAATCTGGTTAATTCCCTGCTCTGCCTGTTCCATTGCCTTTGCCTGCTCATCTGCAATCTCACTCAGTTCCTGAGAAGAAGCTGCTACGGACTTCATACCACTGATAACTTTCTCGATGGAAACACTCACGCGCTCTGCTGCCTCATTGCCTTCATTGGTAACTTCGATGGCTCCCTCGATCAGCTCACGGGTATCAACAGCGGCCTTCGCGCTCTGCTCAGAAAGACTTCGTATCTGATCTGCAACGACAGCAAATCCCTTGCCAGCTTCTCCTGCTCTGGCAGCCTCGATTGCGGCATTTAAAGAAAGAAGGTTGGTCTGACTTGCAATATCTTCGATTTCAGAAATAATATTCTCAATCTGCTTTGATGTCTCATTAATACGGGCAATGACATCAACCATTCCCTGCATCTCTGCATGACTGTTGTCAGCTTCCTTTGCATATTGCTGTGCAATCTTGTATGTTTCATTCAACTTCTCAGATGTCTTTTCCACACCTTCCGTAATATCTGCGAATGTAGCCTGCAGCTCCTCAATGGAAGCAGACTGATCCATAGCGCCCTCTGCCATCTCCTGTGCTGCTTGTGCCAGGTTGTTGGAACCTGCTGCAACAAGAGAAGATGCATCATTAATCTTGCTCATAACATCGTTCATCTGGTGCTTCATCCGGCTCATTGCCATAAGAAGTCCTACAAAATTTCCAGCATACTTATCTTTTACTTGTGAAGTAATCGTGTAATCACCTTCGGCCATCTTTCCAAGTAACATATCGGAATCAGAAATAATTGTACGCAAATCAACGGCCATATCGCTGGCAACATGAATCATATCTGCAATCTCATCCTTTGACTCTGTCGTTGGGAACTCAGATTCCAAATCTCCTTTTGAAAATGTCTCCAGACGTTTCTTTAACGCGTCCAAAGGTGTTGAAATGCCAACTGCAACTTCTGTTCCAATCTTCATTGCGATTACATAAGCAACAATAATAATTGCGATAACAAGAATAAATGCAACGATCGACAGCACACCCAATCTGGCTTTGAGCGCATCTCCCTCCGTAACTTTCTTATCCATGAGAGAAACCATACCTTTGTAGATCTCATTATATGCCGGTGCAAGTTCTGCGCTTGCTCTCCGCTCTGCCTTTTTCTGTGCACCCGGATCTGCAATATTCAGACCGAGTTTTTTGATTTCTTTTTCGATTTTCCAATAATCTTTCAGTTTACTATTTACATCATCGTAAATCTTAGCTTCTGCTTTTGTCTTGATTGTATCGCCTACCTCGCTCCAATACTTTTCAAAAGACTCTTTCTTTGTATCATGATCGTCTGACAAAGTGCAGAGCACAGCTAGATCCTTATAACCAATCAAGCCACGGGTACAGCTACGTGTCTCTGTAAAGGCAACCATTGCTTTTCCAATATCTCCCTGCGAGAATCCGTAATATTTCAATGCATCCGAATACTGCGTTGACATAATACCCAGAACTATAATTGCGAGGCCACCAGCCAACGCCGTCAATATCGTTGTAAAACGAAATCCTTTCTTCAAACGTGTCTGGATGTTCATCATCTTCCATTTTTTCCTGCTAGCTTTCAAATTAATCTCCTCCTGTATCAAAAATTCCAATAGTCCTGTTACTTTAGTCCTAATTACTATTATATACCCATTAAAAAAATGTACAAGACCATTTGTGTTTTTTATTGCTTTCGCCCTTAACAAATGCTACCATAGATATGTTATGAAAATATAAAAGAATATGGAGGAATGAAATGAAAACATTCAAAAAACAACTCATGGCATGCATCCTGACCGTAGCGATGGCTGTATGCACATTCGCAACTGTAACTCCCGCAAACGCGGCAACACCAACTGCCAGACAGTACCTTACAAAAATGGGTAAAGCTATGAAAAAGGCGAAATCCTATGAAATGAAACAAACTTCGAAAACAACAGGCTCTTTGATGGGAAAGAGTCTTAAGACAACCCAAACCCAAAAACAGATTTATTTCAAAAAGCCATTAAAGATTAAAACCATAACTACCTCAAAATCTTCTGGCACCACTGAAAAAACTGTAACTTACACCAAAAAAGCTTCGAATGGTCACTATTATACTTATCAGTTCAAGAATGGTAATTCCTATTCGAAGATGGAGGTTCCGGATCTCAGTTCACAGCTCCTTTGCTGGGATGCAGACTGCTTTACCTCTGCTAAAATTGTAAAAGACAATGTCAAAGTAAATGGAATTAATACGGTACAGATTTCTGCACAGATTGAAGGTAATATTCTGAATGAATCCTTTGAAAGATATGGAATGGGTGATTTATTTTCCTCATCTGGCAGTGATTTTTCCGAAATCGAACCAATCAAAGCAACCATCTGGATTGATAAAAAAACATATCGTCCTGTAAAACTTAAGGAAGATAGCAAAGATTTTGTGAACGATTATATTGGAAGTTTCTATGCTGCCGTCGGAGCAAGTGGATATGGAAAAACATATTCAAGCTTCATCACTACAACAACTTATTCCAAATTTAATAAAGCAACCAACTTTAAGTTTCCTAAAAATTTGAAGTAATGAAAAGACCCCGGATCTCACTCTCGTCGTAAGATTCGGGGTTCTGTTTTGTTTATTTAATTTTCTGTATCTCACCTGCCTGTACAACAATCTCATACTTCTTTCCTGTCTTCAACTGCTTATACATCTGGCTGCTGACCTCATAGGTCTTTGTCTTCTTTCCACGCTGGAACTTCACATAATATGTACTCGTTTTCTCTCCATAGCGCTCTGTATCTTTTAAGTTTTCTTCCTTGTAATATAATTCTACATCACCATGTTCCTTTGCATGCAGCGTCCGGTCTTTCTTCCACCGCCATATGTAATAATAATACTTCGTGTCATACACCGGTTCTTCGACATAATTCGGGACTTCCCGCGTATGGGTGACATAATCATAATCCGGAACCGACTTTGTACTGTGGTGGAAAGTTCCGTCTCCATTGTCCTCATAGACAGCTTCATCATGATAACCGACAATCTCATAAGTCTCATAGGTCTCTGTCTTCGTGCCATCCTGGACCTGCCGGTACGTTCGTATCTCCGTGGCTTTCTTATCCAGCTCGGCATCACTCGGCAGCGACCAGTCGGATTCATAACACCTCGTGTTCTTCTCTACTTCAACACTTGACTCCCAGTACTTATCCTTTACCGTTCCATTGTAAGTCTTCGGTGTCAGCATCCACACCAGACCTGTAATAAGTAAAGCAACCGCTATCAGACCAACAATCCAGCCCTTGAATTTCTTATTCTTCTTTGGTGCATCTGCAGGTTTTTGTGGTTGTGGCTTCGGCTCCTCCTTCTCCTTTTGAATGTCAAAGTAACTCTTTGTCGTCTTCTCTGCTCCACAGGAAGTACAGGAAGTGCTCAGGGCTGAATTGTATGCGCCACAAAACTCACACATCCAGTCCGCACCTTTTCCCTTCTTTTTCTCTTCCTCTTCTGTCAGACGGACATCCTCTCCATCCATGTAAAACCTGACATCTTTTCCACGCGGTGCTCCACAGTTCGGGCAGTCCCGCACTGTTCCTTTAATCTTCTTCGTCTGACATACCGGACAATCCCAGTATCCCATCACATCGTACTCTTTTCCGTTTGCCATAAACTCCTCATTTCACGCATCCAACATATGCAGTATAAATCTTTTCTTACTATTTTAAGTTAATTATACTTTGAAATATGCAGAAACTACAATAGTATTTTTGCACGAAATATCCCTATCAAATCAATTCTGACAACAGCTTTCATATTCTATTTTTTCCTGATACCCGGCGAGGCGGTCAATTCGCATTTTTTCTATCACAGGAAACAATTCTACATCCGTAATACGCTCCAGACTTTTTATTCTTTTCTCAGAAATAATTTCATTCGACTTGCTTTTTTCATAATCCTCAAGTGCCATATGCCAATAATGAAATTCTCCTGCATAATATTTCGAAATTTTTTGTGCGATCAAGAGGCCTTCGGGATCCAAATCTCCCGCGTAATATACCACAGTCCCTGATGCCGCCAAAAGATCTAATGTAACCAGGCCTGCCAGGCGGGGCTGCCCATTCATGCACATACAGGAAACCGACTCATCACTCCTGGCACAAAGTCCTGCAAATACCGATGGATTTTCCACGATATACATTTCATTATCTATGCAAAACATTCTGTTCCACTGTGACAGAACCGCAAGCGGCACCTGTACCATATCATCTTCCTGCCAGAACCCTTCCATCCCCGCATGGAAAGTACCATCTTTTTTTTGTGCTTTTACATGGGATAACATCACATAATTTGATATATCATCAATAAGTATTCCCTCTGCGAAAAAACATTTTTGTCGGAAAAACGCCGGAAAAATGTCCGATTTCTGTGGAAAAACCTTTCTCCGCAACAGTTCCATCTGTATCACTTGATACAAAAAAGTCCCCAATGAACTTCCCTGATCAAAAGCATGTGGATTTCCAGTGATTTCTGTTGCAAAAACAGCAAGATATCTCGTCTTGTTCTTCCGATAAGGAAAAAAATTATAAATTTCTGCGCCAAGACACAGCAATTGTTCCCACTCATCTATATTTTTTGTATGACTTGCCTGTACCACATCCAGCAGTTGTGTCAAAGCCTTTTCTATTGGTGTTCCCTGATATGTTTTCTTCCACTGTTCTAAGAAAACATCTTTTTTGTGTTCTTCCAGTTGGCGTTCTTCTTTTTTCCCTATTAGTGTTTCCTGAAAATACAGTTCCAGTAAATGTTCAGGTTCCATATCAGAAAATCTACTGTTCATCAATGCCTGCGCAAAGCGCTCCGCCGATACCGTTGCACTCTTTTTTCCATGGAAACTTTTTGCAAAAAAGCCCTCCAGTCCTTCGACTTCTTCCGCTGTAAGTTTCTGTAACACGACTTTTCCCGAAAAAGTCCCATAAGACCTGTATTTTTCCCAAAATCCACGAAATACCCGGTTCCACACCGGATTGGATTTAAAATATGCAATACAACTATGCTCCTGCTGTCTGTTCAATCTCCGCCCTCCGCTGTTCTACTGCCTCTTCATTTTCCATAAGTTCTCTGGCATGACCATTCCATACATACGGCATCACAGTCACAAATTTCGCATTTTCCGGTCGTATTAACTGATAGATGGCAAGTGCATCTAATGTATCACAATCTCCCCAAAGTACCTGTGAATTGATAATAAAATCAAAAGAAAATTCGGTCATGAGACGGAACATATCACGAATGTTACGGTTATCAACGCCTGCAAATGCCTCATCCAGCGAAACCAGACGCGGTGCATCTGCGCGTCCTCCCTGATATTTTGCGACAACTACGGAAAACAACGGCACATACATAGACATCGCTTTTTCTCCACCGCTGAATGTACCAAATACACTGTTGGTAAGTTCCTTGATCCGCTCTCCCTTTTTCTGGGAAAACAACTGAAATTCAAACCACTTACGATAATCCAGCGTTTCTTTCATCACCTGATAAAACGAAATCATACCACCGCTGTCTTTGGCACTTCTTCTCGCCTCTTCGACCTTTGACCGAAAATGCGTGGACAGACGTGCTGCCTCTTCCTCGCTCATTAACCGGTAGTCCTTCTTTAACAGTTCTACCAATTCTTTTGTATCCAGCTGGTTTTCACTCTCTGCCGTCTTGCTTCTCCAGCGAAGACTCAGTTTCAAACCGCTGGATGTATTCATACTGCCCATCAGAGCATTCATCTTCTCTACCCATGCATTGGAAGCATTAATTTTCCCACGGATTTTGCGACTGACTGTATTCGCCAGAATATCTTCAAACAGCTCGCGGTCTCCTGCTTTAATCAAATCCTGTAACTGCGCAATGTCCTCCTGTAAATGCACCAAAAGCCGTGCGAACGGAAGCTTTGTTCCTTGATAGCGTGCCGTAAAATCCTGTCTAGCCGCCTCTGCTTCTCCTGCCGGCATGTTTTCATCAAATTCCGTAAACAAATCTCCCTGCATCACCTGATATTCATTCAGGAATCCACGATTTTCAAAATATACCTGGTTCAGACTGGCAATGATATTTTTCTTTCCAAGTGTCTTTACATCACTCTCTAAGTATGTGCAAATGCCTGAAAGATCCAGCTGCATATCTCCCGGGAATGGAACATAATCAAGTGCCAGCTCTGCCTCGTAACATTTCTTTCTCCAGATATACTTTTCTTCCAATGTCTGCCGGTGAACTTCCCAGTCTTCTTCCTGATTACACAAAGTACGCAGATGTTCCTCTACTTTTGCCCGTTTCTGCGCACATTGATTCAATTCTTCCGGATAATCATTCAGCCATGCAACGCAGGCATCCAGCCTCTCCCTGATCTGTTCATAATCCGTCAGTTTCAACTGCTCCACAACCGATGTATGTTCCTGCGTTACTTTTGCAAGCTGACGCTGTGCACCTGAAAGATCATAACGGATTTCTTCCAGATCTGCGTCAATATTTTCCAGACGCTCCGCCAGATCCTGAATATGTCTTACACTCTGTAAAAACATCTCATGTGCAGATTTCAAAGCAATCAGATTCTTCTCATAATCCGCTGCTGCTTCCTCGGCATCCCGGAATACTGCATAGCTGCATTGCAGATACAACTGCTGCGCAATTTCCATCGCTTTCTTTTTCTTTTCCTGTATCTGTTCCGAAAGCTTCTTCCAATTTTCCTCTACTTCACTACATTCCGTCTTCTTTATTTCATATCTGTGCTGCTCCTGCACAAGCATCTTCCAGGCCGCACGCAAATCTGTATCCTCCGGCAAAGCCTGATATTCCATTTCCAGCTTCTGCATCCGGTTTTCAAGCACATTCTTCTCGTCTTCCAGCTGCTTCATTATATTCTGCAATTCCTGAATTTTTTCCCTGCAGGCTTTGATGTGCTCCTGACGGTTTCGTTCCCTTGCACGAGTGCCCAGAAATCCGGCCACATGTTCCCCTGTGATTGTTCCGCACAAAACGCCCATCTGATAAATGCCTTCCGGGGAAACCGAGATTACACCATCCTCGTCATATGCGATATTGGACAAAATGCCTGTCAGACGCTGATTAGAAAAAATGTCATTCATGGAATCGTTCAGTTCCAGAACATCAAGCAGACTTTTTCCGCTGTGTGATTTCTGCACAAACAGATAGCGGTCTTCACATCCTTCCGACAGTGTCAGTACCTGCTCCCGGTAAGAGACATCCACGACCAGTGCATCGAGAATCCCCATCTGCAGTAACGCTTCTTCCAAATAGTTGCATTCCATTTCGCTCAGCGAATCGCCAAACTCAATCGCCTTATAAAACTCCTGATACGGAATCTGCAGTTCATCTAGACGCTGTCTGTTTTTTATAACTGCGTCCGAGCGTTCCGGTTCCGGATCTTTGGCATTCTCCCATTCTGTCAGATCCTCTTCTGTCTGTTCTTTCTCCAGTCGCTTCTGCTCATACACATTTTCCTTTTCATGTACCTGCAGCTCCAACGGATTTTTATAGGAAAACCAGATGTCTGCCACCTGTTTCCGCACCTCGGCAAAGTCTGCGTCCTCCCCGAAATCCTCTGCATATCTACAGCAGTCTTTTAACTGTTCTTTATCCAGAAGAAGTTCCGTATTCGAACCATTCCACGCATACAAAGCTTCCTTCCACGCATTTTGTTCCTGCACAAAAAGCATATCTTTCGCAGCGATCTCCCGCTGTATCGCATCCAGTTCTTTTCGGATGCTGTCTCTTTGTTTCAAAAGTTCTTCTGCCCGTGGTTCAAGCAAATTCGTTTCCTGCAGGATCCAGAAAGCTTTATGTATTTTGTTTTTTACATCAGAAAATTGTTTTTCATGCGTATCAAATGCAATTGTTTCTTCCAAATGTTCCTCACATTCCTTTTGAAAAAAGCTGTGTTCCTCAAAAGCCATGCAATCCGCCTCTGTCTGCATCTCTTCAAAAAGATTACAAATTTCTCTTTCTTTTTCGAATTTGCGGTCTTCTTCTTTTTTCTGTTTGCCCTCTTCCTCCCGGTACTGTTCCTGCTTTCCCTGCAAAGCCGAATTCTTACTGTCAATAATCCCCTGCTGGCGCTTCATCTCCTTCACAAGCTCTGCTTCCCGGTCTTTTAAACCTACCGCGTCACTCTTGCTTAAGGATTCCTTTTCTTTCTCCATTGCATCATGCTTTGCCTGCATCTCCTGATACTTGTCGAATAATGAAGCAATTTCTTTTTCACTTTCTGCAATGTCCGTCCTGCGCTTTTTCTGTTCCCTGTCAGCAGCTTCTATATCGCTGCAAATATCCTGATATTTTTTTGCTTTTTCATATAATGCCAACCTGTTATATTTGTCATATACACTTTGGATTTTCTGTGCCGCCTGCTGCGCCTCCTGACGGCTTTTTAAGTTCATCGTCATCTGATCCATATTTTCAATTGCATCAGACATCGGACGCAGATCATCATCGGAAAGCGGCTGCAGGGAATCACTTAAAATATCGTTAATGACAGAAGGCTTAAAATCTTTTGACAGCTTCGGTGTACGCAGCTGAATCAGCAGATCAATCATCTCTTTGTATTCCTCTACTGTGTCAAATCCGAAAATCTGGCGATTGACATATTCCATATAATCCGCCTGACGGTCAAACACCTGTCCGCCTGCTGCGATGCGGTTCTCGAGCTCTTTTTTTGACAATGTCACCTTCTCATTGGTCTCTTTGTACAAAAAGAAATCCACGCCCACACGTCTGCCATCGGTCAACGAAAAATACCATTTGTCCAATGGTTTTCCACGTCGTGCCCGGATTCCCATACCAATCGTCAGATAATTTTCCGTCTCTTCCCGTTTAAATTCCAGATACAGATAGCCGGTACGTTCTTCCCGTCCATCATCCTCTTCCAACAGATAACTGCTCATTTTTCGATCTCTTGAACCAAACGGATCGAGACGTTCCGGACTCATATTTCCATCCAATAAAAGTGGTACCACGCTCTGCATTGTTACGGATTTACCGGATCCGTTGGAGCCTCTTAACAGCATCCGGCCTTTTACAAACGGAAATTCCTGCTCGTCATAATACCAGAAATTAATTAATCCTATTTTACTCGCCTGCCATCTACTGCCCATTTTTCTGTCCTCCTGTAAAATCCTTCGGATACCGGCCCTGCAGCTTTCCGGCTGCCGGGTAGATTTCCACCTGATGTGCCGATCTGTCCCGCTTTATAAACATCCATAATTCCATGGCAGACATTACCGTGCTGATAAACTCACTGTCCGGCATCTCCCTGTAATTCTTGGAAAATCCCTGTCCATGCTGTTGTCGGACACTCTGTATCATCTGTTCAAAAGACACCATGTCCACAATGCAAATCTCATCCTTTTGTACGTTCCATTCTTTTTGTTCTATCCGTGTCCTGATTTCTGACAGGCACAAAAGGATAATATCGGATAGTACATTATTTCCCGGAAATGCATTTCCCATCCGGCAGTCATCCTGCAGCATCACATAAGAACTTCCTTTGTGAATATGCACATGGCAGTCAAAATTCTGTTCAAGGTCTTCGGTAAGACGTCGACCATAATATTTCAGGTACTCAAAATCTTCTTCCGATCCATCCCTGCGATACATTCCCGGTGCAAATGCTCATGTGCGGTAAAGTAACACACAAGAATTTGACAGGCAGCAGCCCTTACTATTCCTAAAATTCCGAAAATTAAGTGAAAATGAATAGATTTCTTAAAGTCTGTATGATAAAATATGATTACGAACAAATCAACAAATCGGAATTTGCTAAAGGAGATGGTAAATATGTGGTGGTCTATTGGTGGTGGAATCATAATCTTTGCGTTAGGTATGTTTATCTTCTTAAAGCCGGGCTTAATATGGAAATTAACAGAAGAATGGAAATCTTATCGTGCAGATGAACCATCTGAGCTTTACTTGAAAACAACAAAAATAGGTGGTATTCTATTTGCCCTATTTGGAATTATTATGATTATGCTTCCGGTTATTTTGGAGTAATAAATCCCAGTTGATATTTCACATATTTTAGGAAATTTAATAACTGTTATATTTGATTATCAAATTCTTCGCAAACCCTTGAAAATACTAAGTTTGTAGCAAGTGAACTTTCCCTTACTCTTTCCCTTGTGTTACATTTTCCCATTGCTTTTCATGAACCTTAATATGGGAAAAATTAAGGGAAAGAAAATTTCATAACACAATATAACATATAACAATAACGACATGGTGAACTGATTGAAATGTTTTCGATATTTAACTCTGTAACTGATTATCAAAAGAAAATGGAGATAAGATACGATGAGAACAATTTATGCAGAATATAATATAAACCACGATAGTATTGATGTTTACACAAGTGCTGGATATATGCTTCGCATTGATTGCTGGGAAGCTGAAAAAAATTTAAAAACCACATATGGATCAGAATGTGCGCTTACTTCATTGGCTGTGGATGAGCCTTTGGAATATGCAAGATTATATCTTGATGGCAATTTACAGATGTGGGTGGATACAGAAGATTCATTAGAACTTTATTAAGCAAGAAGTGAGATAGTGTTGTAGGGAGTTTCCTGTAGTTAAAGATACCACACCCGATATGATGAACCCACGCTTATACACTACCAGCTATGATAAAAGAAAGGACAGCAATTTGACACTGCTGTCCTTTCTTTTATAAAATTGCAGTACACAGAAAAAAGCTGTAAAATGAAAAATATATTTGTCCTTGTAACAATTCTCGGACATTTGCCTGTTATACTATCTGCAAAAAGAAAAGGAAGTGATAATATGAAGCATATTTTAATTGTCGAAGATGATAATCTTTTGAATAAAACGCTTACTTATAATTTGGAATTGGACGGTTACACAATAACTTCTGTTCTGAATGCAAGGACAGCCGCTGAATCATTAAAAACAAACATTTTTGATTTGGTATTGCTGGATATAAATTTACCAGACGGAAATGGTTATGACCTATGCCGTCTTATCAAGCCAGAGCATCCTGATACAGTAGTTATATTTCTAACTGCCAACGATCAGGAAAGCAATCAGATACGGGGATATGAAGCTGGTGCAGTGGATTATATCACGAAACCTTTTTCGATTAGTGCTTTGCAGCGAAAAATCAAAGCCATGTTCGCTATGTTGGAGCATCACAAACCAGCTAAGGATATTTACGAGGATGGTAGCTTGTTTCTGGATTTTTCGGAACAATTTGCAAGTTTGAACGGGAAACCATTAGCACTTTCTGCGATGGAATATAAAATGTTGAACCTATTTCTTAAAAATCCGAAGCAGGTACTTACTCGCCAACAATTTTTAGAAAAACTGTGGGATGTTGATGAAAAATATGTAGATGAACATACCCTTACTACTTCTATCAGCCGTATTCGCAGTAAGATTGAAGCGGATGGCGACACATATATCAAAACGGTTTATGGTATGGGGTATCAATGGACAGGAGGCGAAAAGAAATGAATCTGAATAACCTTTCTGCTAAGAAAATTTGTAGACTGGTTAGTGCTGGCATGGTTTTCTCTATGCTGGTAATTACCGGTATTTTCGGCGGTATAATGCAGGATATACGAATTTTTATAGTGGGTGGAACATTGACACTCTGTGCGTTTTTCTGGATTTGGCTATTGGTGCTGATTTTTGGAAAACGCCTTTCTCATTTTACTTCTAATTTGTGCCGGACGCTGGACAACATGATTGATGGAAACGAGGAATTACAAAAGTCAAATGATAGTGAAACTCTTTTTGCCCGTATCAACCACCGCTTAATTCGGTTGTATGAGATTATGCAGAAAAACCGGCACAAGGTAGACATGGAACGACAGGAGCTTCAAATGCTGATTTCTGATATTTCACATCAAGTTAAAACGCCTGTCAGCAATTTGCAAATGGTAACGGACACACTTTTAACAAAGCCTGTTTCAGAAGAAGAACGGATGGACTTTTTACAAGGCATACGTAGTCAGACTGATAAACTGGATTTTCTGTTCCAAGCACTGGTTAAAACGTCCCGGTTGGAAACCGGAGCAATACGATTAGAAAAGAAAGACAGCAGCTTATTCCATACGCTTGCACAAGCCATGAGCAGTATTGTATATGCCGCAGAGAAAAAAGAAATTGCTGTATCCGTGGATTGCCCGGAAAATTTGATAATCTCCCATGACAGCAAGTGGACAAGCGAAGCCCTTTTCAATCTGCTGGACAATGCAGTAAAATACACTCCGTCAGGTGGAAAGATTTCTGTATCAGTGGTTCAGTGGGAAATGTACGTAGAGGTCAAAGTGACCGACACCGGCAAGGGCATTTCAGAAAGCAATCAGGCTGCCATCTTCCGGCGCTTCTATCGTGAGGAAGAAGTACACGATCAACAGGGTGTGGGAATAGGTTTGTATTTGGCTCGTGAGATTGTAACAAGGCAAGGGGGCTATATCAAGGTTGTTTCAGAGCTGAGGCAAGGCTCAGAATTTTCTATTATGCTTCCTGTAAGGTAAGATATAACCACTTTTTTTGAAATGTCCGAGCGTTGTAACATTTCACTCTGATTTTCGATAAAAATTTTTTCTATCTCGGACATTTGTGTAACATTTGTGGTTTACAATGGCTTTATCAACAGATAGAAAGCCTTGAAAGGAGCATTTGAATATGAGCATTTTACAAACAATCGACTTAAAGAAGTATTACGGCACAGAACCAAATATTACTCGTGCCCTTAATGGTGTAAATTTTACTGTGGAACAGGGAGAATTTGTTGCCGTAGTTGGAACTTCCGGCAGCGGTAAGTCTACATTGCTTCACATGATGGGAGGACTTGATACCCCCACTTCCGGCAGCGTGATTGTACGGGGAGAAGAACTCGCAAAAAAGAATGATGATGAATTGACAATTTTCCGCCGTCGTAACATCGGATTTATCTTCCAAAATTATAATCTGGTTCCGATTTTGAATGTATATGAAAATATCGTCCTGCCTGTGGAACTGGATGGCGATACAGTAGACCAGAAATTTATGGACGAAGTTGTGTATATGTTGGCTTTAGAAGATAAACTGGAAAATATGCCGAACAATCTTTCAGGCGGTCAACAGCAACGTGTAGCGATTGCACGAGCTTTAATTACGAAGCCTGCGATTATCCTTGCTGATGAACCGACCGGAAATCTTGATAGCAAGACCAGTGCAGATGTGTTAGGGCTTTTGAAGCATACCAGCGGAGAATTTAATCAGACCATTGTAATGATTACTCACAACAACGAGATCGCTCAACTCGCAGACCGCATTGTACGGATTGAAGATGGTAAAATTGTTGGCTAAAGGAGGTGGGAATTATGAATTATCCTTTTGAAAATGATACCAGTGCAGTAATTAAAAAATTAGCACGAAAAAGTGTGCGTTTTGATAAGAAGAAAAACTTATTTTGCCTTTCGGCAATTATTGTAGCCGTTGCTATGATAATGATGTCGTTGCTCACAGTGCAAAATATCATTTATCAAAATCAGAAAGAAATCGAAGGATTACATCAAGGGATTTTCTTTGACATTACGCAGGACAGTAAAGAAAAGTTGTTAGCAAACGAAGAAGTAAAAAGTGTAGGACTTTCCTGTAATATCAAAACAGTGAAAGAAAATTCTAAAGAACTGTCTCTGATTTATTATGATGATGACATGCTTAGTTTGATTCCTGCCTTTGACGGAAAATATCCAGAGAAAGCAAGTGAAATTGCTGTTACAGATGCCTTTTTTGCCAGTGAAAATAAGTCTCCGGAAATCAACGCCATAGTTCAGTTGAATCTGGATGGTACTTTGAAGAATTATACTATTGTTGGTATTTATCATGATAAAACTTCTACCGCTTATCCTGTTTTTGTTTCACTTGAAAAATGCCGGGAATTACGTGGAAATAACCTGCTTAATGGATATGTTTGGCTTGAAAATGCAGATACCCTTACAAAAGACGAAGCAACAGAAATATTATCTCAAATTTCAGAGGAGACTGGACTGAATAATTGGACAGTCAGCAGTTACTATGATTATGTAAATACAACTTTGTCCTTCAGTAATTATGCGGTATATGGTGTAGTTGCTGCCATTTTGTTTTTAGCTGCCGCACTTGTAATTTACAGCATTTTCTATATTTCGGTTGGACAAAAAGTTGCTGAGTTCGGACAGCTTCGGACAATAGGGGCAAGTAAAAAGCAAATTTATAAAATAGTTCTTAAACAGGGTTATATGCTTGCAGTTCCGGGGATTTTAATTGGTAGTATCATGGGAACGATCATCAGCTATTGTCTGCAATCAAAAGGCTGGTCAGTATTTGCATTTATTGTTTCTCTATGTGGCGCATGCCTTTTTGGAATACTGCTTGTTTATATTAGTGTTCGTAAACCAGCAAAAATTGCAGCGAATACTTCTCCAATTTCCGCCCTGAAAAATCCAGTGGGAATTGTAAATTACCGCACTCACAAAAGACATCGTATTACGCCTGTATATTTAGCGAAAATCAGCTTTTCCAGAAACAGAAAAAAATCTCTATTGACCATTTTATCATTGGGACTGTGCGGAGTTATATTTTTCCTTGCAGCAAGTTATCAGAGTTCTTTTAATGCCGAGAGTATGGCTCGTTATTGGGATATGAAGTACGGAGATTTCAAAATCAGCATTGATTTAGAAAACGAAAGTGAAAATTTGGATGCTCTCTTGCAGAAAGAATATTTTTCTGATTATGTAAAGCGTGTTGGAGATATAGAGGGAGTTAGCAATATATTTACTTATGCTACCGTACCAGTTGATTTCTCAACAGACAATGATATTTCAGATAGCACCTTGATGCTCGGCTATAATGAAAAGGATTTGGCGTCGCTAAATGCAGCGGTTTTGTCTGGAAATATTACTGATGATACAGAATTAGTTGTAAGTGATCCCGAACGTATTTATGATGTTTACCATTGGAAACCTCAAATTGGGGATACTGTGACCTTTAATTTCAAAAATCATAGTGGTAAAACAATAACAAAAGCATTCAAAATTGGTGCAATCACTTCCAGCAATGATGGAATGGGTGGCTATATTTTCAGAATGCCGGAAAATATGCTCAAAGAACTTGCAGGTTATGACTGTACATACGCAATCGAAATACAAGCAGAAGCTGAATATCAGGAGATAATCGAGCAAGAACTCAAATTACTCGTTTCTGACAATAGGGATGTTCGCTTACAAACCCTTCAAGATTTTATTGTAGAACACCAATCAGACAATCGTGCAGGTTTTACATTAGCTTATGCGATTGCAGCCATCTTGTGGATATTTGCGGTCATCAATCAAATCAATCTTACTGTGACAAATCTTTTATCACAGAAACAGGAAATGGGCACACTAAAATCTATTGGTATGACAAATAAGCAGTTGAAGCAAGCATTTATGATGGAAGGTCTTTTTACTACTTTGATTGCATTGCTTATAACTGCTGTTGTTGGAATCCCCGGCGGATATGCAATCGGTATATTTTTGAAAAATGCAGGCATGTCTACGGGATTTGTATTTCCGGTTGTTGCTTTTACTCTTTTTGCTGTTGCTATGTTTATGCTTGAAAGTTTGATGACAATATTGCTTATTCATTCATGGAAGAAGCAATCTGTTATTGCAATAATGCGAAATTGATGATAGAAAGCTTTTCATATCTCGGTCAGCTCCACAATTACATTACTCTGCTGATACAGCCAGTCCGTAAATTCTTTCGGGCTGGCTGTTCCTGTTTTTACAGCCTTTTTTCTCTGTAATACTTCTTTTCATACAGTAAATTTTCACTAGGCTGGTATGGAGTAATTTTACTGTCTATACAGTAAGTTGAAAATACTAATATGGTCTTTTTTCTAACCAAACTTTAAGATAACATCTAATTCCAACATATGCGCCCTGCGAAAGTACGAAAAGCAATAGAAGATTTACTGACAGTACTTTTTTGATTGATTCTCCAAAATAAATGACAATAGCAACACTTGTCAGTATCATTAGTAGAGTAATAACATCCCAACAGTTTTTCTTATATAATTCTATAACCTTTATTTCTATCAGTATCGCCAGCATCCCTGTTCCTGCCATACATATTCCTACAATCAATATTAGCAATAACCAATATACCATTCCGGCTATAAAAGCATTTGGAATTTTTGTACTAATCTGTGCCGCAGAATGCCCGGCATCAATCGTCCATCCGACAAAGGTTTGTATGAATGATGCTAAATCATTGAAGAATGATTTACAATCGACAAGGAACATATCTGACTGTACTGCCTGAAAAAGAGTGGTTGTCAACGAATACCATGCAAGAAGGAACAAGGTTGTTTGGAACATTACCGTTTTTGCTTTATACTGTCCTGCAAGTCGCTCTTTTTGTGTTTCGTATTTTGCTTTTGCATTCTGATAGGCTGTCCGGTTACAGGCTTCACATTTTTCATAGAGTACCGGCTTTTCTACCGGTATTTCTACGATTTTCTGATGTGTCCGGGCATAATCCCGTTCCTGTGTTAAATAGCATATTTTATCTTGACATTCCTCTATCATGACGTTTGCGCTTCGCAACTTCTCTTTCTCGATCCGCAATGCTCTGTCTGCCAGCTTCAAGTCGTTCTTTAATGCTTGAATATTCCCGGCTCTGTTCTCTTTGTTTAATTTCTCGTTCAAGGTCAGAGATTCGCTGAGCTGCGTCTTCAGTTCCACGATAAGCTGTTCTTTCTGTTCTAGTATATTGGATAATAAATAACTGCTATATTAAATTGAAGATGCTTCAGCTTCGCTGATTTCATCCATTTTATATTTCCAATGGTAAACTACTGGCTCGCGGTTAACTTCTTCAAAATACTG
>CABJAV010000025.1 GCA_902363675.1 Lachnospiraceae bacterium | reverse complement strand
TATCAAGTTTCTGTACGTAGGCTCAAGAACTTTGTTACACCACTTCCTTCATCCATACCATTACTGGTACCGACTTGTGGTTCACTACACTTGGCGGTAAATACCCGTGACTGGACTTTCACCAGTAAGATTAGTGCCATGCTCGGCACACTAGAAAAGGCAGATATATCGAAATATCGATACATCTGCCTGTATGATCCATGATTCATGAACCAATCAAAAATTAATAAAATACAATCGGTCCGATCACAACGCCTGCGTGTCCGCTGGATGCAAGCTTAAAGTACTTTGCGCCACCTGTCGGATCATTTCCTGCAAGTGCTGCCTGCGCTGCCTGTCTGGCGCTTGCGCTCACACCACTTGCGAGTCTGGACTCTAATCTTCCGGAAGAAGCCGGGCCAAACTGACCACGCTGATAAATGACACCACGAATGCTATTTGCAAAACTTCCGCTGTGTACACGATTCACTACAACAGCTCCTACAGCAATCATACACTGCTGACTCTGTCCGCCTGCCTCGCACTGGATCAATGCTGCAAGCAGGGTTTCATCATCCGCAGATGCTGTAAGGGATGTTCCCTGCGAAGAAGAAGTTGTTGTTGTCTGACCATTCGAAGCAGAACTTGAAGATGAAGCACTCTGTGCACTCTTCTTTGCAGCTTCCTGTTTTGCAGCCTCTTCTTTTGCTTTACGCTCTTCCTCTTCTTTCTGCGCTGCAATCTCTTCCTCAATCGTGATTGCCTTACCTGTCTTTAATGCAACTGTAACATAATCTTCACTTACATAACAAGTCTGAGAATCAACTTTAACTGCAACCCATCCATCTTTTGCATCAGCCTTCGTATTTACAACAAGTTTATCTCCGGATGCAACTGTCTTAACTACGCCTGCATCGGTACTTGCTTTCTTACGGATACGAAGTCCGTCAATCTCAACTTTTGCAACCGTCTTACAATTTTTCTTGGCATATGCATATGCTTTCTGACCTGTCACGCAGTAATCGTTCTTCACGTATCCTTTTACGTTTCCAGAAGCAATCTTTGTCCATTCGCTTCCTTCATCCTTAATGACTGCGCGGTCACCCTTATACATCTTACCAACAATTTCTGAATCCGCATCTGCCGACTTACGTACATACAAGAACTCATCAACATCTGCCATCAGTTTATTGTTCCACTCTTTTTCCTCATCGGACAATTCTTTATCATCCTTTGAATCTTGTACAGCTACCTGTGGTTCTGTCTCAACACCTTCTGAAGTATCACTTTCTACCGGTGTATCTGATACATCCGTTGTGTCCTCTGCTGATGCTGCAACGATATTGGAATCACTTTTTTCAACAGAGACTATACTGTCAAGCATATCTGCTGCTTCGAGTTCATATGCGTTCATAGCAACTGCTACTCCAGCCATTCCATTTTTGTCCATCTGTGTTTCTGCCACCTGATCAGCGGCTTTCACTCCATTACCAGTAACCGCTGTGATTGTTAATGCAAGAGCAATTCCTGCTACCATTACACTTTCAATCACTTTCTTGTCAAATTTCATTATGAACCTCCGTATTCTATCATTGTATATCATCAACAACAATGATGTGCGCAATCATGTATTCCTATCTTATGCGATAAGTATTACACTTATGTTGCGTTTTTAAACACTTTATTTCAAATGTTACAAGTTTGTTACAGTTGGCATTGTAGCATAGTAAAAGGCGTTTGTCAAATTTTTGGTAGAATTTGGGTGTTTCTCTCCACATTCGCTTAATTTTTGTATAAAAAATGGGTGTGTCAAACCCCTGGCACACCCTGCATTTGCTACTTGGAAAATAAATATTACAGTCAGCTTAACATTTTACAGCAAACATACACATTTCCTACGGGAAAATTTCTTTCAAAACAGAGGAAATCACACGATTCTCCTCCTCATCCTTCTGATGATCCTCCGTAACATGATCTATATGCTTTTCTGTTGTATAATCTGCCTTCTGTTCCACAACAGGTTTTAGACTGTTTTCGATTCGATTTACAATTTGATCTGCCATCTTATTTATTATTTTTCGTGTCTTTGTCAGTTTATGCGACACCACCATAAGAAAAATAAAAATAACTGCCTGTACACCCAAAAAAGCTCCTGCAAAAACCTCTCTCTGGTATGTATGTATCCACTCCATAATCTGCAATAAAATTGTCATATCAACTGCCTCTCTTTCATATTGTTAACTATCGTACATCCTGTAACTATATTATAATGAAAGAGTGCATATTTCGGAATATCCTTTCGGTCGCAAGTTTCGACAGTTTTTCGCACGTAAAGTTTGTCATTTTTGGCGTATAACAGTGTCCAAACCCCATGCTTCTTGACTTTTTGTCTGGAAAGTATAATATAGTTTTCATGTAACTGCTTGCTGTCAGATCAGCATAGACTACGAATTCCAAATAACAAACAGAGAGGATATATCTTCATGAAAACGACAAAGAAAATCGTAATGACCGGTGGTGGTACCGCAGGTCATGTTACTCCAAATATTGCTTTGATGCCGGCATTAAAAGAAGCCGGTTATGACATTACCTACATAGGTTCTTATAACGGTATGGAAAAGGAATTAATTGAGGCTCAAAACATTCCATACATCGGAATTTCTTCCGGTAAACTCCGTCGCTATTTTGACTGGAAAAATTTTTCAGATCCATTCAAAGTTCTTAAAGGTTATGGTCAGGCTATTTCTATATTAAAAAAAATAAAACCGGATATTGTCTTTTCCAAAGGTGGATTTGTATCTGTTCCTGTGGTACTGGCTGCAAAACATTGTCACATCCCGGCAATCATTCATGAATCCGACATTACACCGGGACTTGCAAACAAAATTGCGATCCGCGGTGCCAAGAAAGTATGCTGCAACTTCCCGGAAACAATGAAATATCTTCCTGCAGAAAAAGCTGTCCTGACAGGATCTCCGATTCGTCGGGAACTTTTTACCGGAAATGCAGAAGCGTCCATTCGCTACTGTGGTTTTCCAGACCATAATAAACCAGTTCTCTTAATTGTAGGTGGAAGTTCTGGTTCCAAGGTAATCAACGAAGCTGTTCGTAAAGTATTACCGGAATTACTTGAACAATTTTATGTCATTCATCTATGTGGCAAGGGAAATCTTGATGAGCAATTAAAAGGCATCATCGGATATGCACAATTCGAATATGCAAGTGCTGAATTAACAGATATGTTTGCACTTGCAGATATGGCTATTTCCCGCGCCGGAGCAAATTCCATCTGCGAATTACTGGCTTTGCATAAACCAAATATCCTGATTCCACTTTCTGCTGCTGCCAGCCGTGGTGATCAGATTTTGAATGCAAAATCTTTTGCAAAACAGGGATTTTCTTACGTTCTCGAAGAAGAACAGTTAACGGATAAGACACTTCTTTCTGCTGTAAAAGAAGTATATGAAAACAGGGAAAAATATAAAAAAGCAATGTCCGAGAGCGGACAGATGGATTCCATCGGTACTATCATAAACTTAATTGAGGAGCAGGCACGCTGATGCCTGCCCTCTTTTTATATTGTGTAATACTACATTGCGCTCTGTTTAAAATTTTACTTGTTGTTTAAAGTTTCATCTCATTACAGATAGCTTTCATCTCATCATCTGAAAATTCTTTATGATCCCAGTCAATGATTGTTTTCTCTCCATCGTATCTTGGAATCAGATGCATATGGAAATGAAATACTGTCTGACCAGCAACTTCTCCATTATTCTGCAATACATTGTATCCATCACAACCAAGCACTTCTTTTTCGTGTGTAATTACACGCTTTGCAAGCTTTGCTGCCTTAGCAAGTATTTCATCATCAATTTCAAACATGTTTGCATAATGCTGCTTCGGCAAAATCAGTGCATGTCCCTTTGTTGCAGGACTTGCATCCAAAATTACATTGAAATCTTCATCCTCATAAATACTGTTCGTTGGGATATCTCCATTTGCCAACTTACAAAAAATACAATTATCGTCTCTCATTTTTGTCCTCCTATCTTTTAAAATACAAAAATCTGATCTAACATACGAAGGGTTTTGAAATTCCCCCGCGCTGTCATTTCCCCTGTCATAAAGGCTCTCTGGAACGTCATTCGTCCATCCAAAATGGACTGAAGAACATTTTTGCTCATCTTTGCAACCACATCCACCTCGTTTTCCTGTCCATAATGCAAAACAAGTTCTTCCCCATCCACACCAATATACAATGGTTTCTTAATATCTTCTATAATAAGAGAATATCTTGCTTTAAAGTCTTCCGCCGGGATAAAATGGCTCTCGAGTTCCTTGATATATGGCATATCTTCGTCACTCTTTGTCTGCCCTAACATATCTTTGAACATCGAAGCAAGTTCTTCTATATCTTCTTTTTGTTGCTTCACATAAGAATCGTCTGATACATATTTGGAAAGCTGCTCACTCTCTTGCGGTGTCAGATTCATGCTCTGTGTTCTTGATACATTCTGCTTGATTGCCTGATTACTGCTTGGCAGACTCTTGATTTTCTGTGAAATCGTGCGATATAAATTTTCTGCTTTCTTTTCTATAATAAGACCAAAATCCTTATTCATCTGAAAAGTTGTCAGATCTTCCACATATCCACACAATCCCGGACATGGTAATCCTCCCAGGATCTCCCAGGCATTCGACAATGTCATCTCACCCTCTCGTTCTCCATAGGTGGTAGACATTACAATCGGCTGCATATATGTATGGCTAATTTTTTCTTTATCCCCATACAACCAGCAGGCATCCAGGAACTGCTGCATATATCCACCAATTCCCAGCCACTCAATTGTCGTAGCAAGAATAATTCCATCTGCTTCTTTGAATGTCTGCGGCAATGTTGCAATCTCGTTTTTGTGCTCATATATATTGTAACGCTCAATCGATACTCGCAACTCCCGCAATACATCTTCCATTTTCTTTAATACATAAAGCGTCGGGTCATCCAGCAACCCTCTTCCACCATAATAAACTACTATCTTCATGCGCACCTTCTCCTTATTCTGCTACTTTTAAGTATATGGATTTTCTCTCCTAAAATCAACTCTTCGATACAAAATGATTCCCATAACAAAGCCCATAAGAAGGCCTCCAATATGCCCCCAGTTGTCAATTCCACCGGTGGTAATTCCATAATACAGGGTAATTACAATCATAAAAAGTAATCCTTTCCCTGTCAGGCTCTCATATCGTCCTCTATGTAAAATCACGATCCAAAGCAAAGCTCCAACAATGCCAAAAATAGCACCGGATGCCCCGGCTGCTACAGCATAATCCTTCGTATGCAGCATCTGCGCACAGGAAAGTACATTTCCGCCTACTCCTGCGATCAAATACAGAATAGTAAATTTCACATGCCCCAACGCTTTCTCTAAAATCATTCCTGCGCATACAAGAATCAGCATATTGTTCGCTATATGTTCAAATCCAAAATGCATAAATGTAGCTGTCAGAAGTCTCCAATACTCATGTCCCTCACTAACATATGGTGGCCAGACAGCTCCGTGTTCTGCCATAAATTCAGAATTCTGTGTATCTCCCATAATTTCCAGCACAACAAACACAAGTACATTGATTACAACAAATATGATTGTCATAATTGGCTCGCTGTCTTTTCGTCCCGACATCGCATATACCTCATTCCATAGCAAATAAAATTTTCTTAGTTTTAGTATACGCATGAATTGGTGGAATTACAAGCCTAACAAAAACGAAATCGTGCATCTGCAAATTGCACAATATCATTCACCTGAAGTATTCTCTTTTGCTTATATGGTAATGTTTCATCATTTACAAATGTACCGTTCGTGGAATTCAAATCTTCTATATAAAAGGAGTTCCCTTCCGGCCAGATTCTCGCATGTAACTGACTAATGGTTTCTTTATCAATTTTAACATCTGCAGCTGCACTTTTTCCCACCTGTAAAGGTTTCTGATCCAGATAAATGTCTGATAGTTGTTCCGTTCCCTGATATATAAGAACACCTCTCGCACTACCGTCATTACCACTTAAACATACTGTTGGATGAATTGTTGGCTGCGGAATCATATACATTTGCTCTTCAGGGTATACCTCTTCTGTTCTTTGGACCTGTTTCTTTTTTGTTTTCTCGGCGGTTTTAAATCCCAATGAGCTGAATTTTTCCTTTAAAAAACTATCCCACTGTTTTTTCTTATCTTTACTTTGATCCTGCTTTTTGAAATTTTCACTGTGATAAGTGCGATTCTCCTGCACACTTTGTACAATTGGTTTTTCTTCCATAAAATTAGCTATAGCCGGAACCTCTCTCTGATTTACATTACCCCCAGCAATATTATCTGCAGACGGTTCTTCAAAAAGAACCTTTTTCTCTGTCTGTTCCACAGAATCTGACCGGGTAATCCAATCTCGCACATCGCGGATTGCCATTCCTTCTTCCAATGATTTTTCATATACACCATAAGCAGCCCTAACTGCCAATGCATCTTTATGGTCAACCTTCGTCAGCAAATATTCCATCAATTGTCGAAATCCATCTTCTACATTATGCTCCGCACCTGGATATGAGGTAAAAATAAATTCCTGATTACTGTTTGTGACAAAAATACATTCCGGTTCTAAAAGCAGACTTCCCATAGATATCAGATTCCATTCCAATATTTCCATTTGACTGCAAATACTAATAATAATTTTTTTGATTACATCTATGCCAACATTCTGAATACTACAATAAGTATCTAGGGATTGCTTTCCCGATATATTGTACCAATACTGACCATTTCCATCCAGGTAAGCCTTCTCCATTGGCAACAATCCTGGAATTTTTCTTCTCAAAAGAATTTTTTCATCCAGATTTTCCTCCTGATTTGAAAAAATTTTCATATAACTTCCTGTTGGATTTCGCTCATATACAATTTCATGATTCATACTTTATCACCTCATTCACGATCTGATATTTATAAAATTCTTTCACCTGCCACATCTGCATAATTTTTTCCTGTTCCTGCTCTCCCTTTACATCCTCATACAAATCTAAACCAATGAGCATTGCAACAAGCATCGCGCTAAGAAGAATCGGAACAACAAATGCTGCTTCTACTGTATAGCTTGCTTTCCATTCCTTTCTGATAAATGACATTTCGCACCATCCTTCTATTAACGTTATAACAAAATCACTATCAAGTGTGCTACAAAAAGGAATGGCACAAATGGCAGTAATTCTTTTTTCCCTTTATGATATACGACGATCAAAAATACTGCTGCCAATCCCGCCAGCGTCAATGCCAGCATACTTAATCCGATAATCTCAAAAATATTTAAATAACACCCCAATGCAAGAACAACCAGTCCATCACCATAGCCAATTGTTTCCTTGGTAAGTAATCCGAGAAAAAGCACAATGATACCCGGTATAAAACCAAGGATCAGCCTCCAGTCAAACCAGTTTCCATTTAAAAACGAAAGGATTGCTCCCACCAGCGCAAAAACAATAATTGACATTGATCGAATTTTGCGTGTTTTTATATCCTCTAACGCCAAAAATCCTAGTCCGACCATTAAAACAATTCCCTGAATATTTTCTAATAATGACTTCCACATTTTGAACATGCCCCCTTACCACCGACTTCTGAGATCGGTATTAAATAAATTGTTCTTTTTAATCCACTACATCCAAGACTTGCGTGATAACAAGTTCCATAATCCGTTATATATACATTGCTAAGCCACATTTTTTCTGCCACGCAACTACTACACGCGTAGTATTTGTGTTCATTTTTGTTTCTTTTAGCGCCTACATCTGCATAATTTACTGCACGAATGGTCAAATCCAGATAATTACATTCTCTGTTCCGATGATATACTGTCCCATGCTCTGTTACATATACATAGTCCTCATTTTGCCCACAATTCGAATCTGCATCTCCCGTCCACATTCTACTTTTACTTGTTTGCGACACCCGAACGCCTTTTTCATTGAAAAACCCGATTGGGAGCCTTATAGTATAATCTGCATTTAATTCTACGTAACCCCTGTCAAATGACGATCCCAAAAGAGAAACTCCAAGATATCCCCTTTTTACATATTTATCCGGCAGTAAATATTGACGAAGTTCCTTTTGAAACACAGCTTCCGCAGATGCCAGCAATGCCGTCGGTGATTCCACCATAGATGCTTCAGTTGCCACTTTTCTACTGGTATATACCAACGCCTCCTGCACCTGCGTCTCTATTTGCAGAATGCGGAAAAACAAAAGCAGTACTGCAAAAAATCCGGCTACCATAGGAATAATGACCGCAGCTTCTAACGTATATGATGCCTTGACACGGATGTACAAGGGTGTCTTTTTGATGCAGGATGTAACACTGCTAATATAGAATTTTAAAAAATATGATGATTTTGTTTGCGGTACAAAATCTTTCTCACTTTTGCTTGCAGACTCTGGGAGAGTTTTTGATATATCGTGTAACTTTTGCATACAAAAAGACACCCTCATACACCCTCCTTCCCCACAAGATAGCTGTAACGTGAGGTTTGCTGTATTCGAAAGTTGTTCATCTTCTTTTCTACTAAAGTGACAAAACCAAGAAATACCGGCGAATATTCATAGGTTGCACATACTTTTGCATCAACCATCACTCGATCCATCTTAAAATCCTCATAACCCTCTACATTACAAACCGTAGCCTCCTGCATATCCATAGCCCGCATACATACTTTTCCATTATTTTGCATGAGCAATAATGCAGCCATATGACTTTGATAATCGAAACCTGTTGACGATTCCTTTGCTTTACTCCATCCGGAAAGCAGGGAAGGCAGTTCAGACAAATTTGATGTCCATGTATGATTTGTTTTGATGATAGGAATTTTACCACCTTGCAATAAAGTCCGAAGATCCAGTACACTTTCCACAAAAGCCCATGCAGCAAGTATGGCATATTTTACAAATGCTATGGCTGCAGGATTTAAAGTAAATCCCACCAACGTAACAGCCATGGCAAGTGCTTCTGCCTGTTTATCTTCCATTGTTACAATACTAGCCATATTTACAGCCTCTCTTACCGCCATAAGCTCTTTGATTACCATTCTCAGATTTTCTGCATCCTCACCTTTTCCTGCAATCAGATACTCCAATTCATATTTCATGTGATGACCACTTTTTTGATTTGTATAGCAGGAAAAGTAATTATTAAAATACTGATTCAAAAGGACATCTGAATACCAGTCATCCGAACCTTCTGTTTCGGCATTTCCCTTTTCCAATGTTCGATGAGATACACTATTGTCCAAGGAAATTGTACTATTGGAGAGCGTGGCATCACTTGACAAAACAAGCGACAATACTCCGTTTTTCTTTGTCTCCGACACAATATCCAGTATATTTTCCTCCTCATCCGGTATCTCCACCGATGTCTCAGCTGTTTGTACTTTATTAGATTTAGAGCTTATTGTCCGTGCTTTTCTACCAGATATTCCTTTCATCTTTGGTAATTGTTTTTTCTTTTTAGAGGAATCTTTTCCTTTCTTTTTCGTGTCTTCTGCCTGGTTTTTAAATTCTTCCTGCTTTCTTCTTTCTTCTTCACGAGCTTCATTTATGGAATCACGTGCCGTATCAATACTATTCCCTGCATCTCCATATTGATCCTTCGCATTCTTCATGTCATTCAGATTATCGTAAATCGTCCGTGCTGTTTCATATGTAAAATTCTCTTTCATATATGCACAGACAACCTCCTGAAATACAGCACCATTGTCATCTGTCATCAACAGAAACTCTTCAAAATTTGCATCTGTCATTTTTGCAGTCAACATAGATGTTCCTGCGAGCAGAGATTTCTCTCTGCCCCCTAGGTTCACATCTGTCAGATTTTGCAGCTGTGCCTGTACATTGTTGAATGACAAATCTCCATCCGAATTGACAACCGAAGTTCCAAGTAAACGATATTCTTCCCAGAGAGGACTACAATAATTGGCAAATATCGATTCTAAAACAGATTCTGTATTCATCTGTAATGTTTTTCGCACCTCAATGGTTCGGGAAACTTCCAACATTGTAAAAATGAACTGCGCAATCAGCATAAATGACAAAGCAGCAAATATAGTAATACTTCCTTTATATTTTTGTTGTTTTGTCTTTATGTTCCGTTTTCTCATTATACTGTTCCTGAACGCTCCTCAATTGTTGTGAAAATATCTCCTACGATCTTCTTCAATTTATCACGAAAAAGAATGACAATACCGATTAAAACCACTACGATGAGCACCATTTCCACTACGCCAACTCCATCTTCCTCCAACAAAAAATTTTTAAATCCTAACATAATTTTTCCTCCTTATATTTGAAATGCAAGCAATGCAGGTGTCATAATAATTGCAAAGACAATTCCAAGCATGAGTAAAAGCGGAAACAGCATCTTCGTCCCTGCTTCTTCCCCCATTCGCTTGGCAAGTGCTTTTCTTTCTTCCATCGCGTCCTCTGCTTCCTGACTTAATAATTGGCAAATTCCACGACTTCCGATCTGCACATTCTGTACTAAGATGCGAACCAGACGTTGATAAGCTCCAACTTCGGTTCTTTCTCCAAATTTCTGATATGCTACCAGTTCTGTTTCTCCATCCTGAATCTCATGATTTGTGTAAACCATTTCTTCATAGATAAAACGCTTTGGTGCTTCATTTTTCTTCCTTTTATCAGAGTACCGAGCGGAAATTGTATTCCAAGACTGTTTTAAAGACATTCCAGCACCCATTAAAATCAATAATTTACTGACAACTTCCGAATAATCCAGCATCATCTGATCCTGTCGTTCCTTGCGTTTTGTTTTCTCCCGTTCTATACGAACGAAATACAATAAAACAAGCACAATTACCTCAAAGAAGAGCATTTTGATAACCAAATGTCTTTTTGCTTCTGACCATCGCAGTGAAACACCATTTACTTCTTTCGGAAGTGTCAGCAATTGATTTCCCTCTTTTTTTGCATCCTTATCAATGGCTTCCTTAACACCTTTTAGAATTTTCTCACTCTCCGATAATACTCTTGGATATACCATAAAAGAAAATACATATTCCTGTTTATAATTTCCACAGGTAAGTTGAACGGTAGCCCGTTCTAGGGAACCATTCTGTGATACGGCCTCTTCTATAATGACTCCGTCTACATCCACGAGCCTGTAGCTGTCTAATGTCCATTCTGCTTTGACCATTCCGTTTTGGTATGAGGTCTGCATATTTACCGGTAAAGTCACTGCATTTTCATCATCACCTTCTGCATAAAAGGACTTTGAAATCTCTTCTTTTGCGGCGTCAAAATACTTGTCCGCCTCTTCTTTTGTTACATCAGCAGCCGGAACCATAAGTGTATAATCATAATTTTTCACCACATCGCCTGCGTCAAGTTGTAGTTCCACTTCCTGATCATATTCACCTGGACTCCCCCGGATCACCTGATTTTTGCTGTTGATGTTCCGCTCAGAGGCCTCAAGATAGCCTGCCAGAAAAAGCAACAGTACACATACAATTGCAATTTCCACGCATTTTTTCTTCTGCAATAAAATCCCCCCTTCCATTCTCCTTTTTCAATCTATTTACATGTGTATTGCGAGAATGCAATTTGCCAGCACTATAGCACCTGCATAGGCCACCAGACATCCCGTCATAAATAAAATTCCTGCGGGATTCCCATACATACTGTCTAACATATCTGCCGATGTAAGTTTTAAATATGCTAAAATCAATATTGGAATAAAGTTCATTACCTTTTGCTCCAATTTTCTGGATGCCACCATAACCTGAATCTCCCGTTCGGTTTCATAACGCATGCGCATATGCCCTTCCGTTCCTTTTATAATGGTTTCAAAATTGCCTCCACTTCGCTTTGCAAATGAAAATACTTCCGAAAAACTGGAAATATCTGCATTTCCTGACCGAGCAGCAAAATCTTCCAACAAACGTTCAATCGGCATATTGTATCGCACAGACTGATTTATTTGAACAAGTTCCTGATACATCGCTGCATTATCCCCATATAATTCCTTCATCTCTCTTTCTGCTTCTCTCCATGCGTTCTCTATGGAACACCCAGCAAGAAGCGCTGCACTAATTGATCGAAGTGCATCTAAAAATTCTTTTGCCAATCTGCTTTGTATTGCCTCTCTCCCTTTTACCATTGCGCTTCTATAAAAGAAAACGAATAGTGGCAGAATCAAAACAAGCCCCAGCCAGTGATCATAAAATAAATATGCAATGACCACTCCAATTCCAATCGACAACAAAAGACACTTTCCTTTTTCTTTCCATGTTAATTTATACTTTCTGTAATCCATGCATAATCCCTTCCCTGATTGCTATATCCTCCAGGCCTGACATTATAAGTTTGTCGGTGCATTTCAATTTTTGCATTGCAACAAGCACACTCTTATCCCCCTTCTGTTGCAACTGATATAGCGGAGACAGTATAATTTCCCCTTCTCGGAACCCGGTTATCTCCGTAATTTCAAGGACCTTTCGACTGCGATCCGGTAATCTTCCAAGGTGCACAATAACATCAATTCCCGATGCTATCTGCTGTCGAATTGCATGTAATGGTAAATCCATTCCCATCAGTACCATCATTTCCAAACGACTTAAAATGTCACGGCTGGAATTGCCATGTGCCGTAGAAAGTCCCCCGTCATGACCGGTATTTAAAGCCTGTAACATATCAAAAGCCTCTGCCCCACGACACTCTCCAACAATAATCCGGTCCGGTCGCATTCGCAACGCACTCCGTATCAGGTCTCGAATCGTCACCGGCATAACACCTTCCATATTCGCGTTTCGGGTCTCCAGACGCACAAGGTTATGAATTCCCTGTATCTGCAACTCTGCGGAATCTTCAATTGTAATTACTCTTTCATCCTCTGGGATATATTGCGATAATGCATTAAGAAATGTCGTTTTTCCGGAACTTGTTCCTCCGGAAATCAACAGACTGTATTTGGCCTGCACCAGATATTTAAGCAAATCTGCAGCTTCTTTTGAAATGGCTCCTTTTTTGATCAAAGCATCCATGTCCAGGGGATGCTCCGGAAATTTACGTATTGTAATTGCTGATCCATCCAGTGAAATTGGCGATAATACAATATTTACACGAGAACCATCATTTAAACGTGTATCTACAATGGGATTCGACAAATTGACCACTCGATTATGTCTGCCTACAATCTGCTGGATAATATCCTGCATCTTCTCTTCACTGGAAAAACTCTGTTCCCATTTATGAACACATCCAAATTTCTCATAAAAAATATTCTGCGGTCCATTTACCATAATCTCGGATACTTCCGGATCGTCTATCAGATCCTGAAGTGCATCCAATTTTCGCAACGAATTAAAAACCTGTTGTTCAATTCGTACTCTTTCACGCAGTGAAATAATCATTCCCTGCAACATCTGTGCCGTCTCTTCTGAGATAAATTCTTCAATTTCCTCATCAAGCATATCGCGAGACAAATCCATTCTTTGAAAAACCCTGGCTCTGATCTGATTTATATACTCATCCAACAGATCTCACCCCCGGCATTAGATTTCGAATCCGATCTCCGAATTCGTTCCATTTCCATTGTTCCACAAGACGTTCACAGGATATAATCGGCGTTGTCATCAACGGAATTTCCACACTCTGAATTTTCTGCCGAACCTGTTCTAAATTTCTTTGATCAAGTTCCTCAAAAAATTCTTTTTCTCTCCACTGACCAATCCCGCCCCGGCTTTTCATAAGATAAACCTGCTGACAAATATCAAGTGTCTCGAAGAATCCGACAAAACGCGTACCAAAATTTAAAACAATTGTCTCATACCCCATCTCTTTTGCTAAGGTATGAAATAACTTCTGGTAGGTTTTCATCTGCGCTTCACAAAGGCATTCTGTGTTGTATACCGGATAGGCTACATCGATATTTTCCAAGTGAGCGATACATGAAATCAAACGATTTGTGGCATATCTTCCTTTCTCTGCCATCACTAATAATTCCTCTAATCCCATTCTGCAATCTGCACCTGTCAATTGCGAGATTCCACTGTTCTCCTGCAGATCCAATAACAAAACCTTTTCATGTTCTCCCATCAAGGTTGCCAGTGTAACTGCAAATGGAAGCTGATATTCATTCTCTGCAAGAGAATATACCCCTAAAATCTGTGCTTTTCCAGGCAGTCGGTCGCCCTGACACACACACTGTATTTCTTCTCCCACCTGTTTTAATATTTCGTCCACAATACGATTTACTTCCTGATATTGTTCCACCCAATACACGCCTCCTTCCTCTTGTTTTTCTGTACCTTCTTTGCTGTCATACAAGCACAGCACTGGGACTTCTCCTCCCCATTTTTCTGCATTTTTCACATCATCAATCAACACGATATCATAAGATTTCCTGTCTCTCTTTAATTCTGCATTCTCTGAATAAATATGCAGTTCCACTTGTTCCTGATAATGATTCATTATGCAGTTCGTAAATCGTAAACTATATTCATTATCCCCAATACAAAGTCCTAAACGAACTTTCTTCATAGCTTCTCCTTTCCAACTGTATCTGCTACATATACATTCGAACTCTCACCACCATAAACCCCAAAAGAATTGCCACCGAAAAATGCATCAGGTTTTCTTTTTGAACCATGCTTTTTCGATATGACATAAAATTTCCATGTAAAAGTTCCCGAATAAACACACTGCCTTTGAATAAGCTAAACTGCAAATTGCGATTATGTAGCATTTTTCCAACAGAAATAATCGCCCCCACCAGCAATGCAGCAAGTATACAGTCTGTCAACGTTTTAAAATTTGTAAATCCACCTATTACGGAAAAAAGTTTGATGTCCCCGGCTCCCAAAATGCCAAGAACGTATAAAAGATATAAAATGATAACCGGAAAAGATATATTCCAAAGAATATAGATGATCTGTGGTACTCCGCCTATTGATATACCAAATGCGATCGAACAAAACAGTCCCATGAGAATCAGCCGGTTACTGATCTTCATGCACATAAAATCCTGAATCACTGCAGTAAATAGAATCATGTACAGTGTCAGCATGGATGCTGTCTGCATCTCATTCAAATTGCATCACCTCTTTTGTTGTAAGTGGGATTATAACAATGACTATTTTATTTGTCAAGAAAAAATTTTTATAAATAATTTTTTGTATAACTTTTCCATTTTTGCTTATACTTGTAAAAAGGGCATTTAGGAAAGCAGGTGATTTTTTGAAACTTTTTAAGGCAACACCCGAACCCCCGAGCGGTTATGACATGCTGATCGACAGCCTCCACAAAACAAGCGCCGATTTACAAATCGTATATGAAAATCTACAAAATGTAGTAGAGCCTGATTTGATTGACTACTATATCTACCAGGCAAAAGCCGTCCAGATGCGATACAAATTTTTGCTTGGATGTGTAAAAAAATTAGAGGATTCTTACACGAAGAATCCTCTCTGATCATCATCCATATAATTTTCATTTAACGAGGCACGGCCATACGTCATACCTGCATAAACCTGCTGCGTATTACGCATCAATGGTTCGCTGGTGTCCTGTCTGGCGACTTCCACGAAGGAACCATACAGGCGCCGCAGAATTTTTTCTGCTTCCATCAATCCATCCAACCGGTTTTCATACATGGTACGCGCAAGCTGGTTTTTGCAAAACACATAAAGCGAATGCAGATTTTTTGACAGTGGATACGCAAAATTCAAACTGTGAATCAGCTCATCCAATACATTCTGCGCTCTGCGGATTGCCACTTTCATTTGCTCGTGACTGTCCTCTTCATGAGCCTCCTTTACATCATCAAGATATGCAAACAGAATATCATAAATGATCACGATCATTTCCCCTGCATTGCATTGACTAAGCCGCCTGGTAAAGTCCTGCTTTAACTCGTTTTTCATTCTTTTTCAGCCTCCAATTACTGCAAAAGTGACAGCACCTGCTGCGGCAGATCATTTGCCTGCGATAATACTGAAATAGATGCCTGTTCAAGCACATTTCGCTGGGTATATTCTGTCATTTCCTCTGCCATATCTGTGTCAAGAATATTCGAATATGCAGCCGTCAGATCTTCCTGTGTCTCTGCCAGACTATTCTGCGCATACTGCAATCGATTGGTAAAAGCACCGATTCTTGAACGCACATCGCTTAATTTTGCAATTGCATCATCCAGCGTACGCATACCATTTTCCGGTCCATTAGAAACAGTTACATCAACTGTGTCAAGATACATGCTCTCTGTCGATATTTCCGGAATGCGAATATCCACATCCTGATACTGATTTGCACCAATCTGGATTGACATAGCACCGATATCCGTCACATCAATCTTAATGTCCTGCTGCGCGTTTTCCTTCAGTTTGAAGTCCATAGAGAAACCGCCGATATCCGTTACTTTGATGCGTGTTCCATCTGTGGCAACAGTCGTTGTCTTAGAAAAACCTATGCCATCAACAAGCGACACCTGCGCATCTGTACCAACTTTGTTCAATGTATAATTGTTTGTTTTATCATCATATTTTGCATCTTTATTCTGATCCATTTTAATATCTTCTGCAAATTCTTTGTTCATAGAAACCTTGATTGCCTGACTGGATCCGTATTCTGTAGTTTTAATTGAATAGCCACCGTTGGCATTTCGCTCTGCCGTACATCCTGCCTGTTCTGCTGATTTCCGCAACTGCTCAAAAAAAGCATCCTCAGACATTCCCTTTGTATAATCCACACCTATGCCATTGATAGTGATTTTTCCATCTACATTTCCGGTTGGCTGAGGAATATCATAAGTGGCAGCCTGTGCTTCCTGATCAACATGCAATGTATAGGTGCCCGGTGTCACGCTGTCTGAAATATCCATACGATCTACTTCTTTGGAATACACACGCACATCACACGATCCATCAAGAAGTGTCTTTGTGTTGTACTCCGTATCCGCAGAAATACGATCTACTTCTTCTTTGAGTTTATCAACCTCTTTTTGAATACTTTCACGATCACTTAGTGAGTTTGTTCCATTCGCTGCCTGCACACAAAGTTCGCGCATTCGCTGCAAAATACTGCTCACTTCATTTAATGCGCCATCTGCAATATTAAGTACGGATTCTCCATCCGCCGCATTGGATTCTGCCTGATCTAAAGCATCAATCTGTGCTTTCATCTTGTTCGAAATGGCCATACCCGCCGGATTATCTCCTGCCTTGTTGATCTTATAACCACTGGATAAACGTTCCATAGAAGCACTCAGCTTATTTTCGGTCCGAAGTAACTGTTTGTTGGTGATTACTGCGGACATATTACGATTAATCTTCATAAAATTTTCCTTCCATACAAAATTTGGCTTCCATGCCAGAATTTGATCATCCCTGTCAATTCATCTATTTGTTATATCGTCCCGTTTTTGTATTTTTTTAACCACATAACACGTATAATTTGCATTTCATGGGAAATCGTATTATAATAGCACCATTATAAAGACAATTTGCAAAGGAGGATTTATCCAATGGCTAAGGTTACCAAGGATACTATGATTGGAGAGCTTCTTCAGATCGACGCAGATATTGCACCTATGCTTTTAAATATTGGCATGCATTGTCTCGGATGCCCATCTTCACAGATGGAAACTATTGCTGAGGCTGCTATGGTTCACGGAATTGAGCCTGACGATCTGGTGAATGATATTAACGATTTCTTAGAGCATGATTTAGCTTAATAATAAAAAGACTGCACAATTTGTGCAGTCTTTTTATTATTGGGTCATTACAGTTGTGCAAGTGTCTTCAGTGCACTCGGTCCTGTAATCCATTTTCCATGTTCTTCTAAATGTGCGCCAGCTGCAGGTGTGTAATTCCGCTGAACTGCATACTCGCAAATAATGTTGCATATTTTGTTAAATTGCTCGGGCGTATGTCCGTCTTTATGAATTACTAAGAAAAAGCGATTCTTCTGCTCATTCTTATACAGGTCATTGCGACCTTCATAATATCCTTCCAACACATGGGCAAGTCTCTCCACCTGCTCCATATTTACAAATTCAAACATTTTTGTCAGATCAGTTGGAACTTCTGTTGTCTGACTCTTTGTCTGATCCGGTTCTGTTTCTTCCTTTGCAGCTTCACTCTTCTCGCGAATTTTATTAAAAAGGCCGATAATATCATCCGCCCCCTTATTTTCCAAGGTTCCCTGATTACCGGAAGACTGTGCAAACATTTCATCATCATCCGGTTCGGTGAATTTTGAAAAGCGCGTATCCAATTCCTCAGGATATTCCACTTTTGTAATCACAAGAATAAGAGATTCGGAAGACAACGGGATGGCCTCTACCATCAGTGGATTGTCATTTGCCTCAAAGCCAAACTCATAATTGGCCTGCTGTATCATGTCATGGAAAAGCCCCTTTGCTTTCTCAGATCCATAAGCTAACTCACTGAGATTGATCTGTCTCTCCGCCAGATCCTGTTTCGTTAATGTGCAACGAATCTGATTTTCATTTACTTTTTCAATTTTCATCACAATCACATCCTTACCTTGAAAATCTCTTGTAAATTGTACACTTATTATAATCAAATGATTCTTTGTTGTAAAGTTTGCAGGCATTAAAAATTTATAAACTCAAAAACATTTTTTAAAATAATGCTTGCTTTTAAAAAACAAGTATGCTATAAGTTTATGCATGAGATGCGTTTTACTCCCCAATAAAACGTATGGAAAATAAAAATTTAATCTTGTCTGGACGATATGAAATTCTGGATACCCTCGGCCATGGGAATGATGGAATTGTCTATCTGGTCAGACATCAGTCTTTAGAGATGAATCGTGCATTGAAACTTTTTCCCAAAAAAGGAGCACCTTCACTCTTCGCTATTTCGGAGGCAAAAATTTTAAAGACAGTCCAGCATCCGGGAATCCCAACTATTTATGATTTTGAAGAAGATGAATCTTTTTTCTATCTTGTGGAAGAATATATCCAGGGTGTTTCTTTAGAAGAATTTTTACTCCATCAACAGTCTATTTCCCAGAATTTATTTTTTAATTTTTGTGAGCAGCTTTGCGATATATTTGCTTATTTGCATACTTTATGCCCAAATCCAATTGTTTATCAGGATCTGAAACCAGAGCATATTATAGTATGTGAATTACAAATTAAATTAATCGATTTTAGCGTTGCTTCATTTATTGCCAACTCTGGAAATGACTTCAATCATTTGGGAAATCACGCGTTTTCGGCTCCTGAACTATCATTGAACGAGCCTATTACCCCCGTGTCCGATATTTACAGCATCGGGAAGATCATTGACTTTATGCTTCCCTTCGTAAATGCCCCTCTTTCCCGAAATATTCTGTATATTACCCAAAAAGCAACAAATCCGGAACCAATGTTCCGTTATCAGACGGTTTGTGAACTGTCTGATGCACTTAATAAAACAAAAGAAAGTTTGGGTAAAACGCATCTCTTGCAGAAAATCGCTGTAATCGGAAGTCATTCCGGATGCGGTTGCACACATATAGCAATATCCCTAGTCTCCACGCTGAACTATCTCGGTCATCACGCTGTGTATCAGGAAGAAAACTGGACCAATTGTCTGAGAAAAGCACTGCTTGAGATGGATCAGATTCAGGAACACAATGGATGCTATTATTACCAATGTTTTCAGGGCTACCCCAAATATGATACCGGCATCGAAGTTCCCTCTCCCGAAGGTGTTCTTTGCGTGATGGATTATGGATGCACTTATACGCTTCAAGATCTTATTTCTGCAGACATTGTTCTTTATGTCTGTGGTGGTGCACTTTGGCACAGGGCCGATGCAATGATTGAAGATCAAATACTAAAACATTTGGGTTCACGCCTGAAATTCGTTGCTAATTTATGTGATCGCAATTCTGCTATCTATCACGCCAGAAAATTCTCATCGCCCGTATATCCATATCCTTTTGATACTAAAATATTTCAGGCAAATGAGAATAAATTGGACTTTGTCCACTGGCTATCCTTAGAGAAAGGCAGGAAATATTCATTATTACATTTAGTAAAAAGAAACCGTTTTTTCCGACACCTGCTACCGTAGGAATCTGCGGGGTTAGTGTCAATATTGGAGTCACACATTTATGTATTGCGTTGTCTAATTTTTTACATAGCAGATACCTTGTTTCCACCGCCTATATGGAAATGAATGCAAGTCATGAAATTGCTCTTCTCAATAAAAGGGAAGAAGCCACACTCGACTCGAAGCTTTATTTCCGGAAAAAAGGTGTCGACTATTACCCGGATCTTACCATTCGTAAAATGACAGAACTTCTTCACAGAGACTATGAATATTCCATTCTGGATTTCGGAGTTCTGACGCCACATACCAGGCCGGAATTTCTGCATTGTGACAAACGGATTGTCTTATGTAATGTCAGCCCATGGAAAACCACACAATTTGATAAATTTGTTCACAAACTAAAAAAATATAAAGTGCCTTTGGAGGAGGTCAAATTTGTAAATGCATATGGGGATATGATAAAGAAAAATCAGGAACAGATTTACAAACAATATGGTATCCGGGTTGAACCTGCCCCTCTTCTCTGTAATCCATTTCACATTACCTCTGGATGTTTTCACTTTTTTGAACAACTTATGAAAGGAGAATAGTTATCACAATGCCAAACAATAATAACTTTCAGCTGCTTATTGAATTTCGGCCAGAGGTATATCAGGCACTTGTTGTTACATTTTCTGATGTGCCTTTACCAAATACAAAATAACAAATAACAATTGGTCCTCAAAATATAAACAAAAATATAAACATGGAAAAGATTCAGGCAGGGGTCTCAATGCAAATCAGACTCTTAACCGTTTGAATGAAAAAAGATACAGGGGACCGGCGTATTTTAGAGATACCCTGTCCCCTATGCATTCATTTATTATAAGAAAGAACTGTTTTCACATTTCTTAATTTTCCCTTATATCATTTGAATCTATATAAGCACAATGCTATAATCGGATTGGAAACTGATTACACATAAGGAAGGATTACATATGAAGAAAAAAACTATACCGATTTTAACTGTTTGTGCTCTTATCGTAATCATTGTAGCCATCATCGGCGGTTCCGTGCTTCTTCGCAAATATACACCAAGCAAAGAACACAAAGATTTAACCTCATATTATAATATTACCGCAGATAATCAGGTTGCAATTGTATTGAACAATGAACTTACCTCCTCGTATGCCACTTTAATTGATGGCCATATTTACGTGGATTACAATTTCGTTCACGACACTTTAAACTCCCGTTTTTACTGGGATCATAACGAAAATATTCTTCTTTATGCTACCTCCCGGGATTTGATCTCGGCTGAAGCAGACAGCAACAAATATTTAATTACCAAATCATCCGTAGATTATGGAAGACCTGTTGTAAAGGCAAATTCCGATTCTGCATATATTGATTTGGACTTTGTAAAAGAATATACCGATTTGACTTACAAATATATTAAGGACCCAAACCGCATTATCATTACCAACCAATGGGGAGACTACGAGACAGCCTCCGTGAAAAAAAATTCGACTGTTCGTGTCAAAGGCGGAATTAAAAGTCCTATTTTAAAAGATATCACTGAAACCACTGATGTTACAGTCATTGAACAGGGCGACAAATGGTCAAAGATCCTTACTGCCGATGGCATCATTGGTTATGTGCAAAATAAACGAATGTCGGATATTTCTACCAAAACACGTACCAGTGATTTTACACCGGATACTTTCGCACATATCACCAAAGATTTTAATATCTGTATGGCATGGCATCAGGTAACCAATTCTTCTGCAAATGCAAATATTGCCTCTGTTTTATCATCCACCAAAGGAGTCAATGTAATTTCTCCGACCTGGTTCTATTTAAATGATAACAATGGTAATCTTGCAAACCTTGCAAGTCTGGACTATGTAAATTACTGTCATTCACAGGGTGTGGAAGTCTGGGCACTTGTCAGCAACCTTGAAAACAAAGATGCAGATTCCGCAGAAGTATTGACACACACCTCTAAGCGCCAGAATCTGGTAAACCAGATTGTCTCTATGGCAATCCAATACAATCTAGATGGTATCAACCTTGATTTTGAATCCTTAAACCAATCAAAAGTCGGGGATGCTTATATCGAGTTTGTTCGCGAACTCTCGATTAAATGTGCCAACAATGGAATTGTGCTTTCTGTAGATAATTACGTTCCAACTAGTTATACTGCCTTTTACAACCGCGCCGAGCAGGCAAACTTTGCGGACTATATCGTAATCATGGGATACGATGAACATTATGCAGGTGGCGATGCTGGTTCCGTTTCCTCCATTGGATGGGTAAAGCAGGGTGTAGCGGATACGCTTACAGAAGTTCCGGCTGATCAGATAATCCTTGGTATGCCATTCTACACAAGAGTATGGCAGCTGACACCAAAGGATACTTCTTCCAAAGATTCGTCTGACAGCAATGATAGCTCATACGATGTTTCTTCTAAAATTTATGGTATGCGCGCTGCGGATGCATTACTTACAGACAATGATGTGACAAAGACCTGGGATCAAGAAAGTGGTCAGAATTACGCGGAGTTTACCAATGGTGATTCTACTTTCAAAGTATGGTTGGAAGATGCCAACTCAGCAGAAGAGCGTTTAAAGATCGTGAAAGATAACAAACTTGCAGGTGCCTCCTTCTGGAAACTTGGTTTTGAAACGAGTGATATCTGGAATACAATTATTAAGTATACGAACTAGCCTTCCTGCATAAATTGAATTAACTAATACAAAAGCCTTTTGCAAGCACGCAAAAGGCTTTTTCATACAATCTTTGGGAGCGCTATGCAAAAAAAATTTGAAATTTTCATGGTTGCCTGTCTTTTTATCTGTTCATTCTTTCTTGCCCGCGCTGGTGCCGCATATGTATGTGCGAAAAATCTCAATACAAAAAATCTTTGTATTGTCCTCGACGCTGGACACGGAGGTGCAGATCCCGGCAAAGTCGGATGCAATGATATCTTAGAGAAAGATGTCAATCTGTCTATTGTCCACAAATTAAAAACACTCTTTGAAAACAAAGGATTTCGTGTTGTACTTACCCGAGAAGATGACACAGTTCTCGCCGATGAAAATTCTAAAAATGTCAAAATTGAAGATTTGCGAAATCGTGTCGCACTCATCACGGAAACCATGCCAGTCATGACAATCAGCATTCATCAAAACAGCTTTCCGGATGCATCCATTTCTGGTCCACAAGTTTTCTATTTTGAACAATCAAAAGAAGGTGCAGAAATTGCTTCTGTTCTACAGGAGAGTCTGAACTCCTCGCTCAATCCACCAAAACCCAGAGCCTGTAAGGCAAACGATGACTACTATATTCTCAAAAAAACACCCACACCTACGGTTATCGTAGAATGTGGGTTCCTAAGTAATGAAACAGAAGCACAACAGTTGACTGATGAATCCTATCAGGAAAAACTCGCCCGCGCCATTTATACGGGTGCATGGAATTATCTGACTAGTTCTGCAACTTCTGTATCGACTGAATAAAACCTTCTGCAATATGATACAATCGTCTTGTCTGTACCGGATTATTCGCATTTGTTGCAAGCCCGCCTTCTTTTTTCAGCCTTGCTTCTCTGGTAATCTGTGATATTTCATAGTGTTCCAAAGAAAGATCACTTACATATGCAATTTTAATATCTATGTTTTCTGTTTCGGCATCGGTACCCTCGCGTAGTGCTTCCGTGAGTGTATCCAGATGCTCGGACAAAAACATCTGTGTATCTTCTTCATCTACAGCAATCATACCAGATACGCCGTCCTCTTTCGCCTGAAAGGAAGCAGCAACTTTTCCCAGCTTGTTCGTATCAAACAGGATGTCCACCCATCCCTTTTCCTTTTTCCCACGGACAACTTTTAAGGATACAGCCGTAACTCCATCTCCGGTCTGTACCGGAATCATAAAGCTTTCTTCTTTGGACTTCTTTGCACATAACTGAAACTGCATCGTTGCCTGCTTCATAGCACGCACATCTATGGTATTCACATCCGGATCCTCGATAATCATTGTTTCCATAACATGTTCGGCCACTTCTGCAAGTGTCTCCTGCGCCTCGGCCAATTCCTCCGGCGTTTTTATAGATTCACCAAATGCGTCGAGAACCTGCTGCTTTAAATCCTCGATTTTTTCCACAGAATCCGTAGAAAAATTATATTCTTTCCACAATTTGTCCATCATTTGATTTGGATGGCGCAGCATATTGTTGACAGCCATAATATTTGCCACACTGTTGCTGATATCATAACGATCCAGATATTCATAGACCTCCTGCGATGCGTTCAGTGCCTGCTGCACTTCCTCTAATTGCTCCTGCGCATACCGCTGCGCATCCTGTTGTACCTCTGGAGTTTCCTCTATCTGTGACAAAGCTTCTGCCAATTGCTCCGGCGTCATATTCTGCCATTGATTCTCACCTAAAAGATGTAGTTTTTCCGGACTAATCAAATCCAAAATATCCCGCACACAATTCGTCTGAAATGCAACTTCAATCTGTTGATCAATCTTTATGCCTGTTTCCTTTGCCTGCACACCATCGAAATTATCATTGATTTCATAATTCATTCCGCTCTTTTTGCTACTGCGCACTGCTGTCAGAAGATTGCGCATTGTAATGTCACTTCCTTGCTGCATCAATGCACCAAGTGCGGCTCCATCCGTCTTCTCGACCTGCGCAATCAGACGATAGATTCCGATATATCCGCTTCTTTCTTCTTCCGTAATTTCATGGTTCTGCTCTAACTTCCACAGATAACGGCTAAAGCGTTCCTGATCTTCGTTTCCGGTTTCCTGTTTGATATCTTCCGCAACCTGATTCAACTGTTCCATTGACATATCAAGTGGATTTTCTCCGCGACGAATCATCTCCAGGGTTACCGCAGGCGTCATATTTTTAAATGCGCGCTGCATTTGCTCATCCAGCGTTTTTACATTTTGTATATTCTCCTCGTAAATATCAATTCCATTGTATCCAAGAATCCTTACCGCACGCTGATTTGCTGCGCTGTTTTCCAGATTCATATCCTTGAGGAGTGATTCTGCTGCATTAGAAAAAGCTTTCTGTATGGAATCTCCCATATCACGACGCGGAGCAGTCATCAAAGTTTCATACCGTTCGTTTGCTTTTTCAAGCGCTTGCTGCATCTGGCTTCCATTATCATAAATCTCCTCAATGGTCGTGCCTGCATCAATCTGCCCGATCACATATGCCGGCTGTCCCTTTAATGCATCAAACACAGATATGGTATCAACTGCTTTTTCCACATTCTCATCTGTGGATGGAATACCCATGCTGTCCATTAAATTGCGATAATATTGCTTTTCCTGGTCTTTTAAAGATTCCACTGTATCTTCCATAGATTTGATATCAGCTTCCACTCCAAGCTTTCCCATTGTAGATTCCGCTTCCGTAGTCATAATCAAGCGATTCTCTTCCATACGCCTCTGGGATGTAATCATATTGACATCTCCTGGTCGTTTGCCTTCCCCTATCGCCTTTGCCATATGATCCAACAGCTGATTCCAGTCTATTTCACCATTCTCAATTTTTTGTGACAATTCCAGCAAATCGCTCAACGACTGCAAATGTTCTCCAGTCAATGGAATCTGATTTTCAATCAGCCACTTACTGTTTGCAAGCGTCTCTTCATTAACTTCCAAACCAGCACTCTCAATAATTGCCGAGATCTGTCCTTCCATATCTGCGAAATCGCCATCAGAAATCTCACTTGTTCCTACACCGGTTTCACTGTTGGCCGCACCACTATACTGTGCCATATAAAGATTGCTGATGCTTGGCTGAAGATCATTTTTCAACAGATAGCTCAACATTTTATCGCTGATTCCATCTAATGATACCGCCTGTGAAAGTGCATCCATACTATCCTGGATATTGGCAGCTGTCGTTGGGAGGTCGTTTCCTTCCAAGGTGCGCATAATCTGCTGCGCTACTGCCGGATCCCCTGTAATATCCTGCAGCTGTTCCTCTGTCAGACGATCTCCGTATATTGAAATGTCAACGCCCGCCTTCGCAAGTACAGCCTTGATTTTATCTGTTACTGTTATAATCGTGTGACTGTCTGTTTCATTGATGGAGAAACCATTTTCCTCCATTGCTTTGTAATCTGCTGCTGAAGTTGTATTTGCAAGTACAGCAATCTCATTCTTTCGATCATCAGCTTTCATATCCTTATGCTGATCAACTTCCTGAGCAACAGTACGATTTGCTCCCGGTTTTTCATAGGTTGCCATATCTATCATTCCATTTGCAGAAACTCCTACTGTCTTTTCAAAATGTTCCTGCTGTACGACCGTGGATTTATGATACTCCGCAACATTTGCCTGATATGCCGCAATCCCTCTTGCAGTTGCATCATCACTCAAACTGCGTGTTACATTATCCCACAAATTTTTCTGTTCAACCTGCATATTTTCACCATCCTTATACATCAGTCTCTGCTTGTGTCTTCGAAGACTGACACTCTATGTTTTATATCGGTCATTTTCCTGTAAAACTAAAGAAACCGCACGGATTTTATCACTTTGATAAAACCCTGTACGGTCTCTCTTTCCCTCTAATTAACCACTCAAACAAATTTAGAATTTGAATACTGCAACTCCATACGCAGGAAGCGGGTAAGCGATCGAATAATCTCTTCCGTCGCATTCTTTCTTTACTGCCTTATAAGACTCCTTGCGATTTTTATCCGTTCCGTTGAACTTCGGATCTTCACTGTTTAACACCAGCTTATAAGTTTTATTCTTCGGTACACCCACACGATAATCCTCACGTGCTACCGGTGTAAAGTTAATAACAAATAGCAAATTATTCTTGCCATCCTTGCTCTTTCGAACAAAACTGAAGATGCTGCGGTCCCTGTCATCTGCATTGATCCATTCGAACCCCGCCCATGTTGTATCCTGTTCGTACATACATGGATTTGATGTATACAGATGAAGGAGTGCCTTTACCCAATCCTGTACTTTCTTATGATTTGGATCTTCCAGCAGATACCAGTCAAGCTCACGCGCTTCACTCCACTCCTGTACCTGTGCAAACTCCTGTCCCATGAACAAAAGCTTTTTGCCGGAATGTCCCATCATAAATGCATAACCTGCCATAAGATTCTTGAACTTATCTCCTTCAAGTCCCGGCATCTTATTCAGCATGGAGCATTTCAGATGTACAACTTCATCATGAGAAAGAACAAGAATATACTTCTCACTCTCGTTATAGCTCATGGCAAATGTCATCTTATTATGATTGTCTTTACGGAAATATGGATCCAGTTTCATGTAATCCAGAAAATCATGCATCCATCCCATATTCCATTTATAACTGAAATTCAATCCATCTTCTTCGACTGGACCTGTCACTTTCGGCCATGCTGTAGACTCCTCTGCAATCATTACAACACCCGGATTTCTACCGAGAATCAATGTATTGATGTGCTTAAAAAACTCAATCGCCTCAAGATTTTTATTTCCACCATAAATATTCGGAACCCACTGACCATCTTCCTTACCATAATCCAGATAAAGCATGGACGCAACTGCATCTACACGTAATCCATCTACATGGTAATTCTCAACCCACATCAGTGCACTTCCAATCAGGAAGTTCTTAACCTCATTCTTGCTGTAGTCAAAAATCTTTGTTCCCCAATCTGGATGCTCTCCTTTTCTTGCATCCGCATACTCATAAGTTGCTGTTCCATCAAACTCAACAAGACCATGTGCATCCTTAGGAAAATGCGCCGGTACCCAGTCAAGAATGACACCAATTTTATTCTTGTGGCACTCATTTACCAGATAAGCAAAATCCTCCGGTGTTCCATAGCGGGAAGTCGGTGCGTAATAACCAGTTACCTGATAACCCCAGGAACCATCAAACGGATACTCTGAAATTCCCATCAACTCAATATGGGTATATCCCATCTCTTTTACATATGATATCAAAGACTTTGCAAGATCACGATAACTGTAAAAACCATCATCATCTCTTCCTGGGTGGCGCATCCAGGAACCCGGATGTACCTCATAGATTGCCATCGGCTGCTCGTAGATTGTTTGTTTTGTAAGTGTTGCTCTGTGTTTCATCCATGTAGTATCTGTCCACTTAAAATGAGAGATATCCGTTACAATGGATGCCGTCTCCGGACGAAGCTGTGCATAATTGGCATATGGATCTGCTTTGTATAAATGTCTTCCATCCTTTGCAATGATCAGATACTTATACATGCATCCAAGCTTTACTCCTGGTACAAACAGCTCGTACACCCCCATCGTATCTGGTTCCACCCGATGCATCTCATGGGAATTTTCATTCCATCCATTAAACTCTCCAATCACATATACTCTGTCTGCATGTGGTGCCCACACATCAAAGCACACTCCCGATTCCCCATTCACAGTCATGACATGCGCGCCCATTTTACGGTATATATCATAATGTGTTGCCTGTCCAAACAGATAACAGTCCATTTCTGTAAAATTGCTCATATACTCTCCTCCACATTCTCTATTTTATGATAACTAATCCACAATATTGCTTAGGATCGTTACATGTTATTCAAAATCTTTCTCCCGTAGTACAATACGATCATCGTCTGTATAACGACTCGCAGTCAGAATACTGATCGCTTTCTTAATGCCCCCATGTGCTTCGCGATCAATTGCCTCATCTACAATATCCTTTACCTCTGTCAGTGTTGTTGCCTGATCGAGTCTCTGGATGTTACTGATTCGGTTATATAAAGCAAGCACCGCCATATCGTCAATCTTGTATCCAAGCTCTCTCGAATAAGATCTTGCGAATGTCACTAACTCATCATTTGTAAAAATCGGTACCGAAATGCTCTCCGTAAACTTTTTGGCAAATCCTTCATCCGATGCCATCAACTTCCGGATTCCTTTGGATGTACCCTCGAGAATCACAAACAATCCACTGGATTCCTGTTCCAAAAGCAGGGAAAGTGTAACAACTGATTCCTTGGTCAGTTCCTCGGCATTTTCAATGATCAGGCATCCACCTTCCACTTGTCGAATAATCTCTCCGACGTTTTTGCCATTTAATGTCTCTGCCTGAATCTTTCCGACTTTTCCTTCAATCCGTCCGGTCTCCTGTTGTAACACCTTGATAATGGATGTTGCAAGCGTTGTCTTTCCCGTTCCATGTCCTCCTAAGATTAATAGATTTCCGGTTGCCGCCGTCTTGTCTTCCTCCAGATGTCTGGACGCACCCGTAAGTGCCTGACGAAGCTGTGCTTCCATTCCTTTGACTGGCATAAAATAAGAGAATATCGTTTTCTCTTTCTCAGTCAACGTCATAAGCGGCTCTGCCGTTTTTGTCCCATTTTGTTTTCCTAAATTCTCTGGTTCCGAAATCTCTGGGAGTCGTGTTGTCTTGCCTTTCCAAAAAGAACGTTCCATTTGATTTTTTCTTTTAACAATTAGTTGTTCTTCCTCTGCTTCATCTATATCCTCTTCTTCATAATTACTCATATTCTGTTCTGATTCTGCCTCACTTTCCAGTTGCTCTTCCGGCATGAACTCATCTTCTGCCGGCACTTCATTTTCCTCTAATGTACTGTCTGCCTCCTCATCACTCATCATGGTTTCCGGCAGCTCTTCATCATCCGTAACTTCCGCTTCATTGAAGTTTTCCTCTGGTAGCTCTTTGTACGCATCTTCTACGGGCTTTCCTGCATTCTCAACTTCATTTGCTGTGTTCAATGAAGTTTCCTCTGTCTGTAACTCTGTTGCATCTTTCTCTACAGGAATATCAGTTTCCGGTATATCCTGTTCCATTTCAACAGGTGTCTGTGCTACTTCTTTTCCAGTATTCTCTAGTGGATTTTCCTTACCCGGATCATCCTGTAAATACTCTTCCTCCAACAATTCCCGTGGTGTAACACCAGCATCTAACTTTGGTATAACACCGGTAAGGCGATCCATAATATCCCCCGCCTGTTGCAAAGCCCGTGCTTTCGCGGATTCCAGCTTTCTTTGTTTTGCTTCTTCCAAAGCGGCTTCTGCAGCACGTCTTGTCTTCTCCCATTCACCAAGAACTTCTTCGATTGTAATCTGACCCGTGATCTGATGTTCAACCAATGTCTTATCATCCATGACCATGCTCATCTGACCATCAGAATCTTCTCCAATCATCTCCTTAAAATTCATCTTAAGAGAACCATCGATTTCTTCATCTGTCTCGATGTGTTCGTCTGATTCCTGCTGCTTTTCTTCCTCTTTGGGCAGCTTAAGATATGGAATTTCCTCCACTATCTTATTGATGTTGTCCATGGTATCCGTTACAGTCTCTTTCTCTGTCGCCTCCATGATCTGTTGCATGCCCTTGGCAATTTCCTGCTGAAGATTTACTGTATTAAACCGTTCCGGATTTACTTTGACTGGTGGAATCGCTACCGGATCGTGTTCATACTCTCCCGCATTCTTCATTTCATCCACATCGATATGCGTCAGCCCATCTCTGGCTTCTTTCGCTTTGCGGAATGTACGGTACTTCTCCTCCTGCGTCTTTGTCAATGGCTGATAAAGCATCTTAAGTTCCAATGCACGCTCTACATATGGACCATCACCAAACCAAAGAATCAATTCATCACAGGCCTCAATGCACTTTTCACTCATTCCTGCTTTGTGATACAGATAAGCCAGCTCATAAGCCCATTCTTCGGTATACTCCTGTTCTTTCAATTCTTCAAGGATCGGTATCAGTTCTTCATAAGAAGCCCCCTCGGCCTTTTTGATGTCATAGCGTAGAACATATTTCAGACTGTCCCGTGGTGCAATCTCCACAAATTCCTGATAATAATCTTCTGCGCCTTCGTAATCTCCCATCTTGATTGCGACCTCTGCAAGGCGGTAGATAATCATACGACCGATTGGGGAACGGTCATATGCCATCAACAATACTTCCCGACTGTCCTCGTAACGTTCTGTTTTCTCGTAAATCTCTCCAGCTTTTACTAAAGCATTTACATTTTTTATTTTGTTCCAGTTTATTGTATCTGCAATATCCGCTGCATCTTCGTATTTCTCTTCCGCATAAAGAGACTTCATCTGATCCAGTTTCAAATTGTATTCATATTTATCCATTGTCACCTCGAAATATCTTCCAAATTCTCTCACAACTTGGATTTCTCTAGTCAAAATAGGTCTAACTATCTAATTTTTAGTATACCATAGGCACCATATAGTGTCAAAAAAAGAAAGACAAAAAAAAGCGTCGGAAAAATGCAATTTTCTCATTTTTCCAACACTTTTTCTCATTGCTTATTTTTCAGTTCTTTCGTCAGAATTTTCTTTTTTCTCTGCACTGTGTTTTTTCTTTTTATTCTCTTCATACAAATGAAATTCACCTGTATGCTCGTCAATTTTTTCCACTTTTACATAGTCCGCAGTCCTTACTGAAAAGTGCTTTTTTGCAACACCATGATTTACCAGTCTGCGCATAATATAATAAATCAATGCAAATACCGGAACTCCAAGAAGCATGCCCAGGAATCCAAACATTCCTCCACCGATCAGAATTGCAAACATGACCCAGAAAGAAGTAAGACCTGTGGAATCTCCAAGAATCTTGGGTCCGATAATATTTCCATCCACCTGCTGCAATACAATAATAAAAATCAACAGATATAATGCATGCCATGGACTCTGGATTACTACAAGCAGTAACGCCGGTATTGCACCAATGAACGGTCCGAACAATGGTATAATATTTGTTACACCAATAATTACCGAAACCAGCATTGTATCCGGAATTCTTAAAATGGAACATCCCACATAGCAGATCACACCGATAATGGCTGAATCGATAATTTTTCCGATAATAAATCCTCCAAAAATATCGTCCGCCTTGTGCATGGTCTCCACGATAATATTACCCTGCCTTGGTTTAAATATCGCATAGATTACTTTCTTGCTCTGTCCAATCAGGCGTTCCTTAATCATCAGAACATAGACTGCCACAATAATTCCAATGACAAAATTAAACATTGCTTTTACCATGTTGATTACACCGGAGGTAATCTGGATCAGATATGTCCGGGCCTGTGGCAGCAATGTCTGTGTTGCCCAGTTTTCCACATAATCAGTCAGCTTTGTAAGAGCATCACCTATCGTATCTGCAACTTCATAATTTCCCAGACGGCCTTCCTGCATCATCTTTACAAGATTCGCAACATTCGTTGGCAATGTATCCACAATTCCCATAATACTGTCGGTCACAGATGGAACGATTGCTGCAATCAAAAGCACAATTACTGCAATCATGAAAATAATTGCACCTGCAATGGCAAATACACGCGCCATCTTCTTTGCTTTTCCGTCAGTCTTTGCTCTGTCTTTTAACAGTTTGTACAAATGCCGTTCCAGGAATTTCATAACCGGATTCAATAGATAAGCCAGCACAAGACCAATAATAATTGGCTGCGCTGCGGAAATCACTTTATGCCATCCGTTTGCGAATCCCTGATATCGTAAAACACTAAAGAAAAACAGAATACAGCAGACAAATGTGATGAACACCATCAAACCAATCTTGGCAAGATGAACATTCTCACGTCTGCCGTCCATTTTTTCTTTTTCCTGCGTCTGTGTTACTTTTTCCTTTTCTGTATCATTCAACACAGAATCCTCCTAACCGCGATAGTAGTTAATGAGACAACCCTTTAGGATAATCTCTTTCTCATCCGGAGTAAGCGCACCCATCTTAAGTGTAAATGGTTTCAGCTCGCCGTCTTTTACTACATATGCATCAAATTCACTCTTTCCTTCTTCTACCGCTGTACGGATATTTGGAAGGAACAGATAATCCAGGTTCTTGAATGGAAGTTCTCCCTCGTCAATGATGAATGGAAGCATTCCCCAGTTGATCAGGTTCGAACGATATCTCTTGGTTGCATATTCATTGGCAATATTTGCCCAGCCACCAAGTACCTTCTGGCAGGATGCAGCCTGCTCACGGGCAGAACCATCACCTGGCTTCACAGCGAAAATTGTGCTACCAAATCCAACATTCTTGCGGCTTATATCGCTGAACTTTGTCTTAATGGTATCCATGACAGCCTTAACTTCCGGTACAACACTTGCAGGGCAGGTATCTGCTTCTACAGCCTTCTGTGCCTTCTGGATTTCCTTTGCACGGCCAACGTACTCCGGATCCTTTCTGGAAAGTGCGAACTCTGCCAGTCCCAATGGGTTGGAACGGAAAGAAGAAGTCTCACCGGAAGGAATCAGTTCATCGGTTGTTGTAACCGGATCATGAATTTCAGAAACGACCTTCAATACCAGATTTTCTGGTAATGCACTCATTGCCGGCCAGTCTTTGATGTTTGGACCAAACTGGATCTCAACGCTTGGATCTGCAACACCCTTGCTGTCAAATACACGATTCTCATAAATTGTCTTGTCAAAGAAATACTTTGGTTTTGAGAAGTTTACATCCATGTCTGCTGCAGATGTCAGATATCCCTTATTTGCTGCAGTTGCTGCAATAGAACGTGCATCCATAAGTGCAACAGAAGCCACCTGACCATTCTGTACCTTAGATCCCTCACGGTTCGGGAAGTTACGTGTAGAATGACGGATAGAGAACGCATTGTTTGCAGGTGTATCTCCGGCACCAAAGCATGGTCCGCAGAATGCAGTCTTTACGATGGCTCCGGTAGCAAGAAGGTTTGCTACAACACCATTCTTTACTAATTCCATATAAATTGGAGTAGATGCAGGATATACGCTGAGCGTAAATTCATCGGCTCCGATAGATGCTCCCTTTAAAATATCAGCAGCATCACAGATATTCTCAAATCCACCACCGGCACATCCGGCAATGATTCCCTGATCAACATAAAGTCTTCCGTTCTTTACTTTACTCTTTAAATCCAGCTTCACTTTTCCATCAAAGCTAACCTGTGCACGCTTCTCACAGTCATCGAGAATATCCATAAGGTTTGCATTCAATTCATCGATCGTATAAGTGTTGCTCGGGTGGAACGGCATAGCGATCATTGGCTTGATAGTGCTTAAATCAAGTTCGATAAAGCTGTCATAAAATGCAACTTCACCCGGATTTAACTCCTTATAGTCTTCTTCTCTTCCATGAATCTCATAGAACTCTTTTACCTTGTCATCCGTTCTCCAGATAGAAGAAAGACAAGTTGTCTCTGTTGTCATTACGTCAACACCGATACGGTAGTCTACACTTAAATTTGAGACACCCGGTCCGACAAACTCCATGACTTTATTCTTAACAAATCCATTTGCAAATACTTCACCGATAATTGCAAGTGCGATATCCTGTGGACCAACGCCCTTCATTGGCTCACCGGTCAGGTAAATACCTACAACACCCGGCATATCAATATCGTATGTCTTATTCAAAAGCTGCTTAACCAGCTCCGGTCCACCTTCTCCGACTGCCATGGTTCCAAGTGCACCATAACGTGTATGAGAGTCCGATCCAAGGATCATCTTTCCACCGCCGGCAAGCATCTCTCTTGCAAACTGATGGATAACTGCCTGATGTGGTGGAACGTAGATTCCGCCATATTTCTTTGCACAGGTCAGTCCAAACATATGATCATCTTCATTGATAGTTCCTCCTACCGCACAAAGACTGTTATGACAGTTTGTCAGTACATATGGAATCGGGAATTTCTCAAGTCCGGATGCACGTGCTGTCTGAATAATACCTACGAATGTAATATCGTGAGATGTCAGTTTATCAAATTTAATCTGGAGTTTTTCCATATTCCCAGATGTATTATGGTCTTTTAAAATGCCGTAAGCGATGGTTTCTTTCTTTGCTTCTTCTGCAGAAATCTGCTTTCCGGTCTTACTTGCTACTGCTGCAACAGCTTCCGGGGAATTGATTACTATGTCTTTTCCCTGAATCAGATATGCGCCATTTTCATAAAGTTTCATTTTTTTCCTCCTTGTACGTATCTAAACCAGTTAGTTTGAATTATATCTGTTGCCCGCTCTGAAATCAAGCATTCCCACAGATTTTATAAGTTGTTCAGAATTTCAAATTGAATTTTTGCAATAAACAGGTCCCCATCTGTCTGAATCTTAAACTCGCCACCCATAAGATTCGTGAGGTTTTTGGCAATGGATAAGCCAAGTCCGCTTCCCTCCGTGGTACGTGACACATCCCCCCGGACAAAACGGGCTGTCAGATCCTTCCCACCTTCCTGCTTCTCCGGCAGTGGATTCTTTGAGATATTCTTTATGGTAAATACAGCTGTGGTATCTTCAACTTCAAGCTCCACATACACCCTCGTGTTCTCCAATGCATATTTTGCAGCATTTGTATATAAATTTTCAATTGCACGGTACAGCTGACGCCCATCCGCATTGACAAGTACCGCCTGATTCGGAAGTTTTGTCACAATCGTAAGGCCTCTTGCTTCAAAACGCTCGTTAAATTCTCCGCCTGTCTGGTAGATCAGCTCCACCATATCGATTGTCTGCATCTCCAGATGCACATTTCCCGAAGTAATCTTGGACACTTCCACAAGATCTTCCGTCAATTGTTTGAGCCTTTGGGACTTTTCATCCAAAATACGGATATAGTTCCGCGCATTTTCATTTTCTAAATTTTCGCGCTTGAGCAAATCCACATAATTGACAATTGAAGTAAGAGGCGTCTTGATATCGTGGGATACGTTGGTGATAAGATCGGCTTTGATGCGTTCATTTCTTATCCGCTCCATAACAGCCTCGCTCAGCCCTTCACGGATATTGTTTACTGCAATGGCGATATCCCGCTCCTGTCCCTGAAAATCATCCACATTTAATGTAGTATCCAATGCGCCTTTGGAAATTTCCTCGATTGCATTCTGTATCTCATAACGCTCTCTTGCCTTACGTGTACAATAGCGTGGGTTTTGTTTGGAAGATATTGCTTCCCGGACAAATACAATCCCCTGATAAATCAGGCTGTGTGTCAAAAGTGTATTGCTTTTTGCCTTGCGCACAATGCTCAGATAGAAAAAAAGAAAGACAACGTCAGCCAGATAGCCGAGAGTTCCCACCGCCACAAGCAGTCCGGAAAATTCGAAATCCATTCTTCCAATTTCCCGGCATACATAAATTGCTCCATATAGTAAAAAGCCAAATACCAACAACTGAATATCCGTATAAATCCGGTCCACAAAGTTCAGATACACCTCAGGATCATCGGCTCCATGCCTTCCCGTAACACTTGTCAGATATGCCAGCATCACAAAGCCACCCACCAATCCAATAACGATTAACGTACTCAGTCCCACTATTCCTTTGATATGGTGTGCAATGTCATATCCAACCCCATACAAAGAACACACCATCAACACAAAGAACATCTGATGGATCACGATTGCCGCGCCTTTGATTCCATTTGAATATTCCTTCATAGGCGGCTATACCCCCGCCTCTATTTTATATCCAACGCCCCACACAACTTTCAGGTAACGTGGCTCCTTTGGATTGATTTCGATTTTCTCACGAATATGACGGATATGTACTGCAACCGTGTTGTCTGCTCCAATTGCCTCCTCATTCCAGATTGCCTCATATATCTGGCTGATAGAGAAAACCTTTCCTTTATTTTTCATCAAAAGAAGAAGGATGTTATATTCAATCGGTGTGAGCTTTACTTCCTCACCATCAACGGTAACCTTCTTTAAATCATCATTGATGACCAGGCCGCCCTCTTCATATATCGTCTCTCCCGGTGCACCATTCGACAATGTTGTATATCTGCGCAGCTGGGACTTTACTCTGGCAACCAGCTCCAGTGGATTGAACGGCTTAGAGACATAGTCATCCGCTCCTACGTTCAGACCAAGGATTTTATCCGTATCCTGCGTCTTTGCTGAAAGGATAATAATTGGAATACTGCTCGTTTTCCGCACCTGAAATGTTGCACGTATACCATCCAGTTTCGGCATCATCACATCTATGATCATCAGATCAATGGACTTCTTTTTCAATATCTCAAGCGCCTGCTCCCCGTCGTATGCTTTTTCTACCGAAAAGCCCTCCTGCAGTAAATAGATTTCAATTGCTTCAACAATTTCTTTGTCGTCATCACATACCAGAATCGTCATGTTGATGTCCTCCTATCAGATTTTTCCACACCTTCTGTATTCCATCTGTTTTCTCTTTTGTCTTGTCGGAATCCGCTCTTTCTTCTCCCTTTTCCTGCTCCTCTTTCCACTGGAAATAATCAGCATCCAGATTTACACGGATTTCTGCCTGAAGTTGTTTCAATTCTTCATCTTCCTCGTCGTCATCGTCCGCATAACTTACGCCTTTGTCCGCTTCCACTTCTTTTTCCGTCTCATCAATTACTGACAGTCCCAGCTTATCCAGATATTCCTGATTAATTTTGATCTCCGTCTGACGGTTCGCATAAATAGAAACTTCCTCATCTTCTTCTGGTTTGCCTTCATTTTTCTGCTTTTCAAGTTCCCTGTTACGTTCCTCTATGATTTTCAGATATTTCTCTGTATCGACCAGATCCTGCATCTGACTTTTCAGCTCCAGCTGATTTGTCTTGATACGGCGCTGTTCTATATCCATTTTTTCATTCAGATCCGCATAGATTTTGGAAACATTCTCATTTGATTCTTTCATAATATCGCGCATATGATTCAAGGCTTCATTCATATACATTACCGAAGCCGCATAGATATCTTCTGCCTTGTGGCTGGCATCCATGATAATAGTGTCTCCCTGCTTGCGGAAATCTCTCTCTGCTTTGTCGCGACTGCTTTTTGTCAGTTCGTACTTCTCCTGCATTTGATACATGCATTGATTTAATGCACTCAATAAATCTAACATTTGCTGCTTATCAACAATTACCTTGCTCGGCTCTTTCGGATACTGTTCGCCTTTCGCCAACATCACATGAAGTGCACGAAGCACTTTCTCTGTATCATCCTGTACTCCCATCTCTACTCCTTACTGCTCCATAAATTGATCAATTCCATTTGCAATTCCATCTACTATTTTATACTGATAATCTTCCGTTGCCATCAGCGCATCTTCTGTCGGATTCGTCATATAGCCCATCTCAACAATCGTAACCGGCACCTGACACCAGTTGATTCCACTCATCGTATCGGTCTCCCACACGCGCTCCTTTTTGCAGCCAGTGGCACTTACCAGACTATCAAGTACATCCGTCGACAGCTCCTTACTCTGACTGTACAACGCACTGTTATATGGGTTCGAAGACGTCTGACAGATCGTCATCGCACCATTGGCAGAAGTATTCTCCGCACCGTTTGCATGGATACGGATAAAAGCGTCTGCATTGGCATCGTTCGCCATCTGCGCGCGCTCCGCATTACTGATATTAACATCATTTGAGGTACGAATCATCAACACTTCATACCCTCTGCTTTCCAATTCTTTCTGTAATTTCAATGCTACCTGCAAGGTAAGCTGATACTCTGCCAGTCCGCTGGTCTCACCGTGTGTTCCGCCTGCAACTTTTGCCTTTTTCTCCGTTGCGCCCGGCCCCACTGGTTCCTTATCGGTATTCGCGGTCTTCTGATGCCCTGCATCGATTGCGATCAAATGTTTTGTATGCGCATTATCCGCCGTCTCGCTCTCCGTTTCTTCCGGTGCCTCTGTTTCGGCCTGTGTCTGTGTCTCAGTTTCTGTCTCCGTCGGGACTTGTGTTTCCGTCTCTATTTCAATCTGTGTATTTTCCTCTGTCTCCTCCTGGGATTCCTGAACTTCCACAGGAATATCCGCTTCCCGGGTTTTTGTGCCAAATCCGCATCCTCCAAGAGATCCTGCCAATATCGTCACACATAAAGTTGTCATCAAAAATTTCTTCATTTTCACAATTTTCTTTCTCCTTAAATGTACTACAAATCATTATAACGAATGCATTCCCGATGTGCAAGATAATGAAATTGGTAATCTTATTTGTCGATCCTGTTGCGCATTGGGCTACCGGCGACTTATACTAAAAGCAGTAACTGAATAATAGTTAATAAAAATATATCGATTACGGGAGGCAACTATGCGCACAAGATTCGAAGCATTAACTTACGCACTTACATTTCCAGACACCTATCAGCAGGCGCCTTTTCACGATCCGAACTGGCAGCTTGTTCGGGTAAAAGGCAGTAAAAAAGCCTTTTTATGGACCTATGAGAAGGATGGTTTCATAAACCTGAATGTAAAAGTCTCCCCTGCATGGCGTGATTTTTGGAGAGATGCATTTGCGTCCGTCATACCGGGATGGCACCAGAATAAAGACAACTGGAATACCATCATTCTCGACGGCACCGTTCCGGATGATGCGATTAAAAATATGATTGCCGACAGTTATGCGATCGTGACAGACAATCCTACCAGACGGATCTATGAAGCCGTCAAACAGATACCGAAAGGAAAAGTTGCCACTTACAGTCAGATTGCTGAACTCGCCGGAAATAAAAAGATGTGCCGTGCTGTCGGAAATGCATTACACAAAAACCCCGATCCATCCGAAATTCCTTGCTATCGCGTCGTAAATGCCAAAGGCGAATTATCCGGCGCATTTGCGTTTGGCGGAGCTGATGAACAGGCAAACCGCCTCAGGGCAGATGGAATCGAGGTTCTTAATGGTAAAGTCGATTTAAAAAAATATGCAGTTCACGTTGTCGACGGACAACTGGAATAAATTACAGAATTTCTGCTGCAGCCGTACGAAGTTCTGCCGTGGCGCGACGGATCTCTGCGGACTGCTCTTCTGTTACATTACCGGGCTTGGTGTGGCTCACAAGTTTCTTCAGATAAGAAAGGTTGCTCTTGATCTGACGCTTTTTGGCTCCATCCATGCCCTTTTTCTTTTCTTTATAAGCATTCTCTACCTGACGAATCAAGGTGTCGGCTTCACTCTGGCTGTCAATGTAAGCCTTACGCTGTCCGTCGGTCGCTTCATACTCTGCTGCCTCACGGATGGCACGCTCAATCTCCGCATCAGACAGATTGGAACTTGCAGTAATTGTGATTTCCTGATGTCTTCCGGTACCCAAATCCTTTGCAGACACCTGCACAATTCCGTTTGCATCAATATCAAATGTCACTTCAATCTGTGGCACACCTGCCGGTGCCGGCTTAATGCCCCGCAACTGGAAACGTCCCAGTAATTTATTGTCTTTGGCAAACTGCCGCTCTCCCTGCAAAACTTTGATATCCACAGAAGTCTGGAAATTTGATGCAGTTGTAAACACTTTACTGTACCTTGTCGGGATTGTCGTGTTACGATCGATCAGTTTTGTGGATATTCCACCCATCGTTTCAATTGACAACGAAAGAGGTGTTACATCCATCAGAATGATTTCTGCTGCGGAGGAACCTGCAACCAGTGCACCTCCCAACTTGCCGCCCTGTACGGCTGCGCCTAAAGCCACACACTCGTCAGGATTCAGATTTCTCGACGGTTCCCTGCCCGTGATCCTTGTAACTTCCTCGTATACGGATGGCATACGGGTCGATCCGCCGACCAGAAGAACCATGCCAAGATCTGCCGCCGTAATTCCGGCATCACTTAACGCCTGCTGCACCGGACCGCGTGTACGCTCCACGAGGTCTCTTGTCAATTCATCAAATTTTGCCCGTGTAAGTGTCATTTCCATGTGCTTTGGTTCTCCTTTTACCGTAGTGATAAAAGGAAGATTGATACTGGTTGTCGAAGAGGACGATAATACTTTCTTTGCTTTTTCTGCTTCTTCCCGGACACGCTGCATCGCTGTCGCATCTTTGCGCAGATCAATGCGTTGTGTATGCAGAAATTCCATCACAAGATAATCTGTAACACGAGCGTCAAAATCGTCGCCTCCGAGATGGTTATCTCCGGCTGTCGCAAGTACTTCGATAAGGTTATCGCCAATCTCGATCACCGAAACATCAAATGTTCCTCCGCCAAGATCATACACAAGTATTTTCTGTGGCTGTCCATGGTCGAGTCCATATGCCAACGCTGCAGATGTCGGCTCATTGATAATACGCAGTACATTTAATCCTGCAATTCGTCCGGCATCTTTTGTTGCCTGTCTCTGTGCATCGTTAAAATACGCCGGAACCGTAATGACCGCATCTGAAACTGTCTCTCCCAGATACTCTTCTGCATCCTTTTTCAGTTTCCGCAGAATCATGGAAGAAATTTCCTGTGGTGTATACTGTTTTCCATCAATCTTCGCACGATAATTGGTGCCCATCTCTCTCTTGATGGAAAAAAAGGTCCGATCTACATTGACAGCAGCCTGGCGCTTTGCCGTATCCCCTACCAGACGTTCTCCATTTTTCGTAAATGCAACAACGGAAGGCGTCGTACGTGAGCCTTCCGCATTTGTGATCACAACCGGCTGGTCATTCTCCAGGACCGCAACACAGCTGTTTGTTGTTCCTAAATCTATTCCTATTACCTTACCCAAGGCCGCTTCCTCCATTTCCTTGTACTTACAGCCGCCGCAAGTACATTTATCCTATTAATAACTGTAAGTCGGCAACCGTTTTGCGTCAAGGGATTCGGGGAAGATTTCATACATTGTTTATGCTTTTCATAATTCCTTTTGATTTGTTTTATCTTTCCCACTTCTCATCCTTATTCAAAGCATCCACCAATTGCCCAACTGGTACCCAGCCTGCTTCATCCATTTCCAACTCATATTCCCATCACGATCAATGACTGCACCTACGGTATTCAACGCAACAGCTAATGACTGAAGGTTTTCGCCATACTGTACGGCTGCTTTTACATCAGCAGGAAACTCACCTCTGCGGGTATCCCCGTGCAGCATACAGATTGGAAGTTCCAGAACTTGATGTTCTGTTACATTTACTGTGACAACCGCATCGATGACATGTCGTTTCT
>CABJAV010000024.1 GCA_902363675.1 Lachnospiraceae bacterium | reverse complement strand
ATATTGTTTTTTCGCCAACCCTATTAGCACCCGAAAACAGCCTCATTTACGAAAAATATATTCTTCCTGTGATAAGCTCGTCTGTTCCATATCAAGTTTTCAGTCCATCCAACACATTTGGAAAACAGGTGCTACAACTTTTGTCGCAAATTTGTACTATTCAGGAAACTAAGCCGGATAATGAATTATGTACTATACAACTTTTATTTCAGCTTTGGAACATATTGCAAAAAAATATTGACTGGACTTCTGATTCTAACAGTATTCATCGATTAAATCACAAACAAGCAAGATTACAAGCTATGATGCAGTATATTCATGATCACTACATGGAAGAGATTACATTGGAGACGATTGCGGCATCGGCATCTATCAGCAAAAGTGGAGCTTTACACATTTTTCAAACTGGCATCCACTGTTCTCCGGTAGCATATCTAATTCAATACAGACTAGCACAGGCTGCTGAACAACTTTATATCACTCAAAAATCGGTTTCTTCCATTGCAGAAGAAACCGGATTTACAAGTTCCGGCTATTTCTGCCGGAAGTTTAGACAATATTATCATATGAGTCCAAATGAATACAGAAAGAAGAAAACAGAGAATAAATCCGCACCCGTTTCTTTCCCGTGATCAGTGTGTCCGTAACAACTGTAAACTCATGGTACTCACCTTCCACGACATTATCATAAATACTTGATGATACTTCTACATGGCAGCATAGCGCTCATCGGAAAGCTGTCCGAACACATGATCCTCGTAAATATGCTGAAGTAAGGTGTCCGCTTCTTTCTGCTGCGATATTCTCTCACCGTTCGATTCCCGTTCAGAAAGTTGGACGAGGTGTTCTACATAGGCATCGTGGTCAGCAGCTGCCAGCGCTGCGTGTTTCTGAATATCACCCAACAGCAACTCCGTCACCTGCTCCAACGTGATGTAATGCGAAGAACACTTTTTTCCGCCGTAACGCCGGCGCAGTCGAGCAGGACGGCATTCATTCATTTCGGGCCGTCGTCACAGGTTTTGCAATCGCCTTGCGGTAAATGATAAGGGAAATGAGCGCGGCGATCGCTTCCGTAATCCAAAACGCATGCCAGACGCCGACGGCACCGAAAAGCCTGCTGAGCCAAAACGCAGCCGGTAGGATGACCACCACATACCGGCAAAGTGAAATCAGTAATGAAGGAGTGCCTTTTCCAAGTCCCTCCAGTGCGCCGGAAGATGTAACGGAAACCGCCGAGACGATAAATCCGGCCCCGATGATGCGCAGGGCTGTTTTCCCAGTCTGGATTGTCGCTTCTGTGTGGGTAAACAGCCCCATAAGCTGGCCGGGGATTAGCAGACATATCACTGTCCCAAGCACCATAATGATACCGCTCATGCACAAGACGATTTTATAAATCTGGCTGACTCTTTTGTTCTCCCCCGCACCGTAGTTATAGCCAATCAATGGGCGCATCCCCTGCACAATGCCATTCGCCGGTAGATAGATGAATGTCTGCAATTTGTAATAGATTCCCAAAACCAGAATATAAACTTCGGAATATGCCGCCAAAATAGCATTGAGTGCCGAAATCAAAAGAGATGGGAGCGCAAGATTCAAGGTTGCGGGAATGCCGATGGAGTACAGCTTTATTACCATCTTTTTGCTGAGCAAAATGTACTGCCTGCGGATATGCACGCGAATTGGCCGCACAAAATAAACGACCAGATAAATCGCAAGCGTCAAGGCCTGCCCTATGCCGGTTGCCAGCGCGGCGCCTTCGATTCCCATTTCAGGGAATGGACCATAGCCAAAAATCAGAACAGGGTCTAAGATAATGTTTATTATACACCCACACATCAGGCTGATCATGGTTGTTTTCATGTTTCCTACAGCTTGGAATAGTTTCTCGAATGTAACACCAACAACTATAATCAATGTAAAAGAGAACGCAATAACAGAATAGCGGACGCCAAGTTCAATCACTGTCTTGGATGAAGTGAACATTCCTAAAAAAGCCGGCATCATTGTGATACCGCAGACTGTCATAACAACGCCGTGAATCATGGCAAGCACAAGTCCCTGCGTGGCAGCTTGATCTGCTTTTTTGTTATCTCCAGCGCCTAGATAGAAGGCGATCACTGCGTTGATTCCAACGCCAAATCCAATTCCAACAGCATTGATAAAATTTTGAACCGGGTAAACCAGTGATAATGCCGTCATAGCTTCCTCGCTGATCTGCGCGACGAAAAAGCTGTCGATAATGTTGTATAGAGAATTAACCAGCATTGATAAAACCATAGGCATGGCCATGGATAAAATCAGCGGCAATACCGGTTTTTCTTTCATAAAAGTATCGTTCATCATTTCTCCTCCTTGGAACATGTTATAAGATATTTTTTTGGCGATACCATGCCATTATTATGAGAGCAATGAGCATAGTGGCGGTTTCCGCAACAGGAAATGCAAACCAGATTCCGTTCAGTTGGAATAATTTGTCCAGACACCATAAGGCTGGAACAAGGAAAAGCAGTTGTCTGCATAATTGAATCGCTATGCTGGAACCTACTTTTTCTGTCGCCTGAAAATAGGTGGAAATCATGGTAGAGAGACCACAAAACAGATAGCTTGCCGCCATAATTCGCATGGCGGATATGCCAAAGGAGCGCATGGCTTTTGACGCTGTAAATAATTCCAAAAGCTGCGCCGGAAAGAAGTTGACGGTCAATGTTCCCAGTATCATCATACCGGAGACCAAAGCGGTTCCGTATCGGAAAGCGGAGTGCAGCCTATCTCTGTTTCCCGCACCGTAGTTAAACCGCATAATAGGCAAACAGCCCTGAATCAAGCCGTTTACCGTCATAACAATCAGCTGCTGCACCTTAAAATATGCGCCGAAGAAAGCGATCGCCGTATCGGAATACGCCACCAGAAACAGATTAACAAATGTCACCATAAACGAACTGAGGGCATTCATAATGAAAGATGGTAAGCCAAGAGCGAATATACGGGCAATCATCCACTTTTGTATATGAAATTCTTTGATCTTTATCCGCACTTTCTGCTTTTTGCCCAGCAGCAAGGCAAATGCCAAAATCATGGATAACAAATAGCCTGCAACAGTAGCCACCGCAGCGCCACGGATTCCCATAGCTGGAAAAACACCAATACCAAAAATTAGGAGTGGGTCAAATACAAAATTAACGACCACTCCTGCAATCTGGAACCACATAGGAGCAATCATGTTCCCAGTAGCCTGTATCATCTTCTGGATTGCGATATGCACCATGTTGGGAATTTGCATGAACGAACATACACTCATATAGGCAAGACTCAACTGATAAATTTCTTCGTTATTGGTGAATGCCCTAAAGTAGGGTTTCATAATCAGTAATGACAGAAGATTGAGCAAAGCACCAATTCCAAAGGCCAGTAACAATCCATGTGTGACGGTAGTATTTGCCTCATTCTGCTTTCCCTGTCCAAGATACCCTGCAATCAGTACATTCACGCCAACGCCGATCCAGATAGATGTCGCATTCATCAAAGTTGTAATGGGAAACGACAGGGAAACCGCCGTCAAAGCATTTTCACTCAGCCGCGCTACAAACGCGCTGTCTATCAGATTATAGGAATATTGCAGAAACATAGAAATCAGCGGCGGTATCGACATTTGCCAGATGAGTTTTCCAACGGGCGCAACCGCCATTTTGTTATTTGTCTGCATGCTTTCCCTCTTCTCCACAAATTGTCCGAACATTATAGTCCTCCATTCTGCTAATACTTCCGAGATACAAGCAACAAAAAAGCCACACAACTATCACAAGATAGCTGTGTGGCAAAAAGATGACCGAATCCGGAAAAGTCCACTCAAATTTTACGCTCAATATTATTGCATTCTTTCGGGAGGCTGTCAAGCATTAATCATTACGGAATTGTGGCGTGCTTCTTAACTTAAAAATTAGCAAAAGGGCAGAAGCAAGGTCTAATCATAAATTTATTCTATACCTTTTGCTTATTAGGGTATATAGGATAAATGCTTTTCCCTTTGCTGTAAGGAAATACACACCTTCTTCATCATAGTACATCATATCTATGATTCTTGTCTGAGGATGTCCATCTGAACCTATCGTTGCAACTGTTGTTGAATGAATTTCATCCACAAGAAGTTTAAGATAATCCATTTTTGTCATTTCAAAGTCTCTCCTTTCAGTATAGGTATAAGTTTTTATATATCATCATGTCAATTAAAACAGCCCGCAGGACGGGATTTCCTGCGGGACTTGTTTTATCATATCTTCTCTCTTTCGGACATTACCGTCGGTTATGGAATTGCACCATATCAGCTTTTGCCCACAGACTGTAATTTTTTCTGTTGATTACCTATTATTAAAATTCATAAGGTGGATTGCCTGAGAAATCTGCGATTGCACCATGCGGATTTTCAAGATAGAACACCTCAAAAATAGGATTATCTGCTGTCTGGTACTGTCCCTTAACGATAGGATTATTCATGCATCCTTCCTTTACGCTCTTGTTGTCCTCAAATACTGCTTTGCCATGAAGACGAATCCATGCGTATTCAGATGAAGAAACAGAAACTTCTACCTCAGGATTTGCTAACATATAAATGCACTTATAGGGGCGGTTTCAACCTTGGTACTATTCTTTTTACTGAACGGTATAAAGAAAACAGACAGACGCTTAATAAAAAGGAAAGTATTGTGGAGACTGTTTCCAATGTTACGGTATCTGTACTGACTTCCGGAATTACAATGGCAACAGTTGGAACTCTGCTTGGAGTTATTTCTACCCATAGACTATTGTCACAGCTTGGCTATTTTCTTGGAAGAGGAACTCGCCGTTCTGGTCTCGGATACGGTTGCCGTCCTCGTCCAGCTCATACACCCGGCAAGAGATCAAAGAAGTAAAAGAACAGATCACATTTATGAAAATGTATGGAACCATACAGAAAATTACGGAGATGAATTGATGAATTATGGATTGATCACATCCAAACCTTCATATTGAATAATGACCCCTTCTCTTTGGTAAAAAGAAATTGGATATATAACGATAGCCCCTTATATTTTCGGAAATCGGAAAATAAAACTCGTTCCGATATCTTCGATACTTTCGACGTGAATGGTTCCATTGTGGAGGTTTACAATCCAGCGCACCATAGAAAGACCGAGAGCGGTACCGCCATTTTCTCGTGGCAGAACTTTCTTAATTTCTAAAATCGCCCCATCATCAACAAAAATACTTCACTACTCATGGCTTGTTGCCACCTTCATACAGCCTACACATTTATCATAATCTATAACAGGATACCATCCTTTGCTCATTATATTACCTCCAATATTTTTTCTTACAAGAGACATCCATAAGACAGATATATACATCAGTCCTTAGTGAGTAATTTAAGAAGTGAACAGAACATAAATGTCATTTAAGTTATAGAAAAAAGCCAATAAAAGAGACGGTGGATTGGCTCCACCGCCCGTTACTTTCATTTGTGTATTTTCCTGTTATTTATCATTTGTAAACAATCTATACACTAAACCTGGAGTAAACATAGCCGCAATTAGAATACATAACACTCCAAATACTGTAGATTCTGCTTCATCGATTATAAAAAAAGAAGGTTTATAAACAACTAGCAAAATCCCACACACTAACCAAAATGCAATGAAAAGAAATAACAACAACTCATCTTTTGCTGTAGACTTATCATTATGGAACAAACTAAATTTCATACTCAATCCTCCCTTTATATATTTTAGTCATTGTCTTCGAACTGAATACATACTGCACATGGTTCGTAGTTTCCTGACTCAAATTCTTCCTTAGACAATTTCTTAACTTCTTTTTTCATTATCCGCATAACTAATTCAACTCTTCATTAATAAATACTAGCCTACATTTCTCATCTATCAACTATCCACACCCGACTTAACTGATTTAATCGCATCTGCGATTTCTTTATCTTGTTCTGTAATATTGATAAAACGACGTCCATCAAATGCTTTAATCACAGCATCCCCTGACATTTTATTACAACGCGCATATTCAAGCATAATAACTGTTTCTATTGCGTGAAGTGCTTGTTCATCTAGCTTATCTTTTACATCATCAAGTAAAAATCCTGACAAATCAGTTGCATTCTTCTCTTTAAGTACAGACTCAGAAGAGCCAAATAGCATATATGGAAAAATTCCTGTATCCCTTATTATTCTATGCGTCTGCTCATTATTATCAAATATTAGAATAAGTGACAAATACGTACCCCAAGACATCGTTCTTTTCTTCGTCTCTAATGTTGAATATGTCTGACGTGAAATTCCTATTAATTTACTCAACTCGTCCTGTGATAAACCAAGTTTAGTTCTCAAAAAAATCAATTCATCTGTTAGTTTTGTAATAAGTACTTCCTTTGCATTTTCTGTAATATCAAAATCATTAAAATCCTTTACCATAGAACACCTAATCCTATAAACAAAAAACATTACCAAAGTACCACTTTACATATCTCATTTCTGAAGGTCCCATTTCTGAATATATTATATTTCATGTCACTTTTTTTGTCAACATGTCGCAATATAAAACAAAGATATGTCAAATTGTTTGACATATCTTTCAAAATAATGTAGTATATAGTAATGTAGGTATATAGTATTAATCTATATCATATATGAAAGGAAATCTAATATGATTAGTGTACCAATGAAGTCATCCGGTGCCGTCAACAGTCAAACTGTCATGGCTATAAATCAGCAAAATATTCAGGGACCAAAAACATCACAAAATGTAAAATCTTTGAACTATATGAAATCAAATCAATCCTCAGGAGTAACTGCGCCTTCTCCTAATAATACTTCTATTAGTAATCATACTATTTCAATAAAAACAATCCCAGCCTTAATAAACCCTGTTCAAAAAGGACAAAAAATAGCAATTGAAAATCAAGGAAAGCTTTCTAAAGTTTATGCAAAGTTAGGTTGGAATGTTACTAATTCCAATTGCGATGTTGATGTATCAGCTTTTATGCTAAATAATTCAGGCTGGGTAATAGGCGATTCTTGGTTTGTATTTTACGGACAAGAAACCAGTCCTGACAATAGCACACATTTTTCAATCGACAATGGACAAGATCGAGAAGTTATTACTATTGATTTTAACAAGTTAAATTCTAATGTATCTAAAATAGTTTTTGTATTAACAATCAATGAAGCTCTTGAAAAACACTTGAATTTCAGCATGTTAAACGATGCATATATCAGAATAATGAATGATTCTAACCAAGAATTAGTAAGTTTCAAAATGGATGAGTATTATTCAAACGTCACGTCCATGATGATTGGCGAAATATATCAGCATAACGGTGCTTGGAAATTTGCTGCAATTGGAAATGGTGTTGCAAAGGATCTCGCTGGTCTTTGCGAATACTATGGTGTACAGGTAATATAGCCTAAATAATAGGAGGAATCTAAATAATGTTAACATTTGAAACGGTAAACGAATTAACCTTAAAGGTGACATGTTCTGGAAGCGATACTCTCTTCGTAAAAGCTGGAGCTTTCATCGCTGGCGATAATGCAGGAGTAAAGAATTATAAGTTTGAAAAGGTTCTACTTGGACCTCAAAACAACATCGGCCAGGCTTTACTAGGGCAATTAGCAAGGCGAGTGACAGGTGAAAACCTTCCTCTTATGAAGGTAAATCTAAATGGTGACTCTGTTACATACTATGCTAATTATGGCCAGCATATTGTTATTTATCACCTCCAGCAAGGTGAGACCATTTCTGTTGAATCAGAGAACATTTTAGCATTTACTCAAGACTGCGATTACAGTGTCAGATTTATTGGTGTTGGTGTTCTATCTCAAAAAGGATTAGCTACATCAACATTAACGGCAAGGGGGGGAAATGCTTACGTCGCTGTATTATCTGATGGAAATCCTATCGTTCTCAGCAATGTTGGTACTAACAACACTATCTCTGTAGATCCAGATGCTGTTATTTGTTGGGTAGGCAATGGTCATTGCGATCCAAATGTTACAGCTGATGTATCTTGGAAAACATTTATAGGTCAAACTTCCGGTGAATCTTATCAATTCGAATGGCACGCCGGAGCAAATGTAACTGTAATTATTCAGCCTTCTGAAAGAAGCGGTGGAATTAGAGTAGGCATAGATTAAGAAGTAGAAGGGTTTTATTATGATCTTTACACGAGGGATCTATAAATCTGAAAGGCGGAACAAAATTAACTATTTGCTCCGCCTTATTTTTAAGCACTCTTCAAGCAATTCCTCTGAGAAAACTGCATTTCCTGCCATTTCTTTGGCTTTACATACTAAATCATATTTTTCAACAAATCCATTTGGAACAATTCCAAAATCAGCTTCATTCACCATTGTAATATCAAATTCACTATCTCCAGCAGCAATGATGTAATCAATATCCAATAGCTTTCTAAGTCTTTTTAAGGCCATGCCTTTGCTTAGATTAACTGGCACAACATATACTTTTTCACCATTGTTAAATACATTCACCTTGGAGCAATCTAATTGTTGCTTCAATTCATTTACAACATCTCCCGGATTATTACACTTTGTAAATACAAACAATTTTTCAATAAATCTGAGTTCAAATTTTCTTCTCTCGTCCTTTTCAAGTACAAGAAGTGATTTTTCTATATCTTCTATGCTCTCTTCTATAAGCTTCAATGACTCTTCATACCAATCAGCATCACTCTTGCCTTGTTTTATTAATAATCCCCCATTACATACAAGTGCATATTCAAATGCCCCTATCCCTAAATCAATTCGATCATACTGTTCCTTTGTTCTTGTTGATGTCGGAATGATAATAATATTATTTTTTATTTCCCGCAACAAATCATATGTCTTATCGGTAATAAAAGATATCTCTCTTCCTTGATATAATTCGACATTTCTTTTTCTATCTCCAATGTCATGCTTATATGAATAAATAATTGTATTATCCAAGTCTGTACAAAATACTACCATAATTTCTCCTAACAAAAAGGGTGTGATACAAGTACTGCACCACACCCACCCTTATTCATAAAATACTATTTTGAAACAATAGCTTTTCTAACAAGATCTACTGGAATAATGAGTATTGCTAATACCATAGATACTAATAATGTCTTTGCATCAAGCATCGTGGTATTAAATACTTTTCCACCCACTTCAATAATTACTGTCTGAAGAATGAAAATAGCACCCATTACACGCACAAAGTTTATATTCTCTCCGATATGCTCAAAGAGATTGAATTTCTCTGATCTAGTATTCAAACTATTAAAGATAATAGAGTAAATAAAGAATGCAAACATAAATGTTTTTTTGTATAACTCTGGATCTGAACATCCTTCTGGTGTTACAAAACTTGTAATTCCTGCAATATTTTCAAGGATCAAAATCGAGCCTAAAGTAATAAAGATTGAGCTTGTTCCAATTGCAGACTTAATGTATGAAGTCAAAATGTTATCTGTTCTCTTAGCTGGCTGATCCTTCATATAACGATCAAGAATTGGTTCACCACCAAATGCCATAGCAGCTAAAGTATCCATAATCAAGTTAATCCAAAGAATCTGTACAATTGAGAATGGTTCTGTCCATCCGAGGATAGGAGCAATAATATTCATTAACAATGTACTAATGTTTACTGTAAGCTGGAAAATAAGGAATTTTCCAACCGATTTAGCCATCGTTCTACTGTTAAGAACACAGTCCTTGATTGATGTTAAACTATTATTAAGAATAACAACGTCACCAGCTTCCTGAGCAACCGCTGTACCGTCTCCCATAGCAAAACCGATATCAGCCTGTTTAAGCGCTGGAGCATCGTTTACACCATCACCTGTCATACCACAAACATTGTCAAGTTGCTGTGATATAGAAACAAGTCTCTTCTTATCTAATGGTTTAGCTCTGCTTACTACCTTAAGATTAGGAAGAACCTTTTTGAGTTCTTCATCTGACATTTTCTCAAGCTGGTCATGAGTAAGAACCACATCCTTCTTTTCATCCTTAAGAATACCGGCTTCCTTTGCAATAGCAAACGCAGTTTCTTCTGCATCACCCGTTACCATTACAACCTGAATTCCTGCACTATTTAAAATCTGAACTGTCTCAATAGCATCTGTTCTTACATTATCTCTTAAACATAACACAGCCATAAGAACTGTTTTTCCATCACTAATTTTTGCAACAGAAAGTAGCTTCATTGTTCTCTTAGCCTCAACAAGCATCTGTTCTTCAACTTTCTTCTTATCTTCAGCTGAAAACTCTCTTTCTTCTCCATCTGGAAGCATATAATGTGTTACATCTTCAAGAATATTTTCTGTAGCACCTTTCCAATAAACTAAGCCATTCTTAAGTTTTACTGTTGCACATTTCTTTTCAGAATCAAAACCGCTAATCTCTTCAACTTTTTCATGATCATTTTTTGAATCATCATATCCATTTGCAATAGCATATGAAAGAAGAGCTCTATCCATATTATTACTTCCGATAGCTTTGCCTTCAGAAGAAATCTTAGCAAGGTTATTAAGAGTAATTGCTTCAACAAACTCTCTGTTCTGAATATTGTTTACGATGTTTCCATCACCAGTAATAAACTCCACAAGTGATAAATTACCTTGTGTAATAGTTCCAGTTTTATCGCTAAAAAGCACATTCATGTATGCTGAATCAGAGAAAGCAGCTTTATGACTTACAAGAATATTCTTTTTATACATTGACTCTGTATTCATTGACTGAACAAGGCTATTCATCATAGGTAGTCCTTCTGGAACTGCCATGATAACAATTGAGGCCATTAGCATTACTGCTTCTGCAATAAGTAATAATACAGAGACAACTAAAATTGCCTGATTAGCTCTCATAAGAGATAATACTACATGGAGGACACCAGCAATTGCTGCAGCTGAAACTCCAAGCTTTCCAATACCAGCAGCTACGACTTCAAGTTTAAGACTAGAGGTATCTTTTCTTTCTTCCTCTTCATCATCATCGGTTAATGCTTTATTAATCTTTCCAAGCTCGGAATCATCACCAATTACTGTTGCAACCATGTAACCTTCGCCAGATGTAACAACTGAACCCATGAAGATTTTACAAGCAGAAGCATAATCTGTTGACTCTGCTTCTTCCATTGTTGTTGTTGCGCTCTTGGTCTCATCTCTTGACTCACCATTTAATGCTGCCTGTGATACCTTAATCTTTCCTTCAAACAACAAACCATCTACTGGTACCTTATCTCCAGCCTGAACAAGAATTGTATCCCCTTTAACAATTTCACTTGTAAGGATATTTACAAGCTTTCCATTTCTCATCACCTTGGCAAATGTCTTACTATACTCTTCTTGTAAAGCCTCACTTCTTGAACTGTTTCTGTATTCTGATAGAGTACTGAATCCAGTTGCAAGAGCAATTGCCACAATAATACTAATAATCTCAACTACATCATTTCCACCAGATAACGCTGGTACAAATACACCTAATACTGCAAGGACAATTTTAAGTACTAATGCAGCACACAAAACTTTAATCCATATATCATCGAATGCTCCGAGGAACATTGACCATAAGGACTCTGCTTCCTTTTTAGCTAATTCGTTTGTACCGAACTTCGCCTTACTGTCATTAACTTGAGAATCAGATAATCCTCTCATTAAAACATCTTTTTTCATATCACTCATACTTCGAATGACCTCCTGCTTATAGTTAGTATAAAAAAGAGAAACTACATTTGATAGCTCCTCTCTTTACTGAAATTAATATCTAAGTACTATACGTATCTTCTGCAAAGTTCTGAAAGCCCTGGATCTGTTGTTCCCTGACCAATTGCACTGAATTTCCACTCACCATTGTGTCTGTATACTTCACCAAATATCATAGCGGTCATTCCTGAATAATTATCAGTCAAATTGTACTTACACATTTCATTGTTATTCCTAGCATCTACCAAACGAATGAATGCATTCTGAATCAGTCCAAAATGCTGTCTTCTCTGAACAGCTTGATAAATATTAACTACAATAACGATCTTGTCATAATCTGCTGGAACTCTTGATAAGTCGATTACAATCTGTTCATCATCTCCATCACCAGCTCCTGTAAGGTTATCACCTTGGTGATTAACAGTTCCAGACTTGTGTTTTAGATTACCAAAATATACTACGTCATCCTTATCGACAAACTTGCCATTCTTTAACATAATCGCTGACGCATCACAGTCTATTTCCTGCTGAGAAGAACCAAATAACCCTCTGAGAAGGCCTCCTCCTGACTGCTGAACTTCATCCCATCCTAATCCAACGATAATCTTTGCCAATCCAGCATTATCCTTTGTAAGACTTACTTTTTGGCCTTTTTGCAAACTAACGCCCATTCCATTCCTCCTATTTTCTTCCGGCTTTCCAAGACATTCCCCAATTAAATGCTTTATCTAATGCTTGATGTCCTTGGTAAAACTGTACTATTTTTTCAACACTAAATGTTTGATCATTCTGATTTTCAAACAGTGCTAGTCCGCACATTATATTTGACGAATTAAACGTATCCATCTTTACAATAATGTCCTCAGCGCCTGGATATTTAATAGTTACAATAGCATCTGCTTGTTGCCAGTTTGCTACTCCTTCATAAATAAATGTATAAACCAAAATTCGCTTAAACTCTGAAAGCTTATTTCCATTAATACGAAGGTTTTCTCCTGCAGCGGCTGCACCTGTTCTATCATCTCCATCTAATGATATATATGGAGCCTGATTCAAATTACCAAAAGAGTTTCCTAGTGCTTGAACCGCGCCTTTTTGTCCATTCTTTAATTCATATAAACATCCAAGGTCAAGGTCAATCCCCTGATTGCCTCCAAGCAGACTTGAAAGGAAACCCTGTTTTGCAGGTCTGGAGTTCCAGTTAAGATTTACCAGAATTTCTCCAAGACCTGCAGATGATTTTTTTTCAAGACTTACTTTTTGGCCCTTTTGTAAATTAATAGCCATAAGTAATATCCCCTTATTCTACATCAACACCATAATTGTTACACAAAGCAGCTAATCCACCCTGATATCCGCTTCCAATAGCGTTGAACTTCCACTCATCGCCATGTTTATAAAGCTCTCCAAATACAGCTGCAGTTTCGATAGAGAAATCTTCTCCTAAATCATATCTTAAAAGTTCTTCTCCATTTTCTTCGTTAAAAATTCTAACAAAAGCATTCGAAACTTGACCAAAATTCTGATGTCTAGCCTCTGCCTCATAAATAGTTACTGTAAAGGCAATTTTAGTAATATTGGCAGGTACTTTTGACAAATCAATTTTAATCTGTTCATCATCACCATCTCCAGCACCTGTAAGGTTATCACCTAAATGCTGGACACTTCCTGATGGGTGAGTAAGATTACCAAAGAACACAAAATCCTTCTGATCTGATACTTTTCCTGAATCTGTTAAACAAAAAGCAGCTCCATCTAAATCAAAATCTCCACCTGTATCGAATGCATTTACATCCCATCCAATACCAACAACAACATTTTTAAGTCCTGGATTTCCTTTTGTTAAGCTTACTTTCTGCCCTTTCTGAAGACTTACTGGCATATGCTACACCCCCTTATGCTACATCGATTCCATAATAACCACAAAGCGCAGCAAGTCCACCCTGGAATCCACTACCAATTGCATTGAACTTCCACTCTCCATTGTTTCTATAAAGCTCACCAACTACAACTGCTGTCTCAATTGAGAAATCCTCTCCTAAGTCATATCTGATTAACTCTGCATTAGTAGCCTCATCAACTAAACGAATGAAAGCATTTGAAACCTGACCAAAATTCTGATGTCTTGTTTCTGCATCGTAAATTGTTACTGTAAATGCAATCTTTTCAATATTGGCAGGAACCTTTGAAAGATCAATCTGAACCTGCTCATCATCTCCATCACCTTCACCTGTAAGGTTATCACCCATATGGTTAACTGAACCACTAGCATGCTTTAAGTTGCCATAGAATACAAACTCTTTGTCTGTTGGGCACTTTCCATCTGCTCCAAGCATAAATGCAGCTGCATCAAGGTCAAAGTCAACACCTGAATCAAATGCATTAACGTCCCAACCAAGTCCTACCATGATGTTCTTGAGTCCAGGATTTCCCTTTGTTAAATCAACCTTCTGTCCTTTTGATAAATTAATTGGCATTGTAGTAACCCTCCTTAAATAATTTTTGTTTTTATGTTTTTGTTACTTACTACATACTACTTTTTTGCAGGTGGCATATGATACTGCTTCTGGAAATCCTGCTTGATAGCCTCAAGTCTAACCTGATCCTCTTGGCGTTTCTTTCTAGCATCCTCTTCAATTCTCCTAGTCTCTTCAATACCGGAAGTAATTGTTCTCCATGTTGTTTCAAGAGTCTCAATCTGAATTGAGCTGCCAGAAGCAAGTTTAGCTGTCTGCTTAGAAATTTCCATATTGTTCTGAGCATTCTTAATAAGCATCTCATTTGTCTTCTTATCAAGAGCTGCCATAGATTCTGCCTGAATCTTCTGTCTCTTAAGTAAGATAGCCTGCGCCAGTGCCTGCTTAAATACTGGCAATGTAATAATAAATGCTGAGTTAATCTTTCTTACAAGGTTATAATTTGAGAATTCCATTGTTTTAATCATTGGAATAGACTGCATTGCAACATTCTCTGCCGTTCTCAAATCCTGAGTTCTCTGTTCCATCATCAACAAAGCTTGATTTAAAGCTGTTAATTCAAACTGAATTGACTGATCTCCTGTTGACTCCATATCCTGCTGTCTCTGGGCAATGTAAGCTTCTATTTCTTTACAAGCTTGCTCACCAGCCAAGATATATTTAACAAGTTCATGATAATAGTTTACATTTGCATCAAACATTGTAGAAAGTTTTCTGTTTGACTGCTTAATTTCTGATTCGTATCCTTTTAACTGAACATATATCTTGTCAACTTCCTCACCCATTGTATGGTACTTGGCAAGAATCTTATCCAACTGTTTTTTGAGATTTCCGAAAAGTTTTCCAAAAAGACCCGGATTATCCTTAATCTCGTCTATATCAAACTGTTCCATGATTTTTGCCAAAGCTTTCATCATTTCACTTGTTTCGTCAAGCTGTGACATATTCATGCTATTCAAAACAACGTCTGATGCCTTTGAAATTTCGTCAGCAACTTCTGCTCCGAAAGATACAATAGTATCCAGATTATGAATTTCAATTGTACTCACAATACGATCAACCTCTTCAGAATTCACTAATTCCTGGTTCATCTGTTGTCTGTCAGCTACAATATCATATTGCTCTACCACTGCAATTTCATTTTTATCAGTTTGTCCCGCAGTGGCTGTCACAGTTGTCATAGCTGGCTTGCTAAAATCAAGTCCCATATTACTTCCTCCATTTATTTTAATTTTTTTATTCTGGTACATACATCAAATCATAATCGATTTCATACCAATCCATGCTTTGAAAATATTCATTATTCTTGATATCATCCACCCCCAAATAATCGTTCCTTCCATGTTGTTTTCTTTTTCTCCCCTACAACACTATTAAAATCAGGGACTTGCATATCGTATTTATATTCTCCTATTTGATGTTCCTCCATTAATGTTTTGTTAAAATGCTTTTCAATGCTCTGATACCCTGTTGGTACAAAAAATATTATGTCAAATCCAATCAAATTCAAAAAAGCAATTAATATTGAATCCTCAAGTGAAATCACACTTTCTCCAGTATTGATATACACTATCTTTGGATTTTTTTTGGTAAAATCAAACTTTTGAATCATTCTAACAATATCTTTTGGCAAGTTCAGAACTTGAGCTATTACAGTATATTCAGTGCCATTTTCACCAATCCCTTTAATAAGTTTTTGCTCAATTAAACTTTGTAATTTATCAAGCATAAACTCCTGCATATCCTCTCGCAATATTTCATACGGATATTTAGGATGATTCTTTATTTTATTCTTTTGAAGTTTTCCGTTTTTGTAAAACTCTGCAGCATAAGCTTTCATCGGATTTGCTGCAGTAGAAGAAATATATGGCACATTCTTTATCAATATTGTATCATCCGTTATCAATTCCTTTATTGACACCCAATACGGAGCAACTAGTCCATCCTTTACACCAGATACCTTCGCGAAAATAACGGGTATATTAACAACTCCATCTACAGTACTGAAACCCGGACGATATTTAAGTTCTTGATCCCAAAGAATCCTGATTTCTTCGTACATTGTTTGAAGATTTATTACATTCGCCTTACCATACTGTTGATTTCTGTACATTCCTGTATCCTGATACATTAAAGTATCCAAATCTCTCTCTGCATGATATGCAACAGTTCCAATCTTCACAGGTGAATTGTCTTCTGGAAATCTGTTTATCGATAAACTTTCCGTATAATTCACTTCATATAATAGCTTATCTTGTAAACAACATTTCGTGTTAAGGTTTGGACATAAAATCAAAACGTCTATCGGCAATCTTCCTAAGAAGCTTATAAACATTGCTTCATTCTCATTTTTACATCCGCCCATATATACAAAACAAGCTACATCACTATTCTTCCAATTTGAGAATAATTCTGACATATATCGCTTCAGCCAACAAAGCAAATATACTGTCTTATTCGTCAGTCTATTAAGATTCCCCGCTTCCTTCTTGGATTCTGCTAATACAATATCAACAAAAGCTTTGTGCATAATCCTCTGAAGTTCAACATTAGCTGTATACTTTATATTGCTCGACAAATCCAAAACAAGCTGATCAAGTTTTGCATAATTTGACCTCTTTATCCCAGCAATTTCTTCTGGTGTGGGTTTTGGTATCTCCTCATTTACAATTACAAGTTTACGTTTTGAATTCCTAATTTCCTGCTGAAATTGAAATAATTCATTTGCATACGTCAACTTATCTTCTGCACCGTTAATTCTGCAAAAACAATTATAGAAGAACTTGTTGTCATTGCCACGTAGCGCTATACTCGTCCTAATATCATCAAGACCTTTTCCCTTTATCCATGCATTTGTACAATTTGCAATGTTTGGTTTTGTGCCATACAGCCTCTGATTATTTATTTCATTTTGAAGTTCTTCTCTCACTTTTTTCAGCGAGAAGCCCTCCGGAAATGACTGCAGACCTGACATCTGCAAATTATCTGAAAGTACAGAATTTGGATCAACTTTTAAATATCCTTGATCCCCTTGATATTGCAACATAACAACATCGCATCCTGCATTTGACAATATAGAAATCAGCATTAATTCATAATTACTGACATTGCCTTCATATAATATTTTAGGGATGTTGTTCTCCCCCAATTGGTTAACAATACGTTCAAACTTATAATAAAGCCAGCACATAAACTTGATGTATGCATTTTTTAACATATTCTCTGTTTTACCAGCTTTTCGCATTGTATCAAGCGAATCATATATAGAAGCAGAAACATTCTGCCGTTGAAAATCATTCATTCTCGGCAACCACTTCTTTAAGCTTGTGGAAATGAATTCAATGCTCATTTGAAAATTCATTCCCATTATTTCACCATAATATGCAAGATTTTTTTCATCAGGATTAGGAATTTTTCCTTCAATGACAACTCCGGTTCTTCTTGCAACATCATAGTATTTTTTTATAAATTCACTTATTTCTTCTGAATAACCGTTAATCCGATAAAAATAAACCCCTTTATTCTGTCTACTATTTAAATCAACAAAATAATCTCCAAGGCTTTGAATCTTTTTGTGCTCCAACATACAGTATTCTCACCTTCAGTATCTATTCATTTTGTTCTTGTTCATTACAAAGCCAAGCCCTGAACCTACTGCTCCTCCTAAAATATGTGTAAGGTTTGAAACATTATCCTGAATAAATATTCCATCATATACCTGTTCACCTATATACAATATAGCAACAAGTAGGAATGTAACTGGAACTTTGCCCTCTTTAAAACTAGTAAATGAAGCAAGTAAAATCAATGCAAAAACAACACCACTTGCTCCAAGTAATTGTGTGTGTGGAAAGAATATAAAATTAACAATTCCTGTTACTAATGCCGTCGCAAGAATAACAAACAGCATATTAGAAGAACCATACTTTTCTTCTAGCAATGGTCCCACCACAAGAATCATCATAATATTACCTATAAAATGTTCCCATCCTGCATGCCCTAATACATGCCCAAAAAATCTTAAGTATGTTAACGGGCTTAATAAAGAGGATCTGTAAACGCTAAATAAAAGAGATGTAGAAGTGCCTCCAGTCACCTTATCAATTACTAACACTGCAAAACAGGCAATTGTAAAACCCAAGATTACCGGAGAGTTAAAAGATAATTGTAACTTTTTGCCATTACTCATTGTTAATCCTCTCATTCATTATGAATTCTGCATAAAAAAAATTGTATCATATTCCTATACACTAATCAAGATAAACATGCTGAATATTTGACATTTTGTAACAGAATTAGACATTAATTATCATTCTACGATCTAAATCCAGTAGTAAACATACGAATATTTTCATAACCAATAGCTAAATTTATATTTTGTCCGCTATCAATTCCTGCAGTACTTATTCCAATTACTTCTCCATACATATTTAATACTGCCCCTCCTGAACTTCCATGAGATATAGGCGCAGTAAACTGAATCATATCCACGTCATTAATATTTCTGAACCCTGATATAATTCCATCCGAAACAGAATTGAATAATCCCAAAGGACTTCCAATTGCAACTACTTTTTGTCCTCGCACTAGTTTCTTTTTACCGTCATAAATCGGAATGGGATTAAGAACTCTATTTATTCTAATAACAGCAAGATCTGTAATTGAATTGTATTTTATAACCTCTGTGGTTGTATATACTTCTTCATCATCCTCGATACGAACAGAATAAAATCTTCCTCCTGAAGCAACATGATTATTTGTTAATATGAATCCATTTTTTCCAATCATGATGCCAGAACCCGTACCAATTATATCGCCATCCATATCATGAACAGCAATTAACACAACAGAAGAAGCTAGCTGCGCAAGTTGTTCAAAACTCTTTTCCTCTTTTATACTTGTGCTAGCCTTTATAGGTATGGTGCTGGTTTGCTGTGTTATATCAGCCATTGTGTTTGTTTTAGGTACGGAAGCTGAAGATACTTGCTTTGTTCTTCCCGGTCTTTCAGGAATAATTACTTTTTTATTTTGTTGCTCAGCATTTATATCACTAGGAGAAACAACTTTTTTCTGTTGCTTTTCAGGCTCTTTTTTCACATATGGTTCAATGGCTGAAATCCCTTTTTCGCCCATTTTTATTTCAAGCGAAAATCGTAACATATCTGATGCAGCCTCAACATCAAATCGATTTTGGATCAGAAACACATCACATCCAAGATATGTAAGCATTTGATAGAATAGGTATTCTTGCTCTTTAACCACATTATCGGATATAACCTTTATGCTTGACTTTTCATTCCACTGAGTAAATAATTCACTCACTGTAGTATCAAGCCAATATAACAATTTCACCGTAAAATTTTTTAAGATTGACGTACTTACACCATTCCTATTTTTTTTATACTCATCAACAACAATATTGATTGCATTTGATAAGGTCTGTTGAAAAGGAATTCCCACTGTAATGTTCTTGAGTAGCAACCCTGTGCCGCTAAGAAGCTGATCATAGGACGATGAATAATAATTAGCCTCGTCAATATTTCTCAGTTGAGGAAGTTTACTAAGCCTTTTATATTTGATCCTATTCTGACTCATTTCCAATTCCATTTGTCTGTCTACTTTTTCAAGAATTGCATTAATATTTTGAGGCTCTCCCAATCCTCTAACAAAATACACATCTCTTGTATTGTTTGAGCATCCGCCTTTTACATTTGCAAATGTCTCTATGGAACTTATATTCATTACATTATGTCTATATTTCAAGTCTGACATAAGAATCTCACCACCTTAAACTAATATACTTAAGTTTATCATATTTTATTAAATATGAAATATTTTATATCCCATTTTCTTCAAAAAGTGTTATAATTGTTAATCATGCCTTTTTAGGCTTTTATAGGGGGACATATGAAAAACGACGTATTATATTATAGCGTTGGAGCATTGCTATATTGCCCTGCAAACAAGGAATCTATAGCAGACTCTATCATTCATGAAAAATTTGGAAATAAGTTTTCTTTAGCTCTTTGTTTGGAGGATACAATCAATGATGATTTCGTAACAGAAGCTGAACAGACTTTAATTGAATCAATCAATAAAATCTTTATAAACTACCAAAAGCAGCCATTTTACCTTCCAAAGATTTTTATTCGTGTAAGAAACTCTGAACAAATTGAGCGCTTAACCAAAGCTTTCAAAGAAGGCATAGAGATAATAACAGGCTTTATTATTCCAAAATTCAATTCCGACAATGCAACTGAATATATTAATCAACTTATCAAAGCAAATGAGCTTGTATCAAAAAAAATATATATGATGCCGATTTACGAGAATTCTTCAATAATCGATTTAAGAAACAGAACTGATATTTTATACTCACTTAAAGACTCTCTCTCTCCAATTGAGGAACTTGTAATGAACATCCGTGTTGGTGGGAATGATTTATGTCACATGTTCGGTTTCAGAAGGCACTCCGATGAATCTATTCATCAAATCAAACCAATATCCAATATTTTTTCAGATATTATAACTATTTATGGAATGGATTATGTTGTTTCAGGTCCAGTGTGGGAGTACTACGCCGGAGACAATTGGGAAAAGGGCCTGATTCAGGAAATACAGGACGATAAGCTTTGCGGTTTTACCGGGAAAACTGTTATCCATCCAAATCAAATTCCAATCATAAATCGTGCATATCAAGTATCTAGGAATGATTTCAATGATGCCCAAGCTATTCTTAATTGGAACAGAAACTCCAACGCATTCGTATCTGGTAGTGAAGCCAAAGAGCGAATGAACGAATATAAAACACACATTAATTGGGCTCAGAAAACCGTGTTCTTAGCTGAAGCATATGGAATAACAGACTAGTTGTAAAACACGAAAAGCAGGTCAATTACGCACCTGCTTTTCTTCTTTGCTTACTGTAAAATATTGTTCACTTTCTCAGCATGTTCTTCTTCATTAATAATTCCCATCTGAAGCTGCATATCAACCTTTCTAAGTTGATCATAGTTATCATACTTTTTCTTAAATCCATGTCTTTTCTTGTAAAAATCATCAGAGTAAAAAAATGCTATCTAATTATTTTAGGTATTTCTATGTATGAAACTACTTTTTCAGTCGGTTCATATGACCATTTTATATGTTTTCCAAGAACTTTATTTAAAGCAATATTCGGAATATTGATATTTTCTGCTTCACATGTCATTTGGAGACCTCCAGACATTCTTGTATTTATCTCCAACAAATAAGGAACTCCATCCTTTAGCCTAAACTGAATATTACAAGGACACTGTAAATCAACTCTCTCCATAATGGTCTTTGTCATAGCAAGTATATTTTCATCAAATACAATCTTCTCATGTCTTGCCGAACCCTTGAATCTTGGAATAGTAATTAATCCATCTTCTGTATTCAAACAATCCACACTTATCTCATTACCTGGAAGATACGGCATAACCATCAAGTCATCGAATCTTTCCACTTCACGTAAAGCTCCCACATAATCTTCATAGGTGATTTCTGCACCCGGATATATGCGTAACCTTTTGAATCGATCAACATGATCAATAATTCTTCTGTAGCTCATTGCTCCTTCATCTTTAACAAACTTCACACAGACTTGATCAAAATCTTTCTTCAGTTCTGCATATGCAGCTTCAAATTCGTCTGCTGTGTTAGCCATTCTATATGCTGGAATATTAAGCCCTTCACAATCTCTTAAGTAATCATAGGTAGCCACTTTGTCATTCAGTAACTTAATTACTTCGTAATCGTCCACCATTACCTTTACACCAATATCTGTAAAACGGTCTCGGTTTTGGCTTATCTCAACCATCTTTCTTCTAGGAACAAACACATCAATCTTATGTTCTCTACAGAAATCAATGCAATATTGTAAATATTCTTCGCCATCAGCCAATGAGTCCTGATACCATTCATCACAAACCTTTTGAATGACTGAATCTATTTGCTTATTGCTAGCAATAACATAAATCTCTTCTTCATTATCTTGCTTCATCAGTTCAATTAATCTGTACGAAGTACTAAACCAATGATTAAACCATACCCTAACCATCATCTTCTCCTATGCATCCGCAATTTTTTTTATTATTCCACAACATTTATAATGTGTAAGTGGATAATACTCAACTGGAACATTTTTTTCCTCCGCCAATCTTACCAGATGACCAAGCTGAGGATCTCCCTTGTATCTCTGATCAATCAGCACCTTCCATGGAACACGTCTCAAAAGAACTCTAGTCGCTTCCCCGATGCCAGGTTTAATAAGATTAATATCATCTACGCCGAACACCTTTCCAATCTCACGAACCTCATCAATTCCCTGGCCTTCTATAACGATTCCATCATCGTTATTCTCCATAGAAAATTCTTTTTCTATAGCATTAATAAAATCATATGACAGGTCAGAATCAGCCAACTCACCATAGTACACAGCTCCATGAAAATCATCTTTTCCTATTATGTCACTTCTTAAAAATGTTCTGCTCACAAGCCCAGAAACAGTACTATTTAAACAAGAGCTTGGAATAAGAATATCCTCGTGTGTTCCACATAACTCTGTTACATTGGCGGGATCTGCTATTACAGCAATATCAGAAGAAACACCTTTATAAGCTTCTATATCCTTCTTAAGTTCATTTAAAATTGCCCCCTTACCAATCCATCCATCTACAAACAACAATTGTTCTGGCCGGTATTTTCCAAGGAGGAATTTCATAGCATTATCATCAATTCCTCTTCCTCTGATAATTGAAATAGAATAATGAGGAACATCAATACTATATTTGTACCTAATGTAACGCTTTACTAATATTCCAATCGGAATTCCGGCTCTTGCCAATGATACTAAAACAACTTCTCTTCCTTTGTTTTCTATAATTTTATCTGATAACTTACCAACAGCTTCAGCTACTGTTTTTGAATAACTTTCAAGAGCCTCATAATACACTTTCATGTACTTTTCTGTTGGTACATACTCAATAGGAAGCATTTCACTATAATGCTTTCCTGACTGTATTAGTTTTTCCCGTTCTTCTGTAGACTGAGGCGAAACTAATCCTGTTATATCTTTTAAAAGAAGTATTACATCTTCCTCTGAATATGAACTTCTCAAATTTAGCACCACCTTATTACTGTTATATTTTCATTTCTCGTCTTCAACGCATTAACTAATGTTTTCTCACCCTCATATTCTGTTTTAGGAGAATCAGTGATAACAAAAACCCTATCATACTCCCCTATATCATAAATAAAGTTTTTTCTGTCTGAATCATACATGCTTTTTAATTCATATCTATTATGGAGTGGATACTCTTTTTCAAGGCTAACCGCAATTGGACTTCTTGTTGTCGAATGGCATAAAACATTATTTCCCTGCGATTCTATTTTTTCAGCCACATATAGAGCTGGAAACATAAATTCCTCTGTCCCAATTACTAAAACATTTTTACCAACAAATTCTCCAATTTCATTTTTTATCTCCAGCCAAAAATTTTCACATGCATTAGCATACTGTATCGAATCCACCAGCCTTCTAGCATCGACCTTACCAGGTATGCAAATTGTGGAATAATTATCATTTTCTTTATCCAAACATTTATAGTAATGACCATCCCCTAAAAATCTATCAGCTCTCTCACCATAAGAGCTATGGTCTGTCTTAACTAAATAATGCAATGAAATATTTCTTCTTTCATAAGATTCTATGTGCTCAGAATCCATTCCATTAAGAAGTGAAGCTACAGCATATTTTAACTTGCCAGGATATTGACTGTCTAATATCTTAATAATATTCAATATAGTATTACCAGTCGTAACCTCATCCTCAACAAACACAATTCTATCTGTTTGATTGATTATTGCATCAATATCATCCTTTATTAATTTTTGTTCTGTAGCATGACTATGCTCCTCTGAAAAGAACAAATACTCGACATCATGAATCGGTTCTCTTGTTGTCTGAATATATTTTGCACCTATCGAAATAGCCACCTGTGCACCAATCGCTGTTGCTGTTTCTGCAAATCCAACTAACAATAAATTCTCATCGTTATATTCATCTCGGATGGTTTCCGCCAAACTTGAAAATAGTTTCAATGCTCTTGAGGGAACCACCGGAATATGCTTTCCTTGAAGAGGATCAACTACTAAGTAACTTCTTCTCGTATTGTTTTCCCTTTTTGCTATTCTCACTAAATCATTCTCAACATATTCCAAAATTTAATACCTCATTTCTATTCTTTGTTTTACACAGCCAATTATTTGAATAAATCAAATAAGCTAAATGTTGTCTTTCTATAAACTTTATTATAAGCAGCTTTTGGGGGATTTTTAACCACCCCCTAGTATATCGCTATCTTACAACAATATCAATAATTACACGACATTTCATGTATGATTATGCGTCATGATGTAATGTAATTTTACATTTTGGCTTTTGCATTATTTTTTTACTTGTTTGGCCTGTATTTCAATTCTGAAAATGCTTTTATCTGTTTCCCTTAGACTTTCCCTTATGTTATATCTTCCCATATGGATTTACGAACTCTGATAAGGGAAAATACAAGACAAAGAAAATCCTATAAAACAGTATGACACAAAATAAAAGTGACATGGTGAACTGATTGAAATGCTTCTATATTTTTATTGGTTTAAAGGAGACACAACATGAATACCATTTACGCAGAATACAACATGTACCACAACAGCATTGACATTTATACAATATTTATTGTGTCAGGCACCATTGTTTTCAAACTGCATAACATCATCCGGCGGATTCAGAGCATACAAAAGTCCATACGGCGAGCTGTATTCCCATTTCACTGGGATACTGACAAGCGCCGGGTGGACATCCTGCCAACATTCCAGTATTAAGAGAACATTCCCGGTTTCTATACAGCGGTTAAATACAGACATATCATAATATTTATTGTGTCAGGCACCATTGTTTTTTCATTCTCGGCATTGGAAGAACTTCTGCATATCTTCTGGTGAAAGAAGAACATTTCAGTTCCATTCCTCTGCCAGCAGGAAGTCACGAATATTGCGGTGTTTGATTCCATCTCGGCTCATATCCAGTTCGTCCATCGTTACAACGTATTTCGGGAAATTGTCACGAACACCGGCAAACGCCCCAAACTCACGCTGGATGGTTTCCTCCGAGGCAAGTAGATAGGAAACCTGAACATACAGCTTTTTCCCATGATCTTCACATACGAAGTCAATCTCCTTGTCAGAGACTTTCCCAACAGTCACAGAATAACCACGGCGCAGCAGCTCCATGTAGACAACATTTTCAAGGACAAGGTTAATGTCCTTCATGTTGCCACCGTACACGGCTTCCCGGACACCATGATCTGCAACATAGTATTTCTCGTTGACGGTCAGGATTTTCTTTCCCTGGAGGTCTTGGCGCTTCACCTGATAAAACAGGAATGCGTCCGTGCAGGCTTTGATGTAGTTCAGTACCGTTTCTGGTGAAACGGAGCGCCCTTCACTTTTCAGATACTTGGAAATGGCTGTGGAAGAAAAGGTAGTGCCGATGTTGGAGGTTATATAAGCAATAATCCTCTCCAGCATATCCACATCACGGATATTGTTTCGCTTGATAATATCTTTCAGCTCTACGGAGTTGAACAAGTCCCGCAAATACTGACGACTGGCGGCATCGTCGTAGCGAAGGTTGCTCAAATAGGGCATTCCTCCCAGCGTCAGATATTTTGTAAAGCATTGTCTTTCGTCTGCACCTTCGTAAACGGTGTGATACAGCTCCATAAACTCTCTGAATGAAAACGGGTAAATCACGAACTCCACATACCGTCCGGCAAGATAAGTGGCAAGCTCACCGGAAAGCAGCTTGGCGTTGGAACCGGTAATGTATATATCACAATCCAGCTCCACCCGGAAAGAGTTGATACATTTTTCCCAATCAGCCACCTCTTGGATTTCGTCGAAGAACAGATAAACCTTGCCGCTGATTTCTTTTGTTCTGCGAAGGATTTCATCATGCAATGCAACAGCCGTACAAAGGTGTGCATTGCTCATGTTCTCAAAATTCAGGGAAATAAACTGTTCTGGTTGGACCCCGTTTTGGGCAAGTTCCTCTTGGATCAGGTTCAGCATGACAGATTTTCCACTACGGCGAATCCCTGTCAGAACCTTTATCAGCTCATTTCCGATAAAAGGACGGATACGGCTCATATAAATTTCTCGTTTAATCATGTAGACCAGCCTCCCTTCTGAAACTGTCTATATGGTACCACGGCTATAACTGATTTTCAATACCGCAAATCCAGTTTTATCAGATATAATTGATAAAATACGAATTTCGACACAATCAGGCAGTTATACCGAGCGAAGTTTGGCTATGCGTTTTTATTGTGTCAGGCACCATTGTTTCATATTGAAATATAGTGTCTCTGTGCATGTTCTATATACCTCTGATTATATAATATTCAATTTATATAATCTCTCAAATGCTTTTTTATCAAAGTCTGCTTCTGTAATATATAGCTTTCTATCGCTATCAATGTCATTCTAACTCAATAGTCATATCAATTATACAATTAAAAGCAAAGATGCTGCTAACTGAATAACAACATCTTTGCTTGTTTAGAATGGGGATTATAAAATTTTAATGATAGTATACTGTGACATAAATATTTTTTAATGTTGCTGCTGCAACAGTTCCCGTTGAATACCTTGTAGATTCAAATTGAACATAATAATTTCCAACAGGGCTTAAATTATAATTGCCAAAATCTGCAAAAGTAAGAGAACTATTCCAACTTTTGCTGTCTGTATATCTGTCAAATGTGCCATCTCCATTATCCTCATCTTTAGCAACAAATAATTCGATGTTTCCACTACTTCCACTACTTTTTGTGGATGTAACCACTATTTTACTGATTGTGGAGCCTGACGGAACAGATGTGCTGCTGATTGTAAAAGAACCAAGAGCGGAAGTTGCCACTGTATCATTTGTTCCAAAAAAGGAATTTAACATTCCAACAGAATGTCGTGATGATCCAGAAGTTAATGCTGTCGGAGTTATTTCAAATGTCATTGTTTTCTCCGTCTCCGAATAATTTTCCTGAGTTTCTGCCGCAAAAGCTGTGACATTCATTGTAAAAAGCATGACAACACATACAATAATAGAAAAAAACGTTTTCTCATAATGAATCTACCTCCATACTTTATGTAATCATCCCCATCTAAATATACTAAATTGAAAAATCAAATCTTCCACCGATTTTATTATCCTCTGGTTTGATAGAATTCCATTCAATATTTTTAATTTTATCCAAAAGTTCATCTTTTGAATTTGCTTGAACAGTAGCTTTTTTTACTTCAATTTGCTTTAATTGTTCCTTTTTCTTCGCCTCTTTCTTCTCCGCAGCTTTCTTTTCCTGAATTTTTTCAAGATATTCTTTCTGACTAGCTGATGTTTTTTCTAATTGAGCAAAGAATGTTGTAGTTCCATCACTATTAAAAGAAATACCAAACTTTGTTATTTTTGTATCAGTATCTGCACTGTTTTCTATTCCGTTTGTCTTACCAAATGCTCTTTCAAATCCAAACTGAGCATTGATTTCATCCGACATACGCAAAGCACCTTCAATACTATGCATCTTTTCAGCATAATATTTGGGATCGGATGCCATCTTCTCCATTTCTTCCTTTGAGAAAATAACCGTAAACTCTTTATCACTTTGTGCTAAAATATCTTTAGCATTATCACCATTTTCAAAATCTGCAACCATAAAGTCCATATCTGTTCTTGAGCCACGCATATCTTTAAGCATTTTTTGTGCCTCTTTACTTAGATTTTTTTCGGCTATACTTTCTGTCACATTTTTCTTGACCTTATCATTTTCTGTTGTTTTCGCTGTTTCTTTTTTCTTATCTACTGTACCTGCCTTGTAGGTATTCTGATAACTTCCATAAACAGTACCCGTTGTATTCACATTCATTGACATATCCTTTGTCCTCCTTCTCTGAATCCGTTCTTTATTATTTATTGTTTCTAATATTATATATCGGCTTTATTCCGAAAACTATAATCCTCCCTGTTATTTTTATCCCATGATTATTGAAAATCTAAAATTTGAAATTCACTCTTAAATCAGATTATGCATTAAATATTATTGCTATTGACAAACCACCTAAATATGAATTAAAAGATACTTCTTGCTCAACAGAAAAAAGCAGCCTATTGCAAGTTTATTGTGTCAGGCACCAATTGTTCCAGTTCCGCCTGGTGACATGTAATACAACCATCAGATATCAGGAGGAGAGTATACATGAACGTTGTTATTACCATCGATTCTTTTAAAGGAAGCATGACTTCCCTTGAGGCCGGGGAAAGTGCCTCTGCCGGAATCCGGCGCATATATCCGGATGCAGATATCACCATCCGCCCACTTGCAGACGGTGGCGAAGGCACGGTGGACGCTTTGACGCTTGGCTGTGGCGGCACACGCACACAGGTATGCGTAACCGGGCCTCTTGAAAAACCGGTACTTTGCAGTTACGGCATTCTGGATGCTGGAAAAACTGCAGTCATAGAAATGTCCGGGGCTGCCGGAATTACACTCCTTTCCGAAACCGAACGGAATCCTTTGTATACAACGACCTACGGGGTTGGGGAAGTCATCAGAGACGCCATTGCCAGAGGCTGCAGACATTTTATTATAGGAATCGGCGGAAGTGCCACAAACGATGGAGGAATCGGTATGCTGCAGGCACTGGGATTTGACCTGCTGGATCAGGAAGGGGTTCCGGTACGTCATGGTGCTCTGGGCTTAAGGGATCTGGCTGTGATTTCAGACTCCCATGTACTGCCGGAACTGAAAGAGTGTACGTTTCGGATTGCCTGCGATGTGACAAATCCGCTCTGCGGTCCGCAGGGATGCAGTGCCGTTTTCGGTCCGCAAAAAGGCGCAGATCCTGCCATGATCCAGCAGATGGACCAGTGGCTTTCCTCCTATGCCACACTCGCCGGAAAAAGCTTTCCGGAAACAAATCCCGCGCATGCAGGAGCCGGGGCTGCCGGTGGCCTTGGGTTTGCTTTTCTCACCTTTTTCCATGCCACTCTGGAATCCGGTGTAAACATCATTCTGGAAGAAACCCATCTTTCCGACTATATAAAAAATGCAGATATTGTCATCACCGGAGAAGGCTGTCTGGACGGTCAGACCGTCATGGGGAAAGCGCCTGCCGGCGTTGCAAAGATTGCCAAAGAATTTCAAAAACCTGTGCTTGCATTTTCCGGCTGCGTGACGGAAGATGCAAAAGCCTGTCATGCAGCAGGAATTGATGCCTTTTTCCCGATTGTGCGGGGCGCAGTTTCGCTTAAAGATGCCATGCAGACCGATCATGCAAAACAGAATATGACCGATACGGTGGAACAGGTATTTCGCATGCTTCGAACGTTTCAGAATACAAAATAATGAAACAGATTGGTAAATCCCATAAAACAGTATAACACAAAATGAAACTGACATGGTGAACTGATTGAAATGCTTCTATATTTTTATTGATTTAAAGGAGACACAACATGAATACCATTTACGCAGAATACAACATGTACCACAACAGCATTGACATTTATACAATATCCATTCTTATTTCATCAATAATACTTTTATCTCTTAACTTATGAATTTCAGTTCGTGTGATAAAAAACACAATTCCTATCAAAACAAATATACCACCAAATAATGTCGCCCACGGAATATGATACAATACCGGGAAAGCCTTCCGAATGGATAAATTAATTAAAAATGGAATTGCAATTCCAAGTATCACTCCCGGAACAAGTGCATTTAAAACGCAAAAAATACTTTCACTATATAACATCCTGCAAAGTGATTTATTTGTCATTCCAACACTCTTTAACACTGCAAACTCACGGCTTCTGATTCTGATATTTGTCGTCAGCGTACTAATTACACTTATAAATCCCATGAGAACAAGCAGGATAACAAAACCATACATCACAATTTCAGCAAGCACTATAGCTATATTGAGCATTTTAATCATAGCATCTGTACGGGCAATTCTCACGGTATATCCTTGCTCTACATAAGAATCTTCTGCTACAATCGGAAAATATTCATCCATGACACTTCTGGCATATTCTGTATAATCATCTTCATCTGATGGCACACTAAACCAGTCAAAATACCTCGCATCCGCATCAGGTACGACTATTCTGACCGGATATGGTCTCATTTCCCCAAAACCATATTCCTTTAAATCGGACTGTTCTAAAATACCTCCAATTGTAAGTGTGTTCTTCTCATTGGCTGCGTTTATCAGGGAAATCTGTGTCACATCATCTTTAAAAGGTTTTATCGACGCATACTCTCCATTGTCATTATATTGGTAAGTGTTCAGCAAAAGGATACTTCCATATTCTGCGCCTGCCCTGTCACACAGTTTTTTATAGAGTTCATCATCAACGGACACGATTTCTGTCCTTGTTTCCCCATTGTCATCAGAAAATTTCGGAACCTGCAGCATATCCTCTGTTAATGTATTTTTATCTAATAGCGCATTGTAGGTAAAAGTATCTGCTCCGACACCATATACGTCTATCCCGTACTTTTCCAGCTTTTGTGTGATTTCATTATATTGGTCTGATGTAACAGGTCGGCTGATTTTTCTCTCTTCTTTCCCTGTTTTCGCATTTACCTCAATATCGTAATTGGAAGAATAATCCACCATCATTTCTTTTGATTTTGGTGTCATCCATTCTTGAAATTCCTTTGCCTGACCGGATAATCCTCCGGTTAACAGAAAAAGTAAAATCCCAAGTAACAATGCACGTATCGTTGCCTTATAGCCGTATTTGTTTCTTTTCATGTTTTTATAGGCAATTGCAGACTCACATCCAAATATTTTTTGGATAAAGCTGTCCTTTACTTGGATCTCTTTCAAAACTGTACCTGCTCCAATCCCTTTTACACACTGGATAGCAGTAAATTTACCAACCTTTTTAGCTGGTCTGTATGCAGAGAATAATACAATGCAAAACGAAAATACACCTGCAAACAAATATGTCCACACAGATATATGAAAGGGCAGGGAAAAGGTCTCATAATAATTTCTTTTGCAGCATCATTGATATCGGAAATAAAATGCCCTGTAAATTTCACACTAATATAACCAAGTATAGTTCCTGCAATGAGTCCAAGCGGGATGGCTGTCAGACTAAGCCATAAACTCTCATAGATAACACTTGCCCTTATCTGTCTGCCTGTTGCACCAACACATTTTAAAATACCAAACTCCTGAATCCGCTTATTGGCACTGGCAGAAAATATATTGGATATTACAGTAATCGACATTGCCGCAATAAGAAGACCTAAAAGCAGTGCCGGTATTGCAAGCATGAGAGAGTATGCTCCTCCATATTCTCCATAATCCGAACCAAGGAAATCCGTAAGCATCTTATTTGCGCTTGTCACAAAGCACATTACAGTTGTAATAAGTGATGTTGCAAGTGCGATCGCAAAAATTCCTGCAATCGTTCTTTTTTTATTCACTTTCATCTGGCTTAAGGCGAGTTGTGCTGTTATTTTCATTACTTCATCACCTCGTCTTTTATGATTTTTCCATCTCCGATCGTGATGATTCGGTTCGCCTGCAGTGCTATCTTTTCGTCATGTGTGACAAGAAGAATCGTCTGCTTATATTTCTGATTGGTGAACTTCAAAATATCCAGAATCTCTCTGCTTGTTTTACTATCAAGATTTCCCGTCGGCTCATCTGCAAGAATAAATGCCGGCTCGTTTATAAGTGCCCTTCCTATGGATACTCTTTGCTGCTGACCTCCTGACATTTGTCCCGGCAGATGTTTTGCCCTTTTCTCAAGACCTAGCATATTCACAATCTCAGAAAGCCGTTCCTTATTCTCTTTTCTTCCATCTAATTTCCATGGCAGCGCAATATTTTCCTCCGCAGTAAGAGTGGGTATCAGATTATAAAACTGATAAACAATCCCCAGATTTCTTCTGCGGAAAATTGCAAGTTCATCCTCACTCATTGCTTGTATCTCATTTCCATCAATGATAATAGAACCGCTTGTTGGATAATCAATTCCGCCAATCATATTCATAAGTGTCGATTTCCCGGAACCGGATGCTCCGATGATTGCAACAAATTCTCCTCTTTCTACCGAAAAAGACACCTGATCAAGCGCAATCACTTCCGATTCACCTTCACCATATTTCTTTGTTAATTCCTTCACTTCTAAAACAGCCATTGTAGTCCTCCTTTTTCAAATACCATCCTAGCAATGCAAAATGACTGTTCTGTGACAAAAGAAATTATTATTGTGACAATTTTGTCACTTAGAAACAATTCCGGGTCTTCCAGCATAAGTGATATTACTTGAAAAATTTTAAAATAAAAGTCGTTCCCTCTCCCCTGCCTCCAAAATCAACATCAATGTCGCCACCCTGTCCTTTCAGAATAGAGAGTGCAAGCGGCATTCCGATTCCAAATCCATTTTCATTGGTAGAATTTTCAAACCTTTTAAAAAGAGCAGCATACTCTGTTTTGTCCATTCCCATACCGCTGTCCCTGACCGAAATCCAGCTATACATGGGATTTTCTCCGCTGTCAATCTCAATCACACTTCCATCCGGTGAATATTCGATCGCATTTTTGACAATGTTTGTGAGTGCTTCTGTGGTCCAGCGTTTATCACAATGTATGATGCAATCCTGTTTCAGCTCTATGGTCAGATTGTGGATATCCAAAAGGATTGCCACCGATGGTTTTACCGCCTCTAAGAGTTCTGACGTGTGGATGTCATTTTTGATAAAATCAATTGCATGGGCGTCAAGCTTTGCCATCTTAAGAAGTGCCCCTACAAGCCACTCCATTTTATTTAACGAAACCTGTATGTTATGAATGAACTCTGTCTGTTTTTCCGGCTCTGCCTCCTCCAATAAATCCGCCATAATCATCATGGAAGTAATCGGTGTTTTTAACTGATGGGAAATATCTGCCATATAGTCAGAGAGACTATCTCTTTCTGTCTCAACTGCCTTTATCTGTTCATTTTTCGTGTTCACAAGAGCATAAATATCATTTTTTAATATATTAAAAGAGCCTTCCTTATTCACTCGAATATCCAGTTCCTCGCCGGAACTATAGCCTTTCACAAACTCCGACAACTGTTCTATCTCTTTTTTCTTAATCCACACGATATCCCATTCCTCTCACAGTCTCAATGTGTATTGCCTCTCCAAGTTTCTCCCGCAGCCGTTTCACATAAACGGTAAGTGTATTATCCTCAACAAAGTTGCCGTCTGCGTCCCATATTTTGTCAAGAATCTGCTGCCTTGTCAAAAGGATTCCTTTATTACTCGCAAAAATAAGCAGTAACCGATATTCCAATGCTGTAAGTTCTATGCTTTTATCATTCACATAAACCTTTGCCTCATCTGTATGGATGGCTGCATGCCCCATATAGATTATGTTGTCCTTCTCTCCATTTTTGATATTGGCAGATAAAATGCGCCGGACTCTCGCCAAAAGTTCTCTGATTCTGAAAGGCTTTACAATATAATCCTCTGCTCCTTCATCAAATGCCCTCACAATTGTATTTTCATCATCCACAACTGTCAGGAAAATCACAGATGTAGCAGTATTTTGGAATATCTCACTTACATCAAATCCAGTTCCATCCGGAAGCTGCATATCTATAATTGCCAGATCAAAATTATAATGTTCAATTAAACTTCTGGCATCTTTTATACCTGTGGCATGATTTGTTTCATACCCTTCTGTCTCAAGTGCATACAGAATCCCCGAAGCAATCATTGTGTCATCTTCCAACAAAAGTATTCTGCTCATGAATTATAGTCCTTTCGTTATCGTTATAAGATATTTGCCTTGCTGTTGTTATCATCTAAAGTAATACCTCCAAATATGGTCTTAATATCTTTTCAACATGAAACATGGATGAATATTTCATAAGTGTCCTCAAATTTTTATCTTTGCGTCTGGCATATTGCTTTAAGGCATCCTGAAAGACCTGCATTTTTTTACATTCCTCATATGTTATTTTATATATAGGTCTGTTTCCCACAGTTTTTTTAAGAGATTGATGATCATATTGGTCCAAAAGTATTAATGCATCTGTATACGAACTAACAGCCTTTAAAATTTCTGACTCTTCAACCTCCAATGTGCACACAAGCATCTTTGTTTGAATACCAACAGTTCTTTCAAAAGCTTGCAATCGTTTTCCATTAATAGCATAACCTTGAATCACATATTGCTTTAACACAGAATTAGCCCATCTAATTCTCCTGAAGAAAGAATATTGGAAATATGCTCACTCACTGTAGCATGCTTAACATCAAATAATTAATCGCATCTTCAACAGTCATACATGTAGCATACTCCTGCAAATTCCAGTTGATATTTCACTTATTTTAGGAAATTTAATAACTGTTATATTTGATTATCAAATTCTTCGCAAACCCTTGAAAATACTAAGTTTGTAGCAAGTGAGCTTTCCCTTACTCTTTCCCTTGTGTTACATTCTCCCATTAGCTTTCATGAACCTTAATATGGGAAAAATTAAGGGAAAGAAAATTTCATAACATAGTATAACATATAACAATAACGACATGGTGAACTGATTGAAATGTTTTCGATATTTAACTCTATAACTGATTATCAAAAGAAAATGGAGATAAGATACGATGAGAACAATTTATGCAGAATACAACATAAATCACGATAGTATTGATGTTTACACAAATGTTGGATATATGCTTCGCATTGATTGCTGGAAAGCTGAAAAAGATTTAAAAACCACATATGGATCAGAATGCGCACTTACTTCATTGGCTGTGGATGAGCCTTTGGAATATGCAAGATTATATCTTGAGGGAAATTTACAAATGTAGGTGGATGCAGAAGATTCATTAGAACTTTATTAAGTGAAAGGGATAGTGTTCATTAAGAGTGCTATCCCTCTTTAAAAATGTGCGAAATGCAATAATTACATATTTTCTATGGATTAACAGAACGCCTAAAAATAATCCATGTACTTATGAAGTAACAAATCAATAAAATTACCAAAATCCCCATTGTTGCCCCTATTTGTAACATCAATGCACCAAACCCGATATAGGCTGAAATTTCTGCTGATATGGTTTGGATAAAGTAAGCTATTACAATAGCAGCTACAATGATTGCTGTGATAATTGGAAGCCCAAACCAAACACTTAATTGTTGCAAAATCAGTTTTCCGATATGCTTTTCTTCCATCCCCAATTTTCGGAGTACAGAGAAGCGATATTTATATTGTCCTGCGTCTAAGAGTTGTTGCAAGGAAAGTACGGTAAGACATATAATCATCAATACAACAGCACCATAAATCATTGCAGCCCGTAAAACGAAATTATTTGCTATTGTACTATTCCTCTGTAATGTGCTGAACCGTATTCCATACATAACACCGTTTTCTGCTTGCTCTGGGTATTCCTCTGCAAAAAGTTTTTCCAGTTCCCTTGCATTTTCATAGGAGATGTTTTCTTCTGTTGTGATATAGCGGTTTTTTATTACGGGCAACAACTTTTCACAAATACTGTCTGGAAGTACATAGAGTATATCTGTATAGGAATTGTATGCTGTTTCTCCGATTGCTTCCTCATAATAGGACTGCCCGGAAAGAGTCAATTCTCCTGCGTCCGTCATAATGCTGGTATGCTCTTTCAAAAAGCTATCCCGTTCTTCCTCGGTGGCGATTGTTTTCCATTGTGTTGTAAATTCATCTTTTCCCAGAATAATCTGCTCATAACCCAACATTTCCCGTATGGTGTTATAATCACTTAAAGAAATTGCCACAATCGGAAAATCATATTTCTGTCTGTTGTGAAAATCGTCTTTCTCTGGCAGATATAGATTGAAAGTGCAATCATAGTCTGTATCTATTTTATGTTCTGTCAGAAAATCAGTAATGATTTCATAACTGTCCTGTGGCAGATTTTCTTCTTCATAAACATCATTGTATTTTGAATATACCTGTACATCATACATAGAGCGTATATCCAAATAGCCAGACGACCAGCCCATCAAAATAGGGGCTGCAACAAACATGAAAATTGCTAATACCAAAGTGATACAAATGACTGCCATAGTCTTGCTGGTCGTATTCAGCTTTGAGGTAATCTGCCCGAAAAAGAAAAGTGCTTCCTCATGGTATCGGTGTTCCGGCGATTTTTCTTTCCATGCTACAATCAAACCACTGGTAAGATAAATGAAGGCACAAATGAAGAAAAGTAAGTCAATCAAGACAAAAAGTAGATATTGATTGAGCGTTCCGCCACCTAAAGACAGATAATATTTATTTGTTAATGCTGCAACACTGGCTGCTGTAAAAGCGTTCAATACAGAACATATCAGCAAACCAGCAATGAAACATTCTCTTTTTTTCTTTCTGATTATGCAAAATATCGACCACAGCAAAGTAAGCAGCGGAAAAAGAATATTTCCCCAAAACATAAGCTGCACCGGAAACGCAAAGCGGGTGTCATAATAAAACCAGACCTTTTGTATTCCTGTAATCAATCCCCATACGGTAAATACTTCAAAGAGGACTACTACAACAGAAATGAAGCGGCTCTTTTTTAGCTCTGGTTCGTTCTCTTTCTCTGCGGAAAGCATATCAATAATTTTTGTTTTCTGAATGGTACGGGTATTGAAAATTCCTACCACAAAAAAACTTGCCACAAAAAATACCACTGTCAACAAAACGGTATCCGGGAATAATGTCCATGAGATTTCATAAGGCTTTCCATAAGCAGTAAGGAGCATTGCGGTAATGAATTGAGAGCAAAATACACCGCAAAAAATACCAATCAAAATGGAAAACATACCCATAATCAGTGTTTCTGCAAAGAAAATCCTGCCAATGGTTTTTTGTTCCATTCCCATAATGGACTGGACAGCAAACTCTTTTTGCTTCCGTCTTAGCATATAATGATTGACGAACCGTATCAAAAATAACAACAGCAATGTTATCATGCAGATTGCAATTTTCATTCCGTCACTTAACAGCGTAAAATCATACTCGCTGCCTATATCCGGGCTATAATAACTACTGGAAATAGACAAGAACGCATAAAACAAGGTAACACAGATTGTCATTGTGACAATGTAGACCAGATAGTCTTTTACAGACCGTTTTGCATTTCTGAAAATAAGTTTAGCATACATGGCTCTGTCCCCCTCCGATCATGGTAAGGACATTCAGAATTTTATCAAAAAAAGCACTTCTGCTGTCGTTGCCCTTGCGCAGTTCCATAAAGATTTCTCCGTCTTTCAAAAAAAGAATACGGTTGGCATAGCTGGCGGTAAAAGCGTCATGAGTTACCATAAGAATTGTCGCCTTAAGCTGTTCATTGATACTTTGAATGGTAGACAGCAGCATTTGTGAGGAATGGCTGTCTAATGCTCCTGTTGGCTCATCTGCCAATAAGAGTTTCGGATTGTTGATAATTGCTCTTGCACAGGCACAACGCTGTTTTTGACCGCCCGATACCTGATAAGGATATTTGTTTAGAATATCGCTGATATTCAGCTTTCCGGCTATATCCAAAATGTGGGGTTCTACACTCCCAGCAGGGACTTTATTGATTGCTAATGCCAGTGCAATGTTTTCTGAAATTGTCAATGTATCCAGCAAATTGAAGTCTTGAAATACAAAACCTAAATTCTCTCTGCGAAAACGGGCAAGGGATTTTGGTTTGATTTCCGTTATATCTGTTCCATCTAAAAAAATATGCCCTGCACTTACGGTATCAATCGTAGAAATACAGTTTAGCAGCGTTGTCTTTCCAGAACCGGACGCACCCATAATTCCGAGAAATTCTCCGGCTTCCACAGAAAAACTAATATCTTTAATGGCTTTGGTAATATTCCCCTCATTGCCATAATATTTCTGGATATGCTCCAGCTTCAAAATTGTATTCATCGGATAAACCTCCTTAACTGTTCCATACCCATATTGTAAATGGAGTATATCATTTTTTGTATCAAGTTTTCTTACACAGTTCTTACAAAAATGTAAGAAGTGCAGAACCTATCAGCCCTGCACTCCGATAATAAAATCATTCATTTGAAAGATAAGTGAAATCGTTGTTCCTCTGTTTTCGGAATAAGCAGTAAGTCCTATTCCCAGTTTATCACATAGACGCTTGCAAAGATATAAGCCAATTCCAGTAGAATTTTTCCCGGTTCGCCCATTCTGACCTGTAAATCCTTTTTCAAAAATACGGGGTAAATCACTTTTAGGAATACCTATCCCATTATCGCTGATAGATAGCACAATCTTGTCATTCGTTTTTGTCGCCCCAAAGTGCAAAATAGGCTGCTCTGCATGGTATTTGATTGCATTACCGATAATCTGATTTAAGATGAACCGCACCCATTTTTCATCGGTGTAAACTTTTGTTTCTATATCGTCTATCTGAATTGACATATTGCTTTGACACAAAAGATACTTATTATCTGCGATTGCACTATGCACAACATCGCATAAATTGACTTCACGGACAGAATAGTCTTTTTCAGTGTGTTCACTTCTGGCATAGTAAAGCGCCTGTTCTGTATATTGATTGATATTCTCTAACTCTGCCAATACCTCTCTGGAAAAGGGAGAACGGTTATTCTCACACAGCAGCTTCATGGCTGTAATTGGTGTTTTTACTTCGTGTATCCATTGTTCAATGTATTCTTTATATTCCCTGCGTTCCCTCTGTACTTCGCCAATCCGTTCCAACATAGATTTTTCAGCCATTTTCATAATCTGGTAAAAAACCTGTTCATCAGCCCTTTCCGGCACTTGCATGATTTCCGGCAATAAATATCGTTCTTCTAATTGCTCCGTCATATTGAGCAATTTATTCAGATATTTTTTTCGTGAGAAATAAAATGCCAGCAAAGATAAAACAAGGACAATCGACCAGACTGCAAGAATAAACAGGACTGTTTGGATAGGATTATCGCTTGCAATCAGGAACAAAGCAAGGGCAAGCATACCCAGCAGATTGATTAAAATAACGGGGAGTTGATTTTTAAAATATTGTTTTCCACTCATAATGTATATCCCTGCCTGTGTTTTGTTTTAATGAAATCTACAAGTCCGATTGCTGCCAGTTTGTCGCGAATACGGGTAATATTGACACTTAGGGCGTTATCATCAACATAAAGCTGATTGTCCCAAAGAAAATCCACAATATCATTTCTGGAACAGATTTTTCCGGCGTTCTTAAAAAGGTAGTAGAGGATTTTCAATTCATTCTTTGTCAATTCTGCTTTCTTTCCTTTGTACTCTATCATGCTACTCTCCAAATGCAGGGTAGCTTCTCTCCACATATAAATTTCTGTTTGAGGGGAACGGTAGGCTTTCTTTAACAATGCAGCAATTTTAGCAAGAAGAATAGCGGGATTATAAGGCTTTGTGATAAACGCATCTCCACCCAGCATAATGCTGTTCAGTTCGTCCATATCTGTATTGCTGCTTGTTACAAATACAATCGGAATATCTGAAAAGGTGCGAATCCCCGAGCATATTTCAAAACCGTTATTACCCGGAAGTTTTATATCCAGAATAACCAGATGTGGCGCAGCTTCTTTTAACTGCTCTATTGTTCGGGAAAAATCCGTAACTGCAAATACCTCATATCCATTCCCGGATAAAAGAGTTTTAAGTTGTGTTTGTATCGTAAAATCATCTTCAATGATTAGTATTTTTTCCTTCATAGAGATACCTCCCTGACACTTTATTATACTGTATCAGAGAGGTTTTCTCAATCGGGATTATTGAATAGCAACAGTATGAGAATAGTGTGTGAATGAACGAGAATTTAAGAAAAACTTCACACATAAGGGTACTTAATATCTTCTTTTCTCAAGCCATGATTCCAAATAACATCTAATTCCAACATATACTCCTTGCAAAAGTAGGAAAAGCAATAGAAGATTTACTGACAGTGCTTTTTTAATTGCTTCTCCAAAATAAATGATGACAGCAGCACTTGTCAGTATCATCAGTAGGGTAATAACATCCCAACAGTTTTTCTTATATAATCCTATAACCTTTATTTCTGTCAGTATCACCAGAATACCGGTTCCTGCCACACATATTCCTACAATCAATATCGGTAATAACCAATATCCCATTCCGGCTATAATCGCATTTGGAATTTTTGTACTGATCTGTGCCACAGATTGCCCGGCATCAATCGTCCAACCGATAAAAGTTTGTATGAATGACGCTGCATCATGGAAGAATGATTTACAATCGGAAAGAAACACATCTGACTGTACTGCCTGAAAAAGAGTGGTTGTCAGCGAATACCATGCAAGAAGGAACAGGGTTGTTTGGAACATTACCGTTTTTGCGTTATACTGTCCTGCAAGTCGCTCTTTTTGTGTTTCGTATTTCGCTTTTTCATTCTGATAGGCTGTCCGGTCACAGGCTTCACATTTTTCATAGAGTACCGGCTTTTCTACCGGTATCTCTACGATTTTCTGATGTGTCCGGGCATAATCCCGTTGTTGTGTTAAGCATCGTATTTTATCTTGACATTCCCCTACTCATGGCTTGTTGCCTCCTTCATTTGATGGTTCTATGATACCAGCAAAGAACAAGCAACGGAACAACACTGATGGCAGTTTGTGTTGAGTTCAAGAATTGTGCAAACTTGAATTGAGATTTCATATATTCCAAGGGATTTAATAATTGTTATATTTTATTATCAAATATCTCTCAAGCCCTTGAAAACACTAAGTTTATCGCAGGTGAGCTTTCCCTTATTGTTTCCCTTGTATTATATTGTCCCATGAGTATTTACGAACTCTGATAAGAGCAAAAACAAGGGAAAGATAATCCTATAAAACAATATAACATAAAATGAAAACGACATGGTGAACTGATTGAAATGCTTCTGACTTTTTATAACGAATAATTGATTCAACAATAAGAAGAGATAAGTTACGATGAGAACAATATTTGCAGAATACAATCCACAACGCAACAGCATTGATGTGTATACCAGTGCTGGCTATATGCTCCGTATTGACTGTTGGGAAGCTGAGAAGGATTTATAACCCACACCCGGATCAGTCTGTTCATTAAACGCACTTGCCATTGATGAACCACTTGAATATGCAAAATTATATCTTGATGGAACGATGCAAATATGGGTAGATGCAGATGACACTCTTTATTTATAATGTTAAATAATCCCCAAAAATTCTAAAATTTTTCGGGGATTATTTTTGGCTTATATTTATTATTCAATTTAACTGATAATGATTCTCATATGAGATTTATCTTTAGAAATCATATCATCAATCACGCCAGTCTGCATCTGATTCCCATTTACATTCCGTAATCTGCATATTTGAAAATGTTGCCTTATATGAGCCTTCTGTCGGGCTGCATGCATATATTCCATAAGTAATTTTTTCTGCACCTTCCCACATATGGAAAATACGCATTTGTCTGAAATTTATGCCATCCTCACTGCATTCAATACAGTAGTCACTGTCCCTTCGTGAAAAACGATACCACATACTTTTAATATCAGAGGATATGTCTGTTGTTGCCCAGTCAGAATATCCATGATTGGTTACAACGCTTCCCAATCGCTGTATTTTTTCATTCTCATATTCTATAGATGCCTTAAACCAATTATCACTATTTAAATACATAGCCACACCACACTGGTCAAAACGACAGGTACTCTCGAATTCTGTTTTAACAATAAAAGAAAAGTACTTGTCCGTTGTTTCAACTTGAAATACTGGAGCATTATCATTTTGAAAACCATAATAAGTGCGTGCCCATAAGTCGGTACCCCTTTCTGTAAGAATTACAACTTTATCCTCACTAATTTGTACCTGCTTTGGTTGACGTATCCATTTAGGATTGTTTTTNCTATATTTAGTGCCTACTTTTCACTGTATTATAATTAGTAATTTTCTTTTGTCTTCTGCAAAGAATGACTCCTATAAGTAGCAACACTGGAAAAATAATTCCTGCCAAAATTCCCATCTTTAGGTTATCCCCAAAAGCTCCTGATACCATTCCAACCAATGTAGGACCTCCTGAACAACCTATATCTCCACCTAATGCCAGCAATGCAAACATGGCTGTTCCCCCTTTGGGCAAAGCTGCTGATGCCTTGCTGAAGGTTCCAGGCCACATGATTCCCACTGAAAGCCCACAGACAGCGCAGGCAATCAGATTTAATAGCGGAATGGAGAATAATGAAATCCCTAAATAGGATAAAATACATAAAAAACTACTATAAATCATAAAGTGTTCCAAATTGATACGGTCACCATACTTACCATAAAATAATCTTGATATTCCCATTAGAACCGCAAATGCCATCGGCCCGGCTAAGTCGCCGGCTGCCTTTGAAATTCCAAGACCTTTTTCTGCAAAAGCAGAGGCCCATTGACTTACTGCTTGCTCACTTGCTCCTGCACATATCATCATAATCAACAAAATCCAAAAAATTTTCATCCGAAACAA
>CABJAV010000023.1:32551-47806 GCA_902363675.1 Lachnospiraceae bacterium | reverse complement strand
ATCCCTCCTTCGGGAGTAAGACCCCTTGAAGACTACAAGGTAGATAGGGCAGAGGTGGAAGTGTGGCAACACATGGAGCTGACTGTTACTAATCGGTCGAGGGCTTAATCAAATGTCACGATGAGATCGTGATAAGGCGACATATGAGCGAAGCGAGTATGTTGGCATTAAAGAATTTAGAAAGTCTAATAGTATGTTGGCATTAAAGAATTTAGAAAGTCTAATAATCTGTATGAAGTTTTGAATGTATAAAGTTATAAAGAGTACAAATAATCGTCGAACAGTTTGTTCGGCGTTTTTGTTATACAGAGGAATACATATGACATTACAACAACTACATCAGGTAATTACAATTGCAGAAAGTAAATCTATGAATGAGGCAGCTAAGAAACTTTTTGTTTCACAGCCCAATCTTTCGTCCGTTGTGAAGGAGTTGGAGGAAGAAGCAGGAGTGACCATTTTTGTGCGTTCCAATCGTGGAATTGTGATTACGCCGGAGGGTGAAGAATTCTTAGGCTATGCCAAGCAGGTGGTCGAACAGTATCGGCTTCTGGAAAAGCGATATATGGATGGAGAGGTAAAAAAGAAATTTTCAGTATCCATGCAGCATTATTCCTTTGCGGTGAAAGCATTTGTAGAGATGGTGAAGTCGGTAGGAATGGAAGAATATGAGTTTGCGATTCATGAGACACAGACGAACCAGGTCATAGAGAATGTCCGTAGCATGAAGAGTGAACTGGGAGTTTTGTTTTTGAGTGAATTTAATGAGGCTGTATTGCAAAAGCTATTTAAGGAAAATGGCCTGATATTTGAAGAGTTATTTAGCTGTGACACATATGTTTACATGTGGCGGGAACATCCGCTGGCAAAACAAAGTATGATATTTATGAAACAGTTAGAGGATTATCCTTGTCTTGCTTTTGATCAGGGAAAGAACAATTCTTTTTATTTTTCTGAAGAGATGAAAAGCACATATGAATATAAGCGAATCATCAAGGCGGATGATCGTGCGACCATGTTAAATCTCATGGTGGGATTGAATGGGTACACATTATGCTCAGGTATTATTTCCGAAGAGATTAATGGGGATGATTATGTGGCAATTCCGCTCAAAGAGTCAGAAAAAATGCGGATTGGTTATATTCGACATAAAGGAACGAATCTGAGTCGTTTAGGGGAAATTTATCTGCAGGAATTGCGTAAAAATGGGAAAACGATTAAATAAATAACGGATAAAATTTGATAAAAATACTTGATATTGTGGTTAAACAGGCACCTTTTTAGCTAAAATGCATAGTATGATGAATGAGAAACTTCAAATTCAATCAAATATAGTATATTTGGAATGCATGATGGGTCAATATCTGTCGAAATGCTGCAAAATCCGTCAAAATACAAGTATTGTGTACGTTTGACATATGGAAACAAAAGTGGCATAATCCACAATAATGTAGTAAAACATTAGGAGTTGTTTAATTAGAAAGTAGGTGTTGAATTATGTATGAAACAGTAAAAGTAATTCGATTATCAGACATGAAAGATGTAAAGGATTTTGTTCGGGCTGCAGGAGATTGTGATTTTGATATTGACGTAAAATACAACCGGACAATCATTGATGCAAAGTCATTGCTTGGAATGATTGGTTTGGGATTGCAGAATGATCTTCAGGTATGCTATGGTGGAAAAAACGAGAATTTCGAGAATCTGGTCGATAAGTTTTCATTAGCATAAAGCAAAAAGATAAATAAAATAGAACAAATGAATATAGAAGAAATTCTATTCTGAAAGTATTCGGAGTAGAATTTCTTTTTTTATGCAATAGTTAACACAAATGATATAATAATAAATGCTATAATATTATAATATTTAAGAAAGAACAGGAAATGGAGATAGAATTATTTCGATGGAAAAGGTGACGGAATCCGGCATACAGGAACTGCATATTTCGGTGCGAAATCTTGTGGAGTTTATATTGCGAGGTGGAGACATTGATAATAGAAGCAGCCGTATGGTGCAGGAGGCCATGTTAGAGGGCGGTAAAATTCATAGGAAAATTCAAAATAGCATGGGAAGTTCCTACACAGCGGAAGTTCCATTGAAGATAGAACGAATCGAAGAATCGTACGTTCTTGTGGTAGAGGGCAGGGCCGACGGAATCGCTTTTGGAGAATTTGTTGCAGACGAACCGGCAAAACAAATAGAAGAACAGAGACTGCTTGAGAAACAAAAGGATGAAATGCAAATTGGGGAGCAGCTTTGGTATATCGACGAAATCAAAGGCGTGTACCGGAATCTGGCATCCATGGAACAGCCGGTATATGTACACAAGGCGCAGGCGATGTGTTACGCGTACATATATGCTCTGCAAAATCATCTGGATCGCATCGGTGTGCAGATGACATATTGCAATCTGGATACGGAAGACATACGGTATTTTCGGGAGATTTGGGAATGGGAAGATCTTTACGACTGGTTTGAGCATTTGATTGCGGAATATAAGAAATGGGCGGACTGGCAGATTGCCTGGCGCCAAAAAAGGCAGGAGAGCATTGCACAGCTGGAATTTCCGTATCCTTACCGGGAGGGACAACGTAAGCTGGTGGCGGATGTGTATCGGACGATTATACGGCGAAAGACGCTTTTTATCCAGGCACCTACAGGAGTCGGTAAGACAATTTCCACAATTTTTCCGGCTGTAAAAGCAGTGGGCGAGGGACTGGCAGACCGCATTTTTTATTTGACGGCAAAGACGATCACGGCCACGGTTGCGAAAGAAACATTTCAGATTTTAAGAGAACATGGATATCAGGCGAAGATTATTCAGCTGACAGCAAAAGAAAAGTTGTGCATGTGTGGGGAAGATGGCACGGAGGCGTTAGAATGCAATCCTGTGAATTGTCCGTATGCGAAAGGACATTATGACCGTGTGAATGATGCGGTGTATGATCTGCTGCAAAATTCGGATTTGTTTACACGCGAGGAAATATTGGCGCAGGCACAAAAGTATCAGGTGTGTCCGTTTGAGATGAGTCTGGATGTGGCCACCTGGGTGGACAATATATTGTGCGATTATAATTATGTGTTTGATCCAAATGTGTATTTGAAGCGCTTTTTTCAGGAGGGAATCAAAGGCGATTACATTTTTCTGGTGGATGAGGCGCATAATCTGGTGGACCGGAGCCGGGAGATGTACAGCGCACAATTATATAAGGAAGACATGCTTGCAGTCAAACGAATCATGAAGCCGCACAATTTCATGATTGCGAAGACTTTAGACAAATGTAATAAAGCGATGCTGGAGTTTAAGCGTGTGTGTGAGACGTATGAAGTGCATGAAAGTGTGGGGGTGCTGACGTTTCATCTAATGCGGCTTACTTCGCAACTGGAAGAATTTTTTGAAAAACCGCGCGAATTTCCAGAGAAAAAGGAAGTGTTGGACTTTTATTTTGAAGTGCGCAATTTCCTTAATATATATGAACTTGTGGATGAGCATTATGTCATTTACACGCAGATGGAAGAGGACGGACGTTTTATGATTAAGCTTTTTTGCGTGGATCCGTCGCTGAATCTGCAGAAATGCATTGACAAGGCAAATGCCACGATATTTTTCTCCGCGACACTTCTTCCGATTAATTATTACAAACAGATTCTTTCGACGAAAGAAGACAATTATGCGATATATGCGGAGAGTACCTTTGCGGAGAGCCAGCGGCTGCTCGCTTTTGCGCCGGATGTAAGTACGAAATATACCAGGCGGGGCCCGGCGGAGTATATGCGTATCGCGCAGTATATACAGGCGGCTGTAGAAGGCAAAGAGGGAAACTATATGGTGTTTTTCCCTTCTTATAAAATGATGCAGGATGTATATGAGGTGTTTCACCGTTTAGTGGAGGGCGAGGCTGCTATAGATGGCAGATATGGCAGAGACGGGAAAAAGCGAATCCTGGAAATTTGTATGCAGACCAGCAATATGCAGGAACAGGAACGCGAACAGTTTCTGCAGATGTTCGAACAGGAGCGGGATGGAAGTCTGGTTGCTTTTTGCGTGATGGGTGGAATTTTTTCGGAAGGAATCGATTTGAAAAATGATAAACTGATCGGAGCCATCATTGTGGGAACAGGATTGCCACAGATCAGCAATGAGCGGCAGATTTTGAAAGATTACTATGATGAGCGTGGAATGTCGGGCTTTGATTATGCGTTTCGTTATCCGGGAATTAACAAGGTGCTGCAGGCAGCGGGACGCGTGATCCGGACGCAGGAAGATCGAGGAATCATATTGCTGCTGGACGAACGGTTCCTGCAGGCAGATTATGTGCCGCTTTTTCCAAGAGAATGGCGGGAACGCAAGGTGTGCAATTTAAAGCAGATGAAGGAAGAAGTAGAAAGATTCTGGAAAGAAGTAAAGTAGAAATTATGGAGAAAACAATAAAAAACCGGGTGCATCAGAACAGTGATGCATCCGGTAATAATTTGAGAAATTCTTCGGTGGATGCGGATATGGGCAGCGTTGTGTTGGCGGATACAACAATCTGTCGTGTCGGCATCTTTTCTTTTGTGCGAAGAACAAAGAGATCATTGGATTCACGTGAGAGACAGAAGTCCGGGATGAAAGCAATGCCGAGGCCAATGCGGGCCATATCGATCAGCAGGTCATTGCTGCTTAACTCGACCTGGGGAATCAGTTCAAGCTGATGCTGCAAAAACAGGTTGTGCAGAAACTCACTGGTGGTACTGTTGCGGTCAAGCATCATGATCGGATACTGCTGTAACTCCTCGAACGGAATCTCCTGTTGCTTGAGGTTAAAGTATGCAGGGTTTGCGATAAACACATCGGAAAAATTACATACCGTCTTTTGAATGTATGCATGATTCAGATGAGAATTCGGAAAGTTTGTCACAATCAGATCGACTTTACGCTGCTCTAAAAGATTTACACACTGGATAGAAGTCGCATTCGTGATTTTGATCGGAACGTTCGGGAACGCCTTATGAAACTGCTTTAAATAAGGAAGCAGAAAGTAGCGGCAGATCGTATCGCTTGCGCCGATATGCAACTGTCCAAGACCGAGTGTACCGGAATCTAAAAGCTGGCTTTCACCGCGGGAAATCAGATTCATAGCAGGCTCCACATGTTTTAAAAGAAGAGAACCGGCCGGAGTCAGCTGCACTTTTTTGGTGCTTCGGATAAAAAGTGACTGCCCCAGTTTTTTCTCCAATGTCTTGATCGACTGGCTGACGGCCGATTGCGAAATGAAAAGCTTCTTGCTGGCATCCGAAAAGGACAGCGAAGTAGCTACATAATAAAAGACTTTGTATAGTTCATAATTGATATCCATGAGAATCCCCTTTGTGATTATTTATAACATATTATACTTATTATAAGACCTACTAATAAATGTGTCAATTTAGAATTATAAATTAAGGATTCCATAAGAAAATTTGTGTAAATTGAACGAGGTAAAAAATCGTTGTATAAGGTACAATAAGAGAGTATATTGCAAAAAGAAAATTGAGGAGAAAAGACATGAAAGAAAAGTTACAATTTCCACAGGCAGTACGCCGGATTTTTTGCGTACTGTTAGCACTTGTAATGCTTGTAACGGTAGTGGCGCAGCCACAGGAGACGTATGCAGCAAGCAAGAATCCTTACTATATTCGTATCAACCGTCAGCAGAACTGTGTTACGATTTACAAATTAGACAAGAAAGGAAAATATACGATTCCGGTCAAGGCGATGGCTTGTTCGGTTGGTGTGAACAATGCGACGCCGACAGGAACATTTCCCCTGTCTACCAAATACCGCTGGCATGCGCTGATGGGATCTGTATATGGACAGTATTGTAGCAGAATCACAGGTGGGGTTTTGTTCCATTCGGTATTTTACAGCACGACAAATCCGGGCACGCTTGCATACAATTCCTACAATCGTCTGGGAACGACTGCGTCCCATGGATGTGTGCGCCTGAACGTTGCAGATGCAAAATGGATCTATGACAATTGCCCAAGCGGAACACTTGTAAATATTTATGATTCGAACAATCCGGGACCACTCGGAAAACCTACACCGGTGAAGATTGATGTCAATAGCAAATACAGAGGCTGGGATCCGACTGATCCGAATGAGAACAACCCATGGAGAAAGATGGCTCCAAAGATTACCGGCACCAGAAATATTACCGTAGAGCGTCTTGCAAAAGCACCAAATATGAAAAAAGGTGTAACAGCAACCGATTATAAAGGGAAAACGGTCAAAGTAACCATGTCTGGCAAGATCAATATGAAGAAAGCCGGCAAATACAGAATTACATACAAGGCAAAGGATTCTCTGAGCAATGTGACAACCAAATATAGCTACGTAACGGTAAAGGATACCAAGAAGCCGGTTGTCAAAGCAAAGAAGAAAACACTTACCATCAAGGGAAATCTTTCCGAGAAAAAGCTGATGAAGCTGATTCGCCAGAATGTGAAAGCAACAGACAGCAAGGAAAAATTATCCAGCAAGTATGTAACCGTAAATGCAAAGAGATTGCTGAAGGCAATGAAGAGTAAGAAGTACGGCACATATAAGGTAACTGTGGTTGCAAAAGACAAGGCCGGAAATAAATCCAAGAAGATTACCATCAAGGTGAAATATGTAAATCCAAATCCGAAACCAAGTAAGCCGGACGACAACAAAACGGATGATAATAAAAAGGATGACAACCAGAAGCCGGACGACAACAAAACAGATGACAGTACCAAAGATGACTCCAGCACCGGAGACGACACAAACGAAGATGGTACAAACAAAGATGACACAGACAAAGACAACACAGACGAAGACAACACAAACCAAGACAATACAAGTAAAGACAACACAACAAACAGTTCCGACACAACAAACGGAACACAAAAGTAATTAACAAAAAGCCACAGCAGGGCAGAAACAGAATTTTGCCCGCCTGTGGCTTTTTACCGTATCAGGTGTTTGTTGGCCGGGGCGTAAACAAAAAATATTATAAATAAGACTTGGTAATAAACATAGTTAGTTATATTAATTTTACTAATTCTGATAAATAAGATATACTGTTCACATAGCGTAATACGTCAGAAATTTTACAGACAGAATAAGGAGGACCATTTCATGGGCAACGTACGTCGTGTATATGTAGAAAAGAAACCAGACTTTGCAGTGAAGGCAAAGGAACTGAAGCATGAGGTAAAGCATTATCTTGGAATCGCAGCAGAAGGAGTTCGTGTGCTGATTCGCTATGATGTGGAAAATGTATCAGACGATACTTATAAGAAAGCATTGCAGACAGTATTCTCTGAGCCTCCGGTTGATGATATATATGAAGAAGAGTTCGATGCAAAGGGCGGCAAAGTATTTTCCGTTGAGTTCTTACCGGGACAGTTCGATCAGAGAGCCGATTCCGCAGAGCAGTGTGTGAAGCTTTTGAACGAGGAAGAGGAGCCAATCATCCGCAGTGCAACCACTTATGTGATCAATGGAGATATTACCGAGGATGAATTAGAGGCCATCAAGAAGTACTGCATCAATCCGGTAGACTCCAGAGAGACCGGCGCACAGAAGCCGGAAACACTGGTGCAGAATTTTGAGGAGCCGGCAGATGTTGCTATCTTTGACGGATTTATCGATATGGCAGAGGCACAGTTAAAGGAATTATATGATTCATTGAATCTTGCCATGACATTCAAGGATTTCCTTCATATCCAGAATTACTTCAAGGGTGAAGAGAAGAGAAATCCATCCATGACAGAGATCCGCGTGCTCGACACATACTGGAGCGATCACTGCCGTCATACCACATTCTCAACAGAACTTAAGAATGTCAAGTTCGACGAGGGCTTTTATCAGGCACCAATCAAGAAGACATATGAGGATTACCTCAATACACATAAAGAAATGTACAAAGGCCGTGACGACAAGTTTGTCTGCCTGATGGATCTGGCACTTCTTGCAATGAAGAGACTCAAAGCAGAAGGAAAGTTAGACGATCAGGAAGAGTCTGACGAGATCAATGCATGTTCCATCGTCGTACCGGTAGAAGTAGATGGAAAGACAGAGGAGTGGCTTGTAAACTTCAAGAACGAGACACATAACCATCCGACAGAGATCGAGCCATTCGGTGGCGCAGCGACCTGTCTTGGTGGAGCAATCCGTGATCCGTTATCCGGACGTACTTATGTATATCAGGCAATGCGTGTGACAGGAGCCGCAGACCCTACCGTATCTGTAAAAGATACACTTGAAGGAAAGCTTCCACAGAAGAAAATCGTTCGCGAGGCAGCTAGAGGATACAGTTCTTATGGTAACCAGATCGGACTTGCAACCGGATATGTCAAGGAAGTATATCATCCGGATTATGTAGCAAAGCGTATGGAAATCGGAGCCGTCATGGGTGCAGCACCTAGACGTGCCGTACAGAGACTGACTTCCGATCCGGGAGACAAGATCATCCTTCTCGGAGGACGTACCGGACGTGACGGAATCGGTGGAGCAACCGGATCTTCCAAAGCACACAATACAGAGTCTACTTCCGTATGTGGCGCAGAAGTACAGAAAGGTAACGCACCAACCGAGCGTAAATTACAGAGATTATTCCGCAGAGAAGAAGTCAGCCACATCATCAAGAAATGTAATGACTTCGGAGCAGGCGGTGTGTCTGTTGCAATCGGTGAATTAGCAGACGGACTTCGTATCGAATTAGATAAAGTTCCAAAGAAATATGCCGGACTTGATGGAACAGAGATCGCAATCTCTGAGTCCCAGGAGCGTATGGCTGTCGTTGTAGCACCACAGGATGTGGAGCAGTTCCTGGCATATGCAAAAGAAGAAAACTTAGAGGCAACCGAGGTTGCAGTTGTTACCGAGGATCCTAGACTTGTCCTTGAGTGGAGAGGCAAGGAAATCGTAAATATCTCCCGTGCATTCCTTGATACCAACGGAGCACATCAGGAAGCAGACGTTGAAGTAGAGATGCCGGTAGAGGCAGACAACTTCTTCAGGAAAGTTGAGCTTCCAAAGGTAGCCGATGCAGTAGAAAAAGGCGATAACAAAGCAGCATGGCTTGCAATGTTAGGTGACCTTAATGTATGTTCCCAGAAGGGACTCGTGGAGATGTTCGACGGTTCCATCGGAGCAGGCAGTGTGTACATGCCATATGGTGGACGTTATCAGCTGACCGAGACACAGAGCATGGTTGCAAAACTTCCGGTTCTCAAAGGAAAATGTGATACTGTGACGATGATGTCTTACGGATTTGATCCATATTTATCATCCTGGAGTCCATACCACGGTTCCGTATATGCCGTACTTGAGTCACTTTCCCGTATCGTGACAGCCGGCGGCGATTACAAGAAAGTCCGTTTTACATTCCAGGAGTACTTCCGCAGAATGAACGAGGATCCAAAGCGCTGGAGCCAGCCGTTCGTAGCACTCCTTGGTGCATACGATGCACAGATCGGATTCGGACTTCCATCCATTGGTGGAAAAGATTCCATGTCCGGAACCTTCAACGATATTGATGTACCTCCAACACTCGTATCTTTTGCTGTTGATGTGGCAAAAGAACAGGATGTCATCACACCGGAATTAAAGAAAGCCGGAAACAAACTCGTACTGTTTACCATTGATAAGAATGAGTATGATCTGCCGGTATATGAGAAAGTTATGGCATTGTATGACAGTATCCATACACTGATCGGTGAGGGTAAGATTTTATCCGCATACGCTTTGGACGGAAAGGGACTGGCAGCAGCAGTCAGCAAGATGGCGTTCGGTAACAAGTTAGGTGTCACCGTAGAAGACAGTGTCAGCGCAGATACCTTATTTGCACCGGGATTCGGTAATATCGTAGCAGAAGTATCCGAGGATGCGCTTGCTGCTGTATTGGAAAAAGTTCCGGGTGCAGCAGTCGTTGCAACCGTAAATGATACACAGAACTTCAATTACAAAGACATGTCTATCAGTATGGAAGAAGCACTGAACACATGGACAGGTACTTTGGAGCGTGTATTCCCAACCCGTGCAACCGAAGAAAAAGAAGAAGTAAAGACAGATGTATTCGACACAAAAGAAATATACATCTGCAAGAATAAAGTAGCAAAGCCAACCGTATTCATTCCGGTATTCCCGGGAACCAACTGTGAGTACGATAGTGCAAAGGCATTCGAGAGAGCCGGCGCAAATACAATTGTTAAAGTATTCAAGAACCTGAGTGCAGCCGATATCCGTGATTCCGTCGATGAGTTCGTCAAGGCAATCGATCAGTCACAGATCATCATGTTCCCGGGTGGATTCTCCGCAGGAGATGAGCCGGAAGGATCTGCAAAATTCTTTGCAACTGCATTCCGCAACGCAAAGATGACAGAGGCAGTCAACAAGCTGCTCACAGAAAGAGACGGACTTGCACTTGGTATCTGTAACGGATTCCAGGCACTGATCAAATTAGGACTGGTACCATATGGTGAAATCCGCATGCAGACAGAGGATTCTCCAACACTGACATACAACACCATCAACCGCCATATCAGCAAGATGGTTTACACAAAGGTAGTAACCAACAAGTCCCCATGGCTGCAGAAAGCAACTTTAGGACAGACTTACTGCAACCCGGCATCTCATGGTGAGGGACGTTTCGTAGCTCCGAAGGAGTGGTTAGACAAGCTGTTCGCAAACGGACAGGTTGCAACACAGTATGTCAACGAAGCAGGACAGCCAACCATGGATGAAGAGTGGAACGTCAATGGTTCCTACATGGCAATCGAAGGAATCACAAGCCCGGATGGCCGTGTACTTGGAAAGATGGCACACAGTGAGCGCCGCGGTGATCATGTAGCAATGAACATTTACGGTGAGCAGGATATGAAGCTGTTCGAGTCCGGTGTAGAGTACTTTAAGTAATTATCACAATTATCCCAAGGCAACGCCCTTTATCCTCAAGGGGCAAAAATCTTTAGCTTAGGGAATGAATAAAATAACGAGAAAATAAAGACCTTGTAGAGCGGAAAAACCGTTCTATGAGGTCTTTTTCTTTTACTTAAAACCATGGAGAAAGCCTTGAAAATAGAGGAATATCGAGAGATAAGAGAGAAGAAAGAGAGAGTAAGCCAAGACCTTGAAGGAAGTTCTAAAATGCCTTGAAAGAGAAAATAGGTGAGGATAAAGGATTTTGCCTTTTGAGGATAAAGAGGGTTGCCCGAATATAGGGAGATTTCATTTTTGGCAAAATCCGTTTTTGGGGATGCCCTAAAATCAAGGCTTCCAAGGATTGCGTTTTTGGCATTTTCCACAAAAACATCAAATTTGGCATTTTTGCCAAAAATAGAAGCCCGTTTTTGGCATTTCCCTACTCTTATATTCCTTGGAAAGAAAGGTGGTATTTATGAGGAAAAAGAATTACAAAGGAGCAAAGGTTTCAAAACGAGTAGTTGCAAAGTGTGAGGGAGTGTGTAGAACTTATGATGCAATTCAATATGCCTATGCAAATCTATTGTCGGAAACAGAAGAGGTGAAGTCGTTCCAAGTTAATGTATTGTTGCAGGGGTTGGAAGAAGGGGCATACACATCTGATTTTGTTATCACCAAAGCCGATGGCAACCTTATGGTGAGGAAATGTGTGAGCAGAAAGCATCTTAAAAAGCCAATGACAACAAAGCTTTTGGATGCAAGCAGAAACTATTGGAAGTCCCATGGTGTGAGTGATTGGGGAATTGTGATAGAAGAAGAGGTGTAGGCTCATGAACAAAGCAGATATGAGAAAAGGAATGCTTCTAAAAGGAAAAGTTGGAGCAGAAGAAAAAATATATCAGGTGTTGGACTTGAAAGAAAAAGTGCTTGTGCTTGATTATGTAAAAAAGACTATGCCGGTATGGAAAACATATGAGGAATTATCTGATTGTGTGGAAAAAGAGGAAGAAAGCATGGCAGAAGCAACAGACATAATAGATGCCATGGTGGGGGAGAGCAGAAAAACAGCATATCAGAGATACAACATGATTTCAGGTATTCTTCCTTTTTTTTTAGAGGAGAACATGAGAACAGAAGCAATCAAAAGAGTATCAGAAAGATATGGAATTTCCAAACAGACGGTCAGAAATTATTTATGTGAGTATCTGGCAACAATGGATGTCAGAAGTCTTGCACCAGGGAATAAAAAAGCAGAGAAGAAGCTTAGTGCGGATGACAAGAATATGAGGAAGTCTTTGAACAAATGGTATTACACAACCAAGAAAAGAACATTGAAGAATTGCTATACTCTTATGTTGCAGCATTTTTATTGCAATGCAGATGGAACATTGAGAGAGCAATATCCATCATACTATCAGTTCAGATATTTTTATCGGAGATACAATAAAAAGGAAACAGAATACATCAGCAGGAATGGTCTGTCTTATTATCAGAGAAACCAGAGACCATTGACAGGGGATGGAGTGCAGGCATTTGCACCAACAATTGGAATGGGAATGCTGGATGCAACAGTTTGTGACATTTACCTTGTGAATGAGAGCGGGACAATTGTTGGAAGACCTATTTTAACATTGTGTGTGGATGCATATTCAGGAGTGATTTGTGGTTATTTGTTGTTTTGCAAATTAAATGATGCTCCGGTTGTTACATTAAATGATGCTGTTACTGTTTGAAATCGAATCATTTGTCAGATTATTTTCACCTGATTAAGCGGATTATATGAGTTTCAAAAATCCTCCCGTCAAACTATTTGAGGGAGGATCTGAATCAGTACTGTCCAAAGCTGCGCAGGGCTTCTGCTATTGTCACTGCATCGGTAACAGAAACAAAACTGGACAGTTTTTCAGTATTCCAGAAGGTGTCAGTCCAGCCGGCCAGACTGCATCCGACATCTATGGAAGGGATACATATATATAGTCCGACAGAAGACATTCCAAGAATTGAGTGGAAAGATGAACCACGTCCGTTGATTAACAGTTCCCAAAAGGAACCATCATAGTGGAGAAGCTCCCAGTTTCCAGTCCATTCCTGAAAATAGTCATTCTCATAGGTATGTCTGCATGTAAATTCCATAAGCACCTCCTATCCCAGTTCGCAGTCACTGACTGCCTGCATGACGATATCGGTTGTAATGAGATCAGCTTTATGGCTGTCACCTATGAGCAGGCTGGTATTGCAGAATTTATTGATCAGACGTGGGGTTCCATCAGCAGCATTCAGGATGGCTTCCATCGCAGCATCTTCAAAAATGGTCTGGTTGCAGCCGGCACCTTTTAGTTTTTCGGAAATGTAATAACGCCCTTCTTCCTTGGATATCCCCTCAAGATTATAGTTCATGACAATCCGCTGACGAAGTGGTTCGTGGACACCAAGATTTAACGTAGCATTGAGTTTTGGGAGACCTGCAAGGAGTACCGCTGCCCTGTCTCTGGAATCCATTTCGAAATTGAAAAGGATCTTCAGATCATTCAGGATGGCATTATTGATGTAGTTGGCTTCATCTATGATGATGACCGGAGTCTTTCGTTTTTCAATGGAAAGACGGGTTATTTCTTCCTGGATGATCCGGAAGTTATCGGGTTTTTTATAGGCTGGTTCTGCGCCCAGTTCACGTACGAGATTCCGGTAAAAATCGTTTGCCGTAAGTGTGGAAAGACAGGAATACACAACGTGGTATAAAGAAGGATTGAGTTCCTTTGCCCAGTTTCTTATGACAGTGGTTTTACCACGGCCGGGGCTTCCGGTCAGAAGACCAAATCCTTTGGTTTTTGCAAGATAGTCAAGGCAGAACAAAGATTCTTTATATTCAGCCGTATCAACAAGGATTTCTTTGGAATTTTTTATAAACGGATTGAATTCCAGACCGTATCTTGTAAAATAATCCATCATTCTTCACCTCTGCATAAATGTACTTTTTCGCGCTTAACAAAAGCATTTTCTTTTTTGTTAAGCAGGCGGATTGGAGTGAGTGTACCGTCAGCTTCAACGACAAAAAGGTCTTTCAGATCAGCAGAATATCTTAGTTTTATACGCTGTTTTGCAAAACGGCAGTCTACTTCATACTCTGTCTGGTCAATGGTGATCACGCTGTCAGCCGAGACTTTCCGCTCGATCTCAAGAAGAAAGCAGTGCCCAATCTGTTCCTCAGAGAGTCTGTGGAACAGGTTTGGTTCCGAGAAATATCTGTCCTGCGGGGACATTCCTTTCAGAGAGGAATGAGGGGATTGGTTATAAGTCTGTACATAAGCAAGCAGATTCCCCCTGAGTTCATCCAGTGAATGGAAATCCCTGATATCAAGCCCCGCCATCCACTGGTCCTTCATGGTACGGAACCAGCGCTCAATCTTGGCCTTCTGTGTTGGAGTATATGGCTGGTCATAATGAATGACAGAACCGATACGGGCTGCAAGCAGCTCCATCTGCTTATTTTTGTAGCTTCTGCCATTGTCAAAGTTAAAAAGCTGCGGACGGCCATACCTGGCAACAGCAGATTTGATCACTGACATGAGATTTACGAAGTTATCATTAAAAAAGACATCAATGCCGACAATGAAGCGGCTTGCATCATCAATCAGTGCGATGATATATACCCTGTGCTTTTTTCCATCATCCGTCTTAAGATAAGGTCCGACGCTGGAATCACCACACCAGACTTCATTGATATGGGGTCTTTCATAGCGGCGCATATCGGGGTTTGTGGTAGTCTTCAGCTGGACAGCCAGATGGTTTACGTAGCGGTTAATGGTCGATTCCGATACGTCTCCGCTTTTGATGCTGCCGTTGTCCTGAAGCTGTCTGAAAATAGCCGCGGCAGACATGCGGGGATAGTTTTTCTTCAGGTAGAGAATCTGTTGCTGAAGGTCGTCATCAAGTTTCCTTGGCTTACCTTCATCGACGCGTCCCTGCGGAATGAGTGCATCAAAACCACCGCTACGGTAGTTCCTGTACCATCGTTCAATCGTGGCGGGTGCAAAGTGTTTGAGTGTGCCGTCAGGAGCAAAGGTTCCTTTTTTTGAGGCATCACGATAAAAGGCTTCCAGAGAAGAGTAGGTTTCCGGAAGTCCAGAGATGACTGGTGATATCACTGAGTAACGCATCAGAGCGATATCATGCTGTTTTTCCTGATCCATAAGTGGGTCCTCCTTTACTTTTTCCTAAAGTATAAAGAGTTTATGGAGCAGAGTCGTGTCAGGTTATGTGGTATCTGAAAAAAGAAGATTGGGTGTGACATCGAAAAAACACATTTGCCATTTTCATTCAAGTGACTATAAATCTGTTTC
>CABJAV010000023.1:0-32428 GCA_902363675.1 Lachnospiraceae bacterium | reverse complement strand
CCTGCAGAAAGAGTGAAGACAGTTCCCAACCAGGTCAGAAACAGGGTGGAGGAGGAGATGTTCTGACAGAAGTCTCTGCTTCCAGTGTTTTAAATACTGGCGGATGACATACCGGATGCTGCTTTCGTCAACAGAATCGAGGTTTCTGAGTCCTTCAGCTGTTGGAAGATCGTTTTCAAATGCATCAATGACAGAGATCTGATCCTTTAAGGATATCTGGGAATAGGGAACCATAGATGAAAGAAGTAAAGCATGTGTCTTTCTGCAGGATTCACAACGAACCCGGCAGATGCGAAAGCAGAGCTTACCATCCGGTACTTTGATGTAGCGGTGGTAATAAGCATGAACAGACAGGCATCCGGCCTGACCACAGGAGCATCTGAGCCGGTGGAACTGGAGGTTTGCGATTACATTATTATAAAAATCTGGAGTTAAAGGATTGTTTTCTTCTACGTAAAGAGTTATCATAGCCTTGTCTAAAACATACAGACATTGTCTGTACGTTTGGTGTTGAGGCAGGAAACCAAACTTTGGTCGGAGAGGTTCCTGCCTCTTTTATTTGATAGTTACATAACTAAGATAATACAAGAAGGTACAGGATAAAACAATCTGGAGAAAAATATGTCGGATTGTTTTGTTCTGTACCTTCTTTTAACTTGCATGAAAAAGAAGACATCAGGAGCAGATAAATTTACGAATAACAGTTATTCACTTTCATGGGAAGGCGGTATCTATTCCCTAAGAAATCTTATGCTCAATGTAATTGCTGATAAGGTGAAGCATTGCAGAAAATATGGCATTGAGATTGAGGAAGTACAATGGCCATCCAGGCAATTACCCTTAAAGCTTGTGACAGACCAGGGAAGTGAGTATAAGGGAGAAAATTTTGCACAGATAACAGACCTTGGAGTAGAGCTTATGACATTAAAAAAGAATTTGTTTATGATGACAGCCTATACCACAATAAGAGCCTTAACCATTTCTTTCTTAGAAGCAGGTATTTAATTTCACATGGAGCAGCCATTTTATTATAGAAAGACATATACAATAAGGAATCAGGAAGGAGATGATTTTTATGGAGTGTAGAAGTGAAGAAAGAAGACAATATATCGTAAATAATTATAATGTTGTGCCAGTAGCACACATTCAACTGCTAAATGGTCAGACAAAATATAGTGACGCAGGTCAGACAATTGAAAATGATTATTATATTTTTGAAGCCACAAGCAAGGCAAATGGCAAGAAAGAGATAATCCAATGTGGGATGACCGCAGCTAGAGATTTCCTTAAGAAAATAAATCATGAGGGACTGCCATTGCTTAATCCCCTGCATGGAGAGGGAGGAACAGGGAAGAAAGGCAGCAAGGCCTCTGGAGGTAATGAATCCAAAGAAGTGAAGTGGAATCCAATTGCAAAACAGCTATATAATGCAGTCATGTGGGTGATTGTAATTATAGATGCTAAGCCAAACACCGCAATATATGAGGTCAAGGAAAAGGTGTGGAAATTTAAAAGCTATGAGCCATTTCCAAGTCAAGTGAAAGCTGTAAATACTATAATAGGAAAGAATATAGTTGGAAAAACGTTGACCCAGGCGATTGATGAGCTTAGACATGATAATGATATTAGAGATGGAATGTGTGATTTCGATAAGCTGGTAGACATTATCGGTAACTATAAGGATAAAGAAGGAAACCCTGTTGTGATAGAATCCAAATTTTAAGCGGGCAAGCAGACTTTAGACAATATGCAATATCCTTGATGTACATTCTTGTCGATTTAGAGTGATATTACATTGAAAATGCCATGGAGCTATGATAAAATTTCATTGGGTGCCACCATAACGGTAGGCGGTTGGCCTTCTACGGAGGGACTGTGACCCTCCGATTACATAGAAACCCGCAAGGGAATCGAAAGAAGTCATTGATTTCTTGGAAAGGAGGGCTAAGCCATATGAGTATTGTTGATTTTATCGCAGTGGTAAGCTTCGGCTTAACCTGCTTTGGATTAGGGTATTCTTTTGGTAAGGATAATAATAAGACACAAAAATAGCCGCCCCGACCTAGCAAGTTGAGCGACTATTTTTAGTTAATTGATTTAATGGGTCAGCCGTCTATCGGTGGCACCCTTTTTGTATTATTAATATATCACGTATTGGTTTAAAATTCAACTCAAAAATCACTTTTGGGAATATGTGAGTCAATCTGATTTTTCCTTTAGAAGCTTTGGTGTTGGAATTGTGGTATAGACAAAAGAATACGATATGACATCTAGGCAGTAAAAACATGTTTCGATAAAATCTAAATTTCGAGCGTGAACGTCATTAAGAAAGTTTCTATGATATAATAAACTTATACTATGAGAGACTCTTGTTGTTGACAAATAAGAATGGTAGAGATGGTGCCAGTTTATTTATATCACTATTATTAAAGGATGGGGATTGTGTGAAACAGTTTAATTCAGATAACGAGATTAAGGATTATATTGAAAAAAGTATTGATTCCATTAAAGTTTTAGATGAGTGTCGATTATATAGAGAAGAACAACTACAGATTACAGAAGAAGTAATGAGAGCAAGAAATTCAATAGAATGGCTTATCAGAATTAACAAGGTCATTAATAATTTTATCTATGCAATATCCAGGTCTTATGTATATGCAGTTAAAATGAATTGGCCATTGGAAGAAACGGAAAATTCTCAGATGTATGCGTATTATTTGGAGGATGCTGTGTATAGAGATATTGTATTATGGGACTTACTTCGGCAGTTTATAAACGAGTTTTTTAAGTGTGGATATGATAAGGATAGGGAAATAAGTATATTTTCTTTTTTGAATGATGCTACTGTTAGAAGAAAACTTGGTAATTCTGAAGTGAAAAAAATAAGAAAGTATTTAAACAGCGCAGACCATCAAGAAGTTAGGACAAAGTTAAGGAATCAATTTACGCATTCATTGGATGGAACATCTTCATATCTTTTTCATAGAAATAATAATGGAAAAATACAAGCGGATATGGGAAATGTATTTCCAAAACATCCATATGAAAATATTGTATATGTATTGGATGACATAAAGAAATATTTAAGGTTTGCGGAGCTGTATGTAAGTAAATTAGAAAATTTTTTGATTGAAAATATTATGATGGTTACAGTTGAGTGTAATATGAAGTGTGGTAAGGTGGCAGAAGATATAGAACCATGGAGCATAAATATTTTAAAAGATAAGGCGGAGCAGATTTTAGTTCCATGTGAAAATTTATGTGAATTTGCAATAGATTATAATAAGTGTAAAGTATGTAAACCTATGTTTGTTAAATATTGTAGGATAAATGAAGAAGTTAAAAAGTATAAAGGGAAAATAGAATTACAGATGAGCTATGAAGAAATGAAGGAAAAGTTTGGAAAGGAGAATGACGATGAGGATACAAATTGAAGATTGGGCAGACAAAAATTTAACTTATAATGCGATTGAACTTATGACAGAAGCAGTTATGTGTTACAAAGTAGGAGCGTCCAGAGCGGCATTTTTGTTGTCATATCTTGCATTTAAAACAACAATAAGAGAAAGAGTATTAGGAGCGGTGAAACCTGATACAATTGATGATAAGTGTTGGGAAGAACAGATTATAAATCCACTTGATAATGATAATAAGTGGGAAGAAAAATTAAATGCTATAGTGGCAGCATCTAAGCAAGATGGGAAAGGCGAGGGTGCGGTATTTAGATTTACAAATTATGAAAGAATAAAGAATAGATATGAGTATTGGAAAAATGTTAGAAATAGTTGTGCACATGCTAAAGGTGAACATATAACATCATGTACAGTGGAGCAGTTTTGGAATTATATGCAAGATGATATATCAGAATTTTATGTTTTAGGGGGAAGAGTATATTTATTTGACAGATTAATGTATTCATATAAATATTTTATTACTGTTGGAGAAGAAAAATTAAGATATATTCTGAAAGATATAGCATTAGTTTATAAAAGGAATACTATACAATGTTTTGAAAATTTTTATGAAAAGAATAAGACGTGTTTGATGTTAAACAAAAGTAATATTGGATTTTGGACGACAGTAATTGATACAGATAATGAATTAATCAGAGAAGCATTTGTTGATTTTTTGTATCAACATATAGATTCATTTATTGAATGGTATGAAAATTTCCCAAAGATATTTGTATTCATGGTTTCCAGACATAAAACATTCATACAAGAATGGTTAATGCCTTATTTGGAGAATGGATATTACATTGAAGAAAACACGTTTTGGAAATTATTGGTTGAAGTGTTAGGTGTTGATTCTAATTTAGTGAATTTGGATAAAATTACAAATAATTATAATAGATTTAGAATGATTGAAAAAATAGAATTACAGCAAATGGAACTTGCTGTTTTACATAAGAACAAGGTTTTTAAAAAGTTTTTGTATAATGCAGGAAAAGAATATTTTTTTAATGATGCTAATTCTCATTGGAGTTATTATGCATATGATTCTAATATGTGTGATATGTTCCCTGAAAAATGCTTTGAATATGTAGAGTGGGATATTGATGTAGTTGAAAAAATAAATTTGTCATATAGAGAACTAGAAGAAAGTGATAATATGAGAGGCAATCCAGATTCAAAGAATAATGCTAGTATTAGAAGAAATAGTTATGATAGAATAATAGCTAAATATAATAATGAAATTGTTCAAATAATAGAAGATAATAACAAAGATTTAAACGAATATAAATTTGTAAAATGTTCATTACAAAAACAGAATTTGGTCTAAAATGGACCTGACAAAGTAAGTTAAACACGTTATAATACCCATACAAGGTCAAATTCTCCATATCCCAAGGCAACGCCCTTTATCCTCAAGGGGCATCTTTAGCCTAGGGAATGAATAAAATAACGAGAAAATAAAGACCTTGTAGAGCGGAAAAACCGTTCTATGAGGTCTTTTTGTTTATGGAAAAAATTGGACTACAAAACAATTGTGATACTTAGGTACTATGTTGCATGATGTAAAAAGAAAATAAAAATTTTTAAAAAAATTATTTTTTTTGAAACCATTTCGGATTTACTGTAAGAACTGCGATGGACGAGGAACTGGTGGTAGACTACAGTAGAGATTCGCATGGTGGAGAAGAAAAATGGAACCCGATTAATACAGTATGACACCGTTTTTACTTTTGCTTTTTTCTTAGCTAAATTTATTGATGAAATCGTACAAAAACGATATAATAATAGTACGAAAAATGGAAAACTATATTCACTTACAAGAATACTGGAAGTGACAGAGAATGACTTTATAGAAGCTTTAAGATCTTCCATCAGTGACTATGAGGATGCTGTTGTTAAATATATGATAGGGGGAATGTTGGAATGAACAGGATCATGCTTCCAGTCGGAATGAGTAGTTTTACAGAAATATGCCGCAACAACTATTACTACATTGATAAGACAGGTTTGATTCAGGATCTGTTGGAAAAAGATTTTTCATCTGTAACCCTGATTACAAGACCGCGTCGGTTCGGAAAAACACTTGCGATGAGTATGTTGTCGGCTTTTTTTGATATTCGGGGAAAAAATGAAAAATTATTTGAAGGTTTGTATATTGCAACACAGAAAGAATTGTGTAAAAAATGGATGAATCAATATCCGGTTATTTTTTTATCCATGAAAAATATAGATGGACTTCGATTTGAATCAGCCTATGAGATGCTCACCTTAGAAATTGCAGATTTGTACAAGCAACATTCTTATTTACTGGATTCCGATATGATTGATACGGATGACAAAGTTATTTTCAGCAGAATCAAAGAAAATCTTGCTTCGGATGCTGAAATAAAGAAATCACTGCTGTTACTCACCAGAATGATGAAATCCTACTATCAGAAGCCGGTTATTATGCTTCTGGATGAGTATGATGTACCGATTGCAAAAGCAGAAGAAAAAAATTATTATGCGCAAATGCTTGATGTAATCAGTACAATGCTTGGCACTGCTTTGAAGGACAATGAAGCTTTACGATTTGCTGTTATTACGGGATGCCTGCGCATCACGAAAGAAAGCATTTTTACCGGAGCCAACAATTTTGTGACAGATACGATTTCTGACAATCGGTATAATGAATATTTTGGGTTTACCCAATCAGAGGTTCAAACCTTACTTTCCGATACCGGATGTCAGGCATATGCAGAGAAGATACGTGAATGGTACGATGGATATCACTTTGGAGATCTGGATATTTATTGTCCATGGGATGTATTAAACTATATTCGTGATTTACAAAGCGATAATACCGCTATTCCACAGAGTTATTGGAAGAATACGAGTGGCAACACCATCATTCGTTCATTTATTGATTATGCCGGAACAAGTATTACAAGAAAATTAGAAACCTTGTTGGAGGGTGGTTATATTGTTCAGAAAATAGAGGAAGATCTCACGTATGATTATCTACATTCGTCGGAAAATAATCTATGGTCGGTTTTGTATCTTACAGGATATTTAACAAAGGTTTCCGGTTCTGGGGTTATGGGGCTGAGAAACAATGGGGAAGTCGCTCTCACAATACCAAACCTGGAAGTAAAAGAAATCTTTGAGTCAACAATCATGAGATGGTTTGATGACAATGCAAAGATTTGGAATCGCGAGCAGCTGTTTACAGCAGTATGGAATGGTGATGCGCAGAGAATTACGGAGGAATTGAACAAATTGCTTCGCAGAACAATCAGTTATCATGATTATCGTGAAGATTTCTATCATGCATTTCTTGCCGGAATTTTCACGGGAGCCGGATACATGGTCGAATCCAACCGTGAGCATGGGGAAGGACGAAGCGATATTGTTATCTACAATCCGGTGGCAGGACAGGTTGCCATATTTGAAGCCAAGTATACGCACAAACTGGAAAACCTTGCATCGGATTGCGACAGGGCGATCGCACAGATCGATGATCGGATGTATGCGAAAGAATTTGAGGCTGAATACGATCAGGTATTATGCTATGGAATTTCTTTTTTTAAGAAAAGATGCATTGTGAAAAAGAAATAATATAATCAGTTTTATCATTTAACCAATTGCCAAGAATATAGACCTGGTTCGTAATTAGGGAAAAATTATCAAAAGAAGGGCTTATAGAGAGAAGCCGGAGGACACAGAAGGAATAAATATGGCAAAAGGTAAGAATGTTAACACCAGAAAGAAAACGGTTAACAAGGATCATATGGGCGTCACAAGTATTGCAAACCAGTTAAAGGATATGGCAGGAAGCCTTGAAAGAGATCTGCGTTTCTTCCATATATAATAAGAAGAAACTAATTCAAATCTAAGAAATCTATTGGGAAAAGAGTCCTTTTTATGTTAAAATAGCATGAAAAGGCTCGTTTTTTTTATATGCAGTTGAAATAGTTGTAATTTGTGAAAAAAATCTTAACAACTTAAGAAAATATTAAAAAGTTTTTTCAACAAAATGCGATTTTTAGGTTGCAAAGACACAATACTTGGTGTATTATTGTCACGTAGAGTAGTTAAAATAGTACTGCTAAAAGAAAAGTACGAGAACTGATTAGCAACTATTGGAGCTATGGAAACTGAAACTGAAAAGATAGGTTTCAGACAACCTTACAATTACAGATACATACAGAAGCTGAGATCCGTTAGGAGCAGCTTGCTGAATTTGATGCTGAACTATCAATGTTGGATTTAGCTCTACGCGACTTTGAGGGTTCGAGGCTTCAATCGAAAGATTTATGTGTTTGTAGATGATGCTGGCGATGAGTATTTACTCGAGGAGGTCGGCGGAGGCAATTAGTGATGTCGTTGGAATGGATGGATCGTCCGCAGCGAGTCAAAAGTGAAGATGGCTGAACTTAAACGTGTGAGGCAAACAAGTAGAATTCTGATGGAGGTTGATCACAAAAGGAAAGAGAGGAAAAGACATGAAGACATTCAAAAAAGTGTTAGCTTCAACTCTTGCTGCTGCAATGGTTGTTACAGCTTTACCTGTAACTCCTGCAAATGCTGCTGCAGCTCCAAAGCTTAGCACAACAAAGGCTGCCGTATATGTAGGTCAGTCTAAGACAATCAAAGTTACAACTCCAAAGACTTGGAAGAGCGTAAAAGTTAAAGCTACTACAAGCAAGAAGAGCGTAGCAAAAGTTAAGGCTTCTAAGAAGAAGGTTACTGTTAAGGCTGTTAAGGCTGGTAAAGCAAAAGTTACTGTTAAGGTAACTGGTAAGAAGTCTGGTAAGGCTGTAAAGAAGACATTAAAGGCTACTATTACAGTTAAGAATCCATCCCTTACATTAAAGGCAGCTAGCGCAGTTGCAGTTGGTGCTAAGGAAACTGTTAAGGCAACAGTTAAGCCTGCTTCAACAAAGGTTACATTCTCATCTAGCGATGATGCAATTGCAACAGTCGATGCAACAACAGGTGAAGTTACTGGTGTTAAGACTGGTGAGGTAACAATTACCGCTAAGGCTGGCAAGACAACAAAGACTGTTAAGATGGCAGTTAAGAATTTTATTCTTCAGTCTGTAAAGCAGACAAAGGCAAATACATTAGAGACTTCTATTCTTGGAACAACAAAGGATATCAAGACAACTGATGTTAAGATTACCAACACTGCAAACCAGAATGCAATTGCTGTCAAGAGTGTAACACCTGATAAGGCAGATGCTACGAAGGTTACTCTTGAAACATTTGCAGATATGAAGGATGGCGCTAAGTACACTGTTGAACTTGATGGTGTAACTCAAGAGTTTACAGCAACTGATGGTGTTGTGGCTGACGTAAATGTAACACCTGTTACAATTCCTGCAAACACAAAAGGAACTGAAATCAAAGGACAGACTGTTGATAAAGATGGTATTGTACTTGATGAGTTCAAGGTAAGTGAAGCTAGTACAAAGAGCGCTGAATTAACTCTTTCTACGACACAGGGTTATGTAGATGGTGACAAGCTTGTTCTTCCTACTGTTGGAAACAAGGGTACAGCAGAAGTTAAGTATCATACATACAAATTTGATGCTAACGGAAATGAAATTGGAGCTTATACAAAGAAGGTTGATATCACAGCCGTAGCTGAAGACGTAATCACAACAAACGGATTCAACATGACATTTGCAGATACAGCTAAAGCTCCAAACTGGGATAAAGACAAGACAACAAATCAGTTAGCAATTGGATCTAGCAAGAGTGCATACTTCAAATTTGTAGGATCTGATAACAAAGAAATCACAACATATGCTGATTACTCAGTAGTATCAAGTGATGATTCTATTCTTTTATTACCAAAGACTCAGTTAAGCGGTAGCAGTACTCCTGTATCTGCAACAGGTATTAAAGAAGGAAATGTTTTTGTTAACGTATTAGACAAAGATGGTAAAGTAATTAAATCTTTACCAGTTGTTGTTACAGCTGCTGGAAAGCTTACAAATACAACACTTGGAAATACATCTCTGACAATTTCTAAGACTGCTACAGGCGTTGATAATTCTGTTAGTGTAAAAGCCGTTGATCAGTACAATAATGACATTACTGGTTCAACAACTATTACAGCATCAGGTGTAAATGATGATGCTACTAAGGCAATTAACGCTACATACGATCCTACAACAAAAACAGTTAAGGTTTCTGCTAGTGCAAATGCTGAAGATGGAAAGACATACACTATCAAAGTTGAAGTTAAGAAGGACAATGTTACATTAAATCGTTACTTTACAGTAAAAACTGTAGCAACAGCGACAGATGTAGCTAAGGCTACTGATTTAAGAGTTGAAGTATCTGGCTTAACAGATGGTAAAGTTGATATGGCTGTAGCCGATGATGCAGATGCAGCAAAGGCAGCTAAGACAGTTGAGGTAAAAGTTGCTGCATATGATAAGGGCGCTAAGATCGGTTACGCAAATGTAACAGAGTGCAAGATCAGCGATTCCAGCAAACAGTCTGTTGTAAGCGGAGCTGCTGTTTCAGTTGTTTCTTGCTCAGCAAACAAAGTAACTAAGAACCTTGAGGCTGGAAAGTCTTATACATTGACTGTTAAGGCAGCTGATAAGACATTCACAACTACATTCTCTGTAGTAGATACACAATCTGCAGTTGTTACTACAAAGATTGACAGCAAGACAACAAGTGTAGCAATTTCAAATGATACGGCTGCAATTGCAAATGTTGTTGCTGCTAATGTAAAATTTAGTATCAATGGCAAAGATTACAAGAATCTTGAACCATCTCAGATTACTGTTAAAGACGGTTACAAGGTTGTTGACAACAAAGCTGTATATGTTGGAACCGTAAATGTTTCAGTTGAAAACAGCAATGGAATCAGCTATCCTGTTACAGTAAATGTAAATACAACATTCACTGCAAAATAATTGATTATTAGTAAAATAGTTTTATAATGGAGGCTGTAAAATAAGTCTTTCATTTAAAGTAAACGCCAGTTTCGGCAATGTGCCGTTTCTGGCGTTTCTTTGGGCTCTATGTCAAGTTTTTGGGTGTGATTCTTTGAATTGCGCCCCATTACTGGACATAGAGCCTAACTTTTATCATTATTTTCTTAATAGCAAAAACGGGAATCGGTTATATAAACTGATTCCCGTTTTAATTAATTTAGCTTTAACCTAAAACTAATTATCTTGTAAATGTTGTGTTAATGTTAACAGTTACATCGAACTCAACACCCTTGCTGTTTTTAACAGTTACAGTTGCTTTTCCGATATAAGTGTAACCACCACTTGTCTTAACCTCTTTTGAATCAACAGCGAATGTTGTATACTCTGTTCCATTATAAGAAGCTACGCATGTCTCTGCAAGAATATCAGCTACATCAGTCTTAGTTGTCTTCTTAGAGTTAATCTTTACAGTTGCAGATGCCTGAGTATCAACAACTTCAAAGCTTCCAGAGAATGTCTTTGTAACATTATTGCCCTTTGCATCTTTTGTTACAACTGTAGCCTTAACAACATATGTTCCAGCAGAAAGAACCTTTGTAGCCTTGTTGCTAGAAGAAACAGTTACAACATCAACAGTACCTGCAGAAGCATCAATTTTTTCTGTCTTATCATTTAATGTAAATGATGCACCAGAAACAACACCAACCTTAACGCCCTGATCATATGCAGCTACAGTTGCAGTAACTTTCTTAGCTGCCTTATCAGCAGTTGTATCATTAGCAATTGCAGCATCAACCTTGCTATCAGAAAGCTCTAAACGTAAATCAGTTGCATCATCAGCAGTCTTAGTTGTTTCAACTGCATTGACTGTGATAGTCTTAGCTACCTTATCATTGCCCTTCTGAGCCTCAATCTTAATAACGTATGTGCCCTTCTTAGCATTAGCAACATCTACATTTACTTTCTTATCAGCACTAACGTATTTAGCTGTAACGTTAGCAGAGTCTTTTGTAAGAACTGTTGGAACAACAGTGTCAACAGGAATTTCCTCACCATACTGGTCAACACCCTTAACAACTACGGATCCAGTTGTATAATTAGTTGCCTTTGTAGAAACTGAAAGTGCAGTCTTGTCAAGAGAAATATTAACAAGCTTTCTTGTCTCTGTTACAGTTACAGGTAAAGAAGTAACAACCTTACCATCTTTTAATACGTTGATGTAAGCAGTACCAGTCTTAACTGCTACCAGTGAAACACTCTGGTTAGCCTTTAAAGAAGTTTCTGGTAAAAGAAGTACACTATCATCACTAGATACTACTGAGTAATCTGCTGTGATATCTTTCTTCTTTGTATTTACGAAATGGAAGTATGCTTTAACTGAATCGCCCAATGCAAATTTGCTTACAGTTGTAACAGTCTTTGTCCAATCTGGAGCATTCTTTGCGATTGTGTAATTGTAACCAGCTACAGTTGCAACTTCTTCAGCAACAGCTGTAATATCAACTTTCTTTGTGATAGCGCCAACTTCCTTAGCGTTCTCATCATACTTATATGTGTGGTATGTAACTTCTGCTGTACCCTTGTTTCCAACTACAGGAAGAACAAGCTTAGTTCCGTTTACATAACCCTGAGTTGTAGCGAGTGAAAAATCAACGTTGTTTGGTTTACTCTCAGTTGTAAAGTCTTTAAGAACTACGCCATTCTTATCAACTGTCTGAGCCTTGATTTCAGTTCCATCTGTATTAGCAGGAATCTGAACAGGACTAACTGTTACATCAGCAACGACACCATCAGAAACAACTACTTCTACAGCAGTACCAGCAACTGTTACTACATAAGTAGCTCCGTCTGTGAACTCTGTGAATGTTGTAATTGTAACCTTTGTAGCATCCTTCTCGTCAACTGCTACAGACTTAACAGCATATACAGCGTTTGTTGTTTTGTTAGAAACAGTAACATCAGATGCTTTCAGATCAGATGTCTTTCCAAGAACAACAGCCTCAAATGTATCAGCCTTTGTCTGCTTTACACTCTTAACAATGTAAGTCTTAACAGACATTTTAACAGTCTTTGTTGTCTTACCAGCCTTAGCTGTGATTGTTACGTCACCAGCCTTAACACCAGTAACTTCACCTGTTGCAGCATCGACTGTTGCAATTGTATCATCACTAGATGAGAATGTAACCTTTGTTGAAGCAGGCTTAACTGTTGCCTTAACTGTCTCCTTTGCACCAACTGCAACTTCAGTAGATGTTGCTGTTAATGTAAGAGAAGGATTCTTAACTGTAATAGTAGCCTTTAATGTCTTCTTTACAGCCTTACCAGACTTCTTACCAGTTACCTTAACACTATATCTGAATTCAAATAACTGTAGAAAATGCATTAAAATAGGAATTTTCTGCAATTGAAATTTTGTGAAAATGTTTGATAAGTAACAGAAAAGTGACAAAAATGCGAAGCTTAACGACAAAAACAATGGAGCAAAAATTTTAGTAAATAACGAAATTTCAATAACTTAATAGATATTTAAATTTCTTAATTTCCTCTCATATTTTCAAATGTTTATCGAAAATATTACATATAAGTAATATAATTAAGACACCAAAGGAGGTGGTAAAATGTGGAGTTAGAACAAATAGTCGCTCCGGGACTAAACAATATATATTCTTTATCTGTTGTAAAAAAGGAATTCAGAAATTCTGTAGATGAGCCATGGAAGGATACAGATCCTTATCCCAGATATCAGAAGTAATTATTAGAAGATCGTGCTGTTCTTGATGATCAAAAAGAAGACGCCATTACATTATTACAATATGAAAAACTTACAGGAGAAGAACGATTATATAGTATAAGACATCCTAATACTAAGAAGAATGTTCGAGTACTATATACAATCGTAAATGGAACTTACATTATTTTACTGCATGCCTTTTTAGAAAAAAGTTCAAATGATTACAAAAAAGCAATTACAGTCGCCAAGAAACGACTTAAGTGGTTAGATGACGACTAGTATAATACATGTAAGTAACGAACATACGAGGAGAAACAAAAATGAGTATTACAGAAAAAATTGCCCGTGCCAAAGAAACAACTTGGGTTACAGAATCATTATCTGAAGCTGAAATAAAATCTACAATAGAATTAGCAAAAATTTCTGCTAAAATTGAAAAATGTCGTCAAGAAATGAATATGACGCAAAAAGAATTTGCTGAATATATGGACGTGTCACAAGGTATGGTATCCAAATGGGAAAGCCGAGAATATAATTTTACTATTAAATCCCTGAATGAAATCTGTGAAAAATTACAACTATGCGTATCTCTTGATATACAACCACTTACAGTTGCTAAAGAGTACCCTGTATTGAAATGGGATGAGATAAGGCAAAGAACAAAGCCTAAAAAAAGCAGTTGGATGAAGAAAATAGATACAAAGGGGGCGATTGCATAATGGAACTAAATTTGATTGCTTCTGGAATTGAATTACTTGGTGCAACTGTTAAAGAGCTTGAAATCAAGAATCAAATTGTAGATATTGCAAAAGATGCCAAACGAGTCTTTGGATTAAATATATGTGAGCCAAAATTTCAAACACATAATGAAAATAATGAGTTTTATGCCGAAATGATTATAGAATTTGAAATTGAAATAACGCAATCAGAAAATTCCGTGTGCAAAATTCACTTGGCTTTAGAGGGTGCTTTCTTATCAAATGGGGATACTGACTATGATGATTTTCAGCAATTAGTTGCCATAAATGGAGCGTCTGCACTTATAGGTATTGCGCGTGGGAAGTTAGAATCCATATCTGCATCCGTTTTTAACAATGGAAAAATTGTCATTCCATTTGTTAATGTTATTGATTATTACAAAGAATGTATATCATAAGCTTAAAAAATCGCCTGTCATATATGAATTATATGATAGGCGATGCTATTTTTGTTTTTATATATTATGATATGAGGATTTTGTCAGCAATAAGTGGTATTATAAAAACAGGGGTTTCAGTATACACTCCATACAACAAGTTTTGAAGAACAACCTCTTTCCGATAAAACGCTGAGCCGCTCTTCTTGTTAGAGATGCCAGAGATATCTATGCAGACTTTCAGTTTTCAGAAGACGGAACCCGGATTCTGCTGTGTCCTGCAGGAAATCAGCCTAAGATTTCTAATAAAACAAGTGCAGTTTATATTTTAAAGGCATCGCACACTCGATTACCAAATTATTTCATTACAAGACATTCCTTTTTATAAAAAGCAATGCCGTATCGAATTACCTTTTTAAAACCAACCTGTTCAATTTTTGTCGCATATTTTTTTTCTTCGATTTGTTGCAAGGCTTCATGACATTTGTTTTCCATATCATCTTTCTTTTTCGAAATCTTTAATTCAATAACAATGGCTCGGCGAAGTTTTCGATCCTTAATTGCGAGATCAGATCGTCCTAATCCATTTTCGTAATTGGACTCAACAATATATCCTGCATTAGCAAATAAACCTACAACAAATGCATGATAAAAGCTTTCCGCATAATCATGATAGCTGATCGTGTTAAACAGTAGGTCTGATATAATTTCTGTAAGTTTTTCCGTATCTTCATTCCATGAAGCTTCAAAAAGTGCATTCCGGTTACTTTGTGCAAGTGAATTTGAAAACCATTCTGTGACGCTTTTTTGGAAGATATCCATAACTTCGTTATTCGGAATCTTAAGAAGTGTTTCAGATGAATTACGTGCACTGTCAACTTTGGTAAGATATCCTGTAAGGTATAACAAACTCCAAAGATTCTGTTCCGAAGACGTAAGCACGTTATAAGTAAGGTTTTCTTCTATCGTTTCGCAAATTGTGCCACCATTCATCAATGTTTCAAATTTTTCGGTCACATCAAAATCGGTTCGTTCCAAAAAAGTGCGAATGACTGCATTATCACTGGTATGTTCCCAAAAATTTTCCGGTTCTAAGATACCGGTTGCCATCACTTTTTGAATGTAGTTAAGCACATCCCAAGGACAGTAAATATCCAAATTACCGAAACGATAGCCATCATACCATTTTTGAATGTCGGCAGCACAGGATTCACAATGTGTATCAGTCAGAAGCTTTGTAATTTCTTGCTGCGTAAAGCCGAAAAATTCATTGTATCGATTGTCGGAAATCGTATCTGTAATAAAATTGTTAGTGCCGGTAAAAATGCTTTCCTTGGTAATACGAAGGCACCCGGTAATAACCGCAAATTTTAAGAACGCATTATCTTTTAATGCAGTACCAAGCAAGGGACTTATGATTTCAAGCATCTGATCATAATAGCCTCTGGAATCTGCTTTTGCAACCGGAACATCATATTCGTCAATAAGCAGAATGACTGGCTTATAATAATATTGAGCCATAATGCGGGTTAGAAAAGACAGTGATTTCTTAATCTCCGCAGTTGTAGCCCGATTGTCCTTCAATCGCTCATAAATTGCTCTGTCACTGACATCCATTTGATCCGAATCAAGCAAATAAGAATGTTGTTTAAACAAATCTGCCAATTCAGCAGTCAACATATCATATGCAGATTCAAATTTGAGACCGTCAATATTTTTCAATGTCAAAAAAATAACAGGATATTGATTCATCCATTCTGCGCATAATTGTTTCTGCCCGGAAATATATAACCCATCAAAAAGCGATTGATTATCCATACGAATATCAAAAAAATCTGCCAACATACACATTGCTAATGTCTTACCAAAGCGTCTCGGACGGGTAATCAAAGTTCCCTTGGATAAATTATTTTGAAGTAAGTTCTCAATCAGTTCGGTTTTATCAATATAATAATAATGATTCTTTCGAATTTCTGTAAAATTGCTCATTCCGATTGGAAGAGTTATCTTGTTTTCCATTCCGAAATCCTCCTTTGAAGCATCCGCGATATATGGTATTGCCTAACAATACATGTATAGTATAACAAACTTTTTCTTTATGTGAAACAAAAGAATTAGAACACCTATAGTCTGAATTAGTTTCTCTAAAAGTTCTCCATTCATAATTCATTTTGGTCATGAAACGATCCGACTTTCTCATACGCTCATCCTTATTTTTGTTACTTTTATCTAATAAACTGACTTCCATCAAAGATTCTGCTTTCTGGGGATGTGGAGCTTTAAAGAAAATATCTTTTCCAAAAAGCTTAAAAGAAATTGGATATTCTGCTTTTACCAACTGCTATCTCACTTTTTAATCTACTTAACACAAAAGGAACCGGTATTGCCGATTCCCTTTATCCAAAAAATTATAATTTTTCCTCTTGCCTGTGGTTAAGCAATTGCGCTAACTTCAATATGAAGCGTTACACATTCACTACAAGGCTTATTCTTTTCAATTCGTTTTACATGACAGACAATTTCCCTATTTTCATCAAGAAGACGCGTGAAAGCTTTACTGTAATATCTTGGAATATAACCAACTCGCTTGTTATTACCAGTCATAATTTCTATCGCATACGCATCCTGTTTATTGTCTGGCTCTTTTTTCAAAAAAAGCTGATCTCCACGATCAAGTTCTGTTACCAAGAGGCAATCTTCGCCATCACATGCCAAATAATGTCTGGCTCCAGCCATATAAAAATCACGATCAAATGCAGTACTAATATCTAAAATAGGATCTACAAAATGAAGACTGTCAATTGGCAAACGAGCACCACTTGCTTTAAGAAGTGCATAGGCATCATATTCCTGCAATCCATATTTTTCTAAAATTTTTCGGATATCTTTACGTTTTTTATCAGGAAGTCTGCTTGAAAATGTTGAAAATAAAGTATCACTATAATAGGTTTTATTTAAATCGTCGAAAGGTACTAACGGTTTAAATCCAGCTTCTAATGCATCTTTAATTTCATTAGAATAGCAAAATTCATATTGCCCGTTTTTAGATAATTGCCCAACAATATATTGTCGGCGACTTACTTTATCTTGCCAAATAAGATATAAATAATCTTTCCCGTTTTTAAAAGACATTATTATTCTCCTAAACTAAAATAAACTTGCTTTAGCATATCTATTTTTGTATTCAAAAACTTGCATATTAGTTTCTTTTTGATTATGTGTAATTGGTTTTCCGAACTTAATTCAACAATTTCCTCTATTTTTTCAGGTGAAAGCGTAGATATCCGTTGTGCAAGGCCTATCGTTTCTGCCTTATAATTTTGAAAAATATATTGAAGTATTTCTAAATGTGTAGGTCTTTTAGCATCATTTAACGTTCGTCTTACTAAGGATTTGGATTTTGTATCAACCAAAGATTTCCAACGAACGAGATCTTTTCCCATATACGATTCGGCTTGCTGATCAGATATAAATGAACACAATGATGATCCGTTATCATATAGGGGTGAAAAATCAGTATTATCACCAGACTTAAGAACCGCCCAATTGTTTTGATGACGATCAGAATTTCCTATCAGGAAATCAAAAACCAGCATATTCAAAAAACGTGCAAAATCAAAAACCCCATTTGTGACCCTTTTAATCATTTCAATAGAATATACATTCCCAGATGTTAAATCCATAAATTTTTCATCATCATAGTCCGGATAAAAAAGATTAATATAATTTATCCCTTCAATCAAAGACGGGGCCTTAATATCTGAAGTAATGATATTATAACTAAATGATCCTTCACGGCCATTATAGGTTCCTAATTCAAACCTGGCGCATGGAATTTTCAAATAATTCGCCAGGCTATATGCTATACATTCTGATATATGATCGGTTGTTGTTATATCTTTTTTAAATTTAAACAGACCACTAATTTGTGTATCGGGATTATATAACCATATTTTTTCACTCCGACCACTACCTTCTGAGAAGCCATTATAAACTTCCCAATATGAAAAATCCTTCATAGCACTCCTTAATTATAACCAATATATATAATTATAGCCTGTCTGCAAAAATGTGTAAAGATGCAACTCAATAAAGTCATCCAATTTTGATACCGAAAAGTTCTCATAAAATTCTCAAACAAGGATAGCTTCCTGATTCAAGAACAAATCTTCAAATAAAACAGACCGTCTTAGATATGTCTCTTGCATGTTACTTATGGGAGTACTTTCTACATAGCTCCATTCCAATAAAGCCTTATTTTTATACTTTTTCGCGCCTAAAAACTGCACGGATATAGTGTTAAGGTAACTGGTAAGAAGTCTGGTAAGGCTGTAAAGAAAACATTAAAGGCTACTATCACAGTTAAGAATCCTTCTCTTACATTAAAGGCAGCTAGCGAGGTTGCAGTTGGTGCAAAGGAGACAGTTAAGGCTACAGTTAAGCCAGCTTCAACAAAGGTTACATTCTCATCTAGTGACGAGACAATCGCAACAGTTGATGCTACAACAGGTGAAGTTACTGGTGTTAAGGCTGGTGACGTAACAATCACAGCTAAGGCTGGCAAGACAACAAAGACTGTTAAGATGGCTGTTAAAGATTTCATCCTTAAGGATGTTAAGCAGGCTACAACAACAAAGCTCACAGCTACAGTTACTGGTAATACAGCTGCTTTAAAGACATCTGATTTCGTAATCACAAATACATACTCCAAGGCTAATGTTGCTGTGAAGAGCGTATCTGTTGATAAGAATGACAGCACACAGGTTACTCTTGAAACATATGTAACTATGGCTGATGGTAAGGATTATACAATTACATTAGCTGATGTAACAAAGACAATTACTGTTACAGATGGTAAGATTGTTGCTGCAACAATTTCTCCAGCTACAGTTGTTGTTCCAACTCCAGCTACAGTTGATGGAAAGAATGCAAATGATATTTCTGCTAAATTTACAGATGCTAATGGAGTAGAAATCGCTACAGTAGATGCAGATCAGACTTCTTTAGCTGGCTTCACATATGTTGAGTGGAAAGTAGACGCTACAAACAACGGATACCTTTCAGGAAAGACATTAAACCTTTACAAAGTTGGTAACACAGCAAAGATTACAGTTATTGCTCATACTGGAAAATACAATGCTTCCGCAGTTGAGGAAGGAAATGTTACAGCAGAGGCTACTATTACAGGTGTTGATCCAACTGCAGTAACAACTATTGGTTGGAACGTAAAAGTTGGAACTACTGATGACAACAAGAGTGCTACAGAGTTCAAGAATGTTAAAGAGAAAAAGGTTGCTGTAGGTGATACCAAGGCAGTTGCATATATTCAGAGAACTCAGTCTGATAACAAAGTTGCTGATGCTTCAACTGGCTATGATTTCGAGTCTTCTGATATTGATGTTATGACTGTAGGTGCAACAAGCAAGATTAAAGATGCAACAGCAATTGTTATTAAACCATACAAGGCTGGAAATGCTTATATCATCGTTAAAGATTCTAAGACAAAGGCTGTTGTTACAACACTTCCTGTTACAGTAGTTGCAGAAAGAAAAGTTACAGCTTTATCTCTTGATAAAAATGCATTTACATTGTCTAACGCAACTGGTGTTGACGATGATGATGTGACTGTAAAAGTAACAGCTAAGGATCAGTATGGCGAAGACGTTACTATTGGTTCTGGATTGACCTGTAAGAATGCAAATTCTAAAGCTCTTAGCCAGGCAACAAAGATTACTTACCCAGCAAATGACAAGGTTAAGGTTGAAAACCCAGGTCTTAATGAAAAAGGTGAGGATTCATCAAATACTTACATTGTTGAATATAAAGATGTTAAAGTGACATTTACTATCGTTGTTAGAAAGTCTGAAACTGGAGATCCAGCTACATATGACTTAGTATTAAGCGCAGATAAGGTTGATGCCGTAATTAAAGCTGATGCTACTGAAACTGCAAAAGTTACAACTACTGTTTGGGGCTATGACAAGAACGGTGTAAAGGTTAAGAAAGTTGATTCATCAAGTGATGTTAAATGGTCTCTTGAAAAGGATGGTAAGTCTGTAAAAGATGTTACTGGTGTAACTACTGGTTCTGGTATTGCAGTTATTAATGTTAATAATTTCACATCTGGAAAGCAGTTGGAAGCTGGAACTTATACTTTAACAGCTGAGTATAAAACTGCTGCTAATGATACTAAGAAATTTGTTAAGACTTTCGAAGTTACAAATTCTCAGCCAGCAGCAACAGCAGCTCTTAAAGATACAGCTGTAAAATCTGGCACAACACTTAAGTCTAACTTGAAGGTTGTATATGATGGAAACGAACTTGCAGATGGAAAGTATGAAATTACAGCTGTAAATGGAACAGCAGTTTCTGATTCATATGCTATTACTTCTGCAACGAATATTGCTAAGGTTACACTCAAGATCGAGGTAGCTACTGGAAAGTATGTTGAGAAAGAAATTGCTATTGGAAAGACAATTATTATTGGATAATTACTTTCGAATCATAGCTTGATTAAAAAAGGAGGATTGATTTTTCAATTCTCCTTTTTACAGCAACATGTTTATGGGCATCCAAAATCAACATAGGCTCTATGTCAAGTTATATTGAATAAACAAAATCCCCGGTAAAAAGCCGAGGATTTTGTTTTCTTAAAAAATAGCAAATAAGTACCTTCCAAATCTAAAGAACTATTTTACATTTGCATAAAATGCAATCTGATGTATTCTATAACTTTCTGCTTTCAATATCAAATTTTTCATATGCATCTATTCTTTTACAAGCTTCTTCTTCAGATATATTACATTCCTTTGATACCTTATAAATGATAGATCTTCTGGCATTAGGAATGTCCATTATATGATTAGGATTGTTTTTCTGGCACTCTTTGCGGTAACAATTTATAACCTCTTGATCTTTTGCATTCATTTATTATACACTTTCCTGATATAAGAAAAGAGGCTGCCGAAGCAACCTCTTTTTATTATGTTTTACAATTATTTAATTGTAATTACCTGTGAAGCATCTGCTGTTACATCAACACTGTACTTATCAGTACCAACTGTAAATGTAACCTTTTTAATGGTTACTTCAGACTTCTTTACGGAAGCCATATTCTTTGCATTGATTACAGTTCCATCATTTGCAATACCTTCGATAGAAGTAATTACTGGAGCTACATCATTTGCAGAATAAGTTGTATCACCATATACAAACTTAACAGTTTTCTCTACTGCATCCTTTACAGAAGTAGCATCTACAGAATTCTTTTCAAATGTTAAAGAACCTGTTGGCTGAGTATCCTTTACAGTAAATGTAGTAGTGAAAGTTTTTGTGGTATCTTTGCTGTCCTTTGTTGTTACAACTGTAGCAGTAATCTTATAAGTACCAGCACCAAAATTCTTAGTTGCTTTTGTACCATCAAAAGATACAGTAGTTACTGTTAACTTTCCAGAAGAAATAGCAGCTCCGGTAGTTGTTGTTACATCTTTGCCATCCTTATCTTCCAACTTATAATCAATAGATTTAACAGTTGAACCATCTTTAAGTGTGGTAGAAGTACTAATTGCCTGATTAGCTACGCCATTGATTAACTGATTTACATTAGCTGTTACTACATAATCAGAAGCAGTTGTGTGGTTGTCATCAACAAGGTTGTCAATCTCAGTCTTATCAACATCTAATGCGAAAGACTCAGTTCCCTTAGAAGGATCTGCTGGTTGCTGAATGACAATAGTGATTGTCTTAGCACAAACTTCCTTAGAATCTTTCTCGTAAGAGATCTTGTACTGGTATGTTCCAGCTTCAATATTCTCTGCCTTGAATTCAACTTTAACTTTATTTCCAGATGCTGCATTCTGTTTAAAATACTTCTCAGATGCATTAGCAGTTACGGTCTTTGCATCAATAGCCTTATCAGAAGCATCCTTAGCTGTTGTGCTCAGGCAAGTTACTTTTACAGTTCCATCTCCAAGGAAATCTTTTGCATACTGATCCTTGAAGGAAGCTGTTACAGTAGCTGTTTTTGTCATTTTATTAGAAAGTGTTGCACTTGTCTTATCAACATCCATAGTTGCAACAGCTCTTTCAGCAACTACAGTGATTGCAACAGAATTAACAATTGTATTGTTTTTCTTGATTAAAAGATAAGCTGTACCGGCCTTTACAGGTGTAACAAGAACTCTATGATTGTTGTTGCTTGCTGCATCAATAGAAGAACCACCAAGCATTAATACATTCTTATCACTAGATTCTACTGAATAATCATAGTAATTAGAAACTTCGTTGTTGTCAGCATCCTTAATCTGGAAATAAGCATACATGTCTTTTTCGCCAACAGCAAGCTGTGCATTTGCATCAATCTTATCAAATTTCTTGCTCTGAGCATTCTTGTCAGCCACTTTAACATTGAAGTTATTAACTGCAGCCTGATCTACAGCGGTAATTGTAACCTTTCCAGATGTAACATTGCCCTCTGGTTTACCATTTGCATCATACTTGCCAGTCTTATAAGTAACCTCAGCTGTTGCAGTATCACCAACTTTGTTTAAGTATAACTTAGAACTGTTTACATATCCATTGTTAGTGGTAAGTGTGAAATCATACTTAGATGCATCCTGTGCTCCATAAGCAGCTTCATCAAGAACAATACCATTTGCATCTTTTGCAACTAACTTAATTTCTGTTTCAGTTGCAGCTGGGATAGTAATCTTATTAACAGATACAGATGCAACTTTACCATCAGATACAACGATCTGTTTAGTTGTTCCATCAAGAGTTACATCATATGTCTTTCCATCTGTAAGACCAGCGAAAGTAGCGAATGTAACCTTAGTTGCATCTTTGCTATCTACAGATACAGACTTAACAGGAACAGTTACATTGTTCTCTGTATTTTTAACAGTAATGTCTGTTGCTTTGATATCTTTTGTAGCACCTGCTACAGATGCTTCAAATGTATCTGCCTTAGTCTGAGCTACAGATTTAAGAACATAGTTCTTAACTTTCATACTAACTGTCTTAGTTGTCTTACCAGCCTTAACTGTGATTGTTACATCACCAGCTTTCACGCCAGTAACAACACCCTTCTCATCAACAGTAGCGATTGTTGCGTCACTTGTTGTATAAGTAACCTTTGTGTTTGCTGGCTTAACAGTAGCCTTGATAGCCTCTGTAGATCCAACTGCAACTTCACCAGCTGCGGATACGGATAATGCTGGGTTCTTAACTGTAATAGTAGCCTTTAATGTCTTCTTTACAGCCTTTCCAGACTTCTTAGCAGTTACCTTAACACTATATACGAGTTTAAATAGCCTTCAAAAGGTGATAAAATAGGGATTTTTTATAAACTGTGTAACATAATAATGTTGTATAAGTAACATAAAATATGCTAAATTTATTCCGTAGAAGCCAAATGTTTATTTACATAGTGAAAATCTTTCTACATCCAAAAATAACTTTTATATTTTTTAGATGAGAAAATATTATTAAACTACTCTTCAGTCGTTATAATATAAATATGGCTCAATAATTAGACATAATTAAAACGGGAATCTGTTTATATAACCGATTCCCGTTTTTGCTATTAAGAAAATAATGATAAAAGTTATAAACACTATTTAACTGTAATAGACTGATTTGTAGCAACTTCAAATGTTCTGTTTGAAGCTGTATTTCTAACAACTACTACAACGTTGTATAATGTAACACTATCTGTACCAGTCTTTGTGATTGAAGTAACTGCTGTAGGCGCTGAAGCAATTGCAGCAGAGTTTCCAGATACAAATTTAACACCTGTAACTGTCCAACCAGTCTCTGTAGTAAAGTTATCTAAGATATTATTTGCACTTGCGGCAATTTCTGTGTAATCAATAGAATTCTTCTTGATTGTTACAGCTGGCTTAACACCTGTATCTTTAACATTGATTGTAGCTGTTGCAATTGTAGTACCATTCTTTGTAGCTACAATTGAGTATGCTCCAACAGCGCTAAATGCAGATGCAGTAGCATCAAAATTATCTGCACCACTTGCAAGTGTTACCTGTGTCTTATCTGGCTTTGTAACAGTAATTGCAGCACCGCTAACTTCACTAGCTGCTACAACGAAACCATCTTTGTTCAGAGCCTTCACTTCAACAGTTGTCTTGTAATCGTTGGTGTTTGAATCTCCATCATAGCAATCCTGAATATTCAAATCTTTAATTCCAGTAAGACCATATTTAACTACTGTATTATCAGTACCATAAACGGTAATGCTTACCATTACATAATTTAATCCAGTCTTATTAGATGTAACCTTAAATGTAGCTGTTCCAGCTTTAGCAGCTGTAAATGTTTTTGCAACACCTGCTGTGCCAGATACAGTAGCTCCTACAGTTGAAGCTTCACTAAGAACACCTGCACCAGATGTTAATGTGAATGTTAATACATTTGAATCTGTATCATCATTGAAATTCTTTCCATTCTGGTCAAGAACATTAATCTTAACAGAAGCTGTATTTACAGAGCTGTTAGTCATAGATGCTTTTAATACACTTGATGCGTCAAGAGCCATTTTAGAAGCTGTAGCTGGTGCAACAACTGTAATTGTGAAAAGCTGGCTGGCTGTACCAGAAGTAACCTTAATCTGAGCTGCACCCTCTGCGATAGGAGTAAGTGCACCTGTTTTTGTGTCAACAATTAAGATTGATGGATCTAATGATTCATAAGAAACATCTGTTCCGTTTGTTGCAACAACCTTATCACCATACTGGTTTACATACTGTGCGAACAGTTTAAGTCCTGTTGCATTTTTAGCAATTGTTGTTGTTGCATTTTTTGGCCAAGCTGAAAGAGTTGCACCTGTATCACTTGTAGATCCTACAGTAACAGCTGCGATAGAAGCGGCTGCTGAAGTTGATCCAGTAACTGAAAATGTTTCAGACTTGATTTCTGCACCTGTTGTAGGGTTTACATATGTAATTGTTACATATGCAAGCACACCGTCTGCAAGAGTAATTTTTCCATCAGGTGTAATTGTAGTAACGTTTGAAGAAAATGAAACAGCAGTAGAATCTGTAATATCTAATCCATTCTCGTCAAGAACTGTGTACTTAATCTGCTGTGGAGTTCCATCAGCTTTAACAATCTGGTTTGCAGCAACAATCTTTGCAACAGCACCCTTTACGAATGTAAGAGTCTCTGTGAAAGTATCCTCGCCAACTTTAGCAGATACTGTATAATCTGTAGCAGTTGTAAGCTCGCTGTATAAGTCAAGAGTTACAATTGTCTTTGTCTCATCTAATGTTGCCTTCTGGATTGCAACTTTAGCACCCTTTGCATCTGTAAGAGTGAAGTTCTCTTTTGCTACAGTCTCAAGTGCTCCAGCAAACTTAACTGTGAGTTTTTTAGGAGTAGTTGCCTTGAACTCTGTGATACCATTCTTTACAACGATATCCTTTGTAGCCTTAATAGTCTTTGTACCAACTTTAGCTGTAGCTGTAATTGTAACTTTACCAGCTTTAACGCCCTTAACATTACCTTTAGTATCTACAGTTGCGATTGCTTCATCGCTAGACTTATAAGAAACTTTTACGCTTGGCTTAACAGTTGCTTTGTAGCTCTTCTCTGCTCCAATAAGGAGTTCAGAATCACCCTTCATAGAAATTGAAGAGTTCTTAACTGTAATAGTAGCCTTTAATGTCTTCTTTACAGCCTTACCGGACTTCTTACCAGTTACCTTAACAATATTTTCCACTGACCATACTGCCAGCAGAGTGGATAAAACAGGTATCTGCAGCATAGCATGTTGAAGAAGCTTTCAATCTTAAGTAACGTACAAGCAACGCACAAGAAACGGGGTAGTACAAACTGAATTTATATGACCATATTTTGTGAGACATTTTTGCTGGAAAAATTTAAGTAACACACAAGTAACAATTCCGATTTTTCATATTTTGTCGATTGCTTCAATGAGTTCGTGGATGTCCAAATGTGTGTAGACACGTTCGGTTAATGTCATGGCTCCGGCATGGCCGACAATTTTTTTGATAATGGTCTGATCCACATGTGCATCGGCGAGCATTGAGATCGTTGTATGACGGCAGCAGTGTGGGGTATGGTCGATGTTCAGGGGCTGCAGCAGTGGTTTAAATACATTGATGTAATAATTATGGTAAGTAAAATGCTCACTGTCCATGGTGTGGATAAGGTATTCACTGTGCGAACAGTCATTGTACCAGGAGGTGTAAAAGGGAAGGACTTTTTCGGCGATAGGGACTTTGCGGATACCATTTTCTGTTTTGCTGTCAACTACGTCGAAGTATCGTTCAGGCAAGTGGACATTTTCTTTTTTCAAGTCAAGCAGTTCGGAAATACGGACCCCATTGTAGATGAGCATAAGAACCGTCTGGTAATAGCGGTCATCGGTATGTTTCCATAAGGTTTCTATTTCATCCGCCGTGAAGCGGTTGCGTTCTGCTTTATTTGGATTACGGTCTTTATATTTGGTGATGTTGACATAGGGAGAGTAATCTTTGCAGATAATTTCGTGTTTCATCGCATAGTCGTATAACTGATTGAACAGGATGCGGAGCTTTTTTAGGGTGGGATAATTTTTCCCACAGCGGTCGACGACGCGTTGCAGATCATCCAGGCGCAAATTGCGGAATGGTACATCTGCGATATCTTCACAAATGGAATATGCGGCGCGGTATCCTTTGATGTTGGAGGCGGAGGTGGTCGGAAATTTTTCTTCGGACCAGCGCAGATAGATGTCATGGAAGGTAAGCTTCAGGGCAGCTGCATCAATTGGATAGTCATTGTATTTGGCTAGTATTTGTAAGGCTTCGGCCCGGGAGGCAGCGTATCCGATAACTTGGAATTTTTGTACACGTTTTCCGGTTTTGTCATTGTGGTACCAGCCGGTGGTAATTCGCGCTGCGTAGGGCCTTCTTCGGTTCCCGGATAATTTTACGACTCCGCCGTATCCGTTTGGTAATCTCATGGTTGTAATCCTTCTTTCTTTTGTGATTTATAGAGTAGTTAACATAGATGGTACTATAGTTTTCTTGGTGTGGACAAAAGGAAAATTTAAGAGTATTATGTTGAATAGGTATGTACTTATAGAAATAATTGAGTAAAAACATACAAAATACATTGATTCGAAGGAGAAAATATCTTGAGTAAGAATGTTTATGCAAATAAGAAGAAAACAAACGCATTACTGATTCCAATCATACTTATGATGGGATTTGTTCCGTTGATCGTGCATATGTTTGAGTATGATGCCAATCTGTCGCAATTTGACTGGTTCCCAGCGAGTTCCGGGTTACAGACAGATTTCTTTTTCGCATGGAAAATGATAGCGATAGTGATCCTTGGAGTTGTAATGATCGGAATCATGTTATATCGGTATTTAAAAAAGAAAGAACAGTTTCAGTTTGAAAATTCATTTTATATGCTGTTTGTTTATGCAATGTTTGTTGCAATGTCCGCATTATTTTCTAGCTATAAGTACTGGGTTGTCAGAGGCACCTATGAATTGTTTGAGCCGGTATGGGCTGTATTTGCCTATATGATATTGTGCTATTACGTATATAATTATGTACAGGAAGAGAAGCAGGTGAACAAAGTTCTGTTATGGGCCGGAGTTGGAATGGCAATGGTAACGCTGATTGGTGTACTCCAGTATTTCGGAAAAGATATTTTCAAGACGGTTTTCGGAAAACATCTGATTACGAATGTAAGTTTTTGGGATCAATTAGATAATTTGAATTTCAATATGGCAGAGGGAACTTCTTATACAACACTGTATAACCCGAATTTCCTGTCCTTTTATTTCGGAATGTTAATTCCATTGTTGGCATGCTTGTTTATCGGAGCAAAGAAAGTATGGCAGAGAGCGGCATTGGTTGTGGCCGAAATCCTTTGTATCATATGCCTGAAAGGAAGTGGAAGTGATTCCGGTTGGATGGCAGTGGCAGCAGGTGCTGCGATTGCAGTATTGGTATTGCTGAGCCGTGGCAAAAAGCTCCGTTATGTAGGTGGAGCGTTGGTGGTGGCAGGCATCATTGGAAGTATTGTGATTGCCAATACCACATCTTTTGGGGAAAGAATCAAGAACACGATTACCGGTACCTATCATATGGAAGACCAGTATTCATTAAATGACATCGCTACAAATGACGAGGATGTTGTATTAAAAATCTGGGATAACGCATTGTCAGTTTCTTATGATATCGCAGAAGATGGAACTATTCAGATCCTGTGCAAAGACAGTGATGGAAATCCGCTGGGACAGACGCTGGCAGATGAAGGAACACAGACTTATTCCATCGATGATGAGCGTTTTGCAAATGTGCAGGTACAGCCGGTAATGTTTGATCAGACTGCTGGAATCAGTGTGTATGTTGATGGTATTTCCTGGAATTTTGTGAAAACCGATGATGATGGATATGAGTTCCTCAATCCGGCAGGAAAACTTGTCAAATATGAAAAGGTAAAACAGTCCAATCTGTTCAAAGAGGATGCGATGAGTTTCCGTGGACATATTTGGAATACGACCATACCGGTTTTAGGAAAGCATGTGTTTGTAGGATCAGGAGCAAATACCTATTTGCTGGAGCGTCCACAAAATGATTATTTTGGTCAGGCATATATCTATGGATTTAACAATTATGATGTAAAAGCGCATTGCTGGTATCTTCAGCAGTGGGTGGAGACCGGATTGTTTGGAACGTTGGCATTGATTGGATTTTTACTGTGGTATATCATTCGTTCCGTTCGGATTTATCGCAGAGTCGATTTGCACGAACATCTCAGCTGGGTTGGATTTGGATTGTTTGCAGCAGTTCTCGTGTATGTGATCGCAGCAGTTGCCAATGATTCTAACGTATGCACGGCTCCGGTATTCTGGGGAATGCTTGGTCTTGGCATGGCAGTCAACCGTATGCTTGTGACAAAGGAAAATCTGTTTGTAAAAGCAGAAGATACACAGACAACAGAGAACGACAATGCAGAGGTGCAGCAGAAGAATGATGCCGCGCCGGTTAATGAAAGTGTTAAGGCAGAAAACAAAAATGGAAAACAGAAAGCTTCAAGCAAGAAACAATCCAGAAAACAGCGTAAAAATCAAAAGAAATAAGAAAGCATAGGATAAAAATATATTATGTTACAAAAGAAATCGAACGGAAATGAAACGGCGAAATATATAAGAATTGCTGTATTATTGATTTATGATATTCTGGCAGTGTTTTTGGCAGAAATCATTTCTATTTGGACAAGATTTGAATTCAGTTTAAAAAATGAGCAGTGCATACCATATTTGGAGACTGCAGTTCGCTATTTCTGGATCAATGTATGTGTCACGCTTGTGATTTTTGCAATCATGCATCTGTATAATAGTTTGTGGAAATATGCAAGTGTGCAGGAATTGTTAAATGTGGTCGTAGCGTGTTTGCTCAGTGCAGCATTGCAAAGTTTGGGAATGCATATGTTGCAATGGAATATGCCACGTTCCTATTACATCCTGTATTTCTTCTTTTTGCTGGCATTGATTACCGGGAGCCGGTTTGTGTATCGTGGACTGCGTATTATCCGTCATAATTACCTTGGAATCAGTGTGGGAAAGGTAGTTCCGACGATGGTGATCGGTGCAGGAGACAGCGCATACTTTCTTATCAAAAATATGGAGAACAGTCCGCAGATCCGTAACCGCGTAGCTTGTGTCATTGATGCAGATCAGAATAAGATCGGAAGCCAGATCCTTGGGACCCCGATTGTGGGAAATGACAGCAAAATTCCATGGGCTGCCGAAAAGTATGGTGTGCGGGAGATTTTTATTGCAATTCCGAATCTTCCGGGAGCAAGAAAAAAGAAAATCCTGGAGCTCTGCAAGAACACCGGATGTAAGATTAAGATTCTGCCGAGTATGGCACAGATTGTCAATGAGGAAGTATCCGTATCGAATTTCCGTGAGGTAGAGATTGAAGATCTCCTCGGAAGGGAACCGGTAAAGACGAATCTGGATGAAGTGATGGGATATATTGCAGGAAAAGTCGTGTTGGTTACCGGCGGTGGCGGTTCTATAGGTAGCGAGCTTTGCAGGCAGATCGCGGCGCATCATCCGGCGCAGCTTATCATTTTCGATATTTATGAGAATACTACCTATGATCTTCAACAGGAATTGAAAAAGAACTTTCCAAAGCTGAATCTGGTCGTACTCATTGGATCGGTGCGAAACACGCATAGGGTAGATACCGTATTTGCAGATTATAAACCGGCAATTGTTTTTCATGCAGCTGCACACAAGCATGTGCCACTTATGGAAGACAGCCCGAATGAGGCCATCAAGAACAATGTATTTGGAACTTATAATGTAGCGATGGCGGCAGGAAGAACCGGTACGGAACGCATGGTTCTCATTTCTACGGACAAAGCCGTGAATCCAACGAATATCATGGGAGCATCCAAGCGTATCTGTGAGATGATCATTCAGGGAATGCAGCATCGTTTTACAAAAACCAATTATGTGGCGGTACGATTTGGAAACGTATTGGGAAGTAACGGAAGCGTGATCCCATTGTTCAAAAAACAGATCGCAGAGGGCGGTCCGGTTACGGTCACAGATAAAAATATCATCCGATACTTTATGACCATTCCAGAGGCGGTATCTTTGGTGCTGCAGGCAGGAGCTTATGCCAAGGGGGGAGAGATTTTTGTCCTTGACATGGGAGAGCCGGTAAAAATTGATGATATGGCAAGGAACCTGATCAAATTGTCCGGATATGAGCCGGATGTGGATATTCCGATTGTTTATACCGGATTACGTCCGGGGGAGAAGATGTTTGAAGAATGCCTGAAAGAAGAAGAGGGATTGCAGAAGACAGAGAATGATCTGATCTTCATTGGCAAACCGATTGAATTCGATCAGGAAGAGTTCTTTGAACATCTCAAAGATTTGAAGAAGACGGCATATGAAGATGATCCGCAGATGAAGGTGGTAGTGAAACGATTGGTGCCGTCTTATCGGGTTGAAAAAGAATAATAAATGGAGAAAAATCCGCTATAGAATGGACAACATTTTGTGGCGGATTTTTTGTGAGTTATAGGAGAAATGAATGATGCTTTTAATGGAAGAAGTAGAAAAATATTTGTATTATTGCAAATTTCAAAAGGAACTTGATGATAAAACGATAAGGGCTTACAGGATAGATATTCAGCAGTTTATTCAATTGGTGGGAAAAGAAAACTTAGATAAAGAAGTATTGAACAAATATCTTTTATATCTACATTGTACATATAAACAAAAGACTGTGAAACGAAAGATTGCTAGCGTAAAAGCTTTTTTTCATTATATGGAAGAGGAAGAAATCATAGAGATAAATCCTTTTCATAAAGTAAAAACTAAATTTAAAGAAGAAATTGTTTTACCTAAAATAATACCAAGAGATGTTATTGAACAATTGTTATCCCATCTTTACAGAAAAGAAACTACACAGGATAATTCGGAGTGGCGAAGAAAAATTATTTTGAGAGACATTGCTGTAATAGAGATACTTTTTTCAACGGGACTTCGAATATCAGAACTATGTAATCTACAAAGTAAGTATGTTGATTTGCATAATGGGGTATTATGCATTCAGGGAAAAGGAAAAAAGGAAAGATATATTCAGATAGGAAATAACGAAGTGTTGTCAATACTGAATGCTTATAAAAGTTGTTTTGAGGAAGAAATAGAACAGCAAGGTTATTTTTTTGTTAATAGGTATGGAAATAGGTTATCTGAGCAATCAGCCAGAAATATGATACATAAATATGCGCATGAGATAAAAGCAGATACGAATATAACACCACATATGTTTCGACATTCATTTGCAACATATTTGATGGAAGAGGATGTAAATATTCGATATATACAAAAAATGTTGGGGCATACATCGATAACGACAACACAGATATATACATATGTGACAACGAAAAAAGAGAAAGAAATTTTGAGAACAAAACATCCAAGAAATAAGATGGCGGTTAAGAAGAATTTTTAAAATTTTAAAAATGTAGATATTTTGATTGATAAGTGATGAAAAAAATAGTATAATTAATATGGTCGTGATAATAAGAAATTATCGTTTATATTACAAAATAACTAAGCGAATGAGGAGAGTTGAATATGGACAGCTACAAAATA
>CABJAV010000022.1 GCA_902363675.1 Lachnospiraceae bacterium | reverse complement strand
ATATTGTTTTTTCGCCAACCCTATTAGCACCCGAAAACAGCCTCATTTACGAAAAATATATTCTTCCTGTGATAAGCTCGTCTGTTCCATATCAAGTTTTCAGTCCATCCAACACATTTGGAAAACAGGTACTACAACTTTTGTCGCAAATTTGTACTATTCAGGAAACTAAGCCGGATAATGAATTATGTACTATACAACTTTTATTTCAGCTTTGGAACATATTGCAAAAAAATATGGACTGGACTTCTGATTCTAACAGTATTCATCGATTAAATCACAAACAAGCAAGATTACAAGCTATGATGCAGTATATTCATGATCACTACATGGAAGAGATTACATTGGAGACGATTGCGGCATCGGCATCTATCAGCAAAAGTGGAGCTTTACACATTTTTCAAACTGGCATCCACTGTTCTCCGGTAGCATATCTAATTCAATACAGACTAGCACAGGCTGCTGAACAACTTTATATCACTCAAAAATCGGTTTCTTCCATTGCAGAAGAAACCGGATTTACAAGTTCCGGCTATTTCTGCCGGAAGTTTAGACAATATTATCATATGAGTCCAAATGAATACAGAAAGAAGAAAACAGAGGAAATTTCTTAATTTCTACTTTCTGTAATGTCTATGCACACTCTACAAGAAAAGCCAAGCGGGAATCCGCAAAGTTACTTGATAAAGTGGCAGGCAATGACTAAATAAAACTTTCCCTTATTTCCCTTACGATTATCTCATAAGGGAAAAAATAAGGGAAAATACATATCATTTCACTAATGAATGGGCTGGAATGCCTGTAAAATTGGGAAAGTTAGCCAGATATTTCGGCAAACTTGAATTTGTCGGGTTCTTTACATAGATAAAATATTAATTTTTCTTTCCACACCTAAAAAAAATAAAGTCTGGCTGATGAATAACTCCTCCAAACATATCTGTTCGCTTTTCTCTAATTGATTCTGGTACTTTTGATTCCTGACATTCCTCAATAATAAATCCAGCAGAAACAATATCATTTATTAATGTTGAAATCGTTCTATGATAAAGTTCATATTCATCTACTACCCAATGAATAACACGCTTACCCTCTATTCCGTAATTTCGCAGATTAGCATATAATCTTTCTCCAGTTTCTGTTCTGGTATATCTGTCAAAAGTCCCATCATATGCTGTACTTATTGGGTGTGACATCGAAAAAACACATTTGCCATTTTCATTCAAGTGACTATAAATCTGTTTCATAAGCCTTTCAAAATTTTCTACATAATCAAAAGCCAATGAACTTGTAATAACATCAAACTTTTCCTCTAAATCATCCAATTCTTCAAAAGCCAGTCTTCTGTATTCAATATTAAAGGCAGCATTATTTTTTCTTGCATATGCTAACATTTTTTCCGATATATCAATTCCAAGAACGGATAACGCCCCTTTCTTTGAATATTGAAGTGCATGTTGCCCCATACCACATCCAATATCTAATACTTTCTTTTTATATAGTTCAGGTATCATTCCTAATATTATTGGTGTCTCAATAATATCATTAAAATTGATTTCTTTGCTACGTATTTTCTCGAAGTTTTCGTAAAATAAATCATTATCATAAATATTTTGTTTTGACATTCTGCAACCAGCCTTTCATATAAAAAATTATTTTTTGTTTTCTTCTACTTCCATCTTCTTGTCTTTCGGGCAACAAGCATCCTTCTCTTTCAGCTCGGTCAATTCCGATTGAGCTTTTCCTTATTGTTTCGAAATTTTTGGTGCCTAACACCATTAAACACATTTCACAAAACTCTTTTATTGTTGACTATATTTAACTGCTTTCACAACTGTCTCAATGCTATTAATTGTTAATGCGGCATCAATAATATTGGTGATAATGGTAACAATCAGAACTCTTTTGTTATAACTGCCATCAATAAGTCTCACACGGTCCCTTGTAACACCCAAAATTCCAAATGTAACAATAAAATACCATTCGGATTATTCGTCCAACATCAGCTTGCCTTTCTTAGCCTTATTTTTTAATCTCTGCATCTGTTCTTTTTCTATCTGCTGGATACTTTTTTCCGGTGTTGGCAAATCTTCCGGCATAGTTCCTCCAATCTTTTCAATCGCAGTTCTTACCTCTTTTCCAACATTATAATGCACTGATGTCGCGGTTTCCGCACCGACAATTTTATCTTTTCTTAATTTTTCTTCTGTCTGTGATATTCGGAACAGATTAGCAATCAACTCTGTACTTCCCATGTAATCAAGAATTTTCTGTCCTACTTCTAATTGTTTTTTCGTATGAATATCATCAACATCTAATCCACCGTATAGCCCCATATATCCGGCATTTTGAAAAATTGCAAATTCCTCATTCGTAATAACTCCTGCATTATGTGCTGTCTCTGCCAACATTTGATTCCACTGTTTGATGTCTCCCCTGACAACAAGTCTTCTGTTATCTTCGTCCAGTTCATTAAAGTGGTCAGCAACTTCCTGCCTGTATGTCTGGATTGCAAAATATGTCTGTCCTAATGCAATGACCTCTTTTCTTGGATCTCCATTCTGAACGATCAGATAACATGCATATCTTGACAGTTCATAATCTTTTTTTGGTTTCGTGGTGACTCCGGCTTCAACGATTTTCCTGACCTCGGGAAAATCGTCTGGAATACTGTGCCCGCTGTTTTCACATGCGATCATTGCTCTTTTAATTACTTTTGCAAAATTCTCCCATTTTGCATAATCAAGTGCCGGTCCCAATTCTCTCGCACTCCAATACTCGCTTCCATCTTCCCGGATATGCTTGATATCTTCAAATCGTTTATACTCTATTCCTTTTAAATCACTCATTCTCTTGCTCCTTATCAAACTTTTGGCTGTATATGAAGAATGTAATCTCCATGCACAACCGAAACCATTTAACACTATGCTTTCATCTACTCGGCTTCTCACACTGTTTTTGCCTGGCTGACCCATTCTATTTGATCTCTGCTTTTCACTTCCTCTGTAATGCCTTCCTGTTGCATAATCTGATTCATGAGAAAATCTCTGCGTTCTACACACTGCTTATTTAAGTCTTTCAAATTGTGTCACAATTTCATTTTTATGCAATCCCCTTCCCTCCATCGGCATTGCCCGATTTCTACAGTACTATGGGATTGTCCGACCACCTACCATTCATTTGAAATACTCCGTTTTCAGTTGCAATTTCATACTCTTCTTCGAGAAATGGCAGGTTCTCCCCAGTTGATGTGTATTCACAATGTAAAACATGATTGGTTCTCTGACTCCGCAGTGCCACATAACACTCGCCATATCGCATTACATGATATTGTCTTCCGCACCAGTTAAGACATCGACCGACTGAAGTTAACGTTTCGAATCTCAATCACTATTCAACCCTGCTTTCTTGCTGTCTACGCTTGTCAGATGTCGTTACCGGCATCATCCCAAGACTCGCTATTATCTGGTTGGCTAAACCTTGGATAAACCGGAATCCCATCGGCTTGACTACACACCCTTAGCTGGACGCACAACTGGAAGTTGTCAATTTCTTTATTATCTAATCTGTTAGTAATCTATCCAACAGCATCTGCCTGTTGTTTATAAACATTTCTGTTACCTGGTAGCTCTCTGTATCCTCATATTCGCACAGATGTATGCGTCCATTATCAAAACAATAGATATCTGCATCTGGTATTCCTAACAAAATCGGCGAATGCGTAACTATAATAAACTGTGCTCCCTCTTTTGCACAACTATATATTTGCATCAACAATGTAAGCTGTCTCTGTGGGGATAATGCAGCTTCCGGCTCATCAAAAAGATACAAGCCATTTGGACGCATATTATTCTGTGCCAATGCGAGAAAACTCTCTCCATGTGATTTTTCATGATATTTAGCGGAAGGATGCGCAAAATCTGCATATTCTTCTTCCTGTGTTGCAACATTATAAAAGCTTTCTGCCCTAAGAAAATATCCCCACTTTTCCTTCCGATAGCCTTTGGCAATTCTTATCGCATCACACAACTCTGAATGTGTATCATGCGTAGAAAAAACATAATTCTTTGTTCCTCCCTCAGGATTAAAACCATGTGCTACGGCAAGTGCTTCCAACAAAGTTGATTTACCACTGCCATTTTCTCCAACAAAAAAGGTGATTGGTTTATTGAAATCAAGTTTTTCAATCCCCTTAAAAGCCTCGATTCCCTTTAAATAACTATCGTTATCAATTCTATTCCAATCGAATATTACTCTTTGTATGAATTGATTATTCATTTAATTCGGCCTCAATTTCTTCAATAGTAGGCATACTACCTTTGAACTCTTCTGGTATAAGTTTTGATAACTCATAACTAGAAATACCAAGTGGCTGGCTAGTAGATTCTAATGCATATTGGGCTTCTACTTTATCCATATCTTTACAAATCAGAAGTCCCAAAGTAGGATTATCAGCTTCTGTTTTCATCTGATGATTAACAGCCACAACATAAGTTCCCAATTGACCTGCATAAGAAGAATCAAATTTTCCTGTCTTTATTTCTACAACAACATAACAATGCCTTTGAGTATTGTAAAATAACATGTCTATAAATTTTTCAGTATCTCCTACCTCAATTCTCACTTCCCTGCCCATATAAGCAAAGCCAGTACCTAACTCCATAAGAAAATTATTAACTTTCTCTATAAGTGCATCCTTTAGTTCCTTTTCATCATACCTTTCACGCAAAGTCAAAAAATCAAAATTATATGGATCCTTCGTAATTGCTTGCGCTAAATCGCTCTGTTCTATCGGAAGTGTGTTAGTAAAGTTAGTTATTGCTTTGCCTTGACGTTCATACAAATCCGTTCCTAAGAAATTTAGTAAAACATCTCTTGACCAATTGTTTTCAATAGTCTTTCTGATATAAAACAATGCCTTTGCAGAATTCCCTTTGCATTTATCAAGTATTATTTTGTTATGTCCCCATGGAATTCTAAAAATGATTTGTAAATTATCCCCAACTTGGGGACGATTTGCATCTGTAATCAATTCGTCCTCAACCTGAGGACAAATCACTGCGTCAGGATACATCTCATAAAAATATCTCATATATTTCAAATTAGTTGGAGAAAATGATTTCACATCTGGCAAAATGGATTTCAAATCGTCACTCACCGTTTTATAGAATCCCGTTCCATACCCGAACTGTTCGCTCATAGATGAAATGCCCTTACCAAGTTTCCAATAAAATCTCAGCATCTCATCATTTATCTTCATAGAAGCCCTGATTTGGCTTTTTCTAAAATCAGTGGATATTCCGGCAATCCACTCTTTATATTCATTATCAGCCTTAATCAATTCACTCATATACAATCCTTTCTAATGTGTCAGTTAGACAAATCTCGATTTATCGTTTTATCACTTCTTCCAGTGTTATAACCCTTCCATGTCCAGATCCACCATATTTTTCTTTTTGCAGAAATAGGGTTCCAGACCATTGGCCGTTAATTGCTGTGCCACAGCATTTTCAAAGTGAACGTCGTTATTTACTTCGCTGTTTTTATTGATCAGTTCCAGTTTGGTTTCCGCCGGATATGCACTGGTAAGCAATCCGGTGTCATTGGAAAAAAGCCGGAACACATTACTGCTCTTGCTCGCTTTGAGAGGAATAACGGGAGCTTCCACTTTATATACCGGTAACGCGACTCCGGCATCTTTCAGCCACAAAAAGCTGTTTTCATATCTGTCAAACTTTAACTCTTTATCCAGCATTGTAAATACAAACTTTTCAACCATTCTTCTGACGATACGTCCTATAAATATGGTAACAAAAGCGAACTTCTTCATCACTAATCGCAAGCTGGGAAAATGCCGCTTTCTTTGCAATACGCATGTACTGCTCCCAATCTTCTTCAGAAACAGCCGGATACATTTTCTTTAAGCGCGCCTCATATTCCGCATCCGTCATCGATGAAAATTGTGCCGGCACAAGCTTACGCACATTTTTGTATATTCTGCGGTTCATTCTCTTTACTGCACGAATATTCTGCTTTTTGCGAAGTTCTTTTAACAGGACGTTTCTATAATTTCGCTGCAATCGCACAACACAATACAGCACAAGTATCAACACAACGAGAATGATGAGAATACCAATTACAAAAGTCGCAATTTTCTGTCCCTGTGACAGCCCTTTACCGCCTCCGGTTCCGTTTTTCCCTGGCTCCTGTGTGGATTGCTGCGTCATTTGTGTCTGCGAATCCTGTGTCTGTGTTTCCTCCGTGAGCTGAGTTTCCTCCGTGAGCTGTGTTTCTGTATTTTCAGACTCGCTCGATGCCGTGGTGTCTTTTCTCTTATCATGGTCTGCCTTCAGGTCTTTGAGATTTTCCTCATTTGTTGGTATGTCTGCATTGATTCCGCCATATCCCGGTGTCACTTCATAAGGAATCCAGCCAATGCCGTCCAGATATATTTCCACCCATGCATGTCCGCATCGATCAACGACATCTGCCGCGTAGCTTCCGTCTTTTTGTGCCTGAAAAGATTCTCTTTTTACAATATAACCGGATGCATAGCGCGCCGGCACACCAAGTTCCTGTAAAATCAAGGTCGCAGCACTTGCAAAATGCATACAGTATCCTTCTTTTCCTTTCTCTAGGAAGTATGCTACTGCATCCTCTCCCGGTGTAAGATCATCCAAATACAAATTATAACGTTTATAGGTATTTAATATGTCTTTTACACTTCTTGCCAGATCAAGCCTTGACATATTCACATATTGCATCATCGCTTCTTCCAATGCAAAATCCTGTTCCCCATAATATGCATCATCAACATAATCTTTTCGTGCCGTATACCAGTCTGAATCCATATAACTTTCTTCCAGAACCGCCTTTGTATACCGGATCACTCCGTCGGTCGCAGAAGCGTTCGGCTTTGCATAATGCTTATACGCATACGTATCATACCAGCTCATGGCATCCGGGTCCTCTTTATTCTCGACCCACACAAAATACTGCGCATTCTCATCCATCTTCGTATTTTGCAGCAATCCCTCTGCCTTAACAGAAGATTTCATTCGCTTTTTTTTGACCACGGCATCCTTGTCTACCCACACAGTATCCTTACTGTCTGCCAGATCCATAAAATATGGCACAAGTGCATTGGAACTCCATGCATTTTCATAGGTGATCTCATAGGTTGTCCGCCCATCAATATTGTCATTTCCCTGCGACTGTTCGTAGACATTCTGGCTCAGCAGGACAGCAATATGATCCGGATCATAGCCCGCTTTTTTTGCTTCCCTTTCATAAGAATCATCTAAAGTTTTCCATGTACCATCCACATATCTGCTACTGCAGAAATCCTTCAGGTACAAATTGGTCTCCGGCTTTTTTTCTGCGCTGATCGTAAGTATTTTGCGGTCAGAATATTCCGGTGTATTGTTGTCGACCTCTGCCTTATTGGTTTCAACATAAGACGGTCCGATATTTTTCAGTCTATCTTCCAGCTGTGTTTGAAAAATATAAAACTGCTTTCCATTTTTCGCAATTGCTTCGGCCGGACGAACGAACGCTGTTCCTCCAAGCAAAACAATCCCTACTGCAACCACTGCAGTACAGCCCAATGAAATCATCTGCCGGAAAAATACGCGTTCCTGCTTTTTGTGTTCGCCCTTTTTTGCCTGGAATGCAACACGCTCCCTTGCATATGGACCGGAGAACAGAAGGAGCAGTCCCGCAAAATAAAATGCAAACCCTTTCCAGGACGGTAGAGCATTCACAAGCAGTCCTGCACTCAGGATCGTGATCCCCGGTAACAACAGAAACAGCTTCTGCTTTGTCATATAACGCAGCATCACACCAAACATCAGAAGAAGATACAGGGTAAAACCTAACGCAAGTGGCAGATAGGTCATATCTGCATCGTATCCCTGTATATTGCTTTTGTAATAAGCATTCCATGGAATCAGGTAGCTGCTGTACAGTGCCTGATACCCTTCCTTCATGTGTGAAAAATTTTTCCGGAAATAAAGTGCCGATCCAAGGATATAAACAAGTTCTGTTCCCACCGACCATACCGCCTCATATTTTCCGCAAAGCGGTGCCACATGAAACAGCACAATCGCCAGAAACAGAAATACCTGGATCCACACAAACGAAGCTTTGGAAATCGTCCATTCTTCAAAAATGCTGGTTGCCAAAAACACCATTCCATAAAACAACAACACCGTTGCCATGAAACTTCGAACCGCACCCGCACAGTTTTCTGCAAATACATATTCGGTTGTCTTGTTTGTTTTTTGCATTGTATTTTTTCTCATAACATTAATTCCATGGTTTCCATTTTTTCTTTCCAGTCTTTTTCGTCCAATGAAACAATTTCTTTGTCATTTAAGATCAAATGCATAGAAGCATCCAAATACATTGTGTACAACAGATTCTCCCGCTTATATTTTTCTTTGTACATCGTCGGTAAAGGCTGCGGTGCCGTCACATAGCCGTCTGCGAGATAGTAACATAAAAACATATAAAAGCTTTCCTCATCGTCAATCCGGATACGGACAACATCTTTGCGGCTGACACTGTACCATGCCACATAGTGCGGACAGGCTGCATCCATCAGGGAAAACACCACTCCTGCCATCACCGTAAGAAACTTCTCTTCGTTATTGGTTTTTGCATTCTTCTTTTTCCATTTCTTTTTCATATGTGGCGGCTCCAGCAGGAACACAAGCGGACAGGCCTTTGGCTGGCTGTTTTCCCGCACGAGCAGATCATCCGATTTTGCACTTAACTTCCAGTGAATGCTCTGCATTTTGTCCCCGGCGCGGAACTCACGCACCCCAAAGATTTCGCTCGGATCATCTCCCGGATGAAAATCATCGTAGACATCTGCCTCTCCGAAAAAGTTGCGTGTGTGTTCCGATACATGCACACCAACACTGATCAGTTCCGGGAAAATCATAACATTGCACGATCGACCGACTTTCTTTGTTATGCAGAAAAGGCCGGTCAGATCATAAATTTTGATCTTCTTTAAACCAAATTCATAATTCCCCGCATATTCCGGATATATCACCTGCTGATACTCATTTTTTCCGTGATACACCGGCGCTCCCTTCTGCCAGGCACGCTCGCTTTTTCCAATAAAAGCGTTCTCACAGGTAATTCGGTATTTGATTTTCATACAGCTGATACGGCTATGATTCTTTACGGCAAGCGTAAGCCGGACTTTTTCCCCCGGCTCCGCGACCGCGATCGGAATCTGTATATCCGCCTCAATTTTCCTGCGATACCAGAGTAAAAATAAAAAAGCGAGCACCAAAAGAATTGCTTCGGCAAAGCCAAGCAATCCAATTGTCACGCTCGCATAAATAAGTGCGATATAAAATGTAAAAACCGTAACCAATGCCCCGATCACAAAACTAATCACGCTAATCCACCTTTTCCATATATGATGCCGGCTGTCTTGTATCCGCTATAATCTGGGATAAAATCGCCTCTTCCGTCACATGTGCCACCCGCGCCTTGGTGTTTGGCACAATACGATGCTTTGCGATATCCATAAAAATATCGGTAACATCGGATGGAATCACATATTCCCTCCCCTGAAGAAATGCCCAGGCTTTCGCCATGCGCACACAGGCGATCGTTCCTCGCGGGCTGACACCAAGTTCAATGTAATTACTGTTTCGCGTCTTGTTCATCAGGTTTGTAATGTACGCATAAATGCTGTCATGAACATACACATTCTCCACCTGTGCCTGCATGTCCACCAGCTGCTGCGCCTGCAGAACTGCCCGCAACTCACCAAATCCCGCAGCCGTACTTTTGCCTTTTGCAATGGCAATCTCACTCTCAAGATCCGGATAGCCCATGCTCATACAGATCATGAAACGATCCAGCTGGGACTCCGGCAAAAGCTGGGTTCCTGCACTTCCCTTCGGATTCTGTGTTGCCATAACAATAAAAGGCTTCGGCACTTCACGGCTGACGCCATCTACGGTTACCCTGCCTTCTTCCATAACTTCGAGCAAAGCCGACTGCGTCTTTGGAGAAGTCCGGTTGATCTCATCCGCCAGAAACAAATTACACATAATTGTTCCCGGATAATACACAAATTCTCCTGTATTCTTTTGATACATATTAAATCCAAGAATGTCTGCCGGCATGACATCCGGCGTGAACTGTACTCTGTGATTTTCCAGGCCCATGACCTTGGAAAAAGCGATTGCCAGAGTTGTCTTACCGACACCCGGCACATCCTCTATTAAGATATGACCTCCCGCGAGAATTGCCGCGAAAGTTTTCTGAATGCAGTCATCTTTGCCGGTAACGGCGTGTTTTACTTCGTCCATGACTGCCCTTGCATTTTCATAAATCTGACTCATTGTTGTTCCCCCATATTACGAGCATTCTACTAACCTTCTAATATAAATTCAGTATAATGCAATTATGGGAAAACAACAATATTGCAGAGGTTAAGATTCTCTTAATTCAAGAACTTTTTTTCCTGTCTGCGGATCTTCGATTCCGAGCAAAGAAAGAATTAACGCCATACGCATATATTTTCCGTTCTGTACCTGCTGAAAATAAGCTGCTCTGTTGTCATCATCCACATCGTAAGCGATCTCATCAACACGTGGCAGTGGATGCAGTACCGGCATATTTTCCTTTGCCAGCTGCAGCTTTTCCCGGTTGAGAACATAAGTGTCCTTCAGACGAATATAATCCTCTTCATTGAAAAAGCGCTCTTTCTGCACTCTCGTCATATAGAGAACATCCAGCTTCGGAAGACTGTCCTCCAGACTGGACACTTCCTCATACGGCGTATGCGTCGGCTCTAATGTTTCGTCTACAAGATAATCCGGGATTCTGAGTTCTTCGGGCGAGATAAAATAGAATTTGTTTCCTGTATGGCGCACCAGACTCTTCACCAGTGAGTGCACCGTTCTTCCGAACTTCAAATCTCCACAGAAACCGATCGTCAGATTGTCGAGTCTTCCAAGTCTCTGGCGAATGGTCATCAGATCGATCAATGTCTGTGTCGGATGGTTATGTCCGCCATCTCCCGCATTGATGACCGGGATTTTCGAATACATGGATGCACAAAGCGGTGCCCCTTCCTTTGGATGACGCATGGCAATAATATCTGCATAGCAACTGACAACCCTTACGGTATCTGCAATCGTTTCCCCTTTGGAAACGCTCGATTGTTCTGCACCTGCAAATCCAATTGTCTGTCCGCCAAGACTGAGCATTGCCGACTCAAAAGAAAGCCTCGTTCTTGTGCTTGGCTCATAAAAAAGCGTTGCAAGCTGTCTGCCGTCTGCTGCATGGGCATAAGCTTTCGGATTCGCAGCGATCCGGTCTGCAAAATCCAGCACTTCATACGTTTCTTCTACTGTAAAATCCAAAGGACTTATCAAATGTCTCATAACCACTCTCCTTTTGTTAAATACTGACTTCTCTCTGCACCTACGGATATGAACTGTATTTCATGCTGCAGAAGATCCTCTAATGTCTCCACATATGTCTTTGCCGCATCCGGCAGTTCATCATAGGTTTTGCAGCCGCTGATGTCTGTCTGCCAGCCCGGAAGCATTCTTACAATCGGTGCATATTCTTCGAGATCCTCTACCGGATCAAAATCTGTCACTTCCTGATTTCCCTTTTTGTAGCCCACAATCACAGGAATTTCTTTCATCATGCTGAGCACATCCAGCTTGGTTAATGCAATCTTGTCCGCATTCTGGCACTTTAATCCATACCGGCTTGCAACCGCATCAAACGGACCTACACGACGTGGACGTCCTGTGGCAGCACCATATTCTCCACCAAACTTGCGCAAAAGTTCCATCCAGGATTCCGGCATGGCTTTTTCTGCGGTAAATGGTCCTGCACCTACACAGGTTGAATAAGCTTTCAGCACACCAACGACATGGTCCAGCTGCTTTCCCGGTATCCCTGCCCCGATTGGACCGTAGGCAGAAATTGTGGAAGAACTTGATGTATATGGGAAAATGCCATAATCAATGTCCCGCATAGCTCCAAGCTGTGCCTCTAAAACAACCCTTTTTCCTTCCTTTAACGCTTCCTCGAGATAAGCACCTGTGTCTACTATATATGGCCACAACTCTGCTGCCTGATCTTCACACCAGGAAAGCAGTGCCGGATAGGACATCGGTTCCTGATGATAGCATCCTGCAAGTTCCAGATTCTTTGCCTCGAGCATCATTTTCAAACGGTTCTGTACGGATTCCTCTTTTAGATGAAGCAGGTCCCCAAGACGCAGTGTTTTCTTTCTGTATTTGTCACTGTATGCATAGGCGATGCCTCTTTTTGTGGACCCAAATGCCGCTCCGGTTTTTGCAAGACGCGTCTCTTCGAGTTCATCCTGAATTTTGTGCCATGGCATCGAGATTGTTGCCCGTTTGGAAAGTTTTAAGTTCTTTGGTGTGACCACAACACCTTTTTCCCTAATCTGTGCGATTTCGTTTGTCAGATGTTCCAGATCTACCACCATACCATCACCAAGTACACATACCACATTCTCATGCAGAATACCGGATGGCAGCAGATTTAAAACAACTTTTTGCTGTTTGGCAACCACCGTATGTCCGGCGTTATTGCCTCCCTGATAGCGGACAACAACATCTGCATTCTCCGCAAGCAGATCGATCACACGACCTTTTCCTTCATCTCCCCAGTTAATTCCTGTTACAGCTGTAAGCATATTTTATCCTCCTTCTTTCGACACTATCTTTGAACATCAATCCATGCATAATTTGTTATGTGCAATACCGGAATGTCCGGTCGGTAAGTATTCGCGCAAAAATAAGTCCGAGCGGTAACGATACAATAATCATAATCGCCGCCGCAAACCATGAAACCGCCTCGGTCAGTGACATAATTCCAAAATTATAAATCGCACGGTACAGATATAATCCCGGCACCATAATTACAATGGATGGCACCGTCAGTGAAATTCTCGGATATCCATGATTTCTCTTGATAATGGATGCGAGCAGACCTGCCGTCAGTGCTCCTATAAAAGCAGCAGCCGCAGATGGCATCCTTGTAAAATCGACCAGTTCCAGCCGCAATGTATTTGCAACGGCACCGATACATGCCGCCGTTGCTGCCATATAGACCGAGCTGTTAAACATGATTGAGAAACCGAAAACGCCGCAAAAACTGGCAATCAGACGTAAAAACAAATGCGTCATATTTCCCAGATGCAAAGCTGCAAAATCCTGTGGCTGAAGCTTTAACAAAAGCGCCATGATCCATGCAAACATTGTCGCAACCAGAACAATAATGATGGAATAGGTAAGCCGCTCCAGACCGGATCGCAAATCCAGTTTTGCCAGGTCAATTCCACTTGTGATAAACGGAAATCCCGGAATAATAAACAACATAGAACAGATATATCCGGCCTCGTGCACTGCGGAAATGTGAAACAGCAGCTCTGCCATATGCAGACAGACCGCATACGTCAGACATGCAGCTGAAATAGATACTGCAATGTTCAAAAACAACGTGTAATGATGTTTGATCAGCTTCATCCGGATAAGGTTACCAACACCGGCTGCAATAAATGCAAATATCATCTCCACGGGGCCACCACCCAGCAGAAATGTAAATCCACAACATGCAAGTGCCGCTGCCAATCCGAGTTTTACCGGAGAATAGAGTGCATGAATCTGTTCAATTTCATCCAGCCTCTTGTGGATTTCTTCGCCTGTCAGATGTGCTTCCCGGGATGGAAAACTATCTACAAACTGTTCCATCCGATAAAGTTTGGAAGTATTTACTCCGGTATTTGCAATACTAAGAGATTGGGAAACACACTCTTTTCCGTCAAAACAGTTAAACTCTATAGACATCAATCCCACATCCACCGTACAGGTTACTCCCAGTTCCTTGGAAAGCCGGTTCATAGAAGTCCGCACACGCCATGCTCCGGTTCCGCAGGAAAGCATGATCAGACCAACTCTGCCGATAACGGATGCCTTTTCAATCAGTCCTGCCTGCTGAATCAGCACTTCACTGTCATTTCCTGTATAATCATGCCATGGAATTTCCATATGATTTTTTTCCATAATTTCTACATAATCATTTTTCGCCATAAATAATCTCCTCCGCTTTCGCAACATGGCGTTCGAAATTTTTCAGGAAAATTGAATTTGGAAGGAAAATTCCGATTTCATCATACCGGTTGTTATTCTCCACCAGCGAATCCTGTCCATAAAATACATAAGCCATTGGAAGATTCTTTTCCAGCTGAATCATAAGATCCCACACTGCGGAATACGCTTCTGCCTCCGTCTCCTTCTCCTTTACGGTATCCGGCAGTTCACGAATGAGCAGCACACCCGTATTTTTCTCAAGAATCTTTTGTTTCACATCCATGTGATCCGACTGGTATTCATGGCTGTAACGGTATGCCTGTGCAAAATATATATTTTTCTGATTGCCGAGATCTTTGTATACCTCATGGAAATGCCAGTATTCTTTCTCATGAACTGTGCCTTTATATGCCGGAAGCAATTGCCCGTTTTCATCCGTCATGATAACCGGATTTTGCTTTCCATCTGCATCAAAACGATAGGGAATCAGAAATGAATTTCTCAACAGATCAAACAATGTATTCTGGCATATAGCCATAAGAAAAGCCGACATGTCCCGGTTCGCATACGCATTGAACAAAGCCTGTGAAAATTCTGCCGGAGAAATTCTGGCATCCGAATCATCATTGCAAAATAAACAGTTACAAAATGTTTCCTGTAACTTTCCACATGCCCATGGATCGTTTAAAATTTTCTGAAATAAAACCTCTGCCCTTTCCTCTCGTGGAAAAATCGTCTGTTCTTTCATGCTTCATGCGCTTCCTTTCTTGCTTTTTTCATCTTCTATGATTATACTTTTGCATTAGGAATAAGTAAAAACTATAATTGATATGTTATAGATAATATTTTGATATGTCAGAGGATTTCAATCGATGAATGTAAATTTTGAATACTACCGGATTTTTTATTATGTTGCAAAATACCACAACTTTACCAAAGCCGCACATGCACTCGGCAGCAGTCAGCCGAATGTGACACGTGCCATGAATTGTCTGGAGCAGCAGATCAATACAACCTTATTTGTCCGCACCAACCGGGGCATTCAGCTTACCCCGGAAGGGGAAAAACTTTATACCCATATTTCCGCTGCAATGTCACAGATTTTTGCCGCAGAAGAGGAATTATCGGATAGTACGGGGCTGTCACACGGAAGCATTGCGATCGGTGTCAGCGAGACCGCCTTAAATATTTTTCTTTTTGATAAACTCAAGGCGTTTCATATGACCTATCCAGGCATTCGCCTGAAACTGTACAATCACTCCACCCCACAGGCCATTGATTCCGTAAAAAGCGGAAAAATCGACTTTGCTATTGTATCAACTCCTGCTTCCGTGGAATCACCGCTCAGACAGATTATGCTGCAGCCTTTTCAGGAAATTCTTGTCGGTGGCACGACTTTTACCGCCCTTGGCAGCCAGGAACTGTCACTTGCAGAATTAAAGAACTATCCGCTGATATCGCTTGGGCGTGAAACAACGACGTTCCAGTTTTATCATTCGCTTTTTCTCTCTCACGGACTCGAACTTGCCCCTGATACCGAAACTGCCACAACCGATCAGATTCTCCCTCTTGTCAAATGCGAGCTGGGCCTGGCTTTTCTTCCGGAAGCAATGGCACGTGATTCTATTCAAAAAAGAGAAATTGTCCAGATATCACTGAAAGAAAATATCCCGGAACGAAATATATGCATGGTATACGACTGCCAGCATCCGCTGAATACAGCTGCCCGACAGTTCCGGAAAATGATTCTGGAAGATCATTTGTCATAGTTTGAAACTATGAACAATTCCTTCACAGGATATGTTCAAATGCTATTGTTCATGGTGCAGAAGCTTTCGGTATGTCTGATCCATTCCAAATGCGCCAAGCGGTGCCGTAATGATGATCGCCATAACAGCTACCGACAGCACGATCTTTCCACATGCCAGTCCGGAAGCTAAAGGAACCGAGCCGATTGCGGCCTGTACCGTCGCTTTCGGCAGATATGCGATCACACAGAAAGCGCGCTCTTTCCACGATAGATTTGTCTTTGCAACACAAAGCAATACCCCGCATGTACGAAAAAGCAATGCAAGCAAAATCATGGCAATTGCAGCCAGTCCTGCCTGCAAGGTATAGCGGATATCCACTGCTGCACCGACCAATACAAATAAAATGACTTCCGCAGCAATCCACAACTTTCCAAATTTTTCTGACAACCGTTTCGAAACAAATGCCGTACTTTTTAACTTCAGCACACATGCCATACTTACGACTGCCAGCAATCCGGAAACTGCCACTTTTCCTTCCAGCCATCCTTCTACCGCAACAAGCAAAAAGGAAGCGCCAAGCACAATAATGACTTTCGTGCTGTTTCGCACGCAATGTTTATGCGCATAAGATGTCTCAAAAAACAGATACAGCCCATAACCCACGACCGCGCCCAGCAGAATTCCAAGCACAATAGAAACCGGCACATTTACAAAATCCAATACATTTGCATTTCCTCCCTGCGCCATGCTCAAAAATGTCGTGAACAACACGATTACAAAGATGTCATCGCAGGATGCACCCGCCATGATCATCTGTGGAATTGCTTTCTCGGTACCATATTTTGATTCCATCAGATTCACCATACGCGGAACCACTACCGCCGGAGATACCGCTGCCAGCACAGCGCCCATGACAGCCGCCTCTACATGGGTAATTCCCAGAATCCATGGTGCAAGCAACACATAGCCGATAATCTCAAATGATGCCGGAACAAATGACAGCATAATTGCCGGTCTTCCCACCTTTTTCAAGTCATTCAAATCCAGCGATAATCCGGCTTTCAGCAGTATAATGATCAATGCCATTTTCCGCAGATCCGCAGAAATTGACAGAATGGAAGAATCCAGGAAATCCAACACATATGGTCCCAACACAATGCCTGTGATGAGCATTCCTATGATCCTCGGAAGCTTCAGTCTCTGACAAATTGCCCCCATTGCCAGCCCGACCAGAAAGATAAGTGCCAATGATGTTAACATAATTTTTTCCTCCTTTTTGCACTAAAATGGTTCTGTCAACTGCTGTGAAATTTCTTTTGTTAAATATCTGCAATAACAACTTCATTTCCATGCTCTCTGATGATTTCGATCAGATCCTGCGTTTTCATCCACACCGTCGCTGTATTCTCATTCGGATGAACACCTATCAATCCTTCGTTTTCCGTAAGTTCTCTATCAAAGAACACCTTTACCTCTTTGTCCTGGTCATTCAAGATTCCCAAAGGTGTCACCGATCCAGCAATCAATCCGAGTTTCTCCAACAGCTCCTGTTCCGAAGCAAAACTCACTGGACGTGTCTGATATTGTTTCCGAAACTCTTTCAAATTGACTCTCTTACTGCCCTTTACTGTAATCAGGTAATAATTTTTCTTCTTGTCATCCCGGATAAAAAGTGTTTTTGCATCTGCTTTGGGATATGGAATTTCAATTTCTGCAACTTCTTCCATATTGTAGACTGCCTTGTGTTCGGTTATCTCGAACCAGATATTTTTCTCCTGTAAAAATTGGTATACTTCCTGTTTGTTCATATCTTCTTCTCATTTCTTACTTGTAAATGTGTTTTATTCATTTCCTGATCTGAAAGCAAAAAATATTTATACCGTACTTTCCCTTTCTGGTCAGGAACCGGATCATCCCATGTAACATCAATTTGATACCATACTCCGCCTACTTCCACACGATTCCATGCATGATTGACACGACCTGTGAAATCACCATTTGATGATGCTTTTCCAGAAACTAACTTACACGGAATACTCAATTCGTCCATAAATGCTTTAAATGCTGCTGCATATCCCTCACATACAGCCTTTTTATTTATCAACACACCTCTTGGGCTATAAGAATCTTGTGGAATTGTATCATTTACATAATCATATTCGCAATTAAGAACGATATAGTCATGTACCGCTTTTACTTTATCATAATCAGACATTTCTGGTGTAATAATATTCTCTATAGTACAATCAATTTCATTCTTAATATCATTGTCAATTAATGCAATATTATCAATCTCCCATATAGAACCCGCGTGCTCATAATTTGAACTGTCAGAATCCTTTTCTTTTGCCCATGTAGACATTGCGCCTAGAATGCATATTGCAAATATTAACATAAGAATATGTGCTGATTTCTTATTTTTCTTAAGCTTGATTGTTTTTATAACATTTTCTCCTATCTTTCTCCATAATTTTAATCTCTTCACTTATCTTAACATAAAAAAGCGATACCACATAGATATTTCATCTAATGATATCGCTTTATCTGCTATCATTTGCTATTTTGAATCACCACGAACATAAAATGTGGCTCTTCCAGATCCCATTTTTAGAAGAACGCCTTCTTCTACCAATTGTTTTATAGCCAACTCTACTGATTTTACGCCTATTGAAGGACATAACTCTGTAATATCACTTTTACTTAGCTTCCCCATCTTACTATATGCTGCTCGTCTAACCATTTCTTTTGCCGGAAGCTTTTCACTTACAAGCTCTACTCTTTCCTCAAAATCTCTGTATGCAGCAAGAATAATTCTTAGCATATATTTTACAAAAGGAGTTACATCCTCCTTATTTTCGTGCCAACCTCCCTGACAATCCTCCAATGCTTTGTAGTACAAATCTTTATTTTTAGCAATCTTGCTTTCAATAGAGACATACTTGCCAACAACATATCCACTTCTATATAGAAGTAAGGCTGTAAGCAAACGGCTCATCCTACCATTTCCATCACTAAATGGATGTATGCATAAAAAATCATGTATAAAAATAGGAATAAGTAAAATGGTATCCAATTCTTGATTCTCAATCATTCGATTGTAATTCTCACAAATAGCATCTATTGCGGATGGTGTTTCATATGGTGCAAGTGGGGTAAAAAGCACATACTCTTTTCCTGTCTCGTCAGTTGCCGCAATCACATTTTGTGATATCTTGAAACTACCACCAATGCTTTTTTCTGTATATTTGTACAAATCACGATGTAACTGCAAAATATAATTTGTTCTGATTGGAATATACTCATAATTCTCATGAATTGTATTAAGAACGTCCCTATACCCAAGAATTTCTTCCTCATCACGATTTTTCGGTGTTGTCTTTTCCTCACACAATTCTTTTAATCTGGTACTGGTGGTCCGAATTCCTTCGATAGCATTCGATGCCTCTGTACTCTGACGTTTTGCTATTTCTACAAGTTTGTCCAATGTTTCCGGCTTCTGCTTAAGATATACTTCCTGTCTGCCCTTATACTCATGAATTTGTGCAACAAGCGAAATTATCTCACTATCCCATGTCTTTTCTTTCAATAATGAATAATCAAATACCCTCATAAATATCTCCTAAATCTTTATTTATCTCCTAAATTTTATATATTTTTAGGAGATAATGCAATTATTAGCATAAAAATCCTTGTTTTCATAGTATCACTGATTTCTAAAGGTATATTCATTTCATTCATAAACTCTTACAAATTCAGCATATATGCATCATCCGGCGTATATCTTCCCTCTTTGGTGAAAATAATCCAATCCGTTACATCAGAAACCGTATATTTTCCAATGCTTCCCTCATCCATTTTCTTGACATAATACGGCTTCTGAGTAAGTTCACAAACAAATACTTCCTTTAAGAGCTTCTTCTTAATCTCCTTTAATTCAAACCAGATATGCTCTTTTTGTGTTTCCGGATCACTCTCAGGGTCGATAAATTCTTTATCCACCTGTAACCCAATTTTCAACAACACATGTACATCCGGATCCTTAAGATCCATAATCGTCTTCACATATTCGATTCTCTCCTGTGCCAGTTTCCGCATACGGTTGGTTTCCTCATTTGACACCATAAACATCGTATTATGCCCTAAATATTTATCCAGAAACTGCACTCTTTCCACCTTTTTTGCATCCACATCATCTTCATGCAGATACAACATTACAGCCTCTGTATCCTGCGAATGATATTCGTCGCGGTCCTCAGCTTTTCCAAGTTCCACATCCGGATAATGTTTTAAACCTTCCCGCCAGTCCACAACAGTTGTCACCATGGCAATATCTTCTGTCAGCCATGCGAGAAACATTGGCTCATATGGTTGCAATGCTTCTTCATTTTCAATCATACGAACCGCCATCGACTCAATTACAGAATAATGTGTGTTAAACATATCCTTGTTGCTTCCAAGGATTTCCAGTTCCGGCAGACCACAACGCTTTAATCCATGCGTATGGAGCCAGACTTCATCTCCATCGCCACTAATTGCCTGTACCGTGAAAAGATATCTTGGCGCAGGGGGTACCTGTGATTCCGCTGCAAGTTTCACCCATCTGCCGGAAATAACTTTTTCTGACGGCATATCCATGACTGCAAGGTGTCCCGGCACCAGCAGATTGATAATTCGAAGCTGATCATGATAGCTTGTCAGAAAATCCTTCGAGTATTCCATCTCCACACACATATCCACCTGAATCTTTTCAATCTTTTGAAAATCAAGATCTGAAAAAGCATGTACAGTGCGGAAAAACTCCGGAATTTCCACATGCAAAACGGCAAGAGCAATTTTGTATTCTCTTCCATCAATTGAAAGTGTCATTGCAACACCCGGTATATCATCATCTTCTTCGTTTTTTTTCTTTTTCAACTCCCCTGTCATTTTTATATCGTTACTGTTTTCCAGTCTTGCTAAAACCTTCTCTATCCGGATATCTTCTTCGTTTTCCGGCACAACAATCATACATGATTTTTCTCTCATGAAATTCCCCTCTTTCAATTGTACTTTTTACAGGAAACTAAGCTTTAAAGTTTCCCCATCTTCATCAACATTACATCCCTTTGATTTTTCTACCTTCAACTGAAGACCTGCTGCAAGGCCAACAATCTCACCATCGTGAAAACCAATATTATTATTTATACAATACTCAATTATAAGTATCATAAATCCCTGCAATTGTGATGGTTCCTGCTTGAAATTCAATACTTCCATTTCATCAAAGCCAAATTGTTTCATACCATCTGTCCATCCGGAAATTCCTTCTTCTTCCTTTCCGATACCAGACCATACAAGCACCGGCAATGGTAACTCATCTTCCTTTACAATCTCACACATCTTTACAACTTTCTCAGGTTCATAAACAATTCCATTGGCATAGATACCGATATTATTTTCCATTTTTGACAAGGTGGAAACAACCTTAGAATAGAACATAGCCCTGTCTCTAATACTGTTGCCACCGGTGACCATCACGATTTCATGTGCTGTATGTGTTGCGGCTACACTTGCTCCATCCGGCCACATATAATTGTACTTCGCGCATTCCACTGCTTCATCATCTGGAATTGCAAAATCCATATATCCAAACGTCAAATGCAATCCTGTATCTGTGCAATATAACCGGGCATCAACGCCTTCCGTTGCCCCACCGTTTTCCGGCTGCGTATCATCATCACTTTTTATTTTCTCGCCCCAGTCTTTTTCAAACATATCCAAAAACAGATCCGGCTCAAATACCGGTTTTGCTTTCAGAATAAAAGCGTGAAAGGCAGGTGCTTTTTTCTCCCTCTCTTTTTGCTCTTCCTCATTTAATGCAATACTTTTCCAATACTGCTTTAAATATGTAAGCATTTGAGTTGCCTGCTCGATGTCATTGTTTTCATCATAGCGCTCCTGCTCACTGAAAATACCTGAATCACTGTGAATAGCCATAAGCCATGGTGAAAATAATCCCTTTTTAAATTTGAAGATCAGACAGTGACATCCTTCCTCATCCGTAAATTCCTTTACAAACTCCATTTTAAAAGGAGCTTTACCAAGCTCATTCGGATGTTTCAGCCAATCCGCAACCTCTCTCATTTCATTTTCATAGTTTGCCATAAATACTCTCCTTATCTTACGTTTCCTTTTTATTCCACATAAATATATCTTAACACAAAAAGGTGACACCACATAGATATTTCATCTTATGGCATCACCTTTTCCATAACTTTATTTTCAAGCGCAAAAAAAGCACCAACCCCGTGGCTCGCATGTCCACAAAACCGGTACTTTATAGTGCGCGATCAGGGGTTCGAACCCTGGACACCCTGATTAAGAGTCAGGTGCTCTGCCAGCTGAGCTAATCGCGCTTGTCTTAAGTTTTTGTTGTCTTTCCTTGCGACAAAAGTTATTATATAGTATGTGTAGAATAAATGCAAGCACTTTTTTCAATTTTTTTCAAATTTTTTTATTTTTTTTAAAAAGCACATGCGAAAGGAACAATTTAACATGAAAGTAGAAGAACGTTTTCTTAATTACATCAGCCATTGTACGACATCAAATGAAGCGTCCGGTACGATTCCAAGCAATGACAGCGAATTTATTCTTGCCCAGATTCTGCGGTTGGAGATGCAGTCTCTCGGTCTGACCGACATTCACATGACGGAGCACTGCTATGTGTATGGCAAGCTTCCAGCTACTCCTGGCATGGAACATTACAAAGCCATTGGCTTCATCTCCCACATAGATACAGCCCCTGACTTCTCCGGCGAGAACATCAAGCCACAGATGATTTCGGATTACGATGGCAAAGATGTCCTGCTTGCCGGAAGCGGTGACTATTTAAAGGTAAAAGATTTTCCATCTCTTACCACGCTCAAAGGGCGCACACTTATTACAACAGACGGAACTACCCTCCTGGGTGCGGATGACAAAGCCGGTATCGCAGAAATTCTCACAGCAATCGAAGAGATAATTACAGAACAGATTCCACATGGTGATCTGTGGATTGGTTTTACTCCTGATGAGGAAATCGGCTGTGGAGCAGACTTGTTTGACCTTAACATATTTCAGGCAGATTATGCTTACACAATGGATGGCGATTACGAGGGAGAAGTTGCCTACGAAAATTTCAATGCGGCAAACGCAACGTTTGATATTAAAGGTGTTAATGTCCATCCTGGAGAGGCAAAGGACATTATGATCAATGCTGCATTGGTCGGATGTGAAATCGTGTCAATGCTTCCTGCCGACGAAACGCCGGCACACACAAGTGGACGTGAAGGTTTCTACCATTTGACAGATATGTCCGGAGATGTTGCAAGTGCAACGCTCTCCTTCATCATACGTGACCATGACAAAACACAATTTGAAAACCGCTTACAAAAACTCAGAGATATCACAATGTCTCTGAACCAGAAATACGGTACGGATACTATCACTTTGGAAATTGAACACTCCTATGAAAATATGCTCTCCGTTATTGAAAATCAAATGGAGATTGTCAATCTTGCAAAACAGGCAATCTCTGTGGAAGGACTCACACCTCTCTCCCGTCCGATTCGCGGAGGCACAGATGGCGCCAGACTCTCCTTTATGGGACTGCCTTGTCCAAACCTGGGAACCGGTGGTTATGGTTTTCATGGACCTTACGAACATATCTCTGTCGAGGCCATGCAGACTGCTGTGCGCATATTGAAATATATTGCTTCACACCCAATCGAAAAAGCATAACTCAGACATAAAAACACCTCCAAAAGAACAGATTCTGTACTGTCCACTTTGGAGGTATTTGATTTTGAATATATGATTTTTTCTTTTAATTTCCCATATTTGCAAACAGTGCTGCTATCTCATCCGGGCTTAACGTTTTATTTGGATCTGACGAATCCGGCATTGGCTGTGTACTGTCGGCCGGTGCTTCTGTCTTCTCTGCAACTGTCGGTTTCTCTATAACTTCCGGTGCAGGCTCCTGAACAGGTTCTTCCTTTGCTTCAGATGTGGAATCATTACCCATATTCGCGAACAATGCTGCTATTTCATCCGGACTCAGACTTCTATTAGAATCAGACGCAGGTTCCGGTGCTGCCACTGGCTCTGGTTCCGGGATTGGTTCCGGTGCTGCCACTGGCTCTGACTCTGGTTCCGGGATTGGTTCCGGTGCTGCCACTGGCTCTGGTTCCGGTTCCGGGATTGGTTCCGGTGCTGCCACTGGCTCTGGTGCTGAATTTGGTTCCGGTACTACTACCGGTTCAGGTTCAACAGTCTCTTCCAGATCATCGTCCGTATCCGCAACTTCATCTGCCATCACTTCATTTAAGAAACTCTTCTCATCCGATGTTGTTCCAAATGAAGCCGGAGCAGACTGAACGATCACTTTCTGATTCTGCGATAGAGCTGCATTCAATCGAAGTTCCATATCCTTCATCTGAACGACCAGATCCTGAATTTGCATCTGTACAGACTTTTCACTTGAATTTCCCGCAGATTTCTGTGCGGCGATAATCTCCTCCTTGCAACTTGACAACAAGGACTGAAATGCCTCCGACTGCTTCTGCACTTCTGCCAGCTGATCTGCAATCTGTTCGGTCGAATTCAACATCGCCTCAGACCCCTGACGCGTACGATTCATAACAACTTTTGCAATGCCTTTTTGTGCATTTACAATTTCTTCCGTAGGAACTTTGGAAGCTTTCTCAAGATAATTGAGCTTATCCTCAAATTCCTCAAAATACTTTTTTAACATGAGATAAGATGCTTTTTCGGATTTAAATACATTATCGTATTGCGCCTCATTTCTTATCTCTTTTTCTTCTTTTAATGCAAAAATTCCCTGAATTATCACATATAAAAAGATAAGTTCGACCAATGCAATTCCGGCAATAATCAGATATTTGTCAGAATAATTGATCATCATATAAAGCTCCACACTGAAAAAAAGTGCCAATATCAGTGCTCCAAAAATAATCTGCATCCTTGCTTTTGTGTCTTTTTTCTTCATATGCTGTGCTCCTTCCCTGAGCTCGTATTTATTCCATATTTTAGCATAATTTAACTCTTTTCACAAGATTCGTCAGACTATTTTCTTTTTGAATAGTTGCGTTTGATTACAGTTTCTGCCGGTTTTGCAAAAATCTCATAATCACAATGATTACCGGCCTGTGATGCCACATACAGCCGATCAGTCCACGACCAAAGTGCATAACCTTTTACCCAGCTTTGCTTCTCGCAGGCATCAAACATTGCCTGGTACCAGTCTGCCTGTCCTTCCAGATCAATTCCACCTCGAATGGTCCAGTCATTCGGTACATTCTTTGAACCTACCGTTGACATACAACCTGCTTCCGCAAAGAAAAACGGCTTTTGATAATATTCTACCACCTTTTCAATCCGATTCAACTGATTTTCCCAATCATCAATCGGATAATAACCGCTGGATGAAATAACATCCACACAATCCCACCAATGCACATTGTGTTCCTGATATTTATCTGTATTATAAGAAACAAGACCTTTGAAATCTTTCCGGATCTCAGCAATTGTCTGTCTCCACTCTTTCTCACGATGCTCCGACATTACCATCTCGCATCCTGCGATATGCATCTCACATCCCATCTCCTGCGAAATTCTTGCATAGTGTGACTGAAAATCCATGTAAGAAGCAAACCAGTTACCCCATTTTGGTTCACATGGCACATCCTCATCGAAAAAGTTGATATGTGCTCTCCATGTTCCATTTTTACAATTTGCGGTCGGCTTTAAAGCAACGCGAAGTCCCAGTGACTGTGCATACTCAATCATGCTTTTTAATTCATCATCTGTCATTGTCGCTGCAGAAGTATAACAAATCTCTTCTGATTGTGGTGTTTCCTGCAACCCGTTCGGTGCAAGAATGATGAAGTTGGCATTAGTATTTTCTTTCATTGTACGCAGGCTCTGGCGCGCACGTTCCTGTGAAAAACTTCCTGCCGGTGCAAATGGTGCAAATGTTACTCCACAAATATAGGGAATGTTATTCATAAAAAGTTCTCCTTTATATTTTCGTATTTTTTGTATAGACAATATAGCATTTTCTTCCGAATGCAGATATAATAAAACCATGTAAAAAATTGTAAAAACCTATCAGGAGAACATGGTATGAACTCACTTTTTGAATATTCGGACAGCCTGCGTACCCCTTATGAATCCTTTCTTTTCGATACAGCAACAGCGAATTTTCCGATTCATCCACACTGGCATTATTTTATGGAAATTATATATATGATAGAAGGCACAGCCATCATGAACTGTGACGACAATACTTTTGTTACAGAACCGGGGGATATGATGCTTTTTCTTCCCTATCAGGTGCATTCCATCTATGGTGTATCTAATAAGACCTTAAAATATTATGTTTTAAAATTTGATATGGGAAAATTAAGTGCAGGTGTTGGAATACATTTTCAATCTCTTTTTCGAAGTGCTAAAGGGGAAAAAAGCGCCTCTTTATGCTTTCGTGCTGATGAACTGAATGATTCTCAGGTAAAATGGATTTTTGAAAAAAGCTGTGAAGAAATGTGTGGTCAGCAATACCGCTATCAGGATATGGTGCAGTCCTATATCAGTAATCTTCTCATTATGATTCTGCGTGAATGGCAGAAAAACGGGTTCGACACCGAACATTTTCAAAATATTGATGATGAAGACAGCATTTACTATATTACCGAATACATCGACAGCCACATGCAGGATAATCTCAAAGTCGAAGAACTGGCCGAGCGTTGTCATATGAGCTATCCTTACTTTGCCAAGTGTTTTCGCGAACTTTACGGACAATCCTGCAAAAAATACATTGCTTTTATCCGCATGTGTAAAGCTGAGGAGCTGCTGATTTCTACAAAACTGGACTTAAACTATATCAGTCAGGAGACCGGTTTTGCAGATTGTAGCCATTTTATCAAAGCTTTTAAACAGAAACATGGAATCACTCCAAAACAATACCGGAAAGAGAAAAACTGATTTTCTTTTCAAAAGCACTTTCCACATCAAAAAGTGGAGTATTTCTTAAAGCACGATTACCGCAGCATCAAACCCCTCTACATTTCCATCAAAGGTGTTTTCGGTAAGCAGATTGTACTTCTGCGTGTACTCATTAAATTTTTTTGCACTGCTGCTGCAGTTGAAAATCATGGCAATGGTCTCCTCGCCATTTTTTCTGATCAGGACAATTGTCCCTTCCTCATCTTCTGTGACACTCCCAGCCAGTTCGCCTTCTACAATGCATGCATGGCTTTTCCGGACCTGAATCAGCCGCTTGTACCATTCATACATCTCTTTATCCTGGTATTCTTCATCCCAGTACATGCCCCGTCTGCAGTCCGGATCGTTTGCTCCCGGCATCGCATACTCATCTCCATAATAAATCATAGGCATTCCCGGCAATAACAACTGAAAAGCGGCTGCCAGATGCTGCTTTTTCTTATTGTCGTTACACAGATGTAAAAATCTTGCGGTATCATGGCTGTCGATCAGATTCCACATAAGTGGATAGCAGTTTTTGTTTAAGCGTCCCTTCAAATATCCAAGATTTTGTACGAACTGGCTGACCGTAATCTTTTCGTCTGCAAGCAGATCGATCAGGTTCAGGTAAAATGGATAATTCATGACTGTATCCCATTCATCCCCTTCAAGGAAATCTCCTGCATAATGCCAGATTTCCCCAATGATCAGCATATCTTTCTTTACTGCCTTTACTGCCTTTCTGAAATTCTTCCAGAAGAAATGGCTGATTTCGTCTCCTACATCCAGTCTCCATCCGTCAATATCGCATTCCTTAATCCAGTAGCATGCAACATCCGTAATGTATTTTTCAACTTCAGGATTTTTCAGGTTTAACTTTGGCATTCCGCCATAATAACCAAAACATTTGAAGTTTGGGATCTCTCCCCATTCGCTTTTAAGTGGGAATCCATCAATAAAATACCAGTCCCGGTATTTGGATTTTTCACCATTTTCCAGAATATCCGCAAACGCAAAAAATTCTCTTCCCGTATGATTGTATACCGCATCCAGGACTACCTTCATACCACGCTCATGCGCTTTTTGTACCAGCTCTTTGAGATCCTCTGTTGTTCCAAAGGACGGGTCTATCTGGTAGTAATCCGTGGTATCATACTTATGGCACGAATTTGATTGAAAGATAGGTGTCATATACAGCACATCGATTCCCAGATTCTGAATATCATCCATATGTTCGATGATTCCCCTGAGATTTCCATGCAGATCATCCATGGGCGTAATCGGTGCTTTATACCACAGTTCTTTGTCTACCGGCTCCGTTGCTGCAAAACGGGATGGGAAAATCTGATACACGACCTTGTTTGCTGCCCACTCCGGCACCTCAAACATCTCTTCCTCCCGGAGATTCTGCGGACAGTCAAACATTCTGTCCCTGTTTGTAATGCATTCCTTATCAAACTCATAATTTCCATAATATACCTTTTCTCCCTGCGTGTCCGTAAATTCGAAAAAGTAACGCAGACAGATCAAATGCATCTTTATCTGTGCTTCATAATAATCATGAAACTGTGAGACAGCAACCTTCTTCATCGGAACTGTCTTTCTGGTATCCTTACGCTCAATAGGTATATACTTGTCCTCATAGTGAAGGATTACCTCCTTCATATCATCCTTTTTTACCTGCACGCGTATCACGAATAAATCCTTATCAACCGCATAGCTAAACCTTTTATCCATATCATGAAAAATTGCTGAATGTTCCATAAAATTTCCCCTTTACACTTGTTGTTTTCCTGTATTTTAGCTTACTTTTTTCAACAATTCTAGCACTATATCCACGATATTTTTAACTTTTTCTACTTTTATGCTTTTTTGCGATGATATTACTGTTCATATAATTTAAAATGTGCATTATCAGTTTAAAACCAATAACGCACATTTCCTCATTGCATCCTTTTCCTGCCTCCCCTGCTCTTGCAGCCTCAATGGAAGCATTCAATGCAAGCAGATTCGTCTGGGACGCAATTTCATTGATTGTTGCAATGATCTTGTCAATCTCTTTTGATGCCCCGTTGATCTCATTCATGGAATCAACCATATCCCTCATTTTACCATTGCTTTCCAGAATGGCATTTCCAAGTTCGTCTACAACTGCTGCCTGATTTGTTGCTCCATCCGCAAGGTCATTGGAGCTTGATGCTACCTGATCTGCGGCACCCGAAACTTCATCTGAAACATGCTGGATTCCCTTTATTGTCTCTGCCATGCTTTCTTCAAACAATATAAAGGAGTTTAAAATTCCAACGAAATCCCCTTTCCGCTCTACTTCCGGCTGCACATCAAAATTTCCTTCTGCAAACATCTTCATTGCACGTCCAATATCATCTACATAGCTTCCCAGAATGCGGATGGATTTACGCATACTGTGTGCCAGTCTTCCAATCTCATCATCCGAACGGTAGTCCAGCGTGCTATGCAGGTTTCCATCTGTTAATTCCTGTGCAACGGCTTCTACTTCACGTAATGGTACTAAAATTGTCTCAAGTACTTTTTTGCCTGTTTTTATTGTCAGTTTCCATGCCAAAACCAGACAAATAATAATACACAAAATTCCTGCCGCTGCAAAAATAACCGTAATTCTGGCTGACCGGCTGCTTACCTCATCGGTCATTTCACCTAATCTTATTGCAATTTTTACGGCTTTATTTAATGCCATTTCCCTGATATTTCTCGCTGCTGCGTTAACATTTATCCTGCAGATGCAAATTTTCCAAGTTCTTTTTCATCATATTTTTCTTTGACGGCATAGTTTGCTATTTCCTTTCTCTTTTATTCGACTCTTGTATATCAAATTTTTTCTCAAAGTCAATAAATTTCAGGAACAATTTTATTATTCTATTTTTCATATAAAATATTGTACCCATCCCCCGAAAAACACATCACTTTTATCAATTTTTTCTACAGTTACCTCTCCGATCGAACGTGATGTAATCTGGAATGTCGTGCCGGTGGTTTCCTCGTAAGAGTCATACTAGTATAGCGTTTTCTAAATAACTGAACCATTTACGCAGAATATTTTTCAGAAAGTGCATGTCAAAAAACGTAGGCGTAGCGGGCTACGCTGAGGATTTTTGGCATGTGCTATCGGGAAAATAGGCAAGTAATATGGTTTAGTTAATTTAAAAACGCTATACTAGTACATAACTGAAAATACTATTGTCTGAAACACCCTCTGTTTTCATATATGGCATCAGATTCTTCCAAAACATTCTCTAATTGTCTTTGAAATATCTGAATCAATAAAACCTTTATGTGCCATGTCATCAAGGATATCACATGTTTTTTCATGGGACAATCCCTTTTTATAAGGTCTGTCTTCCGTAAGAGCCTGATAAATATCAACACATGCCATCATACGTTCCTGCTCATTTAATTCATCAGCGGTTTTTCCAAAAGGATACCCTTTTCCATTTAATTTCTCATGATGGAAAGCCGCCCAATCTCGTATTTCTTCAAAATCATTAACCTCCGATAATATAAGGTATGTATAACCAGCATGATTTTTCATTGTAGAAAATTCATCATCCGTAAGCTTATCCGGTTTTTCCAGAATTTCATTGCCTACCGCCATTTTTCCTATATCATGCAGTGCACCAGCCAAATACATTTTCTGTACCGTGATTGAATCATATCCCATATATTTGGCAAGCAGGGAGGCTTTTTCAGCTACTCCTATAGAATGCCTGCTTGTAAAAGAAGATTTATAATCTACAATCTTTGCAAAGAAATCCGCAACATTTTTACACATTTCCCAATCAAAAACCATTTTTTCTCTTGGAATAATTTTCCATAGCTTCGTTTCAAAAGAATCATCACTTAAACACATATAGGATTCTTTTGTGAATACATGAAGAAAAGCATTAACACATTCTGAATCAAATAGACTATCCTTTTTTTGGGAAAGATACTGACATATAAAATCCCATCTATTATCATCAGATTTAATACTATTTCCTATGATATCAACGGTATCTGCAAGATGAATAATTCTTGCAGGCAATGGGGTTTCATTCCACTTTTTTTGAAAAGGACCAGTTCCATCGGCATGTTCATGATGATACAAAATCACATTTGAGATATCTGTTTTAAAAGGAAGTTTAGTAATATTTTTTTCACCATAAATACAATGAAGATTCGTTTTTCTTACGGACAAATCTTTTTTAATGTCAATAACATAATTCCTTTCCAGCTCTTCCGTAATATATTGTGTCAAAGCATTATCATGCAGTAAGGCACACATAGCTAAATCTTGTAACGCATCACCTTGAATTGCCAGATATTCAGCCATGCATACACTTATATAAGCCACTCTTTTTCCATGCTTGTTTTTGATTTTTACCAACTCTGCTTCTATACAGTCCAAAGCATAGGAACAGGCTCCTGCAAGTCCGACAATATCTATTCTTAGTTCTTCTTTCATGAATATAATCCTTCCATAATATATGTATGCTTCTGTATTTCATTTGTTGTTTCTCATTATAAATATACTTCTTCTCCCTGCATTTCATCCATATCCACATCTGAAACTTCACCGCACTTTACACACCTGACATGGTAATGATTTTCAATGTGAAATCGAATCGGTTCGGTCCATCTCGTATACAGCATTTCTTACAAGGTCTTTTTGAATGGTATTTCTTCTATTTGTCATCAGTCCCCCTTATTAGGATCCGTTCTTAGCAGGGATTATATACTGCTTTTACCCTGTTGTCAAGAAGATAGTAATAGTTCCTATTATTTGCAACCTGATACAATTTTCTGTTCTAGAATCTCTCATCTTCCTCAGTACGATTCTTCTGCTTTTCTTCCATTTCTTTGTATTCCGGTGTGCTACCGTATAATTCCTTTGCCTGTCTGGAATATTCATCCAACTTACTTCTATCAAAATCCGGACTATTTATAATTGCCTTGATGTCTTTAAGTGGAAACTCTAATTCACGAAACAGTAATATGTGTTAAAGGCGCTCCAAATCTGCATCGTCATACAGTCTGTAGCCTGCATCGGTGTATCCTATCCCGTCGGATGTAAAAGACCAATCTTGTCATAATATTGTAGAGTGCGTATACTCACTCCGGCAAGCTTACTCACTTCATGCACTGTCATCATTTTTATTTTCTCCCTTGACTTGGTGACTTTAGCATAGACTATTACGTAACGTCGGAGTCAATACTTATTTCAAAAAATTTATACAAAGGAACTTGAGCTTTTTTCTATATCTTTTATTTATTTCAATATGTGTAATTTTACATTCATTAACAACCTAAATCTTATCCTACACTTTAGTTATCTCTATTTGGTTCCCGTTTTTTCTTTTCGGTGCTCGCAAGCCCCATAAAATAAAAAATGCAACAATGGATTTTTACGATCATTGCTGCAAAAAATCAATGTTCCCGGCGGGAATTGAACCCACAATTACAGCTTAGAAGTTCGAGTCCCCGTTGAAAACCTATATTATTTTTAGTGGTTGGGTTCTTAAAGATATCCTTATATCCACCAATCAGTGAATAATAACTTGTCTGTTTTAAAATCTCCTTTGCATATGCCTCATTATCAATCAACAGATTCTTTTCATTTTTCAATTTTTCTATCTGCTGATCATAATTCAAAAAAATCTTTTGCATATACACTATCCCCCTAATATAAAAAAGAGGAGACCCCGCAGGTTCTCCCCCGGTCACAGGCCTCACAGGTTTCTGCAACGCGATCACTGTATTTTATCTTACTTAACTTTATGTGTCTTGTCAAGCAATTTCTACAGTTCTCTATAGTATATGCCGATGTCATTTATCATATACCATTATTTTGCAATGGGAATGGGTTTTCGGTCTCCATCCCGACCACTGGAACAGGTTTAAGGTCTCTGTTCCGACCTTATATACATCTTATATTTTAATTATGCATGATAACTTTAAACTCTGCAATATTCAGTAACTGTAAGGCCGTGCATAGTACAAAATTCAAACAGGTGATACACTCTGCCACATGATAGACCTTCCGGTACCTTCCCTGCTACACACTGTCAATATAGAACATGATCGGAACCGGGCAGAGCATCACAACGAAGAAGCACATATTCGACAGAATAGAAACATTGGAAATAAACAGCTGCCCCCGCTTTTATTCCCTTATCGGGGTTCTGTCCATGATCTTTTACCCACTTATCAACAAATTTATCACAAGTAGCAGGAAAAGCAACTATCCATTTCGCTCTGTAAAATGTTTATAGAAAATTCATTCGACAAATCATGCTTTCCGAACTAAAATAGGAATGCGATATGATAATTTCATGATCCTATGAAAGGAGACAACATGATATGAAGAATAAAAAATATTCCATCGTTTATAGCAGCTTAACAGGTAATACCAAGGTGCTGGCTGATGCAATCCACGAGGCATTACCTCAGGATGAATGTGAGTATTTCGGTATGTCCGACACAGTGATCCCTTCTTCCGAACTGCTCTATATCGGATTTTGGACAGACAAGGGTAATGCAGATACCAAGACATTACAGCTATTATCGCAGTTAAAGAATAAACAGATTTTTCTGTTTGGAACTGCAGGCTTTGGCGGCAGTGATATCTATTTTCGGAAAATCCTGAGTCAGGTTAAGCAGTTCATTGACGCAAGCAATGTTATCGTCGGAGAGTATATGTGTCAGGGCAGAATGCCGCAGTCTGTCCGCGAACGCTACTTGAAAATGAAGGAAGCTCCTGATCATCCAGCAAATCTTGATGCATTGATCCAGAATTTTGACTGTGCATTGTCTCACCCTGATGCCAATGACCTGGAAAAACTGAAAGAAGCCGTTATGGATCCATCCTTCTGATAAGACCATAAAATAAGGCAGCCCCACATAGCTGAGTCTGCCCTACTCTCTTTATTTAACATTGATGCCACTGACATATTGCTGCAGAAACTGTTCTTTTCCGCATGGTCTTCCAAAATAATATCCCTGCAGATAATCAACCTTCATTTCTTTCATTTTCAGAAGCCATTCTTTTTCCTCGATGCCTTCTGCGCATATCCTGACGTTAATACAATGTACCATGGGGATGATATTTTTATATAATTCATAATCCCTGTCACTGTTCATCGCCTTGGCAGTAAAATCCCTATCCATTTTCACGTAACTTGGATTCATATCACGAATACAATGAAGATTCGAATATCCTGTTCCAAAATCATCGATCACAAAGGGAATCCCGTTCTTGTCCAGAGTTTTACGGAATTTACAGAACGAAGGTGTCATATCCATAAATCCGCTTTCTGTCATTTCAACACATAAGCATTCCGGCTGTAATGAATATTTTTGAATTGCATCCAGAATATCCCGCTCCACATTGCCTTGCAGGATCTGAACATAGGATACATTTACATTCATCCGGAAGTCAGGAATATATTTCTGCATTTCACAGCACATTGCTGCAGCTTCGTTCAAAATATATCTTCCAGCTGGAATGATCAATCCGGTCTCTTCCAATAATGGGATAAACTCCATCGGTGAAACAAACTCCCGCCCTTCTTCCGTTATCATGGAAAAACGCATCAGTGCCTCTGCTCCAATGATCTGTTCGGACTGACAGTCCACGATCGGCTGGTAGTATACTTCAAAGCCATCATAATGGTTTACAATAGCATTACGAAGTGTTGCTATGATTCTTCCTTTTCGTAAAAAGACCTCATAGTCATCCTGGTCAAAAATATAGAATCCATTTTTACCCATGCTTTTTGCCTGTTTCAAGGCAAATTCAAACTTTTTGCGGCATTCTTCGGTTCCCTCACAAAATGTTGCTGCATCTATAACACCAATAGAAATAGAAAATATAGCTTCATAATTTTCGGCTACTATGAAATTACGAAGTTTATCTGTAATCTTTTCTTTCAGTGCCACAGCGTCTTCTGCGGAGGAAGCTTCCAGATCCACGATCACATACTGATCCGCTACCAGATGGTAAATTCTCTGCTTGTCTGAAAGGCATTCCTTCATACAGCCGGCTACGCTTCTCAGGATATAATTACCATAATCAGCTCCCCTGGAGCTATTGATCGCTCCAAAATCATCAATTCCTACATGCATAAAAAATCCCTTGGTAATGGGTTCTTTTTGTCCACGCAGGTAAGCAAGGAATTCCGGACCGCCAAGCAGTCCTGTGACATTATCGGCTCTTCTCTTGTTGCCGATCTCATTCAGACACCCGACCAGATACTCTGCCTTTCCCTGCTGATCAATGATCACGATACCACGGCTGTTAATCCAGACCGGCATACCTTCTTTATCAAGCCACCTGTAATGAAGATTATGTACATTTTCTCTTCCTTCGCATATATCCGCAAGATGCTTTGCAAGCATCCTGCGGTCTTCCTCATATACTACCTTCATAACTTCATTTGCAGCATCTGTCAGAACATTTTTCGACATATTAAACCGTTCCACAGCTGACTGTGAAATCTCAAAGGTATCATTCTGCAGATCAAATATATACAGGTAATCATCCATACAATCTTTAATGATCTCAAATAAGATTTCTCCTGTCTGCTCTCCAAACACTTTAAATATATCATTAATCACAACAAGAACCTTCCTTCCGACAGCTTCACTCTATTCCTGCCATTTTTCTAGAATAGCTTAAAGATATTCACGCGGTCATGCATCTTGGCTGCTCCCTCTGCCAGATTAATACTGATCGCGGTATTCTCTTCTGAGGATGCTGCATTACCCTGTACCACGCCGGACAGCTGTTCAATTCCCTGGCCGATCTGCTCCAAGGACTCTGCCTGGGAGTTGGCTTTCTCCATGGTGTTCTCTGCAAGCTCTGCAAAGGACTCCATATCTGTAATGATCTGATTGAATGCGTCTGCTGTTGTTCTTGTAATCGTATTGCCCTTTTCGATTTCCACTAAGGTCTTATCGATCAGATCTCTTGTATTTACAGCAGATTTTGCACTGTCTGCTGCCAGCTTGCCGATCTGATCTGCAACCACCGCAAAGCCTTTTCCTGCTTCTCCTGCTCTGGCAGCTTCAATGGAAGCATTCAGGGATAACAGGTTGGTCTGGGAAGCAATATCCTCGATATCTGTGATAATATTACCGATCTCCTTGGAGATTTCTGTAATGTGCTCCATTTCCGTGAGCAGCTCGTTCATCTTTTCTTTTTCTTCGTTCGCTTTGTTTGCAGAGGCTTTTACACGTGCCGATGCGTTCTGTGTTTCTTTCGCTGTATCTTCAGCCATATCCACAACCGTGTCAATGGTGGCATTCAGTTCCTCGATGACTCCTGCCTGCTCTGTTGCACCATCCGCCAGGGATTTTGATGCATTTTCCACCTCGGATGAATTCGATGATACCTGTTCTGCCAGATTGCTGATCTCGGTCAGGGTACTGTTAAACCGTTTCAGAATATACAGCAGTGATGTCTTCAATTCCGAGAAATCGCCCAGGAAATCTGTAATATCATCACCATTTCTGGTCAGATCACCCTGCGCGATTGCCTTTACCTCCACAGAGATCTCGCTGACATAATCTGCCAGAATACCCATGGCTTCTTTCAGATTCCTGATGGTATCGCCAAGCTCATCCTCAGACTCATAGGTAAGCATTTCTACATTAGACAGTTCGCCCTTACGCAGGCTGGCAACTGCTGCATCTATCTGTTTTACCGGCTCGGTAATGGAATTGGTAATGATCTTTCCGATCATTGTCGTCACTACAGCAATCGCAAGACCCGCTGCCACGATCACAATAAATATGATTACCGTGCATACATTAGCCATGGTCTTTGCCTGATCTAATTCTACCTAGAACTTGTCACGTAATATAGTTAATTTCTTAGAAAATGACTTATAGTCTTCATACACCTCTCCGGTCATCAGTTTCGATGCTTCCTGCTGTTTACCCTCACGGCTCAACTGCAGGATTTCATCTGAAGCACCCCTGTATTTTTCCCATGCAGCGTTTGCTACTTCGTAATCGTCCTGTCCTTTTTGAGCTTTGCTGTTTGCAGACATGATTGCCTCCAGCTTCGCATCGGTATCCTGGATCTGACTCTCCAGCTTCTTGATTTCTTCTTCGCAGGAGTTCATGACTGCTGCATCTGATTCTACCAGATGCTGATACTGTTTGATTCTGTATTTCGCAGTCATTGTCTCTAAATCCTGCAGATATTCCAATGACGGAGACCAGACCTTCGTGATCTTCTCTATATTTGAACGGATCACTACTGTCGAGATCAGTGCCACCAACACTAAAAATAATGTCATAACAAGCACTGTCATTTGATATACTTTTAATTTTCCTTCAACCTTTAAGTTAGCTATACGCTTTTTGATCTTTTCCATAATAGTTTTCCCTTCTTTTGTAAATTATTGACTCAAACTTCGCGCATTAAAATGTGCATAGCTAAAATTTAAAGACTATGAAGAAAAGTCTGTAAATAATAATCTTCTATGATAATGATTGAGCTGGAAGCTCTAAATTGGAGATTCCAGCTCTTACTATATATATACGACATGATTTCGGGCATGTCAAGAGCAGACGCCAAAAACGTCCTTCTCATCATGCATACAGATTCTGTTATTCTGGGAGTCGTCCCTCATACATAATGCTGAGTTCGCCGTTATTGCATCTTTTGTTATTTAATGTATTTAGTGATTGTATCAGTTACTTCTTCCATGTTAATCGGCTTGGAAATATGGTCATTCATGCCTGAATCCATGGATTTCTGAATATCATCTATAAAAGCATTTGCAGACAAAGCTATAATTGGAATCGTAACTGCATCGGATCGCTCTATACCTAGGGCTCGAATGGCTTTCGTTGCCTGGTGTCCATCCATGTTTGGCATCATAATATCCATCAAAATAAGATCGTATGTGTCTCGTGGATGATTTTTAAACAAATTCACGACTTCTTTTCCATCTGATGCGCGTGTTACGGTCATACCGGCATCTTCTAGCATTATCGTAGCAAGTTCAGCATTTAGATCATTATCCTCTGCCATAAGAACATGAACACCTGTCAAATCTCTATGTGGAGGTTGTTTTTGTTTTGATTGTGTAACTTGTTCTGTCAACTCCAGTGGAATCTCCACAGTGAATGTAGTACCTACACCTTTTTTGCTCTCAACAGCAATTGAACCGCCCATCATATCTATATGTTTTTTTGTGATGGCCATGCCAAGACCGGTTCCCTTATATTGGGTTCTGGCATTAGCATCATCTTCTTGTGAAAACGGCTTGAATAATTCTTTCTGGAACTCTTCACTCATGCCAATACCATTATCTTGAACAACATAACGAATTATGATATGTTTCTCATCCGTTCCGGGGTAACTGCTAATATCCAAAGTAATCTTTCCACCGTCCTTTGTGAATTTCACAGCATTGCCAAGAAGATTCACTAGAACTTCTCGAATACGCGTAACATCCGCAAGGACATATGGGTTCTTTGGGCTTTCTCGATGTACTTCAAACTTAAGATCTCGGTTATAAAGAAGTCCATTCATAATCGCCTGGACGTTATCTGTCAATTGAGTAATGTCCACTGGCTCAGGCGAAATGATAACTTTTCCGCTTTCAATGCGACTGAAATCCAAAACGTCATTCAACAAAGAGAGAAGATGATTCGAACTTTTTTGAACTTTCTCCAAGCTATCATGAATATCTGAAACCGTGTTCTGGTGAAGCGCAATGTTTGTAAATCCAATAATGGCATTCATCGGCGTTCTGATGTCATGGCTCATATTAAGCAAAAACGCAGATTTTGCTTTGTTGGCAGCATCTGCTTTCTCAGCGGCGTTCATTAATAATTGTTTTTGTTTTTGCTCTTCTGCCTTGCTTTTCTGGTAAACATAATAGGTATATAGACAAATTAAAAGCAATACAGCTCCTGCGACTAAACCGCAGATGATGGAAATATGATTCGTCTCTTCAACCATTCCATAAGCTGATTGCATATCCATTTCAATGCAAAATGCGCCAATGATTTCTCCTGTCCCATCATGATTTGCTCTTATAGGATAGCAAGCCGTAAAAATCGGACCCCATGTTGTATCAATGATATCCTGAGAGTACACATTCTCCCCGGAAATAGCCCTATCAATATACGGAACCATTTCTTCCTCAATATAATCTCCAGGGTGTCTTACATCATCCGCATCCGGATCCAAACCGTCTACCACATAAACGAGTTTTCCTTCTTCATTTTTTGTAGCGGTGTAAACATATCGAGTAGAATTCAGTGTTCTGATTTCATTGAAATATGAAGAAATATCCTTATATAATTGCTTCTTTTCATCAGATTGATCTTTGATTTGATCTTTGATTTTAGCAAAATCTTCTTTTCCGATTTTTCCATCCACAAGCTTATGTACTGCATCTGCACTCGCTGTATCACGCGCAATTTCTGTTTCAAGGGCGGTCTTAGTGTAAGAACTTTGCAGAATAAATGTGTACAGTGCTATTATAAAAATTATCATAAGCCCCATAATTACAAGGATACCACCTGTATTCTTCAGTCTAAGGAATTTCTTTTTCTTCAAATTAACTCCTTCTTTTGTTTTCTTCATGTCGTTCACTCATATCCTCCAAATTCCAATTTAACACTTTCTTTCACTCAAACATATTTCGTCTGTTAAAACACTATTTGTTTCTATACTATATTTTCACTCTCATAGCACAATAAAAAAAGAGCCCGACGCATCAAGCTCTTTCAAGGTGTTGTCCGAAGACGCCCACCGCAATTCATAGATGTAATATACCATATGGTCAAAATTTATGCAAGTTCTATCAGGAATCTAAAATTTATAACTGTTCAGCGTCAACCTCTAAAACGCTTCGCACTTCTTCAATCGCAAAACACTGACAGAATATGCCGGTGCCTCGTATACGAACTCTGAGGAAGCGCCATGCATATTCACGGTAATATTCTTCACCTTCTCCGGCTCTTCAAAGCTGTTTTCATCCCCCTTTTCACCGCTAAGAAGTGTTACAGTATAGTCGCCCTGTACCTGACAGTCCAGTGTAATGGAAACCGGATCCACATTTCCTGCAAAATTAACCGCCTTAATAATGATTTCGTCCTTGGTGTCAGTTACTACCGAAACAAAAGCAGGTCCGTAGGGAATCGAAATTTCCTTCTGAAGCTCACCATCAACATACAGGCGAATCTGTTTTCCGTCCGTTTCATATCCAAAGCGGTGATATTCTCCCGGTTTTACTGAAATAGCAAAGTCCTCAGTCAGCTTGTTGTCATGCATATAGCCAAACTCTTCCAGTGAACATTGTCCTCCATTAACCTTCCAAAGGAACGGACGCACCAGAGCTGCATCCCATTCTTTTTCCACTCCGGCCGTAATCACGAGCTGATCCTCATAATAGGAACGAACCACCCTGGCACTGAATATACCCAACTCGAAGTAAGCATTTTCCTCAACAAAAATATCGGTCTCAAATCTTCCATAAGTCTGGTCTTCTTCTCCAAATACCACAAAGCTCTTGGTCTCATCAGCCCATTCCAGAATACTGTGAAATTCCTTTTTCTGCTCCTCATCCGGAAGCTGAAGCAGGAGGCCATCCTCTGTATCCTGCACATGTCCCATTAATTCATGAGTAATCTTTGCTTCTTCTCCATTCCAAATGGGATTTCTGAAGCGAAGTTCCTTATTGGATTTTAAAGATGCCATTCCGGTTCTCGGACGATAAATACGTCCTCCCTCATCTTCGGATCGCACCACATATTCTCCGCGATTTTGACCGAACATTTTCCAGACATAATAAGTAGGAATTCCAATGCTCTGATGATTATTAAAACGAATCAGATTAGGATACCACGCTCTGTAATTTACATTTTCAAATAATGGAGCATAAGAGGCCAATGTTACGATATCCTGATTTTTCTCAATACCCATAAGGAAAGCCGCTTCTCCCAAAGCCGCATACAACTGTCCCATATAGTTGCCTTCGTTTACAGCCACCTCTCCTACAAAGATTTTTGGTCCCTTACGATCGTAGTCATCATAATAATTTACACGTTCTGCAAAGAACTCTGTTGTATTGTAAAAATGTTCATCCACGCACTCGGCAGGACAACCATTTTTCTCTACATGCTCATTGGCTATGGTTTTAATCTGGGGATACAGTTCCTTTACCTTCTTATAAATCATGTTGTATCGCTTTTCATAATCCGGACCCCAGTTTTCATTACCAATTTCCAGATAGGTCATTTTAAAGGGTTCCGGATGCCCCATAGAAGCACGAAGCCTTCCCCATTTGCTTTCCTTAGAGCCGATAGCATATTCAATGGCATCCAGTGTATCCTGTACCATTTCATCAAGAGCCTCTCCTTCCAGAAGGACACTCTTTCTTCCCTGACAGGTCATTCCGCAGTTACATACATACAGGGGCTCCATCCCCAGATCCTCGCAAAGCTGCAGATATTCATGAAAGCCAAGTCCTAATGTACTTCTGTAATGCCATACAAACAGCTTACTGGGTCTTTCCCATACCGGACCTACCGTATCCCGAAATCTCATCGCTGTGGACGGTGTCGTTCCTTCCACAATACAGCCTCCGGGAAAACGCATAAACTTTGGACTCATTCCCTTAAGCTTTTCTACAAGATCTGTTCTGAGTCCATGCCCCATGTAGGTATTGTCAGGCATTAGTGAAATAAATCCCAGCAGAATCTCTCCGCCTTCTTTGCAGGAAATAGTAAGCTGTGCCTCGTGACAATCCTCAGCTGCTGTCAGCTTCATGTCATATCTTGTATACTCCTGACCGGAAACCACCAGACTGTTTCCAGCCAGTACTTTTCCCTGGTATTCAATCGCTACGTCCAGTCCTATTTCTTCCTTTGCTTTTGCAAATAAGTACAAAGAGTAACTTTCTCCAGCCTTTACGGATATACCGCAGTAACCGGTATTAGTCAGAGATCCGTCCTTTTCAAACTGCATACGCAGAGCTGCGTCCCGATGTTCATTCAGGGTATCCGTCAGTTCCAGCTCCATCTTTGCATTGTGTGTATACCATGCCGGTATTTCTGTTTCCGGAATATTGTTTCCCTTTACCCAGCGGCATAAGCCTTCTCCGTTGCAAAACTCATCCAGCCATCCGGATACGGTTTTTACATGGACGCCATCCTCCTGCTGTATATAACCCTCCGGTAAAACGGAATCTTCGAAGCTTCTGTTTCGAAGCATTTCCGGATAAAGTCCTCCGTCTCCGGCACGGTTAATGTCTTCAAAAAAGATTCCGTATAAATCCCTGGCTGTCTCAAATCGTCTTTCCTTTGTTTTAATCTTTAACTTGCTCATTATAAGCTCCTTTTTTAGTATCGTTTTCTCTTTCCGATTTCTTTTTGAACTGCCTGTATATGCAATAACATAGATTATGATAACTCAAATGATCTTAATGCAGCATTTCCGTTACCGCGATAGGTCAGGTAAAGCGCCTGTATTCCATCCGGAATCGTAACCGGTGCGGTATACTTTTCCCAGACATTGGTATATTGAACCTCTAATGTCGCCAGTACCTCTCCATCCCATGCTGTCTTTACTTCAAAAGTGCCATCTGCATAGCCCCGGATCCAAATACTGATTTCACGAATATCATGGCAGTCAAAATATTTGAAGCCGATGGTAGTTGAATCTGTAATATTGGCAATATATCCAACTTCTTCGTCTCCATCCCTGCCGTCCTGCATTACTCGTGGAAAATTCCCTTCGCCCACATAAACTGATGGGGTATCGGTAAACAGATTACATGCAAGATAAGCGGGGTATTCGCCTTTACCCTCAAGCGGACCTCCATTTAAACCGCAGGAGGTAATTTTTACCTGTGGAATACTGCCGTCCGGCATAATCTGCAGCTTTTCAGCACATCCCTGTCTGCTGTACCAGGTATTATTGGTATGCCTGTGATAAAAAATGTACCAGTCCTCTCCGATCTGCACAATACTTCCGTGATTATTGGCACCGTAAGCTGTTGGCATATCTGCCGGCTTGTAGGTATCGATGTGCAGATCACAATTGCTGACAATAACTCCGCCATAGACAAAGTCCCTAGTAGGATTCTTGCTGGTGGCATAACATAATTCGTGCATTAATATGGATGAATAGACAAAATAATAGGTGTCACCTACTTTACGGATGGAAGGTGCCTCAAAAAACTCATGTCCCTCAAATCCGGTACCGGCACCATATTCACAGCCTGGGGCCACAAACACAGGAGCTTCCCTGATCGTCAGCATATCTGCTCCCAACACCGTAACCATAGCTCCGGTACGGGATTTATCACCTTTTCCGCAAAATCCGGTATAAAGATATGTCACATCTCCTTCCGTCAGAACCCCCGGGTCAAACTGGGGCTCATCACCTTCCTTTTCGCCCAGACGTGTGCCATCTTCATAATGAACATAGCCATAAAATTCATACTTTCCTGCCGGAGTATCACATACAGCAACGGAAACTACCGAAACCTTGTCCAACACGTAATAAAGATAGTACCTTCCGTCCGGTCCCACCGTAACATCCGGTGCATACAGACACATTTTGCCTTCCGGGTTCAGCGGATCGGCTGTCTTCGGATAAATCACACCCTCATATCTCCAGTTGCCCAGGTCATCGACCGGAGCTGACCAGCACACATAGTCTCCCATGCAGAAAACATATCCGTTAAAGTAATCATGGGATCCGTAAACATATACGCGATCGCCAAAAACATAAGGTTCTCCGTCCGGAATATACTCCCAGGACGGTAAATATGGGTTAAACGCTTGTTTTTTCACTTTGATATCCTCCTTTGCAAGCCTAATCCATGTACATTGTTTCATAAAGCAAATTACTAGTTTAAGCCTTCAAGCTGACCACACGATCATAGTCATATCCTCGATCCGGATTCACCTTTCCGGCATTCAGTTCGAAATAAACCACACCGTTTTCGTTTACAGGAAGCTCTACGCAGATATTTCCGTCCTCCTGCTTTTTACGCTCTGTTTTTACAAAAGGTCTGGATGATTCCCGAATCAGCTTCGTCTGTTCCTCACTCAGATTGGCAGGTTCTCCCATATCATGCCATACCTTCAAGGGATTACATGTTTCCTCATCTACCGTCTTAGTCAGGAAGCAGTACTCCTCCTGTTCAGCCGGAAATGTAAACTCCAACAGCATTTTTTCTTTACCCTGTTCTGTACTTTTACGGGCAATATTCCAAGCTACACCTAGATAATCACCGTTTGCACGTTTCAAAACGACAATATTGTCATCCTTATATACACAATTGGCTTCACTTTCCTCAAGCTTTTTGTAAAAAGCAAATGTCCAGAAGGTCGGCTTGGTAATACAGCCATTGGCAACCAGTCCAAAGCCGCCGTGGAATGGTGTAAAAGGAACTCCCTGCTCTTCAAACACATCACCAAATGTCCAGTAGGAATAGGATTCATTCACATCTCCCAATCTGGAAAGCTGCTGTGCTATAAGGGCCGCATTCAGGTTTGTATCATGAATGACGCCCTGAGGAGTATAGGAGCTGTTGAACTCCGTGATATGAATCTGCAGACCCTTATATTCCGGGAAACTGTCAATAATATCTCTGGTTGTTTTTAAATTGGCAAAGCCGTCCTCTGCCTTCATCAGTTCAGAATATGCATAATGTCCAATACATTCCGGCGGATCAATGGTGTAATGATGTCTGGTTACGAAATCCACGGGTATGTGATTCTCATGGCAATATTCCATAAATGCCTGAATCCATTTCTCATCCGTTCCTCCACAAACAGCAGGGCCTCCTACACGGAATCCCGGATTCACTTCCTTTATGGCATCAAAGGTTCTATGGAACAGCTTAAAATATTCCTGCATATCCGCATTTTCCCAGAAGCCGCAAAGATTGGGCTCGTTCCATACTTCAATGGGCCATTGAATAACTTCCTCTTCTCCATAGCGTCCCATCAGATGCCGCAGCAATGAACGCACCATATTACACCACATATCATAATCTTTTGGAGGAGTGGTATTTCCCTGCCAGTAAAAGATAGTCTGGCTTCCACTTGCCAACTTTTTAGGCATAAAACCCAGTTCAAGAAAAGGTCTCAGCCCCACCTTCTTATAGGCATCCATTACTCTATCCAAATAAGTATAGTTGTACTCGACCCTTACCTTACCATCCTCCTCATAGGTCTGAAAGATCGCCATATCATCACAGAATAATCCATGTCCCCGGATATGCTTAAATCCGATTTCCTTTTGAACCAGGCGCAGCTCCTCCTGATATTCTTCTGTCAATGCAAGCCCCATTCTTCCGGTTCCCACACAATAATCTACATTATTGTGAAAAAAGGCCTTTGAATCCTTTGTAATCACGATCTTTTTTCTGTCATTCTCTGTTGCTCCACCCCAATTTACCATGCATGTATCTCCTTCTTCTAAATCATGTTCCTATGCAGTCACACATCAGATGTCTGACCGCTGCACGATCCGCAGCTCTCTGATGACGATTGCCACATTAATCTGATACTATCGCATTGATTTAAAGTTTCCAATGATTTATACTATAAGAAAATTGATATATCCTCTGATGTATCAGAGCGGAGATTCCAGATGACTGAAATTGAATTTGTCGGCTACAGTGCCGTTCACCCCTCAGATTTTATATATGATGTTCCGAATGGCTTTACAGGCTATCTTCTGCTTCTTTTCGACTCTCCCTCGGAGCTGCTCATAGACGGAAGACTAATGCGGACAGCCGCCAATTCTGCTATTCTGTATACACCAGGAAGCAGGATTTATTACCGTGCTGCCGGTGAAGAATACCGGAATGACTGGATTCGTTTTCGTTCCGATCACTCCTTCGTGAAGCTGTTTCCGTTAACAAACACCCCATTTCCCGTAACAGATCCGGAATACTGTCATCAGCTTTTTAAATTACTAACCTGGGAGTCCGCCTTTTTCTCCTCTGAAAGCGAAGCAAACATTACTCACCTGCTGCGGGTTCTGTTCTCCAAATTAAGAGAAGGAATCCAGAATGAGTCCCCAGGTATTCACGATCATGAGCTGATTGCATTGCATAAGATGATCTACAATAATCCTCAGCTTCCATGGAATATAAACATGATGGCTGCGAAGCTTCACTTAAGTCCCAGTCATCTTCAGGCTCTCTATCACCGCCAATTTGGCTCCTCCTGCATGGACAATGTCATCGAAGGACGTCTGCGCCGTGCACAGGATTTATTAGAGTACAGCGAATACTCCATCCGCGACATTTCCGAGCAATGTGGTTATAATAATGTAGAGCATTTCTGCAGACAGTTCCGTCAGCATAACGGCTGTACCCCTGGACAATACCGGAAAAATGCATCAGCGGGAAGCGACAAAAGACTTCTCACCCACAATACCCTGGGAGGAAAGGAGTTTGAGAAGATTAATCGAAATATCCGGAAATAGTGTTTCGGTAGCTGCTTTATTCATCCCAATATTTGTTCATATTTAATTTCAACATTTCCAAAATTTCACGCCTCATCTGCTCTGCTGTGTAACTGACAGGGAAAAATCTGTGAAGCTGCTCCGTTTTGAATACTACGCGGTCTATCTCTTTTTGCTTAATTTCACTTGCAAAGTCAAGTAAACTATCTATAATTACTTTTCATTGGCGATATCCCAGCAATATTTCTAAAACTCCAAACTATCCGCATTGAGCAGAAAATACTTCATTCCCATGATTACAAAGCCTTCCTCATTTCTCCAAGGCTTTTTTGTTCCGTTTACTACCACGATCTTTTTAAATGAATCAGGGATATTTCTAAATGAATTAAATTCCTGCTTCTGCTTTTCCTCAGAGGTCATATCATAAGCCACCTGAATATAATATCTCTGACTCCCCTGATTGACCACAAAATCAACTTCAAACTGCTTTCGAGTTGTTTTTCCTTCATCATTTTTCGCATACGCCTCTACAATACCAACATCCACATTATAACCTCTGATAAGCAGCTCATTGTAAACAATATTTTCCATGATATGAGTAGGTTCCTGCTGTCTAAAATTCAATCTTGCATTTCTAAGTCCCACATCTGAAAAATAGTATTTCAGATTTGCTCCCACATATTTTCTACCTTTAATATCATATCTGTCAGCTTTAGAAATCAAAAATGCCTCCACAAGATAATCTATATGGTTGGATATGGTCTTATTGCTGTAATTGATGCCTCGTTCACTTTTAAACGTATTTGATATTTTAGTTGGGTTAGTAGGAGCTCCTATCGCAGAAGCAAGGATATCTACTAAAGTATCAATCTCATCAACATTTCGCAGCTTGTTTCGTTCTACAACATCCTTAATATAAACATTTGTGAAAATGTTTTTTAGATACTCAGCCTTTTGGCGTTCCACAGAAAACTGTAGCACCTGTGGTAAACCACCATATATCATATATTCCTCCCAAGCATCATCATAATCTCCATCGAAAGCCGCATAGAACTCTGCGAAGGACAACGGATATATTCTTATCTCATCTCCTCTGCCTCTAAATTCAGTTACAATATCGCTGGATAAAAACTTAGAGTTGCTTCCAGTCACATATACATCAATATTGCTGATTCGAAGCAGGCTATTCAGCACTTCCTCAAATCGTGACATAAATTGTACTTCGTCCAAAAGCAGATAATATTTCTGGTCATCTTTCATTGCATCTTTAATATGCTGGTAACACTTCTTTGGATCTCTCAGCTCCTCATTTTCAATGCCATCCAAAGCAATCTCAATGATATGGTCATTATCTACACCACTCTCCAATAAATATTTCTTAAACAATACAAATAACAGGAATGATTTCCCACATCTCCTGATTCCCGTGATAATCTTTATCATCCCATTATCTTTTCTTATCTTTAACTGTTCAAGGTATGCATCTCTTTTAATCTCCATGAGTTCAACTCCTTGTTTTTGTAAATTTACACACTTTTTGGTAATTAGATTATATCATCTAGGATTTATTTAATCAATATACATTACTATTTTATGTGTATTTTAACATTTCTATGCAGTTGATAACCAATTAACTATCTTTTCATAGAAAAGCAGGTAGTCTTTGATACTTGTTACATACATGACCACCTGCCGTTTATCTATTCTGATATTTTTTCTGTAAATCATCCGTCTGTCAAACTTGAAGTTATAGTGCAATCTTTTTCCATTTTCTAATCTTGGTTCTAAAGGTTCCGAACGGAGCAACTGTATTAACATGTATGAATTTGTATACTTCCCAGACAGCTGTTTTAGTTGCTTCGTCAGCCCATTTTCTCATATGTGGTTTAAATAATTCTTCCTCACTCAGAGAATCAATCATTACATAAATAGAGTTGATATTCTCATTCAATCTGTCTTTCAATTCTTGCAGTGACAGCTGAGCATATGTATCTGTGAACCATTGATATAATTCGCCAAGCTGATTCCACTTAAAATTATCCGAAGGAGTTTTGACAGGAATACCCTTTCTTTCGTCTGATTCCCATTTAATAACAAGAGTTGTCCAGCCAACCTGATAAGCAAGATTTTCTGCCGGAGTTCGATCGACCTCATCAATTCTCTTATCTTTTAAATGCTCCGGAATATCATTAAATTCTGAAATATACTTTGCAAAGCTTTTATTTATCTCGTTTTTAAGCTCGTCTTTATTCTCATATGTTCTCAATAGTCTATCTCCTCAGCTTCCGATTTTCCAGTTTCAAAAAAAGGATTTTTCAAATTAGTCTTTGCAAATAACCTTTGAACCTTCACCATCAATTACAATTCCCTGATGGTTGTTAATAGGGCATAGATTCAAATCCGAAAACTCAGTCATTATTTTCTCGGTAACTTTCTTAAATGGTGCTGTAAGATAATGCGGAAGAACATAGAAATCAATCAAATCAAGCCCTGCATCATCTTCTTGTGAGTAGTCCTCCGGCTTTTCATCCATTTGCTCGATATATTGGATGCTTGGAGCGCATATAATTGCGCCTGCCGACTCGCCGATCATCAATTTTCCATTTGCCAATTCCTTTTTCAGCAACCCATCAGTTCTTGTTTTACGGAGTTGGTCCATAAGAAAGAAAGAATTTCCGCCGGTAAAATATATCACATCTGCATCTTCAAAAACAGACTGTATCGTTGAATAAGCCTCCGTTGAAATATCAATTTCAGTTACGATTGCTCCCAACTTTTTGAATAATTTTCGAGCCGAGCCGACATAACCGGTGTAGCCTTCACGCAACGAAGCTGTTGGAATAAATGCGACTTTCTTATTTTCAATTTCTTCCTTTATCAGACTTCCTACACTTGAAAAGTGCGAACATAAAAATAGTTTCATCAATATTCTCCTTTATAAATTCCGATTGAGATTTCACCTGTTTTAGGGAATTTAATAACTGTTATATTTTGTTATTAAATTCTCTGCAAACCCTTGAAAACACTGGATTTATCGCAGGTGAGCTTTCCCTTATTGTTTCCCTTGTGTTATATCGTCCCGTCAG
>CABJAV010000021.1 GCA_902363675.1 Lachnospiraceae bacterium | reverse complement strand
AGGGACTGCCCGAATTAACGCCTGTGGAGATAGTAGGGAGCAAAACATCCGGTGGATGTTTGTTCTGCTCCGACCGGAGTGGAACGTAGAAACGAGGTCTGCGAAGCAGGAAGCCCATTGGCTTTAGACAATGGGTAGTTCACGGCAATTGAGGATGAGCTGATGTACAGACAAGATGGAAGGAGGTAAACTTTATAAAAACAGGGGGAAAGTTTTTACAGTTTTTATTTCCACCACGCTGCCCGGTGTGTGATGATCTTCTTGAGGCAGCGGAGGTACGAAACGGAGAATGGACGCACAGAAAGTGCAAAACAAAATTAAAGCCGGTGGGAGATAATGTCTGTTACCATTGCGGACGACCGGTGCGCAGGGAAAAACAGGAATACTGCCATGACTGTACCAGAGGAATACAGCAAAAGCAAAGTCCGTTTTGGAAAGGAACACCGTTTTCCTGTTATCAGCAGGGGAAGGCTTTATTTTTGTATCAGGATGAAGCAAAAAAAATGATGTATCGTTTTAAATATGGAAATCGTCGGACATATGCTGATTTTTTTGCTGATGAGGCACAAAAACAATATGGAGATTGGATTACAGGAAAAAGTGTCGAAGCGGTGGTTCCTGTACCGATGTATCGCAAAAAAGAAAAACAGCGGGGATATAATCAGGCTGATGTGTTTGCGAAGAAACTTGCGGATGCTTTAGGGCTGGCCTATGAACCTGCTGCAGTGCAAAGAATTGTGGATACAAAGCCACAGAAAGAATTAGGGGATGAGGAACGCAAAAATAACCTTAAAAATGCTTTTCATGTGGAAAAATTTATAGTAAAATATAAATATATTTTATTAGTAGATGACATTTACACGACAGGAAGCACAGCGGAAGCCGTTGCAAGGCAGCTACTTGCTGCGGGTGTGGAAAAAGTCTTTTTCCTATCGGTGTGCATCGGAAATGGTTATTAGGAGGAAGCAGAATGAATGTTACGAATTGCAGAAGCTGCGGACGATTGTTTAATGTGATTGATGGGGAACGGTTGTGTCCGGAGTGTCAGAAGAAAATAGATGAGCGTTTTAAGGATGTAAAAGAATATTTGCATGATCATCCGGACGCTTCCGTGGAGGAACTTTCGAAGGAATTGAAGATTTCCGTAAAGCAGATTATTCGCTGGATTCGAGAGGAGAGGCTTGTGCTTTCCAACCCTACGAGTGCGGAAATCACCTGCGAATCCTGTGGCAGACCGATTTGTTCTGGACGTTTTTGCAAAAAGTGTAAGGCGAGAATTTCAACAGATTTGATGGGAGCTGTTAACGGAAAATGGCAGGGAACAGTGCCGGATGAGCATGGGGCGAGAGAAAATGATCGCATGCGTTATTTTAAAAAACAGTTTTGAATAATTCAATAATTTGTGGCAGATAGTGTGGAAATTGGCAGCCTCGGGTATTCCGGGGCTGTTTTTTATTGGATAGGAAATTCCTTTGGAATGCCCAATACAGTAAAAGCAAGCGCACACTTTATTTATCAGATTGTGGGTTTGAAAAAATGTATAAATGTGCTATAATACAAAATAATGCGTAATTGTGTCCAAATATAAAATATACTATAGGAAGGCATGAACCATATGATCAATGAAGACAGGGTAAAAGAATTGTACCGTATGGCGGTATATGATGCATATGAAGATGAAAAATGTCAGCAGACTGGTAAATATTACATCAGTGATTATGTAGGAAAGGAAATGATAAAAAGCTTTTTCACAGGAACGATTGCGTTCATTTTGCTGGTGATTTTATGGGGAATCGGAGACGTCAGCGCGCTGATTGCTTTTATTAATAATGCCGATGTGACAGATTTGTTAATTCATGTCATTATGCTGTATATTGGGTTTATGGCTGCTTATCTGTTTGTTACAGCTGTTGTGTACCGGGTAAGATATGATAAGAGGAGACGAAAGTTGCACCGGTATGCAAGACACGCAAAGAAAGTACAGGAGATGTATCGGCGAGAAGAAAAGTTAAAAGCATAGGGAGGCTTTATGACAAAATTATTAGAGATGAAGGATCAATTGATCCGTTTCTACAGTAAATATGAAAATTATTTGTTCCCGGCAGTGAAATTTGTTATCGCATTCGTGCTTTTTGCAACGATTAACCATGATCTCGGTTTTATGGCAAAAATCAGTACGTGGCCGGTAGCGCTGGTACTTGCGGTTGTGTGTGCAATACTCCCGGTGAATGCCATTATCTGGATTTCAGCATTGCTTGTACTGGCAGACATGTATGCATTGTCTATGGAAGTGGCGGTTACCACGTTGATTTTATTTGCAGCACTTTTTTTTCTGTATTTCCGATTTGCACCAAAAGATGGAATTGTCGCTGTGTTGACACCGGTATGCTTTAAATTGCGGATATCTTATGTGATGCCGGTTGCCTGTAGCCTTTTACGAGGTGCTTACTCGGTGATCGCGGTTGTTTGCGGTACTGTAGTTTATTATTTTTTGGAAGGAATACATCAGAATGCAGCCACGTTAATGAATGTGACATCAGAAAAAGACACGGCAGCGCAATCAAAGTTCGATATTTCTGTTGGACAGTTACTGAACAACAAGGAAATGTTTCTGGTGATTGCAATTTTTGTCGTTACAGCAATTGTAGTGTACATTGTACGTCGCATGGAGGTAGACCATGCATGGACACTTGCAATTATATCAGGAGTGTTGATTGAAATTGCAGGATTGTTTGTAGGGTTTATTGTTTTGAATATTTCCGGAAAAACAGTGAGCCTGTTAGTTGGAAGCATTATTTCCTTATTGATTGATTTTGTGATTCAGTTTTTATTTATGAATCTGGATTACGCCCGCACAGAGCGTGTACAGTTTGAAGACGATGATTATTATTACTATGTGAAGGCGGTTCCAAAGAAAATGGTTGCAGTCAAAGAAGTGACGGTAAAACATTTTGGAAATACAGCAAGTATGGGCAAGCGTATCGATCATAGTAAGAGAAAACTGACTGAAGAAGAGGAAGAGACCAGTCGTAAGGTAATTGCCAAGGAATTGGATATCGATGAAGATTTATTAAAATAGAAACAATTGTGATTGGAAATAGGAAAGGAGAGACGAATGCAAAATTTCAAAGGTATGCTGGCAGAATTTTATGATCAGGCATCTATGTTATTGGGATTGCCGGATATTTCATTCTCTCCAATTGATTTTATAGAAATTTTAATTATCGCGTTTCTCTTTTACCATATTTTATTATGGATCAAAAGTACGAAAGCGTGGAATCTGTTCAAAGGAATTATTGTAATTTTACTTTTTGTTCTGGTTTCTGCAATTTTCCAGATGAATACGATTCTCTGGCTGGCAGAGAGAACCTTAAATGTAGGGCTGATCGCATTGGTTATCATTTTTCAGCCGGAACTTCGTAAAGCATTGGAAAATCTTGGAGAAAAGAATTTCTTTGGTAAGATATTCAATTTTTCAAAATCAGATGAGTGTAAATTTTCCGATCGAACCATTGAGGAACTGATCAAGGCATGCTATGCGATGGGAAAGGTTCGCACCGGTGCACTGATCGTTATTGAAGATGAGATTCTGCTCAATGAATATATACGTACGGGAATTGATATTGATGCGATTCTAAGCAGTCAGCTGTTGATTAATATTTTTGAGAAGAACACACCACTTCATGATGGTGCAGTTATAGTCAGAGGTGATCGCGTGGTATCCGCAACCTGCTATCTTCCGCTATCAGACAGCCTTTCTTTGAGTAAAAATCTTGGTACAAGACATAGGGCGGCAGTTGGAGTAAGTGAAGTAAGTGATTCTCTTACAATTGTGGTATCGGAAGAGACCGGCAAGGTTTCGATTGCTTCCAAAGGTCAGATTTACCATGGAATCGATGCAGATTTTCTTCGGGAAAAACTGCAGTATCTGCAAAATCGAAACCATGAGGTGACAAAGCTTGAGCTGCTGAAAAGGAGGTTTAGAAATGGGAAATAAAATTCTAAAGACTCTGACAAAAAATCTGGGCTTTAAAATACTGGCAGTTGTTTTTGCTTTCATTTTGTGGCTGGTTGTGTATAATACGGACGATCCTACGATTACCGTTTCTTATACCACGAATGTCACAGTTGAGAATGCGTCCGTAGTCACGGACATGAATAAATGCTATGAAGTGTTAAATGGAACAAATACGGTATCCTTTGCGGTGACGGCAAAGAGAAGCGTTTTGAATAAGCTGGAAGATACCGATTTTACTGCGGTGGCAGATATGAACCGCATGATTGTAAATGAAGATGGTGATAAGGCAAATGTGCCGATTGAGATCATCAGCAAACGAAGCAACAGTTCCTTAAAATATAATGAAAAAAACAAATATCTGGAAGTGTCCTTAGAGGATTTGATGAAGAGAAGATTCATTATTACAGCAGATACCAGCGGAAAAGTTGCGGATGGCTATGCGTTAGGTGAAGTTACAGTCACAAATCCGAATGTGTTGAATGTTTCCGGACCGGCTTCGATTGTAAACAAAATCGATTCGGTCGTAGCGACCATTGATGTAGATGGAATGTCTATGAATTTGTCGGACAATGTTATTCCGGCGCTCTATGATGCAGATGGACAGGAAATCGATACGACAAAGTTGAAACTTAGCAATACGACAGTTACAATTTCTGCAAAAATTTTGAGCGTTAAGGAAATTCCATTGGTATTTTCTACATCAGGTGTGCCATATGGGGACAACCGTGTTGTGGAAATCAGCAGCAAACCGGAGACAATCAAAGTTAAGGGATCATCTACAACACTGAATCCGCTCAGCTCTCTGAATATTCCGGGAGATGTACTGAATGTATCCGGGGCAAGCGAAGATATTACAACAACAATTGATATCTCGGAGTATTTGCCGGATGGTGTTGAACTGGTAAATGCATCGGATGCAACTGTGACTGTGACAGTTCGTATCGAAGCTTATGAATTGAAGAAGTTTAATCTCAGTACCAGCCAGATTAACGTAAATGGTCTTGACTCAAATTATGATTTATCATTTGACCAGTCCACAGTGGCGGTTACCGTGAGTGGACTGAAAAATGATCTGAATAAGCTGAATACCAGCCAGCTGAGCGCATCAATTGATGTGACTGATCTTGGAGTCGGCACGCATCAGGTAAACCTTGATCTTAATCTGGATGAGGATAATTATGCTTATCAGACAATTACTGTCACAATAGAAATTAAAGACAAAACAAAAAATGACAGTGAAAATACTGATGATGATTCATCAGAAAATGATTCTGAAAGTGAAGGACAGCAGGATCAGAATGAATAAATTAAAATAACGCGATAAGGGGGAATCATTGTGGTATCACAGAAAATTCGTATTATCAATCCAACAGGACTTCATTTACGTCCGGCAGGAAATTTATGCAAAGAAGCAATGAAATATAAATGTAAGGTTACGTTTAATTATGGCAATAATATAGCCAATGCAAAAAGTGTACTGAGTGTGCTTGGAGCCTGCATTAAATCTGGAGATGAAATCACTCTGGTATGTGAAGGTGTAGATGAGACAGAGGCTTTATCTGCATTAGTTGCATTTATTGAAAGCGGAGTTGGAGAATAAACGCGGTATATTTTGCATGGCTGACGTTCAAGAAGAGGAAAAGTTATATTATGAAAGAAAAGTACAAGCATTTATTGAATTTTGTGGCGAACGTGCTGACACTTGCAATGGAAGCAGTATGTTTTGGGTGGGTCTGGTATGAGATTTATGTCCCGCAGCTGAATAAGGCAAATAAATTTTCCATGAGAGGTAACTGGGCAGTTATTGGCATGTATGTGCTGTTCGTGTTCTTCTTTACAAAGGTGCTCGGGGGATATCGTATCGGTTATATGCGTTTGTCCGATATTGTTTTATCTCAGGTTCTGGCAGTCTTGCTGGCAATGGTTGTTTCTTATTTTGAAGTCTGTATGGTTGCCAATGATTATATGAATCCGCGCCCATTGCTTTTGATGACATTGACGGAGATTATATTTATTGTGCCCTGGGTCTGCCTGGTACGGAAGTTTTACCAATGGCTGTATCCGCCGAGACAGATGCTCGTTATATATGGAAATTATTCACCGGATGATCTGATTGACAAGATCAATACAAGAAAAGACAAATATAATATCTGTGCGGCACAGAGTTATCGCATCGGTTATGAAAAACTGTATCCGATGATTCAGAAGTATAATGCGGTGCTTTTATGTGATCTTCCATCGGAAGCCCGTAACCAGATCATGAAATACTGTTATCAGGAATCCATTCGTACGTATGTTACACCAAAGATTTCAGATATCCTGTTTCGTGGTGCGGATGATATTCACCTGTTTGATACACCACTGTTACTGTCACGGAATCAGGGACTTGGCATTGTAGATTTGTTTATCAAGCGTATTATGGATATTGTGATTTCTCTGATTGGAATTGTGATTGCATCTCCGTTTATGCTTTTGATCGTATTGGCGATTAAGCTGTATGATCATGGACCGATCCTTTACAAGCAGGAGCGCCTGACAAAAGATGGAAAACCGTTTATGATTTATAAATTTCGCAGCATGACCGTTCATTCGGAGGATGCAGGAGCAAGACTGGCGGCAAAAGGCGATGCCCGCGTGACACCGGTGGGAAGAGTGATCCGTGCAATTCATTTTGACGAACTGCCACAGCTTTTCAATATTTTAAAGGGCGATATGTCCGTTGTCGGACCAAGACCGGAGCGCCAGGTGATCGCAGACCAGTATACCGAAGAAATTCCGGAGTTTGTTTTACGTTTGAAAGTCAAAGCAGGACTGACCGGATATGCGCAGGTATATGGAAAGTATAATACGACACCATATGATAAGTTAAAACTTGACCTGACTTATATTGAAAATTATTCAGTATGGATGGATATCAAGATTTTGTTCCTTACGTTTAAGATCCTGTTTGTGAGGGAGAATACGGAAGGTGTGGATGAAAACCAGACGACCGCGATCAGGAAAGAGTCGGATTAGGGATGACTGCTACAAATAAGAAATGGGTGTGATTTGATGATTGTCAGATCACACCCCTTATTTGCTACTTGGTATCTTTGGTTTTGGCATATGGTGTATCTTTAAATGCCGACTTGTGAATCACCATGTCTTCAGAACTTGTCATGTTTACGGTTTCTAGTCTTCTGCAGTTTTTGAATGCGGAACGTCCGATTTCTTTTACGGTAGGTGGTATTTTAATTTCGGTCAGATTTACACAACTGATAAATGCTGTTGCATCTATCTTTTTAAGGTTTGCAGGTAATTTAACACTTGCCAGTTTGGTGCAACCATAGAATGCACCATATGGAATTTCAGTTATTGTATCCGGAATTTCAACATTCTTTAGGTTGTAGCAATGATGAAACATGAAGTCCGTTAACTCATTTAAGTTATTGGAAAGATGTACTTTCTCTAATTTATAGCAACTGTCAAAGGCTTGTTCCCCAATCGTAGTAACCGTATCCGGTATATTGATCTCTTTTAATTGATGGTCATCCATAAATGCGATGGAGCCGATTTTTTCGAGTCCGGATTTCATGGTAACACTTTCTAAGGCGGTGCAATGATAAAATGCCAAGTGGTAGATGGTTTTCAGACTGCTTGGCAAACTGACCGATTTTAAATGAGAACAGAAATCGAATCCTCCGACAGCAGTTACACCTTCTTCAATTATTACATTTTTGATCTTCTTTTCTAGCTTTTCGTGATCCATGCTTCCAAAATCGATGCTTGTGAACATGTCTCCGGTTCCGGAGAGTGTAAGGGTTCCGTTGTCATCGAGGTGGTATTGAATATTCTCGCCGCAATAATTTTCCTTATAAAGATTGTTCAGGTCTGATTGAAAACCGATGAAAGAGACAGCGTCATGCTTTTTTACATTGATATCTTTGACATTATTGTTGTAACGAACACTGTAAACGGCGGTGTTACCTTTGGCGGTTGTATTTTTGATGGTGCCGCCGGATAATTCGATTTCTGTATTTACGGCTTTTATTCCGTAGCCATTTTCTTTGGCAGAAATGATGGTGCCGCCTTGAATTCGTATGTCACCGTGAGAATACTCGTCGCCTTCGGGCATGTCGGATTGAATTACGGCATCTTGATCCGATTGGATGATACCGCCAGACATGATCAACTCGTTTCCGTTATGCAAAACGATCTGGTCAAGAATCTTTCCGCCGGATATATCGATTTTGAAAGAAGAATCATCGTCACTTGTATCGTAAATGCCTTTTTGGATGGTTCCGCCCTGTATATATAAACCTCCGCAGTATAAATAGATTTTTCCGTCAAGGGTTCCCTTTTTGATATAGGTTGCACAGTTGGACAGGTAAATGTCTCCGTGAAAGTTTCCACCCTTAATATAGAGGTAGGTTTGGTCGTACTCATACAGGTAATCGGACCAGAGTATATCTTTATTCTTGGCGGTACAATAGAAATTACCGTTTCGGATGACGGTTGTCCCCTCTCTGAGCAATAAGATGTCTTTGGATGAATGTTTGTAGGTGATATCTCCGTCAAGAGTCAGTTTGCCGCTTCCCCACTTGAAAATCTGGCAGTTTATGATTTTGCCGTGCCCCTTTATGATGACAGGCGCTTTGGAAGCATTGTTTATTGTAATACTTCCGCCGGTGATCTTCTTGCCGTTCATGTTCAGTGTAAGCGATTTGTTATTGCTGATCTTTACGTCTTTGGACAATTTTTTGTTTGATTTTAATGTGATGGTATTCGTTTTCGCATTATAGATTCCACCGAGCGCACGTGCTGTCCTGGACATTTCGCTGTCTGTTTTCGCTGCTGCCGTTTTTGAGATGGTTTGGTTTGCATTGCTGCCTGCTGCATATGCGTTGGCAGGAAGTGCAAGCATCATACAGGAAAAGGCAATAAGAGCACTTTTCATAAGTTTTTTGCTAAGCATGTCTTGAAAACTCCTATATATACAAATTTCTTTTTTATATGATCCGTGAATCTATTCTATTATAACAAATTTTATGCCTATTTTCAGTATTTTTTGGGAATTAAACAGATTGCCTTTGTGCATATTTGTGTTATACTAATGTTAGTCTGTTGTCTTGTGGGCTTTTTTGAAAATCATTATTTAAAAGAGACCGGACACGTAAAGATATGAAGGAGCCATATATATGAGCGATGTAAAGATCAGCATCATTATGCCTGTATATAAAGTAGAAGAATATGTAGGTAAAGCGATTGAAAGTATATTGTCTCAGACATTTACGGATTATGAATTTTTGATTGTCGATGACGGAACTCCGGATCGAAGCGGCGAAATCTGTGATGCCTATGCGGCAAAGGATTCCCGTATTCAGGTGATCCACAAAGAAAATGGTGGAGCTCCGAGTGCGAGAAACACAGCAATTGATATGGCAAAAGGAAAATATGTGTATTTTCTTGATTCCGATGATTGGGCAGAAAAAACGATGCTACAGGATATGTACGATATGGCGGAGCAACACAATGCGCAGCTTGTCGTATGCGGATATTATATCGATACCTATTATGGGGACAAGCATCTGAGTGAGAAAATCTACGTGGACGATAAAGTGTTCACGGATGCAAAGTCATTCCGCGAGGAATCTTATCGGTATTTTGACCGGAATATGTTATACACACCCTGGAATAAATTGTACCGGCTTGATTATATGAGAGAACACGGGTTATATTTTCCACAGACATTGTGGGATGATTTCCCGTTTAATATCAGTTATATCCGGAATGTGGAGTCCGTTGTGGTTTCCACAAAGGCTTACTATCATTTCATCCGTGCGCGCGCAGAGTCAGAGACCGCAGCTTATCGTGCAGACATGTACGAGAAGAGGGAGGAAGAACACGGATGGATGCAGGATCTGTATCGTGAGTGGGGCGTGGATAATGCACCGACGCAGGAGATGATAGCGCGACGTTATATCGAGCGAATGGTGGGATGCATTGCAAATGTGACAAGTTCAAAATGCACATTAACAGGGAAACAGAGACGCGCGGAAATTAGAAAAATGCTTCACAATCCACACGTGGATGCAACTTTGAAAGTCGCAAATCCACATTCTAAATATATGAAGATTATGCTGATTCCAATTCGGTGGAAGAATACTTATCTTACATGGCTGGAATCTGCGGTCATTACCTTTGTAAAGGAACGCAACACAAAACTTTTTGCAAAACTGAAAGCTGGAAGATGATATGGCAGTGTTACAGACAAATGAATTGCTGAAAGAAAATTTGTCCAGAAAAACGGGTTTGCATCGCTTGACGGATGAAGAGACGGAGGCAATCAAGAACGTTGTGCTGGAAGCAGCGTTGGATGTGATCGCATTGTGTGACGAGAACGGAATCCCGTATATGCTGGGAGGGGGATCGGCACTTGGCGCAGTAAGGCATGGTGGATTTATTCCGTGGGATGACGACATCGACCTGAATATTCCGAGAAAATATATTACGCAGCTGATTCATGCGATCGAGAATCGATATCCAGACAAATATTATATCGAAGCGCCACTTTACACAGAGGGCTATCTGAGCTCTTTTATACAGGTGCACAGAAGGAATACCGTATTTCAGGAATACATGAATCAGAAAAAAGAAAATTGCGGAATTAAGCTGGATATCTTTATTATAGAAAATACCTATAATAATGCTGTTTATCGTGCCTGGCATGGAATCGGTGTTCAGGCAGGTTTGTTTTTTTTATCGTGTTACCGGATGTATGCGTGGCGTGATGAGTTTAAAAAGCTCGCGGAAGGAAACCGTAAAGCAAGCGTGATCATGTTTGTGAAGCGGTGTATCGGAGTACTTTTTGCATGCAATCCCATGGGACTGTATCGCAGTGTGCAGAAGAAGATGGCACAATGTACGGATGAAAAATCAGAATATATTACCATTCCCTCAGGGAGAAATCATTTCTTTGGAGAATTGTATCAGAGAGAAACTTTCATGCAAACGCAGAAGGTGGAGTTTGAAGGACACATGTTATGTGTCACAAGTGATTATAAAAATTATCTGACAAGATTGTATGGAGATTATATGGAGATTCCGCCGGAGGAGAAAAGAGAGCATCATGTGTTGTATGATCTGAAACTTCCAGGAGAATATGTGGCACCGAAACTTCTTGATAAACAACAGATTCAGCAGGTTCTGACAGGAATGTTGGATGACTTTGTCGCTTACTGTCAGAGGCATGGACTCCGCTATTATCTGGTGGGTGGAACCTTGCTTGGTGCAGTAAGACATCAGGGATTTATCCCATGGGATGATGATATTGATGTCGGTATGCCGAGAAAGGATTATGAGAGATTTCTTGAACTGGTGAATCAGGAACCGGTGAGCGAGCATTTACAGGCAATCAGCGGCGAGAAAGGAACTTTGTCCAATCCGTATTGTGAATTGATTCATACAGGGACACACCTGGAGCGCAACAGTTCACAATATATTCGGGAAAAATGTCAGGTATTACATTTGTTTTTGGATATTTTTCCGCAGGATGGATGGCCGGAGGATGAAAAGGAAGCGGCTCGTCTTTTCCGGAAGATGAAGAAGATGCGCTATATGATCCAGAATGCCAGAGCCAAGATCGGCAAGGGCACATCGCCGGGACATATTATCGCAAAAATGCCGATTGTTCTTCTTATGAGATGCGTTGGTTATCAGCGCATCATTGATAAGATGGATCGAATTGCCAGACGATATGATTATGATCGATCAAAATATGTAGGTGCGATTACTTATGGCATCTATGGTGTGGGTGAGCGGTGTCTGCATGATGAGGTGGTTGCATTTACCAATGTGACATTTGAGGGAAAGCAGTATTGTGCGCCTGGTTGTTATGACCGGTATTTAAGACAGATATTTGGCGATTATATGGTACTTCCACCTGCAGAAAAACGTGTGGATCATAAGATGAAAGTATGGGCAGAATTTGACGTATAGCATATTACTTGATAAAATAGGCTGAATTTGTAAAATAAACGCAACGAGGTAGATATGAAAAAATATATTGATTCATTTGTAAATTATCGCTTTCTGTTAAGCGAACTTGTTAAAAAAGGTATTAAACTCAAATACAGAAGATCCTATCTTGGAATTATCTGGTCGTTACTGGAGCCGTTGTGTACAATGATCGTATTGACGGTTGTATTCGGTACCATTTTAGGCAACAGAACGAAGGAATTTTCCGTATATATTTTGTGCGGACGTCTGCTTTTCAGCTTTTACTCTACAGCTACAAAGGCAGCGCTTACGTCTATTCGAAAGAATGCTTCTATGATCAAAAAAGTATATGTTCCCAAATATCTTTATACATTATCAAGCATTTTGTACAACTACATTATTTTCTTGATTTCTTTGATCGTGCTGGTTGTAGTTGCGGCTGTTCTTAAGGTAAAACCGACCATTTATCTTGTTCAGGCACCAATTGCACTGATACTGATCCTTATGATTTCCGTAGGATGCGGATTTATTCTTGCGACACTTGGCGTATTCTTCCGTGATATGGAGTATTTATGGAGCGTTGCACTGATGCTTATTATGTATATGTGTGCAATTTTCTATGAGCCGGAGCGATTACTGAAAAGTGGATTTTATTGGATATTAAAGTATAATCCTTTATTCTGCATTATTGATATCTTCCGATCAGCTGTGTTTGGAGAATTGATGAATATGCGTAATTTCGCATACGCATCCATTTTTAGTATTGTTACTATTGTGATCGGAATTTATATGTTTATTAAGAAACAGGATGAGTTCATCCTTCAGATCTAGGTTGGGAGAGATTTATGAGCGAGAAAGCAATTGTATTAAACCACGTTGGAATGAAATTCAATCTTAGTAAAGAAAAAGTGGATAACCTGAAAGATTACCTCATTAAATCTTTGAAACGTGAAGTTCATTATAATGAATTCTGGGCTTTGAAAGACATTAATGTTGAAATTGAAAAAGGCGATCGTGTAGGTATCCTTGGATTGAACGGAGCGGGAAAGAGTACACTGTTAAAGGTAATCGCGGGAGTATTTAAGCCGACCGAAGGCACGGTTGAAAAGCACGGCAAGATAGCCCCATTATTGGAGCTGGGGGCCGGTTTCGATAAGCAGTATACCGGTCATGAAAATATATACTTATATGGTGCAGTGCTCGGATACAGCAAAAAGTTTATTGATGAAAAATATGATGAAATTGTAGAGTTCTCCGAATTGGGAGATTTTATTGATGTGCCGGTACAGAATTATTCTTCCGGTATGCGCTCAAGACTCGGTTTTTCTATTGCGACGGTTGTATCGCCTAAGATCCTTATCCTGGATGAGGTCTTATCGGTCGGTGATGCAAAATTCCGTAAGAAGAGCGAAAAGAAAGTAATGAGTATGTTCGAGTCGGGTGTTACGGTGCTTTTTGTCTCCCATTCATTGGATCAGGTTAAGCGTCTTTGCAATAAAGCGATGATTCTGGATCATGGCAAGTTGCTCGCATATGGTGATATTGACGATGTGGCACCGATTTATGAGAAGATGATTGAGGAAAGAGAAGACGAGTTGCCAAAGAAAAAGAAGAAAAAATCTACGGCAAAGAAGAAATAGGAGTCATAAAATGAGTGTATCAATTATTTGGAAATTGTCGGATGATGAGAGTTATGATTCGACAACCTTACAGTGTCTGAAGGAACAGATATCGGACAAGGATCTTGATGTACAGGTTTTGATCTATTCAAAAGAAAATAACAGATCTGCAGAGTATGTTTCTGCATTGGAGCAGCTGAAAGCAAAAGCAGAAATCTGTGAAGCTGACAATGCGATCGCAGCATATATAGATGCCAAGAAGCGTGTGACAGGGGATATTGTGACCTGTATTCAGGGCGGAGACCAGTGGACAGGCGATACTTTGACACAGGTTCAGGAAGCGGCCGATAGATATACCAAGTACAATATCTTCATGCTTCATAAGACGATGCTCGATGGGAAGAATGTTGCGTTTGCAACCGATCCGCTCATCAAGAAGATTATTGCTGAAGATTTTGAAAACGAATATCATTGTCATCCATTCTATTTCGCGGGTACATTCCTGAGAAATAAGATTTTTACTGGTAACGAGTTCCGTCCGGAGTTTGGCATGGAGACGGAGAGAGAGTTCTTCCTGCGCGTGTCTGCAAAAGAGAAGAAGATGATCTTTTTGCAATCGCTTACCCATGAGAGCCATGAAGTCCGGGAAGGAGAATGTACTTTTTTTGAGGGCATTTATCAGAGAGAATGGTATGAGGATTCCTTTGACAAGTTCTGGATTCCGTTTTTAAAGGATCTTCATGAGAAACATGGAGAAGTACCTAGATTTATACAGTATCATTTCATGTTTACAATCAAGAGCCGTATCAAGAGTAATATTAATAACCGGAATAAGCATGTCATCCCTCAGGGGGAAGAAACACTATGCCTTGAGAGAATGGGAGAGGCATTCCAGTATATCGATGATGATATCCTCTTTGATGGTCATAAGATTAAAGAAAGCAATATGACGGATTCGATGAAATGGTTATGCGGTATTTTGAAATACGGAAAAGATTTTCGTTTTGAGAAACGCTATTTGTCCGGAAATATATATTACGGTTCGAAAAATACGGTATTTAATAAGATTGCCAATTTGAAAACAAATATTCTGTTTATGAACTATGAAAGCGGAGTATTAAGTATTGACGGAACCGTACATCCTATCCTTTACTCAATGGCGGACAAGGTATATATGGTATTTAATGGAAAGAAGTATCCGTTAAATTACAATGGAAGATATTCTCTGACAAAGGTATTTGGTGTCAGTGTTTACAAAGGTCATTCTTTCCACATTGATCTTTCGATGGACAATATTAAAGAATGTGAATTGTTTTGTCAGGCAGATGTGCAGGGTGAGGCAATTAAGATCAACTTTATGTATGAGTCTCATTTCAGCAGAATGAGTAGAACTTTTACAAACAGTTATTGGTGTTTTGGTAAAGAACAGCGCTATATGGCGGTAAAGTGCGACGAAGGAATGAAGATCCGCACCATAACCAAGAAGGAGCAAAAGAAACAGGAACACAAGTTATCAAAAGAAATGTTCTTATCTTTCAAAAAGAGAGCATGGATATTTCTTGCCGTTCGTAAAGTATATTTTATGATGCGTCCGATCATGAAGCGCAAGCCGATCTGGATGTATCTGGACAAGATCTATAAAGGCGGAGATTCTTCCGAATACTTATATCGTTACTCATGTGCTCAAAAAGATGGAATAAAACATTACTATCTGATCGATAAGCATGCAACCGATTACAAGAGATTGAAGAGAGACGGTTATAAGCCGCTCGTAAGAGGAAGTATTAAGCATCGTCTGGTATTCCTTATGGCAGACATGATGGTTATTTCGAACTCGACGGTTTTTGCTTTTAATAACTATGGATTACCGAATTCAAGCTATGTGCGTGATCTTGTGGATTTCCATGTGTGCTGCGTACAGCATGGTATGTCGGTACAGAAGATTGCAGTTGCGCAGAATCGTTTGCGTGATAATACAAGATTATATTTCTGTGCATCGAAGTATGAATTGGAGAATCTTTCAAAGCCAATATATGATTATGAAGGCTATGATGCATTGAAACTTACCGGTGTACCGCGTTATGATGGTTTGAAGAATGACGATAAGAAACAGATCATGATCAGTCCGACATGGCGTATGCAGGCTGCTGTTCCGGTACGGACAAGTGAGGGCGAGCAGAGAGATTATAATCCGTTGTTTAAAGAAAGTACCTATTTCCAGGTATTTAATGCCTTGATCAATGATCCGCGTCTGATTGAAGCGGCCAAGAAATATGGATATCGTATTAAATATGTACTGCACCCGATTGTAAGTGCGCAGGTAAATGACTTTGATAAAAATGATTATGTGGATATTATTCCGGCTGTTGGTGATATGAGTTATGAGACCATGTTCCGTGAATCCAGTCTGATGGTAACGGACTTCTCGGGAATCCAGTTCGATTTTGCTTATATGAGAAAGCCGCTCGTTTATCTGCATCACAAAGATATTCCTCAGCATTATGAAGAGGGAACATTCTTCTATGATACGATGGCATTCGGAGAAATTGCACATGATAATGATGAACTGATCGATCTGTTATGTGAATACATGGCAAGCGGATGTAAGATGAAGGAAGAATATGTACGTCGTGCTGATGATTTCTTCTATTATAATGATCATAACAACTGTAAGCGTATTTATGATACGATGATTGAATATCAGGAAAAGAAAATTTTACCGTATCGTCAGAAATAATAAGAACAATGTAAACTATCTTTTAGAAAGCAGGGAGAGGTTATTATGAATATTGGAGTAATTTTTGCAGGTGGTGTAGGTAAACGAATGAACAGTCGTGTCAAGCCGAAACAATTTATTGATGTATATGGAAAGCCGATTATTATCCATACGCTTGAGTTGTTTGAAAATCATCCGGAAATCGATGCGATTGCAGTTGCATGTTTGGAAGACTGGATTCCTTATCTGCAGGAACTGTTGGAAAAATTTAATATTAAGAAGGTAAAGAAGGTTGTACCGGGTGGAGCAAGCGGACAGGAGTCCATCTACAATGGGTTAAAAGCAGCAGAAGAGATTGCTGCCGGAGAAAAGTCGATCGTATTGATTCATGACGGAGTACGTCCACTGATCAACGAGAAGACCATTACCGATAACATTGAGTCTGTAAAAAAATATGGTTCATCCATTACCTGTGTGAAGGTAAAGGAGACAGTTTTGGTTGTGGGTGAGGATAATTCTATCGAGGATGTTCCAAACCGTGAAGACACACGTCTGGCACGTGCACCACAGAGCTTTTATCTGGATGAAATCATTGGAGCACACCGCAAGGCAATGGCGGAAAATAAATATGACTTTATCGATTCCTGCTCTATGATGCAGTATTACGGCAAAAAACTGTATCTGATTGAGGGTCCGCAGGAGAATATCAAGATTACAACACCGGATGATTTCTATACGATGCGTGCACTTCTCGATGCAAGAGAGGAAGCTCAGATCTACGGTCTTGAAAGTTAAGGAGCATTGCTATGAGAGAGGTATTGATAGAAGATTTTAAGCAGCTTACGGAACGTAATATTCCGTGGAATGAGCTGCGTGACAAAACATTTTTGATCACAGGCGCAACGGGACTGGTCGGTTCATTGCTGGTAAGATGTCTGTTATATGCTAATGAGACCATAAATCTGAATGCAAAGGTATATGCTGTTGTGCGTAATACCGATAAAGCCGATCGTATTTTTGAAGATGAAAAAACGGATGCGCTTTCTTACATCGTGGCAGATCTGGCAACGGAGAAAGTATGTTGTGAGGGCGAATGCGATTATATCATCCATGCGGCAGCAGTTACGGCTTCTAAGCTTATGGTATCCGATCCGGTAGGAACCATTCGTACTTCGATTGACGGAACAGAGAAGATGCTGCAGCTTGCAGTTGAAAAAAAAGTGAGAGCATTTATCTATATTTCTTCAATGGAAATCTACGGACAGCCGAAGACGGAGGGCAGGACAGCGGAAAAGGATCTCGGCTATGTCGATATTGAGACGGTTCGCAGCTGCTATCCGGAAGGAAAGCGTATGTGTGAGTGTATGTGTACCGCATATGCGGCGCAGTATGGAGTGAATGTGATCAGCGCAAGACTGGCTCAGACTTTTGGAGCGGGAATTCTTCCTACAGAGAACCGTGTATTTGCACAGTTTGCAAGAAGTGCAGTCAATGGAGAGAATATTGTCCTGCATACGACCGGAGAATCGGAAGGAAATTATGTATATACGGCAGATGCAATCGCTGCGATACTGACGCTTCTGGTGAAGGGCGAAGCAGGGAAAGCATACAATATTGCAAACGAGGAGAGTCATATTACAATCCGTAACATGGCAGAGCTTGTTGCAAAAGAGATCGCCGGAAGCAAGATTCAGGCTGTGATCGATATTCCGGAAGACAGTGCGTCTTTAGGATATGCACCACCGGTCAAAATGTGGCTGGATGCGTCTAAGATGCGTGCGCTCGGCTGGAAACCGGAGGTTGGATTGGTAGATGCGTATAAGCGCATGATTCGCTGGATGGAATAAGCGATTCAGTAGAGATAAGTAGGTGGATTATGGATTTGAATGACAAGAAATTTACAATTTTATTACTAACAAACAGAGATTCTGACAATGTTGGCGATCAGGTAATTGAAGCTAGTGATATTGGATTGTTGCATGTTTTGATGAAAAATCTTGGAATCGATAAAAGTGCATATCAGATTAATAGCCGGGCCGCTTCGATCGTGACAAAAAAATATATGTCAACAAGGGAGCCTCAATTGTTGTGTGCCGCAGAAAAAGCGATTTCACAGGCCGATCTGGTTGTTTTTGGCGGAGCTCCTGTATTTAATTATAAGTATCAGAATTTTTATGAAAGAACTGCTGTTACAATTGAGATTGCACAAAAGTATAACAAGCCGGTGATTTTCTCTGCTATTGGGATTGAATCATATGACGAAAAAAGTAAAAAATGTCAGAGATTGAAAGCTGCGCTTAATTCCGAGTGCGTGAAACAGATTACAACACGTGACGGATTAGAGCGACTGGAAAAGTATAATGAGAACAATTCTTTTAAGATAGGACTTGTTTCGGATCCGGCGGTATTTTCGGCAACAGTATTCGATAATTACATCGGGCAGGAAGTGATTACCAAAAAATTTGGAATTATCCCTGTAAAGAAGAAGGTAATCAAGAAGGGAAAAAAGAAAAAGATTGGAATCTTTGTTATCAGAGCAAACGGATTTGTAGACAATCATGTTGATTTCACAAGGGAACAAGCTGCTGAATTATGGCTGAACGTCATTGAAACGGTAAAGAATCGTAATTACGATTATGAATTGATTACAAGCGGACATTTCGGAGATGAGGCATTCCTGGATTACCTTATCCGAAATTATAATGTGCCGGTGGAAAAATGCGTGTTTAACATCAATATGCCGGAAACTCTTTTTAGCAAGATGGCAAAGTATGATGGCGTTATTTCGTGTCGGTTGCATCCGAGTATCATTTCATTTTCTATGAATATTCCGGCAGTCAGCTTGGTATGGAACACAAAGGTGCCAGGCTTTTATAAGGGAATTGGATATCCGGATAGAGCAATAGAGCGTGAATCCTTTGAGGCTGAAGCTATTGTAGACCGTCTGGAGAAGGCAATGGAAGAGGGCATTACAAAAGATGAAGAATATCTTATGAGTGTTTATCGCACACTGTTTTCAGGCGTGAAAGAAGTGATCTGTGGAGAAGACACAGACATTCAGCCATATGATTATGAAACTTTACTTGAAACGATTCCAAAATTTGACGGTACATCCAAGGATGAGCAGAATGAAAAGCTGAAGAGAAAATTTAGAAGAGCATATGAAACATGCAATAAGAGATTTGATGATAATCAGATGCTCAAAGAAACGATAAAAGAGTTGAAAGATAGCAAGTAACATGAAAATTAGTAAGGCAATAAAAAAAAGAAGCTTTTTTATTTTGGCGCTGTTATTGCTTATAGAATCGCCAAAGGAAATGCTTTTTGCACAGGAGAACTCGGAACTCAATATTTATGCGATATATTTAGGAGAGAGTGATAAAGGCGATGCCACATTATTGGAATCAAAAGGACATGGACTGTTAATCGATATCGGTTCAGCTTCACAGACAGGCGTTATTGTTGAGCAGTTGCGGAAAGTCGGACTGACGCATGTAGATGTTTTGTTCAGTCATCTGCATAGCGATCATATTGGCTCTACCCATAACAATATAACCGCCGGATTGGAAAATTTAGAGGCAATGGGAATCTGCGTGGACACCCTGTATGTTCCGGCAGTATATCTGACACCGTATTCGACACGAATCAGTTACAGAGCTTCACAATTACAAAACTATGCAGATCAAAGACCAGATATGAATATTGTATATCTGAATGTCGGTGATGTAGTGCAGATAGGGGATGCTGCTGGTAGGGTTATGGGACCTACGGATTCGACAACACGATCTCCGTATCAATATACAGAATACTCATTAGTGGAAAACCGTGATATTATATATGAGAATGACAGTTCATTGGCTATGATCTTCACATGCGGAAATACCAAATACTTTACGGCAGGAGATTGCTATGGGCGAGAAGCAAAGGCACTTGTTGAAGCCTATGGAAGCGAATTGAAATGCGATATTATGAAAATGAACCATCATGGTATCGGATCTGGAAATTCCACTGATTTGCTAAAAGCTATACGTCCTAAGTATTCATTTGTTCCAAACAGCGGCGTGGACAAGTATAATCTTCAAAGTGGTCATTGGAGAACTTATACAGCAACAAAACGTGCTTCTAAATATGGAATGTGTTATATGGTTGGAAACGAGAAAAAGACAATTGTATATCACATTGTAAATGATGCGATTACTTTGTATAAAGGATCCGTTATTTCGAAAGCAAACAAAATGACCGGATGGCAATATCTTTATGGGGCGGATGGATCAAACAGGGATCACGACATGTATTATCTTAACTCTGAGTGTCTTCCTTTAAAGGGAATCCAAAAAGTAGGAAGTCATTATTTCCGGTTCCAGGCCGGGGGCCAAATGGATTACGGAACCTATATGCCGGATGGCAGTTATTCGGGTTGGAAAACGTATAATAGCGAAAAACGATATTTTGCGTTTTCACAAAATAAGAAATATGCCTATATGAAGGTAGGATTAAGCTTCATTAATGGTGTTCCGATGTATTTTGATCAAGATGGATATATGGTAAACAGCGGGATAGAGGATGAGACAGTTATTAAAAAAATAGGTTCTTACTATTATGCCGTTGATTATTATGGGGAAGTGACGATTGATGATTGGGAAGATATTGACGATTTTTCCTACTATTTTGACGACAATGGAAGAATGTTGCGCAATGGAAAATATGAGATAAATGGGGAATATTATCTTTTTGATACCGATGGAACCATGTATGCAGGCAATGCAAGAACCGAGTTTTATGATTTTAAGTCTAATACGTATGCGGTGCGTACCGATGGTACTTTAGTTACCGGTAAATGTGGGAAAATTGATGGTGATAAGTACTATTTTGATAAGACGGGCTGTGTACAAAAAAATAAGATTATCAAGATAGGAAAAAAGCAGTATTATTTTAACGGAAGCGGAAAAATGGTTCACAATCGCACGTTCAAGTTGTATGGCAAGAAGTATCACAGTGATAAGAACGGTGTGGTAAAAATTGTCAAGAAAAAAGCAAAAAAATAATGGGAAAACAATCCTTGTGGATAAAACAATTGATGGCATTATTCTTTCGGATGAAGATATGATTATGCCGACCGTACAGTAGTAATATAAAGAGCTATCTCATAGGAGATAGCCCTTTTTTATTCCAAGTTTATTGTATTGTGTTTTGAGAAATGCCATTTGCTACGGTACAGCCGCTTTTTTCACCGGTGACGATTGCACCCTGTGGACAGTCGCGAATAATATTATTCTGTAGGGACTGTGTTACACTGCAATTTTTGTTTAAGCGGATTCCATATGTGCTGCAACCGGAAATTTTGTTTCCATTAATTGTTGTAGCGGATGCGTTATTATATAAAAGAATTCCGGTCTGGCGGATTCCGGAAATCGTGTTATCGTTGATTGTATTTCCGGTACTTCCGGTACTGACACGAATTCCATTATACTGATCGTGGAGTGGGTCAGTGTCATCGTAATTTCTGCCGATAATTGTATTATTTGCAATCCGGTTATTTTTGGCATCGTTAAGATTAATTCCATAACCGGCAGCGGTGATGGTGTTGTTGTAAATAGTAACACCTTCTACATAATAATCAGCAGCAGGGATAATGCCGTTATCGGCTCCGTGCATTTTCTGAGAGATATTTCTGCCATATAATTCAATACCGACATTTTTATCGCATAATGAATGGTATCGGGTTTCAATGGTATTGTTTTGTATACTTGATTGTGCATTGGTTCTTAGTTTGCCTTCATAGGCCTGTTTTCCATTTTTGATGCAGGTATAAACGGAATCGTTCGATGTTTTGCTAAAATGAAACAGAATTCCGCCACCGACGTTTTCCATTTTATTATCTTCTATCTTGGAATTAATGTAATTTACACAGGCAATTGCTTCCTGTGTTATATTTTTGAAAGAATTTCCTTTGATTGTCACATTTTCAATATAATTATTCAAAAGCATGGAATGGGTTCCTATACCACGAGATATATTTTCAAATGTATTTCCGATGATCTGAACATTTTTACAAGGAGATCCATCGTAGATCAAATTGCTGTAGGCACTGTCATTTGCACAAATATCTAATTGAATGGCCTCACATTTTTCTTTGGAATCTTTTATATCGGAATCGTGAAATTTGCAATTGGTGATCTTAACGCCATCTACGGCAGCCATTTCTACCATATGCTTTTCACTTCCATGACTCATATCAATATTTTTTAGTGTAATGTTAGATCCGCGGCAAAGTCGGATCGCGCTGGATTTATTTTTTTTGCTGTTTTTCCAGACACCACCCATGATCATAATATTTTTATATCGTTTATATCCGGTAGCTTTCTGATTATCTTCCGAACTTCCGGTAGCAATCATATTAAAGCCGGATTTTTTTGTCTTGATCACACATCCTGTGGCATCTAATTTTGTGTTGCTCCATATTTTTAGGGATTCAGAAATATAATAGGTACCTTTTGGGATTTTTACGGTATGAACTTTTCCTTTTGCCCCAAGACGCTTGGCCTCTTTCAAGGCAGTGTTCACATTTTTGCTGATATCTTTTCCCCTTTTTACAGTCGGGACAAGCGTTCTTCCTGAAATAGTATAGGCTTTTTTCGCTGCTGCAAATGTTGTCGCCGGTTGCCAGATTGTGAAAATCATGACAATTGCCGTAATAAATGCGAAAAGTTTTTTCATTCTTTTCATAAACTTCCTCCTTGTTTCCATTGGTGTTTCTAAGATAAACTGTATACTTTATTAAAAAAATTGTCAATGATTATGCATTTTTCGGATGAATCCTTTGAAATATAGTGGACAGTAAGTTATTACGGTGCTATGATAAAATTTATATTTACGTATAAAGAGAGAGAACCTATGAAAAAACAGAAGAGTAAATGGAAAATCGTGGCAGGAATCATATTGATCTGTCAATTGATGGTATCGATTATCGCAGGTGGTATTTTGGTCTGGCTAAATATGTTACCAACGAAATATACGCTGTTAGTTGTTTTAATCCTTGTGTGGCTTTTGACAATTGTTTATTATTTTTTTTATTCGAAGGTTAAGAAGAAAAAGGGGAAGAAGTTAACTGCCAAAAAGAAAAAGCAAAAACTGTATACAAAAAGAAGTATCGGTTGTGCGATTTCGGCGATGACGATGACTCTTTGTATTGCAGCTTCCTCTATGATGTGGCAGGCGGGGGATGCAATTTCCAATATTACGGATCATGTAGTTGTGACAGATATGGTATCGGTATATGCTCTTGCGGATAATTCGGCAGAATCGGTTGCGGATATCAAAGATGGTGTGTTTGCAATCACGCAGAATTACGATTTCGAGCATACAAAGACGACAATTGACAAAATCAATGAGAATCTCGGCATGGAGATTAAAACACAGAGCTTTGATACGGTATTTGATATGGTAGATGCTTTATATGCAGGCAATGTGGATGCAATCATATTGAATGCAGCTTATGTGGATGTGATCGAGAGTCAGGATGATTATAAGGATTTTTCGGATAAGACGAAGACGTTATACGACCATGAAGTACAATCAACTGTGGTAAAAGATAATACGGATACGACTAAGAATATTACACAGGATCCGTTTGTTGTTTATGTCAGTGGCTCTGATACCAGAAATCTGAAACTTGCGACCAGTCGAAGCGATGTCAATATTCTTGCTGTTGTTAATCCAAAGACTAAGCAGGTACTGCTTTTGAATACGCCGCGTGATTATTACGTGCAGACCACGGTGAGTGGAGAGATGCGTGATAAACTGACACATTGCGGAGTCTATGGAATTGATTGCTCTATGGGAACATTGGGTAATCTGTATCAGGAGAACGTGGATTATTATGTACAGATCAATTTTAATGGATTTTCGACCATGATCGATGCGATTGGCGGAATCACGATTGATTCGGAAAAATCGTTCCGCACGAGTGAGGGCGGATATTATATCAGTCAGGGAACCAATCAGTTGAACGGAACGGTTGCTTTGTCTTATGTAAGAGAACGGAAGGCGTTTGCGGACGGTGATAATGCGCGAGGCCGTCATCAGATGCAGGCAATCGAGGCAATCATTCAGAAGGTTTCTTCCGGAACAACAGTACTGAACAATTATTCTGCAATCCTAAACAGTATGGAAGGAATGTTTACAACAAATATGAGTTCTTCCGATATTTCGGCATTGGTAAGGATGCAGCTTTCGGATATGGCATCGTGGAATGTAAAGTCGTTCGCAGTATCGGGACAGGGAAGCTCCCAGAAGACCTATTCGATGCCGACGAAACGCAGCTATGTTATGTATCCGGATGAGACACAGATTAATTATGCAAGAATTCTTGTAGATAAAGTGATCGATGGCGTTATTCTTTCGGATGAAGATATGGTTATGCCAACGTTACAATAAGTTTATGCAGTAATAGGGCACGAATGTGTCCTATGCTGTTTTAAATATTAAGAAAGAAGATAAAAAATGAAAGAAAGAACAATAGAACATGGAAAGTTTCGAATGGAAGCTCTCAGTGAATACAGGAGTGAGATTTACGGAATCAGTATATTCTGGGTTATGCTATTTCACATGAAAGAAAGCCATTATTTTCCAACGATAAAGGGAAGCAGCCTATATCATGCATGGATGGGATTTGTTGGTATGGGAAATATGGGCGTGGACATCTTCCTGTTTTTATCCGGAATCTGTTTATATTTTTCTTTTACAAAAAATCCGGATTTCTATGCATTTATAAAAAAACGCATTGCAAGAATTGCATATCCTGTATGTTTTACCAGTATGCTGCTTTGGTTGCAATATCTTATTATGCATAGAATTTCAATATGGGGATTTGTGAATCGTGTGTTCCTATTACAATATTGGATTGATAGTGACAGGCAGGTTTGGTATGTATCACTATTGTTGATACTGTATTTTGTATATCCATATATCTATCGCTTCTTTTTTGAAAAAAACAATACGATATCTTCGGTTTGTCGAACTACGGGTCTGATTTTGATTATTGTAATAATTACAGTTGGAATTTATTTTGAATATCCTCGACTGTATCAGGCGATTGATTTAGCTTTGCCGAGAGTTCCCGCTTTTCTTACAGGCTGCATTTGCGGAAAATTTGTTTATGAAAAAAGGCATATTCCATTTATGATTCCGCTTGTGACAATCGTGTTATTTGTCGTATCCTATGTCGCTGCAAATAAGATGCATATGTATCATGGTCTGTTGCAGCGATACATATATTGGTGCGGAGGCGTAGCGGCAGCATTCTTTCTTGTTATTGTACTGTCTTACACACCGAAGTGCTTTCGTAGTATATGTTGCAAGTGGGGCGCGATTTCTTTGGAAATTTATCTGGCGCATATTGTTATTCGAAGAGAGCTGGGTACGCAATTTGCAAAAACGTATCTGGGATTGCCATGGTGGGGCAATGTCCTCATTATTTTTGTCGGTGCATATATATGGGCCAAGTTTGTGGCGTGGTGTGTCACAAAAGTGCAGGCTGTAAAATAGTTTTTTCCCTTTCAAAACTGTTGGGACTAAAGTCTTATTGAGTCTCCTGATTTTTTAGGTTATAATATATTCATAAGGGGGCGAGTGTATTATGAACGAAAGAAAAAAATCATCAGTATCTTTCTGGCATTCCATGAAGACAAGCTTTATGCTGGTTGTTGTTGCAGTTGCAGCAGCTGTCGTTGTAATGTACACACTCATGATTATGCCGGGAATCCGATCAAACATCAGACAGATTTATTCCAACTATCTGTTGGATCTGACATTATCATATGGCTCGGAATTGGATGAAACGTTAACAAGAGTTGACGACAAAATGCTGGATCACGTCGATACTATGCAGAAGATTGTGGAGCAAGCACAATTAGAAGGAATTGATTCTTCTTATGGATATATTGTATCCACAGATGGAACAATGCTTTATCATCCGACTGCTGAAAAAATCGGCCAGCCGGTAGAAAATGAAACTGTCAAAAAAATTGTAGCAGAGGTGAAGGCTGGAAAGACGCCGGAGCCGGAAGTGGTTTCATATATGTTTGACGGAACCCGGAAATACGCTGCATGTTATGTGAGTGAGAATGGTTTTATTTTTGTGATGACAGCGGATGATACCGATTTGCTGAAAGCTGCAAATAAACTGCAGGCAAGAGGTATTGGAACAGCGGTGGTTGTTCTGATTTTTGGCGTATTTGTCGCATGGATCTGTGCAAGACGTATGACGCGTCCGCTGATTCGTGTGACATCAGCCGTGGACCGTATTGCAGGATTTGACTTGACAGAAGACCCGGAACTGATCGCATTGGATAAGAACAAAGGCGAAACAGGGGCGATTGCACATGCTGTTTTGCATATGAAGCAGGCTTTGCGTTCTATGGTTCAGCAAATCCGTGAACAGAGTGTAAATATTCATCAGGCATCCGGTCAGCTGGAAGAGAATGCCACGGCGACATCCGGAAATGTAGACAGCGTAGAGACCGCGGTGAATGAGATTGCTACGGGTGCAACCAGTCAGGCAACCGAAACACAGCGAGCCACAGAGGATGTTGTGATGATGGGCACGATGATTGAAAATACGAGCACACAGGTGGAAAATCTGAACAGTGCAGCGGTGGAGATGAGCAATGCCAGTGCTTCTGCAAGAGATGCTCTTGAGGAACTCAACCATATCAATGAGAAAGCAATCGAATCCATTGAAGTGATTTATCAGCAGACGCATACAACCAACGAATCTGCATTAAAAATCAAGGATGTCACAGAATTAATTGCATCAATTGCGGAAGAGACAAACCTGCTATCCTTAAATGCTTCCATCGAAGCAGCCAGAGCAGGTGATGCGGGAAAAGGTTTTGCGGTTGTCGCATCCCAAATTCAGAAACTTGCGGAACAGTCGAATGCATCGACAAAGAAGATTGATGATATTATACATATGTTGCTGACGGACTCTGAGAATGCAGTGCATACGATGGAAGAAGTTCGCGAAGTTATGCATCAGCAGAGTGAAAAGGTCGAGCAGACCAAGCAGGTATTTGGCTCGGTAAATCAGGGGATTGACCAGTCTATTTCCGGTATGGAGACAATCAGTGAGCATACCAGACAGCTGGATCATGCAAGAGAAAATATTGTAGATACCGTACAGAATCTTTCTGCGATTGCACAGGAAAATGCTGCAAGCACTGAAGAAACCAATGCTGTCGTTATGGAAATTGGTGGAGTAATGCAGCAGATCAGCGGAAATGCGCAGGAACTTCGGCGTATCGCAGATATTTTGGAAAAGAATGTGGAGACATTTAAACTGGATTAGGAGACAATTTGTGAATACTAGAAAAAACAGTATCCGGAATTGGTTACGTAAATGTGGAATTCTGACACTGACTGCAGGAATGATTCTTACCGGTATGATAACAAAGCCTGTGGAGACATATGCAGTCACGTTTGTGCAGGATACCGATGGAACAAAATATGCGGTAGATAAAAAAAGTGGATTTTATTATGCGCTTTCCAAGAGTGCTACGAAAAAAAGCAGTTGCAGTATCTATATGTATGGAGGTCAGAAAACGGATGTCACTTTTCCGTCCAAATGCAACAACTATACTGTCACCGCTGTAAGCAGTAATTTCAGTCAGTTGATCATGACAAAACTGACAACTGTTAAGTTGCCATCCGGTTATACAACTATTGAAAAAGAAGCGTTTAAGGGACAGACACAGTTATATCGCATAGAGATTCCAGCAAGTGTGAAATCGATTGGAAAGAATGCTTTTCAGGGATGTGATATATCAAAACTTACAATCGTGGCATCGTATGGATCGGCTGCCGAAAAATATGCGATTGCGAACAATATCAATTATTCAAATTCTACTGCATTATCCATTCGCACCGGCGGAATGAATATGTTTGTGGGAGAAAAGAAACAAATTCGTGTATGCAACAATTCCAAAACAATTACCTGGGCAAGTTCGAACAAGAAAGTTGCCACCGTAAGCAAAAATGGAACAGTTACCGCCAAAAAAGCCGGTAATACAAAAATTACTGCAAAAATCAATGGAAAGACATATACCTATCCATTTAAGGTGGTGAGCCGGACTTCCGGAAATGTGCTACAGATTGTGTGGGATAATTACGTTACTACGGATCTCAGTGATTATGAGAAAGTAGTGGCCGCCAATAAATGGATCAAGGCGAATATAAAACCGACGGGTACTTCCGTATCGGCAAAGACGGCGTTGGAGACCGGCGTTTCCAACTATACCGGATATGCGAATGCATATAAAAATATTCTCGAGCATTACGGCCTGAAAGTCAAAGTGATAATGGGAAAGAAGCACATGGAAAATTCTGTGGTCATTGCAGGAAAGACATACACTGCATCAACCATCGAATCAGTTTCCGGTGTGGATAAGAATTACACGACGACTGGATTGGGCGTTGCTATAAACAAGAGCACTATGACGTTATCTGTGGGAGGAAAAGGAACGTTCAAAGCTCTTGGAAACACAAAGACCGTTACATGGAGCAGCACAAATAAGAAGGTTGCTACGGTAACAAAAAGTGGCAAGGTAACCGCAAAGGGAGCCGGTGTCACAACGATTATTATGAAGATCGGCACAAAGACTTACGATTGTAAAGTCCGTGTCAACAAGTGAAAGGAGAATTTATTTCAATGAACAAGGTTATGAAAAAGTTATTATGTGCATGTCTCGCACTCGCAATGCTGATTACCATCATTCCTCCAGTGACGGCAGAAGCAGCTACAAAGACAGAAAAAATGACACTGTACAAAGGAGAAACAGTCGAAATAACTGCTTTTTATGGGACAATTAAGTCAGTTTCTTCATCAAAGAAGTCAGTGGCATCTGTAAAAAAGAAGAGCGGCAAAGCCGTTATAACAGCAAAAAAATCAGGTAAGGCAACAGTTTCTGTTAAGACAAATCGTGGATCATTCAAGTATGTGATTACAGTAAAGAAACTGGATATTACAGTAAAACTTACAGATATGGGAAAGGGTTATATGCTGCTTACGGTAAAAAATAATACAAAGCAGACATTTACCCAAATTGCAGTAGACTATGTTCTTAAAAATGATCAGGGGGCAACATTTAAGACGGATACAACGACTGTTAGCGATGTTGTTGCTGGAAAAACTGTTTATGATAAGATTTATTATGACAATTATAACTATACTGTGGACGCTGCAAAATGTTCTGCAAAAGTAGTGGGTGACAGCAGAAGTCTGATGGCTAAATATAAAAATGTGACTTCAAAAATTAAAACTTCAAAGACTGAAAAAGATGGTGGAAATGGTATTTTAGAAATTGTATTCAAAACAAAAAATACACAGAAAAAAGATAGTGCATATGTAACACATTATGTTTTGATATATGATTCCAATAATCAGGTAATCGGTCTGACAAAAGATTATGAGTACTTAAAAGCTGGAAAAATGGATACAGGAAGTGTAAAAGCTGGTACATATTATTATGGAGATGCGTATGATCATTATAAAGTAGTAACAGTAGCATATAGTACAATTTATTAAAATTATAAATATGATAGATAGCGGAGTCGCGAGACTCCGCTGTTTTAGTTTTGGAAGACATTTATATGATGAAAAATCTGAAAAAACTAAATAAATTTAATAATTGTCCGATAAATATAATAGAAGGAAACAAATCAAACAGAAAGAAGGTGCGTTACCGCAAGAATCGAACGTGTTTATCAGGTATTTCCAGTGACCTTATCCCAGGAGATTGCATATGATTCGCCGAATCATCAGCAGCCGCGTCAGAACAAGACAAAACGTTCTTCGTTTGAGCAGATTCTGCAGGAGCAATTAAAGGGACAGCAGCTGGAGGAGAATCAGACATTTCAGCTTTATTGTTAGGAGAAAAGATGTATACGAAAGACTGTTATAAGAAAAGGTGCTGTGTTGATACCGGGAAGGTACGATGCAGCACTTTTTTTGTGCTTTTTAAGCTGATGAATTTATACTGGCGCATCGCTTGACATTTCCTGTATAATAGAGCAAAGACAATTATGTCAACTTCAGGAGGACAGACAATGAGAATTGACATGCATATGCATTCGACCGCATCGGATGGACAGTACACGCCGACAGAACTGGTGCGAAAAGTGAAAGACGCAGGTATTGCGATTATGGCTTTGACGGATCACGACTCGATTGGTGGTGTGGAAGAAGCCGCGGGGACAGCAAAAGAATGTGGTATTATTTGTATTCCGGGGATTGAGCTGAGTATTGAGCATGAAAATGAACTGCACATGCTTGGCTATGGAATTGATATACATGACCGGGAACTAAAAGCTTTTTGTGAGGAAATGGTGCAGGAGCGCAGCACAAGAAATGAGAAGATTATTACATTTCTTGCGGATCAAGGTGTGGATGTTACGATGGAAGAAGTGGCAGAAAAAGCCGGATCAGATGTGATCGGAAGACCGCATTTTGCCCGTGTAATGGTTGAAAAGGGCTATGTTTCCAGTGTGAAAGAAGCATTTGACAAATATCTTGCAACAGAAGAATTCTCAAAGATTGAACGGAAAAAACCATCCGCCAGACAGGGAATATCAATGATTCGAAAGGCGGGAGGTGTAGCGGTCCTTGCGCATCCGGTATCGTTAAAGAAGACCGGAGAGGCAATGGAAGAAGAAATTCGTAAGCTCACATCGCTTGGACTGTCCGGAATCGAGACTTATTACAGCACGCATACACCGGAGCAGATCCGCGAGTATCATGCGCTTGCGCAAAAGTATCATCTGGTGGAGACTGCCGGATCGGATTTTCATGGAGAGAAAGTAAAACCGACCATTTTCCTTGGCAAAAAAGAAGGCGGTAAGGAATGGCTGGTGGATAAGGAGTTGGAATAATGATTCGTAATATTATATTCGATATTGGAAAAGTACTGGTATCATACGAGCCGGATGCCTATATGGACAGACTGGGACTGGATGAAAAAGCGAAGGCGGCCATCAACCAGGCAATGTTTCAGAATAAACTGTGGGATGAGTCGGATCAGGGACTTGGTACTCCGGAGGAACTGTTACAGAAATTTATTGCAGGGGCACCGAAATATGCGGAGGAAATCACGAAAATTCATCAGACGGTCGGTGAGACGGTGGAACTTATGCCGTATGCCATGGAATGGATACTGGATCTGAAAGCCAGAGGGTATCATGTGTACATTATCTCGAATTATGCAGAGAATATGTACAATCAGACGAAGGATAAGCTTGCGTTTCTTCCATTGATGGATGATGTGGTCATGTCCTATACAATTAAGAAAATGAAACCGGATCCTGCTATTTATAATTACCTTTGTGATGAGAACTGGCTGGAACCGGAAGAGAGCGTATTTATTGATGACCGGCAGGAAAATGTGAATGGAGCAGAGGTCGTTGGCATCCATGGAATTCTTTTTAAAGATTATGAAACAGCAAAACAGGAACTGAACAAATTCTTAAGAGATTCTAATATTTTGTGTAAAAACTTTCCAAACGAGGGATAGTGTGCTAGAATAATTAAGGTGTGACAATGAACAATTTAGGAGGAAAATTGGTCTATGGATTATAAGAAAGAGTATGAAAAGTGGTGCACAGATGCCTACTTTGATGACGCAACTAAGGCAGAGCTTAAGGCAATTGCCGGAGATGAAAAAGAAATTGAGGATCGTTTCTACCGCACATTAGAGTTTGGTACTGCCGGACTTCGTGGTGTGATCGGAGCAGGAACCAATCGTATGAATATATACACAGTACGCCAGGCAACACAGGGACTTGCAAATTATATTCTGTCACAGAACGGACAGAATAAGGGAGTTGCAATTGCCCATGATTCCCGTCTGATGGCAGATGAATTTACGGATGCAGCAGCATTGTGTCTTGCAGCAAATGGAATCAAGGCTTATGTTTTCAAAAGCCTTCGTCCGGTTCCGGAACTTTCTTTTGCTGTAAGGGAACTTGGCTGTATTGCAGGTATCGTAATTACAGCAAGCCACAATCCGAGAGAGTATAATGGATACAAGGTATACTGGGAGGACGGTGCGCAGGTAACACCACCACACGACACCAGTATTATGGATGAGGTTGGTAAGGTGACTTCTTTTGATATGGTAAAGACTATGGCGAAAGAAGAAGCAGTCAAGGCTGGTCTGTATGAAGTAATTTCAGATGATGTGGATGAGAAGTATTTTGCACAGCTTCGTAATCTGTCCATTCATCCGGAAATCATTAAGCAGATGGCAAAAGACATCAAGATCGTATACACACCACTTCATGGTACAGGACTTGAGCCGGTTAAGCGTGTGCTGAAGGATATGGGATTTGAAAATGTATACATTGAGCCACAGCAGGCAGTAGCAGACGGACATTTCCCGACTGCACCATACCCGAATCCGGAGAACCCGGATGCATGGGAACTTGCATTAAAACTTGCAAAAGAAAAGGATGCAGATATTGTACTTGCCACAGACCCGGATGCAGATCGTCTTGGTGTGTATTGCAAAGATACAAAGACAGGAGAGTACGTTACATTTACCGGAAATATGTCAGCAATGCTGATTGCAGAATATATTCTGGGTCAGAAACATGCAAATGGAACGATGCCGGAGAACCCGGTATTGGTTGAGTCTATTGTTTCTACTGATATGGCGAAAGCAATTGCGGCAGCATATGGTGTAGAACTGGTAGAAGTACTTACCGGATTCAAATATATTGGTGAGCAGATGCTCAAATATGAGAAGGCAGGAGACAAGAATTATGTCTTCGGTTTTGAGGAAAGCTACGGATGTCTTCCTGGAACCTATGCCAGAGACAAAGATGCACCTGCAGCGGTATGTATGCTTTGTGAAGTGGCAGCTTATTATAAATCACAGGGTAAGACACTTTGGGATGGCATGATTGAAATGTATGAAAAATACGGATACTACAGAGAAGGTATCGCAACCATGACATTAAAGGGTATTGACGGAGCAGCACAGATTCAGGAGATCATGAACCGTGCGAGAAACAATGCACCGGAGAAGCTTGGTGATTTCGATGTGCTTGCGGTACGTGACTATAAAGCAGATACGCGCAAAGATATGAAGACAGGAGAAGTGACTGCAACAGGACTTCCATCTTCAAACGTACTGTATTTTGAACTTTCCAACGATGCATGGTGCTGTGTGCGCCCATCCGGAACAGAACCAAAGATTAAATTCTATGTCGGAGTAAAAGGCACTTCTCTGGAAGGAGCAGATAAGACATTGGAAGAATTAAAAGCTGAGGTTTTGAAAAAATTTGAATAAGCGGTAGTTATTATGATGAAAATATACATTTGTCCGCAGTGTGGCTGGATGCGAATGGTGAGCCGACGCAAGGATGTAGAATGCCATCAGTGCGGAAATGAACAGATGCGGCTGACCAATCTTGACCTGGAAAAATATACGGCCATGTCAGAGGAAGAGCGCGGCAGCTACGCGGACGCCTGGCTGTATATACATAATAGGCAAAAGGGTTAGGATTATGGCAAACAATAGACGTAAAAAAAGAAAGAAGAAGAAAAGCAGAAAGATTGTGCTTTTTATCTTTGAAATACTGCTCCTTGCAATCTTATTGCTTGCAGCATATTTTGTCAGTATGATGAACAAAGTGGATTATGAGCAGATGGACGAATCCGAAGCAGGAATTAACGATGACTTAAGTGATGATACGTTGTTATCACTGGAAGGATATACCAACATAGCACTGTTCGGACTGGACAACCGAAGCAAGAATAAGTATGAAGGCGGTAACTCCGATGTTATTATGATTGCAAGCATTAATAACAAGACAAAGGATGTAAAGCTGGTATCTGTTTATCGAGATTCTTATTTGAGCATCGGCGGTGGTTTATACCGCAAGGCAAATGCAGCATATGCCAATGGAGGCGCAAAGCAGGCTGTACAGATGTTGAATTCCAATCTTGATCTGGATATCAAGGAATATGTCTGCGTTGATTGGGCAGCTATGGTTGAGGTGATTGACAATCTTGGAGGACTGGATCTGGAGATCACACAGGGTGAGATGCAACAGATCAATAAGTATAAGAAAGATGTCGATAAGGTAACCGGAAAGATGACGCCGGATGTTACCCAGTATGGACTGGTTCATCTGGATGGAACGCAGGCGACCACATACGCCCGTATCCGTAAGTTGGCAGGAGATGACTTCAAACGTGCATCCCGTCAGAGAATTGTATTGCAGGCAATCTTAGAGAAAGCAAAGAAAGCAGATATTGCGACATTGACAAGCATTTGTAATTCCGTAATGGACGATATTTCGACAACATTATCGATCGGACAGATCTTGTCACTGGCAAAGGATGTGACTTCTTATAAGGTTGAGAGTACGACGGGATTCCCGTTCAATCTTACGACAGAGGCACTTTCTGCAACGGGTGACACGGTTATCCCTGCAGATCTTGTGACGAATGTTACGCAGCTTCACAAGTATTTGTTCGATGATAATACGTATGTACCTTCACAGACGGTTCAGGCAATCAGTGATACGATTGTAAGTCAGACAGGAATTACAAAGGATTCTGCATTGATCAATACATCGGATTATAATGAGACGGCAGGTGCTACCGGAACGGATAAGATTCAGAAAAGCACAGAGGGGAATCAGTAAAATAATTAATGAAGTAGGCCAATCAGTGATTGGTCTACTTCCATTTTTTACAGTTGAATTAGTACAAAAGTTCTAAGAATGTGAATACACAAACCAGAAATGCGAGGAAGTTATTTATGAAAGAAGAGATTGCTAAGAAAATCCAGGAGACGAACCAGAAATATCTGGGAAAGTTAGTTAATCAGGAGATACCACAGAAGTTAGAAAAACAATTGAAGGATATGGACTGGTCTTATCTGGATCTGATTCACCGGAAAAAGCATGAGAGGGGGACATTTGAACCACTCAAAGCTACTGAAATTTCAGAGATTAAACAGAGAGAGACCGAATTCCGTAAGGCCGGACTGGATGCAATCCGGGCAGGGAAAGTCGGAGCGATTTTGCTGGCGGGAGGCCAGGGAACACGTCTGGGCTTTGATAAGGCAAAGGGAATGTTTAATATTGGTGTGAATCGTACACTTTATATTTTTGAACAGCTGATTGCAAACCTTATGGATGTCACGAACGAAGCAGGTACATGGATACCACTTTATATTATGACAAGTGATAAGAATGATGAACAGACCAGAGCTTTTTTCGAAGAACATAATTATTTTGGCTATAACAAAGATTATGTGAAATTTTTCGTACAGGAGATGGTTCCGGCAGTTGATTTTGAAGGAAATGTGTTGAGAGAAGCAGAAGATTCTCTGGCAATGTCACCAAATGGAAATGGCGGCTGGTATAAGTCACTGCTTCGTGCAGGACTGGACCAGGATATACGAAAAAGAGGTGTGGAATGGCTTAATGTATTTGCCGTTGACAATGTACTGCAGAGAATTGCAGATCCGGTATTTGTCGGTGCAACGATTCTTTCCGGACGTGTATGCGGGTCAAAAGTCGTGCGCAAAGTTTCCCCACATGAACGTGTCGGTGCAATGTGCCTTGAGAATGGAAAGCCTTCGATTGTGGAATATTATGAGCTCACAGACGAGATGGCAGAGGCAAGGGACGAGAATGGAACCTTATTATACGGATTCGGCGTTATTTTGAATTATTTGTTCCGTGTGGATAAACTGAATGAGATTGCAGGATCGAATCTTCCGCTTCATATTGTGGAAAAGAAGGTGCCTTATCTGGATGAAAGTGGACAAATGTGCAAACCGGAGGAACCGAACGCATACAAATTTGAGACACTGATTCTGGATATGGTTTATATGATGGATAATTGTCTGGCGTTTGAAGTAGAACGTGACAGAGAGTTCGCACCGGTAAAAAATGCTACGGGAACAGATTCGGTTGATTCTGCGAGAGAACTTTTAAAGAAAAACGGAATCGCAATTTAAGACGGTATTTCGACAGTTATAACACTTTTTACAAAATTCTGTCACAATTTGAACACACAATACGGTTAGAATTCTCCTTAGAAAACAAGAAAGGAGTTCTTCATTATGGATAACAACTATTACAATAATATGAATGAGAATAATACAAACCAGAACAACACAACAAATAACAATACAGGAAGTGCGTATGGTACAAATTCAAGCAGTGCATACGGTACAAATACCAGTCAGGGAAATGCATATGGAACCAATCAGGGAAGCGCTTACGGCACTGCTTACAATCCATACAATGGTCAGCAGAATTCTTACAATCCATACCAGCAGCCAAACATGGGCAAGAAACCGAAGAAAGCTAAAAAGAGTGGCGGCTTTGGAAAGACACTTGGTAAATGTGCAGCCATTGCAGTTATCTTTGGTCTGGTAGCAGGCGGTACTTTTACCGGAACAAGCTATATCGGAACAAAGGCACTTGGAATTGAAAGTTCTACAAAAGCAGGAAATGATTCATCTGATTCTTCTAAGAAGAGTGACAGCAACAGCAGCAAGAGTGTACAGCAGACATCTACCGGAAGTGCGGCAGATTTGTCAGATGTATCCGCAATTGCAAAAGAGGCAATGCCAAGTATCGTGGCAATTACAAATACCGGAAAAGTCTCCTACCAGACAATGTGGGGTGTTCAGGAAAAAGACAGCGAGAGCTGCGGTTCCGGTATCATTGTAAAGCAGGATGACAAGTATCTTTATATTGCAACGAATAACCACGTAGTCGCAGATGCAGAATCACTTACCGTACAGTTCTGTAATGACAAGACCGTAAGCTGTGAAGTAAAAGGTACCGATTCTGCAGATGATCTGGCAGTTGTAAAAGTTGCATTAAAGAGTATTGATTCTGATACATTAAAAGCTATCAAGGTTGCAACAATTTCCAAAGATTCTGACAGCCTTGAAGTTGGTCAGGGTGTCATCGCTATTGGTAATGCACTTGGCTATGGACAGTCTGTTACAAACGGAATTATCAGTGCATTAGGTCGTACGGTAACTGTTCAGGATGAGCAGACAGGAGAGACCATCGTAAACAACAACATGATTCAGACAAATGCCGCAATCAATCCTGGAAACAGTGGTGGTGCATTACTGAATGCGCAGGGTGAGGTCATCGGTATCAACTCTGCAAAATATTCAGATACAAGTGTTGAGGGATTCGGATATGCAATTCCAATGTCCGATGCAATGCCGATTATTGAGCAGCTGATCACAAAAGAAAAAGTAGATCAGGCACAGAGTGCTTTCCTTGGAATCCAGGGACAGGATATTTCTTCTGATATTGCTTCTGCATATAACATGCCGGAAGGTGTCTATGTATATCAGGTAGTAGAAGGTTCCGCAGCAGAGAAGGCTGGTATCCGTCAGGGAGATATCATTACTGCAATCGATGGAAAGACAGTAACGAGCATGTCACAGCTGAAAGAAAACTTAGCTTACTACAAGGCCGGCGATAAAGGAAAAGTCACATTCCAGAGATTAGGTGACGGTTATAAGGAAAAGACCGTAAAAGTTACTTTTGACGCTCAGTCAGGCAACTAATAGACAAATTTCATAAAATGCGATATAATAGATTGTCCGAAAGGACAATCTATTTTTCGCAGGAGTCAATGATGAAAAGAGTGAAAAAACTGTTATTGCAGTTTTGTAAATTCGGATTGGTCGGGACGCTTTGCTTTTGCATTGATTATGGACTTATGATATTGCTGACAGAACGTACGGGGCTTCATTATTTTACATCCTCCGCAATATCATTTACGGTATCCGTTGTGGTAAATTATATACTGAGTATGCGGTTTGTGTTCAACGGCAAGGATGATTTAAGCAAGTTCCAGGAGATGGCGATTTTTGTGGCATTGAGTCTTGTGGGACTGGCACTCAACCAGATGATCATGTGGATTGCTGTGGAATTATTTAGAATATTTTATGCTGTGGCGAAAATATTATCTACCATGTTAGTCACAACTTATAATTTTATTTCACGAAAATTATTTCTTGAAGCAGAAGATTAAATGTGTGAGGTTTTAAAGAAAACCTCACATATAGCGTCAGCTCTCGCCGAAGGCGACTTTCAATGAGCTGATGTTCAAAATGTGTGAGGAATAAGAAGGAGGATATATGAAGAAAAAAAGAATTGTAATTGCATTGGGGCATGAAGCGTTAGGAAGTACATTACCGGAGCAGCAGAAGGCTGCTGCACGTACAGCAAAGGCAGTGGCTGATTTTATCCGTGAGGATTATCAGGTGGTTATCACACACAGTAATGGACCACAGGTTGGTATGATCCATACCGCTATGAATGAATTCTGCCGCCTTTATCCGGAATATACGGCGACACCGACTTCTGTATGTTCTGCTATGAGTCAGGGATATATCGGATACGATTTACAGAATGCAATCCGTACAGAATTATTGAACCGTGGCATTTACAAGACCGTGTCTACTGTATTGACACAGGTGATTGTTGATCCATATGACGAGGCTTTTTACCATCCGACAAAAGTCATCGGACGTGTGATGACAAAGGAAGAGGCTGAGGAAGAAGAAAAAAAAGGCAACCATGTTGTGGAAGTCGCAGATGGATTCCGCAGAGTTGTCGCAGCTCCAAAGCCAATGGATATCGTTGAGATTGACGCAATCTCAGCACTTTCAGATGCGGATCAGGTAGTGATCGCCTGTGGTGGCGGCGGTATTCCGGTACTCGCCCAGAATAATAAATTACAGGGTGCGAGTGCAGTCATTGAGAAGGATCTTGCAGCAGGAAAGCTTGCAGAGGAACTGGATGCAGACATGCTTGTCATTCTTACCAGTGTGGACAAAGTCTGCCTGAACTTTGGCAAGGAGGACGAGATAAAGTTAGATACACTTTCTGTTGCGGATGCAAAGAAATATCTCGCTGAAGGACAGTTTGAGGAAGGAACGATGGAACCAAAGATTGAGGCTGCAATTGATTTCATTGGGGAATCTGCAATCCGTTCCGTACTGATTACAAAATTAAATAAAGATGATGCAGAGATTTCCGGAGGAATGGGAACTCTGATCAAGAAATAAAATATGTTATATGGCAAGCAGGGTCCATCCGGGTCCTGCTTGTATCGTTTAGAGAGTGAGGAAAGAAGATGGAAGAAAAGGCATTGCGCAAGCGTCAGGATATTCCGGATGCGTACAAGTGGAAACTTACAGATATGTATGCCACAGACGAACTCTGGGAGAAGGATGTAGACGTGGTATATGCACTGGCAGAAGAGATTGCGGCATATAAAGGAACACTTGGAACATCTGCTCAACGTTTGCTTTCCTATTTTGAAAAAATGGATGAGTTGGATGAACATCTGACCCGTGTGTATGTGTATGCGAATGAAAGCTATCATCAGGATACTGCGGATGCAAAATATCAGGGATATGCGGCCAAGGCGGATTCTGTCCGGGTGGCAGCAGCATCTTCCATAAGTTTTGCAGAACCGGAAATCCTTGCAATTTCGGAGGATGATCTGAATCGCTTTTATACAGAGGAACCAAAGATCGAAATGTACCGGCGCAAAATCGAAGTGATCCAGCGCGAAAAAGAACATACATTATCTGCTGCAGAAGAAAATATTCTTGCACAGGTCGGGGAGATTGCCGTAGGCCCGCAGAATATCTATTCGATGTTCAACAATGCGGATATTAAATTCCCGTCTGTTCGTGATGTAGAAGGTAACCGGATTACAATTACACATGGAAATTTCATTAAATTTATGAATGATAAGGATCGCAGTCTTCGAAAAGAAGTGTTCCGTGCGGTCTACAACACGTATGCAAAATGGGGAAATACGGTTGCGTCCATTTTTGTCAGTAATCTGAAACAGGAGAGCTTTTATGCAAAAATGCGCAAGTATCCGAGTGTACGTGCTATGCATTTGAGCAATGGAAATATTCCGGAGTCGGTATATGACAATCTGATAGAGGCAGTACACAGACATCTTCCGGCCATGCATCGGTATATGGCACTTCGAAAGAAGATCCTTGGTGTGGAGCATTTGCACATGTATGATCTTTATGTGCCTCTGGTAAAAGATGTCGAACAGAAATATACCTATGAAGAAGCAAAAGAGACAGTGGTCAAAGCACTTGCACCGATGGGAGAAGAATACGTTTCTATCCTCAAAGAAGGGTTCGACAACGGATGGATCGATGTATATGAGAATGAGAACAAAAGAAGCGGTGCATATTCTTGGGCGGCATATGGCACACATCCATATGTGCTTTTGAACCAGCAGGATGATCTGGAGAGTGTATTTACACTGGCACATGAGATGGGGCATGCCATTCATTCTTATTATTCCAATAAGACACAGCCGATTACGTATGCGGATTATCTGATCTTTGTGGCGGAGGTTGCATCGACCTGTAACGAGTCTCTGCTGAATCATTATCTTCTGGAAACGGAGACAGATGCGCAGAAGAAGACGTATATACTGAATCATTATCTGGAAGCTTTCCGTACGACCCTGTTCCGTCAGACAATGTTTGCAGAATTTGAGCAGATCGTACATGCAAAGGTTGCAGAAGGGGAATCTCTGACGATGGAGTCACTGAATCAGATTTATCACGATCTGAATGTATTATATTATGGACCGGATATGGTGATTGATCCGGAGATTGATTATGAGTGGATGCGTATTCCGCATTTTTACACAGCGTTCTATGTCTATCAGTATGCGACCGGATATTCTGCTGCGGTGGCTTTTTCCAAGAAGATTCTTGAAGAAGGAAAGCCGGCGGTTGACTGTTATGTCAATAACTTTCTGTGTGGAGGGTGTTCGAAAGATCCAATCGATCTGTTGGCGGCAGCAGGCGTCGATATGAGTACACCGCAGCCGGTGGAGGATGCACTTACAGTATTTGAAGAGTATCTGGAACAGTTTACCGAACAGATGAATACGAAATAAAAGTTGAAATTAAAGGAGAAACAAATGGACAGAATCAAAAGTTTTACAATCAATCATGATGTTCTTGTGCCGGGATTTTATATTTCAAGGGAAGACGGGGATGTCATCACCTATGACCTGCGCACACGCAAACCGAATGCAGGAGATTATATGGACAATGCAACGATGCATTCCCTGGAGCATATGTTTGCCACTTATATCCGAAACTCAACGATGAGCGATGATGTGATTTATTTTGGACCAATGGGATGCCAGACGGGCTTTTATCTTCTCGTCCGGAACAATCAGAGTCCGAAAGCTGTATTTGAGATGACAAAGCAGGTATTACAGCAGACAATCGACCATGAGGGACCGGTATTTGGGGCTTCTGCAGCTGAATGTGGTCACTATGAGAATCTTTCCCTTGAAGCAGCGCGCATTGAGGCAAAGAAGTATTTAGAGGCTTTGAAGGAACAGACAAATATGGAATTTACTTATCCACAGTAAAAGAAAAGGAGTAGAAGTATAGATGAAAATTGGTGTAATTGGTGCAATGCAGATGGAAGTGGATACTTTAAAAGAATCCATGGAAAATATTCAGACAGAGGTATATTCCGGTGTGACATATGTCAGCGGAACGATTGCAGGAAAAGAAGTTGTAGCTGCAGTATGTGGTATCGGAAAGGTATTTGCGGCCATCTGTGCGGAGGCAATGATCTTAAAATATAATGTAGACTGTGTGATCAATATCGGTGTGGGCGGTACCTTGTGCAAGGAACTTGGTGTCATGGATGTGGCTGTGGCAGATCAGGTCGTACAACACGATATGAACACTTCCGCTTTGGGAGATCCAATCGGTCTGTTGTCCGGACTGGATCAGATTTTTCTGCCGAGTGATGACAAGATGAGAAAATTGCTGTGTGAATGCCTGATGGAAAAAGGCATCAAATACAAAGTCGGTACGATTGCGACCGGTGATCTCTTTATTCATAAGCCAACCCAGAAAGCGTTGCTGCATGAGCGTTTCAATGCGATTGCATGTGAGATGGAAGGTGGAAGTATCGGACATGTATGCTATGTGAATGAAGTGCCGTTTGCAATCCTTCGTTCTATTTCCGATGGAGAGGGCGGAGCGATGGATTACCAGACATTTGCAGAGAAGGCTGCGCTGCAGTCGATCGAAGTTGTCGTAGATTTTATCGAAAAATCCGACGAATTAAATATGTAAAGCGAATTGCTGTAAGTTTATAGCTGCGTAATGGGATGTGATTTGTCACATCCCATTATTTTTATCTGTTCTGTTTGAGAATGCATATGTTTAATATATATTATAAAGATAATACATATATACTTGCACTATAATATAAAAAGTAGTACGATAGTCCTATAAAATATTAAATATTTCAAGGAGGAACAGATTATGAACAACTTTAAAAAAGTAGTTACCATGGTGCTTGCATTTGCAATGGTTTTGACATGTGTTATGGTGACACCGGCACAGGCAGCAGGTAAACTCAACAAAGCGACAGCTTCTATTTATGCTGGAGAAACCGTTCAGCTGAAAGCAAAGGTAAAGTCTGTTACATGGGGCTCATCCAATAAGAAAGTTGCCAAGGTAAGTAAAACTGGTCTTGTAACAGGTGTGAAGAAAGGTACTTGTACAATTACTGCAAAAGATAATAAAACAAAGACAGCATATAAGTGCAAAGTTACAGTAAAAGCTGCAAAGTCTTTCGGATTTACTGCAAAGGATATTTATGTGCCGACAGGCGGAGATGCTATTACCTATCCGGGAAAAGCAATTAAGGGAGCTACTTATGTTCTGGATGGAAAGAAACTTGGTAAAAAGAGTTACACAAGTTGGACAAATACTGAGGATGGAGATGTTTATGCAGTAATTACATTCTCCAAGAAACTTACAGAAGGAAAGCATACATTTGCAATCCAGAAGAAAGGATATAAAACAGTTACAAAGACATTTAAATTTGAAGGTGTAAAAACAAATGGAATGTTTATTGACAGAGACGGAGACGATGTATATATGGTAAGTGATGGAATTCTCAGCCTGTTCTGTACACCAAAACTGGATGGAAATGCGTATGTTGTTAAAATTGATGGTGTAGAGGTTAAACCTCTGGATTCTACAGGAATGAATGGTGATGGCTGGTTTATTGTTGATATCGATGCTAAAAATCTTACACCAGGCCAGCATACCGTATTAGTTACCTCAGAAGGTATTCCGGATGGAGAGACTACAATTACAATTGAATAATCAAAAATAGTTTTAAAATCAGGAAAGACAGAATATACTCTACAAAGAAAGTTTTGTGGAGTATATATGTCAAAAACAATACATAAAAAACAAAAAGAAGAGTCAGGGCAACGAACCGGGTATGGAATCCTTGCCGTGGCTCTTTTTGTCTGTCTAATGGTAATTTCGTATAAGGCGACAAAGACCGTGGTTACAAGCGCAAAAGTAGGTGACCGGGAATTGCCAATCTATTGTGTGGACACAACGGAAAAGAAAGTGGCGCTCAGCTTTGATGCCGCCTGGGGAGCGGAGGATTTTCCGCGCATTATGGATACACTTGATAAACATAAGGTAAAGGTGACATTTTTTATGACGGGCGGATGGGTTACGGACAATCCGGATTGTGTGAAAGAACTGGTAAAGCGCGGGCATGATCTGGGCAATCACAGTGAGCATCACTATGATATGACAACCATTTCCCAGTCGGAAAAAGAAAGTGAGCTAAAGAGTGTGCATGACAAAGTGAAGGAACTTACCGGATATGAGATGTTTCTCTTCCGGCCACCATATGGCGCATATGACAATGATGTGGTTAAGACGGCATATGCACTCAATTATTATCCAATCCAATGGTCCGTCGACAGTCTGGACTGGAAAGATTACGGTGTGGATTCGATCATTGACACCGTATGTAACCACAAGGCACTTGGACCGGGAGCTATCATTCTCTGCCATAATGGAGCAAAATACACGGCGGATGCGTTGGATACCATGCTGACGAATCTTGAAGACCAGGGGTATACGATTGTACCGATTTCGGAGTTGATTATGAGGGAAAATTATCATATGGATGCGACCGGAAAACAGATGGCGGATGAAAAGTGAGAAATGATAAAGAAAGCGATGCATGTTGGATAAAACGTACATCGCTTATTTTATATGGAAATTAGTCAGAAGATTCCATATCGCCTAATGCATATTCAATGCACTGAATGACAACTTTGTTAAAAGACATATTATTCTCGTTGGCAAGATTCTGTACCTGATCAATTAAATCTTTGGGAAGACGAAGTGATTTATTCTCATACTCTGTATAGTCGGCTTTTAGCTTAAACATATGTACCCCTCCTTTACTTTATTTTAATATAGATTTGAAATGTAAGATATATCATAAATACCCATTGTTTGCTGTTATTGACATATTATAAAAACAAGTATAAAATGTAGTGCAAAAGTATTATATTCAAAAGGAGGATATATATGAAAATGAAATCAAAAAAGGGCAAAAATATGCTTGCGTTGTTACTTGCATTTGCAATGATTGTAACAGGCATCGTTGTAACACCAGTAAATGCGCAGGCAGCAAAAAAAGAAAAGAAAGCAACAATCGCATACATGTATGCGTATGGGGATTTGGCGTTATCCACGCAGGAAGGATATTATGAAAAGAAGCCTTATCAGATTTCGGTAAAGGATGCAATTGTTAATAGAAATAAAAAGGCAAAATACACATTTTATTCTTGCAATACCAAAAAAATCAAAGTTACAAAAAGTGGAAAGATAACATATGTTAAGGGAAAAGACAATCAGTATGCTAAGGTCAAAGTAAAAGAAACATACAAGAAAAAGACAAGAACAGTCGGAACGATTCAATATACACTTGTCAGTACAAAAATTTTACATGAAAAAGTTACATGGGTGGTAGGAAAAACGTATCAATTGTCATCACCAGATGATGCATGGTTGACAGAGGAAGAGGCACAGATGTATCCGGATATCCCTCTGGAAACAACGGTAGGATATTGGAGACTTGTTTATAATACAGAACCGGTTGATGCACAGGAAACATTAAAAAAATTAAATGGGGAAATAACCGATGATACGAATTATGAAGATGATAACGAATATCTGACATATAATTCAAAAAAGAATACTTATACTGTAAAAAAACGTGGAACCCTGTATTTCGCATTTTACGCTAAAAATCTGAAAACAGATAAATTCTATTATGTTGGATCTTTTGAGGCAAGACTTGTGGACAGCACGGAAGCAACGGATGTTGCCTTTGAAGGCTGGGGAATGTTAGATGATGATGATGGTACTGAGTATATTAGTGTGGGTGAAAAAACAACTTACTGGTTTGATGTGGTACCTTATCAGTATAACGGAACGGTGAAAGTGACCTGCTCGGATCCGAAGATTGCAACTGTGAAATATAAGAAGGACAAAGATGGAGCAAATACAGTCGTTGTGAAAGGATTAAAGAAAGGCACAGTTTCTATCACCGTTGAGGTAAACGGCGCAAAGGTAACCATGAAATTGAAGGTTGTGAATCCAGATTTCTTTGAATAAATGAGAACGGAGAGTTTAACAGCAAAATAAATGTAATCCCTGCCCTTGAAAGGGTGGGGATTTTTCAAAAGGGGAAATGATCAATGAAAAAAATTATATCAATATTTCTGGCTTTGGTTATTATAATGACTGCTATTCCGATTGCACCGGTGCCAGTAGCCGGAAGGGTAGTATCAGATACAGATGATGAAGAGGAATATATATATTATACAGGGGTAAAAACCTACGATACACCGATTACAATGTGTGTAAAGTCAGAAAAAGCAATTATTTATAAGAATCTTTATGATACTGCTGGACAAATGGAGATTTTACGGGAAGTAAAAAAGAATACAAAAATTCAGGTGACAGGGGAAGGCAAAAAAGGTTCATACGAATAAGTGTCATCCGGTAAAAGATCCGTTCTGGGATACAGAAGATCTGGATGGATCGGATATACCTACGGATGAGAAGGTCAGAGGAGATGCCATAAGACTTCAGGAGGAAAAAGAACGTACTGGTGCAATCCAGGTTAAGGAAAAAAAGATTGTTTTCATAAATACGGGAATGTTGAGTTTATCAGAATCCGATATTATAGATTTTTCTGTTCCTGAGTTATATCAGGGTGGAGAAAGAGTTGAATATAATTGGAGAAAAATAAAATGGACCTGTTCAAATAAAAAAATATTAAAAATAAAAAAGAGTGGTGAGATAGTACCGAAAAAAGAAGGAAAAACATATATTAAGGCTGTATATAAAGGGCAAAAAATAAAAATACCGGTTGAAGTGATTTCGCCGGATTTAGAAATGAGTAATTATAAGAATAATAAACAAAAACATATTATTACAATGACTTTTAAAAATAATTCATCAAATGATATAAAGATAGATTTTTCAGATTTAGATGTGTATGGCAGCGCATATGATAAGTATGAAGATGCAATTGCGAACATTAGCTTTGGACCAAGAATTATAGGTGAGGAAGAAGTATTGTTGCATCCAGAAGAAAAAAAGAAAATTTCTTTTACATATCAGCCATTGAAAAAAAGAAAAATAAATGAAGGAACCATATATTTTGATATTAAGTATAAAGGATATGATATAGATGTGATGGGAATTAATACAGATGTGAGCGTATATATATATACGCTAAAAGATGAATTATAAGAAAATTAAAAATTTATAGAATTGTGGTGGTCGGGAAATCGGCCACCATTTTTGTCTATCAATCTCAAGTGTTTATCATTATTGACATGTTATAAAAATGAGTATAAAATATAGTACAAAAGTATCATATTTATAAAGGAGGATATATATGAAAAACATGAAAAAAGTGTTTGCGTTTGTTTTAGCACTGGCGATGATTCTTACTACATATCAGCCGACTACAACATATGCAGCAACAAAGGCACCGACAATCAGTGCAAAGAAGATGACGTTGCAGGTTGGCAGTAAGAAGACGCTTACCGTCAAAAAAGCAGGGAAAAATGCAACATTGAAATGGTCCAGCAGCAAGAAGAGTGTTGCGACTGTTTCAAAAAAGGGAGTAGTAAAGGCAGTAAAAGCAGGAACAGCCAATGTAAAGTGTAAGGTTGTAACCAAAGGCAAAAAGCATTATACACTGACTTGCAAAGTTACTGTTAAGAATGCAGCAGTTAGCAAGACGGTTTCCACACAGAAAGCACTTGCCGCTGCTTTGAAGGATAAGAATGTAAAGAATCTGACCATCAAGACAGATAAAGAAGTAGCATTCAATATTCCTTCCGGAAATTATGGAAAAGTAAAGCTGACTGTGGATGCACCGAATGCAGATGTTGTCAATGCCGGTACATTCAAGTCAATCAATATCAAGGCAATTAAGCCAAACACCTGGAAAGAGAAAGCAAAAGGAAATACCATTACAGTAACTGCAGACGATGCAAGAATTGTCGTAGAAGCAGGTGCTTCACTTTCCAAGGTGACCGTTTCACAGGAAGGTGGCAAAATTAAAATTGAAGCTGCAGGAACCATTGATGCAATTCAGATTGATGCAGCAGTAGATGTCAGCCTCGCAGTTGATGGAACTGTCGGAGAAGTAGCAGTCAGTGCTCCGGCAAAAGTTGCAGTCGAAGGAAAGACAACAACAGCCATTCCAGTCAAAGTAGAAGAAACTGCAAAAGGCGCAGATGTTACTTCCAGCACACCTGTTGAAGTAAAAGCAGCTACAGAAATTTCACTGAACCTCTCCAAGGGCGCTGAGGGAAGTAAGGTAGAGACTACCGGAGAAAACGCACAGGTTGCAGTAAAGAATGACACAACAGATGTGATCAAAGTTACAACACCGGCAGGAACAAAGGAAGTTGCAAAAGACACCACTTCAAAAGTTGACAATACCGGAAAGGTGACAGATACAACAACGAATACAAGTGGAGATAACAATGGCGGATCTACTGGTGGTGGAAGCACATCCGGCGGTGGTTCTTCTTCAGGCGGAAGTGTAACACCTGCTCCGACACCGGATCCAGATCCAGCCCAAACGGTTGAATTAAATGCATTACATGTATTTGAAAAAAACAAAATAGATGTAGAAATTCCAACGGAGATTATAGAATCAAATAAAGATAAAATTATTGTTACTGATAAAAACGGAGTGACTCAGAAAATTGCTTTATTAGACGATATGGATGATGAGGAAGAAATCGCAGACAACGAAGATAATGATGATGAAGATGACGACGATGATGATGGAACAAAATGGTATAGATATATGCTTACATTTGCTTCCGATCTGAATCCGGGAAAATACACATTATCTTATATTGCTGGAAATACGGAATATAAGGGAACTTTCTGGTTTGAAGCAGATGATTTTGAAAAAACTGCAGCAGCCGCTGAGAAAGTAAAAGAAGAGTTTTTTGAGAAAACATTTGAGATTCTTCCAGAGGGAAAGGAAAATACATGGTATGCATATAAGCAGTTAAGCAAAAAAGTAAGCGAATATGCGGGCGAAGAATATTATGCAGATGTATTTGGCGGTTGTGATGAGAAGTACATTGAAATAGATGGAAAAACAGGATTAAATGTTACTATTCGTGTACAAGCTGGAGAAGGCGATGTGGCAAAAGATATAACAGGTATGGTTTATTTTACATTTACGAAGAAAAAACAGAAGTAAAAGAACCTGAAATGCATCATAAAACACAGACATCAATTGTAGTGAAGGCGGAAGACGGACAGGAATATATCTGTTGTGAAGAAGGAACAGAAGAGAATGCAATAAATTGGGATGATGCTATAGCTGCAACGGAACAAGATGATTTTGGCTTTATTGAATTTTCAGGTTTAAAAACTGAGAATAAATATGTAATTTATACGCGAAACACAGAACAAGCTGATGAAGTGAAAAAGAGCGACGAAATTACACTTTCAGACGCAAAACTTCCAATTATCTGCCTGGCAAAAACGGATAATACAAATATTTCCTTAAAAGAAGCAACCTTAGTGGCAGAGGGAGATAGTTTTTATATTGAGGTACCATATACGGTAAGTGTACAAGATTATGGAAAAACACCAGAAGGTTATAGAACTAGTGGTGAAGCAACAGCAATTTGTACTAAGACTGATTCGGATCCTGTAGATGTAGCATTTGTAGGTCTTCCGGATAGCGGAATTGCCAGAGTTTGGTTTGAAAAAGAATTATCAGCTGGAAATTATACGATTCATCTGGAGTATAAGTATGTTTGTGAAGAAGATAAAGATATCGAGAATCCAGAAAAACTGACGGCAAGTGATCCAATTACATATATTGTTACATTTACTGTTAAAGATACAGAAAATAAATGACGTATATATAATAGAAATGCTGCTTATCTATAATGGGTAAGCAGTATTTTATTACATTAAAATGATTAAAGGGTCAAAAGGTATCATCGATGCATGCTTGCATGCAATTCGATGTATACCTTAGTGACCCGCACTACACCGAGAAAGTAGCAATTTACTGCTGAAACGCAGAAAATTAGCGGATTTCGAGGTGGAGTCAGATTACGGGAATGCGTAGCATGTAGTAATCTGATTAATCATA
>CABJAV010000020.1 GCA_902363675.1 Lachnospiraceae bacterium | reverse complement strand
GTTTTAAGGTAATCTTTGTCTTCTTCTGACAGAGTAAGATATGTTCTTCTCATAGCGTTCATCCCTTTCTTAGATAACACTATTATACCACACATTATCCTCAATATATATAGTAGCTATTTAATTTACGCTATACTAGCACTCTCAAAAGATGAGCAAAAGATTTCAGACTTCTGCTCATCTTTATACAATCTTAATTTCAAAACAAACTTACTTACGCCCATTTAATACAAATAAAGATAGAATAAAGGAAATATAAAAAAGAAATTCAGATTATGGGGATATGGTTATGCAACAGACAAACAGATCAAGACATCGACATATAACATCATTTCAAGTGATTAGTTTAGGGTTTTTATCCGTGATTCTCTTAGGCAGTCTGCTTTTGATGCTGCCGATTGCTACAAAAAGCGGTCAGTGTACCTCCTTTTTGGATGCTTTGTTTACCGCAACTTCTGCGGTTTGTGTGACAGGACTGATTATTAATGATACGGCAACTTACTGGTCTTTATTTGGTCAAGGAGTTATTTTACTGCTGATTCAAATCGGGGGTATGGGAATTATTACGATTGCTATTGCAATTGCTACTGTTTCCGGACGCAAAATCGGGTTGATGCAGCGAAGTACTATGCAGGAGGCAATTTCGGCTCCAACGGTGGGTGGTATTGTGCGGAGAACGCAATTTATTATTCGGACTACTATTCTTATCGAAATCATTGGTGCAGCTCTTTTAGCCCCTGTTTTTTGCAGGGACTTTGGGTTTTGGAAAGGAATATGGTATTCGCTGTTCCATTCTATTTCTGCTTTTTGCAATGCAGGATTTGATCTAATCGGTATAAGAGCCCCTTTTTCCTCGTTGACATCTTACTCTGTACAGCCGATTGTAAATCTTGTGATTATGGTGCTGATTGTTGCAGGAGGTATTGGATTCCTTACCTGGGAGGATATAAAGAATCATAAATGGCATTTCAAAAAATACCGAATGCAAAGCAAGGTAATTTTTATGGTAACAGGACTATTGATATTCTTACCGGCTCTTTACTTTTTTTGCTTTGAGTTTTCAAATTTGCCTCTTACAGAAAGAGTATGGGTTTCCGTGTTTCAATCTGTTACACCGAGAACAGCAGGATTTAATACGGCAGATTTGACTTCGCTCAGTGAAGTTGGGCAAATGCTTATCATTATGCTGATGCTCATCGGTGGCTCGCCCGGTTCCACTGCAGGTGGTATGAAAACGACAACTTTTGCAGTTCTCGTTTCATCGGCATTATCTGTATTTAGAAAAAAGGAACACACTCATTTTTTCGGCAGACAAATTCCGGATGGCACTATCAGAAATGCAGCTACGATTTTTTTGATGTATATCGTTTTATTTCTTGCCGGAGGAATGGTAATTAGCAGCATAGAAGATATTCCACTTATGACTGCTCTATTTGAGACAGCGTCGGCAATCGGGACGGTAGGGTTATCGTTGGGAATAACGCCTGAGCTGGGGCTTGTTTCCCATGTAATCTTGATTTGCCTGATGTTTTTAGGCAGAGTGGGTGGATTAACCTTGATTTTTGCCACCCTTTCTGAAAAAAAGTCTAACGGTTTAAAATATCCTCAGGAAAATATCACAGTAGGTTAAAGGAGAATGAAAAATGAAATCAATATTACTTATCGGTCTGGGAAGATTCGGACGGCATATTGCTAAAAAATTAGATGAATTGCACCATCAGGTGATGGCGGTAGATAAAGAAGATACCCGAGTTGATGCTGTACTTCCCTTTGTAACCAACGCTCAGATTGGGGATGCGACTAATGAGGATTTTTTAAGTTCGCTTGGTGTTGGAAATTTTGATGTTTGTATTGTGGCTATCGGAGATAGCTTTCAGAATTCATTGGAAGTAACATCCCTTTTGAAGGAACTCGGTGCAAGAATGGTGGTGTCTCGTGCCGCTCGTGATGTTCATGCAAAATTTCTTTTACGAAACGGCGCAGATGAAATTGTTTATCCCGAAAGGCAGCTTGCCGATTGGGTTGCAATCCGTTATAGCGCTGATCATATTCTCGATTACATAGAACTGGATGAAGAACATGCAATCTTTGAAATATCTATACCGGAAGAATGGTTAGGAAAAACAATCGGTCAGTTGGATATACGAAAAAAATATGACATCAATATTATGGCGCTGAAAACAAATGATATTATGAATTTGGAAATAAGTTCCGATACGCAGTTGTTAAAGGGGAGTACCATGCTTGTTCTCGGGGAGACAAAACATATTCAAAAATGTTTTCATATTTGATTTTTGAAAGAAGTTGGTAATATGAAAGACTTTGTTTTACTTATAGTAGTATTGGCAACATTTATTTATGGTTATTTTCTTATGGGAAAACTGGATAAATTTCTCAATACCCAAACTATGAGCTGAACCGGCTCTATAGACATTGCGGTACATTCCATTAACACGATTGAGAAACCAGCGAGAGTGATATGGCAAAATGACATTAATTGTATGAAGGGTCTATTTGTCGAAAAATTGTGTGATTTTTCGGAGCGTTTTCTGCTTTCGGCTACACACCCGAATGGAAAAAAAGAAGAAAAGGTGGTATAATCTTTATGCAATTTTAATGTCAGTGCTAAAGGAGATGACCGTATGAGTGAAAGCAGACACAATCCGGATCAGTTATTAAAGGAAATCCAAGCTGATGAAGAAAACCGTAATAAAGGACATTTGAAAATCTTTTTCGGATATGCAGCTGGTGTGGGTAAAACCTACGCCATGTTAGAAGCAGCTCATATGGAAAAACAGCAGGGAATTGACGTGGTAGCCGGTTATGTAGAAACCCACGCACGTCCCAAAACAGCAGCTCTTTTGAATGGCTTAGAAGTTCTTCCTACAAGAAAAGTTTTTTATAATGGTATGATACTGGACGAATTCGACATTGGCATGGCGTTGAAAAGAAAACCACAGCTTATCCTTGTAGATGAACTTGCGCATACGAATGCCGAAGGATGCCGTCATGCAAAACGGTATCAGGACATTAAGGAACTTTTGAATGCAGGGATTGATGTCTATACGACTGTCAATGTTCAGCATATTGAAAGCCTTTGTGATACAGTTGCATCCATTACGGAAATTGTTGTACGGGAACGCATCCCGGATTCTATTTTTGATAATGCAGATCAGGTTGAATTAATAGATATTGAACCACAGGATTTGATCAACCGTTTGAATACAGAAAATGTATACAGACAGACACAGGCAAAACAGACAGTAGAAAATTTTTTTACAATAGAAAATTTGACAGCTCTCCGGGAGATTTCACTGCGGCGATGTGCGGACCGGGTGAATATCCTCACAGAAAATACCCGCATAAAAAATCATGGAGATTATCACACAGGCGAACATATTCTTGTATGTCTGTCTTCTTCTCCATCCAATGCGAAAATTATCCGTACCGCCGCAAAAATGGCTTCTGCTTTTAAAGGGGAGTTTACGGCTCTATTTGTAGAAACCCCAGATTTTTCGGTGATGAGCGAGGAAAATGTAAAACGCCTGCGTTCAAATATTCGTCTTGCTGAGCAGCTTGGGGCAAAAATAGAAACAGTTTACGGAGAAGATGTTCCGTTTCAGATTGCGGAATTTACTCGTTTGTCCGGTGTGTCAAAGATTGTGATCGGACGTAGTTCTGCTACAAAACGGCATTTGCTCAGCAAACCGACCCTGACAGAAAAATTGATTGATTATGCCCCTAACCTGGATGTGCATATTATTCCGGATACGATTTCTAATGCGGCAGTGTATCAGTTAAGAGGGGGCAGAAAAAAGAACCATATCGTATTCTCTGTCACTGATACATTAAAATCTACTGCGATTCTGATTTTATCCAGTTTAGTCGGAATGATTTTCCAGAAATTTGGATTTGACGAAGCGAATATCATTACTGTTTTTGTTTTAGGTGTTCTTGTCACCGCTGTCATCACGAAACATCAGATATACAGCCTAATTTCCTCGATTGTAAGTGTTTTGGTCTTTAGTTTCCTGTTTACGGAACCTCAATTTACCTTGCAGGCGTATGATCAGGGTTATCCTGTTACCTTTATTATCATGTTGTTGGCGGCTTTTTTAACCAGTTCTCTTGCTATACGGATTAAAAACCAAGCAAAACAGGCGGCACAATCTGATTACCGTACCAAAGTGTTATTTGATACAAACCAGCTATTGCAACAGGCAAAAGATAAAAATGAAATTGTATCTGCAACTTCAAATCAGCTCATTAAACTCTTGAGAAAAGATATCGTTTTTTATTTAGCTGATGGAGAAGTGTTGGATACGCCGCATATTTTTTCTGTAACTGAAGAAAATTTGGAATCGTGTATTTCCGAAAATGAAAAGGCCGTTGCCGGCTGGGTATTGAAAAACAATAAACGTGCCGGAGCTACAACAGGAACGCTTTCCAATGCAAAATGCCTGTACCTTGCTGTTAGCAACAGCAGTATGGTATATGGAGTTATTGGAATCGTGATGGGGGAAATACCTCTTGATCCATTTGAAAACAGTATTCTACTATCCATTCTCGGAGAATGTGCCCTGGCTTTGGAAAATGAGAAAAATGCCCGTGAGAAACAGGAGGCGGCCATTCTTGCAAAAAATGAACAATTGCGAGCGAACCTGCTGCGTGCTATTTCACATGATTTGAGGACACCGCTGACATCCATTTCCGGTAATGCCAGCAATCTTTTGTCCAACGGCGATTCCTTTGATAATGATACAAAAAAGCAGCTGTACATGGATATTTATGATGATTCCATGTGGCTGATTAACCTTGTAGAAAACTTGCTGGCTGTAACCCGGATTGAAGAAGGACGGTTGAATCTCCGTATAACGGAAGATTTGATGGATGACGTGATCACAGAAGCGTTACATCATATTAACCGAAAGAGTGAAGAACATCATATTTCCGTTGAAAGCAAAGAAGAATTTCTTCTTGCAAAAATGGATGCAAAGCTTATTGTTCAGGTAATCATCAATATTGTTGATAATGCTATCAAATATACACCTAAAAATTCTCATATTGTTATTCGGACAGAAAAGCGGGGAAAACAAGCAGTCGTATCTATATCGGATGACGGAAACGGAATTGCTGACGAAATAAAGCCACGGATATTCGACATGTTCTATAGCGGTGCAAATCAAATTGCAGACAGCCGCCGAAGTTTAGGACTCGGATTATCTTTGTGCAAGTCCATTATTAACGCCCACGGCGGAGAACTTACTGTTTCAGATAATCTGCCGCACGGAACAGTATTTACATTTACATTACCGGCAGGGGAGGTCAAAGTATATGAATAAGTTACTAATATTAGTTGTAGAAGATGACACATCTGTCAGAAATTTAATTACAACAACCTTAAAAGCGCACGAATACCGATATCTGACGGCACCCGATGGTCAATCGGCAATTTTAGAAACATCTTCACACAATCCTGACATTGTTTTACTTGATTTAGGACTTCCTGATATAGACGGTGTTGAGATTATTAAAAAAATCCGTACTTGGTCAAACATGCCAATTATCGTAATCAGTGCTCGCAGTGAAGATACCGATAAAATTGATGCGTTGGATGCTGGCGCAGATGATTATTTAACAAAGCCATTTTCTGTTGAGGAACTGCTTGCCAGACTACGAGTCACGCAAAGAAGGTTATCGATGATGCAAAAAGTATCCCCTGCCGAAGAGGTTGTTTTTGTAAACGGAAAACTTCGTGTAGATTATGCTGCAGGTTGTGCTTATTTGAATGAAGAAGAGTTGCATTTAACACCTATTGAATATAAGTTGCTTTGCCTGTTGACAAGAAATATAGGAAAAGTTCTGACCCATACTTTCCTTACGCAAAGCATTTGGGGAAGTAGTTGGGACAATGATATTGCTTCCCTTCGTGTGTTTATGGCAACACTTCGTAAAAAAATCGAGAAAGAACCGAACTCTCCACAATATATCCAAACACACATTGGCGTGGGGTATCGGATGCTGAAAGTTGATTGAACTTCACAACACCATCCCTTCGGCACTTCAAACGGTATCTCGTCCTCAATACATTTTACAGTTCCATCCTGAAACTTCTCATAATGCAAATTATTGACACAAGTAGTAAACTTAAGGTACCTTCGTGGAAAATAAAAAAGTGGAGCCCACGCATGGAACTTAAACAGCCGGTGCAGCAAATGGCAAAAAAAAGCGTTGAGCTGATTAAGAATAAAATTGACGGCAAGGATATAGATACACTGACTGTGCTGCCGGTTGAATTTGTAGATGGCGGAACAACAAGATAATAAATAAAATGTAAAAGCCAAAAGCCTTATACTTATATGATGTTAGCATAATTTAACAAATAAATGAAACGTGAATGCGGATAGTGTTTCATTTTATGCAGACGGAAAAGCGCAGATGGATATCGTTAAATATAATCTGGATTAATGGAGATGATGTGATATGAAAAAATATGATGTTACAGCTTGAGGATGCTATCACAGAGGTCGGTAAATAATTAGGAAGAAAAGGCATAGGTGCAAAGCTTATGCCTTTTAAGGGGAGAAATAAGTGGACATCAAAATATACACATTAACGCACAAAAAATTTAATGTTCCGCCGGACCCGTTGTATGTTCCGTTACAGGTAGGGAGTGAAGAAAAAGAGGACCTTGGGTATCTTTGCGATAATACCGGGGAGAATATTTCTGCTTTGAATTGTTATTACAGTGAATTGACAGGCCTGTACTGGATCTGGAAGAACGATCATGAGACGGAATATGTGGGAACCTGTCATTACCGGAGATTCCTTTTGAATGAACAGGAAAAGATTTTTACAAAAAGAGAACTGGAAGAGAAACTGCGGTCATATGACTTGATCACAACAAAGCGTGTGCATCTCAATAATTCCTATTACTATGGGTTTTCCGCAAATCACAATATTCATGCGCTTGATGTTACTGGTGAGGTAATAAAAGAAAAATATCCAGCGTACTATGATACGTTTGTGCGTCTGGTAAATGGACCGGAAACTTACTTTGGCAATATGTTTGTTACATCAAAGAAACATTTTGATGATTATTGCAGCTGGCTGTTTACTATCTTTTTTGAGGTACAGAAACGGATTGACCTTGAGACAGATGCGGATGAATATCACAGAAGAGTATTTGGATTCATCTCGGAATTTCTCCTTCTGGTGTGGATAACGGTTAATCAGCTTCACGTCTTTGAGTGCAAAGTGGGAATGATCGGGGAGAAAGCAGAGACGCGCGAAATGAAAGAGCAGATAGCCATATATCTGGAAAAAAGAGATGTTGCCGGGGCGAAGAAATATTTTATGGATTGCCTGAGAAAGCGCCCGGATGTTTTGATGGAAGCGTCGGATATTACCGGGGAGCTGCGCCTTTGCATGCAGATCATTGGAACAGCGGATCGGGAATTGCAGCTGACAGGGCACTCCTTTTTGGAAAGAGTATGCAGCCTGCCGGTGCTGATCAAAGAATTTTCCGGCCTGAATCAAATCGTTGGACGTTACCGTCTGGGGCAGGAGAGCGAAGAAGATGCTGCATTTATTAAGAAATATGGAATCAGCCGCATTGCAGCAGAGGTGGCAGTATGTATTCTTCCGATGGACGAAAAAGAAAAGAATACGCTATTGCAGAAAATAATGGAGCATTGAAAAACGCAATGCTCGCATATGCAGAAAACTAAAATAAATAGAATAACAGGAGATGTATTGTATGCAGGATAAAAATGTACGACCGGATTTCGCAAAACTTCCGGAAGATTCGGAGTTCTATCAGCCGGAGGATAAGCGGACAACGAGGGAAAAGTTAAAAACAATGAATCGAAAAGAAAAAGCAGAGTTCATTGTAGAATATTATGGCATTAATATTGTAGTTGCAGTTGTACTGATTAGTGTTGCAATTGGTCTGGTAGTACATTTTGCATGCAAAAAAGAAAATGTGTTATCTGTTTATGTAGTAAATACAACACAGGACGATTGTCCGGGAGATGACTCGGCGTTTTATGCAGATTTTTTGAAACGCAATGGAGTAAATCCGGATAAGGTAGATATCAGCATCAGTGCAAACCTTAGTGTGCCTGTGGATGCACAGGATTCTGCGAGTCAGACAAATATTCAAATGATACAGACCCAACTTATGGCAAATTCTGTTGATGTATTTTTTGCTCCTGAAGATTTTTTTAAGAGCCTTGGAGAGTTTGAATATCTGGCAGATTTAAATGATTATCTGCCGGCAGATGTTTTGAAAAAATATAAGGATGATCTGGTCTATATTAAAGGGCTGGACAGCGGGAAGACATACCCGGTAGGCATTCGGCTGAAAAATAATAAGTGGATAAAAAAAACAGGATGGTACAAAGACGAGGTTGTAGTTGGAATTGCTGATAATGCAAAAGACGGTGATCTGGCTACTGCACTTGTTCTTGAAATATTGGGAGAAAATAAATAGTGAAGTTAAGGAGATAATAGTTTACAATGGCGATAACATACAATGAGCAACTTAAAATATTTAAACTGGATACTGCAAATACAAGCTACATGATTGGAATTGTTGACGAGGAGCAGTTTGTTGGACATATTTATTATGGTGCCAAAATTCGTATGCAGGATGCTACATATCTGATGCGCACAATGGAAAATCCACTTGTGCCATCGATTAACAACAGAGAACGGTGTTCATTCCTGGATACGTTTCCAATGGAGTATCCGGGACATGGGGCAGGAGATTATCGAGAGGGCTGTATTCGCGTGAAAACGAAAGCAGGACATTCGGTGGTTGGCTTGCAATATGAAAGCTACAAGATTCTTGATGAAAAGCCGGCGTTAGAGGGACTTCCGTCCTCATTTGCAGGCAATGAAGCTTGCCAGACACTGGTACTTACCTGCAAGGATTCAATCTTAGATCTTGAAGTTGAACTGTTATACTCCGTCTTTGAAAAAGAAGATATTATTACGCGAAGTGTTCGTGTGATTAATCATAGCGCAGATCCGATATATCTGACGAAAGTATATTCAGCATGTGTCGATATGGATGATCGTGATTATGAATGGTTGACATTGCATGGCTCATGGGCGAGAGAACGTCAGATTGAACGCAAAAAGCTTGGTTATGGAAAGCAGAGCGTAGGTTCTGTCCGTGGAGAGTCTTCACATCAGGAACATCCGTTTATTGCATGGATGGATCCGGATACGACACAGACACAGGGCGATGTATATGCAATGCACTTTGTTTATTCTGGAAATTTTCAGGCGCAGATTGAAAAAAGCCAGTTTGAATCAATCCGTGTAACGATGGGAATCAATGCAGAAGATTTTTGCTGGAAACTTAAGCAGGGACAATGTTTTACTGCTCCGGAAGTTGTTCTGACTTTCTCGTCGGAAGGTATGGGCAATATGACACGTAATCTGCATGATTTTTATCGTGATCATATGATTCGCAGTAAGTACACACATATAAAACGCCCAATTTTGATTAACAACTGGGAAGCAACTTATTTTGATTTTAATACAGAAAAACTTCTCTCTATTGCAAAGAGAGCTTCGGAACTTGGCATAGAGATGCTTGTTATGGATGATGGATGGTTTGGCCATCGTAATGATGATTCTACAAGCCTTGGAGACTGGTTTGTCAATGAAGAAAAGATTACAGGCGGATTAAAATATCTTGTAGATGAGGTAAATAAGCTTGGCCTTAAGTTTGGAATCTGGATGGAGCCGGAAATGATTTCTCCGGATTCAAAATTATACGAGCAGCATCCGGACTGGGCGATTGCGGTACCGGGACGTACAGCTACCTTATCGCGCAATCAGTATGTGTTAGACTTAAGCCGCAAGGAAGTGCGGGACTATGTATATGATATGATTTCCAATATTTTACATAGTGCAAATATTGAGTATGTAAAATGGGATATGAACCGTCAGTTATCGGATATGGGAAGTTATGAACTCCCGGCAGACCGTCAGGGAGAGCTGTATCACAGATATGTTCTTGGCGTTTATGAGTTGCAGGAACGTCTGATTACGGAGTTCCCGGATTTATTACTTGAAAATTGTTCCGGTGGTGGTGCACGTTTTGATCCTGGTATGTTATACTATAGTCCACAGATCTGGTGCTCGGATGATACAGATGCAGTGGAACGTTTGAAAATTCAGGAAGGTACCGCTCTGATGTACCCGCTTTCTGCAATGGGAGCGCATATTTCGGTATGTCCGAATCATACGGTTGGAAGAAATACACCGTTTGAGACAAGAGGAAATGTCGCATTAACAGGTACATTTGGATATGAGCTGGATATTACAAAGATTCCGGAGAAAGATCAGGAAATGATTCCACAGCAGGTACAGATGTATCATAAATACAACGATCTTGTGCGCGAAGGCGATTATTATCGGATTGCTTCATATCGCGAGAATCACGAATTTGACTGCTATCTTGTGGCAGCAAAAGATAAAAAAGATATATTAGTTACCTTTGTGCAGGTAATTGGAAGACCGAATTATCACAGCCGATGCATTCGTCTGCAGGGACTTGATCCAAAGATGAATTACCGTATCGAAGGAACAGACCATGTGTATGGAGGAGATCTTTTGATGAACGCTGGCCTTCAGGTGGAAAATCTGTGGGGAGATGCACAGAGCAAGTTATATCACCTGATTGCAGAATGATAAAATAAATGAATTGAGGAGCTTTAGCAAGTGTGCCATAACCTGGGAAATAGCTTGACAAAGAGGATCCCCAATATTCAGTGGTAATCATTTACACGGACGCATAGTATATAGAGATATTGAAAGCGTGTGTAGTGATGTATGAAGTATAAAAATCTGGTAAAGCGCATTGGATGTAAAATATTGTTCGTACTTCTGGCATTTATGCTGGGATGGCTTTTTGGAATGGCCATGAATTTTTTTCATGGAAAAGATCAGATGACAGAAACTTTGTCGACAGCGGCAGAGGAAGGAAAAAAGCAGATTGCGATTACATTTGATGATGGTCCAAATCCGGAATATACAATGAAATTACTGGAGGGACTAAAGAAACGTGGTGTAAAAGCCACGTTTTTTGTATTGGGTGAAGAAGTGGAACGTTATCCGGATATTCTAAAAGCAGCTTATGATGATGGACACCTGATTGGGGTGCATTCGTATCAGCATGTAAATTTTGGACAGATCGGAGATGCTGCAGCACTTGAACAGGTTGAAAAAACCAGGCAGGCAATTTACGATGTGACGGGCGAATATACCGGTTATATCCGACCGCCTTATGGATGCTGGAAAAAAGAACTGGATCAGGAATTACCGATGATCGAGGTGCTGTGGGATATTGATCCGTTAGATTGGGCGACAAAAGATGCAGATACTGTTGTACAAAGAGTATTGCAAAAATGTCCGGATGGTAGTATTATTTTGCTCCACGATGCATCGGAATCTTCGGTATGTGCAGCTTTTACTATTATTGATACCCTGCAGAAGCAGGGATATGAATTTGTGACGGTGGAAGAATTGATGCTGGAATAGAAACAGTATTTGTTATTAAAGAAATAACGTGTTAGAATAGGAGAGAATAAAGTTCGAGAGCCCATTTGCTGAAAGCAAATTTTGCATGCACTGATGTTCAAAAGAAAAGAGGATTAAGAAATGAAAAAAAAGGTGATTCAGCAGGAGTATTTGACTGGAGAGAGAGCGCTTTTTATGTCAAAAGATCTTGCGATATATGATAGTGTATTTACCGATGGAGAGTCGCCGCTGAAAGAAAGCGAGAATATAGAATTACGTGACTGTCTGTTTCGGTGGAAATATCCGCTTTGGTACTGTAATCATGTACGTGCAGAAAAATGCACCTGGTTTGATATGGCCAGAGCCGGGGTATGGTATACAAATGATATTGAAGTGAAGGACACGATTATCGAAGCTCCAAAGAATTTTAGACGGTGCGACGGAGTAAAACTTATCAATGTGAATTTCCCGGATGCGCAGGAAACATTATGGAACTGTAGCAATGTGGAATTAGATCATGTTGTGGCAAAAGGTGATTATTTTGCAATGAACTGTAAAAATATGAAACTGGATCATTTTGAATTAGTAGGCAATTATTCATTTGATGGGGTCTGCAATATGGAAATTCACAATGCACGAATGCTTTCAAAGGATGCCTTTTGGAATACGGATCATGTGACTGTATATGATTCGTTTATATCTGGAGAATATCTGGGATGGAATGCAAAAAACCTGACACTGGTAAACTGTACCATTGAAAGTTTGCAGGGAATGTGTTATATTGACAACCTTGTAATGAAAAACTGCAAGTTGATTAATACGACACTTGCTTTTGAGTTTTCTACTGTTGATGCTGAAATTACAAACAATATTGACAGTGTGATGAATCCGTCAGGGGGAACGATTACGGCAGATCATATTGGTGAGCTTATTTTGGAAAAAGACAAAGTAGATCCGCAGAAGACAAAAATAATCTGCAGGGGATGAAGCTCAAACGAAAGGAGAAGAACATATGAAGAAAAGTCATAGAAAAGATGTTATTATTGCAAGAATTATCTTTGCAGCCATGTGCATTGCACTGATTGCTATTATTATCGGGGTAGTGTCGCTGATCAACAGTCATCGCGGGGGCAGCAAAGCGGATACACAGACACAGCAGACAGAAAGTATGGAGCCGGAAACTTTGGATCCGGAACTTCCGCCGGTTTCTGATGATGCACAGGGAACGGAAAATGATGTCACTTATGTATGGACAACCACTGGCGTAAATCTGCGAAGTGAACCAAACACAGACTGCCAGATTGTTGTTGTATTAGATGCTCAGGCTCAGCTGGAAGTATTAAGTGATGAAGGCGATTGGCTGAAAGTTTCTTATAATGGAAACGAAGGATATGTAAGTTCTGAATTTGTGACTGGCGATGAGCCGGAAGATATTCCGATGGAATAGCAGAAAGGAACCGCAGGGGATGTAGCAGCATATGCTATATTGATGAAAAGTTGGAGTGTACCTGTGGATTATAGCGTCGATTTATATCCAAAAATTCCGTTTTATATGACCTATCCCATGCAGAACATGTATCTGACGGAAATGGAATATGAAAAGGATATCGAACGAATGAAAAATTATTATCCGGAAAAGACAAAAGACATCATGAAACTTGTGGAAGAACGGCTGGATGAACTTGCCTATGAGGGAAGCAGAATTTATGACGAGGAACCGGACCGGATGATGATCCAGATGGAAATTGACCGATTGTATCAGAAATTGCTGGAACAGCAGAAAGAACCGGATCAGGCAGTACCATCTTATTTTGAAATGGTACCGATGGCGCTTGCGGGACAGCAGCGCAGACCTCCGCAGAGGGATTGCAGAGACGACTGGCTTTGCAGCATGGTAGGAGTGCTGTTTGGGACCGAATTGTACCGTAGACGCTGCCATCATCGCCGTTGCAGACGCTGGTGGTAACACAAATACAATAGAAACAGTGCAAGGCATGCCTTGCACTGTAAAGGAAAGAGCAATGAATAAGAAAGTTATAAAACCAATTGTGCTGATGGCACTTTTTTTCGTGGCGATAATTCTATTTAGTATTACAACAAATAAAGATAACCGCGATATGACAACGACCATGGCAAAGGCAACGTTGCCGGTGGTATATTTTCAACAGGGAGATAATCGGATTAATGAGTTGCATGGTTATGTGGACAAGATGGATGCGACGCAGATGAGAGATTCCATTACACCGGTTGATAATTCGCGTGTTCTTCCGATTATTGTTGCTACGTATGGAAAGAAAATTGATGCCATGCGTTTTGAAATTCGCAGTATGGATGGGAAAAGACTCGTAGCAAAAAGCAATGTAACCGATTATAAAACCTCGGGTAATAATGTGACGGCAAATCTTATGATTCAGAATATTCTGGACGAAGATCAGGAATATACGATGATTGTAACGCTACAGTCAGAAGGTCAGGAAATTTATTATTATACAAGACTCATGCAGACGATTGACAGTTATGTCAAAGAATGCGTTGATTTTGCATTACAGTTTCATGATTATACATTCCGGGACGATGCGGACACTTTTATTCCAAAGTATATGGATGCAGCGACCGGAGATGCGACGACACTTCATTATGTTGACCTTACCTGTACTTTAAAGCAGATTACATGGGCTGACTTAAAACCAAAACAGATTGGAGATACGGTTGCATCCATTAAAGAAATCAATACTTCCTACAATGTTATTACGATTTCTTATGTTGCATCTTATGTAAATGGAAAAGGCGAAACAGAGTATTATAATGTGGAAGAATATTACCGTTTACGTATGACAAGCAGTCGTATGTATGTCCTTAATTTTGAGCGCACGACCAATCAGATTTTCCGCGGGGAAAATAATTTTATTTCTGATGGAAACAGTATACAGCTTGGAATAAGAGACGGACAGATTGAATATGCTATGAATGAGACAGGCACTGTGGTTGCTTTCGTTCAGGAGGGCGAATTGTGGTGTTTTGACCGTATCAATAAAAAGATCGTGCAGGTATTCAGCTTCCGGGATACAGAGGGAACAGATATCCGGGATGACTGGGGACCGCATGATATTAAAATTGTGCGCGTGGATGAGGCCGGAAGTGTGGACTTTGTGGTTTATGGATATATGAACAGAGGTGATCACGAGGGACAGGTCGGTACAGCTGTATATCACTATGATGGCTTGGTACAGACCATGGAGGAAGAAGTATTTATTCCATCCACACAGTCTTATGAAATTCTCAAAGCAGAAATGGGACAGTTGATGTATGTCAATGACAAAGGCAATTTGTATTTGTTTATAGATGAAAAATTGTACCGTATTAATCTGACAACATTAAAGGAAAAAGTCATTGTGGATGGTCTGAAAGAAAGTTGTTATCAGACTTCACAATCCAATCAGTATCTTGCATGGGTAGAAGCTGACAACGAATATTCAAGCACAACAATCCATTTGATGAATTTACAGGATGAGTCGGTGTACGATATCAAAGAAAGCGATAATTTGTATTTGCGACCATTGGGATTTATCAATAATGATTTTATCTATGGTGCGGCAAAGAAAGATAATGTAGTTGTAGGTGCGGCCGGCAACACCGTATTTCCGATGGATTATTTGAAAATTATGTCTACATCGCAGGATAGTCATGATATTGTAAAGAAATATAAACCAAAATCCGGGAAAGTGGAATCGGTCAGTGTACAGGATTACACAATTACGATTCAGCTTATGAAAAAAACCGGTGGACATTATATAAGTGGCAGTGTGGATTCCATCATGAACCGTGCGGCGGATACAGAAACAAAAGTTTCCGTCGGACAGACAGTTACGGATATTAAACAGACACAGTATCAGCTGGTAATGAAAGCGACGCTGAAAGCTTCAAGTATTAAAATGATCACTTCGAAGTCAGTATTGTTAGAGAAGCCTAGAACACTTGCGCTGGAGACAAAAGATAAGGTGGAACGTTTTTATGTATATGAAAAAGGAGATGTGGTACTTGCTACGGACAATATCTCAGATGCAATTGTCTGTGCGAATGAAAATCTTGGCGTGGTTGTGGACAGTCAGCAGCAGTATATATGGATGCGTGCCCGTAAATCTGCACGGAATGCATTTGCAAATATAAAGGTAAATGACACGGATAAAAATTCTTCTTCTGTGGTGCAGGCAGTGAGTGCAATGCTCGCGTATCATGGAGATGATGTCAGCGTGAAAACACTGATAGATGCTGGTGCAACACCAAAACAGGTAATAGAAGATGAAATAAAGGATGCGGTTGTGTTGGATGTGTCTGGCTGCAGCGTGGATGAAATTATATTTTATGTGAGTGAAGGAAGTCCGGTATTTGCTATGACAGGCAACAAGAGTGCGGTTCTTGTAACCGGTTATTCGGCAAGTCATATTTATTATTATGATCCGGAAACACATTCTACAAAATCAAAGAGTTTTGACGAAGCTAATAAATGGTTTTCTGATGCAGGAAATATATTCTTCACATATCTTGTAAAATAAGTATTGTAAAAATAACCAATTCAATCTTATGTTTTATGCATGATTCGTGAAACTTTAACAGAAATACGGTTGATGCCTTGAAAATATTTTGGAAGTGATATATATTTCTTTTGTGTGTTATACATGTAAGAAAGGGAGAGCGTATGAGTAAGAAAAATGTAATTGTTTCTAATGTGGCAAAGGAACATGAGAATCCAATTGCTGAACTTGTTCAAGTTGCATGTAAATTTGATAGTGATATTACATTAGAAAGTGATAATCGACGCATCAATGCGAAAAGTATTATGGGTATTATGGCTTTCAACCCATCAGATGGAATGTCTGTTGATATTGTGACAGAAGGTTCTGATGAGCAGGAGGCACTGGTTGCAATTGAAAAGTTTTTGGTTTGTGAGTAATTGTTCGTTTAGGAGGAAAGTATTATGCAGAACAAAAAAGTAAACAAGGCAAGTACAGATGTAAAATTAGCAAAGGCTCCAGACGTAAAGGCTGAAGTAAAAGAAGCTGTAAAAGAAACAACTAAGAAGGTTGAGACAGCCGCTAAGAAAGCAGAGGCTGTTGCTGAAACAACCGCAAAGAAAGTAGAAGCAAAAGCTGAGACAGCTGCTAAGAAAGTAGAGAAAGCTAAGACTACAGCTAAGAAAACAGTAAAGAAGGCTGTTAAGGAACCTGCAAAGACAGAGATGATTGTAGAATTTCAGGGAAATGCAGCTAGTGTTGCAAGTCTTGAGGACAAGGTTAAGGCTCAGTTTGTTGCAGAAGGTCATAGAGCAGGATGTATCAAGACCTTAAATATTTACATAAAACCAGAAGATTATAAAGCATACTATGTGATCAATGATAAATTCACAGGATCCGTTGATTTATTCTAATATAATACGAGAATAAATAAAAGAAAGCATCGATTAGAATCGAAAGATTTTAATCGATGCTTTTTGCTGTATAGGAAATTTTTTTTGGGGAATTCCCCCACAGCAAAAGCAGGCAAGCGCGCACTTTATTTTGTATACACATATGGTAAGACATGTAATTGTTATTCTGTAATAAAAAAAGAAACCATTTCGGTTTCTTCTAAAGAGCGGGTGATGGGAATCGAACCCACGTATCCAGCTTGGAAGGCTGGTGTTCTACCATTGAACTACACCCGCATATACAATTAACATGAAAACTCATGAAATGCCTGGTTCCGGAATCGAACCAGAGACACGAGGATTTTCAGTCCTCTGCTCTACCAACTGAGCTAACCAGGCATGTTTCACTCACGCGGAACAATGATTATTCTACATAAAGACAGGACAATTGTCAAGAAGAAATATCAATTTTTTTAAAAAAATTTCCGATGGTAATTTTCCGCGTGAGAGAAAATAATGTTTCTTATGAAAATGGAAGAATATCTTCTGTATAACACCGAAGTACTTCGCCTACACTCCATGCCTGTGCATAGCAGCCACGACAATGATGAGGTGCATCTCCATCAAAAATTTCAGAGATGGAACCGATACAGCCGTCATAAAACTGTTCCTGTATAGGTTTGAGATAATTACGGGCCTGCGCAACAGATCCTTTGGAGTGATGATGAACTTTGGTATAAGCCGTAATAAAACCACCTATCAGATACCCCCAGGCAGTTCCCTGGTGGTAAGCGGCATCCCTTTTTGGGAGACAACCGCAGTAGATTGGATGATAATCTTTGTGATCTCTCGAAAGAGAGCGGAGTCCCGGGCCGGCAACAAGTTCACGTTCCACAGTGGTAACGACTGCTTTTGCCTTGCCTTCCGGCAATATCGTATATGGAAGTGATACAGCGTAAATCTGGTTTGGACGAATACTGTCATCTTTCAGATTGTTATCCACGACATCGTACAGACATTGCTTTTTTTCGTTCCAGAATTCTGCAACGAAAGAACGGGCAACCTGCTCTGCAAGATCTTTGTAAGGATCTTCTTCTTCAAAATATTGTGCAAGCTCAGACATTACCTGCAGGGCATTGTACCATAAAGCATTGATTTCAACCGGTTTTCCATGGCGGGGAGTGACAACCCAGTCGCCGACACGGACATCCATCCAGGTGACCTGGTCAATTCCACTTCCGGCATGAATCAGGCAGTCGGAATCCATATAGATTGAACGGCAAAAAATCCATACGAGATTATTAAAAAAGTATAATTTTATAGAAATAACAGGAAATTTAATGTATAATAAATACAATACATTTTTAAAGGAGATAAAATATGTTAGAAGTATTTGTACTGACACCAGTTCACAAAACTACGACAAAAGTATTTTTATCCATTTTGTCACTGGTAATTACGATTGTATCATTGGTATTAGCATGTTACAGTCCGTTGATGCTTTTGATGACACTGATTTTTGGAGTGCTTTTTTACTTTATTACGTTTCGTTCGAACAAAGAGTATGAGTGTTCCTATTTTGATGGAGAAGTTCGTTTTGCCAAGATCATGAACAAGAGCCGTCGTAAGAGACTTGCTGTCTATTCCATGGATGAAGTTTCTCAGATTGCACCGGCTGGAGATCGCAGTGTATATCGCTATGAAACAGATCATACAGTGAAAGTTCTTGATTATACTTCCCAGGTGAAAGACCAGCCATATTATGAGATGGTCATCCAGAAAGAAGGAGATACATATTTGATCAAGTTTGAGCCGGATGATAAATATCTGGATGCTGTTCAGGTAAAATACGCACAGAAAGTAATTCGTAAACAGGCTTAAGTTGCGGTACTATTAAGTAAATCAAAAACATGCACAACAGACTTTCTGTTGTGCATGTTTGTTTGTTCGGATATAATAGTGTTAACTCTCGTTGTCGAGATAGTGCATACGGGAATCGCCAACATTATTTTTGTCTTTGGAAAACGCAACGGAAGATCCGTGCTGGTTCAAAAGTTTTAAACATTTTGGACACAGTGTTCCGAATGTGACTGGAGCACCGCATCGCTGGCAGTGTAACGCAGATACATTGGATGCAGCATTGTCTGTGCGATATTCAATGCGTCCGTCACGGATCCATTCTTTGACCTGTTTGAGAGGAATATCAAAATGAGCAGCAACTTCATATTCGTTTACATTGTTGGAGCGGATGAAATGTTTTACTTCTCTGAATAATTGATTATCTTTACAGCGGGGACATAGGTCACCTTCGTAATTTTTGGGGAGCGGGCGACCGCAAAATTCACATTGTTTGTATTTGCCAAAAAGGCCTTCTTCTACTGCCATACGGTTTCCTCCGACTGTTAAATGATTGTAACTATTATAACATACATTTTATTTGATTAAAAGTTTTACCTTATATTAAAGAAAGGAAGCATACAGATAATGTATCATATAGAAAAGAAACAGCCAATTGCAGTATTTGATTCCGGCGTGGGCGGAATCAGTGTGTTGCGTGAACTGAAAAAAATTATGCCAAATGAAGACTTTATTTATTTCGGCGATTCAAAAAATGCACCGTATGGTGTGAAAACGAAGGAAGAAGTAAGAAAACTTACGATTGCCTGTGCCACCGGCTTGTTTGATCAGGGGGCAAAAGGTCTTGTCGTAGCCTGCAATACAGCCACCAGTGCGGCGGTACGGGTTTTGCGGGAAATGTATCCCTACATTCCGATTGTTGGCATTGAGCCGGCTGTAAAACCGGCGGTATTGTGCATGGATCACCCGCGCGTACTTGTGATGGCAACACCTATGACAATTCATGAAGAAAAACTGCACAATCTGATTGCAAAATATGAGGACAAGGCTACCATCATTCCACTTCCTTGTCCGGGACTTATGGATTTTGTAGAGAGAGGTGATTTAGATGGGGAAGACCTTCACCGGTATCTGGAAGATTTGCTCTATTCTTACCGCAACAATCAGATTGATGCAGCAGTACTTGGATGTACACATTATCCATTTGCAAGAGAACAGATTCAAAGAGTATTAGGCGACCAGGTACAGATTTTTGACGGAGGAGAAGGAACCGCCCGTGAAATGCGACGCAGACTGGCTGAAAAAGGATTGCTTCGTGAAGAAGAGCGCAGAGGCAATATTGTGTTTCAAAACAGTCTTGCAGATGATACTAAGATTGCTTTATGCAGGAGATTACTACAAATTACATGAGTGTTTCAAGAGGTTATAGCGGCATCTCCAGCTTTTTATTCACGCCTTGAACATATAGTTGAAATAAGCATTCTTGAAAGCAGAATAACTGTTTCTTGAGACAGGGATCGTCACTTGATGGCAGGTGATAATTGAATTTTTCGTAAACTGTTCGATGTAACGCATCTGTACGATGTAGCTTCTGTGGCATTTGAAAAATCCGATTTCCTGTGTAAAATATTGTTCGCATTTGGCGAACTGTTCATGGATTTCTATCACAGAACTGTCTGTCATATGCACATTCACCTGTTTATTCATGGCTTCCAGATACTCAATGTCGGCAATCCGTAGTTTGCAAAATCCGTTTGCCGTCTGGGCAGGAAAATATTTTTCTGACTGTCGGGACATATTAAAAAAATAGTCCATTGAATCAAATAACTGCGTCGGGGAAACTGGCTTTAACAGATAATGCAGCGCATGAACTTCATAGGAATCAACCGCATATTCTTTCGATGAGGTTAAAAAGATGATCGGGGTATGATCGTCTTTGTTGCGTAGTTCTTTTGCTGTATCCAGTCCACTTAAAAGTGGCATTATAATATCTAAAATAATCAGATCCATGCAGTGCTTCTGGTGTGCGCGGAGCAGTTCATCTCCATCTGAAAAATGATAGAGTGTGAGAGCAATTTTTTTTTGTTGTGACCATTGCTCCAACAAAGCACATACCTGTGCGATGCATTGGATATCGTCATCACATACTGCGATTTTCATAAGTCATTCACCTTATATCATATGTTAATATCCTTATTATAAAATAATCCGATGCATAAAACAACGTTCAACAGCATAAAACTGGTTTGCCGTATAAGTTTCCGGTATTTACCATTCGCGCCATATATGAACCATTCGCGCTATTCCTTCGAATACAGCAGAAATAACAGTATAATAGATTTATCAAAATACAACACGAAAAGGAGTAACGCATATGGAAAAAAAGAAAATAACATGGACAAAACGAATCTTAACACTGATGGTTGCAGTTGCCGTGTTACTTACAAGTTCACTTGTAACAGTACCGGTGTATGCTGCTTCCAAGCCAATGGTAGTCAGCAAATATATGCTGGCTAAGGGAGAAAAATTTACATTAAATGTATACAATGAGCCGGATAATGCAAAGATTTCTTATAAATCAAAGAAATCAGCTGTTGCATCTGTGAATAAAAAAGGTGTCGTAACAGCAAAGAAACCTGGAAAGACAGACATTGTTGTGACTGTAAAAGTTGGAAAGAAAACCTATCAGGCAAAAACCAAAGTGACGGTTAAAAAGTCTATGACAGCGGCTGAATATGTGGCTACAACGTACGCAGAACTTGCATTGATGTATACATCTGCCTGTGATTTGGCAATTGCAAACGGCTGGGATCAAGATGCAGATGTTGTCGATACATTGAATGCGGTTGGAGATATTGTTACAGCTGCTGGCGATATGACAAAACATCCAAAGAATTATTCAGAGGAAGATTTTATGGATGAACTGGATGCTATCGAGACAGCAGCAAATGGTGTGTTGGAACTTCTTCCAATCATATCAGAGCCTGCACAATAAATTGTTTTATCATATTTTGGTGCGTCTGGGACACGAAAAATTTGTAAAGAGGGAAAATATAAAAAGTTTCTAAAATTTTCGGGGAGGATTTTAGAAAGGTTTTTGAAATCGTACATATTAAGGACACAATTTGTGCATATACTATATCTTGTAAACGGAAATCATTCCTTTACATTATTCCCTTTTTATTTAATAAACATTTTCATAACTAAACTCCTCGAAGAGAAGCCATCCCGGAAGGGTTGGCTTCTCTTCATGTGCAGTAAAAAGTGTTTACAGGTTATCAGGCAAATCATATACAGGCTTTGTAAAAATCTGATAATGACGCTGTCGGTATTGGAGTGGTGTCTGTCCGGTCGCTTTTTTGAACAAAAAATGCTAAAAAAACCATAAATACTTTGTTAAATTTCTAACAAATAAAGGGGTTACATTTTTGCAGGTCAGGGTGTAAAATAGACGGAGATTAAAAGGAGGTAAAAATAATGGAAAATATACCACTTTGGCTGTGCATACCATTTGCTGGTCTTTTATTATGTATTGCTATTTTTCCACTGATCAAGGAAGAATGGTGGGACAAGAATAAAGGCTGGGCGGTATTGCTCTGGTCGCTGTTATTTGTCATCCCGTTTGCTGTAAAATATGGAGCAGGAGAGACTGCAGAAACGGTATTGGAATGTATCGTAAATGATTATCTGTCCTTTATTGTTTTATTGTTTGGTCTGTTCTGTGTTTCGGGAAATATCAATCTGGAAGGAGATTTCGTCGGTTCGCCTCGTATGAATACCGGACTGCTGGCAATCGGTACACTGCTTTCAAGCTGTATCGGTACAACCGGTGCGAGTATGCTTCTCGTGCGTCCGATGATTCAGATGAATTCCTGGAGGAGAAATAAGAGTCACATTATGGTGTTCTTTATTTTCCTGATTTCAAATATGGGTGGATGTCTGACCCCAATCGGTGATCCGCCACTTTTGATGGGATTTATGAGAGGTGTTCCATTCCAGTGGAGTTTACGCCTTTTCCCGATATTGCTGTTTAACATGGTTATTTTACTGATGGTATTCTATTTTATCGACCGCAAGGCTTATCGCAAAGATATTGCACTTGGCATGAGACCGGATATTTCAAAACCTACTACTACATTCAAAATTAATGGTCTTCATAATATTATTTTCATGATCATGATTGTTGTAGGAGTTGTATTAAGCGGTGTGCTTCCGGGAATGAAAGCTTTTCAGGATGCACAGGGAAATGTACTCTCTATCCCGATTTTCCAGAGCGTAAAACTTCCGGTTCCTACGCTGATTGAGATTATTATTATTCTTGTTGCTGCAGGACTTTCCTTTAAGACAACGAAGTCTGAAGTCCGCACAAAGAACCATTTTACATGGGGAGCAATCGAAGAAGTTGCAGTATTGTTCATCGGTATTTTTATCACCATGCAGCCGGCGCTTATGATTTTAAAGAGCAAAGGCGGAGAACTTGGTTTATCCAAGCCGTTTGAAATGTTCTGGGCAACTGGTGCATTGTCAAGTTTCCTGGACAATACCCCAACCTATCTGGTATTCCTCACAACAGCAGGAACACTCGGAGCAACAGCAGGTGTCGCTACGACAGTTGGAACGGTTGCTGTCAAGATGCTCATGGCAATCTCTTGTGGTGCGGTATTCATGGGTGCTAACACATATATCGGAAATGCACCGAACTTTATGGTTAAGTCCATTTCTGATGAAAACGGTATCAAGATGCCATCATTCTTCGGATATATGTTATGTTCGATTAAGTTTTTGATACCGATATTTATTCTTGATACACTGATATTCTTTTTGTAGGAGGTAGAAGGCTATGGAAAACAAAGAAATTTACAAAAAGCTGGCGAACCAAATCTATGAACTGGATGAGAAAGTGTACAAAGCTTCCGGTTCAAACCTCGGAAAGACATTTACCGGAGAAAAGGTTCGTACTATTGAAAATCTGACAATGCTGATTACCTCCAATCCGCAGGGACATCTGCTTCGAAGTGAGATGGCTCTGATTGGAAATATGGCAAGAAGTATTCGTGATAAGCAGGTACGTCATGATTTGCTTATCGAATATAATTCCATTCTTGAAGAGATTGCCAATCTGCCGAAGAGTTTTGGATCCGTCGATATTGTGGATGAAGATCTTGCAGATATGAATTCTTCTATTTTGAGTAAGAATTTTTCAGAGAAAGATCACCTTGTTATCTGTATCAGCCGTTCACACGGAAGTGCCGGTACAGATATCGGTTTTGCATTGGCTGAGGCATTGCATATTAACTATTATGATGAAGCTGTTTTAAATCAGATTCTGGAACGTCGGGATGTCAAAGAATTCGGTCCGGATGCATCCAAGATCAGTTCTTTCAATCGTTACCATGGACTGTCAAAGAAAGATGCTTCTTTCTTCCGCCAAAGCGCATTGATTTGTGAGCTGGCAAAGCAGGAAGATATGATTGTAATGGGACGAGCAGCAGATGTTGTACTGACAGGACAGCATATTCCGCACATTAGTATTTACATCACTGCACCGTTTGCAATCCGTGTGCGTCGTATGATGGAACTGAAGAACCTGGATTTGAAGCAGGCAATTAATCTGGTTCGTAAGATGGATCATAAGCATCAGGATTATTATCATTCCTATACCGGAAAGCACTGGGGAGATGCTATCAACTATGATCTGTGTATCAACAGTGCCTGCTATGGTATTGATGAATCGGTAGAATTGATCGGAAGATTGATTAATCGACAGGCGAAAGCGAAGCTTCGTAAGAAAGAAACAAAGTAGATGAGTGATTAAGTAACGAAAAAGAAACCATACATTCTTTTACAGAAAAATTTGCAAAATAACTCTGTGAGCGATTTTGGGCGGTTGGCTGAGAAGCGCGCGATTCGCGGAGCCAATGGAACCACAGAGCAGTTGCAAATTTGTTCTTCCGAAAGAAGTATGGTTTCTTTTTCTATATACTTAATAAGGGGAGTCATCATGTATGTGTAGATGTATGGTGGCTTTTTTATATTGAAAAGTGATGGAAGAGGAAAACAGAGATCCAAGGTGAAATGAAGTGATGTTTTTGCGTTTGTTTTGTTATATACTAATAAAGTGATACTTGTAAGAGTGCAAATGGACATATGGGGAAAAATGCAATAGTTATGTCCAGTCAAAAAATGAAAAATGGATGTATGGGGAAAAAGTTATGGAAAATGTCCTGTTTTATTTGGCTCATTGGATCTATAGAAAATTTTTTTGCATATGTCCATGACACGTTTGAGTTTACAATTTTTACGGTATATGTTGAAAAGAAAAAGTGGACTATTTGAAATAGAGCGTCTTTGCGTATAATTTTGAAATAGAGCGTATGCAGGAAAGTACCCAAGATAATGCGCAAGTGAATGGAGATCGTTATTTATGAGCATCGAGGTAGAACTGAAATTAAAAATCCGTGACAAAGCAGAAATTACCGCATCCTTAAAACAGCTCGGTTTTACAGAAGAGGAGCTGGTGGTGGAAACCGACACGTACTATACGGCCGCACACCATGATTTTGCAGCACTGGATGAAGCGCTTCGCATTCGCACGGTTGAAAACCTGCATACAAAAGAACAGTCCGCCGTCATCACCTACAAAGGGGCAAAACTTGACCAGACTTCCATGACAAGAAAAGAGCTGGAGACCGAAATCGGGGACGCAGAAACCGGAAGGGAAATTTTGGCGCATATCGGATTTGTGCCGGTTCCTCCGGTGGAAAAACAAAGACAGTATTGGAAGAACGGGACAATTACTGCCTGTGTGGATAATGTAAAAGGCCTGGGCGATTATCTGGAACTGGAAATACTGGCAGACAAAGAAGCACAACGTGAAGAAGCGTTGGAAAAGCTGGAGCGTATTCTGAATCAACTTGGATATTGTATGCAGGATACAACAAGAACGTCCTATTTATCCATGTTGATGTGCAGACAGCAGGCAAAGGAGTAACCCGTCATGGAAAACAGTCACAACGAACCAAAATACATAGAAGTAAGGGGCACGTGCGTCCACAACTTAAAAAACGTAAATGTAAATGTCCCGCTGCATCAGATTGTCGGGATTGCAGGAGTATCCGGCTCCGGAAAGACAACGATGGTTCTTGAAATAGGGCTACCGCAATCCCACTGGCTTTAGACGGTGGGTTAAGGTAGCCAAAAATCAGAAATTATTGTATACTCATGGCATGGGAACATGGAAATCTAAAAACAGACACAAATACCTATTACAATATCACATTATTTTTGTCTGCAAATATAGAAAGAAATTACTGGTTTCGAGACGGATATCAGATGATATAAAACAGTTTTCGTATGAGATATGTCAGAGACACAGTGTGATAATAAGATATATGGAAAAGATATCCTCAATATTTACGAAAACAATTCTGGAAAGAACATATCTTTTGGACAGATAGATATTTTGCCTGTAGTGTAGGAAATGTATCGGAAGAAATGCTGAAAAGATATATAGAAAATCAAGGTTGAGAAAGAGGGTGACAGTGGATGTTAAAGGCATATAAATACAGAATATACCCTGATAATGAGCAGAAAATACAGATTGCAAAAACATTTGGCTGTTGCCGTTTTGTGTATAATCAGACCCTGGTATACCGGAAAGAAGTATATGAGAAAGAGAAAAAATCAGTTAGTAAAACCGACTGTAACAATTACTGCAACAGACAATTAAAGAAAGAATATGAATGGCTGAAAGAAGTGGATAAATTTGCTCTGACAAATGCAATTTACAACATGGATGCTGCATACCAGAAATTTTTTAAGGAACATGCAGGTTATCCGAAGTTTAAGAGTAAACACGATAATCATAAGTCATATACAACAAATTTTACGAATGGCAATATAACAGTAGATTTCGGGTGCAATAGAGTAAAACTGCCTAAATTAAAAGGTATAAAAGCAAAACTGCATAGAAATTTTAGTGGACAGATAAAATCGGCAACGATATCACAAGTTCCGAGTGGAAAATATTATGTATCAATTTTAGTGGAAACAGAACACACGGAACTGCCACATACAAATCAAAATACCGGAATAGATTTAGGTATTAAGGAGTTATGTATTACTTCTGATGGAAAAAAATACGAAAATCCCAAAATCATCAGAAAATACGAAAAGAAACTGGTGAAACTGCAAAGGCAGTTAGCCCATAAAGAGAAAAGAAGTCAAAATTACTACAAAACAAAGAAAAAGATAGCATTATGCCATGAGAAAATAACAAATACCAGAAAAGATTATCTGCACAAGATGTCACATGAGATTATCAGTGAAAACCAAGTGATAGTTTCGGAAGATTTGCAGATAAAAAACATGGTAAAAAATCATCATTTGGCAAAGTCCATAAGTGATGTATCATGGCATGAGCTGACAAGACAGTTAGAATATAAGGCCAAGTGGAATGGCAGAAAATATGTCAAAATAGATACATTCTATGCCAGTAGTCAATTGTGTTCAGTCTGTGGATACCAAAATACAGAGACGAAAAATCTGTCAGTAAGGGAATGGATATGTCCTGTCTGTGGAACAAATCATGACAGGGATATCAATGCAGCAAAGAATATATTGGAAGAAGGATTAAGACAAATAGCATAAAAATAACAATATAGGGTAGGGACTGCCCGAATTAACGCCTGTGGAGATAGTAGGGAGCAAAACATCCGGTGGATGTTTGTTCTGCTCCGACCGGAGTGGAACGTAGAAACGAGGTCTGCGAAGCAGGAAGCCCATTGGCTTTAGACAATGGGTAGTTCACAGCCTGATTCCGGGACTGGAGGCAAGTCTGAACCATACGCATTTGCCAGAACACGTAAAGAGTGTTGTTGCGGATGGAATTTCACATGTGAAACTGATCGATGCATCTCCGATTGGAATAAATGTGAGATCAACGGTAGCCACCTATGCGAATGTACATGATGAACTGAGAAAAGTTTACGCAAAAACAACCGAGGCAAAGAACTTAAAGCATAAAGCTGGCGTTTTTCCACACACAGGAAGAGGGCGCACTACTTCTTTTTGAAGAACAAATTTGCAACTGCTCTGTGGTTCCATTGTCTTGGCAAATAGCGTGTATCTCAGCCAACCGTCCAAAACCAATCACAGAGTTAACTTGCAAATTTTTCTGAAAAAAGAATGTAGTGCGCCCTCTTCCGTCCCTTGTATGAAAACACTTCCATAGCGCCTTTTGAGGTCGAACAACTCTACATCTGGTGACGAACCACTTTATACTCGTCCCCGGACCGGTAATACGGACACTCCTTATAACTACTCTGCATAAACCGCGCCATATCATCTTCATCCATATTCACGGAGCAGTAGTAAGCTTCGTCATCTTCATCATATTCATTGTAAGCACAAAAATCACAACTTGTAGACATAACAATCTCACTTTCATTTTTAAATAAACTGATTCTGGTCAGCATCGTAGGTGTAATTGATGGATGCCAGACGGTCGATGAGGTCCTGCTTTTCAACCATATAGGCAGAAGCAAGTTCATCCAGCGTTGAATAATGGTCGCGCAACTGTGTATTAACGACGGAGAGTAACATGACAGGATCTTTTGGTAAATTCATAATAGATTCCTTCCTTTCTCAAATACTGTTAACAATTGTTTTTATAACTGTCCAAAATATTTTGCAGGTATTTCTGATAATCCAGGGCAATTTCGGATGGTGACAGGATGCATACTTTGCCGGACAGACCGGAGAGCCAGCCGTAGAACTGCGGGCTGACAGCAACATTGACGCGGACGAGAATGTGGGTATCATCTTTTGGCCGGATGGCAACATCACTTCCGAAACGGTCGATGATAACCCCTGTCATTGTCTGATCGCAGAGCAATTGTATGGTTTTTTCTTCACCGGCAAACATGCCAAATGTCTTTTTGGAATAAGCGGCTACATCGAGTTTGTCGAAGCATTCTTTTCCCTCACGGACATCATCCGTTAAAGAGAGGCGCAGCATTTTGTCCACGCGATAGTGCTTCAGAATTCCAGCCTGGAAATCGTAGGCAACCAGGTAATAATTTTCATCATCCCATGTCAGAAGCCATGGACTTACCTCGTAAAAAGCGCCGTCCTTGCGCAGCTTCATCTGTTTATGCACATCCCAGTCAAAATATTGGAAACGAATCTGCACATTGCTGGATATTGCAGCATAAATCATATCTACACTGTAGTAAATGGTTTCATTGATCGTTTTGTTGCGGTCAATGACTACGACCTGACGCTGCAGTTTTCGGGCATCGTGATTGCTGACAAAACTTTCCAGTTTGTGGATTAGTTCCCGCGATTTTGTGGTCGTGATGAACTTGGAAGACTGGACAAGGTCTACAAGCAGCTTTACTTCTGCCAGTTCAAATTCACGGGAGAGAAGTCTGTATCCACCTTTGGGACCGTCAATCCGAATGATGTCAAAGCCATAGTCGTTGAGTGTCTGAATATCATTGTAGATACTTTTTCGTTCGGCACTGATACCGTTAGCTTCCAGATATGCGATGATCTGAGGTGTCGTGACTACGTGCGTTTCGTCTGTCTGACTGCGCAGATAATCAAGAATATAAAAAAGTTTCTGTTTTTGTTTCGTTGATTTTGGCATAAATGATTGCTCCTGTGAAACGTATCAAAGATGTGTTTCATGTAATAAAAACCCGGAGAAGCGAACTCCTCCGGGAATGTATTAGCGTTTACATTTGGTTGCTGCCTCGACAAATCCACGGAAAAGCGGGTGTGGACGGTTTGGTCTGGATTTCAGTTCCGGATGCGCCTGTGTAGCAATGAACCATGGATGATCTGGAAGTTCGATCATCTCTACAATACGGCCGTCCGGGGAAGTACCACAAAGTTTCATACCATGTTCCACGAGAGCAGTACGGTAATCATTGTTTACTTCGTAACGATGACGATGACGCTCGGAAATCTCAGTTGTACCATATACTTTGCAAGCCTTGGAATCCTTGTCAAGTACACATGGGTATGCACCAAGTCTTAATGTTCCACCGATATCTTCAACACCATTCTGGTCTGGCATAAGTGCGATTACCGGATGTGTGGTGTTTGGATCAAGCTCGATACTGTGGGCATCGTTGTAACCACAGACATGTCTTGCAAATTCAATGATAGCAACCTGCATACCAAGACATAAGCCAAGGTAAGGAATGTTGTTTTCACGTGCATAACGTGCGGCAAGGATTTTTCCTTCAACACCACGGATACCGAATCCACCAGGAACAAGAATTCCATTTACGTCGCCTAAAAGCTCACCGACATTATCGGTTGTGAGTTCTTCGGAATCAACCCATTTAATGTCGATCGTTGTATGAAGTGGAATTCCACCATGCTTTAATGCTTCGACAACAGAAATGTATGCGTCATGCAGTGCAGTATATTTTCCAACTAATGCGATGCGGACTTCCTGTGTCGGATGTCTCAGATCGTTGACCATCTCCTTCCAGTCGGTCAGATCCGGTTCCGGACAATCCAGCTTTAAGCTTTCGCAGACAACTTTTGCAAGGTTCTCCTGCTCCATGGCAAGTGGTGCCTCATAGAGATATTCAACATCAAGATTCTGCAGAACATGAGAATTTGGTACGTTACAGAATAAAGCAATTTTATCTTTTAATCCCTGATCCAAAGGCTGCTCGGAACGGCATACAATGATATCCGGCTGGATACCCATTCCCTGTAATTCCTTAACGCTTGCCTGTGTTGGCTTTGTTTTCAGCTCACCGGAAGCGCGCAGATATGGGATTAAAGTTACGTGACACAGGATTGCATTCTCGTGTCCGACTTCATGCTGGAACTGGCGGATGGCTTCAAGGAAAGGCTGGCTTTCGATATCTCCGACGGTTCCTCCGACTTCTATAATAGCGATATGCATATCGTCTGAGGTAAAGTTACGGTAGAAGCGGCTTTTGATTTCGTTTGTAATATGTGGAATAACCTGAACGGTTCCTCCGCCGTAATCACCGCGGCGTTCCTTCTGCAGAACGGACCAGTATACTTTACCGGTAGTTACGTTGGAATTCTTTGTCAGACTCTCATCGATAAAACGCTCATAGTGACCAAGATCCAAGTCCGTTTCAGCTCCGTCATCGGTAACGAAGACTTCACCATGCTGGATCGGATTCATGGTTCCCGGATCAATGTTGATATATGGGTCGAACTTCTGCATGGTGACTTTATAGCCACGGGCCTTCAGCAGACGTCCGAGAGATGCGGCAGTGATTCCTTTTCCAAGTCCGGAAACGACACCACCAGTGACAAAGACGTATTTAACAGGCATAATTTTCCTCCTCAATCGTAATATGCTTTCGAATATATAAAATAACTTACATATTATACAGCCATAAATCAATTTATGCCATACCTTTTTTAGAAAAACTTTATAAATAAGCAGAAAAAGTTCATGAACAAATTGTTGATTTTAAGTGTTCTATTACATATAATAAGGATGTTAAACAAGAGAATCAAATGAGAGATGTACGATGCGACATACAAATGGAGGGCTTATGGATAATCAGGCACCGAATAATTATAACAACGGAAACTATAACGGTGGCGATAATTATAATAACGGTAACAATTATAACAATAACAACAATAATGGAAACAATAACAATGACAACAACAAGAAGAACCACAATGGGCAGATGATTCTTGGATTCATTATGGTAACGCTTGTGGCATTGTTTCTGATTTCACTTTTTTCCAGCCGCTTTTCGCAGATGAGCTCAAAGGAAACTACATATTCGGAATTCCTTGAGCAGCTGGACAAGAAAAATATTAAGACTGTGGAATTCAGCTCCTATGAGATGGACTACACACTGGTAAAGGATAAGGCACCTTATAAAGTGACTTATTATACTGGAATCGTTAATGATATGGATCTGATCAGAACTTTAAAGAATGCAAAGACTTCTGAAGGAAAAGCAATTGAGATTTCAGCAACGGTACCGGATAATACATCTACATGGCTGGTCAATATCTTAAGTTTTATTATTCCACTTGTACTGATCTGGATTTTGTTTGGCTTCCTGATGAAGCGCATGGGTGGCGGTGCGATGGGCGTCGGAAAGACGACAGCCAAGGTATATGTAGAGAAAACAACCGGTGTGACATTCAAAGATGTTGCGGGACAGGATGAGGCAAAAGAATCCCTGCAGGAAGTAGTTGATTTTCTGCACAATCCGAAAAAATACCGCGATATTGGAGCGAAGCTTCCGAAAGGAGCGCTTCTTGTGGGATCTCCAGGAACCGGTAAGACACTCCTTGCAAAGGCAGTGGCAGGAGAAGCAAATGTTCCGTTCTTTTCTCTGGCAGGTTCGGATTTCGTAGAGATGTTCGTAGGTGTCGGAGCTTCCCGAGTCAGAGACTTGTTCAAGGAAGCACAGAAGATGGCACCTTGTATTATATTTATCGATGAGATTGATGCAATCGGTAAAAGCCGTGATAGCCGATACGGCGGAGGCAATGATGAGCGTGAGCAGACATTGAACCAGTTGCTTGCAGAGATGGATGGTTTTGATGCATCCAAGGGAATCTTAATTCTTGCAGCAACGAACCGTCCGGAAGTGCTTGACAAAGCACTGCTTCGTCCGGGCCGTTTCGACCGACGGATTATTGTTGACAAGCCGGATTTAAAGGGACGTCTGGAAACCTTAAAAGTACATTCCAAGGATGTGCATATGGATGAGACCGTAGATCTGGATGCACTTGCACTTGCGACTGCAGGACTGGTCGGATCCGATCTTGCCAATATGATCAATGAGGCTGCAATCAATGCGGTTAAGAATGGAAGAAAATTTGTAAACCAGTCGGATCTGTTCGAAGCATTTGAACTTGTAGCAGTCGGTGGTAAAGAAAAGAAAGACCGTGTTATGAGCGACAAGGAAAGAAAGATTGTTTCCTATCACGAAGTTGGTCATGCGCTTGTATCTGCATTGCAGAAAAATACAGAGCCGGTACAGAAGATCACAATTGTGCCACGTACTATGGGCGCACTTGGTTACACACTGCAGACACCGGAAGAAGAAAAGTATCTTGAGACAAAAGATGAACTTCTTGCAAAGATTACAACATATATGGCAGGTCGTGCCGCAGAGGTACTTGTTTTCCAGTCTGTAACGAGCGGAGCCGCAAACGATATTGAGCAGGCAACCAAGATTGCCCGTGCCATGGTAACTATGTACGGTATGTCAGACAAGTTTGGAATGATGTGCCTTGCAACAGTTGAGAATCAGTATCTGGACGGACGTGCAGGCCTGATCTGTGGCGAGGACACTGCAGGCATGATTGACAAGGAAGTTCTTGATATTATCAATCACAGTTACGATGAAGCGATGCGTATGCTGACAGAGAATCGTGAGATTTTGGATCATATCAGTGAGTATCTTTATGAGAAAGAGACAATTACCGGTAAGGAGTTCATGAAGATCTTCAGAGAAATGAAGGGATTACCGGAGCCGGAAGAAACAGAAGGGCATAAGGGAAGTGGACTGAATCCGGCAGATAATGAAGTACCGGACACACAGCCAACTATTTCTCCGGTCAATAATGATGATATGTTCGAAGATTAACATAGATAAAAGCAGGGATGCAGGACATTCCTGCTTTTTCTGACGAGGGAAGAGGATGTTTGATTTTCAGGAAGAATTAAAAAAACTCCCGGATCAGCCGGGGGTCTATATTATGCACGACAGTACGGATGCAATTATTTATATCGGAAAAGCAGTCAGCCTGCGAAAACGTGTACGGCAGTATTTTCAGCCGAGTCATGATGAGGGAATCAAGAAAAAACAGATGGTAGAGCACATTGCCCGCTTTGAGTATATCATTACTGATTCGGAGCTGGAGGCGCTCGTGCTCGAATGTAATCTGATCAAAGAGCATACACCAAAGTATAATACGATGCTTCGTGATGATAAGACGTATCCGTATATTCGGGTGACGATGGGAGAAGATTTTCCACGTGTACTGTTTTCGCGCCAGCTCAAAAAAGACAAGTCCAGATATTTTGGACCATACACGAGTGCAGGTGCTGTCAAAGACACGATTGAGCTGATCAATAAGATTTATAAACTTCGTACCTGCAACCGGAAACTTCCAAGAGATATCGGATTGGATCGTGCCTGTCTCAATTATCATATTCACCAATGTGATGCGCCCTGTCAGGGATACATCGATAAAGAAACCTACGGCAGGCAGGTGGGCAAAGCACTGGAGTTCCTTAACGGAAACTATGCGCCGGTAATCAGGGAACTTGAAACAAAGATGCAGGATGCATCTGAAGCAATGGAATTTGAAAAGGCCATTGAGTACCGGGAACTTCTGACGAGTGTGAAGCAGATCGCACAGAAGCAGAAAATCACAAATACGGATGGTGAGGACAAGGATATCATTGCGATGGCTTCGGATGATACGGATGCAGTTGTACAGGTCTTTTTTATTCGAAGCGGAAAGATTATCGGAAGAGACCATTTTCATGTGCGTGTCGGTTCGGAAGAGAGCACAAGCGATATTCTTGTGAATTTTGTAAAGCAGTTTTATTCAGGAACGCCATTTATTCCAAGAGAAATTATGTTGCAGGAAAGCATCGAAGATATTCCGGTACTTGAAGAGTGGCTTACGAAAAAGCGCGGACATAAAGTGACGATCCGCATTCCACAGAAAGGAATGAAAGAGAAACTGGTAGAACTTGCTGCCAAAAATGCGGCATTGGTTCTTAACCAGGACAAAGAAAAAATCAAGAGAGAAGAAGGCCGTACGATCGGTGCGGTAAAAGAAATTGAACACTTGCTGGGAATGAAAGGTCTCAACCGTATGGAAGCTTACGATATTTCCAATATCAACGGTTTTGAGACCGTAGGTTCTATGATCGTATATGAAAAAGGAAAACCAAAGCGCAGCGATTACCGCAAGTTCAAGCTTCGCACGATCACAGGACCGGATGATTATGCATCCATGCATGAAGTCCTGACCCGGCGATTTTCCCACGGCATGCGGGAACAGCAGGAGTTAATAGAAAAAGAAATGCCACAGGAACTTGGAAGTTTTACGCGTTTTCCGGATATCATTATGATGGATGGTGGAAGAGGTCAGGTAAATATCTGTCTGCAGGTATTGCAGGAACTGGGGCTTTCGATTCCGGTGTGTGGTATGGTTAAAGATGATAATCACCGCACGCGTGGATTGTATTTTAATAATGTGGAAATCCCGATCGACCGGCATGGCGAAGGCTTCAAACTGGTCACACGGATACAGGATGAGGCGCACCGGTTTGCGATTGAGTATCACCGTTCACTACGCTCTAAGGCACAGGTGCATTCGATTTTAGACGATATAGAGGGCATTGGCCCGACGCGGCGCAAAGCACTTATGAAACAGTTTCAGTCTATCGAAAATATACGCAATGCAACTGTGGAAGAATTGGCGCAGGCACCAAGCATGAACCGGGCGGCGGCAGAGAAAGTATATGCTTTTTTGCATAACCCGCCGGCAGTGGAGAAATAATTGCTATATCAGGGCCAAAGTGTTAGAATAAAATGATTAAAGGGTCAAATTACAAGAATGCGAAGCATGCAGTAATCTGATTAATCAAATCATAAAACATTAGGGGGAAGAGGCACATGAATGATTTCAGTGTAAGTGTAGCTAAGATTGCACAAATTCTTGATCTGAAAAATTTTACAGACAATATAGATTTGAAAAAAATCAAGATCACATCAAGTGATGTAAACCGTCCGGCCTTACAGCTGACCGGATACTTTGCTCATTTCGAGCAGTCACGAATCCAGATGATCGGTAATGTAGAATACGCATATATTCAGCAGATGAGTGATGAAGAAAAACGTATCCGATACAGTGCTTTTTTACAGTTTGAGATTCCGTGCGTTATTTTCTGCAGAGACCTGCAGCCGGATGCCATTTTTATTGAACAGGCAGAGAAAAATCATGTGCCGATTCTTGGAACAAGCCGGCCAACTTCCGAGTTTATGGCAGAATTGATCTACACACTGGCAGAAAAACTGGCGCCTAGTATTACCGTGCATGGTGTATTGGTAGATGTATATGGCGAAGGACTTATGATTACCGGAGACAGCGGAATTGGAAAAAGCGAGGCTGCATTGGAACTGATCCGTCGTGGACATCGACTTGTTACGGATGATGTTGTGGAGATACGTAAGATTAATGAGCACACACTGATTGGAACATCACCGGAAGTTACCCGCCATTTTATTGAGTTGCGTGGTATCGGTATTATCGATGTAAAAGCTCTGTACGGTGTTGAGTGCGTAAAGGAAAAGCAGCAGATTGATCTGGTCATCAAACTTGAAGACTGGAAGAAGGATGCGGATTATGACCGCCTTGGCCTCGAGGAAGAGTATATTGAGTATCTTGGAAACAAGGTCGTATGTCACTCACTTCCGATTCGTCCGGGCCGGAATCTTGCAGTCATCTGTGAGACTGCAGCAGTCAACCACAGACAGAAGAAGATGGGCTATAATGCGGCTCAGGAACTGTACCGCAGAGTGCAGGCAAACATGACAAAAAAGAATGACGACGATGAATAAGAGGTAATGGAAATGGAAAAAAAGAACGCGTGGGATAAGTATCCTTCCAACAAAAGAGAAGAAATTTTTGCATTTGCAGAAGCGTATCGCAGCTTTATCTCCGACTGTAAGACAGAGAGAGAATGTACTGCGCATTTATATGCGAAAGCAAAAGGGGCAGGATTTGCGGATCTGGACGAACTGATCGCATCTTCTGCAACACTTAAGGCTGGCGATAAGGTAGTTGCAAACAACATGGGAAAAGGTCTGGCAATGTTTATTCTCGGCAGCAAGGATATGGAGCAGGGAATGAACATCTTAGGCGCACACATCGATTCTCCGCGTTTGGATTTAAAGCAGGTGCCACTGTATGAAGACACAGAGATGGCAATGCTTGACACACATTATTACGGTGGTGTGAAAAAATACCAGTGGGTAACACTTCCACTGGCTTTGCACGGTGTTATCTGTAAAAAGGACGGAACAACCGTGAAAGTAAATATCGGTGAGAAACCAACCGACCCGGTATTTGGAATCAGCGATTTACTGATCCATTTATCAGCAGATCAGATGGAAAAGAAAGCAGCCAAGGTCATCGAGGGCGAGGCACTTGACTTACTGATCGGAAGCATCCCGGCGGAAGAAAGCGAAGATGAAGACGACAAAAAGAAGACAAAGGATCGTGTGAAAGCAAATATTCTTGATATTCTTTCCAAAGAATATGGAATTGACGAGGAGGATTTTCTCTCTGCAGAAATCGAAGTGGTTCCGGCTGGAGCTGCTAGAGATTACGGCTTTGACCGCAGCATGATCATGGGTTACGGACATGATGACAGAGTCTGCGCATATCCGTCTTTTGAGGCAATGCTTAAAGTAGAGAATCCGGAGTATACAAGCGTATGTCTTCTTGTAGATAAGGAAGAGATTGGAAGTGTGGGAGCATCCGGAATGCAATCCCGTTTCTTTGAAAACTGTGTAGCAGAAGTGATGAACCTTGTAGGAACATATAGTGAGCTTGCCGTTCGCAGAGCGATGCGTAATTCCAAAGTACTTTCTTCCGATGTATCGGCAGCTTTCGATCCAAATTATCCATCGGTTATGGAAAAAAGAAACAGTGCATATTTTGGAAAAGGATTGGTATTTAACAAATATACAGGAGCAAGAGGAAAAAGCGGTTCCAATGATGCAAATGCGGAATATGTTGCAAAGCTTCGCAATATTATGGATAAAAACAATGTATCGTTCCAGACAGCAGAACTTGGAAAAGTAGATCAGGGCGGCGGTGGAACGATCGCCTACATTCTTGCAAACTATGACATGAATGTTATTGACAGCGGTGTGGCCGTATTGAACATGCATGCACCATGGGAAATCATCAGCAAAGTGGATCTGTATGAAGCATTGCAGGGATATGTTGCATTTCTAAAGGAGGCATAATGTCAGAATTATTTGATAAAATATTTGGAAGTTTCCCGGAAATGCGGCTGATGAAAGAAGAACTGATGGCGAAGCATACAACATTTCGTATCGGTGGTCCGGCAGAAGTATACGCCTGCCCGAATCAGGAGCAGCTGCCGGCTTTGCTTGAAGCAGCAAAAAAAGAAAATGCAGAAGTTACTGTGATTGGTAACGGAAGCAATCTTCTTGTAGGAGATAAGGGAATCCGTGGCCTTGTCATTGAGATAGGAAGCGGAATGAATGATATCCGTGTAGAAGGTACAAAGATTGTGGCAGGAGCGGGCGCATTGCTCTCGAAAGTAGCGAATGAGGCAGCGGCAGCAGGCCTTGGCGGAATGGAATTTGCAGCAGGAATTCCGGGAAGCATCGGCGGCGCAGTTACCATGAATGCAGGTGCCTATGGTGGAGAGATGAAAGATATTCTTGAGAGTGTCAAGGTGATCGATCCGGAAGGAATGATGCATACCTTATCGGTAGAAGAATTGGATTTGTCCTATCGTCACAGCTGTATTATGGAAAAAGGCGGTATTGTTGTGGAGGCAACGATAAAGCTTGAAAAGAAACCGGAAGAAGAAATCCGTGCACAGATGGCAGACCTGCGGAATCGCAGAGTGGAAAAACAACCGTTGGAATATCCGAGTGCCGGAAGCACATTTAAGCGTCCGGAAGGCTATTTTGCAGGAAAGCTGATTATGGATGCCGGACTTCGGGGGTATACCGTTGGCGGGGCGCAGGTCTCTGAAAAACACTGTGGATTTGTTATCAATCATGCCAATGCCACAGCAGCGGATGTGCGACAGCTGATGCAGGATGTAAAAGAAAAAGTAAAAGAACAGTTCGGCGTGGAACTGGAGCCGGAAGTGAAAATGATTGGTGAGTTTTAGAAGTAGAACAGGAAGGATGTTGGAAGAGTGCGATTGGTAATAGTTACAGGAATGTCTGGTGCGGGAAAAAGCACCGCAATGAAAATGATGGAAGATATGGGCTTTTTCTGTATTGACAATCTTCCCATCCCACTGTTGGATAAGCTGGTGGATTTCACCAAGAGCTTTGATACACAACAGAAGAAAATTGCAATCGGTATTGATGCACGAAGCGGCAAGAGTCTGGATTCACTGAATACAGTGCTGGATGAACTTTCAAAGAAGGATATCAAATATGAAATTCTGTTCCTGGATGCGGAGGACAATGTGCTTGTGAAGCGTTACAAAGAGACGAGACGCAGTCATCCGCTGGCACATGGAGAGCGTGTGGACAAGGGAATTCGTCGCGAGCGATGCAAATTAGAGTATCTGAAAGAAAAGGCCGATTATATTATTGATACGAGCCGGTTGCTTACAAGAGAATTAAAAACCGAACTGGAACGTATCTTTGTAAAAGACGAAGAGTTTAACAGTCTGTATGTCACGATTCTTTCCTTTGGATTCAAGTATGGCATTCCGGCAGACTCGGATATCGTTATGGATGTGCGCTTTTTGCCAAATCCATATTATGTGGACGGACTTCGTCCGAAGACCGGAAATGATGTGGAAATCCAGCAGTATGTCATGCAGTTTGCAGAGGCAAAAGAGTTTTTGGATAAATTGGAAGACCTGGTAAAATTCCTGATTCCTCATTATATTGAGGAGGGAAAGAATCAGCTGGTGATTTCTATTGGATGTACAGGTGGTAAACATCGGTCCGTCACACTGGCCAATGAATTGTATAAGCGGCTGGATGGCAATAAAGATTATGGTTTAAAGATAGAGCATCGGGATATTGGAAAAGATGCATTGAGAGGAAAGTAAGATGTCTTTCTCAAGTGAAGTAAAAGAAGAACTGGCAAAGCAATATTCCAAAAGCCGGCACTGCCAGCTGGCGGAACTGGCGGGAATGCTGGAGATGGAAGGGTCATATGACACGGTGTCCGGTCAATTGCGAATGGATACCGACAACACTCTTTTGAAAGAAAAATATATCGGATTATTACAGAGGGCTTTTGCAATTGATGCAGAAAAAACATTGGAGCCAGACGAAAGTAAAAAGATACTTTCTGCACTCCGCTGGGATACGCAAAAAGAAATTCCTCTCAATGAACAGCGGGCAGATGGAATGCTTGTGCAGCAGATGTGCTGTAAGCGTGCGTTTATTCGAGGTGCATTTTTTGCAGCAGGGTCAATCAGCAATCCGAATAAATCTTATCATTTCGAAATTGTCTGCAGAACGATGGAACAGGCAGTACAATTGCAGGAACTGGTAGGATATTTTGAGGCAGAAGGCAAAATTGTACAGCGCAAAGAACGGTACGTTCTCTATATAAAGGAAGGTTCACAGATTGTAGATATGCTCAATGTGATGGAGGCTTATGTCTCTTTGATGAAACTGGAGAATGTCCGCATTTTAAAAGAAATGCGCAATTCCGTGAACCGTAAAGTAAATTGTGAGACCGCCAATATCAATAAGACAGTCAATGCTGCGGTCAAACAGTTGGAGGACATTAAAAAAATTCAAAAATACATTGGGTTTGATCAGCTTCCAAAGCCATTGGCAGAAGTGGCGCGGGTGAGACTGGATTACCCGGAAGCAACATTAAAGGAGCTTGGTACATATCTTGATCCACCGGTAGGAAAATCCGGGGTCAACCACAGATTGCACAAACTGGCTGCGATTGCAGAAGATATCGAGCAATCAGCAGAAGCAACCGAAACTAAAGTGATCAAATGAGGATGAGAATTGATGAGTCAGAAATTATTATTTATTTTTAACCCACATTCGGGAAAGGGACAGATTAAAAATAATCTGGTAGAAATCATAGATACCATGGTAAAAGCAGACTTCGAGGTGACGGTATATACCACACAGGCACAGGGGGATGCCATACAAAAAGTGGCTGCAGAAGCTGCAAATTATGACCGCATTGTATGCAGCGGAGGAGATGGAACTCTCGATGAGGTGATGACCGGACTGATCCAGAGTGGACAGGATGTGCCAATCGGTTATATACCGGCAGGTAGTACCAATGATTTTGCAAATTCTCTTGGCATCCCGAAAGATATGGTCAAATCTGCGGCGGTAGCGGTGGGAGATCATCCGTTTCCGTGCGATATCGGAGATTTCAATGAGGATACCTTTGTTTATGTTGCTGCGTTCGGACTTTTTACAGAAGTGTCCTATAAGACATCCCAGCAGATGAAGAATATCTTCGGCCATGTGGCATATATTATGGAAGGTGCCAAGTGCCTGCATGATATTCCTTCTTATAATATGCAGGTGGAATATGATGGAAATGTATTTCAGGATGAGTTCATCTATGGAATGGTTACAAATTCCATTTCGGTAGGTGGGTTCAAAGGAATGACAGGCAATGATGTCAAACTTGACGATGGCGTTTTTGAAGTGACAATGATCAAAAAGCCACGCAATCCAATCGAGCTTAATGAAATCCTGGCATGCCTTGCAAATATGATTGATGATACGGATCTGATCTACTCTTTTAAGACGAATCAGGTGCGCATTACAGCAAAAGAAAATGTGGCATGGACATTGGACGGAGAGTTCGGAGGCGAGCATGAAGAGGTTCTTATTCAAAATCTCCATCAAAGAGTTACAATCCTTTGTTGAATTGTTAAATTTTTAACTTTATTTTTTGGTAGAAATGTACTATAATCAAGTTAACTTAAGATTAGGAGGAAAATGATATGTTAGTATCTGCAACAGAAATGCTTAAGAAAGCAAAAGCAGGCCACTATGCAGTTGGTCAGTTCAATATCAACAACTTAGAGTGGACAAAGTCCATTCTTCTTACAGCTGAGGAACTTAAGAGCCCTGTTATCCTTGGTGTATCTGAGGGTGCTGGAAAGTACATGACAGGTTTCGGTACAGTAGCTGCTATGGTTAAGGCTATGGATAAGGAACTTGGAATTACAGTTCCTGTAGCTCTTCACTTGGATCACGGAACATACGAAGGATGCTACAAGTGTATTAAGGCTGGATTCACATCCATCATGTTCGACGGATCTCATTATCCATTCGAGGAGAACCTTGCTAAGTCTACAGAGTTAGTAAACGTAGCTCACAACTTAGGTCTTTCTATCGAGTGTGAAGTTGGTTCTATCGGTGGAGAAGAAGACGGTGTTGTTGGTATGGGTGAGTGCGCAGATCCAGACGAGTGTAAGACAATCGCTGATCTTGGTGTAGATATGCTTGCAGCCGGAATCGGTAACATTCATGGTAAGTATCCGGCAAACTGGAAGGGATTAAGCTTCGAGACATTGGATGCAATCCAGGCTAAGACAGGTGAGATGCCATTAGTTCTTCACGGTGGTACAGGTATCCCTGCAGACATGATCAAGAAAGCAATCTCTCTTGGTGTATCTAAGATCAACGTTAACACAGAGTGCCAGTTATCTTTCGCAGATGCTACACGTAAATATATCGAGGCTGGTAAGGACTTAGAGGGCAAAGGATTTGATCCTCGTAAGTTACTTGCTCCTGGCGCAGATGCTATCAAGGCAACTGTTAAAGAGAAGATGGAATTATTTGGTTCAGTTGGTAAAGCTGAATAAGATGGAATTACAAAGGAAGTGCCATATGACACTTCCTTTTTTTCATGCCTTTTAATTCATAAAAGGATAAGAAAATGTACCCATTTGGAGTATATTTATAAGATGTTACCAAAAAATAAGTAGATTTTTGATGAAAAACGGCAAATGTGAATAAAATCAAAAAACTTCAAAAAAAATGGTTGCATTTTAAGTTGGAAAGAGGTATCTTAGTTTCAGAATAAATGTGAGACATGAACGAGGGCGTTCCAACTAGGATTGGAATGCCCTTTTTTAGTAAAAGGTTTCGCTTTATAAAATAAAATGCAATCAAGGGGATTTGATTGTTGGAAAGAAAGGATGTTGTGGAAATGAGTGACTATTTTAACGTAGCAGACATTTTCGGAGAAAACGTATTTAACGATGCAGTAATGCAGGAACGTCTTCCGAAAAAAGTTTACAAAAAACTCCATGAAGTAATGGAGGAAGGAAAAGAATTAGATCTTGAGACAGCCGATGTCGTTGCACATGAGATGAAAGAGTGGGCTATTGAGAAAGGTGCAACACACTATACACATTGGTTCCAGCCACTGACAGGTGTTACAGCTGAGAAACATGATTCTTTCATTACAGCTCCAATGCCAAACGGAAAAGTATTAATGAGTTTTTCCGGTAAGGAATTGATCAAAGGTGAGCCGGATGCATCATCTTTCCCATCAGGAGGACTTCGTGCTACATTTGAGGCGAGAGGTTATACAGCTTGGGATTGTACATCACCTGCATTCGTTCGTCAGGATGCCGCAGGCGCAACACTTTGCATTCCAACAGCTTTCTGTTCTTACACAGGAGAGGCACTGGATCAGAAGACACCACTTCTTCGTTCCATGGAAGCAATCAATGAGCAGTCACTTCGCTTATTAAAACTATTTGGAAATACAACATCCACAAAGGTTACACCTTCTGTTGGACCTGAGCAGGAGTATTTCATTGTAGATCGTGAAAAATATTTACAGCGTAAAGATTTAATCTTTACAGGCCGTACATTGTTCGGTGCAATGCCTCCAAAGGGTCAGGAAATGGATGACCATTACTTCGGAGCTATTCGCGAGAGAATCGCGGCTTACATGAAAGATGTAAACAAAGAACTCTGGAAACTGGGTGTATCTGCCAAGACACAGCATAACGAGGTTGCTCCTGCACAGCACGAGTTAGCTCCAATCTATGCAGAGTGTAATGTAGCTGTAGACCACAACCAGCTGATTATGGAGACATTAAAAAAAGTAGCCGGACGTCATGGCTTACAGTGCTTACTTCATGAGAAGCCATTCGCAGGTGTGAACGGATCCGGAAAGCATGACAACTGGTCTATTACAACTGACGACGGAATTAATTTACTTGAGCCGGGCAAGACACCACATGAGAACGTACAGTTCTTACTTGTACTTACCTGTATGTTAAAAGCTGTTGATGAGCATGCAGCACTTCTTCGTGCAGCAGCTGCTGACGTAGGAAACGATCACAGATTAGGAGCAAACGAGGCACCACCAGCAATCCTTTCTGTATACTTAGGAGATCAGCTTGGAGATGTATTGAATCAGTTGATTTCTACTGGTACAGCAACACACAGCTTAAGGGGTGAAAAACTTGAGACTGGTGTTAAGACAATTCCTGATTTCATGAAGGATGCAACAGATCGTAACCGTACTTCACCATTTGCTTTCACGGGTAACAAGTTTGAGTTCCGTATGGTTGGTTCTCAGGATTCTGTTGCACAGGCAAACATTGTATTGAATACAATCGTTGCAGAGGCATTCTCTGAGGCCTGTGATGTACTTGAAAAGGCAGATGATTTTGAACTTGCAGTACATGATCTGATCAAAGAGTATGCAGTTGAGCATCAGAGAATCGTATTCAACGGAAACGGATATTCTGATGAGTGGGTTGAGGAAGCAGCAAAGCGTGGTCTTCCAAATATCAAGTCCATGGTTGATGCTATTCCTGCTTATACAGCACCGGAATCTGTTGCTGCATTCGAGAAGTTTGGCGTATTTACAAAGCCGGAGCTTGAGTCTCGTGTAGAAATTGAGTATGAGACTTATGCAAAGACTATCAATATCGAAGCAAAAGCTATGATCGATATCGCTGGAAAACAGATTATTCCGGCAGTCATCAAATACACAACTGAGCTTGGACAGTCTCTTGCAACTGTTAAGACAGCATGCGCAGATGCTGATGTCAGCACACAGACAGAATTGTTAAAAGAGACATCTGCATTACTTGCAGAAACAAAAGCTGCACTGACAAAGTTACAGGAAGTAACCGAGCAGGGCGGAAAGATGGAAGAAGGCAGAGCTCAGGCAGCATACTACAGAGACACTGTTAAGACAGTAATGGATGAACTTCGTGCACCAGTAGATAAGCTTGAGATGATCGTAGACAAAGATTTATGGCCAATGCCATCTTATGGAGATTTAATTTTCGAAGTATAATCATTGAAAGTTAATTCATAAATATTATTAAAATAAAGGACACTTTTTCAGAACCACAAAGCTGTGGAATTTTGGGAAAGTGTCTTTCTTTATACGCCAAAGAAGGAGGAAAACGTTATGGAACAACAAATTATTGATTTCATTAATGAAAATATGTTTGGCATCTGGTTTTTGATCGGTGCCGCATTGGTATTCTGGATGCAGGCAGGTTTTGCTATGGTAGAAACCGGTTTTACCAGAGCAAAGAATGCAGGCAATATTATTATGAAGAACCTTATGGACTTTTGTATTGGTACAGTTATGTTCATTTTGATTGGTTTTTCATTGTTACTGGGTGAAGACTTCCTGGGATTCATTGGAAAACCTGGATTTGATATCTTTACCAGCTATTCAAATTTTGATTTTTCAAATTTTGTATTCAACTTAGTATTCTGTGCAACCACAGCAACCATCGTATCTGGTGCTATGGCTGAGAGAACAAAATTCTTATCTTATTGTATTTATTCTGCAGTAATTTCTGCATTGATTTATCCGATTGAAGCACACTGGATCTGGGGCGGTGGATGGCTTGCACAGCTTGGTTTCCATGATTTCGCAGGATCCTGTGCAATTCATATGGTTGGTGGTATCTCTGCATTGATCGGAGCTGCAATGCTTGGACCGCGTATTGGTAAGTTTACAAAAGACAAATCCGGAAAGATTACAAAAGTTAATGCTTTTCCGGGACATAACCTTCCGATTGGAGCACTTGGTGTATTTATTCTCTGGTTTGGATGGTATGGATTTAACGGTGCTGCATGTACATCAGGTGATCAGCTTGCAAGCGTATTCCTTACAACAACCGTAGCACCAGCAGTAGCAACTGTTGTATGTATGATCTTTACATGGATCAAATATGGTAAGCCGGACGTTTCCATGTGTCTGAATGCATCTCTTGCAGGACTTGTAGCAATCACAGCTCCATGTGATGTGACAGATTGTCTGGGAGCAATTATTATCGGTTTTGTATCTGGATTACTTGTAGTATTTGGTGTATGGCTTCTCGATTATAAGCTTCATGTGGATGATCCGGTTGGTGCCGTAGCTGTACATATGATGAATGGTATCTGGGGAACAATTGCCGTTGGTTTATTCGCAACAACATCTGTACCGGGAAATGATACTGTAAAAGGTCTTTTCTACGGTGGTGGATTCAAGCAGTTAGGTATTCAGTTATTAGGTTTCGTTACTGTTGCAGCATGGACTGCCGTAACAATTACCATCGCATTTGTTATTATTAAGAAGACAATCGGTCTTCGTGTTACTGAGGAAGAGGAAATCGTTGGTCTGGATTCTATGGAGCATGGTCTTGCATCTGCTTACTCAGGATTCTCCATCATGGATGTTTCCAACACTATGACAATGGATGTCAACGAAAACACAGACCTTGGTACACCAGAATATGCAGAGGCTTCACAGGCAAAGAAAGATGCCGCTGTCAGGGTTGTTTCCGCTATTCCAAAGGACGCAACCGGAATGTACAAAGTTGTTATTATCGCAAAACTGTCGCGTTATGATCACTTAAAGAAAGCAATGAACGATCTGGGTGTAACCGGTATGACCTGTACACAGGTTATGGGATGTGGTATCCAGAAAGGTTCCGGCGAGCGTTATCGTGGTGCTGAAGTCGATGCAACCTTACTTCCTAAGATCAAGGTTGAGGTTGTCGTAAGCAAGATTCCTGTAGACAGTGTTGTAGAGGCTGCAAAGAAGGCCCTTTACACAGGACATATCGGAGATGGAAAGATCTTTGTATATGACGTTGCTAAAGTTGTCAAGATCCGTACCGGTGAAGAGGACATGGAAGCATTACAGGACGTTGAGTAAAATTGCACTAATCTAATGGCTAGGTTAGTGAATCTAATCCCCTTAGTTTTAGTATACATCAACAGCAGATCCCTGGCGAAAGCCAGGGATTTTTGCTGTATAGGAAATTCAAAAGGAATTTCCTAACAGTAAAACAAAAGAAGATGCCGACTGGCACCTTCTTTTCATGAAAAAGATTAGTATGAGAAAAAATATTATTATTAAAGGGAGGCCTCGCGCCCATTTGCAGGTGCGAGGAAAAAATATGAAAAAGAAAAAGTTAATTTCTTATCTATGAACTCAGTATAAAATCCAATTATGAAGTTGGTATGTTTAGTTTATGAGATTTTTGTAAATAAAATATGAACAAAATATTGCGACTTTAGTACCAGAAAAAGGAAAATGCAAACGGTTGCGCTTGCAATGAGTTCACAATTTAAGATTTGTTAAGACAATGTTAATGAAAAACAGGTCGACGAAAGCACAAAATTGTGTATAATGAAATATGTCAGATTTATACGAAAACAGAAGGGATTTTTATATATGTACGATAGTATTATTATTGGTGCGGGAATTGCAGGATCAACGACAGCCCGTAAGTTAGCAGAAGAAAAAAATAAAAAGGTACTGGTAATTGAGCGTAGAAGCCACATCGGTGGAAACTGTTATGACAAGCCGGACGATTACGGAATTCTGATTCATGAATACGGTCCACACATTTTCCATACAGAGGATGAGGGTGTGCGTGCTTTTTTGTCCCGCTTTACCGATTGGTATGATTTTGGACATGAAGTTGTTGCAAAAGTTGGAGATCAGCTGATTCCGGTTCCATTTAATTTAAATACGCTTCATATGGTATATGATGAGGAAAAAGCTGCCCGTCTTGAGAAGAAGCTGATTGAGGCATACGGTGAGGGAAGCCGTGTACCAATTATGAAGCTGCGTGAGAATGCAGATCCGGATGTTCGTGAAATCGCAGAGTTTGTCTATAAGAACGTTTTTTTATATTATACTATGAAACAGTGGGGACAGAAACCGGAAGAAATCAGTCCGGAAGTTACAGGACGTGTGCCGGTTGTAATCTCCCGTGATAATCGCTATTTTAAGGACAAATACCAGAGTGTGCCGTTACATGGATTTACACCGATGTTTGAAAAAATGCTGGATCATCCGAATATTGAGGTATGGTTAGATACCGACTGTGGCGATGTGTTAAAATTTACAGATGACGGAATTTATTTTAAAGATGAAAAATTTGATGGAGATCTCATCTACACAGGTGCGATTGATGAGCTGTTTGACTGCCGGTATGGACGTCTTCCATATCGCTCACTGGATTTCAAATTTGAACATTTGAATCAGGATTCTTTTCAGGATCACAGTGTGGTAAACTATACGGTCAGTGAAGATTATACACGTATCACGGAGTTTAAATTTTTGACCGGACAGAAAGATACAGACGGAACAACGATTGTGAAAGAATATCCGTTTGCATATACCGGAGCAGAGGGAGAAATCCCTTACTATGCGATTTTAGAGGAAAAGAATCAGCAGCTTTATGAGAAATACAAAGCTTTGACAGAACAGTTTACAAATTTCCATCTGCTTGGAAGACTTGCAGAATATAAGTACTACAATATTGATGCAATGTGCCGTAAAGCAATGGAATTAGTGGAGGAATTATAATGAAATTATTAACATTTGCAATACCATGCTACAATTCACAGGATTATATGGAGCATTGTATTGACTCCATTTTGCCAGGTGGAGATGATGTGGAAATCCTGATCATTGATGACGGATCCAAGGACCGCACAGCAGAAATTGCTGATGCCTATGAAGCAAAATACCCGGGAATCGTGCGTGCGATTCATCAGGAAAACGGTGGACATGGAGAAGCTGTCAATGCCGGAATCCGTAATGCGACCGGTTTATTCTTTAAAGTTGTGGACAGTGATGACTGGGTAGATGAGGAAGCTTATAAGCAAATCCTTAAGAAATTAAAAGAATTTGCAGGTGGACCGACAACGCTTGATATGATGCTTGCAAACTATGTATATGAGAAAGAGGGCGCACATCATAAGAGAGTCATGCGACAGACCGGATTCCCGCGGGATCGTGTTTTTACATGGGGGGATATCCGCCATTTCCACAAGGGACATTATATTTTAATGCATTCTGTCATTTATCGTACAGAAATGTTGCGTGCCTGTGGATTAGAGCTGCCGAAACATACATTTTATGTGGATAACATCTATGTGTACAAACCACTTCCATATGTGAGAACCATGTATTATATGGATGTGGATTTCTATCGCTATTTTATCGGAAGAGAGGATCAGTCAGTCAATGAAAAAGTCATGATTAGTCGGATTGATCAGCAGATCCGCGTGAACAAAATCATGATTGATGACGTGGATTTGCATAAGGTTACGAATCTGAAATGCCGGAAATATATGATCAATTATCTCGAGATTATTACGGTGGTATCGACCATTATGCTGATTCGGTCCGGTACAGAGGAGAACCTTGAGAAAAAGCGGGAACTGTGGAAATATATCAAGGACAAAGATATTACCCTGTTCCATAAGCTGCGCCATGGAATTATGGGGCAGACCATGAATCTTCCAGGAAAAGGAGGCCGCAAAATTTCTGTGGCTGCCTATCGTCTGTCTCAGAAAGTGGTCGGATTCAATTAGTTGCGCCTGTCTGGCAGATGGGGGCCGGCTGTTTATAAATGAAATATTTTACAAGTCATACACGCTGTGGGCGATTGCTCACAGCGTGTTTTTTGCTGCATAGGAGAGGCAAAATCTAGGACTATAGTACAATTGAAAAAGAGTGGGTAAAAGAATATAGTTTTATATATGAGAGTTATATTATTAGATCGTATTTTTGAAAATAAAGAAGATATGTTTTCACTTTTGACGGAAGACTCTGAAAATTACGCTTTTTCCGATCAGCAGATGCAGCGGATTGAGGAAAATCTTCTGTTGCGAAGCGTGGACGAATTACCGGAAATATCACAGAAAACAATAAAAGAGATAGAAGAACCGGATCCATTTGTTCGGACAGATCGTAAATGCAAAACCAGACAGTTGTCTGGAAGAAAAAAACTGCAAAAAATTATCCTTACATCTTAATACAGCCAATATAAAGCAGGATCGAAGTTCTTATATTCAATGTGCAATTTTGCCAGAGGCAGACAAGTACCCGCAAGCAGTAAAGGTAATTGCGGATATTTTTCAACAGTATAATATTCCATTGTTATTGCAGGCTTCGCTGCAAAAAAAGTATGGACCGGAAGTTTTTGCAAAAGAAGGAACTGCGATGTGGCATGCGCTTGGAGAAAAACTGGTCGATAAAAATAGTCCGGCAGGAAAGAACAGCAGTACATTGATGCAGGGGCAGACCCGGATACAGCCAGACTGGCAGCCGAGTGTTACCCGGATACAAACTCCAAGAAATCCCTGTATGATAAATACAAGAATCAGGGCTACAATGCACAGGAGGCCAAGAAGCTGGCAAACTATGAGATTGTCCATGGTGAGGAGAGGGCAAAGAACTATGCTGCCAACAATGTAAAGAAGAGCGGTCCTGATTACACAGTGACTTCTCCAAGAGATAACGTCAATACTGACTGGAGAACCCAGAACAGGCTTAATGCGCAAAGGGAAGCTGGAGCAGGTAAGAGTGGTAGATATTCATTACCTCAAGGAATTTCACAAGAACAGTTTAGTAATGCTTCGAAACTACTTAGAGATAGGGTTGGAGATATAAGTGGTGATATTGTTGTACAAGGAAGTCGAGCAAAAGGAACCGCAAAACCAACATCAGATATAGATATTGCATTAAGAGTATCAGGTGATAAATTTGATTCACTTATAAACCAATATTTTAAGACTCCTAATCCTGGTTCTGCAAAAGGACGAACAATGTTGCATGCAATAGAAACAGGTAAAATACAAGCTGGAGAAGCTAAATTAAGTGGTTTGCGAAAAGAATTACAAGAAATTTTTGGAATGGAAGTAGATATTTCGATAATTAAACAGGGTGGAGCATTTGATAATCCACCGTTCATTCCGTTTGAG
>CABJAV010000019.1 GCA_902363675.1 Lachnospiraceae bacterium | reverse complement strand
CCATTGCTTCTCTTATCTCCGCCTCCGAATACTTGTCCGAAAGAGCCGCAAGAATTTCTTCTTTTGTATGCTCCTCGTACATTGCGATCACATCATAGGTGACATCGTCAACTACATGAATTGCTCCGGAGTTCACATCCAAGACAATATCATAGCCATTGTTCTTAAACTGATGAACCACTATAATATTTCTCCTCTCTTAACACAAACAGACCGCGCGCAAGGCACGCGGTCGTTTATTTATATTTTCGTCACTCCCGTTTATGAGTATTCATTTGGTTCTCTAAAACGGGATAACCCTCGACATATAAAATTGCTTACGCAATGCCTCGGGTTGGCAAGAACCTTCGCCCATATAAAATAATTGCTTCGCAATTAGGGCTCAGGATTGGCAAGCAGGCACGTAGTGCTTACTTGCAGTTCTCACAAGTCTGGTTTCCTACTGTGCAGGATGTCTTGCAAGCTGACTGGCAAGATGTCTGGCACTCGCCACATCCACCTTTTTTAATTGTGTTCTGTAACTTTCTTGTATTTAATGTCTTTACATGCTTCATAAGAATCTCTCCTTCTTCTCTACTTTAGGTGTAAACCCGTCTATCCATGTTATTATAGCACAGCATAATTAATATGCAAAGCTTTTTTCTTTCTTTTTGCCATGATTTTACTATGATTTGTTCGTGTTTCTGCCAAGACGAAGCACCCCCGCCACACCACTTAAGGTGCACATCAGCGGAATCGTCAGCTGTAACTGCTCAATATCCAGTGTTTTTCTCCACAAAAAAGACAAAACAAGGAGCAGTGCATAATATGCAATTCCTAAGAATGCTCCCCAGAAAATTTTCCACGGCAGGCAGCTCCTTCGCACCATTCTCGCCCCTAAAAAACAAGGAAGAATATACAAAACCATCAGCCCTGCCCGTATCACCTCCGCTGATAAACGCATTTCAAAAGACAGGTAAATCCAAAAAAGAAACATTCCCACTGCCAGCGCAACAGTAAGCAGCCAGCAGCCAAAGAACCGTATTGCATATCCTCCGGCTCTTTTCTGGGAATGTCTTTTTTCTGTATTATTTTCTTTGATTTTTTCCATTCTCTCTTCCACACAAGACCTCCTACCGTATGTTCTACTGTAATCTTATGTGGAAAAGCCAATTATAATTCGCAGTTATTAACAGTTCTTGGGAATGGAATGACATCGCGGATATTTGCCATACCTGTCAGGTACATCACGCAACGCTCAAATCCAAGTCCAAATCCAGCATGTCTCGCAGAACCATACTTGCGCAGATCCAGATAGAACTTGTAATCTTCTTCCTTCAGCCCAAGTTCATTGATACGTGCAAGCAGCTTCTCGTAATCATCTTCACGCTGGCTTCCACCAATGATCTCGCCGATTCCCGGAACAAGACAATCCACTGCTGCAACGGTCTTTCCATCCTCATTCAGTTTCATGTAGAATGCCTTGATTTCCTTCGGATAATCTGTCACGAACACCGGACGTTTGTAGATTTTCTCTGTCAGATAGCGCTCATGCTCTGTCTGCAGATCACAGCCCCAGGATACTTTGTAATCGAATTTATCATTGTGCTTGGAAAGAATGTCGATTGCTTCCGTATAGGTCACACGGGCAAAATCATTGCTTACGACATTTTCCAGTCGCTCAAGAAGTCCCTTGTCCACAAAATTATTGAAAAAAGCCATCTCTTCCGGTGCATTTTCCAATACATAATTGATGACATATTTAAGCATGCTTTCTGCAAGCATCATGTCATCCTCAAGGTCTGCAAAAGCAATCTCCGGCTCGATCATCCAAAACTCTGCGGCATGTCTTGTCGTGTTAGAATTTTCTGCACGGAATGTAGGTCCGAATGTATAGATGTTCTTAAATGCCATCGCATAAGTCTCACCATTTAACTGTCCGGATACAGTCAGGTTCGTTGGCTTATTAAAGAAATCCTTTGAATAATCTACGCTTCCATCCTCGTTCTTTGGAATATTGTTCAAATCCAAAGTAGTAACCTGGAACATTTCTCCCGCTCCCTCACAATCACTTCCGGTAATCAGTGGTGTGTGTACATAAACAAAATCACGCTCCTGGAAGAATTTGTGGATTGCATAAGCACACAGAGAACGTACACGGAATACTGCCTCGAATGTGTTGGTTCTCGGACGTAAATGTGAGATTGTGCGCAGATACTCAAATGTATGGCGCTTTTTCTGTAATGGATAGTCTGGTGTGGAAGCTCCTTCAATGGTAACTTCTGCTGCCTGTATCTCAAATGGCTGCTTTGCTTCCGGTGTCGGAACAAGCTGTCCCTTTACAATGATGGCTGCGCCGACATTGATTTTGCATACTTCCTCATAATTTGCCAGCCCGTCTGCATAGACAACCTGAATCGGCTCAAAGAAAGTTCCGTCGTTGACAACGATAAAGCCAAAGTTCTTTGAATTACGGTTGCTTCTTACCCATCCTCCGATGGTTACTTCTTTGTTGGCATACTCCTGCGTATTGCGGAAAATGTCCCTGATGTTTACTAACTCCATTTTGTTTCCTCCGTTAATCTAATCCCTTAATTTAAATATAAATCCTTAGTTTTCTGTTGATTCAGTTGCTGGCTCAACGGTAACATTTGCCTGCTTTACTACATAAGAAATAGCCTTGTTGATGCGGTACTGCTGACGAAGCATTTTCTTTCCACCCTCCTGATTGCCGTTTCCATAGTAATCATACACTTCAGACTCTGTTGTCATCTGGCTGTTTCCGGAAGATGCCAGATAATCTACAAACTGCTTGAAATCGTCATCCGTAACCTGAATATCCTCAAGATCTGCGATGCGTTCAAAAATAAATTCCACCTTAATCTGCTTTTCGAGAGATGTCTTCCAGCTCTTCTTCAGATCATCCAGTGTGGTATTGTTTTTCTTCAGATAATCATCCATTGTCTGGGTATCTGTCAGGTTGTCTCTTTCAAACATTGCCTGATACTCGCCCATTCTTGCATCCATATAATCCTCCGGGATATCTACGGTGCTGTTCTCGATCATATAATTTTCTACTTCGTTGATAGTTGCCTGTGATTTAGAATTCTTTGCCTGATTTTCCATCACCTTGCGCACATATTCTTTTAAATCTTTCTTTGTAGAAATTTTCTGTGCCGAAAAAGCATCTGCGACCATATCGTCTGTCAGTGTGTCCATCGTGATTGGTTCATAAATGCCTTTGATTTTGATTTTGAATGTGGTCTTCTTTCCGCCCAGTTTCTCATTATAATTGTCTGGGAATGTCACATCTGTACTGATTTCTGAACCAACTTTTGATCCAACCATTCCGTCACAGAAGCCGTCAATATAGGAATTCTGATTGGTAACATCGTAGTTCTTATCAACATCAAGCATAACATCTGTAGCAGATCCACCATCAAAAGCTTCTCCATCCAGATATCCGGTATAGTCCACCTTGACATAATCGCCCTTCTGAACCGTATCACGGTCTTTGATTTCGATTCCTGTAATTCCATAATATGAAAGAAGCGACATGATATTTCTTTCCATGTCCTCATCTTTGACATCATAGTTACCGGAGATTGTAACATCGATTCCTTTGTAATCCGCAAGCTTGCTTACCTGCTTTTCCAGATCAATGTCCATCTGGGCACTGCTTGGACCATTGTAAGTTGCCTGCGCCTTCTCAGTTGACTGTTCTGTGTCCTGTGTTTTGGCCTTTCCACATCCGTTAAATGCCAGAATGGTTGTCATGCACAACATCAGTGCAATGATTCTTTTCTTCATAATAATATACGATCCTTTCCCACCCAATCGGGTCTAAAACTTAACTAATTTAACATACCATAATTTGCCCAAAATTACAAACTTTATATATCTTCGTTGATTTTTGAAAAAATCTTTGCTACAATAATTAGCAGAAAAAATAGGAGGATTCCATCGTGTTAGGAAGAGTATTATTAATAATCGCCATCATTCTTCTCATAGTTATGGTTGTACTGTACTTTCTTGGCAAGAAAGCACAAAAGAAAAAAGAAGAACAGGATGCACAGGTTGCGGCTGCAGCACAGTCCGTATCCATGCTGATCATTGACAAAAAGCGAATGCGCCTAAAAGATGCCGGTCTGCCACAGCAGGTTTTAGCACAGACCAACAAATTGATGCAGCGTTCCAAACTTCCAATTGTAAAAGCAAAAGTCGGATCAAGAGTTATGACTTTTATTGCAGATGAGAAGATTTTCGAAGAGATCCCGGTAAAGAAAGAAGTTAAGGCAACTGTAAGTGGTCTGTATATTACCGGTGTACGTGGTCTTCGTGGTCCATTGGAAAAGCCTCAGGGCAAGCAGAAAAAGAGTCTTCGTGCAAAGCTTCAGGCACAGTACGACAAAGCAAACAAGAAGCTTCAGGAAGAAAAACAGAAGAAATAAAACACAAAAGAACTGCCGTAATGTGGCAGTTCTTTTTCATATCTTTTAGAGTATGTGAAATTCTGTGCTTCGCTGTGGATTTGCCTTCAGGCGAATATGGCAGTCTGCAACATGCTCATTGTTGATCTCCAGCTCATATTCCACTTCCACAACGATCTCGTCCTCTTCTTCCGCAATATCCACACGATACGCATCGATGCCAATGAGCAGACTTCCGTAAGGCGTGTGATAATACGTCACATTCTTTTTATTCTTCTCAAAGACCATATGTACATTCACTATTCCCTTTTTGGTCAGTTCCATATAGTCTTTGGAAACCTTTATGATATTCTTTGTAACCTTTGTCTGTCCTTCTTCGACATCTTCATAGAGAAAAAAGTGCTTTCCGTTACGGAAATAATATTCTCCCGGAGAGATGGTTTCCACGGTATCTTTTTGTTCATCCTCTGCAATCTGTAATCCCCTGATTGCAAGCAGTACTTCTTTTGTCATGATTGCTCCTTACTGTAATTCTTTATGTATCATAACTGTTTTATCGGAAATATTCAAGAAATTTAAAGCGAATCTCCAATTTTCCCGAATCAAATACATCTGCATACTCTTCCGGTGTAAGTACTTCACGCAGTGCTTCGTCTGCTTCTTCATCCACAACTTCGTAGACCGCTCCCTGAAAGCACATATTCGGATAAAGCACACACCACCAGTTATGTCCACCACCTTTTCCAAGTGTCACTTCCAATGCCTCGTATTCTCCTGCCGGAAATGTATAGTCCCCATAGTTTTTTTCTGGGAACTGTACATGGGCAAGTTCTGCGGCTGCACCGTAAGTATATCCATTGTCTTCAAGGGTCTTTTCAGCAAGTGCTACGATTTCATCCATGTTTTCCGAAACGATCTTTTTTGTTTCCTCCAGATTTTTGCTGTCTGCAAGTTTCGGTCCCATCATCTTTCCAATCGCATCTCGTACCTTTATTTTGACAGCCTGGTCTTCTTCGCTGTCACTGTTTGCCAGAATATGAAAACGTAAAATCTTCCGGGCGATTTCCGGCTGAAGCGGATCCGCTTTCGCCTGCTGCATTTTTCCATTTCCCACCAGAACAAGTATCACCAGCAGAAGTATTGCGCCAATTATTTTTTTCCCGTTATGCTTTCTCATACGAACCTCCAAATATGTATTGCCTACTATAAGACTGTCCATATTTGAAAGTTCTAAACATTTTTTCATCATTCTATGATGATTCTTCCTGCCGGTTCTCCATGATCGATCACATAATTGCTCTCCCACACAATTGCCTGATTTTGCATCGTCAGATACGGAAATTGTAACACCTGCCGCTGATTTAGCTGTTCATCCAGCAGAATGCCAAGATTTAAAAGACGGATCTGTTTTTCTGTCTCATGGTTCTGCAGATATGCTTCGATGTAGGAGCCTAAATCTTGCGGCAGATTTTTCTCGATTGCATACAGATCATCGGCAGTATCCGTAAAGCAGACATATGTGTTTCTCGGATACAATTCCTTTTCCCGCAAATAGGAAAGCAGTTCTGTAAAATGTGCCTCATCCTCCGCAAGTTTCTGACCGACCACAAGTACTTTCATATGATTACAGTCAGCTGCTTTACTCAATTGCTCTTCATACTTATGCAATGCCTCTGGAAAATTTGCTCCTGTGCCCATCGCTGCGCTTACTTTTGCTTCCGCCAAATCGGTGTTATCTTTCTGGCTCAATTCCGGGAATCCATAAGAAAATAAAATCTGTGTATTGTCTTTGTCCACCGCCGCCATCATCGGAAAGCACCGGTCTTCCAATTCCGTAGCACCGCAGCCTGTAAGCTGCATGGTTCCTGCAAAGCAGAGCACAAGCACAATCCCATTTACCACCGTTCGCTTTCGTTTTGCTTTTCCCACCACAAGAATTAACATTGGAAAAAACACAAGAAACGGCACACCAAGCCAACGCATATAGGCAATATACCATTCCGTCAGATTTCCATGGTAAAACCATTCTGCCACAAGAAAGGTCAGAACCAGAACGCCTCCAAGTGTCCCCCATTTTTTCCAGTCCATCCCTCCTTTTTGCTTTTCTGATACTTTTTCATTTTCCCTGCCGGGAAACAATTGATACAGAATCTTTTCTGCATAAAACAGGAATACTCCCACCAGTGCAAACAGTGTAAAAAACCATATGGCAATCATAAACGCATCCAGTCGTTTTACAAATCCGCCGCGCAGATGGATGTTGCTCATAAGAATGACTGCCGGGTACTGCATGGTCCCCAGCGCCCGATCTCCAAAATTGCCAAGCAATATAACATACATTACCAGAAGAACAAGTACCGCAAACCACAACGCCGCAAACACTGCTGCAATCATCTGTTGACGGCTCTTTCTTTTCGTATATGCCGGAAAAAACAACACAAGAAAAAGCGGTGTAAGATAGCAGAACACTTCAAACCCACCATCTGCCACAGATGATACCGAATGCACAAAAAAGGGGCCCATATATGTGAAATTCACATCATTTGCCGCAATCACAAACATAATCAGCAATGGAACAAATAAGAGCCAGAAAAGCACTTCATAAACACGCGCACGACTCTCGATTCCCGATCGTATGGCATATGCTGTCACCAGCAGAATCAACACGAGGATTAACGTATAGGCTTCCTCTCCCACAAGGCTTTTTTTCATAACGTCTGCAAATACATATGCACCATATCCCGCCTCTATGATACAGTGAACAATCAGGAGTACATAAAGAAAGAAATACAGCCATACTGGAAGTGACTTTTTCATATAACCAGTCAGATCCCCATCCATCTCCTTCATTGCCCTTGCAAGATACCAAAGATAAATGGAAGACATCCCCCCTCCTAACAGAATGGCAAACAAACCATCACACCCGGTCATCTGCGCCAGTACCCCTGGCAGCACAAGTGTACTCATTCCAATAAAATCAAAGACAAACAACCGAAAAACCTGCCGCGTCGAAATTCTGTTATTATCTGAAAACATGAATTACTTTCCTCCCCTGTTCCGTTCCCGCAGGCGCACCCGCTGGTTCCTTTTCGCATAGATCGGTCTCTTGCGCATTTTGCGGAGCGGTGCCCGCCAGATAGAGTCGCGTTCATCAGCATAGCCGGTAAGATCTGCTCCCACAAACGGCATCAGATACGGAATACCAAAGCTTTTCAGTCTCGACAGATGAATAAGCACCGTAAGCATTCCAAGCAGGAATCCGAAAAAGCCCAGCCATGCACATAGTGCAATCATATAAAATTTCAAGATACGAAAGGAAAATGCAAATTCCTCATTCGGTATTGAAAAAGAGCAAAGTGCGGTAAATGCCACCACAATGACAACGATTGGACTGACAATATTTGCATCCACGGCTGCCTGCCCGATAATCAGGCCTCCCACAATACCAATCGTGTTTCCCATCGCCCCCGGCAGTCGCACCCCCGCTTCCCGAAGCAACTCAAAAGATACTTCCATCAGCACCACCTCAAGTGCCGCCGGAAACGGCACGCCGATACGAGCCTCCCAAAACGAGAGTAAAAGTGGTGTCGGAAGAATCTGGGTATGAAAATTTGTTACCGCCAGATACAATCCCGGCAGTGTCATCGCAAAAAAAGCCGCCAGATACCGGAGGATTCTCGCGAATGTTGCAACTTCAAATCGGTTGTAATAATCATCACTGGTTTTCAAAAAAGAATTAAAATCTGTAGGAAGAATCAGTGCCACGGGTGAATTGTCGCACAAGAGAACAATTCTTCCCTCAAGGATTACATTCGCCGCTCGATCCGGCCGCTGCGTCGTCTGAAACTGTGGAAAAGGCGAATACCACTTCTCCTCTGCCAGCTGTTCTAACACTCCACTATCCAAAATCCCGTCAACTTCAAATCTCTGTAGCCTTTTTTTAATCTCTGCCAGTACGTCTGGGTAAGCCAGATCTTTCATATAGACCAGATCAATTGCTGTGTGCGAACGAACCCCCTCCTGTATCTCCTCCACTTTTACTTTGGTAGAACGAATGCGTTTTCTGATTAATGCCGTGTTGGTTTTAATGGAATCCGTAAATCCCTCTTTTGATCCACGAATTACCTTCTCGGAATCCGGTTCCTGCACCCCCATCCCCGGATACCCCTTGTCTGCAATCTTTAATGCTTTTCCATATCCATCGATAAAAAGAATTGCATCTCCGGTCAGCATGCCGGCTGCTGCGTCTTCTAAATACTTATAAGGTGTGACATCCGCAATCCCCAATGCATTTGTATCCAACGTCCGATTGATTTTCTCCTGCGGCATATGTTCCAGCGCCGCAATCAACTGCCCCAAAGCGGTATTTTCCACAAGGATATTAGATACCGCAACCTCAATATATGCCAGAAAGCATTTTCGGTTTTTACCACTGCCAAGCATCATTTCACGCATTTTAATATCGGCGCAGTCCGCAAACAGCGCCTTGTATGCGTCTATATTTTTTTGAATCTGCGTGGAAATCTCTGTCATGTAAATCTCCCCTTTCTTAGATGGCAACCATAAACCCGAACTGTTACGGCATAAATAAAATAAGAGCAGATGCATCACGCATCTGCTCTTACTTTTCCCTATTCGGGAAATTATATACATTGATTTATTCCTGTTCCTGAATCACAGTCTTGACCGCTTCTGCCTGATTTGCCACATGCACATGCATAGCTTCCACCGCATTCTTGACATCCCGGTTTTTAAGACTTTCTAAAATTGCCTCATGTTCCGCAATCAATGTCGGATAATTCTTTGGATCTTTGATATACTCTACGCGGTAACGATAGACCTGCTCCCGCAGATTGTTTAAAAGCGTAACAAGCTTCGGATTGCCAGTTGCCTCATAGATCACATCGTGGAACGTCACGTCTGCTTCCGCGATTTTTTTAACATTACCCGTCTGTGTGCTTTTTTCAAAAAGCTCCTTCATATCTTCAAGCTGCTTTAACTGCTCATCGCTGATTTTCTGACATGCAATACGCACAGCAAGCTCATCGAGTGCATCCCGGATTTCCAATACATCTTCCATATCCTTGAGTGTCATCTTTGCCACTTCCGCACCCTTGCGCGGGGTGGTCACTGCGAGACCTTCCTGCTCCAACATCCGAATCGCCTCACGGATCGGGGTACGGCTCACTCCAAGTTTTGAAGCCAGCTGCAACTCCATCAGTCGCTCTCCAGGTTTAAGGTCTCCTTTTAAAATAGCTTCTCTCAGCGTATTGAACACAACGTCTCTCAGTGGCAGATACGCATTCATATTCAGCGTTAAATCATCTGTCATATTCTCATTCTCCATTCTCTGCTCGTTGTAATAAAACTATCTGCGATTGTTATAGATTGAGGTAAGATACACTTGTTTTGCAAGTCCGGACGCTTTCATCTCTGCCCGTGCCCTCCGGGCAGTCTCCTCATCTCCAAAAAGACCAAATACCGTCGGTCCGCTGCCACTCATCATGGAAGCTTTCGCTCCTGACTTTAACATCTGCTCCTTTATCTGTGCAATGACCGGATAATTCGGGATTGTCACTGTTTCCAGTACATTTCCCATATCTGCACAGATATTATCGAGATCTGAATTTCGAATATCCGTGATCAAAGCATCGATATCCGGATGCGGCGTCTGTTCATTAAGTTTCAGATTCTGATATACAAATTTGGTAGAAACAGAAACCGCCGGTTTTGCGATCAGTACCGGACATTTGACCATCGGAGGCAGAGAAGAAAGTTTCTCTCCAATTCCCTCTGCCAAAGCTGTACCACGCATAATACAATAAGGTACATCCGCACCGATCTGTACACCGCGTTCCATGAGATCTTTACGCTTTAACTTTAACCCGAACAACTGATTCATTCCATACAGCATGGCTGCCGCATCAGTACTTCCGCCTGCCATACCGGCAGCAACAGGAATGCGTTTGTTCAGTTCCACGGATACGCCTGTGTGAATATCAAACTCATCCATCAGCAATTTTCCGGCTTTATACACCAGATTGTTTTCATTGACCGGAAGAAAGCTCAGGTTCGAATGTATCTGAATGCCCGGCGTCTCACTCTTCTGAATAAGAAGCTGGTCGTACAGATGAATTGTCTGCATCACCATACGCACCTCGTGATATCCATCCTCCCGTCTTCTGACCACATCCAGTCCGAGATTAATCTTCGCTAACGCTTTTAACTTAATTTCATCCATGTGTATTTCCTCTGTATTTTGTATACAACAATTGTACCATAAGAATGTTTTGCGGTCAAATCCGCGTGTATCATATGAGAAAAATAATCATCTGAATTTTATTCTTTGCACTTTTTCCCGAAAAAATAAGTCATGAAATAAATCACGGAAGCAATAATTACAATGGTCGGGCCGGTCGCCACATTCGTATAATAGGACAGCACAAGTCCCACCACACCGGAAAATACGGAAAAGATTACGGAAAACAGATGATACTCCCGCATATTTACCGAGATATTCCGGCTCGAAGCCGCCGGAAGAATAAGTAGCGCATTGATAATCAGAATACCGACCCATTTGATGGAAAGCGTTACGATCAATGCCACCAATACTGCAAAAATATTGTCCATCAGACGCACAGGAATCTGTTTGCTTCCCGCCAATGCGCGATGAATACAGACTGCATTCAGCCAGTTAAAGCAAAGTACCCAGAATACAATCGTCACTACGAAAATTGCTACAAGATAGAAAATCTCACGTCTTGTGATACTTAATACATCTCCGACAAGAATACTCGAATATTTGCTGAAATTACCGCCTTTTGACAATATCGCAAGTCCAATTGCCACCGAGCAGGAAGAAAATACCGATATAATTGTGTCTGTCGCAATCCCTGCACTCCCGATTTTATTTAAAAGCAATGCAAAAACAATGGCAAACAATACCATGGACAAATTCGTATCCTGCATGCCACAGACCACACCCACAGCAATTCCGGTGAGTGCCGAATGTCCCAATGCATCCGAAAAATATGCCATCTTTTTATTTACGATCATCGTGCCCATCAGCCCGAACAAAGGAGTGATGATCAGAATCGCAATCAACGCATTTTTCATAAAACCATAATCCAGCCAGGCAAACCAGTTACTCATCTGCATTCTCCTCCTTGATCCATTTTTCTTCACTGCCAATCGAAAAGATTCGCTCGAACTCGGGACTGTCGTACACTTCCCGGACAGTTCCCTGCTTTAAAACCGTTTTATCCAAAAGCACCACATGGTCCGCATACTTTGCCACATAATCCAGATCATGGGAAATCAGAATGATTGCCAGATCATAATGCTCCTTGAGATATGTCATCGTACGGAAAAAAAGTTCCATACCATTCTGGTCGATACCGGATACCGGCTCATCCAAAAGCAGCAAATTCGGCTCATCCATAACTGCTAAGGACAAAAGGACTCGCTGCAACTGTCCGCCGGAAAGATTACATACCTGCTTGTCAATGAGGTCTTCTGCCTCAAACACGCTCAGATTCTCTTTAATTTTTTCATAAAGCTTACGGCTTTTGGGCAGAAATACCGGATAATGAGATTCGTAACTTGCCAGCAGGTCATACACACTGACCGGTGTATCTTTCTCAATATTGACCGACTGTGGCACATATCCGATTTTTAATTTCTGTATTTTTCCATCCTTGGTGTCGCGGAACTCAATATCTCCGGTATGTGGGATATTGCCTAACACTGCCCGGATCAAGGTTGATTTTCCCGCACCGTTTTTTCCAATGATCGCATTGAGCGATCCGCAGTGAATGTGCAGATTCACATCATCCAGCACAACCTGTTCATTGAATTTTACGCCAAGGTGATTTACCTTGATACAATGAAACCCACAAGGGTTAATAATCTTGCGCATGGCTGCGCTCCTTTCTATCTGTCCAGATACTGTTCGAGAATGTCCATATTCTTTGACATTCCTTCCAGATAACTGTCCGCATCATAGTTGCCTTTGTTCAGAGGATCGAGATACAACACCTTCACGTCGGATTCTGCCTCGATCGTATCGCCGGTGCTTTTTCCATAAAGTTCCTCTGCCAGGATATATTTTACATGATCCTTTTTGACCGCTGCGAGCACATCCGCGATTTCTCCGGCGCTGACCTGTCGCTCTTCATCCAGATCCAGCACATAACTGACATTCAATCCGTAATCCTCTGCTACATAATCATAGGCTTCATGGAACAGAATCACATTCTGCCCGTTTGCTGCTTCTGCAATCTTTTTCTGGCGTTCCTTCAAAGGCTCCAGCTTTTCTTTATAGGCTTTTGCATTTGCCTCATAGAGGTCCTTGTGTGCTGCATCTGCTTTTCCCAGTTCATCTGCAATCGTCTGCACCTGTGTCTCATATGCCGCAATACTCATCCATGCATGTGCATTTTCGTCGTTCCCCTCGGCAAGAAGCTGCACATTCTCACAAGCCTCAATGATCGTAAGATCCGGATAAGCTGCCGCCACATCTTTCATAAACGATTCGATTCCGCCTCCATTGATGATAAACACATCCGCCGTGCTCAAAAGCTTCATATCTTCCGGCGTCAGCTGAAAGTCATGCAGACAGCCGGTCTGTGGTTCACTGAGATTTTCGAGTCTCACATCTGTGGCATCTCCAATAACATTCTCGGCTGCAATATACATTGGATAAAAAGAAGTAACTACCGTAAGCTCTTTGGATGCGGGTGTTTCCTGCCTGCGGGCAGCCACAGTTCCGATAAGGACAGACACCAGCAGAATGCCGGCCAGCATCAGACATACAAATAAATTCTTATTCTTTTTCATAGAAAACTTGACACTATCCTTTCTTTTTATTTGCTTTCTTTTTTGCCGCTGCTTTCTTCTGTGTTTTCTTTGCCACCGGACGATCCGTTGCTTTCCACCGTGGCTTGCGGGCAGGTGCATCATTTTTCTGCGCCTGTTCTTTTTGTTTCTTTTGTTCTTTTTTCTTTTGTTCCTCAAGAATTTCTTCCGGGATTTCCACAAGGGAATCAATCAGCTCCCAGATTTCTTCGCGCCCCTGCTTTGTCTCTGCCGAAAACGGAATCACTATGGATTCCGGCTCCATCTGCAACACTTCCCTGATCATCTGCACATGGCGGATAACCTGTCCACGTTTTAACTTGTCTGCTTTGGTTGCAATAATAATCGGTGCATATCCCTGATGCCCCATCCACTCGTACATCAGCTGATCATTTTCCGATGGCTCGTGGCGGATATCGATCAACAGAAACACCGCTTTCAGGCGCTTGGAAGTATGCAGATAATTCTCAATCATCTGTCCCCACTTCGCCTTGATTTCCACATTTGCATTCGCATAACCATATCCCGGCAGATCCACCAGATACATCGATTCATTGACATTATAAAAATTAATCGTCTGGGTCTTTCCCGGCTGGGATGAAGTACGGGCCAGCGCTTTTCGGTTCATCAGCGCATTGATCAGGGATGACTTTCCCACGTTTGACTTTCCGGCGAAAGCCACTTCATCAAGCATATTGTCCGGAATTGTACTCGTAATTCCACACACGGTCTCCAGATTTACATTTTTTATTACCATACGGTACCTCTTTTCTACGATAAAAAAGTGCGCACTTACTTTTGCAGTGTAACAATAAAGGCTGTCTTATACAAAAGCAGCCTTTATTACCTGATCCATATGTTCCACCAGAAGTATTTCCATTCCTTCTGTAATTTCTTCTGAAATCTCGCTGAGATCTTTTTCGTTTTCTTTTGGAACGCATACAGTATGCATTCCTGCATTCTTTGCTGCCAGCAGTTTTTCCTTGAGACCTCCGATTGGAAGTACGCGCCCCCGCAGCGTGATTTCTCCGGTCATTGCAATATCTGCGCGCACCGGATGATTAGTAATAGCAGAAAGCATGGCAAGTGCCATCGTAATACCTGCCGATGGTCCATCTTTCGGTACCGCTCCCTCCGGAATATGGATATGGATGTCATTCTCCTGGAAAAATTCCGGCTTCACGTCATACTGTCCACTAATGGAACGAATATAACTGATGCCGGTCTGTGCAGACTCTTTCATGACATCTCCAAGCTTTCCGGTAAGTACCAGATTTCCTTTGCCCGGCATTACATTGACTTCAATTTCAAGAGTCACACCGCCAACGCTTGTCCATGCAAGTCCACGCACAATTCCAACTTCATCCTTTTTATTCTTCTTGTCCGGACGATACTTTGGTTTACCAAGATACTCTTCAAGATTGCCGACAGAAACACGGACTTTGTCAGTCTCCTTCTCATACAGCTTTCTCGCACTCTTGCGGCAGATTTCTCCAATTCGGCGCTCAAGTCCACGGACACCGGCCTCTCTCGTATAGAAAGAAATCATATCCTTCAATGCCTTGTCAGTGATTTTCAACTGCCCCTTTTCGATGCCATTCTTTGCGAACTGCTTTGCCATGAGGTGATCCTTTGCAATATGGAACTTCTCGTTCTCCGTATAACTGCTCACCTCAATAATCTCCATGCGATCCATCAATGGTCCCGGAATGTCCTGCAGGGAGTTTGCACTTGCAACAAAAAGCACTTCTGACAAATCAATTGGCAACTCCACGTAATGATCACGGAACTTGTGATTCTGTTCCGAATCAAGAACCTCAAGCATTGCTGATGCGGTATCGCCTTTGTAATCGCTGCTCATCTTGTCAATCTCATCCAAAAGCATGAGCGGATTGCGAACGCCTGCCGTCCGAAGTCCCGCAACGATTCGTCCAGGCATCGCTCCCACATAAGTTCTTCTGTGACCGCGAATCTCCGCCTCATCTCTGACACCACCTAAGGAAATGCGTACATATTCCTTATCCAGCGCCTTTGCGATAGAGCGGGCAATGCTTGTCTTACCGGTTCCCGGAGGTCCTACCAGACAAATAATCGGGCTTTCACCTTTTCCTGTCAGATTACGGACAGCAAGGAACTCCAAAATGCGTTCCTTTACTTTATCCAGACCATAATGATCCTCATCAAGAATCTTCTTTGCCTGTTCTAAATCCTTATTATCAACCGATTCTTTCTCCCACGGAAGTTCTAACAGTGTTTCAATATACCCACGGCTTACCGTGCTCTCGGAAGAATTCGCCGAAATGCCTTTGAAACGCTGGATTTCCTTGTGAATACGATCCTTCACTTCCTTGGAAGCCTGTAATTCTTTGAGCTTCTTTTCATATTCTTCTGCGTCGGAATCCGTATTTGTCTCGCCAAGTTCCTCCCGGATCAAAGCCAGTTGTTCACGAAGAACGTATTCTTTCTGATGCTTTTCCACACGTTCCTGCACTTTTTTCTGGAAATCTTTCTTGATCGCAAGAATTTCGATCTGCTGCAACAGCATACCCAAAAGTACTTCGTAGCGCTGCGTCAGACTGATGGCCTCAAGAATCTTCTGTTTTTCATCATAGTGCACCGGCAGATTATTTCCCACATAATCGAGAAGCTGTGAGAGATTGCGTTCCTCCTCCGCCTGATGTACCACTTCCCGGCTGATTTTTCCATGAAGCTTTGCATACTTGGCAAACGTCTCCTGTACACTCATGCACATTGCAGACGCAGCCTGTTCCGGCAGATCTTCATCGTTCTGTGACTCGTAAGAAATAATACGTGCCTCAATATATTCTGTTTCTTCTGTAAATTCATATAATTCTGCGCGGTTGCTTCCCTCTACGAGAACGCGCACAATATCATTTTGTAATTTAATTACCTGTCGGATATTCGCCACAACACCAATGGAGAACAGATCGGAGACCTGTGGATTCTCCTCGTTTGCATTCTTCTGCGTCACAAGAAAAATCAACTGATCTCCCATCATTGCTGTCTCGACCGCCTTGATGGACCGTTCTCTGCTGATGTCAAAATGTGCGACCATCCCCGGCAGAATGGTCATTCCGCGCAGGGCAACCGCAGGCATTGTATATATTTTATCTTCCACTTGTATCTACTCCTGATTAAGACGCAAGTTCCTCATCTTTTTCTTCGTCTTTCTTCTCGATGGCAGGCACTTCGCTTCCATCCAAAGCAAGATTCTTCTCTACCAGTGCTTTGTCAATCACACACTTACTGATGGTCTCATCGGATGGAATCCGGTACATCAGATCGAGCATAACTGCTTCCATGATTGCACGAAGTCCTCTGGCTCCGGTCTTGCGCTCCAAAGCCTTATCCGCAATTGCCTCAACGGCATCATCTTTGAATTCAAGTCCCACGCCGTCAAGTTCGAACAGCTTCGTATACTGCTTGATCAGAGAATTCTTTGGTTCCTGTAAAATACGGATCAAAGCGTTGCGATCCAGTGCATCCAAAGATACGGTAATTGGTACACGTCCGATAAATTCCGGAATCAGACCGAACTTAACAAAATCCTGTGGAAGCGCACGTTTGAATGCATCACTGATATTCATCTCTGATTTTGCTTTTACTTCTGCATTGAAGCCAATGGTAGAAGCGTCCATACGAGACTCAACAATTTTCTCTAATCCATCAAATGCACCACCGCAGATGAAAAGAATATTGGTGGTATCAATCGGGATCAGTTCCTGTTGCGGATGCTTACGACCTCCCTGTGGCGGAACGGATGCAACGGTTCCTTCAAGAATCTTAAGAAGTGCCTGCTGCACACCTTCGCCGGACACATCTCTTGTGATCGATACATTCTCTGATTTCTTTGTGATCTTATCGATCTCATCAATGTAGATGATACCATGCTGCGCACGCTCCACATCATAATCAGCTGCCTGAATCAGTTTCAGAAGAATGTTCTCCACATCCTCACCTACATAACCGGCCTCTGTCAAAGTTGTCGCATCTGCGATTGCAAACGGAACATTGATCACGCGCGCCAAAGTCTGTGCCAGAAGTGTCTTACCGGAACCAGTCGGTCCCAGCATAAGAATATTACTCTTCTGAAGTTCCACACCCAGATCATTTCCTGCAAGCACACGCTTGTAATGATTATATACTGCAACGGAGAGCACTTTCTTTGCCTGATCCTGTCCGATTACATAATCATCTAAAAATGCCTTCATCTCTTCCGGCTTGATCAGATTGATATCTTCTTTTGCAGAAGAGTCCTTGCTCTCATCGAAATTTTCTTCCTCAATAATTTCAGCACAGATATCTACACACTCATCGCAGATATATGCACCATTTGGTCCAGAAATCAGTTTTCCTACCTGATCCTGTGTTTTGCCGCAAAAAGAGCAGCGAATTTTTCCATCATTCTTTCCTGCCATAATTCACTCCTTATGCAAGGGATGCCTACCCCTTATTCAAGAATACCTCTGGCGGTTTTGGCCAGAGGCATCAGGTAACGCCTCTTAAATTATCGTAGAGGATGTTACATTATCTTTTTGTAATCACACCATCAATCAATCCATAATCAGCAGCTTCCTGTGCGGACATATAATGGTCACGCTCGGTATCTGCTGCGATAACCTCGTAAGGTTTTCCTGTATTCTCAGCAAGGATCTCATTCAGACGTTTCTTTGTCTTTAAGATGTTCTCTGCTGCGATCTCGATTTCTGTTGCCTGACCTTTTGCTCCACCGGATGGCTGGTGGATCATGATCTCTGCGTTCGGAAGCGCATAACGCTTGCCCTTTGCTCCACCTGCAAGAAGGAACGCTCCCATACTTGCAGCCAGACCGATACAGATGGTAGACACATCACATTTGATATACTGCATTGTGTCATAGATTGCCATACCTGCAGTTACCATTCCACCCGGAGAATTGATATATAACTGGATATCCTTTCCCGGATCTTCAGACTCTAAAAACAACAGCTGGGCAACTACAAGACTTGCAGTTGTCTCATTTACTTCCTCTCCAAGGAAGATAATTCTGTCTTTTAATAAACGGGAGTAGATGTCATAATTTCTCTCGCCTCTGCTCGTTTGTTCGATGACATAAGGTACTAAACTCATAGAAAAACGCCTCCTTAATAAAAGTGTAAAAGACCGGTCTGGTTTTGCCCAGACCAGTCTATATCATTCATTTAAGCAACCGGAATTATGCTTCTGCCTCAGCCTCTGCCTCTTTTTCCTTCTTGCTCTTTGCCTTAGCTCTCTCCTTAACGTTAGCCATTACAAGATCTACCGCCTTTGTAATTGCAAGTTCTTTCTTCATGGAATCCTTCTCTGCGTCTCCCATGTACTCTTTGAGCTTATCAGCTTCCATACCGTAGTTTGCAGCCATCTTCTCGATCTCTGCATTTACATCTTCGTCTGTAACTTCAATGTTTTCTTCCTTAGCAATCTGCTCAAGAACAAGGCTTCCCTGGATACGGGAGATAGCTTCTGGACGAACCTGCTCCTTTAATCCGTCGATTGTAAGTCCTGAGAACTGTAAGTACTGATCCATTGAAAGACCACTCTGTGCGATTCTCTGAGCGAACTCTTCTACCATTGTCTCACACTGTGTATCGATCATTGCCTCCGGCAGATCCATCTTGGACTTGTCAATGATCTTCTGTACTGCTTCGTCTTCTTTTGTACGCTTAGCTTCGTTCTCTTTCTTCTCTTCAAGGTTCTTCTTTAAGCTTTCCTTGTACTCAGCTAAAGTATCGAACTCGGATACATCCTGTGCGAACTCATCATCTAACTCTGGAAGCTCCTTAGCCTTGATCTCGTTGATCTTAACCTTGAATGTAGCTGGCTTTCCAGCAAGGTCAGCTGCCTGATACTGCTCTGGGAATGTTACGTTAACTTCAACTTCATCTCCAGCATTCTTTCCAACTAACTGATCTTCGAATGTATCGATAAATGTGTGGGAACCAATCTCTAATGGATGATTCTCTCCCTTGCCGCCCTCGAATGCAACACCGTCAACGAATCCCTCGAAATCGATAACAGCTGTATCACCTTCTGCAACCGGTCTGTCAGTTACAGTAACTGTTCTTGCATTGTTGTTGCGCTCCTGCTCTAATGCAGCGTCAACTTCTTCATCTGTTACGGTAGTATCAATCTTTGTAACTGTTACTCCCATATATTTTCCGAGTGTAACCTCTGGCTTAACAGCAACCTCAGCTGTAAAGATGAAAGGCTTTCCTTTCTCGATCTGTACAACATCTACAGTCGGGCGGGATACGATATCAATTCCACTCTCATCTACTGCAGATGGGTAATTCTGCTGCATCAGGGTGTTGGCTGCATCTTCATAGAATACACCTGCGCCATACATCTTTTCGATCATAGCTCTCGGAACTTTTCCTTTACGGAAACCAGGAACGCTGATCTGCTTTTTCTGTTTCTGGTAAGCTGACTCAATAGCCTTCTCCAGCTCTTCTGCCGGAACCTCGATGGTAAGCTTTGCCATATTCTTCTCTAAATTTTCAACCTGTACACTCATTTTAATTGTTTCCTCCTTATATATATCAATTCCATGTACACTCTTTATCCTTTGTATGCCATTTTATAAAAGGGCATACTGCGACTACTACAGTCATTTAAGCATTATAGCATAGGAAATGCTGATTTTACAAGCTTTTTTTTAATTTGCTTCGCGAAAAGGATGCATTTTATGTATTATTTGGGAAATTACAGGGCGAAAAGGCCGTAAAATCAGCCATATCCGGCTGAAAATCACATATAGAGGATTCCCTGTGGAAAAGCTTTTTCCGTTTCTTCTGACAGCGATCATTTTGCCCCGCACCTGACTAAGTGCAAGCGGCCCCTCGATTTCTGTCTGATTATCCCCCACCATGTATAATCCATCCTTTGTTCTGCGATACACACGATGCAGCACGAGAATTCCCTCCTGCCTTCGATACAGAAGAACATCACCTCTCTTTACTTTTGTGATGTCTGTTTTTTCAATCTGTACCTCATCACGTCCCGGCAAAAGCAGCGGATACATGCTATACCCCTGTGGTTTGATCTGTATGATTTTTCCATCTTCTAAAAGCATTTCTATATCAATTCGTTCCGTTGTTTTTTCCTTCAATCTCTTCTTTTTCTTTCCCTGTCATATTCTTTTTTGTTTTCTCATCCATCATAGCATTTTACCCTGAAAAATGCTATAATCAGGTATAAATAATGCCTGAAAACAATTTCGATGCAGGCGCTTCTGGAGGAATATATGAAACAGGCAGACGGATATCTTTTGGAAACCATTGCAGGTGTACCCTATCTGCTCCCATACGGACAAAATATCGCTGATTTAAAACGCGGCGTGCAGCTCAATGATACCAGTGTATTTTTGTGGCAAACCTTAGCGCAGGAAATATCATCTGACGAATTATTGCATAAATTTTTTACTTTTTTTGATGGCACCCCGGAGGATCTCCCTTCTTTTAAAGAAGACATGGAAACTTTCCTTTCCACACTCAGCACTTTTGGAATGATCACCGGCTATGCTGCCCCTGCACAACCCGAACCACTCTGTAAAATTTTATGTATCGGAGAACTTTATGTTGCATTCCGTGGAAAAGAAGCATTTTTTTCTGATAAATTTGATGCCTTTGAATCCGGACTTCCGGCAGACCGGCAACCGGATCTGACAATTCAGATTCACGGCTATTATCCTTCCACAAAAGGAAATGGAACACTGCTTCTGCGTAATCAGGATCTCTATATCATGGACTGTGACAGTTTCTACACGTTCCTGTTTCCATCCATGAGCGGTGTGTATGAAGGGCGTGTCACCAAAGATGCTACACAGGCCGACATTTACTGTTCCCCATTCTGCAATGAACAGCTGGTGGAAAATCTGTTTCATGCCATGCGGCTTTTTTATCTTTACCGGGCACAGAAAAGCGGTATCTTTGCACTACATTCTGCTTCTATTTATTATAGGGAAAAAGCCTGGCTGTTTTCCGGCCCGTCCGGCACAGGAAAATCCACTCACACAAATTTGTGGCACAAGCTTTATGATACGCCGTTGATCAACGGTGATCTCAACCTTTTGTCGTTCAAAGATGGGACACCTGTGGTCTACGGTCTTCCGTGGTGCGGAACTTCCGAAATTTTTGACATCAAAACATATCCGCTCGGAGGTATCATTCTCCTGCAACAGGCATCGGAAAACCATATAGAATCTTTAGAGCCGCACGAAAAAGCTCTTCTTGTTTCGCAGCGGCTCATCTCGCCGTCCTGGACAAAGGAGCAGCTTCACACAAATCTGCATTTTACAGAAAATTTGTCTTCTGAAATCTATGTGGCACGTCTCTGCTGCAATATGGGAAACGCAGCTGCTGCCACTATGAAGGAAGCCATTGATGATTACTTGAAAGGTACTGCAACATGTTAGAAACTTTAAAACATATTCATGTCCGTATCAAAGAGGGCATGCTAAAAGATATGATCCGTCAGACAAAATGGATTTATCAATACGCAAGGCACTATTGGCTGGCCATGATTTTTTATACGGCGCTCGGGCTCTTTGGTACAGTTGTCGGACTGGGAAGCAGTGTTGTTTCCAAAGACTTGGTCGATATCATCACCGGACACCAGACCGGAAAACTTGTCCAGACATTCTGTCTTATGGTCGGCCTGTCCATCGGCAATACGCTGGTCAGTCAGATTACAAGTTATGCTTCCAACTGGATCAGCCTGAAAGTCGATGCAGAAATCAAAGCTGACATTTTCTCCAAAATGCTGGTCACCGACTGGGAATCCATCACAAATTATCATACCGGTGATTTGCTGACACGCTGGAGTTCTGATGCCTCAACGATTTCAAGTGGTATCTTAAGCTGGATTCCAAATCTGATCATCAATATATTCAAATTCATCAGTGCGTTCGCGATTGTTATTTATCAGGACTGGACGTTTGCCATTTTTTCATTTATCGGCATCCCGGTATCTCTGCTCATGTCCCGTACACTGATGAACCGAATGGTAAACAACAATAAGCGAAGTGCTGCCATGAATGCGAAAATGTCCGGATTCAATCAGGAGGCCTTTTCCAACATCCAGACAATCAAAGCATTCGGTGCGATCACTACCTATATTGAAAAGTTAAAAAATCTCCAGAAAGACTATATTTCCATGCGTCTGGACTTTCAGAAAATGTCCATGGTAACTTCTTTTATCATGTCTATCGTTGGATTTTTGGTTTCTTACAGTTCTTATGGCTGGGGAATTTACCGTGTGTGGAGCGGCGCAATTACATATGGTACGATGACACTTTTTCTCTCCCTGTCAGGTACTTTGACGGGTGCATTAAATTCACTGATCAACATGGTTCCTTCTGCCATCAGTCTGACAACCTCCGCCGGACGTCTGATGGACATTTTGGAAATGCCACAGGAAGATTATTCCTTAGACGATGACTTTTCCCGTTTTGCGGAAAGGCATCATGGAGACGGTATCAGTCTGGAATTGCATGATATCAGTTATGCTTACCACAACAATACCGAAGTATTTGAACACGCAGACCTCAAAGCGCATCCACACGAAATCATCGCCATGGTCGGTCCTTCCGGCGAGGGAAAAACAACAATGCTCCGCCTGATTCTGGCGCTTTTATGCCCACAATCCGGCGAAGGCACGCTCTCTTCCATATCGGCAGATGGTTCCTCGGAAAGCCTTCCTCTGACGGCTTCCGCACGTAAACTTTTTTCCTATGTTCCACAGGGAAACACGATGTTCTCCGGCACGATTGCAGAAAATATGCGCGTCGTAAAACCGGATGCTACCGATGATGAAATTATTGAAGCATTAAAATCTGCCTGCGCATGGGACTTCGTCAATCGGCTGCCAGACGGCATCAACAGCGAAATCAAGGAGCGCGGTGGCGGTTTTTCCGAAGGACAGGCCCAGCGGCTTTCCATCGCACGTGCACTGCTGCGCAAATCGCCAATTCTGTTGCTGGATGAAGCCACTTCCGCATTGGATGTTGCAACCGAGCGTGCCGTATTAAAGAATATTATGAAAGATGATTACCCAAGGACATGTATTGTCACAACACACCGCCCGACAGTACTGAATATCTGTCAACGGGTTTATGCGATTCGGGATAAGAAATGTGTGGTATTGGATGAAGATGAGATTGAGCGGATGGTTAAGGATTTTTAGAGCGAAAGAAAAAATAGGCAGGACGGAACCTGTAAAGCAGTCAATTTTAGGCAGGTTTTATTGACATGCCTAAAAACTACTGTATAATGCAGATATGGGCAGAATTCGGAAAATCGGCTCTGCCCATTTGTAACTATTCACAAATCTTATATCAGTTTTTAACGTTTACACAAAACTTGAAATGGTCTCAAATTCTATTTCTTTTGATTCACAGAAAAAGGCATAAGGCAAAGTCTCTTTCGACCTTGTTTTATGCCTTTTCTCTTAATTTTTACTTAATTGTTTCTGCCAGCTCAATCGTTTTGGCATCTACGCCACTTGCCAGAATCTGCTCCGGAGTTTCTCCATTTCGCAGACGCAAAACCACTGTTGCAAGAAGATTTTGCCCTTCCTTACGACCTTCTTTACGTCCCTCCTCACGTATGCCATCAACAAATGATTTTTCATTATATTCTGTAATACACACGTCTAACACCTCCGCTCTGTGCTTGAGTAAAAAACTTTTCAAAACATTGTGCTCGATACAATAAGTTACCGCCGTATCAACAGCATCTTCAAAACCCATGCTTACACTGTTTTTGCGGATCTCATTGATCAATATCATATACTCCTTCAAGGGCTGACACTTATCTAGCAAATCATCATTCTTGCCGTCATTAAGATTGATCATATTTGCTGTCCATTCAAAGTCTCCGCTGGTATCCGGATTAATAAAAGAATTCGAAAGCCTTAATTGCATAAATGCAGGTTGTTCATCCATTCCATTATACAATACGGTATATTTGGGAGTTGGCAATTTTATAAGCGTCTTCCCATAAATATTAAGATGGTTCTCTGTTATATATTTGTCATACATCTTTCCAAAGTACAACAAGCCCCGGATCGGCATATTCGGATTAAATGTGCTTTGCTGCTCCCATAAATACAAAAAACTATCAAGAAGGATTGAAACATCATTCTTCATTTTTATATAGATAACATCCTCGATCGTATAGATCTGGATGTCGTCCGTGTTCGTATAGGAAGTATTGCATAACGCGTTATACAAAGATAATATATTATCCTTATACTCTTCATTTCCAAACAGCAGACAAAACAACCGATCCTTGTACTTCTTATTGATCATACAGTTTTCCTCACTTTCCCCATATGTGTAAATGAAATTTTCTATTTATACTAGGAAAGTCAGATCCGCTTTGTAATCATATTGTAGCATACGCCATGAATTTTGCAATATACATTCACGCCACTGCCTTCCCTAATATTCAATTAAAACTCATGGTATTGCGAGTGCATGAGAACTACACTCTGAATGATTTGCACCGATGTAAAACGTAACATCGAATATGAATTATTTGAGTTTCGTAGATATACGAATAACGTAGTTAGATTCAGCTGTCAACTGCAGATTCGAATACATCATACCCTTATGACATATCCTTTTCCCAAAAGAAAGCTTAAAGCCAAAAGGTTGCCCAGACCTCATAGTCTGAGCAACCTTTAAAGAGCTCCTATCCATCAAAATATAGAAAAAGCATAAAACAGAGTCTCTTTTGACCTTGTTTTATGCCTTTTCATAATATGTACTACTCAGTATTACAAATCAAAAATTCTTTTATTTAACAGCAACTTTAACTTTTACGGTCTTTCCGTTCGCCTTTACCGTGATCGTTGCCTTGCCCTTCTTAACACCCTTGACAACACCTTTGTCCATCACAGTAACAATCTTTTTATTAGAAGACTTATAGGTAACCTTTGCTACAAGAGTTGCCATTACCTTAATGGTAACTTTCTTACCGACTTTTACATTCAATGCAGTCTTTGTTACCTTTAATGCTTTACCGTCGAAACTACTGTATCATCTACATAAATACTTCCTTTGTAGCTTTGATCAAATCCACCTATAAAAGCAGTTACAATAGTTAAACTTGTTTTTCTCCTTGTAATCTTATCATTACTTCTCTTCTTGAATCTTATCCAAAAACTCTTGTGGTATTGTAAAATGAGCCGTAAATTCTTTTGTACCAACTCAAGCCTCACGCTCCCCCACAATTACAACATACTGAAATTTGATATTATACTCTTTTGCACTAGGTTTTTTCCCAAAAACAAACTGGATTTCATCTTCACTAAACGATTCCAAGTTAAGCGTCAAACCATCCGCATTTACAACACGTATTTCTCCTTCACAATCTTCATCACCATAGAAAATAGCAACATTTTTCACTATAAATGGAATATTAAGTTTTAATTCGTTGCTCTGTTCATCATAAGAAACAGTTCCTTCCAGCGAGGTATTACAATTCTTAAAAACGACAAAAACTCCTTCTGCCTCAGATAACGAAATTGCGTTTTTCGCTGCTTTCGGTGATAATCCATGAATTCGTGTGTATACAACGTATGTAATATCACTTGCTAATTCTTCAATTTCAATATTTCCATTACTATCAGCACGATCAAATCCATACCAATGCGCATCATCAACCTTACTTATATCTGCATTTTTATCCAATGCTATATATTCCTGCCCGTTTTCCGTCTTAACAATAATAGAAGTGTTTCTTGTTTCCACTTTTACCTGAACTTTTTTCGCCTCAGCATCCTTATCGATTGCGGCCATTAGATCTTTCTCAAATGCTTGCCGACATATCTCCACACTTTCCAATCCTGAAACCGATACAGTGTGAATCTTTTCAAATTCTTCGTTTACAATTTTAAGTATTTGACAAATCTACAATCTGGTCAGCTTTAATTGGATCTGATGTATAATTTTTCGTATAAATTTCATATTTTTTTGTAGGATCCAAGTCACTAATTTCGATATTTCCAAGCTCATCCATACCAGGTGACCACTCAAAATCAGCCTCTTTAACTTTTTTTCCGCTTTCAACACAAGCATACCCTTGTCCAGCAACTGCTTTGATAATGATTCTTAAGCGCATCCTGGATATCTTCAGCGGTTTCAATATCATACTCCTGAAGAAGTTGCTGAATGATGTTTCGCTTTCCTTCTGTCATTACTACTTTGTGTACAGGTTTCTTTTCTCTTCTTGCCATAATAAAAGGCCTCCTATGATTTATATTTTACCATAGAAGACCTTGCTGTTATTAGCTATTTGCAGAAAAAGTTTCACACACTCTAACTAAGCGTAAAATCGTGAGCACTACATTCTACTTGAAATTCCATCCAATTTTGCCATCTGTCTAAATTAATAGTAATTAACTTGCCATTGTATGAGATAGAACCTGTATTCATAGCCCAAGCACTTGTAACACCACTTCCATTTACTGTCAGATCAACACTAATCTTATTCTGTACACCGCTTTCCGGCAAATCCGGGAATTTAATAATATACTGTTCATACATATTATACTGATCTCCAGCATATTTCCTTGTAAGCGCATATTTTGAACTTATTACTGTATTATTACCAGCACCACTAGCTGCATATACGCCTTCTGCCAAATCATTATTAACCATTACTAATGGTTTCTCATATGTTTTTATATACTCACCTCTATTTTTATGTTGATCAAGTGCTAAACAAATTTAATCCGAAATTTTCACGTCATTAATCACCAACCCTGCACCTGATGTAACTACAAGATCTCCCAATCCAATATTATCTTGCGGATTCTGATGATATGTATAATTAATTACTAATGTTGTACCTGTTGCAGCTGATGCCAAAGTTCCATTTGAGCTTTCATATGTAACACTCTGATTAAATGTAATCGTAAGTGTCTGCGCCTCTTTTGTATGATCAGCATCATGTTTTCCATTAACCTGAATACGATATGTGCCTTGCCCACCACCATCTGGTGTTTGATGAATAGATGCTGTTGCCGTATAACATCCACTAGCTGCATACACGCCTTCTGCCAAGTTGCTGTTTACTACTGCGATTGGTTTTACATACTTTCTCATAATTATCCTCTCCTTTATACTTTATAAAATTATCATTTCACATTACATTCTGTCCGTTCTTTTAAGTATATGTGAGATTTAAAACAAACTACAATTTCTTACCATAATTATAGATTGCGTTTTTTTCACTGTCAATAATCCGCATACGGAAATTTGCGAAACTTCTTAACCCTGACACCAAATTTATGCTGTGATACCTGACGTTATCCTGTCGCACTTGAGGTATAAACATTATGGTTATCTTTGTAATATATATCGGCACCACATTTTCAATAGTTTATAGTGATATACTGCTATTTAATAGCTTTCCCGCAAACCTCTGACACAAAGTCTTGTTTTCACATCTTCTGCATCGGAAAACGTTCCTTCCTGTACGTCCTCATCCTTGAAATTCACAGTAACCGTATCTGCCACTCAAAATGTGTTTAAATAAACTCAAACACATCGAGAATTGAAGTCCTTGCGGATACTTCTTACTGCTTCAATGTGTATGCTTTGGCGATTATAAACAATACGCTACTCACAAGTTCTTGTACACTCCACAGTCGTAAATTCCTGCGATAGCCCGCAGTACATACTTACGTTTGCTTTCATTGTGCAACTTCGTAAGTCAAAGCATTTCTTAGATTAAGAGCAGCATTAAAATCCCTATCCTCGACATAGCCACAATCACAACGGTATATTCTATCTGAAAGCTTCAAATCTTTCTTGATAGCACCACAGCAATGACATATCTACAAAAATTTGTGTACCTTTTTTGCACAACAAGTTTATAAAATTATATCACGTTGCACAGATAACTTCCATTAATTGTCAGTGTATTTTCTTCATATTTTGCTTTTTTCTGGTCACAATATTCTCAAGCACACAGGAACAAACGAGTCGAGTAAAAAGCATTGCGGAACATTGTAATCTACAGTTTTCCCAAGCAGATTTGCCGACCTGTGACACCTGTGTGCGGTCGGCAAATCTGTCCGGCAAACAATACGAAAAAACTATTTATCAGGAGGTGGCTTTTATGTCAGCAAACAACAGTTCATCCGGTTCAAACCGTATGGCCGTACCGGAGGCAAAGGAAGCAATGAAGCGTTTCAAAGAAGAGGTTGCTAGCGAAATCGGAGTGCCTTTAAAGGATGGTTACAACGGTGACTTAACATCTAAGCAGGCCGGTTCTATCGGTGGCGAGATGGTTAAGAAAATGATCATGAAGCAGGAGCAGCAGATGCAGTAGTAATACGCGTCTGAAGAGATTTTCAATCTCTAAAGCTCCAAAAAAGCAGGTCGTTAAGCGACCTGCTTTTTAGCATATTTTTTTATTTTTCCAGTATGTTTTTAAAATCATTTACAAGCCTTTTCGTATATGATTTAATATTCTCATGATATCTACTTTCTTAGATATCATATGATTAAAGGGTCAAAAGGTATCATCGATTTAAACTTCCAACTCTTCGAGTTGCTGGGAAAGTGCCTCCCAGTTCTCCATGTCTTCCAGAATTTCTTCCTCCAATGCGTCGATTTCTGCCTGAATCTCGGTCAGTTTGGAATAACTGGACTGATACTCCGGTCTTAAAAGTTCTGCCTTTAAAGCCTCCAACTTTTCTTCTTTGACTGCAAGTTCTTCCTCGGCACGCTTTACTTTTTTCTCAATCTTGGAACGTTCCTTGCCCGGATTATAGTATGCTTTCTTCCCGGCTCCGTCCATTTTACCGGCTTCCGCTGCGCCGGAAGCTTTGCCTGAGGCAATGGATGCACCATTCTGGCTGATTGCTCCGCCCAAGGCTGCCGGTGTCTTACGATAGCTGCCGGCTGACTCTTCAGCCTCCCGATCCAGTTTCTGCTGGTATTCTTCATATCCAAACTGATAAAGGTTTGTCGTACCGTCTTCAAATACCAGTAAACGATTGGCTACTTTACGCACAAAATAACGATCGTGGGAAACAAAGATCAGTGTACCCGAATAGTCTTTTAACATGCTCTCTAATGTTTCTTTCCCAACGATATCCATATGGTTGGTCGGCTCGTCGAGAATCAGGACATTCGGGCGACGCTTTAAAATCTTGCAGAGCGCAAGACGCACCTTTTCCCCTCCGGAGAGCATATCAATGTTCTTGAACACATCTTCCCCTGTGAACATGAAAGCACCAAGTGCATTTCTTGCCTCGGTCTCCGTAAGATTCGGAAATTCATCCCAGAAATCATCCAGCACAGTTTTCCGGCTGGAATACATCGCCATCTGCTGATCAAAATATCCAATCTGCACATTGGTTCCGAAATGATATCCACCGGATAATGCCGGAAGCTGTCCGACCAGCGTCTTTAACAGAGTTGACTTGCCCAGGCCATTTCCGCCGAGGATTCCAAGCTTGTCGCCTTTTTTCAGGTCCAGATTAACGGTAGAAAGCGGATGATCATACCCGATCTGTAAATCAGAAATCAAAAGTACATCGTTTCCGGTTTCTTTTTCCGGCTCAAAGTTGGCATGGAAAGTACGGGTATCAAATCGGTCCGGCGCCTCTATTTTTACCATATGCTCGATGGCCTTTTCCTTGGAATGTGCCATCGAAACCTTCGTCGGTTTGTTCTTGAAACGATCCACGATGCGCTGCAGACGCGCGATTTCTTTCTGCTGCGCATTATAGTCCTTCATCAGCTTATTATAATTTTCCTTCTTACGCTCCATGAAGTTCGAATAATTTCCCGGATAACGGGTCGCTGTGCCATACTCAATTTCATATACCACATCTACGACATTATCCAGAAACATACGGTCATGGGAAACAACAACGACCGCCTTCGGATAATTTTTCAGATAAGACTCCAGCCACTCGATCGTTGTGATATCCAGGTGGTTGGTCGGCTCATCCAAAAGCAAAATGTCCGGCTTGCTCAACAGCAATTTGATAAATGCAATCTTCGTCTGCTGTCCGCCGGAAAATTCCGATAATGGTTTCTTGCGTTCTTCTTCGGAAAAACCAAATTTGCGGATGATCACATCGTACTCTTTTTCAAAATAGTACCCGCCATCTTCCTTGAATTTTTCTTCCATCGCCGTATATTTTGCCACTGCCTCCTCTGAATAATCGGTCTCCAAAGCAACTGCGGCTGCCTCAAGTTCTTTTTTCCGACGCTCCATCGGAGCAAAAACCTTGCGCACTTCCTGCTCGAGCGTAATGGACGGATCTTCAAATGCAATCTGCTTTAAATAGCCAATCTGTGGATTTCCGGCTTTTGCAATAAAAACATCCTCATCACTGTCACGCTTTTCGAGGTCAACTTCTCCGTGGATTAGTTTCAGCAGTGTTGTTTTTCCGCAGCCATTGCGACCAACAACTGCAATTTTTTCTGTATTTCTGATTTCAAAATTAATGTCGTGCAGAATCTCTTCATCTCCAAAAGAGACTGCTCCATGACAAATCTGATATAACATGTGATCTCCTTATTAACGAAATGCCTCTTCCTGAGAAGCAAGATAGCTGACGAACTGTTCTGCAGTACGTCCGGAAATGCCCCCATGGCTCAATTCCCACTTGTTTGCTTCCAGACGGAGCTGCTCGTCACTCATGGTAACTCCAGCACGTCTTGCAAGATGCTCTACAATATCAAAGTATTCTTTCTGTGTTGGTTTTGAGTAATTGATCGTAACACCAAATCGATTGACCAGGGAAAGTTTCTCCTCCACAGTATCCGAATGATGACGATCGTTGGAATTATCCTGATCGTTACGGTCGTTCCAGCTCTCCTTGATCAGATGACGGCGGTTTGAAGTCGCGTAAATCAAAATATTCTCCGGCTTTGTCTCCACGCCACCCTCAATGACAGCCTTTAAGAATTTATACTCTATCTCAAATTCCTCAAAAGAAAGGTCATCCATATAAATAATAAACCGATAGTTACGATTCTTGATATCTGCAATAATCTCAGAAAGATATTTGAACTGATGCTTGTAGATTTCAATCATGCGCAGTCCGTCTTTGTAATACTGATTGACAATCGCCTTGATACTTGTGGATTTACCAGTACCGCTGTCACCGAATAACAGTACGTTGTTGGCTTTCTTTCCCTGTACAAAAGCTTCCGTGTTGTCCACGAGCTTTTTCTTCTGAATCTCATAACCTACAAGGTCATCCAGCATCACAGTATCCATGTTGTTGATTGCACGGAATGTAAAGCCTCCCTGCGGGGTATCATCAATGCGGAATGCCTTATTCAGTCCAAACATACCAACACCATAGTCTTTATAAAATCCGGTTACCGCATCAAAGAACTCTTTTTCATCCTTTGCAGCTTCGAGCTTTTTGCTCAATGAGCGCACTTTCTCACTTACATTTTTGTTGTACATGAGATCCTTTTTATGAATTGCTTTGTAATTTGAAATCTGGCTGAAGCAGTTGATTCCAAGATCACGCTCAATCGGTCCGAAATCATAATCAAATAAAGCCTTAAAAATGCGGAAATCATTTTCCACGAGTGCGTTAACACTTCCCTCACTTGCGCCGACTTTCTCACAAGTCATGCTGAATGGATTTTCACTCATCATGAGGAAAAATGTAAGATAATTGTGCCATAAATTATCATCAAATCCATAATCGGTTGCTACTTTTAAAATGCGCTTTACCTGCGTATTTATATCTCTCACAAGGCCGGTCTTGTTGTATTCTCCAGTCTCGTACTTTCCAAATAATTCTGCCATCTGGCGGAGGATGGAATCCTCCTCTAAGTCTCCATACATCAGTAATTGTGATACTTCCTGATACATTTCAATCGCCTCTTTCTTAATATGTGTTCTTTATTTCTACACGCTTTGGCTTCAAAAGCACGCAGAATCAATTGCTAATCATTTCTATCTTTTCTATCTTTTCGATTATGCCACACAAATTTAAGATATGCAAGTTTGATACCATCCGCATATGCATAATAACGTCAAAAGTGCTCCGCGGTAACTTTCCGCGAAGCACTTTATGCTATAATCATTATTTCCGTCACTTTATAGTAAATACAATTTTCTGCCCACTTTGAGTCATAATTTTCATTGATGACCGATACGTTTGCGCCCACAGCAAACGCACCAATTCAATTCTTATCCGTTACCTTCAGCTTTGCATAAATATAGTAATATGGAAAGGATCCGTGACATCTCCGGACGAAGCTGCCTGTGTGGACTCCGGCAGGATGGTTACGAACATCGCAAGCACCAGCATCAGCCAGACATTGTTAATTATAGCGAATCACAAACTTCTGCGTGCTGCTGTCCGACTTCGGCGCAAACTTCAAATGAGAATGCAGCACCGCACCCTTGATCAGATCAAGATATAATCCATCCTTATTCTTAAAACTTACGGTTCCGTCATCATTTGTCTCAATGGTCAGCTTCTGGTTGTCAAAGCCCACGAAATCCTGATATACATCCCTTGTCGAACTGCAGATGGTATAATTTCCGTAGCATCCGCGAAGCCGCCAGAAACCGTTGTTGCAATTCATGTAGAAGTTCTGTTCTTTTCCACCGCTGCATTTTTCCAGATACAGGTTTTCGCCCTGGGTTCCCCAGATATCAAAATAGAGATCCTTATTATCAGCCGGACTGACCGTAAACTCCAGACCGGAAATCAGATAATCCTTCGTTACCACCTGATACGCACGGTAGAACTGGGAGATTGCCGAATCTCTTGTAACCTTCTCGTTGTCCCAAGTGCCCACAGATGCTGCCTTATATACTGTATTTCCGGCTTTCGTTTTATTCACCATTTTTTTCAACAGTGCATTGTACTGTTCGGGGGTAATCACCTTATTGGTAACTTTCTTACTCGATGCAAACGTCTTCTTTCCGGTTGCTTTGCACCATAATGCCGCCAGCTTATAAAACTCTTTCTCCGTCAGTCCCTTGTCATAGTTTTTCAAAATGCCGCTATAGGTCAGCTTTGCCTTCTTTGCAAGCTTGATATTCATCATGCAGCCTCTGCCGGCACCGGCAAGATAGGAATCCGCATACGAAACATTTTCTTTTTTGATATAGCAGATACGATTCTGCCACTTAATCTGTGTCCACTCGGAATTATAATCTTTCTTTAAGATTTCGAGTGTCTCTCCGACAGGAAGAACACCATAGCAGTTTACCGGCTGTTCCTTCGGCTTGGAATAAATATAGAACCAGTTATTCTGCTCCGAAAGATCTCCTACAATGGTTTTCTTTACCACTTTCTTCTCGACCGCACTCTTCGGCTGATTGACAGCTACCAGATGTTTCTCATTGATGTACTTCTTATTTACATACATCAGTCGCCCCTTATAGATGACACCATAATACGTCTTTCCGGAACAGGTATAATTCCAGTCTCGAATATATATCGTATCTCCTGTATGCAGTTTTTCCTGATTAAAAGCATAACTGGTTGCAAGAAACGATCCGTCCTTTTCCATTGTGTATACCATCTTAATCGGCGTTCCCGAGCCATTGATATCCGCAAAATCCAGATTGTCTACCCATGCAATACTGGAGTAGCCGGTCACAGCCTGTGTCGGCTCTGCACATGTCGCAACCATCATGACTGCCGCAAGCAGCGCACAGATCCATCGTCCTGTTTTATTTATCCTATTCATAAGCAATTCCTCCCTTTTGACTTACGATTTATTACAGTAATTATATCAACTGGAGATCCTTTTTGACTTTCAGCGACACGAATTACACTTTTTTCGACATGAACGATGCGTAGGGGAATTGAGAAGTACATTCAGAAAGCGTAAATATCCTTTCCGCAAAGCAGAATGACGTTGACTGTAGTTCACTGTAAAACATATAAAAATAAAACTGATATATAAATTATCACATTTACATATCAGTTTCATTTTTAAAATGTCACTTTCATTGTGGTTCCCTTTCCCGGCTCACTCTCGACCATAATCTGTGCATCGTGCAGTTCCACAATATGCTTTACGATTGCAAGGCCAAGTCCGGTGCCTCCAGTCTGCTTCGAACGGCTTTTGTCCACGCGGTAGAATCGCTCAAAAATACGCTCCTGCTGATCTTTCGGAATCCCGATTCCGTTATCCGATACAATCAGCACCGGCTGCATATTCTCGTGTAGCACTTTCACATGTACCTCGCCGCCTTCGTTGTTGTAGCGGATTGCGTTGGCTGTCAGATTGTCCACCAGTTCCAATAGCATGCCACGGTCTGCACGCAGCTCACAAGTCTCCCCCTCATAGAACAATTGAATGCCACGTTTTTCGGCATTTACCGTCAGATTGCTCACGCATTCTTGTGCAATTGCATTTAGATCAACCTGCTCATAATGGATCAGATTTTCACTGTTATCCAGTTCTGACAGACGGATAATATCATTGATCAAGGAGAGCAGACGGTTCGCATTCTGTTGTATTTCCTTTGCGAAATGCGTCTCCTGTGCGGGATCAACCATATGATTTTCAATGAGTTCCGCATAACCGGAGATTGCCGTAAGTGGTGTTTTTAACTCGTGCGATACGTTTGCGGTAAAATCCTGCCGCACCTTCGCCGCCATCAGTATGTTCTCATGCTGTGCGCGGATCGTATTGACAAAAGGCACCAATTCCTTATAAGCCGGAACTTTTGACGTATCCTCCATATTCTCCGCCATCACCTCGATTGGCTGCAAGAGTTGTCCCGTCAGCAGATGTGCAAGGAACACACAGATAACGATGATAAGTACAAGGATTGTCGCAATCATTGGTGCCGCTGTCAGAAATACGCTCCATATGCTTCTTGCCTGTGTAGCCACACGAAGCACCGTCCCGTTATCCAAAAGCAGAGCATAATAAAACGTTGTCATGTTCATGGTATTAGAGTTGCGGACGCATTCACCATCTCCAGTCAGAAACGCACTCTTAACCTCTGGTCGGTCCGCATGATTTTCAAGCTTATCCGTATTTGCATCATTGTCGTAAAGCACTGTTCCGTCTTTATCAATCCATGTAATCCGCAGATCTTCCTTAGCGATATCAAAACTTTTTGCCGGTGTGCTCACGTCATCGAATACTTCCGCTTCGCCAAGCATCTGCGCCTGAATCTTTAAATCTTTGCGCACCTGTTTCTGAAACAGGCTATAGTACACACACGTCATGCAGACAAGTGTTGCTAAAACTGCAAGTATCGCTATTCCAATCAGCCTTACATTAATTTTCTGTTTCATAGGGTCTCCTTTTATCCCTCATATCATTTTTATTCAATCACATATCCCACATTGCGGACAGTGCGTATCTTCGTTCCTGCTTCCCCAAGTTTCTGGCGCAGTGTTTTGATATGCATATCCACGGTACGGGATTCCCCTTCGAATTCCGTTCCCCATACATGGCGCATGATCACCTCACGGCTCAATACGACATTCTGATTCGTCATCAGAAGACGCAGCAACTCATATTCCTTAAAGGTAAGTTCTACCGGCTGATTGTCCACATAGACCATATGGCGCTCGTGATCCAGAAGAATATGTTCCGTCTGCAAAATTTTAACATCCTCCGTCTCTGTACGGCGAAGCAATGCTTTGACCCTCGTGATCAGCTCCATAATGGAAAAAGGTTTCTTTATGTAATCATCTGCACCATCGTCAAGGCCCTTGATCATATCCATCTCTGCTGTCTTGGCAGTTACCATAATCACCGGGAGGCGCTTGGTCTGCGGATTTTTACGTAACTTGCGCACAATATCATAGCCGCTTTCATCCGGCAGCATCACATCTAAAAGCACCAGATCCGGCATAATATCCTCCAGTTTTTTGTAAAAATCCTTTGCCTTTTCAAAGGCGCAGACCATATAATTGCTGTTTTTTAACGCAATTGTTTCAATTTCCCGGATGTTTTCATCATCCTCTACAATATAAATCAAAGCCATAACGATTTCCTCTTCCTTCTTTATTTGCGCTTTTTCTCTGGAAGTGCATATTTTCTTGATAGTGCATAAAATTCTTCTTCAAACCATGGCGCTTTTTCTTCTTTTACCACATCCAGATATTCATGTGTGTCAAAGCCATCTTCATTGACTCTGATCATGCATACCGCGATGTTGGAACAATGATCCGAAATACGCTCATAATTCGTAATAATGTCTTCCAGAATCAGTCCCAGTTCAATCGTACATTTTCCTTTTCTGAGTCGATGTACATGCCGCTGTTTGAGTTCAATACTCAGTCCGTCAATCACCTGTTCAAAAGGCTCGATACGACGGGCTTTTTCCAGATCCGCTTCCACAAAAGCGGTGCAGGTGGCTTCCACAATATCTTTCAATGCCTTTGAGAAAACTTCCATCTCCTCTAACGCTTTCTTTGAAAAATGCAGATCTTTTTGATTCATCTCTGTCAGGGAATCCGTGATATTTACCGCATGGTCGGAAATTCGCTCAAAGTTGCCGATGCAATGTAACAAAATCGAAAGTGTGCGGCTGTCACTTTGCGACAGATCGCAGTTGTTCAATTTCACGAGATATGTGCCAAGCGCATCTTCATAACGATCCACACTCTGTTCAAGCGCAATAATTTTTTCTACACGTTTTCCATCATAAATATGCAGATTTTCCAAAGATAATTCCAGCGCATCTTTTGCTTCTTCTGCCATTTTTATGGTTGCATTCTTGCAAAGCTCCATGGCAAATGCCGGTTTCTCCAGAAAACGCTCATCCAAGATTGCAAATTCATCCGGTTTCTGTTCCTTTTCGTCTGCATGTTCCGGAATCGTGATCTGCGCCAGTTTTACCAACTGATTGCCAAACGGATATAAAAGAAGCACGGCTCCAATATTGAACAGAGTGTGTACCACAGCGATTCCTGCTGCATTCGCCGGTGTATCCAAAAATGCGAATCCACCAATGACTGCATTGATTCCATAAAATACTACCATAAATATTATAGTGCCAATCAGGTTAAAGTACAAATGAATCATGGATGCACGCTTTGCATTTTTGCTGGCACCGATCGATGAAATAATTGCTGTCACACAGGTTCCAATATTCTGTCCCATAATAATTGGAATTGCGGTCTTGTATCCGACAGCTCCTGTCACGCACAATGCCTGCAAAATACCAACCGATGCGGAAGAACTCTGAATGACCGCTGTAAGAACCAGACCCGCCAGCATACCAAGCAGCGGATTAGAAAACTTTGTCAGAATACTGGTAAACTGTGCGTTTTCTGCAAGTGGTTCCACAGCGGAACTCATGGTTTCCATTCCGAACATAAGAATTGCAAAGCCAACAAGAATGTTTCCAATATCTTTCTTCTTATTATTATCCTTTGCAGTCATTGTCAGGATGATACCTACGGCTGCCAGCACCGGAGAAAAGGAAGACGGTTTCAAAAGCTGAATAAACAGACTCGATCCCTGAATTCCGGTCAGTGACAACAGCCAGGAAGTTACGGTTGTACCAATATTGGCACCCATGATAATCCCTACTGCCTGTGACAGCTGCATAATGCCCGAATTAACAAAGCCCACGACCATTACCGTGGTGGCTGATGATGACTGAATGATTGCGGTCACAATCACGCCAAGAAGGACGGCCATAATACGTTTCGATGTAAGCTTTTCCAATATCTGTTCCAACTTACCACCCGAAAGCTTTGCAAGGCCATCCCCCATCGCATTCATTCCATACAAAAACATGGCGAGTCCGCCAATCATTGTGAGAACTCCAAATATGTTCATAATCTGCTCCCTTTCGTTTTACACTCTCTTTATCATTTCTTTACATTCGAATGATATAATATGTATGTAAAATGTATGGGAGTCGTTATGTAAATTCTATGTAAAATTTATACACTTATTTCGTCATCTTTTTGTCATCTAATGCAAATATTACCCATTCTGCAATATTTGTCGCATGGTCCCCGATACGTTCGAAGTATTTTGCAACCATCAGCATATCGGCTGCAGACTCTGCACTCTGTGGATCCCGCTGGATCTGTTCGATCAGTTCCGCCTTGTTTTTGTCAAACAGGTCATCCACGACATCATCGCTGGCAATGACATCCACGGCCTTTTTCATATCCTTTTCCACATATGCTTCAATGCTTCGAATCAGCATCTGCACTGTCTCGCTTGCCATTCTGTTGATATGTTCCAGATTTGGAATGTACTTTGTCTTTGACATAAGAATGGTCATCTCGGAAATATCTGCCGCATGGTCTCCGATACGTTCCATATCGGTTACCATTTTCATTGCTGCAGAAATCACACGCAGATCCTTTGCTACCGGCTGCTGTTGCATCAACAGATTAAAACACAGATTTTCAATCTTTTTCTGTTCATGATCAATCTGTGTATCGTTGTCCATAATCTTTTTTGCAAGTTCTACATTCTGATCGATCAGTGCATTGATCGCTTTTTGAATACTATCCTCAATCATGCTTCCCATCTGCATCATTTCCTGATTAAGCAGATGCAGCTGTTCGTCGAATTTTGATCGCATTAACCAAACCTCCCTGTAATATAATCCTCTGTCCGTTTATCTTTTGGATAGGAAAAAATTGTTTTGGTGTCTCCAAACTCCACCATCTCCCCAACCAGGAAAAAGGCGGTATCATCAGACACACGCACTGCCTGCTGCATGTTATGTGTAACTACAACAACAGTATATTTCTTTTTTAAATCTTCCATAAGTTCTTCGATCTTTGCTGTGGAGATCGGATCCAAAGCCGAAGTCGGCTCATCCATCAACAGAACTTCCGGTTGTACGGCAAGTGCTCTGGCGATACAGATACGCTGCTGCTGTCCACCGGAAAGACCAAGTGCGGATTTCTTCAGCCGGTCCTTTACCTCATCAAAAATCGCTGCGCCACGTAAACTTTCCTCTACAATCGCATCCAGCTTTGCTTTATCTCTGATTCCATGCACACGCGGACCATAGGCAATATTGTCATAAATGCTCATCGGAAATGGATTCGGCTGCTGGAATACCATGCCGACACGTTTACGCAAAACTGTTGTATCCACACCATCTGCGTAAATATCTTCATCGTCCAGTTTTACCTCTCCTGTGATGCGCACACCGTCTACCAGATCGTTCATGCGGTTGATGGTCTTCAAAAAAGTAGACTTTCCGCAACCGGATGGTCCGATAAAAGCCGTCACACAATTTTCCCGGATGTTCATGTTAACATCTTTCAGGGCATGATTTTCGCCATAATACAGGTTCAGATCACGGACGGTTATTTTTGTTTCTTTTCCCATGTTATTCTCCTTTGTACAGGGTGTCCCTGCGTTTTTGTTTCAACATTTATGATTAAGTATAAAAAGGGAGTGTAAAATGTGCATTCATGGATTTGTAAAGTTTATGCAAAATTTGTGTTCGGATTTGAAGGTGCTGCGACGCATCCAAGGTGGGATTGCGGGTGGGGGACGACGGAAGAGGCACCATACGTTCTTTTTCCAGATAAATTTGCAAGTTAACTCCGCGAGCGGTTTTGGGCGCTTTGTGGAGGCTCGTGCGGTTTCCGCCATTTGCGTGGTTTCTGGAACCGCGGAGCAGTTGCAAATTTTTCTTCCAAAAGAAGTATGGTGCCTCTTCCTGTTGGTTGGCAATCCTGCCGTGTTGGATTTGTGCTTGGCAGCACAAATCCTCACTGGACATGATTCACCAGATTACTACATGCAGGCATGCGTCGATGATACCTTTTGCCTCTTGTATCATCATATGATATCAATGATTATCCTTTCTTCTCTACGAACATGAGTAAGAAACTGATCAAAAGCAGTCCACTGGATACCCAGATGATGTGGAATCCATATCGGATGGAAAGGTTTCCGCCGATACCTGCGCCGAGTCCGAAGAATAAGATGATTCCGAAATAATACAGTGCTTTTTTGAGTTTCTCGGTATCATGGGTGTGGAGGTAGCTGGTGAAGGCTTCGGTTCCACTGCGGAGGTTTCCGATGCACATGGTACTTGCATAGGAGTAACCGCTTACTTTCCGGAAGGTCTGTACCTGCATTGCGCACGCGAAAGATACGAGTGCGGTCGCGAGGAGATCTAATTTTGCCGGCATAAATCCAACGGCAAACAGGATGATAATTTCCATAAGCAGAATTCCCTGCCGCCAGTGCAGACGCTTGGCATATTTAAACAACATATGGATACGCTCTGCAAAAAATACGCCTCCGGCAAATGCCAGCAACGGAAACAGGTAACGCAGTACATCCATCCATTCGCCCATCATCAGGTGCGTACTCATGAGTACGATGTTTCCGGTCTGTGCATTGGAGAATACTTCATTTCTCGTAAAATATGTATACGCATCCTGAAATCCACCGGACAATGCCAGAAATACACTGGTAATAAATGCTTCGGACATCTGAATGTCTTCCTGCATCTGGTTGTCGAATTTCATTAAACTCACTTCCCTTACAACATTTTTCGTGGTATTCATGTTTTGATTCATTGGCCACAAACTTTGTTTATTATAGAATGGTTTCTATTGAAATGCAACCCTTCTGAACATTCATCTATTTTTTCTCATATACCCAGAGATTTTTTGTCTGTGCCATCAATTTTTCTAAATTCCAGGTTCTGTCGCTGTTTTTTTGGCTGTTTGGATCATGTACCTCGATGCTGCCGTCAGACGCTACAGTGGTCAGCACGATATAATGACCGGTCGTTGTAAAATCTCCCGGTCCCATAATACAGATAATCGGATGCCCTTCTTCCAGCTTTTTCCGGATCAGATCTGCGTCAAGTCCGAGTTCTTTTGCCGACAAGCCAAGTTCCGATGCAAGTCCGGTCATCATGCTCCACTCCGAGCCGCTTCCCTTCACATAATAGCCTTCCTTTTCCGCACGCTTTGCAACTTCATAGGGATTCATCGAAGTATCGCCGGTAAGCCCCACATACACCATGGAAAGTGCAGTCGGTCCACATCCTGTCACAGCAAGGAAATCTCCTCCATAAGACCGGTAGCCCCAACGCTCGTCCCACTGCAGAAAAAGCGGTATCTCGCCGGCATTTACATCCGCGGATACATCAATCGCCGCATTGTCATCTTTCTTTGTTTTGTAATCAAGTACAAATTGTCTTGCCTCCGTATTTCTCTCATACAGGTCAATCAGGCTCTGCGGATAATCCTCTTTTTCCAAAGTCCTGCTCGTAACAAGCCCCTGCCCCAATCGCACGATCACATTTTGTATTGTCGATAAATGCGTCAACAGCGCAACAAGAAGCAACAGTATGGCAAACAATATAATACATCGGTTCCGAATCTGTCTCTGCCGTCTTCTTCTTTTACTTTTTCTGCTTGTCTGCTGCATAAAAATACCCCTTTTCCAATGATTTACTTATAGTAAACCACAAGAATAAGGGGTGTTCTTAACTGTATTCTGTCAAAATTCTTACAAACTTCTTAAATTGACCGTTTCACATCAGTTTTCTTTCAGTCCGTCCGGAAGCTCTATAATAAACTGAATTTCTTCCATCCTGCTCTGGCAGCGAATCGTTCCTCCATGCAGTTCTACAATCTCACGCGTTACTGCAAGTCCCAGGCCGGAACCTCCGGTATCGGAATTTCTTGAACTGTCCATACGGAAAAACTGTTCAAAAATATGCTCCTGCATTTCTTCCGGAATTGTTTTTCCATGGTTTGTTGTGACGATCCGGATGTTGCCCTCCTGTGCTTTGTTCATGGAAACCTCGATCTTCGTATCCGGATAACTGTAATTTACAATGTTTTTCAACAGATTATCAAAAACCCGTTCCATCTTTTCCACATCGCAAAGCATCTCAATGTGATCTTCAATCTGCAGCCTGGCCGTCAGATTTTTCTTTCGGAATTCCTGTGCAAATTCACTTACCATCTGTTCTAACATCATGGACAGATTGATTTTCGACTTTTCGAGAAACATATGGGTAAAATTAAATCTGGTTATGTCGAAAAATTCATTGATTAAGTCCTCTAAATGCAGCGCTTTTTTCAATGCGATATCAATGTATTTTTTCCGGGCATCCTCCGGTATATCCGGCTCCTGACTGACAAGTGTCAGATATCCGATCACCGAAGTGAGCGGTGTCTTCAAATCATGTGCCATATACATGATCATATCGTTTTTGCGCTGATTTGCTTCTTTGGCCGCCTGCGCATTTGTATAATTCTGCAAACGCACCTGATTCATCTGCCGCTCCAGCTCGGTAAACTGCTTCGGAAGTTCAATCAGCTCATTTTTATCGGAATACATTTTTGGAACTGACATCTGTACCTTTTCCATGCCATCCGCGATTTTGGCGAACATGCGCAGCGCATCGGCAATGGCAATCAGAAACACGCACACAAACGTGATCGTGACAACATGTGCCTGCATCCACTTAAAGATCAGATACCCCGGATCCTCCGGATACCACACGATCTGACTGCAGAGAAATGCACCGACGATATACCCTACCGCAAGGATACAGATGCACAGAAACATATGAAAAAAATATCGTCTTCGCCATTGGCGCAACAATTCTGCTTTGTTCATCCTCTACTCCTCCAATTTATATCCAATGCCCCAGACGGTCTTGATAAACTTCGGTTTTCTGCTGTTTTCATGCATTTTCTCCCGTATCCTGCTGATATGCACAAACACCGTATTGTTGCTGTCATAATACTTTTCTTTCCAGACACTTTCGAACAATTCTTCGGAAGTGACCGCCTCATTCAAGTGCTGACAAAGATAACGCAGAATTTCAAATTCGATTGGTGTAAATTCCAGATTTTCGCCATATAAGCTACAGGTGTGGGTGTTCACATTTACCTCCAGTCCCCGGATGTCGTAAATCTCCCCGGAATTTTCCGCTTCACTTTCTCCCGGCTCTGATGTTGTCGGATGATTTCCTGTTTGTGTCACACCTGCTGCCTGATTATATTGCTTTGCCCTGCGCAACTGGCCTTTAACTCTTGCCAGTAGTTCCAAAGGCTGAAACGGCTTCGTGATATAATCATCGGCACCAAGCATGATTCCGTTAATCTTGTCCGTCTCTTCTATTTTAGCTGTCAGCATGATCACCGGGAAAAAATATTTCTCCCGAATCTTCCGACACAGCGTAAAGCCGTCCACATCCGGCAGCATCACATCCAGAATTGCCAGATCAATGTGTTCTCTTTCAATGCAGTCCAAAGCGTCCTGCCCGCAATAAAATTTAAATACACGGTATCCCTCACTTGAAAGGTACACTTCCAGAAGATCCGTGATTTCTTTTTCGTCATCTACAATAAGAATGTTCCATGTATCCATATCTGTCGTTTTATCCCTTCTTACATTCCGAACTCTTTTCTTATCATAACACATTAAAAAAGCCGGCGAAATCTCATTCGCCAGCTTTTTTCCAATTTAAAACTCATATATGCGTTTTTACTTCATACGCTTCCTGCTTTTGTCCCCATTGATTGTCTCCGTCGCTCGGTTTCATCCCCACATGCAAAATAAGTACTACTCCAGCCAGAACCGGAATAAGAAGTATGCTTATAACTGCAATGCAGACCCCGGCATTATCGAAAATATCTTACTTCTCTTTATTATTTTTCAGGATCATTCGTTTCTGTTTACTTGAATATGTCCAAAGCTTTGAAGCTAATTTTGAACAATTACCAGCTGTGATGGCAGAAACCTTTTTCGCAGTACCCATATAAGGTTTCCATGTAAAGTCCTGTCCTCCGTATGCTTTACCTGATCCCGTATAGTAGTTGTCATAGACATTCCTCTTTTGTGCATCATAAGAACCGGTATAGTATCCGAGCACTTGTCCCTTGAATACCTTCCTGGAAGAACCTGTCACCTTTCCTGTGGAATAGTTGTATCTGATATACTGATCAAATACGGATGCACTTCCTGCCAGTCCGCCAACATATGATAATTTCTTTGCCGACAGGGATACCGCACCTGTATTGTAACAATTCTGTACATTTGCGGTTGCCTGTCCTGCCAGACCACCTACAGCTGCATCGCCGCCGGACTTCACATTCACAGTGACTTTTCCCTTATTATAGGACTGTGTGATATCGTTAGCAACTCCTGCGACACCACCTACAACTGTGCTGCGCGGTGCATTTGCTGTCACTGTGATAGCTCCTGTATTAAAGGATTTTACCATTTTTGTTCCTATATAGGTTGTTTCGCCGACTACACCTGCAACATTGATTCCAGTTGCATTTGATACATTACAATTCACTGTAATCTTACCTGTATTAGAGCAGGTATCTATTCCACCATTGCTCTCTCCGATCACACCGGTTATTTTCGCTTGTGTAGCATATCCTTCTGCTGCTTTATCGATCGTACAGGTAACCGCTCCGGTATTTTTGCAGTTTTTAACAGCTTTTTTGCCAAAAAATGAAGTTGCTACGCCTGCTACTGAAAATCCATCACCGCCCCATCCGTCACTCGGCTTATAATTTACCTTTATCGTTCCTTTATTGGTACAATTCTGAAGAACCGACTTTGATGTGCTGCCTGATGCAAGTGCTGCGATTCCTCCGACATCGCACGCAGGTGCGCCTTCATCTGTTCCCTTGACATTAACTGTAATATCGATGTCATTCACACAATTCTTTGTCACTGCATTTTTGTCATTCGAATATACGATTCCTCCAATATAAGCAGCCTCGCCTTTGACTGAGATCTTTCCGGCGGTTTTGATCTGATCGAAGGTACAGCTCGTAGCTTCACATACCAATGTTCCTGATCTTCCACCTGCCTGAAGGTCAATGTCCACACCGGTAACAGAAATATTTTTAAACACAGCTCCGTTCGCATATCCAAAAATACCTACATTCTCAGCCCAGGTTGAACTCTTGTAAGTATAACCGGTCAGCTTGTGCCCTTTTCCATCAAGCTGTCCCTTAAATGGATGCTCTCTGTCCCCAAACAGATGAAAATCTGCGGACAATTTGATATCCTTTGCAAGATAATAATTCCCTGATGGATTGCTCTCCATCGCCTTTAAATCCTCTACTGTTGAGATTGCGGTTGCTTTTGCTGCCTTCACATTCACCGATAAAGCTTCTACCTTTGTATCCGGTGCTGCTAATACAACATTTGCAGGTGCAGAAAATGCCATTAATGCAGCCAAAGATAATGTCAGTATTTTTTTCATAGTCCTACTCCTTTCTCTCTGATTCTCCTATATGAAGAACCAATATATGATATTTGTATTTATCATAAGTCGTACCCCGAGGTTCAAGTCAAGAAAAATTCAGAAAATTAATTAGTGACGTGCGCCGCAAGGCGCACATAAAAAAGCGGGGAAAAACATTCGCCCGCTTTTTTCTACATTTTATAAGTGTACTGTGTCACCTGCAAACTTTTTTCGTTCCATACGAAGTCGACTGTGATATTCCCCAGTTCCTGCATATCCGTATCATAAATATCTGCCCACACCGTAATGCCTTCCTCTGTCAGATCCGTGGTATACAAAAGACAATCCGCAATATCTGCTTTCGTTTTATTGGCATGCGCTACCGTTTTTACCCAGTTCCAAAACGAATCCATTGGTACATGGTATGCCTCAAATCCGCTCTTGTTTTTTGTTTCCAACACATGCAGTTCGTCCTCGCCCGTGCCGCTTCCTGTCACATTATGTAAAACGACAAGCAGTTCTTTTTCTCCGTCCTTGTCAATATCCTGCTCTTTCATCGTAATATCCGATTCCAAATCCCTGCCGTTTTCCCAATTACACTTTGTAAAAGCATGATTCCATTCCACATATAGCGAAGTATTATCATCTGCGTTGGCATAGATTGCAGCATCGTCGGATTCTGCGATTTTGCACCATGGTGTCTCTCTTGTCCATGTATCATAAGCTTCAATACTGTCCGGTAATTCGGCAGGTACTTCTTCCTGCGTTACTCTTTCCTGTGTAAGCGGAAATGTCGGAGTCTGTTCGACTTCTGTTTTGCCACAAGCTACAATGTTGACAGCTAACAGAATGCATTCGATCATTACAATTTTTGTCTTGTTCATATAATCATTAAAACCTCTATTGCTTTTACATATATCTTTGTATTTGTAGCGTATCATAGGTACTTTATTTTGTCAATCAATATTTTGTACTCCGTAATATTTACTGTTCGTATATTTCATGATATAGTTATTATAATTTATGGAGGATCTATTGCATGGCATACAAAAACACTCTAATTACAGGTATTACAGATTTATTAGTTTTGACAATATTAAAAAACAAAGGTGATTGTTATGCCTACGAGATAAGCAAGTACATTACAAACGAATCAAATGAACTGCTCTCAATCTCCCCCAACACCATATATACGGTCATGTATAAACTGGAAAATGAACATATGATCAGCGAGTACTCAGTTCTGGCAGGAAAAAAACGTACTCGTATCTATTATCACATAGAGTCAGCAGGGGAAACTTATTTAGAAGAACTGCAACACGACTATGAAAATATGGTCGCGGGTATGTCTGCAATTTTTGATTCACTGAAGAAAGGAGACAAACATGAATCGCTTATGTAAACAATATATCTCTCAGGTGAAGCTTCTACTTCCTACCATTGGGAAATCAGAGAAAAATTGTTTGACTACTCTGACAAGTAATCTGGAAGATTTCTGTGAAGACACCTCCCCTCAAACAATGGATGACTTATATAAAGAATTTGGTTCTCCTGTAGATACTGTAAATTCCTATATTTCTACACTTCCTACAGAGACTTTAATAAAACGAATTCGAACAAGTAAATATATAAGATGTCTCATCGTTGCACTAATTATTATGTTTGCATGTATAACTTCTATTTTTGCTATTACTTATTATCAAAGTTTTCAAGTTTTTAAACAAGAAGCCGTTTATTTTACTGATACAGATATTAAATAAGGAGAAAGAATTCCTATGAAAAGAAAAATTACATTATACTTAATTTCTACTATATTTTTATTATGCTCAACTCCAATTTCAACAAAAGCCGATACTATCTTTGATACTTGTCACAATACCCCATACACGATACAAACAGTCATAACCGATGCCTCTCCTTCTGCCAATTTAATGCCTTCTTTAAGCAGAACATCCCATAATATTACCAAAACCAAAACAACATATATGCGTGATTCTTCTGGAGTTGTATTATGGAGTGTTTCCATTACTGCTACTTTTACCTATGATGGTACAACCTCTCGTTGCATTAGCTGTTCTCCAAGTGCAAATGCTCCTGCGACAACTTGGTCAATTAAATCAATATCATCTTCCAAGAGCGGAAACTCTGCTACTGCGTATGCAACAGCAACTCATTCATCGCCTAGTTCCTCCAAAGATCACACACAAAGCGTTACTATTTCATGTAGCAAAAATGGTACTGTTTCCTAACTTACCAAAATAAACTTGTTCTAACAAAACGCTTATTTCTCAAAAGACCGATTCCAAGCTATCTGGAATCGGTCTTTTGAACATCAATATTGACTTTTTTATTCTCCATCAATCAATACTTTTTTCCCCTGGAAAGCAAATCCATAACTGTGAATTTTCTTTTCTGAAATCCCCCGCATGCCTAGCTGCGCTTTGTATTGTCTTTCATCAATCTGTTGCAATGCCGACTGCACGGTTTCCCTCAAGTCTTTCTCATCTTCCGAATCATGCACTTTGAATTCCAGAATATAGGCATCGTTTTCTTCCGGATTTTTCGGTTCGATCATAACATCGTATCTGCCGAATCCGCTCTCACGATTGGAAGTAATTACATATCTGCCCTGTAAATCCACAATCAATCCTAACACAAATCCGTGATAAAAGCGCTTCGGTGCCTCATCCGATGGACGATTTCCCACATCGAAATAGCTGAATGTTCCAAGCGCCACACGATTCATATATGCATTCATTGCCTTTTTATCACCCACAAGTAATGCTTTGATGAAATCATTGTAATCAGGCTCCACCTGAATAAACCAGTCATGAATCATTCTCTGAAACATGAGTTTTACTTCGTAGTTGGTCAGCATCAGCTCATAATCCGGTTCTGCACCTTCCGGAATATCAAGATAACTCTCATATGACAGAACTTTTAAATATCCGCTTGCCAGAAGTAAACTCCAGATTGCCTGTTCATTACCGTCCAACTGATTATATACAATCTGTTCATCGATTGCAGAAATAATGCTTTCTCCTCGAAGTAATGCTTCAAATGCTTTATCAATAAAATTCATTTGTTACAATCTCCTCTATGCTGATCCGATATTTCTACAACTAATCATAGCACATTAAAAAAGCCAGCGAAATCTCATTCGCCAGCTTTTTTGAAAAATTATAGTCACTGATCACACCTATATGTGGACAGTAACAAATTTCATCTATCTGCGTTCGACGTCGAACTTCTTTGCCAGTGCCTTCGTGAGGAAATTGATGCCCAGCACAATGATAAGAAGTACTACCGCAATACCAAAGGCTACGCCGAACTCGCCCTTTGTTGCGCTCAAATATAACTGAATGGTAAGGGTTCCACCCGGATGTGCGGCCTTTTCCATAAACTGTGTAAAACTCTTTGGAAGAAGCCCGGCACTTCCTGCGGTGAAAAGCAGTGCGGCAGATTCGCCCACGATTCTTCCGACCGCAAGGATGACTCCGGTAATGATTCCCGGCATTGCGGATGGAAGTAAAATGGTACGGATCATGTGCCATTTGCCTGCACCCAGACCGATCGCGCCGGTACGGTAACTGTCCGGAACGGTCTTTAATGCTTCCTGTGTGTTACGGGTCACAAGGGGGAGAACCATAAGTGCCATGGTAAACGCACCCGTTAAAATCGAGAAGCTAAAGCCCAGTGTTTCACCGAAAAACAGCTTGCCAAACAGACCAAAAATGATCGATGGAATTCCTGCCAGTGTCTCGGTGGCAAACTCGATCAGGCTGACCAGTTTGCCCGGTTTTGCGTATTCATTGAGATATACAGCTGCACCCACTCCGACCGGTGTTGCCATAAGCATGGTCAGAACAATGATATACAATGTATTTAAAATATTACCTGCAATACCTGTTGTTCCATTCAGCACCGAAGTCACACTGGTCAAAAATTCCCAGTTTACACTGCGGATACCCTTTACAAATACATAGATGATGATTCCAAGAAGCAGAGCCACGGAAACTGCTGCACATGCATAGATTGCGATGTACATCAGAAAATCTCCCGGATGTCTTGTTTTTGTGCAAATACTTGTCCGATTTTTCGTCATTGCTCCACAGCTCCTCTCTTTTCAACCTGTGCAAGAATCAGGTTGATAATCATAATGAAGACAAATAATACGAGGCCAACAGTGAAAAGCACCTCTCTGTGCAGGCCTTCTGCATAACTCATCTCGCTGACAATCTGTGTGGTAAGGAATCGTACCGAGTTAAACGGCAGCGGAATATTTACTGAGCCTCCGGCTACCATGTTGATCGCCATTGCCTCGCCGAGTGCACGGCCAATACCAAGTACCACACCTGTCAGAATACCGGATTTTGCCGCCGGAATCATGACTTTAAAAATCGTCTGGATGTGTGTCGCTCCAAGTGCAAGGGACGCTGCTTTCATGTGTCCCGGTACCGCACGAATGGACGATACACTGATATTGATTACGGTAGGAAGAATCATAATTGCCAGTACAATAATTGCTGACAAAAGGTTCGCGCCTCCGGTAAACTGATGGGTTGTGCTTCCCGCAAATATATGCTTTTCCAGTTTGTACATCAGCGGATTCAAAAGCATCATTCCAAGCAGACCATAGATTACAGATGGAATTGCAGCAAGTAATTCCACTGCCGGCTGTACGATTGCCGCGATCTTTTTGTTCGAAACCTCTGTAATAAATACCGCGGTGAGAATTCCGATTGGCACACCGATAGCTATCGCTACGGCTGTACCTATAATAGAAGTACAGATAATATAGAAAATTCCATACGTCGGGTTCGCTGCGGTAGGCTGCCATGCAGTTCCAAATAACAGGTCAGTCACCCCGACCTTTGCCAATGCCGGGGTGCCTTTTGCAAACATATAAACTGTTATGGAAAGAACTGCTACGATGGCAACAACCGCACATATAAGAAATATTATTTTTGCAATCGTTTCTACGATGTGCTTTGCTGCTTTACCGTTGTTCATATCTTTGTCCTCACATGTTCTTTTACTTCTGTGGAATGATCAGTCCTACAGATTTGATAACATTCTGTCCGTCTTCTGAGTTGATGAAGTCGAAATATGCCTGTACCTGCTCGCTCTGCTCAGAGATTTCTCCCTTGGTTGCCATAACGAATGGTCTCTGCAATACATAAGTGCCTGCAAGAATGTTCTCTTCTGTCGGCTCTACGGAGTTGATCTTTAATCCGTTTACAGTGTCATCCAAAACATCAAGTGATACATATCCAACGGCTCCCGGAGTAGCTGCAACCTTTGCAAGTACAGCACCTGTAGAATCAAGTTCCTGTGCATATTTGCAGGAATCCTTTACATCCATCAACTCTTCAAATGCATCTCTTGTACCAGAACCAGCCTCACGACCGATAACTACGATCTGCTCATCTTTTCCGCCAAGATCTTTCCAGTTTGTGATTTCTCCTGTGTAAACCTTTGCAAGATCTTCAGACTTGATATCTGTAATTGTATTGTCTGTATCTGTGATCACTGCGATACCATCGATTGCTACGATGTTCTCTACGATTCCCTGGCCTTTCTCATCATCAGAAAGTGCACGTGAAGCATCTCCGATATCTACGCTTCCGGCTGCAAGTGATTCGATACCTGCACTGGATCCGGTAAACTCTGCTGTAGCAGAAACGTTTGGATATTTCTCCATGAATGCTTCATTCATTGCGTTTGCAAGTTTCTCCATGGAAGTACTTCCTGCTAATGTAACAGATCCGCTTAAGTCGGTGTTGTCTGCTGTATGATTATCTGTTGCCTGACTCTCTGTCTGTGTTGTATTGTCGTTGGAATTGTTTGCATCTGCATTTGTATCACTGCTTCCGCATCCCATTACTCCTGCTGCAACCATTGTAGCTGCGGTAAGAATTGCCACCATTTTTTTTACTCTGTTTTTCATGTCTTTTCCTCTTTTCTTTCTCTTTTTCATTTTATTTCTTTTCGAGTACAGGTGTTATCTTACGTGCCAAATGTAAAGTGTGTAACCATTCCTATGTAAATTGGATGTAAAATGTATGTTAGGGGTCGGCTATAAAAAAGAATTGCAACGAACCTGCTCCTCCAGCCAACCTCCCGCCCCCACACATGCGCCCTCACACTTCCACAGTTACTAGTAAGCCAGAATTACGAATTTGTAGCAACCCTTCCCCTGCCTCCTTGATGATTCCTGTCCGTTCAAGTTTCGACACCTCCGCCGCTGTGTCTGTCTCTCGAAGATGACGTCCGAAGTATTTTGTATTCGTCTTAGAGGGGGGTATGAACAATACCGGGCTCGCGGGTCGCATTTGCGCCCTCGTTCTACTAACAAGTAATGCAATACTATGATGGGCGACACAATGGAGAGCGAGCACAATCAGATTTGTGAATGCCCCCTCTTAGACGAACTAGAAATGCTGAGCGCATCTTCGAGAGACAGACACAGCGGCGGAGATGTCGAAACGCGAGCCGGACACGAAAATAGAGGCAGGAAAAGGCTTCCACAACTTCTGTAATTCTGGCTTAAACCGTAACTGTGGAAGTGTGAGGGCGCATGCGTGGGGGCGGGAGGTTGGCTGGAGGAGCAGGTTCGTTGCAATTCTTTTCTTTTATACCCGAAAATGGTTACTGTTCAGACCATTGTAAAAACTGACGAAATTTAAAAAAATATATTTGTGGATAAACTCAAGCAGGATGGGAAGTCTCGTTAACGACTTCCGAATCCTGCTTTTTCTTTTGAAATTATAAACAGTACCT
>CABJAV010000018.1 GCA_902363675.1 Lachnospiraceae bacterium | reverse complement strand
GAAGCCCCCCTCAAGATGAGATATCCCTCCTTCGGGAGTAAGACCCCTTGAAGACTACAAGGTAGATAGGGCAGAGGTGGAAGTGTGGCAACACATGGAGCTGACTGTTACTAATCGGTCGAGGGCTTAATCAAATGTCACGATGAAATCGTGATAAGGCGACATATGAGCGAAGCGAGTATGTTGGCATTAAAGAATTTAGAAAGTTTAATAATCTGTATGAAGTTTTGAAGGTACAAACCTCTATGGCCTAGTGGCTCAGTTGGTTAGAGCGCCGCCCTGTCACGGCGGAGGTCACGGGTTCGAGTCCCGTCTGGGTCGTTTCTAAGAAACGATTTTCGTTTTGGTATTTCTGGGATCTTAGCTCAGCTGGGAGAGCATCTGCCTTACAAGCAGAGGGTCACAGGTTCGAGCCCTGTAGGTCCCATTTAGATATGCCGATGTGGCTCAATTGGCAGAGCAGCTGATTTGTAATCAGCAGGTTATCGGTTCGAGTCCGATCATCGGCTTTTATACAATTTCATATTGTATATATGGGCAGATTCCCGAGTGGCCAAAGGGGACAGACTGTAAATCTGCTGCAAATTGCTTCGGTGGTTCGAATCCACCTCTGCCCATTTAAATTGATCCTTTTATAATTATAGGATCAATTGTTTAATTTAATATCGCGGGATGGAGCAGTCTGGAAGCTCGCCGGGCTCATAACCCGGAGGTCATAGGTTCAAATCCTATTCCCGCAACTATTGTAATATGTATTACAAGATATGCCTAGTTAGCTCAGTTGGTAGAGCAGAGGACTGAAAATCCTCGTGTCTCTGGTTCGATTCCGGAACTAGGCATTTTTTATATTATAAGGAGGCAGATATTATGCTATATTATCTTACCTTTATCGTGCTGGGATATATACTGGGAAGTATTTTATTTGCGCCTTTATTTGGAAAATTAATAACGAAAAAGGACATTATCAGGGAAACAAAGGACCAGAACCCGGGTACGGCGAATGCATTTATGCAAGGCGGCATGCTGTGTGGAATATTGACATTAGTATGCGACATGGGGAAAGGTTTTATCCCTGTTTTTTTATGCGCAAACATGTTGCAGACACAATTTGCGAACTGCATGTGGGGAATAGACGAACAGTTATGGGGAGGTCGACCGGAAATCATCGTTGTATTAGGCAGTGCATTGGTTCTGGTGGCACCAGTAGCCGGACATATCTGGCCAATTTTTCATAAGTGGAAAGGCGGGAAAGGGATTGCGGTATCTTTTGGATGCCTGTTAGGATATTGGCCGAATATCGGTACTGCTTTGATTTTGGCGTGCTTTTTTATTTTGTTTTCACTTGTTATAAGAATTACGCCACATTTTTATCGAACAATGGCATCGTATATTTTGGGAACAGGGATTGTTTTTGTCTGGGGCGAAAGTATTGCACAGAAATTAGGCTTCCTGATGATTACGATTATTGTATGCATTCGTTTACATTTGAGTACAGAGAAGCGAGAGGAATGTAAGGTGAGGTTATTATGGACGCGTTAATTTTGTCATGCAGTACAGGTGGTGGCCATAATGCCGCCGGGTTTGCAATAAAAGAAGAACTTGAATACAGAGGCCATCGGGTTACAATGATGGATCCCTATGAATTAGTCAGCCATAAACTTGCAACTGAAGTGGGAAATGTTTATGTGAAGATGGTACAGAGATCTCCGAAATTTTTTGGATTTATTTATTCGCTTGGGTCTCTGGTGCGTAAAGTACCGGGAAAGTCGCCAGTGTATTATGCAAATATTGCTGTTGCAAAAAAATTAAGTATATACTTGCGCGAGCATCCGGTCGATGTGATTCTTATGCCACATCTGTATCCGGCGGAGTTGATCACATATTTGAAAAAAAGAGGAGAAAAACTTCCTTTATCTGTTTTCATAGCAACGGATTATGTGTGTATTCCATTTACAGAAGAAACGGACTGTGATTATTATGTAGTTCCGGGAAAAGCACAGGTCAGAGATTTCGTAAAAAGAGGCATTCCAAAAGAAAAAATTTTGCCATATGGAATTCCGGTAGGCCGGAAGTTTGATACGGTTCGCACAGAAGCAGAGGCCGGGAAACTTCGAACATATGCGAGAAAATCGCTTGGGTTGGACAAAAATCGCAAATATATTCTTTTGACAGGTGGAAGTATCGGTGCAGGAAATATGGTCACTTATACAAAAATTTTGTGGAAGTGGTTTCGGAAACGGAAAATTTCAGGAACAGTAATTGTGGTCTGTGGTAACAACGAAAAATTGTATACAAAGATGCAGAACCTGAAGAAAAAACATAAACAAGATCTGATGATTATCAAGAAAACGGATCAGATGGCAAATTATATGTATGCATGTGATATTTTTATGTCAAAACCGGGTGGGCTTTCTTCAACGGAAGCTGCTGTGGCAAATGTTCCGTATATTCATATGAAGCCAATTCCGGGGTGCGAATCGAAGAATATAAAGTATTTTTCAAAGAATGGAATGAGTTATGCGGTGTGTTGGCCGAGATTACAGCTAATGCAGGCAATGGACCAGTTGGCAGATGAAACACATGTAAAGCATATGAAAGATTGTCAGAAAAAAATTCCGGCAGATGCCAGAAGAAAGATTTGTGACTGGGTGGAAGAGTTTATTACCACTTAGAGGAGAAGGCAAAAGAGTTTCTTATGAGGACTCGGGAGTGGTAATTTGCAAAGGGTTGGAGTATAATAAATGCGAAAAAGAAATCCAACAAAAGTGCAAACCAGCCACGATTAATTGGTTATATTTGGAGGGATAGTGAAAGCTATCCTGATTCCTCTTTGTCCGATTGTGGCAAGGAGGTTTTTTTATGTCAAAAGTGATCATGATACAGGGAACAATGTCAAATGCAGGAAAGAGTCTGATTGCGGCGGGATTATGCCGCATTTTCAAACAGGATGGGTATCGGGTGGCACCTTTTAAATCACAGAATATGGCATTGAATTCTTATATTACAAAAGAAGGATTAGAAATGGGAAGAGCGCAGGTCATGCAGGCAGAAGCGGCAGGAATAGAACCTTCGGTGCACATGAATCCCATTTTATTGAAACCGACCAATGATGTGGGTTCTCAGGTGATTGTCAATGGTGAAGTATTGGGAAATATGAGTGCCCGCGATTATTTTACATACAAAAAGAAATTGATTCCGGACATCTGCAAAGCGTTTCAGGAATTGGAAAAGCAGGCAGATATTATTGTAATCGAAGGTGCAGGAAGCCCTGCGGAGATCAATTTAAAAAAGGACGACATTGTTAATATGGGAATGGCGAAGCTTGTGGATGCACCGGTTTTGCTGGTTGGAGATATTGACCGGGGTGGTGTATTCGCGCAACTGTTGGGAACATTGATGTTGTTGGAAGAAGAGGAAAAAGAACGGGTTAAAGGACTGATTATAAATAAATTTCGCGGAGATAAAACGATTCTCGATCCGGGAATTGAAATGCTTGAGGAGCGGGGAAATGTAAAAGTGACGGGAGTGGTTCCTTATATGCAGCTTTCCATTGAGGATGAGGACAGTCTCAGTGCACAGCTGGAAAATAAAGAGACAGGACTGATTGATCTGGCAGTGATTCGTTTGCCGCGTATTTCGAATTTTACGGATTTCAATGTGTTTGAGCAGTTACCTGATGTATCCGTCCGCTATGTCACATCGGTAAAGGAACTTGGGAATCCGGATATGATTTTGATTCCGGGAAGCAAAAATACGATCGGGGACTTGCAGTGGATGCGGCAAAATGGACTTGAGGCAAAAATAAAAAAGCTTTCAGGACAGATTCCTATCTGGGGAATCTGTGGCGGATATCAGATGCTTGGAATGTCGATCGAAGATCCTTATGGGGTGGAACAGAGCTGCAAAGAAATCCGGGGGATGGAGCTTTTGCCGGAGCATACAGTTCTTATGCCGGAGAAGACGAGAAAACAGGTAAGTGGAACATTTTATGATTTTGAGGGGCTTTTTGCACCATTATCAGGAAAAGAATACAGCGGATATGAGATTCATATGGGGAAAACGCAGGAGATACGAAATTTGGTAGGGGATATGCAGAATGCCCGAAATAAAACGGAGAATGTATATGGAAGCTATGTACATGGCGTTTTTGACCAGGGAAGTATTGCGGAGGATATTGTGAGAATCCTTGCAAAGCGAAAAGGCATTTCCTGGGAAGCGAAAGAACATTATGATTATGCGGCGTTTAAGGAATTACAATATGATCGTCTGGCAGACGGGTTGAGAGCGCATATGGATATGGAGTATGTATATTCTATTTTAAGGGAAGCAAAAATCAGTTGTGACTGGGAAAGATAAGAGCATATGACAAGAGAAGAACTTTTGGCTTTAAAGATCAAACCGATAAATAAGAAAATAGAAAAAGAAGTAAAAGCAATCTGGGATGGAATTGCGAAACCATTGGATGGGCTGGGAGAGTTTGAATTGCTTCTGGCGCGAATCGGTGGTATTTTGGAAAGTACCGATTTGAATCTGCAAAAAAAGGCAATCATTGCTATGTGTGCGGACAACGGAATTGTTGCGGAGCATGTCAGTCAGTCCGGACAGGAAGTGACTGCAATTGTGACTTCTTTTATGGGAAAGCAGCAGAGTTCTGTTGGAAAGATGGCGGCACATGCGGGCGTCGATGTCATCCCGGTGGATATTGGAATCAACAGTGCGGAAAAGATTCCCGGCGTGCGTGATTGCAAGATTATGCAGGGGACGAGAGATTTTCTTGAGGAGCCGGCGATGACGGAAGAAGAGGCATTGCGTGCGATCGAAGTCGGAATACAGTTGGTGCAGGAGTGCAAAGATAAGGGATATACTTTGCTTGGTACCGGCGAAATGGGAATTGGCAATACAACAACAAGCAGTGCTGTGGCAATCGCACTTATGGAGAAAGATGTTACAGACCCGGTGGTATTAGAGAGATGGATTGGAAGAGGTGCCGGTTTAAGTGATGCGGGACTGCAAAGAAAAGCGCAGGTCATAAAAAGCGCGTTGGAAAAATATCCGGTAGCACATATGGATGCACTGCAGATTTTAGCGACATTCGGAGGTTTGGATATTGCAGGAATGGCAGGCGTCTGTATCGGTGGTGCGCTTTATCATATTCCGGTGATTCTGGATGGATTGATCAGTACACTTGCGGGACTTGTAGCGCAGCGGCTGGTGCCGGGAGTGCAGGAGTTTTTGATTCCATCGCACTGCAGCAAGGAACCGGCGGCGCGTTTGTTGGCAGATGAATTGCAGTTACATCCTGTGATCGATGCAAATCTGGCGTTGGGCGAAGGAACCGGTGCTGTTATGATGTGCGAACTGTTAGATCTTGCCTTGACACTGTATGAAAAGCAGACAACATTTGATACCATGGAAATCGAGCAATATGAGCGTTTTTCGGATAAAGATGGTGTCCGTTAAGAGGAAAATGGAATGATACATTTGGTTATTGGAGGAAGTGGCAGCGGAAAATCGGAATATGCGGAAAATCTGTTAGAGGACAGTCCGGGAAAATATTATATTGCAACCATGCAGGTTTATGATGCGGAAGGCAGGAAAAAAGTTGCGCGTCATCAGAGACTTCGGGCGGGAAAAGGATTTCAAACGATCGAACAGACAAGGGATATACATAAGGCGGCAGAGATTATTGTAAGAGACAGGAAGCAGACAGAAAATGCAGCGCTGCTGGAGTGCATGTCCAATCTTGTTGCAAATGAAATGTTTGGCGGTGAAACGGAAGATTCTGCAAGCAGGATGAGTGAGACAGAAAGAGAAGATTTTCTGGTAGAAAAAGTAACGGGTGGAATCCGGACACTTGCCGAAAAGCTGGACAAGCTTGTGATTGTAAGCAATAATGTTTTCGAAGATGGGATATCCTATGATGCACAGACGATGTCATATATCCGAGTGCTTGGGCGGGTCAATCAGGAACTGGCACGGATGGCAGATCATGTGACGGAAGTAATCGTGGGAATTCCGGTAAAAGTGAAATAAGACAATGATAGAAAAGAGAGAAAATTCATGCACATTATAAAAGCAATGATTATTGCATTTTCAACATATTCGAAGATACCAATGCCACAGTTTGAATGGAAAGAAGAAGATATGCGTTACAGTATGTGCTTTTTCCCATGGGTGGGAGCGGTAATTGGAGCATTGGTGTTTGCCTGGTATCGGATTGCACAAAAACTGGGATTTTATGAGTGGACCTATGTGTGTATTGCGACAGCAATCCCGTTGCTTGTGACAGGTGGATTTCATGTAGACGGATATATGGATACCATGGATGCATTTCATTCCTATCAGCCGAGAGAACGAAAACTTGAGATTTTAAAGGACGCACATATTGGAGCCTTTTCCGTAATTATGCTGGCGGTGTTTGGATTGATTTATATGGGCGCGTTCGGGCAGATCGAGGGAGCAGAAAATCTGGGAGTATTCTGTTGCGGATTTTTCCTTTCCCGTTGCCTGAGCGGACTCGGCGTAGTGTCGCTCCGTTCCGCAAAAAGTGACGGACTGCTGTATCATTTTGCAAGCACGGCGCATGAGCGATGGGTAAAAGGCGCGCTTTATTTGCAGATTATTTTGTGTGCCATACTGATGCTATGGCTTCAGGCCAAGACTGCAATTTTTGTGCTTGTAGCAGCGGGACTTACGTATCTGTACTATTGGTGGAGAAGCTATCGGGAACTGAATGGAATTACCGGGGACACGGCGGGCTATTTCCTTACATTGTGTGAGGGGGCGATGGTTGTTGCTGCTGCTGTGATAGATTTTTTATAAAAATCTATCATGTAGCGTCAGCCCATTTGCCGAAGGCAAATTATGCATGGGCTGATGTTCCAAGAAATGTGATAGATTTTTTATAAAAACCGGGGAGGTACAAAATGGAGTTATATATTGGTGGCATGGCTCAGGGAAAGAAAGCGTATGTTCTGCAGGAACGGGGCATTGCAAAGGAAGAAATCTGGGATGATTTTGAAGTGTGGTTCCGTGAGGAATTGCAGGGGAAAAAGCCGGCTGAGGAAGATGCCCGGGCAATTCTTGCAGGGCGTCCGGAGATTGCAATCATATGTGATGAGGTAGGAAATGGTATTGTTCCGATGGACGCGTTTGAGCGGGAATACCGGGAACGTCTGGGGCGTTTTCTTATTGAAGTGGCAAAAAGGGCCGACCGTGTGGAACGAATTATGTGTGGAATAGGGCAGAGAATCAAATGAAGATAAAATGTTATTTGATCCGCCATGGACAGACGCCGGCAAACCGCCGGCACAGTTATCTTGGATGGACGGAAGAGGCACTTTCTGCGGAGGGAAGAATGCAGATAGAGTCTTTGAAAGAAAAAATGACAGGATTGGCACAGACGGAGATTGTTTTTACCAGTCCGATGCAAAGATGCCGGGAGAGTGCTCAAATTTTGTTTCCGGATAGAGAAAGAATTGAGATTCCGGAGTGGAAAGAAATGAATTTCGGAGCTTTCGAGGGAAAAAATTATGAGCAGCTCAATGGAAATCCGCAGTATCAGGCATGGATCGACAGCAATGGTACGCTGCCTTTTCCGGAAGGAGAAAGCCGGGCGGAATTTATTGACCGTGTATGCGCAGGAATGGAAAATGCGGCGGATTATTTAAGAAACTATGCGCAGAGCAATATGTGCAGGGATTGTGGAAGTGACCGGGAAGTTACGGTGGCAGCCGTTGTGCATGGTGGGACGATCATGGCGCTTTTGAGCCATTATGGTGGCGGAGATTACTATGATTATCAGGTCGAAAACGCGGGTGGTTTTACCTGCCGGATTTTGATTGCAGGTGAACAGATTCGTTTTGTTACACAGGAAAGAGGATTCAGATGATAAAATATCACATAATTGCTTTATTTGGAGGTTTTCTACTGGATCTGCTTGTGGGAGATCCGCATTGGATGCCACACCCGATCCGGCTGATCGGTAGTGTGATCGCGAAATGTTCCAAATGGAATCGTGCGGAATTAAAAAAAGGTGAGCAGTTTTGGCGCGGTGTGGCGATGACGATTCTGGTGGTATGTCTGACCGCTGTTGTTGCGGCGGCGATTCTGGTGGCGGGATATTGGCTGCATCCATTCGCCGGATGTATCATCGAAGGCATTATGACATATCAGATTCTTGCTACAAAATGCCTGAAAGTAGAAAGCATGAAAGTGTATAAGGCACTGAAAAAGGATGATCTGGAAGGTGCACGCTATGCGGTGTCGATGATCGTTGGGCGGGATACACAGGTACTCGATGCTACCGGAGTGGCAATGGCTGCGGTGGAGACCGTAGCAGAAAATACATCGGATGGCGTGATCGCGCCACTCATTTATCTGGCAATTGGAGGTCCGATTCTCGGGTTTATGTATAAGGCAATCAATACCATGGATTCTATGGTCGGATATAAAAATGATAAATATATGTATTTCGGACGTTGCGCAGCAAAGCTGGATGATGTGGTCAATTATATTCCGGCGCGTATCAGTGCGCTTCTTATGATCGCGGTGAGCTTTTTGCCGGGAAAAGCATATGATGGCAAAGGTGCGTGGCGCATCTGGCGAAGAGACCGGCGAAAACATGCCAGTCCAAATTCGGCGCAGACAGAGGCCGTATGTGCAGGAAGTCTTGGTGTGCAGCTGGCAGGAGATGCCAGTTATTTTGGCAAAATCGTTAAGAAACCTACCATTGGAGATGCGCATAGACCTGTGGAATACGAAGACATCAAAAGAGCAAACGGACTCCTGTACCGGACGGCAATTTTATGTGAATGCCTGGCTTTGATCGGTCTGCTTTGGGTTGGCTAGATAGTGTCAGCCCATTTGCTGAAAGCAAATTATGCATGGGCTGGTGTTCAATGAAAGAGGAAAATGTATGTACAGTAATGAGAATATTCATGGGGGAGATATATACAATCACAACATAAAAGATGACTTTTCGGTGAATATCAATCCACTGGGAACTCCGTATCCGCTGAAAGATGCTTTGCGGGAGGCTTTGGAACATGTCATGGTATACCCGCAGCAGGGAAGTGGAAAATTGATTGAGCAAATCGCAGCAAATTTGCAGCCATCGGTAGAAAAATCGCAGGTGTTGTGCGGCAATGGCGCATCGGAACTTCTGGCAGCAATTGTACATGCGATCCGCCCGAAAAAGGTCGTGATTCCGGTGCCGTCTTTTTATGGATATGAGTGGGCGGCACAGATGGTGGATGCTCATATGGAATTTGTACAACTGAAAGAAAACGAAAATTTTGCAATTACAGAGACGTTTCTGGATGTTTTGCGCGAAGATTTGGATCTGCTTTTTCTGGCCAGTCCGGCAAATCCGGTGGGAAACGAAATCTCACGGGAAATGCTGCGGCTGCTGTTAAAGAAGTGTAAGGAATGTGGGATAACGGTAGTACTGGATGAGTGTTTTATTGAATTTGCAGGGAAAGCACACACACAGGAGCTGCTCCGTGATTTTAAGAATCTGATTATTGTGCGTGCGTTTACAAAGATCTATGGGATTCCGGGTGTAAGGCTTGGGTATCTGATCGCAGATCCACATATGCGGGCGCGCATTGCCCGGCAATTGCCGGAATGGAATCTGTCGGTTTTTGCGCAGGCGGCAGGTGTGATCTATGAGAAAAGGCCGGACTGGGATGCAGAAAAATATCTTGCAGACACAAGAAAGCTTATTTGCAGAGAGAGAGAATATCTGATCAATGCGTTGAAAGAAACAGGAAAAGATAACATTCGCATCTATGATTCGGTGGCAAATTATATTTTATTTTACACAGAAGCGCCATTGTATGATAGGCTTTTGAAAGAAGGGATTCTCATCCGCGACTGCTCAAATTATCGCGGGTTGGGAAAGGGATACTATCGGATTGCGGTCAAAGACCATGCAAGTAATGAGCGATTGATGGAGAGATTAAGAAATGAAAGAACTTGAATATGTACTGCCGGGCGAAATTGAAAAGAGAAGTTTCGAGATCATCGGACAGGAACTGAAAGAGATGCATATTACGATTCCGGCAGATGAGGAACCGGTCACAAAGCGGGTGATCCATACGAGTGCGGATTTTGAATATGCGCACACGATGACCTATTCAAAGAATGCGGTGCAGATTGCAAAACAACTGATTGCAAATGGCGCGGATATTGTTACGGATACGAATATGGCGCTCGCTGGAATCAACAAAAAAGTACTTGCGCGTTATGGTGGAGTTGCGCATTGTTTTATGGCGGATGAAGAAGTTGCGCGCATTGCGAAAAGCCGTCAGGTCACGCGTGCCACAGTGAGCATGGAAAAGGCTGCACAAATTCAAAAGCCTGTAATCTTTGCGGTGGGAAATGCGCCAACGGCGCTGGTTTCGTTATATGAACTGATGCAAAAAAGCGATTGGAGACCGGCATTTATCATTGGTGTTCCGGTCGGATTTGTCAATGTGGAAGCCGCAAAGGAACTGATTTTGGAAACGGATGTACCGCATATTGTGAATCGCGGAAGAAAAGGCGGCAGCAACGTTGCCGCTGCGATTGTGAATGCAATTCTTTACGAACTGGGCAGATAAGGAGGAAATATGGTTTATTTTGTTGGAGCAGGACCGGGGGCGGCAGATCTGATCACGGTCAGAGGTATGCGTCTTTTGCAGAAAGCGGATGTGATCATCTATGCGGGGTCGCTTGTGAATCCGGCGCTTCTGGATTATGCGAAAGAAACATGTCAGACCTATAACAGTGCGACAATGACACTGGAAGAAGTGTTTACTGTCATGCAGGAAGCGGAAAAAGAAGGGAAGATGACCGTCCGTCTGCATACTGGAGAACCGAGCATTTACGGTGCGGTGCGCGAGCAGATGGATCTGTTGGATGAAAAGGATATTGCATATGAGAGCTGTCCGGGTGTGAGTGCCTGCTTTGGGGCAGCGGCTTCGCTGAATCTGGAATATACACTTCCGGACGTATCGCAGTCTTTGATTATTACACGTATGGAGGGGCGGACGAAAGTTCCACCGCTGGAGAGCATTGAGCGATTTGCAGCGCATCAGGCTTCCATGGCGATTTATCTGAGTACGGGAATGTTAGAAAAGTTAAGCGGGCGGCTGATTGCCGGGGGGTATCAAAAGGATACACCGGCTGCTCTTGTTTATAAGGCAACATGGCCGGAAGAAGAGGCATATATTTGTACGATCGGAGAGCTTTCCGAAGTGGCGAAAGCGCATGGAATTACAAAGACTGCGCTGGTGTTGGTAGGGGATGTTATTGCGCATCAGCATTATGCAAAGTCGCGTTTGTATGCGGCTGATTTCGAGACGGAATTCCGTAAAGCAAAAGAATAGATCCGGAGGAAGTTATGAGAATATATATGGTCGCATTTAGTGAAAAAGGGCGTGCGCTTGCAGAAAAAATCCAGAATATTTCGTTATCTGTGGATTACGGGAATGTACTTTGTGAAGGGAAAAAGGTGCAGGAAAAGACAATTGTATATCTGCGGGAAAAGGAGCCTTTGGATGTGTGGGTAGACCTTGCATTCATGCAGGGAATGCCGCTTGTATTTATCGGTGCGGCAGGGATTGCAGTGCGCGCGATTGCACCTTTTATTGAGAAAAAGACCGTAGACAGTCCGGTGCTTGTGATCGATGAAAATGCGCAGTATGTTGTACCGGTTCTTTCCGGTCATCTGGGAGGCGCGAATGAGCTTGCAAGACAGCTTGCCGAAGGTTTACACGGGCACGCAGTAGTGACCACGGCGACAGACTGTGCCGGGTGTTTTGCAGTGGATCTGTTTGCAAAGAAAAATTGTCTGCGCGTGTTTGATACCCGCGGGATTGCGGCAGTTTCGACGCAGATTTTACAGGGAAATACCGTATCGGTCGCGGTGGAACATTACAGCGCACAACAGCTGGAACAACTGAGAATGCCGAAGGAACTGCTTCCGGTGGATTGGGAAGACTTCCGTCAGAAAAAGCAGGATGCCATGATCGTGGTGACAGAAGAAAAAGAACTTTTGCAGCAGGCAGTACTGGGGCTTTTTCCGAAGAAATATGTGCTTGGTATCGGATGCCGGAAGGGCAAAAGCTGTGTGGAAATTGAACAGGGGCTGGAAGAAATGCTGACACGGCTGAAGGAGCAGGAAAATATCTGTATCTCGAAAGAAGAGATTGCAGCGATCGCATCGATCGATGTGAAGGAGAACGAAGAGGGAATCCTTGCGCTGGCACAGAAGATGCGTGTTCCGTTTTATGTGTTTACGGCCGGACAGTTGCGGGAAGTGCCGGGAGAATATTCGTCATCCGGATTTGTTGCAGAGAAGGTCGGCGTGGACAATGTATGTGAGCGGGCAGCCGTTGCAGCAGGCGATGAACTTCTGGTCAAAAAGCAGGCAGCCGATGGTGTGACTTTTGCAATTGCAAATCGAAAATGGAGTGTGACATTTGATGAGTAAAGAAATTTATGTAGTAGGAATGGGACCGGGCGAAGAGTCCATGATGACAGGGCAGGCAATTGAAGTACTGGAAAAATGTGATGTGATCATTGGCTATACCGTCTACCTGGATTTGCTGGGTGCGCGTTTTGCGGATAAGGAATTTTTATCTACACCGATGCGCCAGGAGACAAAGCGCTGTCGCATGTGTTTTGAGAAGGCGATGGAAGAAAAGAGTGTCGCTATGGTATGCAGCGGGGATGCCGGAATTTATGGTATGGCATGTCTTATGCTTGAAATCGGGAAGGAATATCCGGATTGTGAGGTTGTTGTCATTCCGGGAATTACCGCGGCAAGCAGCGGTGCAGCAGTGCTTGGAGCGCCGCTCAACCATGATTTCTGTGTGATTAGTCTCAGTGATCTGCTCACACCGTGGGAGCGCATTGAAAAGCGTCTGATCGCGGCGGTGGAAGGCGATTTTGCCATGGCAATCTACAATCCTTCGAGCCATAAGCGTGCGGATTATCTGCAGCGCGCCTGCGATATTTTACTGAGCCATGGGGCAAAAGAAGACCGCGCCTGTGGGTATGTGGAGAATATCGGCAGAGAAGGAACCAAAGCAGTTACCTGCACACTTGGCGAGTTGCGGGATGCAAAGGTAAACATGTTTACGACGGTTTTTATCGGAAATTCCCAGTCAGAAATTGTTGGAGATAAGTTGGTTACAAAACGAGGCTATATCGTATGAAAAAAGTTTTAATCTATGCCGGAACAACAGAAGGAAGGATGCTTGCGGAGCAGCTGGCAGCAGAACATATCCCGTGTCATGTATGTGTGGCAACGGCATATGGCCAGCTTGTCATGCCAAAGATGGACGGAGTGGAAGTTACGACCGGGCGGCTTGATATTGCCCGGATGCGGCAGCTGGCATCGGAGATGACAGCGGAGAATGAGAATGTATTTGCTGCGGTGGTAGATAGTACGCATCCGTTTGCGACAGAAGTATCAGGGAATATCCGAAAAAGTCTGGAGGGGCTGGATATTCCTTATTTTCGTCTGCTCCGCGGTTGCAGTGAGGCGAAAGCGGAAGAAAGCGGGGCAAAGATCACTTATTTTGAAGATAACGAATCCTGTGCCAAAGCGTTACAGGAGATCGAGGGAAACATTCTTTTGACAACCGGAAGCAAAGAGCTTGGCGTTTACAGTGGAATGGAAGGCTTAAAGGAGCGGCTGTATGTCCGGGTGCTTCCGGGACTGGAAAGCATTGAAATCTGTGAAAAACAGGGAATCCACGCAAAGCATATTATTGCCATGCAGGGGCCTTTTTCCATAGATTTGAATGAGGCAATACTGCGTCAGTTTTCCATTTCCTGCCTTGTGACCAAGGAGAGCGGAAAAAGCGGAGGATATCTGGAAAAGCTGCAAGCGGCAGGAAGAACCGGAGCGCGTGCTTTTGTGATCCGTGCACCGAAAGAAGAAGGGAAGACCTTTGAGGAAGTGGTGGATGCGTTGTATGAACAATATGGAAAAACGCATGCACTGCGCGCAGAAGATACGGTGTTACATCAGCCGGAGATTGCGTTGGTCGGACTTGGCATGTCGGAACGGACATTGACACAGGAGGGGGCAAAAGTCGTTGCAGAGGCAGATATTGTCTTTGGTGCAAAGCGTATGATTGCGGATGTCCCAGGCGAAAAGGAAACTTATCCCTATTATCTGGCAAAAGATATCATTCCGGTTATAAGAAAAAAGGAAAAAGAAGGAAAGCATGCAATCAAAGCAGCCGTACTTTTTTCCGGAGATACCGGCTTTTACAGCGGTTGTACCAAAATGCAGAAGGAGCTGGAGAAAAACGGATTTACAAAGGTTCGCATTTATCCGGGAATCTGTTCAATATCCTACCTTGCAGCAGCCGTGGGAGAGACCTGGCAGGATGCGAAACTTCTGAGCATTCACGGAAGAAAAGAGGAAACCTGGCCGGCAGAGATTTTAGACGCAGTAAATTATCATGCGAAGACGTATCTGCTGGTTTCAACAGTGGAAGATGTACAAAAGATTGGGAAACTGTTGCAGGAGGCAGAGATTTCCTGTGAAATCGTTTGCGGAAGAGATTTCGGGGGAGCGTCAGAGATTCGGACCATTGTGCCGGCAGAAGCACAGGAGATTACAAAGGAGGGCCTATATACCTGTCTGATCCGGAACGATTCGCCGAAAAAGCGGGAACTGTCGCAGAGCATTTCGGATGATGCTTTTATCCGCGGGAAAGTTCCTATGACAAAAGAGGAAATCCGTCATGTTTCTCTGGGTAAACTTCATCTGACAGAGGATGCGGTATTTTATGATATCGGAAGTGGCACGGGCTCGATTGCGGTTGCGGCAGCACAGCTTTCGCCAAATATTCAGGTGTATGCCATGGAGCGTAAAGCGGCAGCCTTGGAATTGATGCAGCAGAATATAGAGAAATTTCATTTGAAAAACGTTGCAGTTGTTGCCGGGGAGGCTCCGGATTCCATGCAGCAGCTGCCGGCACCGACGCATGCATTTGTCGGTGGCAGCGGAGGAAACTTAAAACAGATTTTAGAGGTTGTATGGCAGAAAAATCCACTTGCAAGGGTTGCAATCAATGCCATAAGCCTGGAGACGATTGCAGAAGTCACAGCCTTTTTACAGGAACACCGGGAAGATGTGGAAAGTGAAGTCATCCAGATGCAGGTGAGCCGGGGAAAACAGGCGGGAGCGTATCATCTGATGCAGGCAGAAAATCCGGTGATGATTTTTACATTAAGGAAGTTAGCATGAGAAAACGAGGCATTTTGCTGGCTGCGCCGGGGAGTGGAAGCGGAAAGACGACCATTACCTGTGCGCTTTTGGCAGCATTGAAAAAAAGAAATATTCCGGTACGGAGTTTTAAGAGCGGACCGGATTATATCGATCCGATGTTTCATTCGAGAGTGATTGGAATTCCATCCCGCAATCTGGATACTTTCTTCTCGGAAGCGTCACAGATTCAGGAACTTTATGCTTATGGGGAAGAAGGAATGTTCTCTGTAATTGAAGGTGCCATGGGGATTTATGACGGCCTTGGCGGTACGCAAAAAGAGGGATCGGCATATCATCTGGCGCAGACGCTGGATCTGCCGGTTATTCTTGTGGTGGATGCACATGGAATGGGAAGAACGCTTCTTGCACTTCTTGCAGGAATACAGTCCTATGATATGGACAAACGGCTTGCCGGTGTTATTTTAAACCGGATTACGCCGGGTTTTTATGGAATCATTGCACCTATCATCGAGGAGGAACTGCATTTACCGGTGCTTGGATTCTTTCCGAAAGCTACCGATCTGCAAATGGAAAGCAGACATCTGGGATTGAAAATGCCGGATGAGATTGCGCAGTTACAGACACAGGTGGCGTATGCGGCAGAATTGCTTGAAGCCAATGTGGATGTGGAAAAGCTGCTTGAAATGGCAGGTTGGAAGGAAGAAAAGGCAGAGGATAAGTATGGCGCAGCCGGAAGTGTTTTTGATGCAGATGAGAAAAGCACCGTACGGATTGCGGTAGCAAAAGATGAGGCATTTTGCTTTTACTATGAAGATAATCTGCGGATGCTGCACGAAGCAGGGGCGGACCTTGTTGCATTTTCGCCTTTGCACGACAAGCAACTGCCGGAGAATGTGCAGGGCATTTTACTTGGTGGCGGGTATCCGGAGCTGTGCGCAGAGGCATTGTCAGGCAATGTTTCGATGCGGAAATCCATTCGTGAGGCAATTGTGCAGGGGATGCCATCGGTGGCAGAGTGCGGTGGATTTATGTATTTGCATGAGACGCTGACCGATGAAAAGGAACAGACGTATCCGATGGTCGGCGCAATTCACGGCGGATGTCATAATACGGGAAAACTGGTGCGTTTTGGATATGTGAATGTGACAGAACAGGAATCACATTTTCTATCACAAAAAGTAATTCGGGCGCATGAATTTCACTATTACGACAGTGATAACAATGGAGAATCATGTGAGGCTGTCAAGCCGACGACGGGACGAAAATGGAAATGTATCCACGAAAACGAAAATTTCTGGTGGGGTTATCCACATTTGTATTATCCGTCCAATCCGGCTTTTGTGGAACATTTTATCGGGGAAGCAAAAAAATGGAAGAAAAGAGAAGACAGGTGTAAATCATGAAAAAAGCAATCTTGATTGTAAGTTTCGGAACAACCTATCCGGGAACCAGACAGAAGAATATTACGGCAATCCGCGAGCAGGTGCAGGCGTTGTATCCGGATGTGCTGATCGAGGAAGCGGTGTCGAGTACGATTGTTCGAAAAGCAATGCGGACGCGTGAGGATATAGAGGCAAAAAGCCCAGCTGAGGGATTAGAGGCACTAAAAGAAAAAGGTGCAACAAATGTGGTTGTACTTCCCACCCACATTATTGATGGAATTGAGAACCACCGCATGAAACAGGTGGTGCAGGAATATGCGCAGGATTTTGCATCGATTGCAGTGGCAGATGCGCTGCTTGCAACCGAAGCAGATTATGAAAACGTAGCAAAAGCTTTGTGGGAGTCGTTAAAGGATGAGGTAGGAGATGCACCTCTGATTCTTATGGGACATGGAACGGAGCATGCGGCGGATGGAAGTTATGCAATCCTCGAAGCTGCCATTCGTAATTATGCGGACCATGAAATTTATATTGCAACGGTGGAAGGTGCCGTTACGATCGAAGATGTTATTGCGCGCATGCAAAAAAAGCATGCATCATCGACAAATAAGAAAATGAGCAATCAGAGAGTGGTTGTCACACCATTCATGCTTGTAGCGGGCGACCATGCCAACAATGATATGGCAGGCGGTATGCACGAGGCGGAAAATGGGGAACCGGAAGAGGATTCCTTTGCCGGAAAATTGCAGGCCGCAGGATATACACCAGATTGTATCATCCGTGGAATCGGAGGGTATCCGGCGATACGGGAAATTTATATGGCGCATTTGCGCAGAAAAACATCCGAAGTATTTTCAGAGAACAATGCATGTGACTGTGAAAACACAGTGCAGCAGCCGGAAAAGGGAATGCTATATGGCATTGGAGTTGGACCGGGAAATCCGAAACTTATGACATTGCAGGCGATTGAAACTATTCAAAAATGTGATGTGATCGTTCTTCCCGCAGTTTCGAAAGAGGAATGTTATGCTTATCAGATTGTGAAAAAAGTCTGTCAGAAAATAGATGGAAAAGCCTTGCTTTGTATGCCGTTTCCGATGATCAGGGATGAAAAGAAATTAGCACTTGCGCATGAACGCATTTACCAGGCCATCGAGGATTATCTGATGCAGGGGCAGACCGTGGGACTGCTTACGATTGGAGATCCGAGCGTATATTCCACATATATTTATATGCACAAGCGTGCAACAAAAGCGGGCTGGTCGGCAGAAATTATCAGTGGTGTCCCGTCTTTTTGTGCGGTAGCTGCCCGGCTAGGAATTCCGCTCGGCGAAAAAGAGGAAGAGATTCATATTATTCCAGGTTCTTACGATGTGCAAAACACGTTGCATGATCAGGGAACCCGCGTTTATATGAAATCCGGCAAAAAGCTGCAGGAGTTGTTAGAAATCTTACGGATGAAGGAAAAACAGGATGGTAAGACACTGGAAGTGTATGGCGTGTCGAATTGTGGTATGGACAATGAGAAAGTTTACCGGGGACTTTCGGAGCTGGAAGCAGCAAAGGGATATCTTACAACCGTAATTGTGAAAGGAAACTGTGATGAAACAACAGAAGGATAATCAGGACGAAGGACTGAAAGGAAATGAAAAAATAGAGGAAGCGATACAGGCTTTGCAACAGGAATCCACGCAGGAACAGCTTGCACATACGCTTACGGTGATTCGCCGGCGGATGCGTGAAAATGGGCAGCTGATCGTGGCAGTTGAGCCATTGATTGGACAGGAACAACTGAAATTACAGGCGGTTCAGACATCGGATGGAAAGACCTGGTGGTGCGCTTTTACCAGTTTTGAAGAGGAATTAAAAGGGGCAGATACTATGAAGTCTACCTTTTTGTCGGATATTGGAAAGCTTTTTCAGACAGCACTCACGGTGCCGGAGATTGAGGGAATTATTATCAATCCGTGGAATCGTACGATTATGCTCGATAAGAAGCTGATTCGTATTATTATGCCTTATAACTAGTAAATTTAATTATGTGCTCGTGCATCCGGATTATCAGGGGCAGGGAATGCCGGAGGACAAAAATAATGTGCCATTTTATTTGAAACATGGGTTTTCTGTTATGGAAAATGGTGTGGCAATCCAGCTATGTAATTATGAAAATAAGAGATAGCAGATTAGTATAAGTATAAGTAGAAGGAGAAATGATAAAATGAGAGTAGCAGTAACATACGAAAACGGACAGATTTTTCAGCATTTTGGACACACAGAGCAGTTTAAAGTGTATAATATCGAGGATAATAAAATTGTAAACACCCAGGTTGTAGATACAAACGGACAGGGACATGGCGCTCTTGCAGGTTTCCTGAATTCTGCAGGCATTGATGTACTTATCTGCGGAGGAATTGGTGGAGGCGCACAGACTGCACTTGCAGCTGCAGGAATCCAGCTGTTTGGAGGTGTATCAGGGGATGCAGATGAAGCTGTAAAGTCATATATCGAAGGAAAACTCGCATACAATCCTGATGTGCATTGTACACATCACGATCATGAAGAAGGCCATTCATGTGGGGAACATCATTGCGGCGAGGACAAGCATGGATGTGCTGGGAACCATTAATCGCATAATTCCAAATAATAGAATGCCATTATATATCGCAAAATAAATTTTCTGCAAAAGTCCGGGCGCTATGTATTTTAGTGAATACCAGGGCTTTTGTTCTATGTAAACGTTTACAGTTGTGCTATAATGGGCAAAGAAAATAGAAAAAATGAGGTGAAAATTGTGCTTAAAGCGGAAAATTTAACTCTTAATGTAGATGATGAAGGCGGCAAAAAGTGTCTTCTGAAAGATATATCATTTCAGGTAGATGACGGGGAGATGCTCGTGATCACCGGACCAAACGGAGGCGGAAAATCAACGCTTGCCAAAACACTGATAGGAATCCAGACACCGGATAGTGGAAAAATTATACTTGATGGGGAAGATATCACAGATTTTGATATCAATCATAGAGCAAATGCAGGAATTGGTTATGCATTTCAGCAACCACCGAGATTTAAAGGTATGACCGTTATGAAGCTGCTCAAGCTTGCGGCAAAGGACGAGCTTTCGGACAAGGAATGCTGTGATCTTCTGACAGCGGTAGGTCTTTGTGCAAAGGATTATATTTACAGACAGATTGATGGAACTCTTTCCGGTGGAGAGATGAAGCGGATCGAGATTGCATCTGTGCTTGCAAAAGAACATTCGCTTTGTATCTTTGACGAGCCGGAGGCAGGAATCGATCTGTGGAGCTTTTCTATGCTGATTCAGAAATTCGAGGAGATTCACACAGAAAAAAAGCAGAGCCTTATCGTAATCTCGCATCAGGAAAAGATCATCAACATGGCAGACCGCATTATGATTATTGACGATGGAGAAATCAAGAAAATCGGCACAAAAGATGAGGTCCTGCCTTACCTTAATGGTGTGCAGAAATGCCACAAATGTGTAGAGAGACTGGAGGGAAGATCATAAGATGGTAAAGCTTGATAATGTAACAGAAGGCGTATTAGACGTCATAAATGATAATAAATTCAGTCAGACAGGTGCTTTCAATCTGCGTGAAAACGGCACATCGATCTGCCACGGAGACAGTGAGCACATCAAGATAAAGAAAAAGACGGACAAGCCGGGCATTGATATTTATATTGATGGAAAAACAAATGGAGAGGCAGTTTACATCCCTGTAGTATTAAGTAAATCCGGCATGACAGATCTTGTATACAATGACTTTTATGTGGAAGACGGCGCGGATGTAAGAATCGTGGCAGGCTGTGGAATCCATAACAGTGGCTGTAACGAGAGCCGACATGATGGAATCCACACCTTCCATGTTGGCAAAAATGCAAATGTCCGCTATGAGGAAAAGCATTATGGCGAAGGAAACGGAACAGGTGCGCGAGTGCTTAATCCCGTAACTAATATATTTGTAGGAGAGAACTCTGTTTTCACACTTGATACAGCACAGATCAAGGGCGTGGATTCGACCGTCCGGGAGACAAATGTAGAGCTTGAAAAAGATGCAAAGCTCTATGTCACAGAGCGTCTGATGACAGACGGAGAGCAGAAAGCCGAGTCAAATATTGAAGTGAAATTAAATGGAGAGGACAGCTCCGCACAGATTGTTTCCAGATCCGTTGGAAAAGGAAATTCTGTTCAGACTTTCCATCCGAATGCAATCGGAAACAGTAAATGTCAGGCTCATATCCAGTGTGATTCGATTATCATGGATCAGGCTGAGGTTGGTTCCATCCCAGAGATCAGAGCGAAAAATATTGATGCTGCAATCATTCATGAGGCAGCAATCGGAAGAATCAATGATGAACAGCTTCTTAAGCTCCGCACACTTGGACTTACCGAGGAAGAGGCAGAGGAAGTTATCATTCAGAACTTCTTAAATTAAACTAACGGTAAATAAAAATCCAGAGCGTGATATTGATATGCTATTAGGGCACATTAATATGCTCTGGGTTTTATTTGATGAAATGACAAATAGCGAGTACATGAAAGTATTTGCAGGGGCTTTTCAGATATTTGTAAGACAGGAATTGCCGGTATTTTTACTGGGAACGGGATTGTATGAAAACATTGAGGAACTTCAAAATGAGAAGAGCCTTACTTTTTTGTACAGAGCACCTAAAATCCAGCTCAAACCATTAAACAATGTAGCAATAATCAATAAGTACAAAACTATTTTTAACATATCAGTGGAGCAGGCATCGCAGATGACCGGACTGACGAAAGGATATCCGTTTGCATTTCAGGTATTAGGGTATCTGAAATGGAGACAAATGAGTTTAATCCTTATCGTAAGCGTCTCATAAGAAAAGGCATTGTATCAGGAGAGACGAGAGGGTATGTGTATTTTACGTTGCCGCTCTTTGACGAATATGTGGTTGCCAATTATTAGAATATGGAATTGGCAGACGATAGTTACAATAAAAACAAAATACAGACAGAAAAGGAAAGAAAAAGATGGAATCAAAAGTAAAAGAAGCGGCTCAAAGAAAAATGTGTGGTTACAACTGTGCGCAGGCTGTGGCATGCACTTATTGCGAACAGGCAGGCCTGGATGAAGAAACAGCCAAAAATCTTACGCAGGGATTTGCAGTAGGTATGGGTGGCAGTATGGAAGCAACATGCGGAGCAATCATCGGAGCTGTAAATGTATTGGGCATGATCAATAAAAATCCGCAGAAAACCATGCAGAGCGCAAGAAGAATCATCAGCAGATTCAAAGAACAAAATGGTACCGTTATCTGTAAAGAACTCAAAGGGATTGCAGATGGGGTTGTCAAGAGGGAATGCATTGACTGTGTAAAGGATGCAGCATTATTTCTGGAAGATGAATTAAAATAAATGGATATCAATAGCATTATGAGTGAATATTATAAATTTTTTCAAAACAAAAAATGCGAATACTTTCCGTGCCACAAAGGAATCCCGGAAGAGGATTTTAATTGTCTGTTTTGCTATTGTCCTCTCTATACACTTGGGAAATCCTGTGGTGGAAACTGTGAATTTTTAGAAAATGGTGTCAAATCCTGTATGAACTGCGGTTTTCCACATCACCGTAAGAATTATGATAAGATTACAAGCCGCTTTCAGGAAATTGTAGATGTTATGGCAGCTTCAAATAAGGGGGAGGCATCGGATGAAATGTGAACTTAATCCCAGATTATCTTCCGGTGACTGGAAAGAATTTTGCAGTCGTTTTCATTTCCAGCTGGAGGAGTTGCCGAACATTCAGGCAATTTATAAGGCGCTTTTTCCACTGATGGAATCTTATGCGTATTACTCTTTGAATCAGGAGTTGAAGGAAGTATCTTTTTCGCATTATGCTTATGGATTTGTGACGCTTGGCAACGGCATGGATGAACTGTCGGAATTATATCTCAATCACGAGCAGATTCAGGAAGCTTATATTGTGGATTGCATCAGTCTTATGCTCTTATCAAAAGCCTATGAAGAGTTTGCACATGTGGTAGAAGAACAAAGTGGTCTGTATCTTACAGAATTATCTTTTCTGGGAGATACCTATTCCCTGGATCTGCTTCCACAGATTTATGAGCAACTGGCACCGGATACGATTCAGTTTACCGAGGGACAGATGCTTCGTCCACTAAAGACAGCAACACTCATCCTGCATTTGGATACAGAAACACATGCGGATGTCAAACAGTTATGTAATACCTGTGAAAATTGCAAGAATTTTTCCTGCCCGTCCAGAAAGGCATCGGCTCCGACATTGCCGCACACCTATGGTGCTATGCAGATTTTTCATGTAAATAAATGAAAGATAAGTGAGATTTATGATTTACAATGGTTATGAGTGGTTATATAATAAGCATAACCACTCATAACCATTTTGCTATATAGATGCGTACACTTATTTATAGGAGATGCATATGGAAAATCCAAGGGAACGTATTCGTGAAATAGAAAAAAGATTGGCGCAGTTGCCGAAGGGAACCTTAACTTACAAGACGATCAATGGCAAAAAACAGCCATATGTGCAGAGGACAGTTGATGGCCGCTCAGTCAGTTATTATGTCAAAGTGTCGGAGCGGGCGCAGATCCTGATGGAATTTGCGGAGCGAAAACGGCTTGTAGAAGAGAGAAAGCATTTGCTTGCATACAGGGAAGGATTAGCTGCAATCTTAAAGAAAAATCCATATCTGGATATGAAAGTTGGATGCGGATATCAGGATTTTCGTGATTTTGCATGTGGAAGGCAGTTTTATGTAGACAAGACACATTTTATTGCGGAGTGGCTGCGCAGTGAGTCAAAAGTGACACTTATAACGAGACCGCGGCGTTTTGGAAAGACCACGCTTCTTAGTACCGTTGAAAATTTTTTGGACCCGCGTTTTGGGGGACATTCCGAATATTTCGAGAAGCTTCAGGTGTGGACGGAAGAAGACTGCAGAACACTCTATGGAACGATTCCGGTAATTTCTGTTAGTTTTGGAAGTTGCAAGGGGCGTGATTATGCGCAGGCAATCCGTGGAATGATCAGCAGCTTTTACAATCTCTATGAGAGTCACCGCTATCTGATGGAGGGAGAAAAACTTGATGCGGAAGACAAGGCGGTATACCAGCGAATGAAAAAAGCGCTGGAGATGGGGGATGAGACAAAAGCAGAGAGTGCCATTCCGCGTTTGTGCAGGCTGCTTTACCGGTATTATGGGATTTGGCCGGTCATTTTACTGGATGAATATGATACACCTTTACTGGAGGCGTATACGGATGGTTACTGGGAAGAGATGATCGGAACCTGTCGCCAGTTGTTTCATGCGGCATTTAAGGAGAATGCTTATTATAGCCGGGCGATTATAACCGGAGTGACGAGGGTGACAAAAAATTCGCTTTTTTCGGATTTGAATAATATAGAGGTAGATACGGTTACATGCGATGCTTACAGTGACTGTTTCGGGTTTACAGAGGAAGAAGTGATTGATGCGTTACAATGCCAGAATGTGCAGGAATTTAGCAAGGTAAAGGCAATGTATGACGGCTTTATTTTTGGCAGCCAGAAAGATATCTATAATCCATGGTCGATCTGTAATTATCTGCGACAGGGGGAACTGATCTGTTATTGGACGAACACAAGCAGTAATAAACTGATTGGGGAAATCATAAGAAAGCATCCGGTGCGAAGCAAGCATGAAATTGAGCAGCTGATGGCGGGAGAAACTGTTCACAAAAAGATTAACGAGAATGTAACGTTTCAGTATCTTGATGGCGATGAAAACAGTCTGTGGTCGCTTTTTCTTGCAATCGGATATATAAAGGCCGATTACGTTGTGAAACATGGGGAGATTACAGAATGTGATGTATCAGTAACCAATCAGGAAGTTATGGAGATGTTTCGTTACGAGGTGCTTGCTATGTTTGACAATGGCAATGCAATCTATAATGATTTTGTGCAGGCATTGTTGCAGCACAATGTTTGTGATATGAACGATATACTGTTGGATATCGCATATACATCCATGAGTTATTTTGATGTTGGAAAACGCCCTTCGGAACGAGCTCCGGAGAATTTCTATCATGGACTTGTGCTGGGACTGATCGTCTCTCTACGGGACAGGTATCGCATCGTGTCAAACAGGGAGAGCGGACGAGGACGGTATGATATTGCGATGTATCCCTTACAGGATAATATGGATGCATTTCTTATGGAATTTAAAGTGCATGATGAGAAAACGGAAACGAATCTGGAAACGACTGCGGACAACGCTCTCCGTCAGATTGAAGAGAAGGGGTATGAGAAGGATCTTCATGCAGCAGGAATCAAATCGGAACATATTTACAAGCTGGGCTTTGCCTTTTCCGGCAAGGATGTGTTGGTGAAAGAAGATTTATAAAGACCAATGGTGGTGGTAGGTTGTTAATCGAAAAAGAGATATGGTATACAGGAGGAAATTTTTATGTTCAGACCTATGCGAAGAAAAGCAAAAGAGATACAGGAAAAGTAAAGCAATAGAAGTTACAATAAAATTAAGAAAATGATAATTAGCGGAAGAATGCCAAAATTAAATTGATATTCTTCCGCTAATCTTTTATAATAAACAATAGAAAAGCGTGTAAGTGCAGGATCGGAGATGAGCAATGATGAAGTCAAGCAAAGAAATGGCAGAGATTTGGAATGTTTCAGAACGAACAGTGACTACATTCTGTAAATCGGGTAAAGTACCTGGGGCGATAAAGGAAGGAAGAACATGGAAGATACCGGAAGATGCAAAGAAACCGGCCGATGGTCGTGTTATGTCCGGTCGATACGTGAAGAAAAATATAAAAAATACGATAAAGGCATTGCCTATTGGAATTTCTGATTATGTGCGTGCACAGTCTGAATATTATTATGTGGACAAGACAATGATGATCAAAGAGTTTCTGGATCAGAAACCGTTGGTAACACTTTTTACCAGACCGAGACGATTTGGAAAAACATTGAATATGGATATGTTAAGGGTTTTCTTTGAAATATCGGATGAAGATACAAGTAAGTATTTTTCTGATAAGGAAATCTGGAAATGTGGCGATACCTATCGCATGCATCAGGGAAAATATCCGGTGATCTTTCTTACATTTAAGGATGTAAAATTTGATTCCTGGGATGCTACACTTGATAAAATCGGCAGTCTTCTTCAGACAGAGTATGGAAGACATCAGGAATTGCTGGAAAGCGAACGTGTTGCAGCATATGAAAAAGAATATTTTACAAGAGTATTAGGTGGGAACGCTTCGGAAGTTGATTTGACATCGGCATTGGAAAAATTATCGCAAATGCTTACCGAATATTATGAAAAAGCTCCGATTATCATTATTGACGAATATGATACTCCGATTCAGGAGGGCTATTCGAAGGATTTTTATGATGAAATCATAGGGTTTATGCGCAATTTTTTTTCCGGTGCATTTAAGGATAACAAAAATCTTTCCTATGGATTTTTAACTGGTATTCTTCGTATTGCACAGGAGAGTATTTTTAGCGGATTGAATAATCTGACCGTGAATTCTGTAATGGATCAGGAATATGACAAATATTTTGGATTTACAAATGAAGAAGTTCATGAAATGCTGAGATATTATGATTTTCTGGATAAAGAAACAGAACTGAAAGACTGGTATGATGGTTACTTATTTGGAAATGAGGAAATTTATAATCCATGGTCAGTAATCAATTATATTGCAAAAGGATGTATTCCACAGGCATATTGGGTAAATACCGGAAAGAATGAAGTTTTGGAAGATGTTCTTAAAGTTGCAACTGATGATATTACAGAGAGATTGTATGCTCTGTTACAGGGAGAGAGTGTCATTGCCAGAATTGATCAAAACGTAATATATCGCTCGCTTGCGGAAGATCCGGCAAATATTTACAGTCTTTTATTGGTGGCGGGCTATTTAAAAACCCCAAGGAAGGAACTTCAGGCGGATGGTTCCTATTTGTGTGAGGTATCCATTCCGAACAAAGAGATAGCGGCGGTCTATAAGAGTGAGATTCTGGCTCATTTGTTACAGATAGGTGCAATCACAAGAACGACAGCAAATCGAATTGCGGAAAGTCTCTACGCCAACGATCTGGAAAAATTGCAGAAAGCGATAGCCGAGTATATGGATCGATCCGTCAGTTTTTATGATGCAGGAGCGGAAGGTTTTTATCATGGATTAGTTCTGGGGCTGATTGCTTTAATGGATAATCAATATAAGATTAAATCGAATAGAGAGTCGGGAGATGGAAGATACGATATCAGTCTGATTCCAAGAGAGAAGAAGTATCCGGGCATCATTATGGAGCTGAAGTGGAAAAGTAATCTTGACGAGAGATCACTTGAAAAATTGGCGAAGGAAGCGTTAATGCAGATTGATGATAAAAGGTATGATGCAGAAATGCAGCAAGGGGGAATTAAGAGAATATTGAAACTTGGGATTGCTTTTTCGGGTAAAAGAGTAAAGATTCAAATGAGATGATAATTATGACATATGGACTATTTGAGAAGATTGTCCAATATTGGAACAATAAAGAACAATCTTCTACATTTTAGTGATTTATAAAAGCATTTTCACATATAGATGAAACCAAACGATATCGTTCCATTATATCATCTGTGTTCTTAAGCCATTTGTCTAGGGCAAATTCCGTCAGACTTTGCAGAAAAATATCACTGAAGCTGCAACGGAGCAGCGCATTCACAAAATCCTTATACTGATAAAAATAGGAAAAGCCATGAAGGACGAAATAAAGGAGACATTTTGTATGCCGAATATTGTTGAACAATTTGGAAAATACATCAATAAAATTACACCGGAGCATCCGGAGCGGGCCCGTGCACTGCTTTTGGCCAGTTACCGTGCTTATGGACTCAAACTTCGCCTGGCTCCAACCCATGAGCTGCCGCCATCCCGCCAGTTTTCGGCACAGTATGTGAACAAAACGGTACAGACTATGCTTTCCCATCCGGAACGGGCGGCATTAGTCAGCGTACTTATGCCGTGTGAACTGTTAGAGACTATGTCGGTGACACCTATGTGCGCCGAATTGTATTCCTGCTTTATCAATGGAGCCTATGCGGAGTCGGCTTTTGCGGAGGCAGCTGAAGCGGAGGGAATTGCAGAATCCTATTGCTCTTATCATAAAATACTGTTGGGCAGCGCCTATGCAGGGGTTCTGCCGGCACCAAAGTTTATCGTAAATACATCGCTGGTGTGCGATGCCAATAACCTGACATTCCGGGAACTGGCTGATTATTATGGCATTCCTCAGTTTTATGTCGATGTGCCACCCGAGCAGAGCGAGGACTGTGTTGCTTATGTGGCAAATGAACTGCGGGAACTGAAAGATTTTCTGGAAGAACATACAGGGAAAAAACTGGATGAGTCCTTGCTGAAAGAAACCGTTGCCCGGTCGCAAAAGACGATTTCACTACTCAGGGAGTGCCAGAAAGAAAAGAGTGGCCGGACGCTGCCAAACGATGTCGCATCGGAATTGTATGAGGTTTATATGTCGCACAATGCTTTGGGCACGAAGGAAGCTTACCGGTATGCGGATGAGCTGTTGAAAGATTTGAAGAAAGCCCCTGCTTCGCATGGAATCCGGATTCTCTGGCTGCATACTATGCCGAACTGGCAAGAACCGGTACGCCAGCTTTTTAATTGCAATGAAAATTGTCAGGTTGTCAGCTGCGACATGAATTTTGAAAGTCTGGTGAATATGGATCCGGAACATCCTTATGAAAGTATGGCGCACCGGCTGGTATACAGTCGGTGGAATAGTGGAGAAAAGCGGGTGGAAACAGCTTTGGAGGCAGCCCGTTCCCTGCATGTGGACGGTGTCGTCTGCTTCTGTCACTGGGGTTGCAAACAGACCATGGGGCTTTCTGCAATATTCAAGCGGGAATTGGATGCGGCAGGTTTTCCGACCTTGATTTTGAACGGGGACGGTTGCGACCGTCGCAATGCCTCAGACGGACAGACTGCCACAAGGTTAAATGCTTTTTTGGAAATGTTGGAGAAACGAAATGGATAATACAATTTATTATGTCTGCAAATATACCCCTAAAGAAATCTTTTCGGGGTTTGATCAGCCAACCGAACGGCTTGACCCGGCTCCCACCAATTTTGAGTGTGCGGAGAGCTGTACGCATCCGAATCTTTGTGGGTACGGAAAGGCTTTGATTGAGGAAGTTATGAAGAGGGATATCCGCAGGCTTCTTCTGGTGGACTGCTGTGATGTATGCCGGCGCATTTATGATGTGCTCTGGCATCAGGGAAATATGGAATTTTTATTCCTGCTTTCACTGCCACATAAGAATACAGCGTCTTCGGTCTCTCTTTTGGAAAGGGAATTGCAGCGGCTGCAAACGGAACTTTTGGCTTTGACCGGGGAAAATTTTAATCCGGACAAAGCATTACATGCATGGAAGAGCGGTATCAGGGAAGCCGAGCAGCAGACAATAACAGAGCCTCATGTCCGGCTGATCGGGGCACATGGCGGCACATTATTGAAAGAGATGATTGAGCAGCGCATGCCACTTCCGGTTCAGGATGATACCTGTACAGGAAGAAGAATGCTGATGCCCGCGCCGGAGTGCTGGGCTGATACGGCTTATGCTTCGGCATTGTTAAATCAGCACAGGAGTTGTATGCGGATGCAGTTTCGCATTGAGGAGCCGGATGACACTGCGGTAGGAACCATTTGTCATACCATTAAATTTTGCGATTATTATGGATTTGCGTACCGACATATGAGAGCGCAAAAGGAGGAAACACTTTTGAAGATTGAAACAGACTGCACACCACAATCCAGCGGACAGCTGCATACCAGAATCGACGCCTTTGCTGAAACAATAGGCGCCGGTGCAAACCAGATAAAGAAATCAGAAAATATTCATTATATTGCCGGTGTGGACAGCGGTTCCACAAGTACAGATGCTGTAATATTAGACCGGGAGAAGAAGATTGTCAGCTCCGTTATTCTGCCTACAGGTGCAGGTGCTGCTTCCGGTGCAGAAAAAGCGCTGGCTGCAGCATTGGAATCTGCAGGTTTAAAAAGAGAGGACCTTGATGCCGTCGTCACGACCGGATACGGACGTGAAACCGTAGGACTTTCGGATGCATCGGCAACGGAGATTACCTGTCACGCAAAAGGAGCGCATTATCTGTTCCCTGACGCGCGTACGGTGATTGATATTGGCGGGCAGGATTCCAAGGTAATCCGCATCGATGAGAACGGAAATGTTGTGAATTTTGTTATGAATGATAAATGTGCTGCCGGAACGGGACGTTTCCTTGATATGATGGCAAAGACGCTGGAACTTACGCTTCCGGAGATGAGTGAGCTGGGGCTGCAGTGGAAAAATGAGGTGACAATCTCGAGTATGTGTACGGTATTTGCAGAGTCAGAGGTTGTCTCACTGGTGGCAGATAACACGGCACCGGAGGACATCATCCATGGACTGAATGCATCTGTCGCTGGAAAGACCTCATCCCTTGTCAAGCGGCTTGGCGGCGAGCCGGCATATATTATGACCGGCGGTGTGGCACAGAACCAGGGCGTTGTGAAAGAATTATCAGACAAGCTGGGTGCGCAGGTGTATGTACCAAAAGAAGCACAGCTTTGTGGTGCGATAGGTGCTGCATTACTGGCATTCGGAGAGCGGTAAAGGACAGCGTCGAAGTTTTATGGGACGTAGTCAAGCAAAAAAGAATATTATAACATGGCAAAAAGTTTCTTGAACGAATGGTGAAATTTAACAAGAAAATAAGGAGGAATATAGTATGAAGAAATATATTTGTAAAATATGCGGCTTTGCGATGAATGAAAAAATAGATGTGGGAACGATTTGTCCGTGTTGCTTTAATGAATATCGGTGTGATGATGAACTCACAAAATATGAAATACTGATGTCATATTGTGATGGAAATTTAGATGTATTACATACAATTGCGCCAGAGTTAGATGGTGTGGATATGAAGGAATACGTTGATACAGAAATTGCATGGAGAATTTTGCGCTTAGTCTGGATAAAAAAAGGTGCTAAATATATATATAAACCGAGAAAGATTCTGTCACAAAGGGAAGTACAGGCACAATTAAAAAATATTGGGTATGATTATGAAGAACTAAAAAAATTAAGTCGGTTGATAACCTGTAATATGGAATTGGACGAATAAGATTTTGTTTATTATAAAGAATAACGATAGAACATCTCTGCCCCTTAAAGATTAAAGGGCAGGGATGTTGATAGATGGAACTCTTATGTCATTTGTTTCTTAAAAGATTTTCAGTACCAGTTCGTCCAAAGAAAGTCTTGTAGCCAGATGGTCATGTAAATTTGCAGGAGAACTTTCAACATAGCCAATTGCTAGAATGCTGATTGGCTCCAGATGAGCTGGCAGATGGAATTCCTCTTTGATTACGTCCGGTTTAAAAATTCCAATCCATACGGAACCCAGATCAAGGTCGGTCGCTTCCAGCATCATATGATCGGTTATAATGGAGGCGTCAATGTCTGTTGTCTGTTTGCCATCATATGGTCGCGTCCATGCTTTTTCTGTGTCGGAACATACAACGATTGCCAATGGTGCATGATAGATATTTGCAGATTTTTCCAGTTTTGCAAGCTGTTCTTTCGTTTGGAGCACCAAAAGTCTGACCGGCTGAAGATTGGCAGCCGTCGGTGCAGCGTGAGCGGCAGCAAGAATTTTTTTGAGTTTTTCTTCTTCTACATTTTTGTCTGCATAATCTCTTACAGAATATCTTTTTTCAGCAAGTTCTAAAAAGTTCATAATTTTATTCTCCTTAGGTTTTGATTTCGTTTGTATTGTGTATTTGTGTTGTAAATATGGTCGACCCGTACTATAATTGTAGCAGCAACTCAGAGAGTTGGAAAAGGACGGTCTTGTGAATCGGAAAGTTTACCCTGTCATTCCGCCAAAGACGGAGTATTCCCTTACGGAATTCGGAAGAACCTTAGAACCTGTATTGAATTCACTGTGTAGTTGGGGGCAGTATTATATTTCGACGCAGTCAGATCAAAATACAGAGACTTGTGAAGGTAGAGATAAATGTGCACAGTAGAGTCGATTATGGATTTATAGAAGGAGTTTTGGAAGTATTAAAATGATAAAAATTATATCTGACAGCACATGCGATCTGTCACAGGAAGTTTTAGAGAAATACGATATCGATATTATTCCTTTACATATTGTAAAAGGAAACGAAGAATTAGAAGATGGCCCGGCAATTGATATATCTGCCTTATATAAATGGGCGGATGAAAATAAGACGACACCGAAGACTTCGGCACCATCCATAGAGACGGCTATGAACATTATGCGTCCCTATATCGAGGCAGGCAGGGAAATTATCTGCTTCTCGATATCCGGCGAGATGTCAACATCCGGGAATGTAATTCGGATGGCGGCAGAAGAACTGGAAGCAGAAGATGCGGTTACGGTAATTGATTCGAGAAATTTGTCAACGGGAATCGGTCTGCTTGTCGTGGAAGCTGCAATTATGGCGGCAGACGGAAAATCGCGTGAAGAAATCAGAAATAGAATTTCAGAATTAATTCCAAAGGTCCGGGCAAGTTTTGTGGTCGATACGCTTGTATATCTTTACAGGGGAGGCAGATGTAGTGCTGTTTCTGCGTTAATCGGTGGAGCGTTGGCACTTCATCCTATGATTGTTGTCAAAGACGGGAAAATGGATGCAAGCAAAAAGTACCGCGGCAAAATCGGCAAGGTTATAAAGAATTACGCCAGAGATTTAGAGAATGATATGAAAAATGCAATGCCGGACAGGGTCTTTATCACATATTCCGAATGTGATGAAAAGATTGTTGATGAGGTCAGAGATTATATCGCTTCGCTTGGCATTTTCAAGGATATTATAGAAACGAGAGCGGGAGGTGTGATTTCTTCACATTGTGGTCCGGGTACGCTTGGCGTTTTATTTATATCAAAATAATGCAATATTTCCAACGGCAAAACGTATATGATTTGCGAGGGTTAAAAGAAAAGGAAAACGCAATCCATTTAGAAAAGGTGATATATTTTGGAAAAGGAAACGAAGCGGATGAAATCGAAAATGGATATGTTAAACGGTTCCATCTGGAACAAAATCATACAATATGCACTTCCGGTTGCAGCGACAGGAATTCTGGAGCAATTGTTTAATGCATCAGATCTCGCAATTGTGGGTAATTTTACAGGAAAAGCCAAAACCGTAGCAGTAGCGGCAGTCGGAGCCAACAGCCCGATCATCGGTCTGCTGCTTAACTTTTTTATTGGAATCGCCCTGGGTGCAAATGTCGTGATTGCCAATGCAATTGGCAAGGGCGATGAGAAAACGATACATAAAGCAGTACATACTTCCGTGATCACGGCAGTCGTCTGTGGTCTGTTGGTAACATTGTTTGGAGAGTTATTTATCGGGAATCTTCTGCAGGTGCTGAATGTGCCGGAAGATGTATTTCCGTATGCGTTATTGTATATTCGCATCTATCTTTTGGGAATGCCGGTAATTTTACTTTACAACTTTGAGGCGGCAATTTTCCGAAGCATTGGAGAGACGAAGATGCCACTCGAAGCGTTGGCGGTATCCGGTGTGTTGAATGTTGCCCTGAACCTGTTTTTTGTAATTGTGCTGAAGATGACGGTAAACGGAGTAGCAATTGCGACGGTGATTGCCAATGCAGTAAGTTCGGTATTCCTTTTTATAAAACTTGTCAAAACGGATCAGGCGATTCGGATACGAAAAGAGGAACTGCGGTTTGATGGAAATGTCTTTGGACGCATTATAAGAATCGGACTGCCGGCAGGCGTACAGAGTGCCGTTTTTTCAATTGCAAATATTGTCATTCAGGCAGCAATCAACAGTCTGGGAACAGTCGTAATTGCAGCTTCAAGCGCGGCATTTAACATAGAGATTTTTGCATACTATATGCTGAATTCATTCAGTCAGGCATGTACCACATTTACCGGACAAAATTATGGTGCAGGGCAGTTGAAACGGTGTCGGAAAGTGCTGTTTTTGTGTATTGTCGAGGATTTTATCGCGACTGCGGCAACAATTATTCTGGTGCTTTTATCAGGTAAGGTTCTGCTTTCCATATTCAACGATGATCCGCAGGTAATCAGCATTGGATATACAAGACTTCTGGTGGTATTTTCTGCATATATATTCAGTATGCTTTATGAAAATCTGTCTGGTTACCTGCGCGGTTTTGGAATCTCACTGGTGCCGGCAATCCTTACGATCATCGGTGTATGCGGTGTTCGATTTTTTTGGATATTCGCGGTATTTCCACAGCATAAAACATTCACAACCATTATGATGGCGTATCCGATCAGCCTGGCGACAACGGCGGTATTGATTTTTATTGCGACGATGTTCTATAGGCCGTCACATAAGTTAAATATGCAGTAAAGTTATTAAGGTAATACAAATTGATACAGAAGCACAAGGGGTAGCCTTTACCACGGATTTTGCCATGGTTCCGGGACAGGGCGTAAAGGCTGTAATTGATGGGAATATGGATATACAGTTTGTGTGTTTTGAAATATACCGACTAATCTAAAATGCGATTTTAGATTAGTCGGTATATTTTTATTGATTTTGCATATATTAACGACTATAATAAAATCAGATTTTAGATTAGCCGGAGGCTTATTATGTCATATATACAAAGAGCGATAACACCAATATTGAAACAAAGAGTGTCTACCAGCAAGTGCATGTTACTGGTAGGAGCCAGACAGGTCGGAAAATCAACGCTTATAAAGCATGAATTCGAGGATTTTAACCGGGCAAATTTTGATGACAGGCTGACAAGAATGCAGGCGAAGGAAGAGCCTAAATTGTTTTTCTTAAACAATCCAAAGCCGCTTTTTATAGACGAGGTTCAAAAAGAAAGCAGTATTCTGGAAGATATCAAGCAGATTGTTGATGAATCGGATGAGCGAGGAATGTTTATTCTTTCCGGTTCTCAGAAACTTGAACTTATGAAAGGCATGAGTGAATCGTTGGCAGGAAGAGTGTCGATCTCAGAGCTTACCGGATTATCCATGCGTGAAATTTATGGGGTAAAATTTAACAGGCATTTTATCCCTACCGATGCATATATCAAAGAACGTGAAAAAGAGATTGTAAAATATGAAAATTTATGGGAAATCATTCACAAAGGATCTTATCCAGAGCTTTATGCTATAGACAGGGATTGGCAGGAATATTATTCCTCCTATGTTGCAACTTATCTGGAGAGGGATATCAATGAACTGGTGGCGGCCGACGGTATTACATTTACCAAGTTTTTAACAGCAGTTGCTGCAAGGACAGGAGAACTTCTCAATTATTCTAATATAGCAGGAGAAGTCGGGGTAAGTGAGCCTACTATCAAGAACTGGATATCTATTTTGGAAAGAACCGGAATTGTATACCTGCTCCAGCCGTACAGTGCGAGTGCACTTAAAAGGGCAATAAAAGCGCCAAAACTTTATTTCAGGGATACCGGACTGGCATGTTATCTTACCAGATGGCTTACTGCCGATACACTGAAATGTTCAGCTGTTGCAGGAAATATGTTTGAGACATTTGTAGTGTCTGAAATCCTGAAATCCTATACGAATGAAGGCAAAGACTACAGATTTAATATTTTTTATTACAGGGGCAAGGACAGAAATGCTTCCGGTGAAAATGAAATTGATCTTGTGATAGAAGAGGATGGAGTATTATACCCGATCGAAATTAAAATGTCTGGCAATCCTAAAGCAAGTATGGGTGCAACCAATCAGGTCTTGGATAAGGTAAGCGATAAGAAAAGAGGGCTTGGAGTTATTTTATGTCTGATTGATAAAAAGACATATTTAAGAGAAAATCTTGTAGCATTACCAATCGAGTTTATATAATGCGAGGCGATTTTATGTTATTAATGTGTAAAAATACACCTGTTTACGATATAGATAATGAGAAAACATTAAATACAAGCCTGTTGCCCGGACTTATGCAGCAAAAAGGCGCAAACAATCATACCTTTACAAAATGGATGAAGTACCGTTATTCCTCCGGCACTAACACGATGGCGCGTAAATTAAAGGGAATCACATTCGGACAGGGAGCGCGTATGCGAATTAACCGTGAAACCAGAGCCTTGAGTTTCAGCGACTGTTATTGGATAAAAGCAGAGGATGATCCGATACGTTTCGAGGAGATCAGTCCGTATTACAAGCCTTTCTGGGATGGAAGTGAAGCATTTGCAGGACAGGCGGCCCCGACACTTTATGTGGGAGGTGCGCTGTCAAAGGAGTGGAAACAGGATGGAAAGCTGTACAAATATGGTGATATTTCTGTGGAACTGCAATGTATTGATCTCTGCAGTAAATGTGGTATTTCCGTAGAAAAAGCGGATGAGACAGACGGTGGAATCGCAATTTATAATATCACTTCGCCGAAGCGGATGCTTGAACAGGCGGATCAGTCGGGAAGACTTGATCCGGATGATTTTGACGAGCAGACGATCATTGATCTATTTGGAAAAGCAGGTGCGCAGATGCTTATCATAGATGCGATAATTGGAAACGGAGACCGGCATGCAGGTAATTTTGGCTGGCTTAGGAATGCGGATACCGGAGAGTATGTGGATATGGCTCCACTGTATGATTTCGATCATGCACTGGACAGTACGTTAGAGTCTGACCGACTTTTGACAGATGCGATCAAATTCTGTATGCCGTATAAGGATGAAATCAGGCGTATTGCGGGTATAGCCGCAGAAGCGGAAAATGAGGTATTTAGGAAAAGAGCACAGAGTATTTTGAAGCTGATTGAGTAGCCAAGGATAATGAGGTAATTTTAGGGTAAATATCAGAAGTGCAAAACAGAATACCTAAAACAAGATGTGATAAAAAGCTTTGCAGTAAGGGAAAGAGTGAAATAAAATGAACAACACAGAAAACATTATAATCAGAAAATACGAAAAGGAAGATGGAGTGGCATTTCCGCAGGAAGAGTGTCTGGACGAAGTGTCCGGTGCAGAATTTTTCGTACAGCAGACTTACACAGCGGCGGCTGTGGACAAGGAGACAGGGAACATTTGAAGACATTTGTCTATATTATCATGTATTGTAGGAAATAAAAAATGGAAAAAGATTTAACAACCGGAAGTGTACTGAAAAATATCGTCTTCTTCTCGTTACCATACCTGCTATCCTATTTTTTACAGACACTATATGGAATGGCAGATTTGTTTATTATCGGACAGTTCGATAGTATTGCCAGTATTACCGCAGTTTCCGTGGGCAGTCAGGTTATGCACATGCTTACAGTCATGATCGTTGGTCTGGCAATGGGGGCAACGGTGACAATTGGCAAAGCGGTCGGCGGAAAGCAGATGGACCAGGCTTCTCTTGCGGTGGGAAATACAGCGACTTTGTTTATGGGAGTCGCAGGAACTGTTATGATCGTCTTACTGTTGCTCGTGAAGCCGATCGTGGCGGTCATGTCCACACCGGCGGCGGCAGTATCCGGAACGATTACTTATCTGACGATATGCTTCATAGGAATTCCGTTTATTACAGCGTACAATATTATCAGTTCGATTTTTCGCGGGCTGGGTGATTCCAAAAGCCCGATGTATTTTATTATCGTTGCCTGTGGGGCAAACATTTTGCTGGATTATCTGTTCATCGGAGGTCTGCATATGGGCGCAGCAGGCGCAGCACTGGGCACGACATTGTCACAGACTATCAGTGTTATCGTGGCATTGTATGCAATCCGAAAAAAGCAGACCGGAATCCGGTTGCAAAAAAGTGATTTTAAGCTGCACGGAACAACCATGGGACAGATTTTGCAAATTGGTATTCCGGTTGCATTACAGGATGGATTCATCCAGATTGCATTTATTGTGATTACGATCATCGCAAACCGGAGAGGTCTCAACGAAGCGGCAGCAGTTGGAATTGTCGAAAAAATTATCGGAGTAGTGTTCCTTGTGCCGTCGACAATGCTGTCTTCGGTTTCTGCACTTTCTGCACAGAATATTGGAGCGGGCAAGCACGACCGGGCAACCGGAACGTTGCATTATGCGCTTTTGATTACAGTTGGATACGGTATTGTGGTGGCCATTGTGATGCAGTTTGTAAGTTACCATGTCGTTGGATTATTTACAGATGATACCGTGGTTGTCCGTCTGGGAGACCAGTACCTGCGATCTTATATCTGGGATACGGTTTTTGCAGGAATCCATTTTAGTTTCAGTGGTTATTTTTGCGCATATGGTTTGTCTGCAATATCCTTTATACATAATGTATTGTCTATTTTGTGTGTGCGAATCCCCGGAGCATATCTGGCATCTGTTTATTATCCGAACACGTTGTATCCGATGGGGCTTGCGGCACCGGGAGGTTCGCTGCTTTCTGTATTGATATGTGTGATCGCATTTGTGGTGATGAAAAAGAGGAGGCATGTCTGAAAAATGGAGTTACGTGTACTGCGCTATTTTTTGATGGTCGCAAAGGAACAGAGTTTTACCAAAGCGGCAGAACAGTTAAATATTACGCAGCCAACGCTCTCCAGGCAGCTTGCAGCACTTGAAGATGAACTTGGGGCAAAATTGTTCAACCGGGGCGGACACAGCATTACGCTTATCAATGAGGGCTTACTTTTAAAAAGGCAGGCACTGGAAATCGTTGACTTAGAGGAAAAAATCATCAGTGAATTTAAAGGCAATACGGAGTCTGTAGAGGGAAAAATCACAATTGGATGCGGAGAATTTCTGGCAGTGGAAGCACTTGCGCAAATATGCAAAAAATATAAAGAAAAGTATCCTCTGGTGCAGTTTGGCATTCATACAGGAACAGCAGACAATATCTCAGAAATGATGAATAAAGGCTTTTGAGGCATAAAACAACATACCATATGGGTATTAGACATAATTACATAAAGCGTCCTATAATGAATGTGTAAGATCGATTGGAAGGTCTTGCACATTTTTCTTTTGGAGATAAGAATTTTGTCTGTTTTACAGGAGGTAGCGAACATGAAAAAAAGACTGGTAGCATATTTCAGTGCGAGTGGAGTAACGAAAAAAACAGCAGAGATGGTAGCAGAGGCAGCCGGAGCAGACCTGTATGAAATTACACCGAAGGTACCATATACGAAAGCGGATTTAAACTGGATGGATAAGAAAGCCAGAAGTACCGTTGAGATGAATGACAAGAAATTCCGGCCGGAACTGGGCGGAGAAGAGATTGATGTGTCTGCATATGATGAAATTTTTGTGGGTGCTTGAGTTATAATTGGGACAAGTTAGAAGAAACCCAGTAAAATCAAGGGGTTGGAACTAATTTAGTCCTTATTTTTATACCTTTAAATCGGTACAGGATAGGGCAGCGCTGACATATCAATCCGAAATATGACCATTACATAGAGCAGTTCAGATTCATGGGCTGAGTGTGCTTTATGTACCCAAGAGAGGTGAAAATTGAATAGTAATAATTTTAGGTAGGACTAAATTAGCTTTGCACTGAAAAGTGTATCTGGCTGTTTGTCCTGCCTTTTTTATTGGAAATGAGCAGGAGATGGCAGAAAAGAAGCTGATTTGGTCTGAATGTAAGTCATCTCGCAAAAAGAGAGGTGGCTGTATATGGAAGTATTGTCTTATGAAAGCAAGAGCAGAGTGTGATCGAATATAAATCGTTGGCAGATCTTTCAGAGACAAGGAAAATAGGATAGAAACACAAACCGAAAGGTACGGGTAGCTGTATGAACAAAATTAGTAAGATTTGGAGGAACAGAAAAATGAATAACAAGTTAGAGGTAATAGGAATTGATCACGGCTGGTCAATGATGAAAACCGTAACTCAGGTATTTGTCACAGGGGTAAAGGAGATTACAACTACTCCGGCACTTTTTGGAGATGTTCTTGAGTACGACGGTAAGTATTACAAGATTGGAACAGTAAGGCAGGAAGTGAAAGATACAAAGGTTGAAGATGACAGCTTTTATCTTTTGACACTGGCAGCAGTCGCAAAGGAATTGAAGAAAAGAGGATTGTCAGATGCAAAGGTATTTCTTGCAGTAGGACTTCCACTTACCCGATTTGGAGCAGAGAGAAATAACTTTATTAAATACCTGACCAAGAATAAGCGTGTTGATTTCAGATATGAAAATGAAGCATACCATATTGAGATTGACGATGTGGCGGTATTCCCACAGTGCTATGCGGCTGTGGTTGACAAGATACCGACTATGGCAAAGAAAACGCTGGTTGTTGATATCGGTAGCTGGACAATAGATATTATGCCCGTGATTAACAAGTCACCGGACGAATCAAAGTGTGTTACTGTGCCAAGAGGACTTATTACCTGTATGCGTTCTATCAATGAGCAGTGTGTAAGACAGCTCAATGGGGAAGTTGATGAAACAGAAATCCAGAATATTATGCGATATGGCAGGTCTGATATAGATGATGAATACCTTGCGATTATCAAGGCTGAGATAGAGGATTTTGTTGAAAAGGTATATAACTCAATCCGTGAGTTTGGTTATAACCTTAAAACTACACCGATTGTATTTGTAGGTGGCGGGGCAGTGGTAATGAAGAATTTCAGCAATCACGAAGCAAAGAATATCTCTTATATCCTTGATGTAAAGGCAAATGCCAGAGGATATGAACAGCTTGCCATTATGGGATTGAAAACTGCTAAGAGACTTGCATAGGGGGTAGTCATATGGCACGAAGGCATATTATGGAGAGCACATTCCGACTGAATCTGCTCAATCCTCAACACGCTAAAATCAATGAGGTCATAAAGGGGCTTAATCCAAAGATATATAAGTCAAAGAATCAGTTCCTGATTGAAGCCTGTGAGTTTTATATTGACCACTATGGAGAGGATGATATTCCCTCCAAAGAGGAAAAGAGATATGAACAGTTTGTAACGAGGGACGAGATAGAAAAGATAAAAAAGGAAATTGAGTATTCTGCAATGAGTGAGGCAAGAAAAGAGGTCATTTCTTTACTTGGGGGAGCTTTGGCGGGAGTGAAGAACAGCCAGCCGGTAGTGATTGCAAACCCACAGGAAGATATGGAAGAACAGCCGGAAGAAGATGTTATGAATGATTCAGATGTTGCAGGATTGGCAATGGGATGGATGTTGAAAGGAGATTGATTATTATGAGAAGAATTGCAGGAGCCGTAGGAACCGCTGTTTTACAGCTACTCAAGTGGATGCTGAAAATTGTTCTTGGAGCATTCAAGCTGTTCTTGGGATTTGTCAGGTTAGTTCTTCTTCTATTCTGTCTGGTAGCAAGAGTATTTCTTTCATTCGTAAGAATGGGAACATTTTGAGGGGAGGTGAGACTATGGAGGTAAAAGGCTTCTTTCCTGCTTACAGGAAAAACAGAAGACTTGTGAAGTATTTCTTTAAATTTAAGAAATTGTTATAATCAAGGAGGTTAAAATGCACAGAATACGGGATTGTCCGGAATGAGCTGACGGGTATATCAAAGAGAAAATAAAAACAATCAACCTTGCGGGGGAATGTAAGCCAATGACTTATGTTCCCCCGCTTTTTTTGTTTGGAGGATAAGCAGATATGATGAATTATGAGATTTTTAAGGAAGTAGTAAAAGAGAAGTTTATGGACTATATGCCGGATAACTTCAAAGGTATGGAGCTTGTAGTTATGCCTGTGGAAAAGGTAAATATGACCTATGACGGTATCAGTATCAGAGGCAAAGATACTAATATTTCTCCTACTATTTATATCAACGATATGTATGAGAAATATCAGAACTGTGGTGATCTGGAGGAAACACTGATGGCGGCATGTGACCTTATGGCAATGGAGTTTGCAAAGACACCACAAGTTGTTGATGTTGACAGCTTATACAAAGATGCCAATGAAAAGGTAGTATTCCAGCTTATCAATACGGAACAGAACAGGTCATTTCTGGAGCAGGTGCCACACAGAGAATTTCAGGATCTTTCCATTATCTATAAACTTGTGATAAATGCGGATGCTGAAAGTATTCAGAGTATAAAGGTTACGAACAGCCTTGCGGAAAGACTTGGAATGAATGAGGAGCAGCTTTTTAAATATGCGGCTGAAAACACAAGAAGAATCTTACCGCCAAGAATAAGAAATATGAATGATGTTATGAAAGAGATGTTTTTAAGTGACGGGATGCCGGAGGAGATAGCAGAGATGATGATCAGGGAAGTTCCACCGGAGCAGACTCTGTGGATAATCTCCAATAACAGGGGAATTGACGGTGCAGTATCAATGCTTTATGAGAATGAGCTTCACGAACTGGCAGAAAACCTTGAAAGTGATCTGTATATCCTGCCTTCAAGTGTGCACGAAGTTCTTGCGGTGTCCACTGAACTGACAGATCCGGAGGAGCTTGCACAGATGGTGGCAGAGGTGAATATGCAGAAGGTGGCATTGGAAGAACGACTTTCCAATCAGGTGTATCACTATGATAAAGATTTAAGAAAACTCACGCTTGCAACAGATACACCGAACAAGAGCCTTGATGGTATCGTTGCAGAGCCGCAGCTTGTATATGACGCAAAGGAAAAAGCGAGATAGGAGGCAGTTATGGAGCAGGAACTTACCGTAGAAGAACTGATTGCTCTTATAAACAGCCAGAAAGGTGACTTTATTATCCGTATTGAGTTTGGAGAGGAGGCGGATTCCTGTGACAGAGAAGAACGACTTCAAACTTGATGTTGTATCCATAAGGCTTGTAAAGGAGGCTCCGATTTATTCGGAGCAGTCCTTTAACAAGCCGGAAGAAGTAGCTGCTGTAATGGGGGATTGTATGTGCCAGTTCGACAGGGAAGTGGTGTGTGTTGTAAATCTCAGCTCCGACTTAAAGCCTATCAATGTGCATTTTGCAAGTGTCGGTTCGCTGAATGAAGCGATGGCACACCCAAGAGAATTATTTAAAGCAAGTATTTTAAGTAATGCTGCCAGTATGATGTTGATCCACTGCCACCCGTCGGGAAATATATTTCCCAGCAAGGCAGACACGATGATGACGGACCGTATGAATAAGCTGTGTGAGCTTATTGGAATCCCTCTTTTGGATCATATCATCGTGGGAGGGGATAACCGTGCCTTCTTCAGTTTCAAGGAAAAGGGAATGATTGATAATCCAAGAATTACACTCAGTACGGATTACAGGAACCTTGATATTAAGTCACCGCTTGTGGCAGAGCAGGGAAAGGCAAGGTGAGAGTATGGAAGGAAGATTTACAGAGGAGGAACTTGCCATAGCAAAGAGCGTAGATCTTTGTGCCGTTGCAGAAAGCCTCGGTTATACCGTAAAGAGGATTGGAAAATATCACACCTTAAAGGAAATGGACTCAATCCGTATCTATGACCGCAGTCATTGGTACAGATGGTCAAGGCAGTTTGATAAGGGAAACAATGGCGGCTCACAGATAGATTTCCTCCGTGTATTTGGCGGAATGAGTGTAAAAGAGGCTGTATTCTGGCTCTTGGATTTTGCCGGATACCGGAGAATTGAAAGCATGGGAAAGCAGCCGCTTGTTCATCAGGTCACAAAGAAACAGCCACAGGAAAGAAAGCCTTTTGTGCTTCCGCAGCCAGCAGGGGATAATTCCTACCTGATATCCTATCTTAACAATGAGCGTGGAATCAGTAAGGCAGTGATAGAACTGTTTTTAAAGGAAAATCTCATATATGAGAGCAGGCATTATCACAATATTGTCTTTAAAGGAAATGACAAGAATGGAGTAACCAGATTTGCAAGTATGCGTGGTGTATTTGATAAACAGGGAAAATCATTCAAGTGTGATGTGGAGGGGAATGATAAGAACTATGGATTTAATGTGGTGAATGTAAACAGTACAGAGCTTGTTGTATTCGAGGCAGCAATCGACCTTATGAGCTATGTGGATATATTTGCCGACCATGAATCAAATAAGCTGGCTCTTGGAATGCTTGCAGACGCTCCGCTTGAAACTTTTCTCAGGGAACACCCACAGATTTCTTTTATCCGTTTCTGCCTTGATGGGGATTCACCGGGCAGGAAAGCAGCCGCAGAACTTATGGAAAAATACTATGGACTGGGCTATGAGATTGAGGACTGTCCGCCACCAGCAGGCTATAAGGATTACAATGAATGGCTTGTTGCAACAAAACTTAATCTTGCAGATGAGAAAAAGGAGCAGATGACCATAGCCGGACAGTGCCATTAAAAAGTGGTGGTAAAAAGCAGTGGTTTTTACGGAAAATGGTGGAACAATGCGGTGGTTTTTTCAAAAAGTGATAGAACAAAGTACCACCACTTTCCGATGCTGTTTTTTCCTATGAATATAAATTATAAAAAGTGGTGGCATAAAGCGGTGGTTTTTACCGGAAATGGTGGTAAAAAGCGGTGGTTTTATTCAAAAGTGGTGGAACAAAGTGCCACCACTCTATATTTTGCAGGGGTATTAGGGGAATGTTCCCCTAACTAGATGGCATTAGGACAGAGATGTCTCTAATGCGTATCTAGCAGTCGCCGGGGACTTACCGGTGACTGGAGCCATAGTGAATATCTACGAAACACGGATAAGGAGGTGCAAGGTGGCAGAGAACAGGGAAATAACACTTTTTTCAGAACCAGAGGAACTGATTGCCTGGGCAGAAGTATATGATAAGCAAATCAACCCTTCGATAGAAGATGCTGCACTTCTTCTTAATTATATGGAAGGACATGATTATGCAATCGGAATGGATGCAGAGGGGAAGATGTACAGACAGGATATGGCAGAGGAAAACGGTGAGATAGAGCCATTTCCGATAGATGATGTGATTGATAAGGTGTGTGAGTGGAATTATGATCTGATACTTCACGCAGAGGCAAAGAAAGATGATCCGAAAGATTTTCAGGAATATTGCGAATTTCAGAAAAAGTATGACAGTTTAAAGGCAGATGAGAGGGTGTTAGACCGATTATTTGATAAAACCAGTCATGCAAAGGAGATTGATGCTGTTGCAACGGCACTGGTGGAAGCGTTTATCAGTAATCTGGAGGGCAAGGGTGATTTGGAAAAGGCGGCAGCCACGATAGCACAAGGAATAAAGGATTACAGTACAGATAAGAGGGGAAGGTGAGCGTATGGCAGATAAAATCCACTGTATCAGGAAAACGCTCCGTCTTATGCCGCAGGAGGCAGAAATGCTTGCAAAAAAGGCAGGGGAGAGCGGAATGTGTGAAGCAGATTATTTAAGACTGCTCATCAGCCAGAAACCGAATGATTACCCGGAAGTCAGGGAACTCTTAAAAGAGCTTATCAATGAAGTGAACCGTATTGGAATCAATATCAATCAGATCGTATTCAATAACAATGCAGGACTTTATTCCAAAGAGGATAAAACACAGCTTGTTGCCTATATGCGTAAACTGAACAAGAAAGTAAATGAGGCGGTGGTGCAGATTGGCAATCAGTAAAATCCTTAATATGAAAGATTGTGGCGGGCATTTTCACGGAAAACATTTAAAGCGGGCACTTGATTATGTGATGAACCCGGACAAAACACAGGATGGCAGACTGGTGGGTGCAATAAACTGTCAGGTCGATACCGCATTTGAGCAGATGAAGGAAACCAAGCGTAATTTTGGAAAAATTGATAAGCGTCAGGGGTATCATATCATACTTTCCTTTAAGGAAAATGAGGTAAATCCGGATACGGCATTTGAAATTACACAGAAATTTGTGGAGGAATATCTTGGTAAGTCATACGAAGCGGTGTTTGTGGTACACGATAATACAGCCCATGTTCATTCCCATATCGTATTTAACAGCGTGAGTTTTGTGGACGGTAAAAAGTACCGTTACGAAAAAGGGGACTGGGCAAAGTATATCCAGCCTATCACGAACAGGCTGTGTCAGGAATATGGACTCTCCATTATTGATGTGGATGATGAGAAAAAGGAGAGGCAGCACGAAAGCTATAAGGAATGGAGTGAGTACAGGGAGGGTAATTTTGTATGGTCCGATATGATAAAAAGAGACTTGGATGCCTGTATTTTGCAGGCGAAGGACTATGAGGAATTTCTCGAACTGCTGTCTGAAAAGGGATATCAGATAAAGCAGGGAAAACATCTGGCAATCAAGCCACAGGGTATGACAAGGTTCAGAAGGTGCAAATCTCTTGGGGATATGTATTGTGAGGAAGCAATCCGGGACAGGATTGTAAAAGAGGATATTGCGTTTTATAAGAGTAAACAGGATATACCGAAAGTTTCCATTGTAAAGTGCAGAGTTAAAAGATACCGCAGGGCAGGCTTGTCAGGACTTCAGAAAAAGCATTATGCGAAGCTGTACCGGGTGGGAAAACTCAAAAAAAGACCATACAGTCAGGTATGGAAGTACAGGGAGGATATCCGTAAAATGCACAAGCTGCAGGAACAGTATTTGTTCCTTGCAAGGCATAATATCCATTCAGCAGAAGAACTTGTGGGGACGATAGCTTCTCTTACGGATAAGAAAAAAGAGACTTCGGCAGAAAAGAGCCGGATTTATAAAGCAAGGGAAAGGAGCATGGAACTTTTTACTGCGGCTGATGAGATGGAAAACTTAAAGCCAGCAGAGCAGTCATACAGGCTTGGAGATATCTTCTTTGAAGATGAGCATAGGAAGTGGGTGGCACTGGAGCAGGAATTACAGGCACAGGGATATTCGCTTGAGGAAGTGCAGGCTTTAAGAAGACATTACAAAGAGGAGTATTCAGAAGTGTGTGCGAGAGAAAAGGTTGTATGCAGGGAACTGAATACGGGTAAGGCAATATTAAACAGCATGATTCCAGACAGTATTTCAGATGGAAGAAAGACCGAATACAACAGAGAGATTATAAGAGACAGAAAAGAGCAGCCAGTAAGATAGGCTGTTTTTTTACGCAGTTAGGAGGAGCATATGGAACAAAATCTGAATGACAAGCCGTTAAGCAATATGCAGATTGCCAGATATATTGAGTCATTGAGAAAAGAAATGAATTTCGATGATGAGGTGTACGGGCTTGTAAAAAGTGATCTTGAGGATGGACTTACGCAGGAGCAGACGGAAAAGTATTTGGATAAGAATTTTAACATCGGACAGATGAGAGTGTTATCGGAAGGTCTGCATAAGGGGATTCCGGAGGAACTTTTTAATATCCTTCACAATAATAAGCTCTCCGGCAATCAGATGAAGGTATCACTGGAATTTTATGAAAAGGGAGTTCCGGTTGAAACCATACAGGAAGCTGTGGCAAGGGGAGAGAAGCCCGTTGTGATGAGAAGATTATATGAAGAAGTTCTGGCACAGCTTTCAAAGGCTGCGGAGCAGTATACGCAGGACTCAGAGTATGTGAAAGAACTGATTGCACAGATGGAAATGGTAGTGGAGAAAATCAACTATCAGGAGGAAAGATACGATGCCCTTAATAAAAAATTATCCGATGTTGAAGTATTAAAGGAAGATAAGGAAGTCACGGAAAGGCTTGTAAAGGAAAATGAGGACAAGGATGGAATTATCAGCCATCAGCAGGATGAACTTAATAAGGCAAGCAGCACGATTGCAAGATTAAGAGATAGCATTGAGCATAAGGACAAGGAGATGGAGCGTATGAGAGACAGGATAGAATCTCTTGAGGATAAGATTATGAGTGCGGCATCTGATGATCAGAAGGTTGCGGAAAAAGAGGAAAAGGCTGGACCGTCAGAGGTTTTGGCAGCTACTGATAATAAGGAAACAGTGAAAACACTTGCAGATTCACAGGCAGTGCCACCTATGTACAATGGAATACCCGTGTATTATCAGATACCTGTTACGGACTCTGCCGGGCGTGTAATCCAGCATCTTCCAGTTGAGCGTACAGAAAGAAAATCAAATGGTGGTATTGCGGCACTTTTTGCCAGACTTTCATTTAAAAAGAAGTCAAGAGCCGACATTGTAAAGCTGGTTGCAAGCGGTGATCTTGTGCCTGCACAGCTTGTCCAGATAAAAAGTGCCATAGAAAAGGGACTGACAGAAGGGCAGCTTGTGGAACTTATCAATAATAATGTCTCAGCAGAAAAGATGAAAGAGATTATTGAGATTGCCGTGCTTGAAAACAGTATGGCAGGTTAGGAGGTACTTATGAATTTAGCAGTAGTCAATGAGGCGGTAACAGGGATGAACGGTGTAGAACACGAGTTCACGGAAGAAGAAAAAAACTTTGTGGTGCAGTTTGCTTTCCGAAGCGGCAGTAAGGAAGATACGATTTCCCTGATCGAAGCTCTGGCACATTCCACGGATAAGGTACAGTCCGAGGAGATTATGGTCACATACAGGTCAAAGTACGATATAAAGCCTGCGTGGGTGGAACAGGTCGAAAACCTGCTTGTGGCACTTGAGATGTACCGGATAGAGGAGGAAAAAGCAATCAGTCATCTGTCTGATATTTTAACAGCATATGGTATTGATGTTTCAGCAGAGGAAATCCGCAGTACAAAGGCGGAAGAAATAAGGACAACAATAAGAGAGAAAGCGGAGGTGCGATAATGGCAGAGGAAATTCAGGAAGCGGTACAGATTATCCGTGTCGCATATGACGGGATAGAGATTGCTATGAAAGTAGGCAGTGGCGGTATTGCCGCCATGCAGAAGGCAATCGACTTTTTAAAGGGGATGCTTGATTATGAAAAGTCGTTGGGAAAAACATCTATGAGAAAGCTGCTCTTAAAGGGCGGGGATTTGCAGGTATTGCAGTTTAAAACGGAAGATATGAGAAAGGTTGAGAGAATGGCAAAGAAATACGGAATCCTGTATTCGGTTCTTCCAGACTGTAACAAGACAGACGGTATGAGTGAGGTCATCTTTCATACAGAGGCAGTTCCCCGTGTGAATATGATGATACAGAAGCTGAAATTTGGCAGGATTGCCACCTTTGATGACTATCTGAAGAATGGAGATGAAAAGTCCCTCGGCAAGCTGATGGATTTTTTGAGAAAACAGCAGGGAAACGAGAAAAGCCACACGGTAGAAGGGGATAAGGTAAATTCTGCCATAGACGGACTCATTGAAAAAGTGGGAATGTTTGCTATGGAAAAACAGGCTATCAGTGTGGAGCAGGTCAAGGAGAATTTCAGCATCAATGGGGAGCAGGCAGAAAATGTAATAAAACAGCTTGAGACAATCGGGGTGCTTGGCGGCAGGAGTGAGGATGGTACACACAAGGTAATGATGGATAAGGAGGCTTTCACTAACCGGATCAGAGGGTATCAGAGCCTTGCGGACAGAATGAGGGCAATATCTGCCTCAAAAAATACGAACCTGTCAGATGTTACGATCAGTAAGAAACTTATTGCAGAAGAAAACGACCATGCAGTAAAGACCAGAGTTCCGGGAACATGGGGAAAAGATGTCAGATATGTGTGGCTGCATAAGGAGAACGTTATGGATATCCATAATGGAAAGACAATGCTCACATTCCTTGATACCAGCAAGGATTACAAACTCTATGATGAGCAGAACCGTGTGGTAACTACGAAAAAGGGAGACGAACTTTATACGCATTATGATAAGGTAGAATCATCTGTCAGGGAGCGATATGAAAAGGTTCAGAAAGAACAGAAAAAGACCACAAAGAAGAAAACGGTTACTACCAGAAAAGAGAGGTAGGAGCCTATGCAGACAACGAAGAAAAAACCGTCACTGATATTTATTTTAGTGGGTGCAGTGTTATCCGGGTATCTTGGTTATCTGATAAATGGTGCATGGACAGAAGGGATTGCCTTTAATGACTTTATGAACAGGTTCAATGAAGTGTGTGCAGTTCCTTTTGCCAATTATTACAATTCAAATACAGTAAACGCAGTAGCCATTGCATTATGTATCTATGCAATGGCTATTATTATGTATTACACCAGCCAGAGAAACTATATGCCCGGCAAAGAATATGGTACAGCAAGATTTGAAAATCCGAAGCAGGTCAATAAGATACTGGCGGATAAAGATGAGAATTTCAACCGGATACTCAGTCAGAATGTGAAGATGTCGCTGGATTTCCGAAGGCTGAAGCTCAACGGAAATATACTTATCTGCGGCGGTTCCGGAGCAGGAAAGACATTTTATGAAGTAAAACCGAATCTTATGCAGATGCCGCATAACTGTTCTTTTATCTGTACCGATCCAAAGGGAGAGATATTAAGAAGCTGTGGGCAGATGTTAAAGGATAACGGGTACAATGTAAAAGTTATCAATCTTTTGGAGATGGATAAATCAGACTGTTACAATCCATTTTCCTATATCAGAGAGGAAACTGATGTGGTGAAGCTGATTACCAATCTTATCAGTAATACCACACCAAAAGGCTCAACACCGAGTGATCCGTTCTGGGAGAAAGCGGAAGGCTTGTTTTTACAGGCAATTTTCTATTATGTGTGGCTGGAGGTGCAGCCTGCAAAGCGAAACTTTGAGACAGTTTTGAAGCTGCTTGGAGAAGCAGAGGTCAAGGAACCGGGAAAGGCTTCAAAGCTGGATGTCCGTATGAAGTTTTTAGAGGAGAGTTCGCCGCTTGGAGCAAACCATCCGGCAGTCAAACAGTATAACAAATGTATGAGGGGTGCCGGAGATACTGTCCGTTCCATTATCATCAGTGCAAACTCAAGACTTGCATTTCTTGAAAATAAGCAGGTTTTACGCCTGCTCTCCAAAGATGAACTGAACCTGTCTGATATCGGCATTGGAGTCAATGGAGATGGGGAGACAAAGACAGCACTGTTCTGTGTAATCCCGGATAGTGATAAATCCTATAACTTTATTATCGGTATGCTGTACACACAGATATTTCAGGAATTGTACTATCAGGCAGACTTTAACTGCGGTGGCAGACTGCCAATTCACGTCACCTTTATGTTAGACGAATTTGCGAATGTCGCATTGCCTGATGACTTCTGTTCGTTGTTATCGACAATGCGAAGCCGGGAGATTTCAAGTATTATCATCATTCAGAATTTCGCCCAGCTAAAGGCACTTTTCAAAGATACTTGGGAAACAATCCCCGGCAACTGCGATACCTTCATATATCTTGGAGGCAATGAGCAGAGTACACACAAGTATGTCTCGGAGCTTTTGGGTAAAGGCACGATTGATAAAAAATCAAGCGGAGAGACAAAGGGCAGACAGGGAAGCTCATCAAGGAATTATGATGTTTTAGGCAGGGAACTGTTTACACCCGATGAGGTCAGAAAGCTGGATAATAAGAAATGTATTATTTTTATCCGTGGTTTTGATCCGATAATGGACAATAAGTATATTCCATTCCGACACCCGATGTTTAATCAGACAGCGGACGGAAAGGGAAAAGCCTATGTCCATAAGACACAGGGAGCTGATCGTATCATTGGACCGCCATTTGAGATTTTGTCGGAAAAAGCCATTAAGCATTATGAAAAAATGAAGGATAAGGGCGAAAATGTGTATATTGATACACTGACCTATGAGCAGTTTATGCTGCTTGGGGATAAGGAATTAAGCAGGAGATTTTCAATGCAGGATGAGGCAGAGCAGAAGGCGAAAATCGACAGGGAGCAGGCAAATGAGTTTGAATATGCCGATGAGTCGCAGAAAGCGGAGAACTCCGACAGTACCAATGGAGGAGAGAAGCCTGTAAGAAATCCTGAAAGGGAGAAGCCGAAGTGGGAGGATACAATCACAAACCGAATGATGCACTGGTCATATACAGCGGAGCAGAAGGAGGAAGTGAAGAAAGCACTTGCGGCAGGTGTTCCAAAAGCAACGATACTTACTTATTTTTATCCGGAAGTGACGGTGGAGAAGATGAGTTCGTACCGGAAGGAGCAGTAAAGGTGTCGCATAGGCACAGGAGCTGTGGTATAATGTGCCTATGCGAAATTAAAGAGTTTCGTAAATCGGTATTTGAGAGGGGATGGAATATGAATTATGAATAAGGAATGGTCTGAACTTAATAAAACAATGCAGGCTCAAATAAAAAAGAAAGATACTTATAAGATGGGCATTGATACTTTATTTAATTTGCGAAGACAGTTAATGCAAACTTTGGTATCTTTCAAAGAAGATTTATGCAGAGAAGATTTTAATGCAATCCCCTTTATAAACGCTGATGGTTACCATAGCAAGACGATTGCCTATTCAATTTGGCATATTTTTCGTATTGAAGATATTGTTGCGCATACAGTGATAACTGAAGATGAACAGGTATTTTTTACTGGCAATTATCAAGTGCGTATCAATTCACCAATCATCACAACCGGAAATGAACTCGTTAAACAGCAGATTGCCGATTTTTCAAAGCAGCTTAATCTGGAAGAGCTATATTCGTATATTTTTGAAGTACGAGAAAGCACCGAGAAAATACTTGAACGGTTTTCTTATGATGAGTTGAAATGGAAAATTCCAGACGAAAGAAAAGGCTATTTAAAATCGCTGAATGTAGTAAACTGTGATGAAAAAGCAATTTGGCTGATTGATTATTGGTGTAGTAAAGATATTCGTGGACTAATTCAAATGCCGTTTTCAAGACATTGGATTATGCACACAGAAGCCTGTCTGCGCATAAAGAACAAGATGCATTCATAAATAAAAATTCAAGTTTGCCGAAATATATTTCTAACTTTCCCTATTTTACAGACATTCCAGCCCATTCATTAGTGAAATGATATGTATTTTCCCTTATTTTTGCCCTTATGAGATAATCGTAAGGGAAATAAGGGAAAGTTTTATTTAGTCGTTGCCTGCCACTTTATCAAGTAACTTTGC